>JBCDLH010000001.1:0-590379 GCA_038745585.1 Pseudomonadota bacterium
GGCGCGGCGCGGGCGACCGGCCCCGCAGGCGCGGTCGACCGCGGCGGAGACGGCGGCGCGGCGGCCGTGCTCTGGTGGGTCAGTTGGCGGACGAGGTCTTCCGGCGGCGGAAGGTCGGCCACATGGGTCAGCCGGATGAGCGCCATCTCAGCCGCCATCATCGCGTTCGGCGCCTGGGCGACCTCGTCGAGCGCCTTCAGCAGCATCTGCCACATCCGGCTCAACACCCGCATCTGGAGCGCGCCGGCCATTGCGCGCCCGCGCTCGCGCTCATCGGGCGCAATCGTCGGGTCCTCCGCAGCCTCAGGCGTGATCTTGGTCACCGACACCCAGTGACAGACCTCCGCCAGATCGCGCAGAACCACGAGCGGATCGGCCCCGTCGGCATATTGCGCGGAAAGCTCGATCAACGCGCCTGCTGCATCGCCCCTCAGCACCAATTCGAAAAGGTCGAGGATGCGCCCGCGATCCGCGAGGCCGATCATCCCGCGCACGTCCTCGGTGGAGACCTCTGCCCCGGCGGCCTGCGCGAGCGCTTGGTCGAGAAGCGAGGTCGCATCCCGCGCGGAGCCTTCGGAGGCGCGGGCGATGAGCGCGAGCGCGCCGTCAGCGATCCGCGCGCCCTCGGCCTCGGCGATCCGGCGCATCATCGCGATCATGTCCTCGGGCTCAATCCGGCGCAGGTCGAACCGCTGACAGCGGGACAGGACCGTCACCGGAACCCTGCGGATCTCGGTCGTCGCAAAGATAAACTTGGCGTGGCGCGGCGGCTCCTCCAGCGTCTTAAGAAGCGCATTGAAGGCCGAGCGCGAGAGCATGTGCACTTCGTCGATGATGTAGACCTTGTAGCGCGCCGATCCGGGCGCATAGGCGACGCTGTCGATCACCTGCGCGCGGATGTCGTCGATCCCTGTGTTCGACGCAGCGTCCATCTCCAGAACATCCGGGTGCCGGCCCTCGCCGATCGCGATGCAGTTTTCACAAAGCCCGCAAGGGTCCGTCGTCGGCCCGCCTGTGCCGTCGGGCCCGGTGCAGTTCATGCCCTTGGCGATGATGCGGGCGGTTGTCGTCTTACCGGTGCCGCGGATGCCGGTGAGGATGAAGGCCTGGGCGATCCGGTCCGCCGCGAAGGCGTTCTTCAGGGTGCGGACCATCGCCTCCTGCCCAACGAGGTCGGCAAAGGTCTGCGGACGATACTTACGGGCGAGGACTTGGTAGCCTGTGCCTTCTGCGTCGCTCATCCCTACCCCTCCGTCTTGGCCGCCCGACCCTAGGCAAGCGGGGCGGGCGCGTCCATGGCTCGAACGGGGTCGGCGCGCTTAGACCCGCTCAAGCGCGAGGGCGATGCCTTGGCCGCCCCCGATGCACATGGTCACAAGGGCGAGACGACCGCCGGTGCGTTCGAGCTCGTGCAGGGCCTTGACGGTCAGAATTGCGCCGGTGGCTCCGACCGGGTGTCCCAGCGCAATCGCGCCGCCATTGGGATTGACCCTATCAGGATCGAGCCCAAGGCCGCGATTTACGGCAATGGCCTGCGCCGCAAACGCCTCGTTCGACTCAATCACGTCGAAGTCCTCGGTCGAGAGCCCCGTCCGCTGGCAGAGCGCCTGGACCGCCGGGACTGGGCCGATCCCCATGACCTCGGGCCGCACGCCGGAATGGGCATAGCCGAGGATCCGCGCCCGCGGCGTGAGCCCTGCGCGATCCGTTGCATCGGCGCGGGCAAGAACAAGCGCCGCCGCCCCATCGTTAATCCCGCTCGCATTGCCAGCGGTGACGGTGCCGTCTTTGCGAAAGACGGTGCGGAGGGCGGCGAGCTTGTCGCGGGTCGTCGCCTTCGGGTGTTCATCCGTTTCAAAAGGAACGATGTCGCGCTTCACGCGCACCTCGATGGGCACGATCTCGCGCGCGAAACGCCCCTCTTCGATTGCCGCGGCCGCGCGGCTCTGGCTCTCGAGGGCGAAAGCGTCCTGATCTTCACGGCTGACATCGTGCTCGGCGGCGACGTTCTCTGCCGTCACCCCCATATGGCCCGTCCCGAAGGGGCAGTTGAGCGCTCCAAGCATCATGTCGCGCGTGCTCACGTCGCCCATCTTCGCGCCCCAGCGCGCGTCTGACATTATGAAGGGACTTCGGCTCATGACCTCGGCACCACCGGCTAAACCAAACTCCGCGTCGCCGAGAGCGAGGTTTTGGATGACGGAGACGAGCGCTTGCGCGCCCGAGCCGCAGAGCCGGTTGACGTTCATCGCGGGAACCGTCTCCGGCATCCCGGCCTCCATGGCTGCTGCACGAGACAGATACATGTCGCGCGGTTCGGTGTTGATGATGTGGCCAAAGGCGACGTGGCCGATCTGCTCCGGTTCGACCTCCGCATCCGCAATCGCGGCCTTGGCCGTCGCTGCCCCAAGCGCGATCGGAGGCGTGCCGGCCAGAGCGCCGCCGAACGTGCCGATTGCGGTCCGCCGACCCGATAGGATTACGATGTCGTCCATGCCTCTCCTCCCGTCTTGAAGCAGGACGAGGCTATCCGTTGGTTGGATCAGGGCCGCTGTGACTTGGCGTCCCGGGCTTTCGGAAGAGATGGGGCAGGGGACGGAAGACTAGGGGTCGGGCGCCGGCTCGACAGGTTCGGCTGTGGGATCGGCCGTTAGGGCGGCCGGTGCAGTGACCGGAGTGAGGAACCGGGCAACCAGCGTCTGGAGAAGGGGGCTCGCCGCCGCATCCTCAGCGACGGTAGGGCCCTTGCGCGCTCTGCCTTGAGACTTGGCGTGACCAGCCGCAGGAGGGGGCGACGCTCCATCCGGAACAGCCGCGGCCAGCGGCTTGGCGCCGGAAAGACCGAGATCGGACGGACCGAGATCGGGCGGATGGGCATCGGGCGGATGGGCGTAGGGGCGACGAGGGCGCGACATGATCCTCCTCCAGGGTAGGGCTGAGACGAAAAGACATGGCAGGTGTTACCGCCACGTGAATTCCGCCCTTCGCGCGGACGCGCCCCAGAGGTTTTCCCGCCGATGCCTGAAATCGAATCAACCGATGGATGATTGCCCGAAGTGGCGGCGCCGAGCAAAGCGCCGCCCGTGAAGTGGGAAATGTCCGCCCCGTCGCGCTACACCTGAAAGGCAAGAGGCCGCACTTGCCCGAACATCCCCGTCCGGCGAAGCTGACCAATGACCGGCTCGGGCACCGGGCTGTCCACATAAAGGAGCGCGATCGCATCCCGCCCTTTCTCGTTCCGACCAAGGGTAAAGTTGGCGATGTTGACGCCGTTCGCGCCCATCGTGTGGCCCAGCGTGCCGATGATCCCCGGCACGTCCTCATTGGTCGTGTAGAGCATATAAGCGCCGATCTCGGCATCGATGTTGATGCCTTTGATCTGAATGAAACGCGGTTTGCCGTCGGAGAAGACCGTGCCGGCGATGGACCGCTCGCGCTCCGCGGTCTTGACCGTCAGCTTCATATAGGCCTCGAACACGCCGGACTTGCCCTGCGTCGTCCGCGAGACCTTGATCCCCCGATCTTTCGCAATGACAGGCGCCGAGACCATGTTGACCTCGGGGTTGCTGGCCTGGAGCACACCGGCGATTGCGGCGCAGCCGAGCGCGTCGAGATTCATCTCCGCAACGGCGCCATCGTAGAGCAGGTTAATCGCTTGGATCGGTTCGTCTGTCATCTGCCCGATAAACGCGCCGAGATGCTCGCCGAGCTTGAGCCACGGGCCCATGACGGCCGCTTCCTCCGCCGTGACAGATGGCATGTTGAGCGCATTTTGCACTGCCCCGGTCAGCAGGTAGTCCGACATTTGCTGGGCGACCTGGAGCGCCACGTTTTCCTGCGCCTCGGTGGTTGACGCGCCGAGATGCGGTGTCACGACAACGTTGGGCAGTCCGAAGAGCGGGTTCTCTGTCGCCGGCTCCTCTGCGAAAACGTCGAAGGCTGCGCCAGCGACATGCCCCGCTTGGAGTGCTGTGGCGAGGGCGTGCTCGTCCACGAGCCCGCCTCGGGCGCAATTTATGATGCGCACGCCTTTCTTCGTATGTCCGATTGCATCTGCCGAGAGGATGTTGCGCGTTTTGTCGGTGAGCGGGACGTGGAGCGTGATGAAGTCAGAGCGCGCCAAGAGGTCGTCGAGCGCGACCTTTGTTACGCCGATCTTGGCTGCGCGCTCCTCGGAAAGGAACGGGTCATAGGCCAACACCTTCATCCGCAGCCCCAGCGCGCGCTCACAGACGATTGAGCCGATATTGCCCGCGCCGATGACGCCCAACGTCTTGCCCGTGAGTTCAACCCCCATAAAGGCCGACTTCGCCCACTTACCGGCATGGGTCGACGCGTCGGCGGCTGGGATCTGCCGAGCGACGGCGAGCATCATGGCGATTGCGTGTTCGGCGGTTGTGATCGAGTTCCCAAAGGGTGTGTTCATGACGATCACGCCGCGCTTCGAGGCAGCGGGGATCTCGACATTGTCGACGCCGATCCCGGCGCGACCGACGACTTTGAGCCGGGGCGCGGCGGCAAGCAATTTTTCGGTGACCTTGGTCGCCGAACGGATGGCAAGGCCATCGTAGTTGGGTATCTCGGCCAGAAGCCGCTCTTTGTCCTTACCGATCGACGGATCGAACGTGACGTCGATCCCACGGTCACGGAAGATTTGAACAGCGGTTTCGCTCAGCTTGTCTGAGACAAGCACGCGGGGAAGATTGGTATCGAGCGGCAATGCACCTCTCCTTTCCAGGCCGGGCCTCTGCCCGGAATTTTCTAGAAAATCCCATCGGGGCAAAACCTTCTAGAAGGTTTTGTCGCCGGACAATGCGCTCAAGCGGAAACAACGAGCGCCGCGCGTTCGGTCTCAAAGGCCCAGGCCACCCAGGGCATCAGCGCTTCGACATCGGCGCTTTCGACCGTCGAGCCGCACCAGATCCGCAAGCCTGGCGGCGCATCGCGATAGGCCCCGATATCAAAGGCCACGCCCTCGGCCTCGAGCCGTTTGGCGACAGCTTTGGCAAAGGCTGTCCCATCTGCAATTGCCGGATCGGTGAACCTGAGGCAGACCGACGTGGTCGAGCGGGTCGCCGGGTCCGAGGCGAGATAGTCGATCCAGCCATGGTCTGCCACGAAGCGCGCGACGACGGCTGCATTTGCCTCCGCTCGCGCGATGAGACCCGGCAGCCCGCCGACGCTTTCGGCCCAATCGAGCGCAAGCAGATAGTCCTCAACACAGAGCATCGACGGTGTGTTGATCGTTGCGCCCTCGAAGATGCTCTCGTTGACCTTGCCGCCCTTGGTCAGTCGGAAGATTTTTGGCAGCGGCCAAGGCGGCGTAAAGCTCTCAAGCCGTGCAACGGCGCGCGGGCTCAAAATTAGCATCCCATGGGCCGCCTCGCCACCGAGGACCTTCTGCCAGGAAAAGGTCGTCACATCGAGCTTCTCCCAGGGCAGATCCATCGCGAACGCCGCCGAGGTTGCGTCGCAGAGTGTAAGGCCCCCGCGGTCCGCCGGAATTGCCGCGCCATCTGGGACGCGCACGCCCGATGTTGTTCCATTCCAAGTAAAGCAGACGTCGAAATCATAGTTGAGCGCCGCCATGTCGACGATCTCACCATAGGGTGCCTCGTGCACGGTCGCGTCGAGCTTCAACTGCTTGACCGCGTCGGTAACCCAGCCCGCCCCGAAGCTTTCCCACGCCACCATCTCGACGGGCCGCGCGCCGAGCATCGTCCACATCGCCATCTCGAAGGCGCCGGTGTCTGATGCCGGTACGATCCCAATGCGGTAGTCTGCGGGCACGCCGAGGATTGCCCGCGTCCGCTCAATGGCGGCCCTGAGTTTAGCTTTGCCGATCGCGGCGCGGTGAGACCGGCCAAGGGGCGCATCGCGAAGCCCATGAAGGGAGAACGTCGGGGGTTTGGCACAGGGGCCCGAGGAAAAACGCGGATTGGCCGGCCGCGTCGCCGGTTGGTCAAATTCCATCGCTGCTATCCTTCCAGATATACGCCCCTCGTTGGGGAGGGGTGTCCCGCGAACGGAAGTACGCTTCCCCTGAAAAACAAGCAAGTGGGAAAGGGCTTTCGCTCTTAGCACCCTGCGGCGTGGCACAGAAAGCTTCCGGAACAGGCAGCCCGACGTGACGCAGATCTAGCACGCGCGGTTGCGGCAGTGTTCCGGCGAAGACCGGCGCCGCAGCGACAAAAGCCAACGGGGTTTCGGTCTCTCGAATCTGCTTCGGCTGTCGATGGAACCGCATTGGGGACCACCGACAGCCGTTTCCAAGGGGTCGCGGCATGGGATCGAACACGCACAGTCTAATCGCCAACCTTCAGAGCACGGCGGATCGGCTTCAGGCCTCATCGGATGAGTTCGGTCGTTTTGCAGCAGATTTTGGATGCCTCGGTCTGTCTTCCGAACCGTCCTTCAAAGGACAATCCGGATAGGTCAGGGCGACGGGTTGGTATCGCGGGAGGTAGACCCCGTTCCCGACACGCGCAGTGTCACGCGTGACTTCTCGACGCTAGGGAAGCCGACGGACAATGCCCCTCTCGCGCATTGCGGAACGCGCGTGATTGGAGCCTTTCCCGATCCCGCCACGCGCCTCTAGAGCGGCAGCGGTTTCACGACAGCATAGACTAACCACTCACTCTCCGTATGGTAAATGAGAATGGTTCTCAATTTCATTGACGTTGCGAGTGGTTCGCAATATCATCTCAGAAGCACTTATGCCCGCCCGGGTGACTCGCCAACATGACGTAGAAAAGGAGCCATAAGATGCAGATGAGCAATCGGCACTTGGTCGCCAGTGGCGCGTTGGCCACGGCGCTGTCCGCCACGGCAGCACTCGCCGACATCACGGTTTACGCGACGACCGGCTATCTGGGCGACGCTGTCGCCAAGATAGCACCCGATGCCGAGATCATTACGATGGTCGGGCCAGGCGGCGACCCGCACACTTATCAGCCCTCGACCCAAGACATTCAGCAGATCCAAGCCGCCGATGCCGTCGTTTGGAACGGTCTTTTCCTCGAGGCTCGGATGGAAGACCTCCTGATGGGCCTCGGTGACAAAGCGCTCGCGACGGCCGAGCTGTTGCCTGGTACGATGCTGCTCCCCTGGGAGGATGACCTGAGCGACCCGCACGTCTGGAACAGCCCCGACGCCTGGGCGCTGATCGTTGGCCACGTCGCCGATCATCTGAGCGAAATAGACCCCGATAACGCGGACACCTACCTGGTAAACGCCAAGGCCTATGTTCAAGAGATTGAGGCCGCTCACACCGAGGCCGAAGCCCTGCTCGCTTCCATCCCCGAAGACAATCGTATCCTCATCACGGGGCACGACGCTTTTGAATACTTCGGCGATACATACGGTCTCGAAGTACGGGCGACCGACTTTGTTTCCACCGAGGCAGAGATGAGCCCAGCAGAACTGGCGGAACTGGCGGAGTTCATTGCCGAAAACCAAATCCCGACGATATTCCAGGACAACCAAGCCAATCCGCAGGCCATCGTCAGCCTGCAGGAAGCCGTGCAGGCGCTCGGCTGGGAAGTTCAGATTTCGGCGGATGAGCTCTTCGCAGACTCCCTCGGTGCAGACGAGAGCGTCGATGAATATCTGGAGGTTTTCCTGCACAACGCGCGGGCCGTCGCGGCGGCGCTCGTGGGGAGTTGAGATGACCGAGATGTCCATTGCCTGTGAGAGCCGGTGTCTCTCGGTTGCGTATCGCGACGAACCGGTGTTGCAGCACGTGGACTTCCGCGTGCCGGTCGGCAGCGTGATGGGCATCGTCGGCCCCAACGGCGCCGGCAAGTCGACGTTGATCAAGGCCATGCTCGGTCTTGTCAAACCACTTGCCGGCAGCTCGGAGTTCTTCGGGCGATCGCTTGATGAGGTCCGAAAGCGCGTGGGATACATGCCCCAATCTGCGAGCGTGGATTGGGACTTTCCAACGACCGTCATCGATTTGGCCGTCATGGGTACCTACGGCGAGCTAGGCTGGATCCGCCGCCCTGGCAAAGCGGAACGCATGCGCGCGCTAGCGGCGCTGGAACAGACCGGTATGCAAGCTTACGCCTCCCGGCAGATCGGAGAGCTTTCCGGCGGTCAGCGCCAACGTGCCTTTCTTGCCCGCGCCCTTGTCCAAGCCCCTGATCTTTATTTCATGGACGAACCGTTCGAGGGGATCGACGCGAAGAGCCAGCAAGAGATGATCGAGGTGATCAAAGGCCTAAGCAGGCAGGGTAAGACCCTCGTGATCGTGCACCACCATCTGGGCAGCGTCCTGGATTTTTGCGACCACGTCACGCTGCTCAACAAGCGCGTTGTGGCGTCGGGGCCCGGCACGGAAACCTTCACCAAGCAAAACATCTCTATCGCCTATCAGGCGAGCGACGGCGCCGAGGCGTTCCTGGCAGAGGCCGGATAGCGCGGCAATGGACCCGACAGAATTCTTCGGCAATCACGTCTTCCGCATGGTGTTCTTCGGCACCACCGTGATCGGGGTCGTGTCCGGCGCGCTTGGAGCTTTTGCCTATCTGCGTAAGCAATCGTTGATCAGCGACGTCATCGGCCATGCGGCCCTGCCCGGGGCGATGCTGGCTTTCCTCACAGCCGTCTTGGTCCTGGACGTCAGCGGCCGCAACATGTTGCTCCTGATTGTGGGAGCCGTCATAACCGGTACGCTTTCGGCGCTCTTCGCAAATGCCGTAGCCGCGCGGACAAAGATCGCGATAGACACCGCGATGGCCATTTCGCTCACGACCTTTTTTGGCTTGGGCATGCTTTTACTGCGCATCATCACGAACAATCCGTACCCCGGCAAGGGCGGCATCCAGGACTATCTGCTCGGGAATGCCGCAAACATCACCCGGGCGGATCTAATCACCAGCGTTGCGGTCGGGGCCTTTGCCGTGCTTGTGATGGTCGTGTTCTGGAAGGAATTCACGCTTCGCACGTTTGACCCGGTTCTTTCGACAATGCTCGGCTTTCGGGCGCGAGTTATTGATACGCTGATGTTCAGCACCATCGTCATCGCCATCGTGATCGGTGTGAAAGCGGTCGGATTCGTCCTGATGGTGGCCTTCATTGTCACGCCACCTGCGGCGGCCCGACAATGGACCAACACGCTGCCTGGGATGGTCTTCCTGTCTGCTCTGTTTGGCGGGCTTGGGAGCGGGCTGGGCGCCTACCTGTCGATCGCTCTAGGCAATGTGCCCACCGGGCCGGTCATCGTTCTCGTCCTCTTCGCGATCTTCGTTGTATCGCTTCTGGCATCGCCCAGACGCAGTATCGTTGCAACTGCGATGCGTCGGGTCCGAGCGCGGCAGGCCCTGCGGCGGGAGCTTAATGCCCCGGGAAACACCCCATGAGCTACGTTCTGGGCGTTGTTCTCCTTGCATGCGTCACCGCACTCGCATGCGCGCTGCCCGGTGTCTTTGTCGTGTTGCGCAAGAATTCCATGATCGTAGACGGTATCGCGCATGCCGTTTTGCCCGGGATCATCGTCGGCTTCGCCCTGACCGGAGATTTGGACTCGCCTGTATTGATCCTCGGCGCGGCCCTTGCGGGGTTACTGGTTGTACTCGGCAACGAGTGGCTCACCGATACTGGTCTGCTAGCCGGAGATGCCCCGCAAGGCCTGATCTTTCCCGCACTTTTTGCCGGAGGCATCATCCTAGTCAGCATGGACTTTCAGCATGTCCACCTTGACACGAATGCCGTTCTCGTCGGCGACCTCAACCTCGCGGCCTTCCCCGCACTCATGGTGAACGGCGTGAATTTCGGGCCCGAATATCTCTACGTCATGCTAGCCGTGCTCACTTTGAATGTCGCATTCCTTGTACTCTTCTTCACAAAGCTCGAATTGACGACCTTTGACAGGCAATTCGCAACTGTGCTGGGCATGCGCACCCGGCTCTTGAATACGGCTTTCATGTTTCTCGTTTCGATTACCGTGGTCGCAGCGTTCAAAGCCGTCGGTGCGGTCCTTGTGATCTCCCTTCTCGTTGTGCCGGCGGCGACAGCGCAACTGATCAGCAAGCGCCTCACGGTCATGATCGCTCTGACGGCACTTTTCGCCGTCTTGGGCGCTCTCGCGGGCTTTGGCGTTGCCTATGTCCTAAATGCCGGCACCTCGGCAGGTATGGCGCTGTTATATGGCGTCCTGTTCGTGGTTGTCGCTCTAATCGACAGATTGATCACGCGCATCCGGCGCAAGCGACGGTCCGAGGTCGGCACAGGCGAGCCAAGCCCTGCACCGGTTGAAGCTGCGTAAAAATGCGAGAATGCGCATGCGGGCAGACCCACCAATCGCAACCAACGTGGTGATCCTATGCGGGCGCAGCGGGTGCGTGGCATATGCCCGGGATCACATGGCATCTGATTGAGCGCTCCAAGAGACTGACGGGCTGTCCGCCCGCGGGGCGGCGCGCGCCTGATCGAGAACGGGGACGCTCAACGCGACCAGATGCGGGAGCGCCTGGAGGCCGTCCTTGTCCATGACGCAACCGGCCCTGCGCGCTATCGTCGGCCGCCGGCACGCGACTGGGGCTTTTGATCCGCTGACTGCCCAATCTCGGACATCTGGAATGTCGAGGGTAATGAGACACTCCCATTCGAGGCATCGCGGGGCTCCAACACACATGTGAAGAGAGCTTCGACGCGTTGCACCCAGGGCGCCACCGACGCTGCGACAGGAGAAAAGCACAAAGAGATGGCAGCAGTGCTTGCTCGAACGATGGGACGACCTCCGTTTTTTCAAACCCGTTCCCAGCACGTCAGCTCGAACGCCGCTTTGGTGACGATCGGACGTAAGCCGTCAGATATTGCTTCGAAAGCTGGTAAGGTTCGCGTCTGTGAGATACGTCGGCGCTGTCGGCAGGCCGCCGAAAGAGTTCGACCCTCAGCCCAAAACCCCACACGCGACATGACTGAGACCTTTGCAGCCACGCATCCCGAAGACCCCCACCGCCTTGGGCGCAGCCACTGGCTGCGCGCCGCTGTGCTGGGGGCGACGGATGGGATCGTGTCGATTTCGTCGCTTCTGATCGGTGTCGCAGCAGCGGTGTCGACGTCGGACATTGTGGTAGCGACGGGCGTGGCCGGCGTTGTCGCCGGTGCAATGTCGATCGCGGCCAGCGAGTATATTTCGGTCTCTTCGCAAGCCGACATAGAGAGCGCCGAGGTTGAACGTGAAAAGCGCGCCCTGAAAGACGACCCGAAAGGCGAACTTGCTGAAATGGCTGCGATCTGGCGCGCACGCGGATTACGCCCTTCGACGGCCGATCAGGTCGCGCGTGAATTGACGCAAAGCGACGTTCTAGAGGCGCATCTGCGCGACGAGGTGGGCCTTTTGCAGCTGCATTCCGCAAGCCCCAAACGGGCCGCGCTCGCATCCGGATCGGCTTTTGCCTGTGCCGCTCTTCTGCCCTTGGCCGCCGCGCTCTTCGCGCCTCAAGGTTTCATCGTGGCTTGTGTTCTCATAGCAACGCTTACGGCGCTGCTGGCTTTGGGCGCGCTCGGGGCTAAGACGGGGGGCGCTCCGGTGGCGCCGGCCATGGCCCGGACGGCCCTCTGGGGGGCCATCGCAATGGGCGCCACTTTCGCTGCAGGATCGCTCGTTGGCGGGTTCGTCGGCTAAGGCGTGCGTTGGGTGTTGCATCGGCACGCCGCCCGCATGCTGCGAAAGGCTCTTGGCATCGCCCGCGGCACCCGACATGCGGTTGGTAGACACAGAACTCGCGCTGCACGTCGCGCGCACGGCGCGAAACACCCCGTCTCTGCTGTCGCCATCAGCGCCCTGTCTGTAATCCAGGGTCCTGAGGATGGGCGCCAAGCTTTACGAAGCGGTGCGCGCCTCGGGCATCTTTCCGCACCCAAAGCCGCCCGTCAGAAGGCTCCATCGTGTCGGGCGATCACCACAGCCGTGCATTTGTGTTGGAGGAGGATCGTCGCCTTCCCTTTGGCTGGTCCATGCACCACAACACACACGCGTTGCCGGCCGACGTGCGGCTGAGGCGCCCGGACCAAGTGACGCCGAGCCTTAGCCGGGCGGATGAAACAGGCGAACTCTACGCCTGACAAAGGGACAAGACAGGGCCCGGGCGACGTGTCTTGACGCTAGAACAGTTGGCGCTGCCGCATCGTTGATCGCGAGACGCACGGCCTTGCGCCAGTGCCAGCTTTCGCGCGCGTTAAGGGTCGAGCGTGAAGGTTTGTTCGAACGACAGGCTCTCGAAGTCTGAGATCAGCAGGCGCAAGCTCAGGTGCCACTCGCCTGCAACGGGGAGCGTGATCGGGCCGGCGCTCCAAAGGCCGGTGCTGTCGGGGCGCACGTCTATCCGGATCGGCTCGATCCCGGCGCCAGGCATCGCGAAGGTCAAGTCGACCTCTTTGGGGACGAGCGCTTCAAAGTCGACCGTCTGAAACCCCAGGACAAGGTCGACGGGCCCGACACGGCCTGGGCTAAGCATGATATCGACCATGGCGCGATCGCCGTGGATGTGGAGGGCAAGTGGCGCAGACGGGGGCGCCATTGCACGGGGCGGCGACGTCAAGCGAAAGCCCGAAGCTAGGGCGAGAACCAGCAGGCCGACGACAACTTCGACGCGGATGGCACGGCCGAGCCTGTGGCGCCCGGTCTGGCCGGACGCTGCCAGAGCTGGCGTCAGAACCAACCTGTTCCGCGCGGCAAGCGCCAAAAGAACGACAACAAGTGCGAGCTTTGCCGCGAACAGCGCGCCGTAGGACGTCTCGCGCAGGGCTGAGAGATCTCCCGCAGTCTGCACCCAAGTCAGTACAGCGCCGCTCGCGAGGAGCAGCGCAACGAGGGGCGCGGCGAGAGACGAGAACCGCCGCACAAAGAGAGGTGCGCCGTTCTGGGGCAGCGCAGCGAGGAGCGGCAGCAACGCACCCATCCAAAAGATCAGCGCGGCGGCATGGATCCACATAGCCGGCAGGGTCAGCCAGCGCGGCTCTGCGGCGGCCGCATGGCCCGACGCCGCAAAGGACGCCGCGGCGAGGACCCAGGCAAGGAGCACGGCGGCACGACTTGAACTAGGGTGGGTGTTCAACGCAACGAGGCTCACGAGCGCGGCGGAAAGCGTGAAGCCGACCGTCAGCAGAAGCGGCGCGGCGAGCACCGCTTGCCATGGAGCTAAGGTAAGGAGGGCCGCGGCTGGCAGGGCAAGGAGATCGAGCCCCTGCGCGCCAAGCAGCGCCACGCCGAAGGGAAGTGTGAGCACGCCCGCGCCCTGAGCCGCGCGCGTGATCGTCGGCCCAAGTGGCCCGCGTTGCACCAGCGCCGCAAACACCGCCGCGCCCACGACAATCACGAGTGATGCTGTGAGCGCGAAACGCAGGAATG
Organism: Pseudomonadota bacterium; assembly: GCA_038745585.1. Taxonomy (GTDB): domain Bacteria; phylum Pseudomonadota; class Alphaproteobacteria; order Rhodobacterales; family Rhodobacteraceae; genus HLUCCA09. The sequence goes on from JBCDLH010000001.1 coordinate 13,358, forward strand.
CTGTGGCGCGCGCGGCGCCGCTCGACGACGCCGTTTCAGTAGGCGAGACAGAGGAGGCAACGCCGACATGGAAGGTCAAAGTGCCGCCAACCGGATGCCCATCGCTTGAGACCACGCGCCACGAAAGGAGGTGCGTGCCCCGCTCCAGGGTCGTCGGCAGGGGAATCGTCAGGACTTCGTTCGCGGCCGAGCCGTCCATGTCTCGCGCCGTTCCGTCCGGTGCGATGCGCCGCAGGACGAGGGGCGAAACCGGCTCGTTAAACGTCAGAGTGATGTGCGTTGGCGATGTCGCGATCACTGCGCCTTCACCCGGGTCTGACCCGCGCAGCTGCGCGTGCGCGAGCGCCTCCACAGGAAGTGCGAGCAACGTCAGAAGGAGGAGCAGGGAAGGAAATCGCATGTGCGAACCGGCCGCGCGGCGACGGGGCCGCGCGACCTCGCTTTGAGAGCGACGATCAGCCAGCGCTTGCAGGCACGACCATCACGCCCGGCGCTGGATCTTCGAGATCGTCGCGCGATTGCCCTTCGGCCGGGATCTCGATCCAACGCTCCGCCCCGTTGGCGCATTCCTGCACAGCGGGGATGTAGAGCATCTCGCCAACCGGCACTTGGTCGGTGACGCGCGCTCGGAACACGAACTCGTCGTAAAACGCGTCGGGCAGTTCGCCAGACCAGATGATCTCGCGGACGCCCTCCGTGACCGTGTTGCCCCAGAGCTCATATGTATTGGCATAGGCGCCGACCACGGTTTCGAGCTCCCACCCCGCCTTGACCATCGGCTGTGCCGCGATCAGGCCCTCGGGGATCTGCACGCGGACCCGCAGCGTGGCTTCATCGCCGCATCCGTGGGGCACGCGCAGGGTAAGACGGGCTGTTTCGCCCTGTACGACCTCTTTCTCCGCGAAAGTGGCGTGAGCCATAACCTGCGAGCCAAAGGAGAGTGGCAGGGAGAGGGCCGTCAACATCATAACTTTCTTCATGGGTTTGGCTTTCTGTGTCTCTCTTGGGTCTGAGAGAATGATCCGTCCATCATGTGCACCTCGGGGATTAGGCGTGGCTCACGTTGGACGTTTGGTTGATCGAAGATGTGCCTTCGTCCAGCCGCTTCAGGATCGGGTCGCAGAGCGAACCACCCTCCGGCGCGCGGAACGAAGAACTTGCAAAGTCTTGCGCCACGCTCTGGAACCGAGCGCACCTGTGTAGGCGCGCCGCTCGCCCGGGAGCGTCAGGCGGCCAAAACGACGAAGGCTGGCGGTGCGCGGGCCGGCGGCTTGGGCGCAATTCGGACCGGGATGTGCGGCGACGCGGGGGGGTCCAGCCGGAGGAGCGACGTGCCTAGCCTGTGGCCGATTTCGGATGTCTTCGGCACCTCGGCGATCGTTTTGGCGACGATACAGGCCGGGCATTCCGCAACCTGTCCAGCCTCGCTTGGCGTACGACAGATATCTGAGAGCGATCCGCCCCAAGCGAGATAGGCCGCGATGTCGGGATCGAGGTCTGTCTCTTGAAGTGGGCGATGTGCAAACGTCAGGAGGACCAGCGACAGCGTGCAGATCGCTGAAACGAAACGCCCTGATGTTCGGCCCATCAACCTGACCATAACGGTAAGCTTAACCTGCTCGGTGTGCCGCAGCAATTGCAGGATTGGTGTCTGCAGGGAACCAATGAGTTTACGAAAGCGCCTGATCTGCACGGACATGCGCAGGCCGTGCATGGTGCGGCGGTGCTTGGCTTTGGGCGTGCTCAGACGGCCGAAGCTATGCTTTGACGAAGGCTTAGCGGGAGTTGGCTAGAAGGGCTTGCGCGAGGGCCTTGGCCCCGTGCCACCAGGCCCGCCGATCTGGCGCTTAGCTCTCCCTGATCATGAGCCAGGAGCAAAGAGCCCTCGCTGATGCCAAATGGACGCGCCCTCGCCCGGCTGCGATGCGCACTGGCGCGCGGGCTGAGACTGGACTTGCGGCACGAGCCAGGGCGATACGAGGTCGGACCGCGCGGTTTGCGCTTTGTTTTTCGATAAGCGGCGCGCCGAGCTTCGCCTCAGCTTCGGCAATGTGCCGCGCGACCGGGGAATGCGCGGCCTGCCGCATGCAAGCGGCCGGTCGTGTCGCGCCCGTAAGACAAATCGCTGCCAGAGCAGGCAAGGCCATGAGCCGAAGGTCACGCATGCTCGCCCAAATAGACGCAAAGTGGCGCTTGATAGAAAACGCGGGTTGGGGCCGATCTCTAGGCTGATGAAGATTGCAGCCGCCGAGGATAGAAACATGGGCATGTTGCTTGATGGGAGATGGAGCAAGGAGGATCGCACGCTGCATGACGGCGCCTATGTCCGGCCCGCCTCGCCATTTTCGGCGTGCATTCCGGCCGAGTTGATCCGCGATATCGGGGCAGAGCCCGGCCGGTTTCATCTGATCGCCTCGCGCTCTTGCCCTTGGTCGCACAGGACCATTCTGGCGCGAACCTTGAAAGACCTGGAGGCGGCGCTGCCGTTGCACGTGGCGACCGGGCCGCGGACGCAAGGCTATCGCATGGGAACGGCGGATCGGCCCTGGCGCGTTCCGGGCACGAACAATCGGATCGAACACCTGCATGAACTCTACACCCTCGCGGAGCCTCGCCTCACTGCGCGCAGCACCGTCCCCGTCCTTTGGGACGCGGCAGCCCAGCGGATCGTGTCGAACGACTCCGCTCGCATCCTCCGCGCTTTGGATGCGGTCGAGGTCAAAGGCTCTGCAGGGGCGGACTGGACGCTCGCCCCGCACCACTTGCACAGCGAGATTGCGGCGCTTTCCGACAGGATCCAGTCGGGCCTCTCCAACGCCGTCTACCGCTCGGGCAAGGCGCGGCGGCAAGACGTATACGACGTCGCGGTGGACGAGGTCTTTGACACGTTGGACATGCTGGAGAACCGCTTGTCCGAAACCCGGTTCTTGCACGGGCGTGCCCTCACGGAGACCGATCTCCGGCTCTGGCCAACGCTCATCCGGTTCGACCTTGTCTATCACGGCCACTTTAAGTGCGCCCGTCGGCGGCTCGTCGACTTCCCAAACCTCTGGGCCTATGCCCGCGATCTTTTGGCGTTGCCCGGCGTCGCTGCCACGTTTGATCCGGACGCAATCCGAAAGGCCTATTACGGCGAGGACCGCGATCTAAACCCGACTGGCCTCGTTGCCGCGGCGCCAGAGCTCGACTGGCACGCATATCATGATCGCGATAGCCTGAGCGACCGCCGGGTCTGGCGGCGGAGCGGTGCGAGCGTTCCGTTCCAATCCGTGACGGCGGCGACGGGCGCGACAAAGCCCTGTTGCCCACCGGCCAACTGGCGCACCGCGTCATGAAAGGCGATGTCTCCGCCAGAGCGGCGGCAGAGCCCCGGTGGTTCTAGCGGACGGCGCTCTCCTTTGGACCGATCACGGCGGCGCTAAGCGGTTTGCGCCGGCGCGGCTTTGCCCGATACCCGCGCAAACGCCAAGCCAGTGACAGTAACAACCGTGGCGAGGAGGAACGTTGCGCTCGTGGCATACATGTAAAGCCCGGTGCCCAAGATCGGGCCGATGACGTAGCCCGCCGCCATCGCCGCGGCGACGAGCCCGGCCGCCGCGCCCTGATCTGTCTTTGAGACGCTGAGGGACGCCTTAGCCTGCGCGCCGGGGAGGAACGCACCAAAGCCCGCGCCCATCAGCAGGTTCGCACAGAGCAGCAGCGGCAGCGCGGTCGAGAGGAAGAGCACCGCCGCGCCGACGGCTGCGAGTATCCCGCCGAGCACAATCAGGCGGTCTGGCGGCGGCTTTACACGCGCAACCGCGACGAAGGCGCCCAAATTGGCCATCGCCAGAGTTCCGATGAGGAGGCCCGTCCGCCGTGCGGTTCCCGCTGCGTCGAGGCCCCCAAGGTCTTGTACGTAAAACGCCATCGTCTGTTGCAGCATCGCGATAGCGGTAAAGACGCAGACGATGCCGATGAGAAGGCGCACAAGACGCGGATCACTCGGTCGAAGGGTCGGCGACTGCGTGTCAGGCGCTGCCGGGCGCTGCGGCTCCGGCAAGGCGATTACCGCCACCAGCGCCCAGATGAGGCCCAGGCCGGCCGCGCCGTAGATCGGTGCGAGCACGCCGAGCGGTGCGAGCGCAAAGGCCAGAGCCGGCCCGCAAATCGCGCCGATGGCAAAGGCGCCGCCGATGGTCGCCATCGCACCGGCGCGTTCCGCTTCGCTCGACGTATCGGCGATATAGCCTGCCGCCGATGGCTGCCCGCCTGCGATGGCGAGCGCGTAGACGACACGCGCCATGACCAATGCGATGAAGGCGGCAGGTCCGGCGATCAGCCCCGCCATCCCGGCTTGAAGCACAAGGCCAAAGGCGGCCGACATAACGACAAAGCCTGCCAACGCGAAAACGAACACCGGCTTTCGCCCCACGCGGTCGGTCGCCCTGCCCCAGGCGGGCGAGACCATTACGACCACCAGTGCGGAGGCCGAGATGATCGCGCCCGCTGAGATCTCGCTCAGCCCAATGTCCCGCACCACGGGCCCCAGGACGGCAAAGAGCACCGTCTGTCCCATCGCCGTTAGCGCGAGGCCAATAAAGAGGATCAAACGCGCGGGCATAAAGACGCTTTCCCCGTTCGCGGGCGTGTCGTGACCGTGCGATGATGCAATGTCATAACGAAATGCACTAGGCACAATCGCCTTTTGGGAGGCGACGTAAACCGGGGGGGAGAGGGTACATCGGCACGCGCCGGGCCCGATGTCGAACAGAAACGCTTAGGACGTGCCGCGCAGGTTGGCGTTAAAGGCCAATTTCCGGCGTCACGTACTGTTGCTGGTCAGCGCGTTGCCGCTGCGCGCCGACGGGGCGCGTGTCTGAGGCTTGTCGCGTTCGCCGCGAGAGATCACCCATTGGGCGCTTTGATCGGCGGCGACAGCGCTGATGCGACGTCTGTGCAATCCGCTCGGACTAGTAAACATCCCGCTGGTAGCGGTGATCCGCTGAAAGGGCATCGAGGTAACGCCTCGCTGCCGCTTCATCGGCCCCTATGCCCTTTGCGATGAGTCGCAGCAGGGCTCTTTCGACGTCGACCGCCATCCGAGAGGCGTCTCCGCAGATGTAGATCGCAGCGCCCTCTTCGAGCCACGCAAACACGTCGTCACCGCGCGCCTCTAGGAGATCTTGCACGTAGACTTTCTCGGCGCCGTCGCGGGACCATGCGAGCGAAAGCTCGGTCAGAAGGCCGCTGTCGCGCCAGGCCTCCAGGCTCTCGCGATAGAGGTAATCGCAGGCCTCGTGCTGGTCGCCAAAGAAGAGCCAGTTCTTGCCCTGGGCGCCTTGGGCCTCGCGCTCTTCGAGGAAAGCCCGAAACGGCGCGATGCCCGTGCCCGGGCCGATCATGAGAAGCGGTTGTGCGGGATCTTGGGGCGGGTGGAAATGCGCCGACTTCTGTACATAGACGCCCACCATTGCGCCCTCGGCTAGCCGCTCACCAAGATAGGTTGACGCGACACCGGTGCAGGTGCGTCCATTAAGGTCGTAACGGACCTCGCCCACGGTGAGATGGACCTCGCCGGGATGAGCTTTTGGGCTCGACGAGATCGAATAGAGCCGCGGCTGCAGCGGGCGGAGGGCGTCGGCGAGTTGCTGCGCGGCCACGCCGTCCCGCGCTAAGATGAGGTCGAGCACCTGCGCGCCGTCCGGCGCCGCGTCGAGCCCCAACACGTCGAGCGTCTTCGGCGTAACGGTCGCGAGATCCAGCCGGGTTGTCAGCGCGGCGCGAAGCTGTGCGGGCCCCGATTTGAGCGTCACGGTCTCTTTTCCGGTAAGGCCCGCGGCGTTCAGCATGGCGCGGACCTCGCCCGGACAATTCACTGGCCAAACGCCGAGCGCGTCGCCGGCGGCATAGTCGAGATCCGCGCCACCCCCAGCCAGCGAGATCTCGATATGGTTTACGCATTTGGCACTATCTGTGCCGCTCAGCCGCTCGCTGGCGAGCAGCGACGCCAGAAACGGGCGGTTCTTGTCGAAAATCGGCGCGGGTTCGACCTCGATTATGGGCGCGAGAGCCGCGCCAGCACTGGCGCTTGCAAACGGCTCGGAGGCAAAGACGGCCTCTTTCCAGGCGGCAAAGTCATCCTCGAAATCCACGTCGCATTTGACGAGATCCGCCGCACGTGTCGCGCCCAGCGCGGCCAGGCGCGCGTCGATGTCGCTCGCGCATTTGTTGAAGTCGGCATAGCTCGTGTCACCGAGCCCGCAGACCGAGAAGTTGAGCGTCGCCGGCAGAGGCGGGCAGTCTTCGGCCATCAGCGCGGTATAGAACTTGGCCGCATTGTCGGGAGGCTCGCCTTCGCCGAACGTCGAGACCAAAAGCACCGCGTGCGCCATCTGGGCGAGATCAGCGGGCGTCACGTCGTCAAGGACGGACACCTCCGCCTCAAAGCCATAGCCGCCCGCCGCCTTGCGCAGCGCTTTCGACAAGGCCTCGCAATTGCCCGATTGCGAGCCGTAAAGGACCCGAAGCGGCGTCAGCTCCTGCGCCGACGCGCTGGCATCGGCTGCGGCCGACGCCGCAATTGCCGATAGGCCCGTGAGCAACCCGTTCAACCATTGGCGCTGCGCGGGATCAAAGGGCGCATCCTCGGGCACAAGCTCCACCTGCGGGGTCGCCGCAGACATCGCGGTCTCGATCGTTTGCACAATCAGCGGGGTCTGGGCATTCATTTTTGGTTCCTCTTAGGCCGCTTTCGTCATCGCTTGGGGCAGGAGGCCCGGAAGCTCGTCATCCCCAAGGGCGCGGACGAAAGACAAAAACGTTTGCTCGGGCGCGCGGCGCGCAAGGTAGGCACCGACCACGTGTTCGATGATGCTGTTGATGTCGGCAGCGGCGACTGGCCCGCAAAGCGGGCGCGCAAGCCCCTGATCCTGGTCGGAGCCGCCGCCCAGCACGATATTATAGCCCTCGCCCCCGCCAGGCGCGGCCGCGCCCACAAGGCCGATATCGCCGATGTAATGCTGGGCGCAGGAATTGGCGCAGCCCGTCAGGTGGATGTTGATCGGCCGATCGAGCGTGAACTTCTGCTCAAGGTGGCGCACAAGGCTGCTCGCGTCCTGCTTGGTGTAGGCCGCGGCGAATTTGCAGCCCCAGCGCCCCGTGCAAGCAACAACGCCAGCCGCAAACGCCGTCGCGCTGACCTTCATGCCCGCGGCCTCGATCTCCGCGCAAGCGGCTTTGACCTGCGTGTCGGGGATGAAGGGGATGATCGGGTTTTGCCAAACGGTCAGACGGATCTCGCCCTCGCCAAAGCGCTCGGCCACATCTCCCAGCACCCGCATCTGATCGGGCGACATGCGCCCCAGCTCCAGCGCGATGCCGATATAGTTGAGCCCAAACTGTTTTTGCGGATGGACGCCAATATGCCCCTGCCGGTCGATTGGCGCGCGGGGCTTGGTGTGGCACAGGTCGAGCCGGGTCAGCGTAATGGCCGACGCCATGGCGTCGAGCTTTTCCTGGCTGCGGTCGAGGAACCACTCCACGCCCCGCGCCTCCAGCAAATACTTGAGGCGCGCTTTCTTACGGTTCGTCCGGTCGCCATGCTCGACAAATACCCGCAGCATGGCCTCGGAGACGTCGACCGTCTCCTCGGGGCGGCACATTAGGCCGGTGTCGCGGGCAAAGTCCTTGTGCCCGGTGATGCCGCCGAGCGCGATCCGGCACCAGATGCCGGGCGCAACACCTTGGTCGTTCTCCTCGACCGCAACAGCGAGAAAGCCGATGTCGTTGGTGTCCGAGAGGCAAGAGAGCCGCCCGCCATTGTCGAATGAGATGTTGAATTTGCGCGGAATCCCCTGAAGCTCCCGGGTCCGCAGGATACGGGTCGACAGGCGCTTGGCCTGGGGCGTCATGTCGACCAACTCGTCGACATCAAAGCCCGCGCTGGGCGTGAGCGTCAGGTTCCGCGCCGAATCCGCGCCCGTCCCCTGGGCCGTCAGGTTGGCAGTTTCCATCGTCTCGATCATCGGGATGACCGAGCGCGGCTGGATCTCGCGCAATTGCAGCGAGCCGCGCGTCGTCACGTGGACATAGCCGCCGGCATAGGTCTCGGCGCACTGTGCCAAGACGCGAAACTGCGCGGCCGTAAGCTGACAACCCGGAGCGCGCAGCCGCATCATATAGCCCTTGCTGTTGGGCTCCACGTTGAAAAAGCCCAGGTGCCGGAGCAGGAACTGATCGAGCCCTTCCGCCATTTGGTTGGCGTCGGTCCAATCCTCCAACTGACGCCAAATGTCGAGGGGATGGGTTTTGTACTTCGCCAGTTCCTCTTTGCAGAGATCCTCTACCGGTACGCCATAATGCATCTCGGTGACAGCGGCTGCGTCGGCTGCGGCGGTGTCGGAACGGGGAGCGAAAACGCGGTGCAGGTTGGCCTGCATCAACACTCTTGCGAGATAATCTTGTTGTTCGCGGGTAAAACCCTGGCGTTCGTTGGCCACGCGCAAAATCCTCATCCATGGATGATAGCCCGACTGGTTGGGCTGAACTCTGCTAGCGCGGCCTTGCGCTGAGGTTGGCCCGCTCCCGCGAGCCGCGGCAACGTTGCCACCGAGCAAAATGAGTAGCGGAATTCTCGCGACAGAGAAGCCTTTGTTTGGTCTGGCGCTCCCAGAACTCTAGTGCTGTCGGCATTTGCCCAGAAAACCATCGCTCCACGCAGTCTTCAGACGTACGAGAGATCGGAAAGCAGGCACTTGCTGATCGGGAGGGGCGCAAGTTCAGGGTTCGAGCAATGCCCCAATTCCTCGGATCGAAAGCGACGGAGGCAGACCGGCGCCGCGGGGAATCAATCCTCCAGCGCGCTTCCCACGCGTTTCTTCTCCAAATCCAACCTCCCGCGCGGCGCCTCCTTGAGCAGAGTGGCATCCCTCCTTCGATGCGCGATGGGCCTGCGCCGGCGGCGAGCTGACGCTGGGCGATAGCATCCCAACCGGTTGCGAGGTCGACCCGCGCGTGAGGGCGTAGGTAACTAAACCCTTCGACGAACGAGGCCGTTCCATGCGAGCGCCGACGCCGCTGTGCACAGACAGGGTGGCGCGCGAACCTGCGTGCCATCGGCGTCGCTCTACGAGGGCGATCCTGGGCCGCGCCGCGTCACGCATGCAGAGGCCGGGTCTTCGCACCGGCATCGAGGCTTAGGTGACGGTCTGCCAGCCCATCACCAATCGCAAAAAGATGGGCGGGCAATGGGCCGGCGCGTTGGCTCAGTCTTGCCGAGGCCGCACGTGGCGACCCACGAACATGGCCTCGCCGCTTACAGCGCTGCACATCTGCCCCTAAATGTCTCTCTCGGTGAAACAGGAGGTTGGGGGCATGGAGCTCGAACCAGCGCCGCGCATTGAGGTGGAGACGGGGCGGGCAGAGACGCGGATCGCTGTCTTTGGTGCGCTGACCATCCGAAGCGTGACCGACGCCGCCGCGCGTTTTGCCACGCTGCCCATGGACAAGCCCTATACCGTCGATCTGCGCGACACGCACCGCTTGGACACCGCGGGGGCCTGGCTGCTGTCCCGCCAGCGCGCGCAGATTGAGGCTGCGGGCGGTCAGTTTCAGATCCGAAACGCGAGCCCCGCCGCCCGCTCTATCCTGCAGACAGTTGCCCGCGCCCGTCATCTTCCCGCCACCGTGCACGACGGCCGCGCGCGCCTCCTTGGCCCCATCGCGGAGCTTGGGCGCGCTGTCGCCGCACTGGGGCAGACGGCGGCAGGGCTCGCGGCGTATCTGGGGCTCTTTCTCTCCCGCATCCTGCGCGCGCTGGTCCGGCCGGGCGAGTTTCGGCTGACGGCCCTCGTCCACCATTGCCAAGAAGTTGGGCTAAAGGCGGTTCCCATCGTTGCCCTGATGGCGTTCCTGATCGGTGTGGTGCTCGCGTTCCAAGGGGCCTCGCAGCTCCGCCAATTCGGGGCGGAGGTCTTCGTAGTCGACCTTATCGCGGTGTCGATCCTGCGCGAACTTGGGATCCTGCTCACCGCGATCATCGTGGCCGGGCGCACCGCCTCTGCCTTTACCGCCGCCATCGGCTCTATGAAGATGCGCGAAGAGATTGACGCGATGCGGACCCTCGGGCTCGATCCGGCCACTGTCCTTTTCGTGCCCCGCATCCTGGCGCTCCTTTTGATGCTGCCGATCCTCGGTCTGATCGCCAATGTCTCTGGGCTCATCGGCGGCGCGCTCATGGCTTGGGTTGAGCTCGGGATATCGCCCGCGATGTTTCAGACACGGCTGATTGAGGGCACCGATCTAAGCCATGTGACAGTCGGCATGATCAAGGCGCCGGTCTTTGCGCTGATCATCGGGTTTGTTGGCTGTCACGCTGGCATGCAGGTCGGCAGCAATGCAGAGTCGCTCGGGCGGCAAACCTCAAAGGCTGTGGTCGCCGCGATCTTTGCCGTCATCGTTGCCGATGCGCTCTTTTCGGTCTTCTTTGCCGAGATCGGGATGTGACAATGCGAGATGCAGCGTCAGAGGCCGAAGTGGTCATCGAGGTGCGCGAACTGCGCACGCAATTCGGGACACATGTCGTCCATGAGGGCCTGAACCTCGACGTCTATCGTGGCGAGATCCTTGGCATCGTCGGCGGATCGGGTACGGGAAAGTCGGTCCTTCTGCGTACGATTGCGGGGCTTCAGCGCCCGGCGCAGGGCGCAATCCGCGTTTTGGGAACCGATCTCTGGCAGGCGAGCCTTGAAGACCGCGCACGGATCGAGGCGCGCTGGGGTGTGATGTTTCAAGACGGGGCGCTGTTTTCCGCGCTTACGGTCCGCGAAAACGTCGAGGTGCCGATGAAGAGCGTGCCAGGGCTCGACGCGGGAATCGCGCGAGAGCTGGCGGACCTCAAAATCGCGATGGTGGGTTTGCCGGATCTTGCTGGCGGCAAGTACCCGTCCGAACTCTCGGGGGGCATGCGCAAGCGCGCAGGCCTCGCCCGTGCTCTAGCGCTCGATCCAGAGATCGTCTTCCTCGACGAGCCGACCGCGGGGCTCGACCCGATTGGCGCGGCGGAGTTTGACCGGCTGATCCGCGACCTTAGCCACTCGCTCGGTCTGACGGTGTTTCTTGTCACGCACGATCTCGACACGCTTCACGCAGTGTGCGGCCGGATCGCCGTTTTGGCCGAGCGCAAAGTGCTCGTCACCGGCACCATGCAAGACATGCTTGCCGTCGATCACACTTGGATCCGCGCCTACTTTCACGGCCCGCGCGCCCGGGCCGCGCTCCAGGCGGCAGGGCCCCGCGCGACATCCACCGAGACGCCAAGCGCAGGCGAGGCCTAGGTGGAAACGAAAGCCAACTACACTCTGATCGGCCTCTTCACGCTTGCGGGCCTAATCGGCATCGTCGGTCTCTTTTTGTGGTTCGCACGCGTCGAGCTCGACCGACAGTTTGCCTATTACGACATCCGCTTCACGTCGGTTGCAGGGCTCAGCACCGCCTCCGACGTCCGCTTCAGCGGGCTGCCAGTGGGGCAGGTCGTCGATGTCCGTTTCTCGCCCGAGCGCGACGGCACGATCACCGTCCGGGTCGAAGTTGTCGCCGAAACGCCGGTGCGCACCGATAGCATCGCCACGATTGAGGCCCAGGGCGTGACCGGCGTTTCCTTTGTCAGCATCGGGCCGGGCACGCCAAGTGCGCAGCTTTTGGGGCTCCCTGCGGATGGCGCCGTGCCCGTGCTGTCCTCGGGCCGTTCCATGATCCAGTCGCTGAGCGAGGATGCGCCGGCCCTTGTGAGCGAGACCCTTCGCGTTGTTCAGGATGTCGGCGAGCTCTTTCGCGGAGAGAATGCAGGGCGGGTGGACCGGATACTTGAAAACGCAGAAGGCGCGTCAGAGGATTTTGCCAGAGCCCTCGATGCCCTATCGGGCGTGGCAGAGACGGTCGACGACTTTGCCGATCAGATCAACCGCTTCAACACGACGCTCGAAGGGCTCGTCTCTGAATTCGGCGTGGTTCTGGAGACCGCAGATGAGACCTTGGGATCGATCGATGCCCTGGCCGCGCAGGCAACCGGGATCGTCGCGGCCGGCACCGACACGCTCGCCGCGCTCGAAGGGACGGTGATCGAGGCAGAGCGCTACATCGCCAATGATCTGGCCCGCGCCACCGCCGATGTCGAAGCGACGCTGGGCACGATCCGCGCAGAGCTTTCGACGCTCAGCACCGATGCGCGCACGCTGATCGAAACATTCTCCGTGACTGGCGCCACGGCGACGGCGCGCCTCGAAGACGCCGAAATGACGCTGGCGCATGTCGATGGGCTGATCGCATCGCTCGACGCGGCCGCGCTTGCCGTCGAACAGGCGGCCTTGGGCCTCGACCGAACCGTCACCGAAGATGGTGCTCCGCTTCTGACCGAGGCGCGCGAAGCGCTGGCGTCGGCGACGGACGCGATCCTTGCCATCGAAGCCGCGGCCGAGACTGACCTGCCTGCGATCATGGCCGATGTTCGCAGGGCTGTTGCCGATGCCCAAACGGTAATCGCGCGCACGGGCGAAGATCTCTCGAATGCGACGACCGGCCTGCCGAGCCTCGTCCAAGAGGCCGAGACGACGCTCACCGAAGTCACGGACACCTTTGCCCGCGCCAACACCACGCTTGCCGCCATAGACCGAGCCCTCGACGTGGGCGAGCGCACGCTCAGCGCCGCTGAGGGCGCTTTTGCCGGCGCGGATCGCGTCGTCAACGAGGAGATTACCGGCCTGATCGACGGCCTGCGGGAGACGGTCGCGCGCCTTAATGCGGCGGTCGACACCGTCTCCGAGGACCTGCCGGCGATCTCAGACGATGTCCGCGCTGCCGCTGGCGCCGCGTCAGGCGCATTCGCCGAGTTTGCGGCGCTCGTTGCCGATGCGGGCTCGGATGTCGATGCGTTCACGTCGGAGGGTCTTCCGCTATATACACGGCTCGCTCAGGAAACGCGCACGTTGATCGCCAATCTCGACCGGCTGACACAGCGCATCTCGCGCAATCCCGCGCAGTTTTTGCTCAACCGGGACGTTCCCGAGTTCCGCCGCTAAGGGTGCTGGCGATGCTGCTCCACTCGATCCATCGGATGACCCGCCGTCTGATCTGCCGAGCGCTCGCCGCGTTTCTTGCGGCTGCGACGCTCTCGGGCTGTGCGGCGCTCGGTGCGCTCAACGACGCGACCGAGCCACGGGCCGTCTACGAGCTACAGATCCCCGATGCGTTGCCAGCGCATTCTGGCCCGGTCCGCGCACGCGACGTTATCGTCGAGCAGCCGACGACAAGTGGGGCGCTGGAGACTGAGCGCATCATGATACGCCCCAACCGGCTCGAAGCCGCTTACTTGCCCGGTGTACAATGGTCAGAGGCGACGCCGCTCGCGCTCCAGACGCTGATGGTCCGCACGCTCGACGCGACCGGCACGTTCCAATATGTCGGGCGCCGCCCGCTTGGCCCGGGGGGTGATTTTGCGATCGTGAGCGAGCTTGTCGACTTCCAGGCCGAGCTGGGGCCCGAGGGCGAGGGGGCGGAGGTCGCCGTACGCCTGATCGCTCGGATCGTCCGCGAGAACGGCGTGCGTGTTGTGGCCACGCGCGTCTTCTCCGCGCGGCGGCCGGCCGCGAGCCTCCAGGCCGCGGACATCGTTTTGGCCCTCGACGCAGCGATGGCGCAGGTTCTGAAGGACTTCGCCGAATGGTCGCTCGCCTCGATCCGCTGAGTGTGTTCAACGGCCAGGACCAGGGCCTCTTTGGGGCTGCCGCGACCAAGCCTTGATGTTCCATCATAGGTCTCGCCTGTCGCGCTTGCCGGGAAGGACGCCTTGCTGCGCGGCAAGGCCCGGGCGCTTCGATGTGGCGAAAGTCGCGACACCTGGGCGTACACCATGTCCACAGGTCTTGTGCTCGCCGAGCCAGCTGCGATCCTCCTCATTTGCGACCAAGCCCGGCGCTCAGACACGAAGGCCGCGGGGAAATGGCGGACAGCACACCCATCTATCGTACTGGCCTCGGGGTCGGCGCCGTCGTTACTGCCGTGCTTGCGCTGTCGCTCGGCGATGCGATCATCAAGGCCACGGGCCTCGATCTGCCACTTTGGCAGATGTATATTCTCCGATCTGCGTTCGTCCTGCCGGTCCTGTGGTGGCTGGCGCGGCGGAATGGGCCGATTTCCTATGCGTCTCTTCCTTGGGTTTTTCTCCGCTGTGGGCTCCTGGTTGCGATGTGGCTGAGTTACTACTCCGCGTTGCCGCTGATGCCGCTCTCGCTGGCGGCGGCGGCCTACTACACCTCGCCGATTCTCATCACGCTCCTTGCTGCCCTGTTCGCACGGCGTCGGCCTGCGGCGCGCGTTTTGTTGGCCGTCGTGCTTGGCTTTGGCGGTGTGGTTCTTGTCCTGCGGCCAGATGCTTCGGGGTTTGACCTTGCAACATTGCTGCCTGTGCTCGCGGCCGTCCTCTATGCCTGCGCAATCGTGCTTACCGCGCGGAAGTGTCGGGACGATGATCCCTTCGCGCTTGCCCTGGCGCTCAACATCGCATTCATCGTGGCCGGGCTCGGACTAGGCCTTTTTGCGGGCCGCGAGGGCTCCTTCCTATTTGGCCCCTGGCAGCGTCTCGATCCGGTGCTCGTGGGGATTGTCGCTGCGCTTGCGGCTGTGATCCTCGTCGGCAGTGTCGGCGCCGCCATCGCCTATCAGAACGGTCCTCCTGCGACGGTCGCGGCGTTCGACTATAGCTACCTCGTCTTTAGCCTGATCTGGGGCGCGCTCTTCTTTTCCGAACTGCCCGACGCGCTGTCACTGGCCGGCCTCATCATCATCGTGGCGGCGGGTCTCCTCTCGCTCCCGCGCGGAGAAGGTTCGTCGCGCTGAGGCTTACCATTTGCAGCGCTTCATTCACCGATACGGAACCCGAATGGGTCGCTACAGGCGCAGCACGACGTTGCCGATCCCGCCCTTTTCGACGCTCTCATGGGCCTTGGCGATATCGAAGAGGTCATGAAGACCGCGGATCGCGACATTGAGCGCCGTGGCGTGCATCGCGATGAAGGCATGCGCCGCACCGCGCGCTGCCGGGGGTAAGGCAAAACCCTGAATAAAACGCAGGTTGAGGCCCTTGGCGGCGAAACTGTAGTAGGGAAGGACCGGCGCCGGATTGGACGTGCTCGAAAAGGACGCGATGGTCCCGTTCGGAACAAGCACAGGCGCATCGACCGCAGCGTTCGCGGCGAAGTCGACCTCGACAATCCGGTCGACCCCGCAGCCCCCGGTGGCCGCCATCACGGCAGCGGCAACGTCCGTCTGACGGCGCAGGATCGGCTCGGCCCCTGCGGCCTCGGCATGGGCCGCGCCCTCGGCGGAGCCGACCGTGGCAAGGACGCGCGCGCCGCCGAGCCGGGCCATCTGCACGGCGAAGTGGCCGACCGCCCCCGCCCCGCCCTGCACCAAGATCGTCTGACCGGTGACCGGGCCATCGGCGAATACGGTGCGATGCGCTGTCATCGCAGGCACGCCAAGGCACGCGCCCGCGTCGAAGGAGAGCGCCGCCGGCAGGGGCACGGCTTGCTCTGCGGGTAGGGCGATCCACTCCGCCGCGGTGCCGTCGGCGCGGCCCACCGCTCCATAACCGCCCTGCGCGTTCCACAGCCAGACGCGGCTGCCGATCCGCTCCGGGGGCACGCCCTTGCCAACCGCCTCGATGGCGCCTGCGCCATCGCAGTGCGGGATGACCCGTTGATGGTCCATCGCCATCCCGCCCCAGCCAGCGCGACGCTTGACGTCGGCCGGGTTGATACCCGATGCCTTGACGCGAACAAGGACGTCGCCCGGTCCTGGCTCCGGTTTTGGCATTTCGCCGACCTGCAACACCTCCGCCGCCAAGCCCGTCCGCTCGTACCAAGCGGCCCGCATTAGCTGCTGACGAGCGCGATGTGCCGCTTGGCGTGCCGAAGCGCTGCGACCAGACGGTTTTGCCCGCGCAGAAGCTGGTTCTGTGCAAATCCGAGTGTCTCTGTGTGCTGAGCAAGCTCGGTTGCCGTTGCGATGGTCGGCAAAGGCGGCACCGTGACCGCGGGGTCGTGCCGAAAGCGCGGCTCGCGACAGAAATTGATCGGGACGAGGATCCGCGCGAGATCCTGGATGATCGTGTTTGCCTTCGCTGGCTCGATGTCGCCGGACGCGACACCGGAATAGAACTCCTGCAAGGCTCCAAGCAGGTCCTCCGTCGCGGCTTTGGCGGGTGAGAGGTCGAAGAGATCTCCCGCAGCCTCCTGATAACGCGCGATCGTGCCGAGAAATTCGCGCGCCGTCGCCCGCCAATCGAAGGGCAAGATCTCGGCGTTCGCGGTGCGCAGGATGGCAAGCAAGTAGACCCTGATATCGCGGTGGAGGATCTCCTTGTCGGCGATCTCCAATGTGTCGTTCTCAGTGTGCCAGGCGATGTTCGCGCCGCAGCCGCCAACCGTGTAGTAGCCCTTTTCCTCGCGCAAGGTGTCCGGCATCGTGGAGGAGAGCATGAAGTAGCTCGAAATCCCGATGTTGTTGAAAGAGTAATCCCCGGCGCGGTGCGGACGCTCGCCCCGGGCCGTTTTTCCCGCGACCGCCTCAATGGCTTTGGAAATCAAGTCGTCCGTCTCAGACATTCGACTGAGATTGATGAACTCGGTCGCCCAGCGGCAGCCCGGACTGTCGCAATTCACCTGAGCGACGCAGTTCTCATCGAGATCGAGCGCGAACGTGTCGGCAAACCAAGTCGAGCCGGCATAGCGCCCTGTGGAGTGGCCAGGCCACCAGCAAATCCGGACAGAGCGCTTGAGGCTGGCGCGGTTTTCCCAAAGGACGCGGGCGATCTCGAGCATGCATGCGTCGCCGACCGCGTTGTCCCCCACCCCGACATCCCAACTGTCGAGGTGGCCGTGGAGCAGGACGTATTTCTCAGGCTCCTCCGACCCTTCGATAAACACCTCTGGCAGCTTGCTGTCGAACCAGCCTTCCTCCATCTCGGTAAAGACCGTGACCGCGCCGCCCGCCTTGGCGATCTCAATCAGGCTATCGCCATCGGGCTTGTTGACGGCCACGGCCGGGATGGCGGGTTTGCGGGGCAGGTCGTCGAGATCAGGAACACCCCAGATCGTCGTACAGATGCCCCAATGGATGTCGACGCCTGGGTTGATCGCGATAACACCAATCGCGCCAAGCGCCTGAAACTGTTGAACCATGACGGGGCTGGCGAACCCCTCGGAGAGAACGATCGCGCCTTTGGCCTTGTGGGCCTGACCAGCCGCTCCGTCGATCTTGAGGTCGAAGATATCGTCGATGTCGTCGGCGGCGTTGGCACCAAGATAGACGAGCTTGCCCGACACTCCGCCTCTGGCGTCCGTTGCGTAAGCGGGAGGTTTGGCGCGGATCGTCCGCCCCCCCGCCTCGACACGCGCCGCGCCGGGCAAACTGAGATAGAGCGATGGCTGGTGAACCGTGGCTGTGACGCCGTGCGCGGCGAGCCGGGCGACGACCTCATCCATGCCGCGGTTCACGTCACGAGGGTGCTCGCGCTTAAACGTGGCAAAGCTCTCGATGAGGCCCCACGGCTCGTCCATCGTGACGGCATCCAGGACGCCGGTTTCGATCTCGTTCATGGGGTCTCCGCTCGCTTGTTTTGCACGATGAAACAGAGTTTCATTTCTGTAGGCTTGCACCTCGCAGTCGCTTTGGCAAGTCGCGACAGTGGGCTAGGGCAGGGCGGGCCAGGGCAAGGCGGGCCAGGGCAAGGCGGAGCGGCTTGGTCAGGCGAAGCTGCGGAGGCTGAGCCGCTGGCTGATCTCATCCGCCGCGGCGCACACACGCCGTAAATACGTTTCGCGCCGCACGTCGTCGAGCCGCGCAACAGCGCCTGCGACCGAAAGCGACGCGACCACTCGGCTGGAATTGTTGCGGATCGGCGCGGCGATTGAAAAGGCACCCTCGTCGAGATCGTTCAGCGTGATGTGGTAATCGTCCTTGCGGATCTGCGCGAGGCGGGCGGTGAGGTGTTCGGGCTCGGTGATCGTCCCAGGCGTGAAACGTTCGAGCGGGCGCGACAGGACCTCTGCCTGCACCGAAGGCGGTGCCCAGGCGAGCAGGACAAGCGATCCGCCGCCCGCATGGAGCGGGCCATATCGCCCGGAAACCGCAAAAATGCGGATTGCGTGGCGCCCGGCCAGGGTGGCCAACACCAGCGACCGGTCGTCCTCTCGCACGACGAGATTGATGTTCTCGGCGGTCTCCTCGCGCAGCCGCTCCATGACCGGGCGCGCCGCTGCCAAGAGCACGTTTTGCTCGCCCGCGCGCTCGCCCAGAACGCCAAGCCGAAACCCGAGCGCATAGGTTGCCTGCTCGGGGTCACGCGTAACAAAACCACGCGCCTCAAGGGTAGAAAGGATCCGGAAGACGAGCGTCTTGGTCATGCCGACGCGCTTGGCGATCTGGGTCACGCCTTGGTCTGGCCGATCGCCAATCGCCTCCAAAACGGTCAAGGCACGGTCGACAGCGGCAATTGTGTAGTCTTTTGAGCGCTGATCCTGCGTACCGTCCATCGGTAATTTCCTTGCTCTGAGCCTTGGCGCTTGCAAACAAAATGTACTGGGCCATACTCATAGAAAGAAACGCAGTTTTGTCTAGCGAAACAGGTGGCGCTCGGCGCGTTGGCAAAAGGGGGCCAAGATGAAGATCGCCTATGTCGTTCCGGGGCCGATGTCGAAGGGCCCGATGGGGCTGAAAGAGATGCGTCGACGCGAAGAGCTCATGAATGGCTGGGCCTTCGACGGAACGGTTGTCTCGGTTGTTGATGTTGCGAACGGGCCAGCCTCGATCGAGAGCGCCTATGAGGAAATGATCGCGATCCCGCCGACGTTGGACCTGATCATGGATGTCGAGCGTCAGGGCTTTGACGCAGCGATCATCGGCTGTTTCGGCGACCCGGGCCTTGAAGCTGCCCGCGAGCTTGTGACGATGCCCGTCGTCGGCCCGTGCGAGAGCGCCATGCTGACTGCGGCCGGGCTCGGCCACAAGTTTGGCGTGCTGACCATTTATGACAGCCTCGTCCCGGCGATGGAGCTTTTATCCGTCAAGGCTGGCGTCCAGGCCAAGCTCGCTGGTGTCCGCCCGACAGACATTCCCGTTCTCGACTTGATGAAAGACCCGCCCGCGACCAAGGCAAGGTTGATCGAGGTCGCCCGCGCCTGTGTCGAGAAGGACCGCGCCGATGCGCTCCTCTTTGGCTGTATGACGATGTCGTTTCTCAATATGGGTGAGGAGATCGGCGCAGAAGTCGGCGTGCCGGTGGTCAATGCCGGGCGCTGCGCGCTGAAGCATGCCGAGGCGCTTGTTTCCATGGGTCTTGCCCATTCCAAGAAAGCCTGGCCAACGCCGGCGAAAATGGCTGCGGGCGCAACTGCAGCCGACATGCGGGTCGCCTGAGCGCCCGATGACCTCGACCAACAGGAGAGTCCCATGACCCTATTGAAGAGAGCGACCGCCGCGGCCGCGCTGATGACGGCGTTCGGGGCGGTGCCGCTTGCCGCCGATCCGATCCGCACCATCGAATTGGTCACTCGGCCGCAAGCCTCGCAACCGGCCGAATTTCAGTTTGTGCAATTGATCGCGCAGGAGTGGCGCAAGCTTGGGCTCGATGTCGAAGTCAATGTCATGCCCTGGGAGCAAATGATCCAGGCGATCTGGTTTAGCCGCGACGAGTGGGACACGACAGCGTGGCAAATGGTTGGCCGGCCCGAACGGTCCGACCCCGACGAAATTGTCTACAACCTCTTTCACTCCTCGACCGCGGAGCAGGGCTTTAACTTCATCGGGTACAGCAACCCTGACTATGACGCCCTCGTCGAACAGCAGCGCGTCACACTCGATCCTGACGAACGGCGCGAAATCGTGCGCCAGGCGCAGGCTGTGCTGGCGGATGACCAGCCCAACATGATGCTCGCCCACCCGCAATCGACCTATGCGTTCAATATAGATGTGTGGAACGCTGACACGGTGGTCGATCAATCGGGCATCGGCATCCGCAACACCTGGACCTACATCCAGGCCGAGCCCGTGGGCGATACGTCGGATTTGATCCTGAACTCGTCCGACAACGTCACGGCGATCAACCCGCTCTACATCTCCGGCGGCACCGACAGCTGGATTACCGAGCTCCTATGGGACCGGCTGATGCGGATCGGACCTGACGGGCTGCCACAGCCGTGGGCTGCGACGGGCTATGAGTGGCTCGACGACACAACCATCACCGTCACTCTGCGCGAAGGGATGACCTGGCATGACGGCATGCCCGTAACACCTGAAGATGTCGTCTTTTCCTTCGAGGCCGCGGGCTCGGGGGAAGCGCCGATGTACGGTCCCTTTGTCACTGGCATCTCCGAGATGACGGTCGACGGGCAGGACATAACCTTTCGCCTGACCGATCCATCCGCCCCGTTTCTCACGGCGAGCCTTTCAAAGATCAACATCATCCCAAAGCATATCTGGGAGCCTGTTATTGAGGATCAGCTCACCAAGGAAACCAACGCCGAGAGCTTCCAAGAGGAGACGCCGATCGGCTCGGGCCCGTACCGGTTTGCGAGCTGGACGGCGAACGAAGAGGTCGTGCTGGAAGCAAACCCAGACCATTGGGCGGCGCCGGCGGCGGAGCGCTGGATCCTCCGCATCGTGCCGAATGTCGAAGCGGCGCTGGGCATGCTCCGTTCGGGCGAGATCAACTTCATGTCCGATTTCCCGGGCGACCCGACGGTGCTCATCTCGCTCGCTGAGGAGGCCGAGAACATCGAGGCAGTGTCGACCGTCGATATCGGCTTTCGCTATGTGGCGTTCAACAATCGCCGCCCGCCCTTTGACGACGCGGCCTTTCGCAAAGCGCTCTCGGCCTCGGTTGATCGCCGGCTGATCGTCGGCGCGGCCTTCCGCGGGTTTGCCGTCCCGTCGAATTCCGTTGTCTCGCCGGCGCTTGGCTTTTGGCACAACGAGGAGACGACGGGCGCGATGGAGACGAGCGTTGAAGTCGCGCAGTCCATGCTGGAAGAGGCAGGGTATCGCCTGATCGACGGTCGCTTGCACTACCCCGAGGGCGTGTCCGAAACGCTCGAATAGGGCGCATGCACCCTGAGATGCAAAGGCGCGCGCGGTGACACGCGCGCTCCTTTCCCCCCTCTGCCCAACGCCACCGAGGACCGACCGGGATGCAAGCCGCAACCGCCATCGGAGCACGCCTGTTGCAGACGCTCTTTGTGCTTTGGGCGGTGGTCACGATCCTCTTCTTCCTGTTTCGCTTGATGCCGGGCAGTCCGCTCGCCGCCTATATCGACCCGAATTTCACGCCCGAGCAGCAGGAGGCGCTTATGGCGCGCTTCGGGCTCGATCGGCCGCTTTGGCAGCAGTACTTCATTTATCTGGGCAACCTCCTGCAGGGCGACCTCGGCGAGAGTTTTTTCTATCGGACACCTGTGGCGGATCGTATCTTCGAGCTTCTCCCGAACACCCTGATCCTCACATTCTCCTCGCTCATCATTGCCTACATCTTCGGCGTCCTCGCGGGCGCCTATCTCGCATGGAAGCGCGGCGGCGCGGTCGAGCAAATCGCGATTCCGTTGGTGCTGACCACCCGAGCGATGCCGGAGTTTTGGCTGGGCATGCTGCTCCTTGCGATCTTCAGCTTTACCTTCGGCTGGTTCCCCGCGGGCGGTACGCGTCCGCCCGGGATGGAGTTCGACGGCTATCTCGACCTTTACACAAGCTCGGCCTTCTGGTGGCACATGACGCTGCCGGTGCTGACGCTCGCAATCTATTCCCAGGGGCTGCCGCTTCTGTTGATGCGGTCCAACATGCTCGACGTCATGCGCGAAGACTTTGTGACGATGGCGCGGATCAAGGGCCTATCGCCCTTTTCGGTGGTCATCCGGCACGCCGCGCGCAACGCGCTTTTGCCAGTGATGACGTCGTTTGCAATTGCCGTGGGCTATCAAATCCAAGGCAATGTCGTCGTCGAAACGGTGTTTTCCTGGCCCGGTCTCGGTCGGGAGCTCGTCCGCGCCGTCTCGGCGTCGGATTATCCGCTGGCGCAAGGGGCGTTCCTTATGATCGCGGTCGTCGTCATTCTGATGAATCTCATCGCGGATCTGCTCTACGCCGCGCTCGACCCCCGGGTGACGCGTGAGTGACGCGGCCCAGACCTCGGCAACGCCCGCGTCGGCCATTGCGGGTCGCCTTGGGTCGGTGCGGCGCCTCTTCACAGCGCTGCACTTGCCGCTTGGTGATCCCTTCGCGATAGCCGGGATACTCATCTACCTCTTTTTCATCATTGTGGCGATTTTCGCCCCCTACATCGCGACCCACGATCCGACCGAGATCCTCTTTACGTCCGATTTCCAGCTTGCCGCAGATCTGCGCCCGGGCGAGGAGGGCTATCTCATGGGGACGACAACGCTCGGCCGGGATCTTTTTTCGCAGCTCGTTTGGGGCTCGCGCTCAGCGCTTTTGATCGGGCTCGTTGCCGCGTTCATGGTCGCCCTCATCGGCACGATTGTGGGCGTCGTCGCTGGCTATTTCGGCGGCTGGATCGACACGATCATCATGCGACTCGCTGATATCGCCTTTGGCATTCCGTTTCTGCCATTCGTAATCGTGCTCGCCGCGTTTCTCGAGCCCTCAATTTGGAATGTCGTCCTGGCCATGGCGCTCGTGCTTTGGCGTGACACGGGGCGGGTGATCCGCTCGCAAACGTTGACCCTGCGCAATCGCGTCTATGTCGAGGCGGCGCGTGTCTCGGGATCGTCTGATCTCAAGATCATCATCCGCCATATCGTGCCCAACATCCTTCCGTTGTCGTTCCTTTATGGCTCTATCGCCATCGGATGGGCGATCCTCACGGAAGCGTCGATCTCTTTTCTGGGCTTCGGCGATCCGGATTCAATCAGTTGGGGCTACATGCTCCAGGACGCGTTTGCCTCCCAGGCGCTGTCGAAGGGTGCCTATTACTGGTTCGTGCCGCCCGGCATCCTCATCATCCTGATCGTCTCCGCTGGGTTCTTTATCTCGCGCGGCTACGAAAAGATCCTCTTTCCGAAGCTCGACCGATGAACGCCCCGCTCCTTTCCCTGCGCGATCTCGCGATTGCCTATGCAGTCGGCGAGGGCGAAGTCGTCGCCGTCGACGGCGCAAGCTTCGATGTCGCCCCGGGCAGTATCGTCGGCCTCGTCGGCGAGAGCGGCTGCGGCAAGACCACGCTGGCCCGTTCGCTCACGCGCGTTCTGGCGGGCAATGCCCGCGTTGCGCGGGGCCAAGCCGTTTTTGACGGGACCGACATCATGGCCTTGCCGGAACGCGAGATGAATGCGCTCCGTTGGCGTGACATCGCCTTTATCCCACAAAGCGCGATGAACTCGCTCGACCCCGTCTACACGGTGGGTAACCAATTGCGAGAAGTCCTGATCAAGCGCGGCGGCCTTTCTCGCTCCAAGGCGCGCGCGCGGACCCACGAGCTGTTTGAATGGGTCGGGATCGAGCCCTCGCGGCTCGGCGATTACCCACATCAGTTTTCGGGCGGCATGCGGCAGCGCGTTGCAATCGCTCTGGCTCTCGCGCTCGACCCCAAGCTCATCATCGCCGACGAGCCGGTCACTGCGCTCGATGTGATCGTGCAGCGGCAGATCCTCGACCAGTTGAAGGACCTGCGTGACCGGCTCGGGATTTCGGTGATACTCGTGACCCACGACATCTCAGTCGTCGCCTATATCTGCGACCGGGTCGTCGTCATGTATGCTGGCAAGGTTGTCGAAAGCGGGCCGATGGCGGCGACGCTGACGTCGCCTGCGCATCCTTACACGATGGGTTTGCGCAACGCGTTCCCGGATCTTGCACGCGCGGCAGGCGAACTGACGCCCATTCACGGCGCGCCGCCCAATCTGATGTCGCCGCCGCCGGGCTGCCGTTTTGCGCCGCGTTGCCCCTTTGCGCGGTCGCGGTGCAGCGCAACAGTTCCGGAACTGCAGGACCTTGGCGAGACCCATCTCGCCGCCTGTCACCAGCTGGATGAGCGCGAGGCGCTGCGGGCGCGCGCGCTGCGCTCTGAGACCTGGGCTGCCAAGGGTGTCGACGATGTTGGGAGTTCGGCGCGATGACGGACACGCCGCTCGTCGCGCTCGACAAGGCCAAGCTCCACTACAAGATCGGCGGGGTCTTTGCGGCGATCCGCGGCGCACCGCAGGTCGTGAAGGCGGTCGACGGTATCACGTTTTCGCTAAAGCGAGGCGAGAGCGTCGGCCTGTTGGGCGAATCTGGCTGTGGCAAGACATCGACGGGCCGGATGCTCGTGCGGCTCGATGCCCCAACGGATGGCTCGGTTGCTTTTGATGGGGAAGAGATCACCGATCTCACTGGCGACGAGCTGACGCGGTTTCGAAAGCGCTCGCAGATGATCTTTCAAAACCCGTTCGAGGCGCTGAACCCACGCTTTACCATTGCCGCTTCCCTGGCCGAGCCACTCGAAAACGCGCGCATACCAAGAGCCGAGCATGCGGACCGGATCGAGAAGGCGCTCCACCTGGTCCGCCTCGCCGACCCCGCACAGTTCCTAAGCCGCTATCCGCACCTCGTTTCGGGCGGCCAATTGCAGCGCATCGTAATGGCACGCGCGCTGATCCTTGAGCCCGACTTCGTCGTGGCTGACGAACCCGTGTCCATGCTCGATGTGTCAGTGCGCGCGGGCGTTCTCAACGTCTTTCGCGACGTGCGCGAACGGATGGGGCTCACGGCGATCTATATCAGCCACGACCTCGCGCTTGTCCGTTATGTCTGCGAGCGCACAATCGTGATGTATCTCGGGCGCATCGTCGAGGACGGGCCGACCGAAGAGATCGTGCACGAGCCGCTCCACCCCTACACCAAGGCGCTGGTCGCCGCCGTACCCGTCCCCCATCCCGAGCAGAGCCACGACCCCCTTCCAATCGGGCGCGGGGCCCCTGACCCGCGCAATCCGCCCTCGGGCTGCACGTTCCGCGACCGTTGCCCCAAAGCCCATGCCCGCTGCGCTGTCGAGGCGCCGGGGCCGACTCGCGTCGGCGACCGCCTCGTGCATTGCCACTTGTTCGACACCTCAAACTGAGGAGCTTGAAATGAACCAAGCGCCCGAGGCCACGGCCTTTCGCACCTGCGACCCGATTACGCTGGAGATCATCCAAGGTGCGATTATGGCCGCGCAACGCGAGATGGAGGCGCTGATCGAGCGCACCGCAATCTCTGCCTTCATCCGCGAGAAGAAAGATTTCTACACGGCGATCTTCGATGCCGACGGGGTGATGGCCGTGGGCTCGATGGTGCCGATCTTTGGCGACATCACGACCCCTGTTTTTGAGCATTTCCCGCCCGAAACGATGAAGCCGGGAGACCTCTACTGGTACAACGATTGCTACGGCTCCTACGGCGCGGTCAGCCACTCCAACGATCAGGTGCTCTTGCAGCCGGTGTTTCATGGCGCGCGGCTCATGGCGTTCGTCATGTCCTGGGCGCACTTCGCCGACATCGGCGGTATGCGGCCCGGATCGATCAGCCCGGATGCGACAGATATCTGGCAGGAGGGGATCATCGTCCCCCCGATCAAGCTCGTCGACGCCGGTGTCACGAACGAGGCCGCGCTTGCGATCTTCCATCGTAACTCACGCTATCCCGAGCAAAGTCGGGGCGATATGTCAGCGCTCATGGCCTCTGTCGCGCTCGGGGTGCAGCGGATGGAGGAAATCGCAGAACGGTTTCAGCCCGCCATTTTGACCGATGCGCTTGCCCAGCTGCTTGAGCGCACGCGTCGCATTGTCCGCCGTCGCCTCGCCGAAACGTTCGATTACGGCACCCACCGCTTTACCGATGCAATCGACAGCGACGGGCACGGCAACGGCCCCTTCCACCTGCGCTTTGCAATCACGCGGGCGCTCGGGGCGGATGGCGAGGACCGGTTCATCTTCGATGCCACCGAGACCGACGACCAAGCCCCTGGTCCAGTTAACCTCCTGATGAACAAGTCGATCCCCGGGATGGCGCTTGGGCTCTTCTATCTTGGTGGGAGCCCCGATCAGGTCTGCAATGCCGGCGGGCCGCTTGCACTTGACGAGGTGCGCCTGCGCGCAGGTTCGCTGGTGCAGCCGCGCTGGCCTGCGCCGCTTGGCATGCGGGGGCTGACGATGATGCGCGTGCTCGCAACGGTGAACGGCCTCGTCAACGCGGCCGGCGGCGAAGCCCCCGCGGCGCAAGCGGCCTATGTCGTGGCGCTGATCCGAGGACATGTCACCGACGAGGACGGCACGCAAAAGCCGTTCCTGCTCGCAGATGGGATCGGCGTCGGATACGGCGCGCGCGCCTTCGCCGACGGGATCGACGCGGTCTACTTTGTGGCGCAGGAGAATTACCCCATCGAGTTTACCGAGGCCGGGTATCCCGTGCGTTTCCGCACCTACGGCATGGTCTGCGACAGCGGCGGGCCCGGCAAACACCGGGGCGGGGCCGGGATTCTGCGCGAGTACGAGATCCTCGCTGACACGGCGATGCTCGGCATTCGGATCGATGGTGTCGAAAACCCCCCATGGGGCATTGCCGGTGGGCAGTCGGGGCGGCCCGGGCGGATCGTGCTCAACCCGGGGACGGACGCTGAGCGCGTCTTGGCACCGCTTTCGGACGGGACGATGCTGCAAAAGGGCGATGTCGTGCGGATCGAGACGGGTGGCGGTGGCGGCCATGGCCACCCGTTTGACCGGACGCCGGAGGCCGTGCTCGAAGATGTGCTCGGGGGGTTCGTCAGCACTGCGGCGGCCGCGCGCGATTACGGCGTCGCTATTGCTGGCGGGCGCATCGACCCAGCAGCAACGGCTGAGCTGCGCGCCGCGCGTCCGGCAGCCAAAGCCTTTCACCGTAAGGACTACATCGATGCCCTCCTCTGACATGGCGCCTGTCGGGGCGCGAGATCTGACCGTCGCCGTCGATATCGGCGGCACGTTTACCGACATCGCACTGACCTGCGCTGCGACTGGGCAGACATGGCGCGCCAAGACGCCGTCGCGGCCCGACGATCCGTCCGAGGCATTCATGGCGGGCATTCATCTTGCCCTCGCCGATGCGGAGGCGTCAGGGGCGGATCTGGCCCGCGTCCTGCATGGAACGACCGTCGCCACCAACATGATCTTGGAGGGTAAGGGCGCGCCTGCCGCACTCGTGACGACGCGGGGCTTTCGCCACGTGCTCGCCATCGGTCGGCAGGACATTCCGCGCGCCGCCAATCTCTACAATTGGGTGAAGCCCGACCGGCCGGTACCGCCCTCGCGCATCGTCGAAGTGTCCGAGCGGGTCCTGCCCGGCGGCGCCGTCGCCGAAGCGCTCGACGAAGCCTCAGTCGACGGAGCCGCCGACGTCTTGGCGGCGATGGGGGTCACCGCCGTGGCGGTCTGTCTGCTTCATTCCTTCGCCAACCCCGCCCATGAGCGGCGCGTGGCGGAGATCCTGCGCGCACGTCTCCCCGGTGTCGCCGTGACTGCCTCTTCCGACGTCCTGCCAGTGGTGCGCGAGTACGAACGCACACTGGCCTCGGTGCTCAACGCGACCGTCATGCCTGGCGTCACGCGCTACGTCACCCGGATCGAACAGAAGCTCGCGGCGGACCGGGTGCCGGGTCCGCTCCTCCTCATGCAATCGAATGGGGGCGTTGCCGGAGCGGGGCGCATCCGCGAGGCCCCCGCGCTGACCGCCCTTTCTGGTCCTGCCGCCGGGGTTGTCGGCGCGCGGGCGGTCGCCGCGCAGTGCGGGATCGAAGATCTCATAACCGTCGACATCGGCGGCACGAGTGCGGACATCTGCCTGATCGCGGGCGGCGAGATCGGCCTTACGCAACACGGGCAGGTAGGAGAGTGGCCGCTCCCCCTGCCCATGGTCGACATGGTGACGATCGGGGCCGGTGGCGGCTCGCTCGCCCAGGTCAGCGATGGTGTCCTATCTGTTGGGCCCGAGAGTGCGGGCGCCCTACCGGGACCCGCCGCCTATGGCCGCGGCGGGAGGGAGGCGACAGTGACGGACGCGCATGTCGTCCTCGGGCAGCTACCTGCGCGGCTTTTGGGCGGCGGGATGGTCCTCGACGTCGCAGCCGCACAGCGGGCGGTCTCGACCCATGTCGCCGAGCCCTTGGGGATCACCGTCGAGGATGCCGCGCGGGGCATCCTTGCCATCGCCGACAATCACATGGTCGGTGCGATGCGGGTCGTATCGGTCGAGCGCGGGCACGATCCGCGGGGTTTTACGCTCGTGCCGTTTGGCGGGGCGGGACCGTTGCACGGGGTCGCCCTCGCCGAGCTCTTGGGCATCCCGCGGGTTCTTATCGCCCCGGCGCCGGGCATCCTGTGCGCGGATGGGTTGATGGCCGCCGATCTGAAGTCCGAGTTCAGCAAGGCGCTGCCGCGCGTCGGCCCAGCCGACATCGAAGCGGCCGAAGCGCTGTTTGGAGCACTGGACATTCAGGCGCAGGCGTGGCTGGCGGCAGAGGGCGTGGCCGAGACGGATCGGACCACCACCCGTATTGCTCTGCTGCGTTATTCCGGACAGGGCTCCGAATTGCCAATCCCGTGGGAGACAACGCGCGATGGGCTCGAAGGGGCGTTCCACGCCGCGCATAAGGCACTCTATGGGTTTACGCTTGGCGCGCCCGTCGAGCTTGTCACCCTTCGCGTCGAGGCGCGCGGGACGATGGTGCCGGTGCCGAGCGTGACGCTCGCCCCCGCGCCCGACCCGACGCCAAGCGAGGAGGTCTCGGTACGCCTAGCCTCTGGCGCGCGCACCGTCCCGGTTTACGCACGCGCGGGCTTTGGCGCGGGCGCAGCCATCGATGGGCCCGCGATCCTGACGCAACTCGATGCAACGACGCTGATCCCCGAGGGCTGGCAGGGCCAGGTACACCCCTCGGGCGCGATCCTGCTAAGCCGGCATTCTGAATGAGCACGCTCGACGCCGTCTTTGCGCATATCGAAGCCAATCGGGATGCGTTTCTCGATCGGCTGATCTCCTACGTTCGTAACCCATCCATCAGCGCCCATGATGTCGGCATCCGCGAAGTCGCGACGCTCCTCGTCGATCACCTAGCGGGCCTTGGGATGGAGGCCGAAGCCGTTGAGACTTTGGGCCATCCGATGGTCCTCGGCCACCGGTCTGACGCGCCGGGCAAGCCCACCGTACTGCTCTATGGTCACTACGACGTGCAACCGCCCGATCCCCTGGAGTTGTGGGAGAGCCCGCCATTTGAACCGACGATCCGCAATGGGCGGATCTATGCCCGCGGCATCGGCGACAATAAGGGCCAGCACTTCGCCCAGCTCCTCGCACTCGAAGCACACCTGGCTGTGGCGGGAACGCTGCCCTGCAACGTTATTGTGCTGCTCGAAGGGGAGGAAGAGATCGGCTCGCCCCGCATCGCGGAGTTCGTCGCCGCCCATGCAGATAGGCTGAAAGCCGATCTGGTGGTCACGGCTGACGGCCCGCTGCACCCGTCTGGCCGCCCGATCGTGACCCACGGTGTCCGTGGGATGATCAGCTTTGACCTCGCAGTGCGGACGGGGCGGACCGACGCGCATTCCGGCAACCATGGCGGCACCATGCCCAACGCGATCTGGACGCTCGTCCACCTGCTTGCCACGATGAAAGATGCCCAGGGCAACATCACCATTGACGGCCTGCACGACCCTGTCCTGCCTCCGACCAAGGCGGAGCGAGCCGCGATGGCCAAGCTCCCGGTCGATGTCGAGGCATACCTTGCTGAAATGGGCCTCAGCCGCCTTGATGCACCGGCCGAGCGCGGCTTTCACGAGCGGCTGATGTTTCATCCGACATTTACGATCAACGGCCTGCATGGCGGCTATGGCGGAGCGGGCAGCAAAACGGTCCTGCCCTGCGAGGCAATCGCAAAGTGCGACATCCGGCTTGTCGAAGCGATGACACCGGATCAGGCCTTGGCCTGCGTCCGTGCCCATGTCGCCTTGTATGCGCCGGAGGTCGAGGTCATCGAGCGAGGCGGCATGCTCCCCTCCCGCACCCCGCTCACAGACCGCTTCGCCCCGTTGATCGCCGAAGCCGTCGAGACGGCGCGTGGCGTCGCGCCCTATCTCTACCCTTGCGTTGGGGGCTCTTTGCCCGACTACGTCTTTACCAAGACGCTCGGGTTACCCGCGTATGTAACGCCCTACGCCAATGCCGACGAGGCAAATCACGCACCCAACGAGAACTTAGAGATCGAGCTCTTCTTCCAAGGCATCCGCACCGGCGCCGCGCTCCTGGACCGTTTGGGCCGGGTCGAGCAAACCGGCGGATGATCACATTCCTCCACAACGCCCGGGTGTGGGATGGCCTCTCGGACGAGGCGCTCGAGGATGGCGCGGTGATCGTTGAGGGGGAGCGCATCCGCGAGGTCGGCGCGCGTCTCAAGCCTATGGGCGAGGCGCGCCGGATCGATTGCGGCGGGCGCTTCCTGATGCCGGGCCTCATCGACGCGCATTACCACGCCAACACGCCATCCTACGACTTCTATGCCACCGACCGCATGCACCCCGCACTCCTCGCCGCACATGCCGCGCGGTTGCTCACGGGCGCGCTCGACCGAGGCTATACCACGATCCGCGATGCGGGCGGCGGCGATATCGGCCTCGCGCAGGCGCTCGATGCCGGCCTGATCGACGGCCCCCGGTTCTACTTTCCCGGCAAGGCGATCACGCAGACCGGCGGGCATGGCGATATGCGGCGGCGGGGCGAGATCGACCTCTGCGAATGTGGGCACTACGCGGGCGTGATCTGCGAGGCGGTCGATGGGCCTTCGGCGATGCGCCACACCGTGCGAGAGCGGTTTCGCCAGGGCGCGACGCAGATCAAGATCTTCTTGTCGGGCGGCGTCTCGACCGCGCTTGCACCGCTAGAGATGCCGCATTTTTCCGATGAGGAGATCCGCGTGGCCGTCGAGGAGGCGGCGCGGCGCGGCTCGTATGTCATGGCTCATTGCCATACCGATGCGGGGGCGCAGCGTTGTGTCGAGCTCGGCGTGCGCACGATCGAACACGGAAGCCTCATCACTGCCCCAACGGCCGAGCAGATCGCCGCCGCGGGCGTCTTTGTCGTGCCGACGCTCTCGGCCGGTGTGTTGATCGGCGGGCATGCGACAGAGCTGGGTCTGCCGCCCTCTGCGTTGGGCAAGGTGCTGGCCGTCAATCAGAGGTCTCTCGAAGCGGTTGAGGCTTGCGCGCGTGCGGGGGTGAAGCTCGGGCTCGGCTGCGACCTCCACGGCGATGGATTTTTGCAAACGCAAGGCCGCGAGCTGATGCTGCGCGGCGAAGTCCAAAGCCCGGTCGATGTGCTGCGCTCGGCCACGCGGATCAACGCCGAGATCGTGCAGCGCGCCGGAGAGCTTGGGCAGATCACGCCCGGCGCCCTCGCCGACATCATCTTGGTGGACGGAGACCCCCTGCACGACCTTTCCGTTTTCGAACACAGCGCGCAGACGATCCCTCTGGTGATGCTCGGTGGCCAGGTCCGAAGGGACCGGATGCCCTAGGCGCGGGGCGGGGGTTCCGCCCCAAAGAGGGTTAGCCGCAGGTCCACTTCATCGTGTGGAAGTTGAATTCAAAGCTCTGCATGGGCACCCAGGTAAAGCCGTCAAGACAGTTGTGGAAGGCCTGCTGCGAGCGCTGCGTGAGGAGGAATACCGCCACCTGCTCGTCGACGAGTTTTCTCTGCAGCGCTTTGTAGATCTCGTTCTGCGCGTCGACATCGCCGGTCATCCGCGCTTCGTCAATCATGGCATCGACATCGTCGTTCAAGACCCACTCCATCGAGGCCCAGGTGCCCGCGGCGCGGCTGTGATACTGAGTAAAGAAGTAGGTGTCGGGCGAGGGGTAGGTCGCGCCATAGAACACTTGGTTCATATGCGGGGTGGTCTCGACGGTGCCGGCAAGCTCGGTCATCCGGTTCCAGGGCTCGGGCTTTAGGATCAGGTTGATCCCGATCTGCTCGTAGACCGACTTCTGCAAAAGCGCGATCTCCTCCTCAAACGCCAACCCCGCAACATACATCATCTCGATGTCGATGGGCTCCTGCCCGGCATAGGCAGACTGGGCGATGTATTCGCGCGCGCGGTCGAGGTCGAAGACCGGCATCTCGACATCGTCGGGATAGGCATCGGCAAAGACCGGCGGCATCGGTCCGGAGAGCGGCTCGCCTGGCAACAACACCTCGCGGATCGTGTCGTAATCCGTGCCATAGGCCAGCGCCCTGCGGATATTGACGTCGTCTGTCGGTGGGCGCTGATTGTTGAGCTTGAAGTAGAAGTTTGTCGCCGTGGGATACTCGACGATGCGGTAATCCTCGAGCGCGCCGATGCTTTCGTAGGTCTCAAGCGCTTGCGCGTCGGATGACATCGAGAGCGTGCCGTTGGCGGCGAGCGCCTTCACGGTCGCTTCCTCGTTCGTCACGACAAAGCGCACCTCGTCGATGCTCTGATCGTCCCAGCCCAGGTGATAGCCCTCATAGGCCTTTATCGTCATCGCAGCGCCGCGGTCCCAGCTGTCGAGCATGAAGGCGCCCGCGCCGATCGAATTGTTGGCGATAAAGTCCTGCGCCCAGGGATCGTCTTCGGTGGCGTTCTCCATCGCCAGATCGGAGTTCACGACAAAGAGGATCGGCGTGTTGGTCAGAAACGGCGTGTAGACCTCGGAAAGCTGGAATTGCACCGTGCGGTCGTCGAGCGCAGTCACGCTCTCTGGCGTCAGGACCGTTTCGAAGAGGTAGGCGGGGCCTTCGTTGATCGTTAAGAGGCGCTGGACCGACCAGACGACATCCTTGGCCTCGACGGGCGAGCCGTCTTGAAAGGTCGCGCCTTCCTTGAGCGTGAAGGTGTAAGTGAGCGTATCGTCCGACACCTCCCAGCTCTCGGCCAGGAGCGGCTGGATCGCGCCGTTGCCGTCGAGCGTGGTGAGCGCCTCATAGAGGTTCACGCCCGCCATGTACTCGGTGTAATCGTTGATTTTGGCCGGATCGATCGTGCCGAAGATCTGCACCGCGTTGACGGTGACGATATTCTGCGAGGCGGCCGGTGCCGCGGTCAGCAGAGCACCCGCTGCGGTGGCGCCGATAAGGATATCTCTGAGCGATGTCATAAGCTTACTCCGTGTTGAGGGATGGTGCGGACCGTGCAAGGTCTTCTATCGGGACGTAATCGTGCGCGTAGCCGAAATAGCCGGGGCCGACGAGGCGGAGCCCGTGATCGGAGCGCCAGGCCGGATCGCAGGGCAGGCCGAAAACGATGACGCGAAAGCCGTAGGCCATCGTCTCGGTCGTGATCGGCACGCCTGTCTCAAGATCGAGCAGGCAAATCAGATCGGGCGTCGTGGCGAGGGCGCGCCCGTCTTCGGCCTCGGCGACGAGAAACTCGTTCTGAAAGTGAAGGACCATCTTCTGCCCGGTATAGGCCTCTAGCCCTTCGATCACGGCAGTGCCCCGGGCAAAGCCGCCCGTCGTGCGCCGATCGACATCCGTGACGCGGCCCTCAAAGAGCCGAACACCCTTGAGCTCATGCGCGAGCCGGTCGGCCGAATTGCGGCTGGCGGCCCGCTCTTGGCGCACGATGCGCCCGATCGCGTGGATGAGCGAGAGGGATCCGCGCAGGGCGGCCTTCTTTGTGTCCGCACCGCTCATCGGGTAGAGCGCAATGAGCGCCGCGCCGCCCATCTCGGTCGTAATGACCCGGGCGAATTTTTCGGTTGAGTGGTTGTCGACCGTTTCGAGGGTGATCGCGTTGCCCTTCTCGTCGGCCATCGTCATTGGGCACGCGGTGACGTTGGCAAGGGTCATCGACACCATCTGCAGCTCCGGAAAGGCGCGCCCCATGCCGTCGGCGTCGACGATGGGGAGGCCAGCCGCTGCGGCGACGGCAACGGGGATGGTCGAGTTGAGTCCGCCCGCCTCGATGCAGAAGATCGCGTCGGCGGGTTTGCCGAGGACTGCTTCCAGGCCGCGCAGGGCCGATAGGGCCTCGTCCCCACGGGGGAGCTTTTCGAGCATCACCGTGGGCGCGCCCATCATGCAGACAGGGATAACAAGCGCGTTGTCGGCGAGCTCTTCCACAGCGACCACGCGCACCGGTCCGCTTGCCGCGATCGCCTGCTCGGCCATCAACTTGCCGATATAGGGATCGCCCCCACCGCCGGTGCCGAGAAAGGCGCCGCCAAGCGCGATGTCGGCCATATTGGCCCGCGTGATTTCCCGCAGAGGCGTCATGCAATCTCCATCGGGCGGAATGTGATCTCGGGATAGCCAAAGGCCGCGGGGCCAACGACAGCGAGAGCCTCAGGTGTGCGCAGGAGCGCGTGGCAGGGCAGGCCGAGGACCGCGATCCGCTGACCGTAGCGCAGCATTTCCGTGGTGATGGGGTGGCCCGTGTCCGCGTCGAGCACGACGACGAGATCGGGCACGCAGACCTCCACCGCACCGTTGCGGCGAAACACGAGGAATTCGTTCTGCAGGTCGATCCGGCCGGTATCGCCCTGATATGCGCCAAAGCCTTCCAGCGTAAGGTGCCCCACGGCGAAGCCGCCCTTCAGGTGCCGCTCCAGATCGGTGATTTTGGCGGTCATGAGCAGCTTGCCGTTCTCTTGCTGGATCACGGCTGCAACCGGGTCACGGTGCTCAGCATTCGCTTTGATCACCGCGCAGCCGAGCGCCCGGGCTTGGCTCACGGTGCCTGGGATCGCCGCGCGTTTCACGAACGCGCCCTTCATCGGCGCCGTCGCGAGGCCCGCCGCGGCCCCCATGGCGACGACGCTCGCGCGCGCAAGATCCTCCATCCACTTGTCGGTCGGTGTCGTGCGGAAGACGACGATGTTGCCCTTCTCGTCGGCCATCGCGGCGGGGGCGGAGCGCTGGCCGTAGATCGACCAGGTGATCATCTGCATCTCGGGGAAGGCGCGGCCCATCCCGTCGCCATCGACGACCGGCAGCCCGGCTTGCGCGGCGGTCAGCATCGGCTCCATCGCGTTGGCACCGCCGATCTCGGCCGAGATCAGCGCGTCGACCTTTGCGCCCACCTCCGCTTCTACGGCGCGCAAGGCATGGAGGCATTCCTCGCCCCGCTCGATCTTCTCAACGCCCACCACCGGCGCGCCGATCCCGCCGAGCGAGACCACCAGCGCCTCGTCGGGCAGTTCGTGGAGCGGAATGACCGGGATCTTACGGCCCTTCCGCAGCTCCTCGCGGCACCGCAGCTTGCCGATATAGGGGTTGCCGCCGCCCCCTGTCCCGAGGATCGCCGCGCCGATTTCGATGGCGTCGAGATCCGCCAGGGTGACTTGGCGGAGGGGGGTCGTTTCAGCTGACAAATGAGGGGCGGTGTCAGGCATGCATCGACCCCACGACCTTGAGCCGGATCCGCGTCGCGTCGCCGGGCAGATAGGCAAGCGGCACGTCTTCCTGATCGAGCACTTCGATGCTCTCGGGCTCTGCCCCGGCCGAGATCGCCTTGTCGGTCGCCTCGCGCTTGGCCTCGGCGAGGGCCGCCTCGCGCGTCGTCGTGGCCAGAGAGAAAATCCGGTCGACCTCGCCCGAGATCTGCCCAATCGCGGCACCGACGGCGTTGGCCACCGAAAAGTGCTCTGGCCGGATCACGGGCAGGTCGCCGATACGCTCGGGCATCAGGATCGACCCGCCGCCCACGGCCAGGATCGGGATCGGAGCAGGCGAGACGCGCATCCGCTCCACCGCGTTGACGATCATCGTGTCGATCTTTGCTTTCGCCGTCGCCAGGAGGCCGGCATCGAGCCCCGCAACGGCGGACTTGTCGCCCAAATCGGCGTGGCCGAGGGCAGTGACGATATCGGTCGTCGTAAGGGTACCGCCGCCAAAGACAAGCGCGTCTTCGAGGATGCGGAAACCAACCGACTTCGGCCCGACCGTCTGACCTCCGTCCGTCACCACCGTGCCGCCGCCGAGCGCGATGGAATAGACGTCGGGCATCCGGAAGTTTGTCCGCACGCCGCCGACATCGACCGTCGTGCTTGCCTGCCGCGGAAAGCCCTTCACCAGGGCGCCCACATCCGTTGTCGTCCCGCCGACATCGACCACGATCGCATCCGCCTCGCCCGAGAGGAACGACGCGCCGCGCATCGAGTTTGTGGGGCCAGAGGCGAAGGTCAGCACCGGATAGGCCCGCACGAAGTCGCGGTTCATCAGCGTGCCGTCATTTTGGGTGATGTAGTAGGGGCAGGTGAGGCCGACCGCGTCGAGCGCCTGGCCGAATGCCTCCACCGTGCGGGCGGAGAGGGCGCGGAGCGAGGCATTCATGATCGCGGCATTCTCGCGCTCAAGGAGCCCGAGGCGGCCGATTTCAGAGGAGAGCGTGAAGTCGGCACCCGGGAGCCGCTTGGCAAGTTGCTCCATCGCCTGCCGCTCCATCCCATCGTTGACAGGGGAGAAGACTGACGAGATCGCAATGCTGTCGATCTCCGCGGCGCCGATCTCGGCGGCGATGCCATCAAGCTCGGACGTATCAAGGCCGTTGATCTCGCGCCCGTCGAATTCGTGCCCGCCCTTGGCCATCCAGAAGCGCCCGCCGACAGCCTCGCATATGTCGTCGGGCCAATCGACCATCGGCGGCAGGCACTGCGCTGCCGGCAGACAGAGGCGCACGGCCGCGACGCGGGCGAGGTGCCGCCGCTCCACGACCGCGTTTACGAAATGGGTGGTGCCGATCATCACCGCGCCAATCTCGCCCGCGGGCACGCCCGATTGCTCGAGCGCATCGACGATGCTCGCCGCGACGCCGCTCATGACGTCCTCGGTGGTGGGGGATTTGACGCCCGCAAGGATCTTCTCCCCCGCCATCACCACCGCGTCGGTATTCGTGCCGCCGACATCCACGCCAATCCGATACATGCGCTATCCTCCGAGCGCGGTCGTCGGGTTCAGCACCGCCGCGCGTTCTTCTTTGCTGACCTTGGGTTTTTGCGCCTCGGCGTCGTCGGTCGTCACCGGGATCGCGGAGAGGAGCGCGCGGGTATAGGCGTGCTTGGGCGAGCCGAAGACCTGCGCAACGGGACCTTCCTCGACGATCTCGCCCCGGAGCATCACTCCGACGCGGTTGCAGAAGTTGCGCATGAGCGAGAGGTCGTGACTGATGAAGAGGTAGGTGAGGTCGAACTCGGCGCGCAGCCGGTGCAGGAGGTCGATCACGGTCGATTGCACGAGGACATCGAGCGCGGAGGTCGGTTCGTCGAGGACGAGTATGCGCGGGCTCACCGAAAGCGCGCGGGCGATGGCGACACGCTGCTTCTGACCGCCGGAGAGCTCGTGGGGATACATGTTTGCCATGTCCTGGGGCAGGTCGACCATCTCTAAAAGCTCGGCGATGCGCGGCTTGATCGCGGTCGGGTCGGAGCCCGTAAACTTGAGCGGGACTGCGATCTGATCGGCAATCGTGCGGCGCGGGTTCAGTGAGGAGCCCGGGTTTTGGTAGACGATCTGGATCAGCTTGCGGAACGGCGTCGTCCCTGCAGCTTCGGCGACGTTCTGCCCCCCCACGGCGATCCTGCCCAGGCTCGGCGAGATCAGGCCGAGGATCATCTTTGCAAGTGTCGTCTTGCCCGAGCCGCTCTCGCCGGCGAGCCCATAGATGTCGCCCGCCATGACATTGAGCGATACTGCGTTGACCGCGCGATGCGTGCTGCGGTGCTGGTTAAAGAGGCCCGAGCGCGTGACGAAGTCTTTCGAGGCGGCCTGTACCGAAATCGCCGGATCTGGCTCGGCCTTGGCGTTTTCCACGGTCTGCACGTCCGGTCCGTAGAGCGGCGGCACCGCCGCCATCAAGCGCTTGGTGTAGGCGTGTTGGGGGGCTTTAAAGATCGCGTCGCGCGGGCCCGTCTCGACAATGCGCCCTTTGTCCATCACGTAGACCCGGTCGGCCATCTCGCGCACCACCCCGAGATTGTGCGTGATAAGGAGGAGGGACAGGCCCTCCTCGGCGACGAGCCTGTTGAGCAGGGCCAGGATCTCGTCTTGCGTGGTGACGTCGAGGGCGGTGCCCGGCTCGTCGGCGATCAAAAGGCGCGGCTTATTCAAGAGCGCCATCCCGATCAGCACGCGCTGGCGCATCCCGCCGGAGAGCATGATGGGGTAGCTGTCGAGGATGCGGTCGCCCTGGGGAAGCTGCACCTTCGCCAGCGTATCGAGGATGTGGGCGCGGCGGGCGACCCGGCTCCGGCTCTGGCCGAGGCGGATGTCGGCATAGCGCACGATGTCGTCCATCTGCCGGCCGATGGTCAGCACCGGATTGAAGGACAGCATCGGGTCTTGGAGGACGATGGAGATGCCCGTACCCTTAAGCCTGTTGCGCTCGATCTTGGAGAGATCGAGGAGCGAGCGGCCATCGTAGTGAATGGTGCCGCTTTCCACTTCGCCCGGCGGCATCGGCAGGGTGCCGATAATGGTCCGCATGGTGACGGTCTTGCCCGAGCCCGATTGCCCGATCAACGACACGCGTTCGCCCGGATCGAGATGCATCGTCACGTTGTGCAGCACGCGGCGGTACTGGCCGTAGGCGCGAAAGCCGATCGTGAGGTCCTGTATATCGAGAAGCGGGCTCATAGCTCGACGTCCAGCATGTCGCGCAGGCCGTCGCCGAGGAGATTGAACCCCAGGATCGCGTAGAGGATCGCGAGGCCCGGCATCACCGCCTGCCACCACATCTCGGGCATGTATTCGGCCCCCGTGGCGACCATCGTGCCAAGGTCCGGCGTTGGAGGCTGGATGCCGAGCCCGAGGAACGACAGCGACGCGCCGAAGAGGATCACAAAGCCCGCATCAAGCGAGACTTTGACGGCGATGGCGGAGATACAGTTGGGCAGAAGCTCGCGAAAGAGGATGTGGGTATGGGAGGCGCCGGCGAGCTTGGCCGCTTCCACGTAATCCTCGTTCATCTGCGCCTTGACGATCCGGTAAATGAGGCGCGTGTGCCAGGTCCACCACAGGAGCGTGATCGCGATCATCGCGTTGATGAGATTGGGCGAGAGGACGGCGGTGATCGCGAGCGCCATGGCGAGAGGTGGCAGCGCGAGCATGATATCGGTGAAGCGCATGATGATCGTCTCGGTCCACCCGCCGAAATAGCCCGCCAGCAGGCCTAGGAGCACGCCGAACGGCACTGCGACGCCTAGGACGCCCACCACCAACCCGAGCGACACGCGGTAGCCAAAGATCACACGGGAGAAGACGTCTCGCCCCACATTGTCCGTCCCCATCGGATTGTCCCACGAGGGCGGCGCATGACGGTTCCGAAAGTCGACAAAGCTCCCCGCGCTCTCGGGCGACGGCGCGAGGAAAGGCGCCAAAAGCGCGGCGAAGACCACGCTCAACACGATCACCACGCCCACCATGGCAGCCGGGTTTCGCGTAAACCGGTAGAGCGCCATTTGGCGTGAGGTCAGCACCCGCTCAGAGCCCGGCGTTATAA
Organism: Pseudomonadota bacterium; assembly: GCA_038745585.1. Taxonomy (GTDB): domain Bacteria; phylum Pseudomonadota; class Alphaproteobacteria; order Rhodobacterales; family Rhodobacteraceae; genus HLUCCA09. The sequence continues at coordinate 52,896 of JBCDLH010000001.1, forward strand.
CGCTCATGACTTGCCTTCCAGGCGCAAGCGATGCCGCGGATCGAGGAGGCCGAGCACGATGTCGATGACAAGGTTGGCCACAACGAAGAAGAGACCCGAGACAAGGACGACCCCGATCACTGCGTTGAGGTCCTTTTGGAGGATCGTGCGCACGCCATAGCTGGCGATGCCGGGCCAGGAAAACACAAACTCGACGATAAAGGCGTTGCCAATTAGCGAGGCGAATTCGAGCCCGAGGATCGTCAGCGGCGCGACGGCGGCGACGCGCAGCATATAGCGGAAGCGCACCACCTGCTCTGGAATGCCATAGGCAAGAGACGCCTCGATGAAATCGCGGCTTGCCACCTCGATCATGGCGGCGCGCGTAATCCGCATGACCTGGCCGATCCCGGCCATGGCGAGTGCAATGGAGGGCAGGAAAAGGTGCCGGATCGCATCGCCCACGACATCCCACCGCCCGGCCAGCGCGCCGTCGACCAAGAGAAGTCCGGTCACTTCGGCGCTAAAGTCGAGCGACTGGTCGAGCCGCCCGGTGATCGGGAAAAAGCCCCAGTAATGGGCTGCCACGAGCTGCAGCAGAATGGCGAGCACGAACCCGGGCGTGACGACCCCGACGAGCGAGATCACCCGGGTCACGTTGTCGATCCAGGTGTTGCGATAGACCGCGGCAAGGATGCCGAGCGGGATCGACAGCGCGATTTGCAGGACGATGGTAAAGAGCACGAGCTCAAAGGTCGCCGGCAGAGCGCCCATGATATCGTCGATGACGGGCCGCGATGTCAGCAGCGACATGCCGAGATCGCCCTGGGAGAGCTTTGTCAGATACGTACCGAGCTGCACGAAGAACGGCTCATCGAGCCCCATCTCGGCGCGCAACTCCGCGACCTGATCAGCCGTGGCGAGCGGGCCCAGGGCAATACGGGCCGGATCGCCCGGCACGACGCGGGCGATCACAAAGATCAAGATAGCAAGGCCAAGCAGCACGAAAAAAAGTGCAGCCGCTCGGCGCAAAAGGTAGAGCAACACGCGGATTTGCCCCCTCGCAGCGGTCTCTGGCGTTAGCGTAGGAGTTGCGCCTCGCCCCGATAGGTCGGATTTCGGCCAGTCTTGGCCTATTCAGGATAGGTTTTAAGAGATGAATGATTTTGCATTGATACTTCAAGCAGTTGGCCACGTCGCTGAGTTCCCGTCATCCGATAGAGACGCGAGAGGTGATACTTCACATTGGCCTCGCTGATGCCCAGGGAGCGGGCAATCTGCTTGTTCGTTGCGCCCGATTGCAACGCAGCCATCACGCGGTACTGCCGGTGGGTGACGCCGGCTGCGCTCAGATCGGGCGGGATCCAATAGCTCTCATCGATCGTGCGGATCACGCGGCGCGCCATCCGCGCAAGCTGCACGTGTCCGCGCGCGAAAGCGCCGCTGCGCAAACGCGGGCCGATCCCCGAAAGCGCAGCGCGCTGTTCAAGAAACGGGGCGGCATGGCTCTCCTTGACGCTGATCCAAAAGGCGTGTTCCACCGCGCGCCGGCGTTCGGCATCGCGCGCTGAGGCCGCGCGGCGCAACTCGGCGGTGAGCCGCGCGCGCGGGCCAGGGATGTCGTCTTGCCCCGCGGCCCCTAGGCCCAAAGCGGCGCGCAGCCCGGTCAAAAGGACCGTTCCGATTGGCGAGGTCAGGCTCTCCGTGTCGATCCGCGCCAGGGTCAGCTGTGCCTCGTAGAGACGATGGTCCAACCGGTCGACCTCGGCCTCGAGGAGCGTCAGCACGTCGGAGTGGCGCCCATGGCGTTGCGCGAAATCGGCTTGGTAGAGCTCCAGCTCGGAGAGCGCAGCGTGGCGCCCGCGGGCGAAATAGAGGCTGAGCGTGACGATCCGGCCGAGCTGATGAAAGATCTCGGCCCAACTGTCGCCACCAACGAGCGCTGCGCGAAGGTTGGCCGAGCGGGCTGGGATGTGCGAAAAACGCCCAGTTTCGTAGTCCAGCGTCAGCCGGATGATTTCCATGATCGCGGCTTCGTTGCCGTAGCTTTGGCCCGAGCGGTGCAAGAGCTGCTCGGCGATCAGCAGGTGCCGCCGGCCCTGGCGCAGGTGTCCCTCCATGATGGAGAGGTCGGCCAAATGCTGATGGATGAAGTGCTCAAGATAGGCATGCTCGGCCTGGCGATAGGCCCCGATGGCGCGCAAGCCCATCGCGCGCGCTTCACTCAGCCGCCCGGCGCGGACGAGCAGGACGAGCATCCCGTTGTAGTAGAGCCCCTCCAGCAGCGGCTCGGCGAGGGGAAGCCGGCGCTCGGCCATCCGCCAGCGTTCGAGATCGTCGGCGCGGACCGGATCGCCGAGATGGATCGCGATCAGCAACTCGTAAATAGCGAAACGCGCGCTTGGCGCAAAGGTAAGCCCTGGGTCCGTCAGATGCGCATGCGCACGCGCAGCGCGGCCTTGCTTTGCGAGGTGAAAGCTGAGCGCGCCGAGCACGGCTTCGTTGTGGCGCCAGAGCCCGTCCGGCATCGCGGCCAGCACCTCGGCCAGCGGCCCGTAGCCATGGTGAAACACGAAGAGCCCGCCGCCTGCCGCTTCGAAGCGGGCGAGAGCCTCCTGCGGCGCGCCCGCGCGAAATGCGGCAGCAATTGCCGCAGTCGGATCGTAAAGGGGCCCCTGTTCCATGACGCAAGCCTTGCATCGCTGGCGTAGCAGATCAACGCATTGCATTGTCTCGAAGGGGGCGCGAGTGCCCGCAGGGTTCGGCGGAGAGCGCAGGCCTGTGCGAGGTCGCAAAGCCGCCGCGCCCTGCATACACCGAAGTATAGAGCCGCTACCTAGCGATGCCGGAGCGGCGTAGTCTATGCGCTGCGACGGACAGATCGGCCATCGATGACATTGAAAGCCAACACGCGAATGTACAACGCCACCCCGGAGGTGCAGCGCCTCTGGACAGACCTCGTCGGCCATGCCGCGCGGCGGGCGGAGCTCGACATCCAGCTCATCGACCATCCGCCGCCAGAGCCGATCGAGGCCCTTTGGGGGCGGGGTGATCTGGCGCTTGTCCTCATGTGCGGCTGGCCGTTTTGGCGGCGCGCGCCGCGGCCCGAACCGATCGCCGCGCCGCTCCTCGATGCGCCGGGCGTGGGGGCTGTGCCGGTCTACTGGACGGACATGATCGTCCGCGCGGATGCCCCCGCTCGACGCCTGGAGGACACGTTCGGCGGGACGCTTGCCTGGACCTTGGAAAGCTCGCATTCGGGCTACAACGCGCCGCGTCACCTGCTCCTGCATTACGTGGGGGCGCACAGAGCCCCGCTCTATGCGCATGTCGTGCCGAATGTCGTCACGCCCCGCGGCGCTATCGACGCCGTATTGTCCGGCCGCGCCGATGTCGCGCCCCTCGACGGATACTATCACCTGTTGCTCCGGCGCCATGTACCTGATCTCGCGTCAGAACTCCGCGTTGTCGCGCAGACAGCGATGGCGCCGATGCCGCTCTTTACCGCGTCGCACGGGACGGATCCCGCGCGTGTCGCGCGCCTGCGGGCGGCGATGGAGGCGCTCCACGAGATGCCGGCCGCCGCTGCCGTGCTTGACGCCCTTTCCATCCGCCGTTTTGCGCGCATCGACCTGCACGACTATGCTCTTGGAGACCGATGGGACGCAGAAGCCCGCGCCGCCGGCTATCCCGCGCCCGCGTGAGAGGCGTTGCCGCCCGTTCCTATGCGCCGTCCAAGGCGGTATGCGACGTGCGGCAGGCGCAGGCGGCGCGGATTGGGCTGTCGGTCCGCGCTTGCGCAAGCCGCAGGCGTTGCGCTAGGCACGCCGCCTCGTCGTTCGTGCCGCGCGCCGTCACACATTCCAAGAGGCCGTGCAGCGCCCAGACGTTGTCGGGATGGCGGCTGCAGCGGGCAAGCCCTGGATCATAACCCAGATCGGCGCGAAAGACGGCCTCGGCCTCCGCCCAGCGCCCCTGCTCGGCCAAAAGCGCGCCGAGCGCGTGGCGTGGCGGATGCATCCAGGCCCAAGGTTCCGTGTAGTTGAGCGCATCGTCCTGGGCGACCGCTTCGCGCAAGGCCGCAAATGCAGGCTCATACGCGCCCCGCCGATAGGCCAGCTCGCCGGCAAGCATCGCCGCGCCGACCCCCAACATGGCGTGCACCGGGTTGCTCAGGAAGATCATCTCCTTTGGGATGCGCGCCCGCGCCTTGGCAAAGGCAGCCTCCGCCGCCTCCGCCTCGGCGATCTCGCCCCGCGCGGCGTGGGCCACGCCTTGACCGTAAGCATGCATGGCGGCGGAGATCGGGGTGGCCGTCGGATCGGGCGGCGGGAGGGCCTGCGTCAGCGTCTGCCACTTGCCGAACCGCACCAGGACGTGGACGCGCATCGCCGCATAGCCGTCGAGGATCGATGCCATGAAGGGCGGGCTCGATGCCAAAAGCTCGGGCGTCGCTATCGCCAAGAGCCGGTCCGCCGCCGCGATGGCCGTGCGGAACTGTCCTAGAAACATCGCCGCATACATGCACAGGTGCAGGTCATGCGCGCGCGCGGTCGTGTAGAAATTGTTGGCCCCAGCAAAGGCGAGATACGCGTCGTCAGCCGCGATTGCGCGCTGGCTTTGGGCGACAGCCTTGGCGTAGTCGCCGACGAGGATGTCGATATGGGCCGCCATATGCGCAAGGTGGCCCGCACCGGGGGCATAGCTGCGCAAGTGGTCCGCCGCGCGCAGCGCCCGCTCGGGAAAGGGCGACATTTCAAGGGCATGGATATACATGTGAAGGACGCCGGGATGCAGCGGCGCGCCTGCCTCGATCCGGTCGACCTCCGCTTGGAGGACGGCGAGCGCCTCCTCGCCCAAGGAGGCGGGGTTTGGCACGCCCTCGGCCAGCAGCCAGAGCTTGCGCGGCGTGCACGTCACCGCGGCTTCGGCGAAGAGGGCGGCGATATCGGGGTCATGCGGGTGCTCGCGGTAGACGCCGCGCATCGCATCGGTAAAGGCCCGGTGCCAGGCGTTCAGGGTCGCATGGTCGGGCGCGTCGGCCTGCGGATAGCGATGCCCGATCGCCTCGATGAGCGCGCGCTCGGCGGCGGTGCAGCCATCTGCGCGCTCTTGCGCGGCGCGGGCGGCGGCATGGCATATGGGCAGCGTGTCGGCGATTTCGGGCACGCTGAAGCGGATCCAGGGCCGGTTGTAGAACGGGCCGTTGGCGTAGGCGATGCCCCACCAGGCCATGGCGCAGCCCGGGTCGTGCTCGAGCGCGCGGCGAAAGCAGGCGACCGCTTCCTCTTGGTTGTAGGCGTAGGTCCAGTTTAGGCCACGGTCGAACCAGGTCTGTGCCTCGGGCGCCGCCGTTGTGATCCTCCTCGTCCATGGGCCGAGGTCAAACGCATAGGCCGGCGACACGGATCAGCCGTCTGCCCGGCGCGGCGGCTTAGAATTCCGCCTTGCCATAGCACATCAGATCCTCAAGATGGGCCTCAGCCGCTTCTGCAAAGAGGCTCTGCGTGACGGAGGCGACAAGGCGCGGCGGCCCAAACTTCAGCGCGTTGATCGAACTGCCCGAGGGGCCAAAGCTCATCGTGGCGCCAAAAGTGAAGAGCCGGATACGTCCGAGGGCCGGGTCTGGCCCGGCCTTGCCCTCAAACTCAAAGCCTTGGCCGAGATACGGATAGCGGGCGAGGCGCGGATCTTCGTCGGCTGCCTGCGGAAGACGATCGGCCCAGGTCGCGATCTTCTCTCCAAAGCCGGCAAGGAGCGGCGCCGCGGCGGGCGAGATGTCAAAGCCCGTGCCGCAGATCACATGGTCGGCAGTGAAAGGCCCCTTGGCCGTCTCGATCTCGACCCGGCCGTCGACCGCCCGCGCCCCCTGCCACCCCGCAGCGGGATGCAGGTGGGCATTGGCGTGCTTGGTCACGCGCGCATAGGTCTCTGCTGGAAAGGCCTCGCGCAGGTTCAGCAAATACCGCATGGTGCGCCAACGCAGAGCGTCGGGCATCTCGCCCATATGGCGCAAAAACCCGCTGTAGCTGAGCTGCTTGTAGGGCTGCACGCGCTGCATCTCCGCGCGGCGGAAGAAGATGTGGACAGACGCCGCCCCCGCTTCGAGCGCCGTTGCCGCGTTGTCGAAGGCGGAAGCGCCCTGGCCCAGTACGGCGACGACCTTGCCCCTCAGCCGCTCGAAGTCCACCGGACCGCAGGCATGGTCGCGCAGGTCCTCGGGCAGGTCGCGGATGAAATCGGGCATCCACCAGCCCCCGGGGCTCTCGATCCCCGTCGCCAATACGACATGGCGGGCAAGCCGCACGCGCCCATCATCGCTCTCGACCTCGACATGGGTCGGGTGCGGGCGGAGTGCTGTGACGGTCACCCCGGCTTCGACGGGCAGGTCTAAGACGTCCTCGTACCAAGCGAGATACTCGGCCCACATCTCCTTGGGGATCTTGCCAAACGCGGCCCAGGCGGCGGCGCCAAACTGAGCCTCGTACCAGCTCTGGAAGGTCAGCGATGGCACGCCAAGGTCCGGTCCGGTGACCTCCTTGGGCGAGCGTAGGGTCTTCATCCGCCCATAGGTCTTCCACGGGCCGCGCCGGTCGGGGGCTACGGCATCGAGGAGGAGAAGCCGTTCGATGGGCTCCTGCTTGGCTTGAAAGCCGACTGTCAGCCCGCCCTGACCGGCGCCGACGATCAGCAGATCGAGCATCGGCGTGCCGTCCGGGCCCGTGCGCGGCTTGATCCAAGGCTGAGCGGGCCAGGAAACGCGGGCCAGGTCGCTGGCGACCTGCGCGGACAGGGCCGAGAGCGAGTCGATATCCTTCATGCGTCTACCTCCAAACGGAGCGCGGCGGCACCGCCGCCCCGGGTGATGTATTGCGTCCGTCTCTGTCCCATCAGCCAATCCCCGTCAGCCACAAGGCAATCCCGGGAAACGCCATCAGGAGCCCCAGTCTTACAACGTCCGAGAGGCAAAAGCCGATCACGCCTTTATAGGTTTCGCCCATGCTCACACCCTTCGACATCGAATTGATCACGAAGAGGTTGAGCCCGAAAGGCGGTGAGATCATCCCAACCTCGACCGCGATCAGCACCATAATGCCGAACCAGATAATCGTCTGCGCCGGGCTCATGCCGAGATCGAGCGCGACGATGACGGGGATGAAGACCGGCAGCGTCAAAAGCACCATCGCGAGGCTCTCGAGCACACAGCCCAGCAGCAGATAGATCAGCAAGATCATCGTGACGATCAGCCAGGGCGAGACGTCGATGGCAACGATCCGCGCCGAGAGCTCGGCTGGCATCCGCGTGAGCGCCAGCGCCGAGGAGAAAAGCTCGGCCCCCAGCAGGATCAGAAAGATGAACGCTGTGGTGATTGCAGTCCCGCGCACCGCTTCGACGAATTCGGGCCAACGGATGCGCCCCTGCACAATGCCGAGGAGGCCCACCGAGACCGCGCCGATGGCCGCTGCTTCGGTCGGTGAGAACCAGCCGTCATAGATCCCCCCGACCACGACGAAAAAGACGATGGCGGCGGGCCAGACCTGCTGCGAGGCGCCCCAGCGCGCGCGCAACGGGATCGCCGCCGCCGGGGGCGCGGAGGCGGGCGAGAGGGCGACGTAGATGCGGATCACGGCCATATAGCCGAGGACAGCCAGGAGACCGGGGATGATCGCGGCGATAAAGAGCGCACCGATGCTTTGCTCGGTGTAGAGCGCGTAGATCACCAGGATCACTGAGGGCGGGATGAGAATGCCGAGCGTGCCGCCGCCCGCGAGCGTGCCCGTCGTCAGCGCGCCCGAATAGCCGTTGCGCCGCATCTCGGGCCCCGCGACATGGCTCATCGTTGCCGCCGTGGCGATGGAGGAGCCGCAGAGCGCGCCAAAGGCTGCGCAACCGCCGACGGTCGCCATGGCGAGGCCGCCCGGGCGGTGCCCAAGCCAGGCGCGTGCGGCCTCAAAGAGCGCGCGGTTCATCCCCGATTTCGTGGCAAACTCTCCCATCAGGAGAAAAAGCGGGATGATTGAGAGCGTGTAGGAGGAGAACCTCGTGAAGGTCAGCGATTTGAGATTGGCCAGGAGCGGCGAGACCCCGAGGATCGCTGCATAGCCCGCCGCGCCCGCGACGAGCATCGCGACGGCAACCGGGATGCGCAAGATGAGCATTCCGATCACGCCGGCGAACATGGCAATGCCGATATCGTAGCCGTTCACGCCGCGGGCCTCAGAACGATGCGCTCCAACGCCACAAAGCCTGCCGTCAGCGCCCAGAGGACGGCAAAGATCGCGCCCGCGCCGTAGCCCCACCAAAGCGGCAATTGCAGAAACATTGAGACACGCTCCCGCTCCCACACCTCAAAACCGCCAACGATCAGCCGCCATGTGAGCACCGCCGCAACGAGAAAGGTCAGCACTGCGGCGATCACAGAGAGCGTATGGCGGACCCTGACAGGGGCGCGGTCGGTAAAGATAGTGATCGCGATATGCCCGTCGCACATCTGGCAATAAGGCAAGAACGCAAAGACGCTGATGCCGACCACAAGTTCCACGACCTCGCTATCCCCGAGGATCGGCGCGCCAAAAGCATCGGCCAGCACCGCACCGACCGTAAAGAGCGCAATGCCGGCAAGCCCGAGGCCCCCGGCCAAGGCCGCCGACGCCGCAGCGTTGTCGAGCGCCGCGCGCGCCCGCGCAAGCCCGTCGCTCATTCGCGCCCGTACTTTGCGGTGATCTCCTGCAGCGCGGCAAAGAGTGCCGCTCCGTCATAGCCTTGCGCGTCCATCTCGGCGATCCAGGCGTCATAGGCCGGCTGTACCGCCTCTTTCCACCGAGCAAGCTCCGCGTCCGAGAGCGTGATCACGGTGTTGCCGTCGTCGATCGTGGCCTGGCGCGCTGGGTCGGTCGCCGTGTCCCAGATCTCGCCCATGCGGGTCGCGTATTCGATGCCGGAATTGGCGTCGATCACGGCTTGCAGGTCCTCGGGCAGCGCGTCGTAGCTTTCCTGGCGCATCAGCGTCATCAGCATCGACTGATAGAGCGGCACATCGGTCTGATATTCTGTGACCTCGTAGAAGCGGAAAGGCTGCGTGATCGCCCAGTTGATCAAAAAGCCATCGACCTGTCCGCGGCTGACGGCCTCGTAGATCTCGCCGAGCCCCATGCCGACGGGCGTCGCGCCAAGGCCCTTGACGCCCTCGCCGATGAAGCGGCCGGCGACGCGAAGCTTCAGCCCCTCAAAGTCTTCCAGAGTTTCGACCGGCGTGTCGGCGGTGTGGACAAGGGCGGCATCGGTCGCGTGGACCGAGATGATCTTGATCCCCTCAAATTCGGGCTGCAGGTGCCCGGTGATAAATTCCATCGCGGCGGGGCTCATCGTCGCCGAGGTGCCGGTGTTCATGAACGGCAGTTCCAGGCCCTGGGCCCCGGGAAAGCGCCCGGGCGTGAACCCCGGCAATGTCCAGACGATGTCGACGATCCCATCGTCGAGCTGGGTCATCAGGTCGGCAACGCCGCCCCCAAGCTGGAGCGAAGGATAGACCTCGACGGCGATGCGCCCGTCCGACTCCGCCTCAATGGTCTCGGCCCAGCGATCAAGATGCGCGGTGTGGTCGAGCGAGGCGGGCGAGCCGAAGGAATGGATGCGAAGCGTATACTCTTGCGCGTGGGCGGCGGTGCCGAGCGCAAGGCTTATCCCCAAGGTCAGTACGCCGGCCCGAATGGTGGTGTGCAACATCGTGAAGCCCCATCTCCTGCTGCTGAATTGTGCATACATATTGGGCGAGGCACGGCGCGGAGTCTCCAGAGATCCTTGGCGTGTTGGTGTTGCAGGCGGTCAGAGAGGGGTTGTGAGACTGGATATGCTTATGAATTGGTCGCACCGTGGGCGTTGCCCGATGATTTGGCAAAAGTGGAACCGGAGAGGGGGGAGCGCGGCAGTGCACAAGCTGAGCCGGCGCCGTTTTGGAAATGTTCGCTCCGACCGATGCGCAGAGCACTTCATCTGACCAACGTCGCTACGCGGTCAAAGCGCAGGAGAGACTGTGACGCCGTTCTATCCCTTGCGGACGGTACGGCGATAGCTCGGCGCCGCGCGGGCCGGCTCCCGAGCCGTGGTATTCCGCTCGCGCGTGGTCCGGGGACGGCGTTGGACACCGACACCCGACCGCCAACGAAAAAGGGGCCAGGCGCAAAGGCCCGACCCCAGTCCGCCAAGGAGAAAGCGGGGGCCTAGTTCAGCCCGGCCGTCCAGAGATAGACCTTCTCATCCGGGCGCGGCGTCCAGTCGATCCGGTTCGATACGCCGTAGAAGTCGGGCTGAAAGTAGAGGTGCAGCCAGGGCCCGTCGTCGTAAAAGACCTGCAGCATTTCGTCGACGATCTCGCGCGTTTCCTCTTCCGAGGTCGCGTTGGCGATGTCTTCCCAACGGTCGAACCAGCGCGGATCGTCCCAATGGGTGTAGTTGGTGCCGCTATCGACCCGCGCGAGATCCGTCATGTCGTAAAGCGGGCTCCAGAGCGCGCCCCCCGACCCGATGAAGTACAGCGGCCCGGCGGCGCGTTGGCGGATGATTGGGATGTAGACAGAGGACCATTCCATGATCTCCAGTTCCACATCGAGCCCGACATCGGAGAGGTATTGCGCAATCGCCAAGACGACATTGACGTCGTTGAGGTAACGCCCCTGACCGGCCTGGAACCGGATCGAAAAGCGAGTGCCATCCTCCCCGCGGGGCCAGCCAGCCTTGTCAAGCAATTGCTCGGCCAGCTCCGGGTCATAGGGATAGGGCTCAAGGCTTTGGTTGGCGTTCGGCGGGTTGACGATGCCCGTCATCCGCTCGCACTCAAAGTTTAAGAGCTGCGCGCAAATCGTCGGCACGTCGACCGCGTATTGCAGCGCACGGCGCACGTCCGGGTCTTGGATCGCATCGCCGCCAGGCAGCGCCGCCATCTCGTCGGAGAGGTTGAAGCCGACATACATGCGCCGCGTGCCCTGGATCGGGTTCACGCTCGCAGCACCGGAGGCGTTGATCACGTCCATCTGATCGGGCGCGACGTTGGTGATGATGTCGACGTTGCCGGCCATAAGCTCGGCCGAGCGGGTCGACGCTTCGGGGATGATCCGCCAGACGATCTTGTCGAACGCGACATCGTCGGAGACCGCTTCCAAGGTGATCGCCGAGCCGCGCGACCAGTCGGCCATGCGGTAAGGGCCCGAGCCGATCGGGTTTTGCGATGCCTCGTCAAGCGTCATCGCCTCGTAGCTGTCCTTGCAGTGGATCAGCACCTCGGCGATCAGGCCGAAAGCGATGGGGTTCTTGCGTTCGATATTGATCTGGACATTGAGCTCATCGACGGCTTCGGCGCTTTGAAATCCGATGGAAGAGAAGACGAAGCCGGGCGTGTTGCCGGTGAACGCGTTCTCCGGGTCCGCGGCGCGATTGAATGTATAGGCTGCATCCTCGGCCGTGAGAGGCTCACCATCGTGGCAGGTCAGCCCCTCGTTCAACGTGTAAACATAGGCCAGCCCATCGTCCGAGATCGTGAGCGTGTTGGCGAGGTCGGGATTGGCATTGCCGTCGCCATCCATCGTAAAGAGCGTGCCAAAGATGTGCCGCGCAATGTTGGAATTGTCGCGGGACGAGATCGCGGCCGGATCGAACGTCGTTACGTCGGCAGAGAGGCCCACCGTGATTGTCTCTTCGGCAAGGGCGGTCGTGGCGGCGGTGCTCAGCAAGAGGCTCGCCGCCCCCGCTGCAAGGGCATGGGATCGTCTCAGCATGGATTGTCCTTTCACCTGTTGGTCGGTAGGTTGCGAAGGATCGCGCCTTCTTTGAGCGACGTTTCCCCCAGGGTCTCTTGACCCGCGACCGTCCTTCAGGTGCCAGGCACCGTTACGGGGTCGCGGCCGTCATTGCGTGTCAACGATGCTCGCCGGGTCGACCTCGTCGAGCGTGCGGGTGTGTTCGGAGATGAGTGCGATCGCACGGTCGGTGTCGCGCGCGGCGAGCGCGTCGACTATCGGCGGGTGGTTGCCCGCGACTTCGGCAAGGTTGCTCTCGTCCCGGTTGCGAAGCGCCATGATCTGATGAATGCGGAGATAGAGGTTCTTCCAAGACGCCAGCAGCAGATCGTGATCGGCCAAAAGGATCAGCGCGTGGTGAAAGGCCTCGTCCGCCGCGACGAGGGCGGCAAAGTCTTGCGCATCCGCCGCGGCCCGCATCGTATCGCAATGGGCATAGAGGACGTCGACGGACGCGTCGCTCTCCAGGATACGGCGCACGGCCATCACTTCATAGACCTCGCGCAACGAGTAGGTCTCGGAAACCTCGCGCGCCGTCAGCGGCTTCACCCGCTTGCCCTTGTAGGCGATCGTTTCGACGAGCCCGTCGTTTTCAAGGATCTGGATCGCCTCGCGGATCGGTGCGCGGCTCACATTCATCTGCTCGGCCAGCGCCGTTTCCACGAGCCCCGTTCCTGGGCGCAATCCGCCGCTCAAGATCGCGGCGCGCAGCCGATCGGCGACTTGGACCCGCAGCGGCACGTTCTGGATCGGCGCGATATCGGGGGGCATCGGCTGGGCAAGCATGGTCTTGGCACTGGACATCACATCTTTCCTCCTAATCGCGACTGGCGCGACGTATCGGAGGAGGGGCGGACAGAGGCAATGGCTTTCAGCCGGATGATCGTCGATTGCCTACAATCCGTGGCATCTCCCATAATCGAAAGACCGATCCCCCGCTCGGCGGGCAGCCAATACTCTTCGACTGTGGAATGTCGACAATCCATTCGTTGACAATGCTCGCCCTCCCGCGCGCCTGTCAAGCATCGCTGTTGCGCGGGCCGCAGAGCGCCTGCGACGGAGGCTCAACTGGTTAGAATGCAGGCGCTGGCATGACCTTCGCCAACGGGGCGGAGCTCGGGCACGATCGACGCGCAGTCGGGCTGGGCCATCGGACAGCGCGTGCGAAAGACGCATCCCGAGGGCGGGTCGATCGGGCTTGGGATATCTCCCTTGAGCACCACACGCTTCTTGCGCTTACTCGGATCGGGCACCGGTACGGCCGAGAGCAGCGCGCGCGTGTAGGGGTGCCGCGGATTGGTATAAAGATCGGCGGCAGAGCCGATCTCCATGACGCGACCGAGATACATCACGATGACCCGGTCGCAGATATGCTCGACCACACCAAGGTCGTGCGCGATGAAGAGCATCGTGAGATCGAGATCGGTCTTGAGGTCCTCAAGCAGATTGATGACCTGGGCTTGGATCGACACGTCGAGCGCGGAGACAGGCTCGTCCGCCACGATGAACTCCGGCTCCACCGCGAGCGCCCGCGCGATGCCGATCCGTTGGCGTTGACCGCCTGAAAACTCATGCGGGAACCGGTCGAGATGATCGCGGGAGAGGCCGACCTTTTCGAGGAGCGCCACCGCCCGGTCATCCTGCTCGGAGGGGTGGCCGATCCGATGCAGCCGCAAAGGATGGGTGAGAATATCGCGGATTTTCTCGCGGGGGTTCAGGCTCGCATAAGGATCCTGAAAGATGATTTGCATGCGCTTGCGATAGGCGCGCAACTCCGACGCGCCGAGCGCCATCACGTCGGCCCCGTCAAACCGCACCTGTCCGTCGGTCGCGCTCTCTAGGCGCAGAACCGTCCGTCCCACGGTCGTCTTGCCCGAGCCGCTCTCGCCCACAAGGCCGACGACCGTGCCTTGCGCGACCTCAAAGCTGACATCGTCGACCGCCTTCACCGAGTTCACGACCCGTTGCAGGATCCCGCCCCGGATGGGGAAGTGTTTACGCAAGTGGTGGACCTGCAGAAGCGGCGTGCTCACGAAGCGGCTTTCTCGACCAGGCTCAGCTCGCGCCAGCGCGCGCAGCGGATCATATGGCCCGCGCCCGCATCCTCGAGCGCTGGGGTCTCGGCGGAGCAGGACGGGGTGGCAAAGGCGCAGCGCGGGTGAAACCGACAGCCGTTCGGCAAGCTTGTGAGCGCAGGCACCGTCCCGGGGATGGCCCGAAGCCGGACCTTGTGCCGGGACGCGCCAAGACGGGGGATCGAGTTCATCAGGCCGGCTGTATAGGGCATGCGGGGTTGGCCGAAGATATCCATCACGCCCGCCGTTTCGACGACCTGCGCGGCGTACATCACAACGACGCGGTCGGCGACCTCCGCGACGACGCCAAGGTCGTGCGTGATAAAGACGATGGCCATGCCGAGCGTCTGCTGCAACTCCTGCATCAGCTCCAGCATTTGCGCCTGGATGGTGACGTCGAGTGCCGTGGTGGGTTCGTCGGCGATCAAGATGCGCGGCTCGCAGGCCAGCGCCATCGCGATCATCGCCCGCTGGCGCATCCCCCCCGACATTTCGTGCGGGTAATTGTCGACCCGGCGTTGCGGCTCGGGAATGCCGACGAGATCGAGCATATCGACCGCGCGCTGACGCGCCGTGGCCCGGGGCACCGCCTCGTGTCGGATGACCGTTTCGGCGATCTGCTGCCCCACGGTGTGGACGGGGTTGAGCGAGGTCATAGGCTCTTGGAAGATCATGCCGATGTCTTTGCCGCGGATCTCGCGCATCTCCCGGTCGCTGAGCCGGCTGATCTCGCGGCCCATCAGCTTGATCGACCCGCCGCTGATCCGCCCGACATCTTTCGGCAAAAGCCCCATGATCGAGAGACTGGTGACCGACTTGCCCGACCCGCTCTCGCCGACGATGGCCAAGGTCTCGCCGGCATGGACCTCAAAGCTCACCCCGTCGACGGCGCGGATCGAAACCCGCGCATTGAGGTCGAACGTCGTCTGAAGGTCGCGAACTTCGAGAAGCGGCGTTTCGCGCGGCGCAGCGTTTTGCATCACAGCCGCCCTGCGCATGGGCGCCGCGCCTTTCCGCGCGATCCCGGAAGGCGGCGTGTTCTGGGTTTCTGCTGGCTTGACGGTATGGGGCTTGGCATGGTGTGCTTGTCATACTGTCGACAATGTGGCGCCCACTGTGCCGGTCGCCCGAAATCGTTGTCAAGCTCGCCGCGTCACTCCAGGCGCAATTCGGGCGAGCGAGCGGCGCCCGGCGCAGGAGCGTACAAGGATTGGGCGTCAAGGCGGAGTGGCGCCGCCGCGCTGTGCGATAGAGAAGGTGAAAAACCGATGTGGACCTTCCTCGTCCGGCGGCTCTGGCAGAGCATCATCGTCCTGATCGGCGTCACTCTGATCAGCTTCATCTCGCTGCAGATCGGGGGCGACCCGACCTATCTCTTTGTGTCCGAGAACGCCACGACCGAGGAGATCCAGCGGGCGCGCGAGATGCTGGGCTTTGATCGGCCGCTCCATGTCCAGTATCTCGATTATGTGTGGAACGCGTTGCGGGGCGATTTCGGCAATTCGCTGAGTTATCGCCAGCCGGCGATGGATGTCGTGATGGAGGCGATGCCGGCCACTATCGAGCTGACGATCTTTTCCCTGATCCTCGCCATCGGCCTCTCGATCCCGCTTGGGATCTACGCAGCGCTCAAGCGGGGGACGCCCGTCGATGGCGGGATCATGACCTTTGCCATGCTCGGTCAGTCGATCCCCAACTTCTGGATGGGGATCATGATGATCATGTTCTTCGGCCTCTATCTGCGCTGGTTTCCGATTTCGGGACATGTGCCGTTTCTCGAGCCGCTGTTTCAGGGCGATTGGCGGACCGCCTTCGTCAACCTGCCGCAATCCATGTACTACATGATCATGCCCGCGCTCGCCGTGGGCACCTACACGCTTGCGCGCAACGCCCGGCTTATCCGCTCGGCGATGCTCGAAGTCCTACAACAAGATTACGTGCGCACCGCGCGCTCGAAGGGGATCAGCGAGCGGCGGGTGATCTTCCACCATGCGATGCGCAACGCGTGGCTGCCGGTCGTGACGATGATCGGGCTCGAATTCGGCTTCCTGCTCGGCGGGGTCGTGGTGGTGGAGACGGTGTTCTCCTATCCCGGCATCGGTCGGCTCGTGTTTCAGGCGATCAACCAGCGGGACATTCCCGTGGTGCAAGCCTCGGTAATCCTGCTCGCGGTGATCTTCATCCTGCTCAATCTGATTGTCGACTTGATCTATGCGCGGCTCGATCCGCGGGTAAAGCTCTGAGGACGCGATGGCCGAGACCACACCGACAGACGCCTATCCTGCCGCCCGGCCAGAGCTCTCCCACCGCCGCAAAGAGCTGCGCCGCGCGTGGGAGAGCTTGGTGGCAAGCCGCTGGGCGCTGCTTGGGATGCTCATCCTATTTGTCGTGACGTTCGTTGCGATCTTTGGGCCTTGGCTCGCCCCCTTCGATCCCAATCGCCAGAACATCATGATGCGCCTGTTGGAGCCGGGCGCCAAGGGTGCTGGCGATCTGACCTATTGGTTGGGGTCGGATCAGCTCGGGCGCGACGTCCTCTCCCGTCTGCTCTATGGCGCGCGGGTGTCGCTTCTCGTGGGCGTCGCCGCGATTGCCGTTGGCGGGACGCTTGGCACAATTCTTGGACTGATCTCAGGCTATTACGGTGGTTGGATCGACGATGTGATCATGCGGCTGGGGGATATTCAGCTTGCTTTCCCCTTCATCCTGCTCGCGATCATGTTTCTCGTCGTGCTGGGGCCCGGGCTCGTCAACATCATCCTCGTGCTCGGCATCGGCCAGTGGATCACCTATGCCCGGATCGTGCGCGCGCAGACGCTCTCGATCCGCGAGAAAGAGTTTGTCGAGGCGGCGCGCGCAATGGGGGATTCGACGTTTTCGATCCTCTTTCGAACGATCCTGCCCAACATCATCGCGCCGCTGACGGTCATCGCCTCGTTCAACGTTGCGGGTGTGATCCTGTCGGAGGCGGCATTGTCGTTCCTTGGCCTCGGTGTGCCGCCCGATGTGCCGACTTGGGGCTCAATGCTTTCCGAAAGCCGCGATCACCTGTTGTCGAACAAGTGGTGGATGGCGATCTTCCCCGGTCTCGCCATCGTCTTCACCGTGCTCGCGTTCAACATCATCGGCGACTGGCTGCGCGATTTCCTCGATCCGCGTCTGAAGGAGAATGGCTAACGCGGCGCGGGTCACCCGGCCACAGAAGCGTGGCCACGGCACGTGCGCTGCGCCCGATGCGGCACCAGTGGATGTCCTACTCCTGGCCCTCTGAAAGTGACGCCACCTACTTCAGTCTGAGCTCGGCAAGCGCCCGTCCCACCGCATCAAGGTTCTCAAACCGCATCGACGCATAGTTGGGCGACAGAACGATCCCGTGCCCACCCGCGCGATAGGTCGCGAGGACTGAGCGATAGGCGATGTCGGGCGTGCAACGGGCCTGATCGGCGCGGGAGCGCGGCGCGTCGATGCCGAGCCCCATATAGACCTTCGCCTTGCCGTGGACCCCGCGCAGCGCGTCGGCGCATTGGCGGAAGACATAGGTGTCGGGGTCGAGCCCCTCTTGGACCACCCGATCCATCGGCGCGCCGCCAATGCCGAGGATCCCGTCCAGGACCTGCATCGCGACGGCGGGGTCGAAATCGCGTAGGATCGTGCGCTGAAAGAGGCCAAACTCGCCCGCCCAGATGCCCCCCGACTGATGCTGATAGGCGATCGGCTTGACCCAATCGGCATACGTCGTTTGCTCGGCCCAGGGCCATTGGGCGCGGCGGAAGAGGTTGAAATGATTTCGGTTCCAGACATTCAGCCCAAACGACAGCTCGGGCTTGCACCATTTGACGAGGCCGTAAAGCTCCCGATCGAGGTCCTTGTTGCGTTCGAGCCAGAACCGCTCCCAGATCAGCACCTCGGGGTGGGCCATGAGCGTGCGGATAAAGGTGATGAAAGCGCCGTCGTCAAAGCCCTCGCCTGCAAGAGCCGCCTGCATGAACTCGTACATCGCGATGCAGCCGCGCCGGCAGGCCTCGACGTCGACGCCGCGGGCGTTGGCTTCGGCGCGCGCCGGCTCCGAGAAATCGCCCGGGGCCTGCCCCTTCATCATCTGGTCGAGCGGCGAACTGCGTTCGTTGCACCACATCAAACCGTCGATGTCGTAGCGGCGGACCTGGTCCTCGACGATGGCGTGGATCCAGTTGCGGTAGTCGGGGTTCGAGGTCGAGGGCTCGGGCTGGCGCCGCCCAAAGACGTCGACCGCCATGCATCCAGCGAGCCCCGGCACATCGACGATGTTCGGTACGCCGGGCCCGGGGCTTTTGAAAAATGGCTCCATAAGCTCGGGGAAGACTTGGATCCCCCGCTTTCTGGCCTCCGGTATCACGAGATCGAGGATGTCGATCCCGGCCATCTCGGCGTCTTGCGCGCGGAAATCCTTAATCAGCGTCTGGGTATAATAGCGCGGGTCGGGCTCAAAATAGGCGCCGCCCCGGATCGCATAGGGCTCGGCCACGCCATGGTCCGGCCACCCGTCGAGCGCATGGGCAACGCTCCGCCCCGCCTTGAGCCCCAGCCAGGACACCGTCCCAAGCATCAGGACGTTGACGCCGACGCGGTCTTTCAGCGTGTCGAGGAGCGGCCCAACCCCCTCATCGATAAAGCTGATCGGGCTGACTTGGATGCCGACGAACTTTTCGTCCGAGTCCGGGGTCATGCGTTTGTCCCGCACAGCCTGCTTTGAGGCGGCTGGGGCATGCACCGAGCGAGGGCGCGCATGGCGGGCCGCACGCGCCTCCACAGCATTGGCGTCGACTTTCGCGGGCCCGCCATCAATGCATCCTCTTGCCGTCGATAAACGTCATCTGGACATGCTCGAGCGCCGCCAGATCCTGGTCGGGCTTGCCGTCGACGACGATCATATCCCCAAGCTTGCCCGCTTCGAGCGTTCCGAGGCAGTCTCCCATCCCGTTGAGCACGGCTGCCCGCGCGGTGATCGCCCGCAACGCGTCGATATTGTCGGGGCAAACGCCGATCTCGACCATGAAGCCGAGCTCGGGCACGATCCGGTCATGCTCGACGGCAGGGCTGCCGGCATCGGTGCCGAAGACGATCGGCACCCCGGCCTGCGCGGCGCGCACCAGCCCGTCAAAGCGGGTCTTATCGGCCACCGCGCGCTGGCGTTCGGCGATCTTCCACTCCGGGATGCCAAAGGCGCGGGCGATCTCTGGGTCGGCTTGAATGACGAGCGCCGAAAAGGTCGTCACCACGGGCAGCTTTCGGTCGAGCAAGACCGCAATCGTCTCGTTGGTCATCGAGCCGCCATGCTCGATGCAATCTACACCAAACTCCGCCGCCCGCTTGATGCAGTCGTTGTAGGTCGCGTGCGCCGTGATCGGGATGCGGTTCCGGTGGGCCTCGTCGATCACAGCGTGAAGCTCGTCATCGGTAAACTCCAGCGTGTCGTGGCAGGCCATGATCTTGATGAGATCGGCCCCGCCGCGCACCTGCTCGCGCACCGCGCGTCGCATCTCGTCGGCACCCGAGGCCTCGCGGCAGACCCAGTAGGTATGCCCGCCGGTTTGGATGATCGCCGCGCCGCTGACGCGCAGGCGTGGGCCGGGGAAGATCCCCTGCGCGACCGCTTGCTTGGCAAACAGGTTGGCGTCGTGCACGCCGAGATCGCGCACGAGGGTGATCCCCGCGCGCAAGGATTTCAGCATGTTGCCGGCGGCCTTGTAGGCGCGGATCTCTGGCGAGTCGAAGCGGCTTTGCTGGCTCAGCTCATGGATCCCGTCCCAGCTCAGATGCGCGTGGGAGTTCATCATGCCGGGCATCAGCGTCTTGCCGCCCGTATCCAACGTTTGCGGCCCCTCGGGCGCCTCGGCGCGCGCCCCGACGGCGGCAATCTTGCCGTCCTTGAGGTGGACAAACCCGTCTTCGATGACCTCGTCGCCGACCGCCGTTAGCACGCGCCCGACAAAGACGCAGTCGACCGTCTCGGCCTCAAACATCGGTTTCGTGATCTTCTGATAGTGCCAGGCGGGCGGTTCGGGCATGGTCCGATCTCCTCAGAGGGGGATGACGCGCCGCTCGAGCGGCGTCTCGGCCTGAAAGCGCGAGGGCACCTCGACCTCGCCCGCGCCGACGATCATTGTGTTGATGGTGCGGTAGCCGTCGCGCCCAGGGCGATAGATCCCGGGCTCGCTCGAAAAGACCATTCCGGGCGCGATCTGCGTCCGGTCGCCCGGGGCGAGCCAGGGCGCTTCGTGGCCTTCGAGCCCCATGCCGTGGCCGATCCGGTGGCGGATCGCGGCGCTAAGGCCGGCTTCGCGCAGGGCGCCCAGAGCCTGCGTATTGGCTTCGCAACAGCGCGCTCCGGCTGCGCATGCCGCTTGCGCCGTTTGGTCTGCGGCCGCCATTGCGCGCATGATCTCAAGCTGTGCGCTGCTTATCTCGCCGACGACAAAGGTCGCGCCGCTTTCTGCGTGGTAGCCGCCGAGATGCGCGCCGATCCCGGCGATGAGCGTTTCGCGCGGTTGTGGTGTCCGTTCGAGCACCGCGCCATGGGGCAAAGCGGCGCGCGGACCCGAATGGACCGACGCGGTGATCCCGATCGGCGTTCCGGCAAAGGCTTGGCCGTGGGCCGCGGTGAGGGCCGCGCTGGCATGGGCTTTTGCATCGGCCAAAAGCTCCGCCTCGGTGCCGCCCTGCGCGATGAGATCGCCACCGCTGGCGTGCAGACGGGCAAGAAAGAGATCGGCAAAGCGGGCCGCCTCGCGGATGAGCACGATCTCCTCGGGCTCTTTGGTGGCACGGGCGGTCGCCGCGTGGTCGGTCAGGTCAAGCCGGGTAAGGCGCTCTCGCGATGCCTCAAGGAGCGCCGCATCCAGCCGGTCGATCGCCACAGACCTGCGCCCGATCTGATCGAGCATCCAAAGGACGGGCGGCGTCTCGCCGGGGTATTCGTCGTAAAGGCGGAGATCGGCGATGCCAGCGCCCTCGGCATTCTCGCGTTCGAGCTCTGGCAACAGCAGGATCGGCGCCTCCGCCACCGGCAGCCAGAGGCCCATCGGCCGCTCATTGGGCGACAGGAAGAGACCGGTGGCATAGGCCAGGTTCGGCGCGTGTAGCAGGAGAAGGCCGTCGAGCCCCGCCGCCTCTGCCCGGGCGCGCAGGCGGTCCCGCGCGCGGGCGTGGAAAGCGGGCGGGAGCGGGGCGAGGCTGCTCACAGTGTTTCGCCCACGTAGGGGCCGAGCGGGTTGAGGCCCGCGTCGAGGCCCAGTTCGCGCCCCAGCGCCTGAAGGTCGGCCAGGACCGCGTCGTCGAGTGGTACGCCACCTTTCGACTTTGCCGCCACGCGCCGTGCCTCCTGCTCCCCGGGCACGAGGATCTCGTCAAAGCCCGGGCGCAGGGCGCGCGACTTACACATATCGACGAACGCGCCCATCCGCGCGGCATAGTCGGCCGGGTCCATGAACCACGCGATGTCGATGGCCTGAAGGACATGCGAGACGTCGAGCTTTTTCGGATCGGCATAGGGTATGAGCCCAAAGCCGCCGCCCGAAAGCACGCCCGTCAGCGCCTCGGTCATGAACGCTAGGCCATAGCCCTTGTGTCCGCCGATACC
The DNA here is from genome assembly GCA_038745585.1 of Pseudomonadota bacterium. GTDB lineage: Bacteria > Pseudomonadota > Alphaproteobacteria > Rhodobacterales > Rhodobacteraceae > HLUCCA09. The sequence continues at coordinate 74,360 of JBCDLH010000001.1, forward strand.
CAATAGCGCGCCGGCCATCGCCGCTTCGGGGTCCTCCGTCTCTGCGCCTTCGGGCGTCAGCGCCCAGTCGCGGGGCATCGTGCGGCCCTCGCGCGCGTGCCATTTCATCATGCCCTTGCCCGCAGTCGTCAGCGCGATGTCGAGCACGACCGGAAAGCCCTTGTCGGACGGGGCGGCGATGGACCAGGGGTTTGTCCCCGTCGCGCCCTCGCGCCCGCCCCAAGGCGCCATCTCGGGGCCAGCATTCGTCATCGCGAGGCCAATGCAACCCTGCCCCAGCGCGCGTGTCGCATGGACGGCGGAAGAGCCAAAATGGGTGGAATTGCGAACGATGACAGTGCCGATGCCGCCTGCCTCGGCCTTTGCCACAGCAAGGTCCATCGCTTTGGAGGCCGCAACCGTCCCAATCCCGTTCTGCGCGTCGAGGAGAGCGAGTGCGGGGCCATCTTTGACGACGAAAAGGTCGGCTCGGGGGTCGACCTCCCCATTGCCGATCCGCTCCTGATAGCGGCGGAGCCGGGCCACGCCCTGCCCCTGCCCGGGATGAAAGCGCAGCTCGGAGAAGACGAGCGCATCGGCAAAGATCCCCGCGTCTTCCTCGCTCAGCCCAAGGGCGCCGAAAGCTGCGGCGACAAAAGTGCGCAGCTCTGCCCGGTCCACATTGGTCATCGGGATGCGCGCGGGCGCACTCATGCGGCTAGGCCGAGGATGTCCGCGATGTTCGTGCCTGGGGCGTCGAAGGCGCCGAGCTTCCCGCCGGGTGCTGTCATCACAACCGTCATGCCCGGGCCATAGCCCGCACGCGGCCCATCCGTCTGCCCGATGATCCCGATGCTCATCGCGCCGCGCAGATAGCCGTGATTGTAGCGGCTGTCGGTGTCGGCAATGGCGACGACGTCGCCGAGGCGCAACCCGTCGAGCCCATGCGCGGCAAGCTCGGCCCGGTCGGTCGACTGGATGTGGAGCGAGCCACCCTCCGATGTGAGCCCCAGCCCCGCACCGATCATGTGCGGTGGCACGGTTGCGACGACGCCCATCTTGAGGACCGCGTCCTCGACGCGCTTGGGAAGCGCGTCAAAGAGCGCGGGCGCGAGGGATTTGACGACGATTTCAGGCATATCAGGCAGGGCGAGCCCGACGCCCTCGGCCCTGACTAGGATGCGGTCGTCGATTGCGATCTGCCGGCGGACGGCGACCGGGAAGTGGAGGATGACCTGGTCGGAAAAGCGCCCCGATTTTCCGGTCACGACGCCCATTGCCCCTTGGGCTGCGCCGCTGACGACCATGGCCGCGTTGCCGATGCAGGAAAAGATGTTGAGCCCACGGTTCTTGTTGGCGTCCTGATGCGCGATGGAGACCGACGGGTGCACGCAATCGCCCGACCAGCCAAAGGCGCTGTCACCGCACGTGACGTTGTAGACGATGCCGCCAAAGGTCGGCCACAGGAACGCGCGCCCCTCGGCATCGAGGCGGTAAGGCTCGGCGGGCAGGCCCGAGAGCACCGGGTTGGCGACGGACCCGGCCACAGAGACCGTAACGATATCGGCGGCGTTGGTCGCAATCGACATCTCTCAGTCTCCCAGCGCCAGCAGGTCGGCGATGTTGGCCGTGGCATCGAGCGTGACGTCGATCTCGCCGTCCTTGGCCGTCATCAGCGTAAGGATGCCAGGGCCATGGCCGTTCATGATGCTGTCGCCGTGGATGCACAGGCAGATCGACAGCGCGCCTTCGCGATAGGACCGGCCCCAATGGTGATCGGCATGGCGGATCGCGACGATGTCTCCGAGGCGCATCTTGTCGATCCCAAGCTCGGCCATCAGAGTGCGGTCGCCCGACATCAGATCCTGATCGACATATTCGGAATTGAGCTCGGCGCCGGAGCCCATGATCCGGATCGGCAACTCAATGGCCGCTTTGATCTGCAGCCGCCCGTCCGCGACGCCGATCCCCATCGCGTGAAAGAGCCGGGGGCTCATCTTTTTGAGCGCGACATTCGGGAAATCCGCAAGCCGGAGGCCCTGGCCCTTTGTCATCACCTGCACGCGGTCACCCGGCGCCATACGGTCATGGGCGTCGGCGTCGAATTGCACGAGAATGCGGGCGTGCTCGCCGATGACGGTGCCGGTTGCGCCGGCGGCCATGCCGGAGGTCACCATCGCCGCGTTGCCGATGCAATTGAGATAGTGCAATGCATGATGGCGCCCGGAATGGCCGTCGTCGTCGATGCTGACGCCCGGTTCGACATGGTCTCCGGCCCAGCCGAACGCCCGGTCGCCGCAGCGCACATTATACGTAATCCCGTACATGCCGGGCAGCACCGCGCCTGTCCCGTTCGGATAGGGGATGTACTGCCCCGGCCGCACCGCAGGTGTCGTCACGACCCCGCTCACGGCCATTTCCACAAGGCTCTCCTCGTTGGTGGCGGGGCTGGGCATGGCGGGCCTCCTTTTCGCCCGCGCGGCGCGGGGACAAGAGCGATGTTGGGGTTTGACTCGCCCAGTGCGGCTTGCCATCAGTAGATTGTCGACATTGCTCTTGTCGAGATGGGATACACGAGCAATAGTGGCTGTCAAGCGCAGCGGGGGACCGCATTCGAAGTCCGCTCCGGCCCCCGTCGCAGCAGTCGAGACCCATACCGGGAGACGCCGCAACACAATGAGTTACGCCGAACTTCTCGAGGTCATGGGCCGGGTCAACGACCTTCTGAATGCCGGGTCGGTGCTCTCTTGGGACGCGCGGACCATGATGCCGAAGGGCGGGGCCGAGACCCGCTCGAAACAGCTTGCGACCCTCGCCGTAGCCGCGCGGAACCTGTTGAGTTCCGACGAGGCCAAGCGCGCGTTGGACGGGGCCGCAGCGGAGATCGCGGCTTTGCCGGAGGACAGCCCGGAGGCCCGTTGCGTGACCCAGGTGCGCGCGGCGATCGACTGGCATGGGCGGATCCCGACCGACCTCCTCCATCGCAAGACCGAGCTCGGATCGGCGGCACATGGCGTCTGGGCGGAGGCCAGGGCCAAGGCCGACTTTACGCTTTTTCAGGATGCGCTGACGACGATGGTCGAGATCAACAGGGAGATGGCGGAGGCCATCGGCTATGACGCGCATCCCTACGACGCGCTGATGTACCGGTTTGAACCTGGCACGACGAAGGCCGGGCTCGATGCGCTCTTTGCCCGGCTGCGCGACGGCATGCTGCCACTGGTGCGCGCGATCGCCGAGGCCGAGCCGCCGCGCGCCGACTTTCTGTACCGGACATACGATCCTGATGCGCAGATGCGCTTTGCGCTTCAGTTGGCGCAGAAAGTCGGCTACGACCTTGAGCGCGGTCGGCTCGATCTTACGGTACACCCGTTCGAGATCTCGTTCACCCGCAACGATGTCCGCATCACGACCCGCGTCTCACCCACCTATATGCCGATGTCGCTTTTTGGCGCGCTGCACGAGGCGGGCCACGGCATGTATGAGCAGGGGGTCGACCCGGCTTACACACGCACGCCGCTCGCGACCGACCTCATCAGCCTTTACGCTGTCGGCGGGGTCAGCTTCGGCGCCCATGAGAGCCAGTCCCGGCTGTGGGAGAACCATGTCGGCCGTTCGCGCGCCTTCTGGGCCAATCACATCGATGAGCTGCGCGCGGCCTATCCCGGCCAGCTTGATGACGTCGACGCCGAGGCCTTTTACCGCGCCGTCAACCGCTCGGCGCCGAGCTTTATCCGGGTCGAGGCAGACGAGTTGACCTACGACTTTCACATCATGCTCCGCTGCGAGCTTGAGGCGCAGCTTGTCGACGGCTCGCTCGCTGTGGCCGACCTGCCCGAGGCCTGGAACGCCGCAATGAAGGCCTACCTCGGTGTGGACGTGCCGGACGATGCCCAAGGAGTGTTGCAGGATGTGCACTGGTCCTCGGGTCAGATCGGGACGTTCTGCAACTACACCATCGGCAACATCATGGCCGCGCAGCTCTTCGACACGGCCGTCCGCACAGCGCCAGAGATCAAGACAGCGCTCGACGCGGGCGCCTATGCGCCGCTGCAGACATGGATGACCGAACACGTCGCCCAGCATGGCCGCCGCTACACGCGCGACGAACTGCTGACGAAAGCGACCGGGCGCGCGCTCGACCCTGAGCCGTATCTCGCGCATCTTCGCAGCAAGTTCTCCGACATCTACGCCCTTGCCTGAGGATCTCTATGACCGAGCTCGACCCCCGCCTTGCCAAACGCGTCAAGCTCTCCGACGGGGCGCTGATTACGCGGATGCTCGACATTGCCAACGGGCTCGACGACGTGATCCGCATGGGCCGCGGCGATCCGGATCTCGACACGCCGGCGCATATCGTCCGGGCCGGACAGGAGGCGCTGGCAAACGGCGCCACGCATTACAGCCATCCGTTGGGGATCGCGCCACTGCGCGCGGCCATCGCCGAGAGCATCCGCACCAATGGCGGGGCCGATTACGCCGATGACGAGATCATGGTCACGCCCGGCGGGCAGCAGGGCATGTTTATCATCGCGCTGTCGCTCCTCAATCCGGGCGACGAGATCATCGTACCGTGCCCCGGCTACAATCCCTACGGCCAGGCGGCCGAGATGTCGGACGCGACCGTCGTCAAGATCCCGATGACGATGGAGACGAACTTTACGCTCACCGCCGAGATGATCGCCCCGCACATCACCGAACGCTCGAAAATCCTTGTCCTCATCAACCCCAACAACCCGACCGGGACGGTCACCCCGCCCTCCGAAGTCGCCAAGATCGCCGAGCTTGCCAAAGCGCATGATCTCATCGTGATCTCGGATGAGATCTATGCGCGTCTGACCTTTGGCAACAATACCGTACAGCCCGTGGCGGCCCTTCCTGGCATGAAGGAACGCACGATCACGCTCTCGGGCTTTTCCAAGGCCTATGCCATGACGGGCTGGCGCGTCGGCTATCTCGCCGGGCCGCGGGCGCTCATCGCGCCGATGGCCGAGGTCAACCATGGCTTTGCGATCTGCACCGCGACCGTCTCGCAGCATGCCGCCCTTGCCGCGCTCACCGAAAGCCAGGACTGCGTCGAAGAGATGCGCCGCGCCTATGACGCGCGCCGCGCCGCGATCCTCAAAGCGCTCGATGCGATGGGCATGGGCTATGCCGAGCCGCAGGGCGGGTTCTATATCTATGCCGATGTCGCAAGCCTCGGCCTCGGCATCACGGCAAGCGCCTTTTGCCAGCGTCTGCTGGAGGAGGGCCGCGTGATGATCTTCCCCGGCACGATCTATGGCGATCACACGGACGATTTCGTGCGCATGGCCATGACCCAGCCGCTCGATCGGATCGAGGCAGCGATGGTGCGCATGGGCAGTGTCGTCGACGCGCTGCGTGCCGCGCAAAACGCCGCTGCAAGCTGAGAGGGGACCGTACCGATGGACGTCAGATCCGACAATCCCAATATCAAAGGCATCAAGCACATGGCCTTTGCCGTGCGCGATGTCGAAGCGGCCCTCACGGCCTATGCCAAGTTTCTCCATGTCCCCGCCGACACAGAGATCGCCCATTTCGCCAAATCTGGGAACAAGGTGGCGCTCTTCTATCTCGGCGGCATCGAGTATCAGCTCTGCCAATCGACCGACCCGAATGGCCGCTTCGCCGCTTGGATCTCCGAACGCGGGGCCGAGGGGCTGCACCATATCTGCTACGAAGTGGACGACATCGACCGAGCGCTGGAGCATGCCAAGGGACAGGGCGCCAGGTTGCGTATGTGCAAGGCGTGCGGTGTCATGGGCAGCCACCCCCATCCCGAGGGCTGGGTTGCGTTCCTCGACAACGACGCCGGCGGGATCGAGATCGAATTCATGCAGGTCTACACGCCAGAACAGCTCGAAGCCTACGAGCGATCCGGGGCCGAGGCCGTATGACCGCGCGGCGCTTGCAGTAGACGGGCGTGGAGCGGGCGCGCGATCTTGAGGGCTACGGGGCCCACCCTCCCACGCTGCGTTGGCCTGGTGGAGCGGGCCTCGCCGTCAACCTCGTGCTCAATGTCGAGGAGGGCTCCGAGTACACACTGGGCGACGGCGACGGACGCTCGGAGGCCGCACTGACCGAGGTGCGCGCAAGCCGTGTGCCGAGCGGCGCGCGCGATCTTGCGGCCGAGAGCATGTACGAATACGGCTCCCGCGTCGGGTTTTGGCGGCTCTATCGCCTTTTTCGAGACCGTGGCCTCCCGCTCACTGTGTTCGCAAGCGCCCGCGCCCTCGAACGAACGCCGCAAATCGCCGCCGCCCTCACCGAGACCGACTGGGATATTTGCGCCCATGGCTGGCGCTGGGTCGAGCAGTATCGCCTCGATCCCGAAACCGAAGCGGAGCATATCGCCAAGGCCCATACGAGCCTGATGGAGACGACGGGCCGCGCCCCGCTTGGGTGGTACTCCCGCTATTCGGCCTCGACATCGACGCGCGACCTCGTCGTAGCCCATGGCGGATATGCGTATGACAGCGACGCCTATAACGACGACCTGCCCTATTGGACCCGGGTTTCGGGCAAGGATCACCTGGTTATCCCGTACTCGCTGGTGACGAACGACGCGAAGTTTCTCTCGGGTGACGTCTTCTCCGGCCGCAGCTTTGCCGATTTGCTGATCGACACGGTCGACGTCCTGCGCGCCGAGGCTACGGAGCAGCCGCGGATGATGTCGGTCGGTCTGCATTGCCGGATCGTCGGTCATCCGGGCCGTCTTGCTGGGCTCATGCGGTTTCTCGATCACATCGCGGGTCTGCCCGATATCTGGCTCTGCCGCCGGGCCGACATTGCCGCCCATTGGCGCACGAAGGTCCCTCCGCCCGGGGCCGAGGAAGCGGTCGCCTAAAATGACCGGCCTCGCCCTTGCACCGCCCGACCCCGCCGCCTTTGCCCCCTTCGGCCAGCTGGTGACGCCGCCCGAGGCCGAGGGCGGGAGGAGCTTTTACAGCGACGTGCTGCATCTGCATCCCCAGGCCAGCGCGCCCGTGCTCCACGTCAACAGCCTCGCCCCCCAGGAATTGCCGCTGACCGTAACGCGCATGGAGCGGCACCCGCACGCGGCGCAGTGCTTCTTTCCGCTCGATGTGGCGCGCTACGCCGTTCTCGTCATGCCCGCGGATCCGCAAGGTGCACCGACGCCTGCCCACGCCGTCGCCTTTCTTATGCCGGGGACGATGGGCGTCATCTTTCACCCCGGAACGTGGCACATGGCGGCAACGGTGCTCGACCGGGCGGGCCACTTCACCGTCCTGATGTGGCGCGGCGGTCCTGAAGCCGATGACGAGTTTCGCCCCATTGCGCCGCTGACACTGGTCGCGCCATGAGCCCGCTGCGCCTCCTCTTGGTGGGTCTCGGTGCCCGGGCGCGGACCTGGATGCAGGTGATCGCTGCGTCGCGCGACGCCGAGATCGTGGCGGCGTGCGACCCCGATCCCAAAGCCCGCGCGCGCGCCGCCGAGGCGCATCGTGGCCTGCCCATCGGCGCGGACCTTATGGAGATCATCGGCGTCGGGGCCGATGCGGTGCTCCTGGCCACGCCACCGGGCGGGCGGCGGCATCAGATTGAGGCGTGTTGCCGGGCAGGCCTGCCGGTTCTCGCCGAAAAACCTCTGGCCGACGATCTTGCCGATGCGGCGCGCTACGTCGATATGGCGGAGGCCGCGGGCGTTATGCTGATCGTGGGGCTCAACTTTCGCTACCTCGCGGTCACCGAAGAGCTGTGCCGCCTCCTCCGTACTGGGGCGATCGGCGCGCCTGGCTTTGCGCGCTTTACCTATGAACGCTGGCGCGATGGGACGCAGGCGAGGCTCAACACCTACCCGCTCCACATGCGCCATCCGATGCTCTGGGAGCAGTCGATCCACCATTTCGACCTGATGCGTTACGTCTACGGCGCCGAGCCGCTGCACATCCAAGCCCATACTTGGAACCCAGCTTGGACGATGTATGCCCACAACACCAATGTCTCGGCCCTTATCGCGTTCGAGGGTGGGCTGAATGTCAATTACCAGGGGACCTGGCAAGCGGGCCATGAACCGATGCATTTCGACTGGCGGACCGATGGCGCAGAAGGGATCGTCGTTCAGCGCGCGATGTTTGGCGATCTCGCATGGGCCAAGCGACGGGTGGCAGAATTGACGCCCGTTCCGCTGCCGCCGCACACGCCTTGGATCACGGATGCGGCGGCGCTCTTTGCGCGGTTTGTTCAGATGGTCCAGGGCGAGATCGCGCCCGAATGCACAGGCCGGGATCACCTGCGCTCGCTGCAGATGCTCGGGGCCTGTATCCGCGCGTCCGAGCGCCGGTCTTGCGTGACCATCGAAGAGATTGCCGCGGACATGGCCGCAAGGGAGATGACATGATCAACGTGGGGATCATCGGCGCGAGCTTTGCGCGCGACGCCTACCTTCCGGCCCTGGCGCATATTGACGGGGTCCGCGCCGTGGCGCTTGCCTCGAGCCGGATCGAGAGCGCGAGGGAAGCGGCGGAGCCCCATGGGATCACCGCGATCTACGACGATTGGGAGGCGATGCTCGCAGCCCAGAGCCTCGACCTCATCTGCATCGCCACGCCCACGCTTTTGCACGCGCCGATGACCCTCGCCGCATTGGCCAAGGGGGCCCATGTCCTCTGCGAAAAGCCCACCGCGATGAACGCCGGCGAAGCCCGCGCGATGCTCGAGGCGGCGCGTGCCGCGAGCAAACTCCACATGATCGACCACGAGCTGCGCTTTAACCCGACGCGGATGCGGATTGCAGAGCTTATCCATGGCGGGGAGCTCGGCGAGATCCGGCACGTCAACATCTCCAATATCGGCGCGTCCTGGGCTAACCCTGCGTCGCGGCCGAAGGGCGATTGGTGGTCGGACGCGGCGATGGGCGGCGGGCGGCTCGGCGCCAATGGCTCGCATCAGGTCGACCTTGTTCGCTGGTGGCTCGGCGAGCCTGCCGCGGTGATCGGAGAGGCGCTCACGCTCCTGCCCGACCGGATCTGCAAGACGACGGGCGACGCATGGACCGCCACGGCCGACGACGTGTCCTACCTCATGCTACGGATGGAAAGCGGCGCCTTGGCCCAAGTCTTTATGAGCGGCGTAGCAGCGCACAACATTGGCAACGAGACGCTGATCTTCGGCAGCAAGGGGACGCTGAAGCTCTCCAACTCGGATGAAAAGCTCTACTTCGCCAAGGCCGGACAGAGCTTTGCCGATATCTCGGTCGCGGACCCCAATGCGGCGCTCGACGGCCTCAACAAAGGGATCTGGAACGTCTCTGTCCTCGCCGCGATGCAGGAGCTTGTGTCGGCCATCTCGGAGGGGCGTCCGCTGGCCCAAGGGGCGACCTTCGTCGACGGTTTGCGCAACCAGCTCGTGCTCGATGCTGTCCTCAAAGCGACGCAAGAGCGCGCCTGGCAAGACCTCGACATGGGCCGCGCCGCGTGATTCCGCTCCACCAGCAAAACGTGGTCATCACTGGCGCCGCGATGGGGCTTGGCGCCGGGATCGCACGCGTCTTTGCACGGGCAGGCGCCAAGCTTCTGCTGATGGACCGGGCAGAAGAGCCGCTTAGACACCTGGCAGAGGAGACCGGCAACCAGGCGATCGCCGTTGATCTCGCTGATGCGCACGCAACGGCTGAGGCACTTGCGAGCCTGCCCGAGCGCGTCGACACACTGATCCACAATGCGGGCATACTCCGCGTCGAGCCCATCGAAGCGCTCACGCTCGAGAGCTTTCGCGCGCAGCTCGATGTCGGCATCCAAGCCGCCTATCAGCTTACCCGCGCGGTCTGGCCCGGGATGGCGGCGCAAAGCGGCGGGGCGTTGATCTTTGTCTCTTCGCAATCGGGCATCAAGGGTTTTGTCGATGAGAGCGCCTATTGCGCCGCCAAACACGCGCTCGAAGGCTTTTCAAAGTGCCTCGCAATCGAGGGCGCGGCGCATGGCATCCTTTCGTGCACGATCACGCCGGGCAAGCCGATGCACACTCCGATGTCAGATGCGAACTACACCGATGACCTAAAGGCCCAGTGGATCGAGCCGATCCGCCTCGCCCCGGCCTTTGCCCGCATCGCAGAGACCCGAGATCCGGCCTTTTCCGGCGAACGCCTGAACGCTTGGCAAATGGCGGGACAGGCCGAGGAGGCAACATGGCCTTAGAGATCCCCTTCGACACCTATCACGACTACGCCGCGATGACGGCGCACCTTCAGGCGCTGGCAGAGGCCTACCCCAAGCTTTGCACGCTCCGCTCTATCGCGCAGACGTTTCGGGGGCGGGACGTTTGGTTTCTGACGATCACCAACCCCGACACCGGTCCCGCACTTGAAAAGCCTGGCTACTACATTGACGCGCAGATCCATGCCGAGGAGCACGCGACCTCGGCGACAGCACTCTATGCCTGTTGGTATCTGCTGACACGCTATGGCAGCGACGACGAGGTCACCCGCCTTGTCGACAGCCAAGCCTTCTACATCATCCCACGGATCAACCCAGATGGCGCCGAATACGCGCTCAAAGAGCCATATTACCCTTGGTGCGGCAATGGCCGCGTGTTGCCGGGCGAAGACCGGAGTGATGGGCTGATCGCGCAGGACATCGACGGCGACGGCTATATCGTCCAAATGCGCGTGCCCGATCCGAAGGGCGAATGGAAGACCGACCCGGACGAGCCGCGCCTTCTGATCCAGCGCGAACCGGGAGAAGAGGGCGGCACGTACTACCGGCTCTACCCCGAAGGTGTGATTGAGAATTACGACGGGGTGCACGTTCAGATCGACCCGCAGCAAGACGGGAACATGAACCGCAACTTCCCGATCAATTGGAGCCCGCGAGAATATGGCGCCGGACAATATCCGTTTTCCGAGCCCGAAGCGCTCGGCATGGGCAAGGTGATCCTCGATCACCCCAACATCGCCGGTATGTGCGCCTATCACACCCATGGCGGGATCATCCTGCGGCCCTCGATGATGAAGCTCGACAGCGAGATGAGCCCGCGGGACCTTGCACTCTACAAGGACCTCGGCGCCGTGGGCGAGCGGCTGACGGGCTATCCCACGATCTCGACCTATGAGGAGTTTACGCCCGACAAGTCGAAGGCGCGGCACGGAAGCCTCAAGGACTGGGTCTATGAGGAGATGGGCATCATCTGCTTTTCGACCGAGCTCTGGGACCTCGAACGCACCGCGGGCGTTCCCAAGGAGGGCTATTACAACCTCGGGCCGCGCGATGCGGCGACGCAACGGCTGGTGTTCGATTGGGTGATCGAAAATGTCGGCGCGCGTGGGTTTCGCGACTGGCAGCCCTTCGACCACCCGCAACTCGGCCCCGTCGAGATCGGGGGGATGGTATATACCTGGAGCTACCGCAACCCGCCCGGGGCTTTGCTAGAAGAGATTTGCCACAAGAACGTGCGCTTCAACCTCCGCCACGCCGCCGCTGCGCCGCAGGTGCGCGTGGACAACGTCGTGGTTGAGGCGCTCGGGGCGGAACTCTACAAAGTGACCGTGATCGTGTCGAACCACGGCTATCTACCGACGAACCTTTCGGACGTGGCCCTGGAGAACGGCGTCGCCAAACCTGTTCATGTCCGACTTGACTACGAGGCGGCGGAGCTTGTGATGAACCCAAGCGAGGTGTCTTTGGGCCACCTCGCCGGGCGCAACGAGCGCCGCTATGCCTATTCGAACTGGGGCCAGCAATGGTCGGCTGTGTCAAAGAAGGTCGAATGGCTGGTGCGCGCCACGGGAGCCGGCGCTGCGATCACGGTGACGGCGGTCTCCGAGAAGGGCGGCACGCATCGGGCGCGGGTGGCCTTGTGAGGCGGCGGGGCGTGAGCGGAGCGCGCATGGTGTGGGCGGGTTGCCTCCGGCGGCGATATTTGCAGCAAGAAGAAGCTCAAAGCTGGGCGCAGGGGATGCAGGGCGCTGCGAGGATGCGTCGACGATGAGCGTCCGGTATCGGCTCGGGATCGATGTCGGCGGCACCTTCACCGACTTTGTGCTTGCGCGCGCGGCGGGCGGGAGTGCTATCGCGTTTCACAAGGAGCCGAGCGTCCCAGCCGATCCCTCGCAGGCTGTCGAGGTCGGGGTCGCCGCGCTGATTGCACGGGAAGGGATCGCCCCGGGCGAGATCGAGCTTGTGGTTCATGGCACGACCCTTGCGCTCAACGCGATCATCCAAGGCAGGGGTGCGCGTGTCGCGCTCGTGGTCTCCCGCGGCAACCGCGATGTGATGGAGATCGCCCGCGCGCGCATGCCCAACTCTTACGATTTCACCGCCGGGCGGGAGGCGCCGCTGATCCCGCGCGAGGCCGTCTTTGAGGTGGGCGCGCGGGGGCTGTCGGACGGACGGGTGCTGTGCCGGGCCGATTCTGAGGAGATCGCCGCGGTGGCTGGCGAAATCGCGGCAGGCGGGTACGAGGCCGTCGCCGTGATGCTCCTCAACTCCTATCGCGACTCCACGCTCGAAGCGGACGTCGCCGCGCGGCTCTCGGAAGCGCTGCCGGACTTGCCCGTCACCCCATCGGCGGCGATCTGGCCGGAAATGCGGGAATATGAGCGCGCGCTGGTCACCTGCATGAACAGCTATGTTCACCCGTTGATGGACGGCTATTTCGAGCGTCTGCAGGCGCGAATTTCGGACCTCGGCGTTACCGCGCCGATCTACATCACAGCCAACAATGGCGGCTCCGTCTCGCTCGCCACCGCGCGCGCGCGCCCGGTCGACACCGTGCTCTCGGGCCCCGCCTCCGGCGTGCTTGCCGCCACGCGCACAGCGCCCGCCGAGAACGCGCTCATCACCTTTGATATGGGCGGGACGAGCACCGACATCTCGATCTCGCGCGAGCGTGCGCTCGAATTCACCCATTCGACCCTGATTGGCGATTATCCCTTGATGCTGCCTGTCGTGAACGTCTCTGCCATTGGGGCGGGCGGCGGCTCGATCGTCTGGGCCGACGCGCAGGGGCTCTTGAAGGTCGGCCCCGAAAGCGCCGGGGCGGATCCGGGCCCTGTTTGCTATGGGCGCGGCGGGATGCGGCCAACGATCACTGATTGCTATCTGACACTCGGCTACCTCGACCCCGCGCGCTTCAACGACGGCCGCCTCGCGCTAGACGCACCTGCCGCGGCCACCGCGCTGGCCAAAACTGGCGCGGCCGCGGGACAAGCCGACGCAGTGGCGACCGCCGCCGCCGCGCTGCGTGTCGCCACCGCCCGCATGGCGACCGAGCTGCGCAAGCTGATGGCCGAAAAGGGGCTCGACCCGCGCGGTTTCGTCCTGGCGGCCTTCGGCGGGGCGGGGCCGACCCACGCCAACATGCTGGCCGAGGAGGCGCGGCTCGAGGGTGTCCTTGTCCCCCGGCTTCCCGGCACGTTCTGTGCGCTCGGCGCGATCCTGGCCGATGTCCGCCGCGACTATGTCCGCCAGGCCCGGATCACGGTCGACCGCAGCGGTGCGGACTGGGCCGGGATCGACGCGCTCTTGGCCGAGATGGAAGGCGAGGCGCTCGACTGGGTTGCCGGAGAAGGCGCCCTGATCGGGACGCATGCGCTGCGCCTGACCTGCGATATGCGCTATCCGGGGCAGGCGTTCGAGCTGCCCATTGGCGTGGCCGACTATGACCGCAAGACGCTCACGCCCGCGACCCTGATCGACCTCTTCAACGCCGAACACGACCGTCTCTACGGCTTCACCGAGGCGGACTCGGCGGTGCAGATCACGACGCTGCGCCTCTCCGTTGTCGGCCAGATGGCGGCGATCCCGCTGCCCGAGGCGCCGCCGGGCCCTTTGCCCGAGCCGCGCGCGATCCGCCGCGTCCACTCTCAGGATTGGCGCGATGTGCCGGTCTATGACCGCGCCGATATCGGCAGCGGCGCAACGCTCGACGGGCCCGCCATCGTTGAGCAGCCCGACACGACCGTGCTGATCCTTGCAGGCTGGCAAGCGGTGGCCGACAGTCTTGGCAACCTCATGATCCGCCGCATGGGCGAACGGGCGTGAGCACGATGGACCCGGTGACGCTCGAGATCCTGCAAACGCAGATGCAGGCGGCGACCGAGGAGATGGCGATCACGCTCGCGCGGACGGCGCGCTCGACCTACGTCAAAGACGCCGCCGATTTCGCCACGGCGCTTGCCAATCTCGACGGAAAATTCTTCGCCTATCCCGCCAATATGGGCGTCTCGGGCTTTCTCGACCTCGATTGCAGCACCGCGATCCGCGCCGTGCCCAACCTGGCGCCGGGCGACGTCATCATCACCAACCATCCCTATGAGAGCGGCGGGCTCTCGACGCATATGCCCGACTTGCAGCTCATCAAGCCCTATTTTCATGCCGGCCGGATCGTCTGCTACGGTTGGGACTTCATCCATTCGGCGGATATCGGCGGTGGCGTGCCCTCCTCGATCTCGCCACGCTTTACCGAGCTCTTTCAGGAGGGGCTGCAAATCCCGCCCATGAAGCTCGTCAAGGCGGGCGAGATGAACGCCGATTTCGCGGCGATCTACCGCGCCAATTGCCGCGTGCCAGATCTCAATATGGGCGACATCAAAGCGATGCTCGCGGCGCTCACTGTGGGCGAACGTCGTGTCGCCGATCTGATCGCGCGTCACGGTGAGGCGGTGTTTAAGGCGGCGCAATCAGCCACCGTCGCCTATGCCGCCGAGAAAGCGCGCGCGGTCCAGCGGCGGCTCCCCGACGGGAGCTACACCTTCTGGGACTACATGGACGACGATTACGCCACGCCAATCCCGATCCGAATCCGCTGCGCGATGACGGTCTCAGACGGCCATGTGCATCTCGATTTTACGGGCTCCGACCCGCAGGTGATCGCAGCCTACAACGTGCCGACCGGGGGCCTGCGCCACCCGTGGCTGACGCTGAAACTGATGCACCTGATCGGCAGCTACGATCGCTCGGCGCCGCTGAATTACGGCCTCTTTGAGAACATCACGGTTCACGTGCCGAAAGGCACCGTGCTCAACCCCGAGTTTCCCGCCGCCGTCGGCGTCCGCCACGCCACCGCGATCCGAATCAACGACGCGGTTGTTGGTGCCATTGCCACCGCACTTCCCGGCCTGATCCCTGCGCCCTCGGGCGGCACGGTCGTGCCCACCGTCATCGCCGAGCAGAATCCGGCCACCGGGAGCCGGTCGGTGATGGTGATCCAGTCCCTCGTCGGCGGCACCGGAGCGCGGCAGGGGGGCGACGGGGTCGACGGGCGCGACAGCGGGTTGGCCAATCTCTACAACACACCGCTCGAACGCGCCGAGGCCGATACCGGCGTCATCGTCGAGGCCTACGGTCTACGCCCGGATTCCGGCGGTGCCGGGCAGTGGCGCGGCGGCACCGGCCTTGAGATGCGCATGCGGATCGACCGGGCGGGGACAGCTGTGCTCGGGCGCGGGCTCGAGCGCTTCGTCTTCCGCCCCTGGGGCGTAGCCGGCGGCGCGCCCGGCGCGCCTTGCCGCGTGATCCTCAACCACGGTCAGTCTGGCGCGCGTGACCTCGGCAAGCTTGATATGTATGTCGCGGAGGCGGGCGACCGCGTGACGATCTTGACGGCGGGCGGCGGCGGCTTTGGCGATCCATTCGCGCGGGACGCCCACGCCGTCCTCCGCGACGTGGTCGCCGGCTTCGTCTCGCCCCGGGCCGCCGCGCGGGACTACGGCGTCGTGATCAAGGACGCAGCGCTCGACCTCGACGCCACGGCCGCCCTGCGCGCCGCGCCGCCGCCGCGCCCGCCCTTCGACTTCGGGCCCGAGCGGGCCGCCTGGGAGGCGGTCTTTGACGATGCAACGCTCTCCACTCTCGCCGCGCGCCTCCTCGCCCTCCCGGCCACCGTCCGCGCGCAAACCCGGCGCCGCCTGTTTGAAGCCGCTGTGCCCGCCCTCGCCGACATCCAAGCAAAAGGCATGCCCGCCGTCATGGAAGACCCCGCCGCCATCCGCGCCCGCCTCCAAAAGGCGCTCGACACGCTCGAAGCATAGCCACCCCCGCCCCATCATCTTGGCTGAAATACTCAAAACACTCCCACTCTCTGGCAGGCCCGCGCCAGGAGGGGCGCGCCAGGCCCAAACGCTGTCCTCACCGCCCGCCGTCAACCGACAGAACCTGCCCGGTGATCCACCCTGCCTGCTCGGAGCAAAGAAAGACGACCGCGGAGGCGATGTCTTCCGGGGTGCCAAGACGGCGCATCGCGATGCCGGAGACGAGCTTTTGCTGGCCCTCTATGCCCAGCGCCTGCCATTGCCGTTCGGTCGTCGGGTTTGAGCGGACAAAGCCGGGCGCAACGGAGTTTACCGTGATCCCGAACGGACCAAGCTCGTGGCCGAGCTGGCGCACGAGCCCGATCTGCCCCGCTTTCGCGCTGGCATAGGCTTGGATCCCGGTCAGGCTGACATCGAGGCCCGCCCGGCTCGAAAGCGTAACGATCCGCCCCCAGTTCTGCGCCTTCATCGCGGGCGCCACGGCGCGCGCCACGTAAAAGGCCGCCGTTTGGTTAACGGCAACGATGCTGGCCCAGTCCTCGGGCGCGATGGTCTCGACAGGGCGGCCGACCTGCCCACACACACCGCCGGCCACATGGACGGCGATGTCAAAGCCAGCGTCGTTCAAGCCAGGGCCGCCCTCGGCGAGAGCGTGCACGGCCGCTGCGTCGGTGACATCGAGATGGGCCGCTCTCACGCCGGTCCCGTCGAGCGCGGCGAGGCCTTCGGCGTCGATATCCGCTCCCGTTACCGCCGCGCCCGCATTGGTCAGCGCGCGGCAGATCGCGCGCCCGAGCCCCTGCGCGGCGCCGGTGACCAACGCGCGCCGACCGGTCAGCGAGAGCTTCATGGCGTGCTCCCATCATGCGCCGCTTTGAGCGCATCGAGCGTTTCCCAGGCGAGCGAGCGACGCCCTGTTTCAATCTCTTCGATGAGCGCCACGAGACGCCGGGTCAGCGGCATCGGATGTCCAAGCGCTGCGCCCACGGCGATCGGCTTCGTCAGTTGCGGGTCGACCTCGGTTTTGCGTTTGCGCACGGCCAGGTCGCGCCAGATCCCCGAATGTGTCTTGGCCGAACCACGATTGTGGGTGACCATTGCCTCAAAGGACGCGGTCACACGTTCCGGCCGAGCGCCCGGACGAAATGCGTCTGGATCATAACCGTTAAAGCCCTTGGGCGCGATGCCTTGAGCGACTGTCAGCGCTGTGACCTCCTGGGCGAGCGCGGTGAGGACCGGGCGGTAGGCCGGGTGTGCGAGCACGTCGGCGATGCTGTCATCGGTGAGCGCGGTCGCGAAGAGAAGCGCACCGTAGCCTAGCTTGCCCCAGAGGTAGCCCCAGATCTCGGGCGTCGTGATCGCATCGGGCTCAAAGATCTGCAGCAGGCGGTGCGTTTCGACCAGCCGTGCCGTCTCGGCGCCGTCAAGCTCGCCGACCACGACCGCGGCGCGCCCGCCAAAGAGGATGCGGCCCGGCCCAAGGTAATCTGCGCCGAAATTGACGAAGGCGCCGAGGGTTGCGGCCCGCCCGACGATCTCGGCAATGGTGAGCTCATTGAGCCCGTTTTGCAGCGAGAGCACATGCCCGCCCTTCGCGAGGTGCGGCGCAAGTGCCCGGCACGCGCCCTCGGTGTGCTGCGCCTTGGTGCAAAGCCAGATCGCGGGAAATGCCCCGCTGACCTCTTCCGGCGGGACGGCGCGGGCCGGCACGCGAAAGGTTTCGATCGGCCCTTCGATGGCGAGTCCCTCGGCATTCATCGCCGCGACATGATCGGCGGCCTGGTCGACAAAGAGCACATCGCGCCCGGCGCGCACGAGAAAGGCGCCAATCGTTCCGCCGATTGCGCCGGCGCCCCAGATCACAAGCGTCATGACCAGGGCCCTTCCAAGAGCGCACGGGTCTCGGCGACGGCGACGTCCCAGAGCGCGTGCATCACCGGATCGGGCTTCTGATAGGCCCCGCCAAAGACACCGTCGCCCAAAAGCGTGCGCGCGGCCGAGGGGCCGAGGACGCGCATCCGCTCGAAATCGACCATCGGCTTTTGCGTATTGGGCATCGGCACGTCTTCGAGCCGTGTCCACGGGAAGTTTTCCATCCAGGAGGCGTGGCTCGCGACGGGGTCGATCTCTTGGACCTTGGCCCAGGTCTGGGGCGCCTGCCACCAATTGTGAAACTTGATCGCCATTTCTGGATGATCGCGCATCGCATCGAGCGCCATCGCCGCGGCAGGCGCGTTGCCGCCATGCCCGTTGACGATTAGCACGCGGCGAAAGCCCGTTTCGCGCAAGCTTTCCAGCACGTCGCGCACCACGGCGAGCAACGTTTCCACGCGGAGCGTCACCGTCCCGGGATACGCCGCGAAGTACGGGCACAGCCCATAATTCATCCGGGGAAAGACCGGTATGCCCAGCGGCTCGGCGGCATCGAGGGCGACCTTTTCGGCCAGGATCGCGTCGACGGCGAGGCTGAGCGGCCCATGCTGCTCGGTCGAGCCAAGGGGCAGGATGCACCGGTCGTCCCCCCCGAGATAAGCCTCGACCTGGCTCCAATGCATGTCTTCGATCCGCATCGCGGCCTGTTCTCCCGATCCCCGTCTGCCTGCAGCCTGCACATTTCGCGGTGGCATGGCGATGGCAAAAGACGCCACGATAGAGAGAGGGAGGCGTGCGCAAGGGCAAAGCTTTGGCCCAAGGCGTAACACGGAAAGGATCGGCGCTATGACACGCAAGGGTGCAACCATCGTGATCGGCGGAGGCGGCTTTGTCGGCCTCAACATCGTCGAGCATCTGCTCAGCGAGGGCCGCGATGTGACGCTGCTCGACGTGACGGCTCCGCCGCAAGTGGCGCTGGACGCGCTCACGGCGCTGCCCGGCGCGCTGACGGTCGCTCTGGCCGATGTCTGCGAGCCCGGTGCCATTGCGGGCGCGATGCCACCCGAAACCGAGACCATGGTCTATGGTGCGGCCGTGACCGCGAGCTTTGCGCGCGACCGCGACGCGCCCGAACGGACGATCGCGGTCAATCTCGACGGGTTCCTCCAAGCCCTCCGCGCGGCGCAAGGGGCCGGTCTCCGCCGTGTGATCAATCTCTCAAGTGCGGGCGCCTATGGGGCGGCGGCGTTCCGTGGGACGGGGCCGCTCCGCGAAGACGATCCCGTTGACCCGCAGAACATCTATGGCATCACCAAGTTTGCCTCCGAGCGGTTGGCCGGCCGCATGGCCGAGGTTTGGGGCATCGACACGATCAGCCTGCGCCTGTCGGGCGTGTTCGGCCGGTGGGAACGGCGCACCGGCGTGCGCGACACGCCCTCGCCGCAGTTTCAGATCGTCGAAGCCCTCCGCGCCCATCAGCCTGCCTTGATCGAACGGACCGATGCGCGCGATTGGATCTATGCGCCTGACGTCGCCCGCGTCGTCGCGCGCCTTCTCGATTCGCCCAAGCTGGCGCACCGCCTCTACAACGTTTCGACTGGCATGACTTGGTCCGTCCTCGATTGGGGGCAGGCGATGGCGCAGACGATCCCCGGTGGTGTCTGCCGTCTCGCCGCGCCGGGGGAGACGGCCAACGTCGCCCTCCACGCCAAAGCTGACCGCCGCCCGCTCGATATCGCGCGGGCGCAGGCGGAAATCGGCCCTCTGGAGTGCTGCGGAATTGAGCAATCGGTTGCAGATTATGCGGAATGGGGGCGCCAAACCGGCAAAGTATACACATAACGCTTGCCGGTTTGCGCCGAATTGTCGACCATCGACAGGTCTGGGGGTGGTCTTTGACCGGTGGAGTGGCGGCGATTGTGTGCCGAGATCACTCTGCCGAGCGCCCCGAAAGATACGACGCATCCGCCTTAGATGCGCGCCGCTGAGACCTAAGCGGCCACGAAAAGCCGCCCGCGCCGGGACCGGCGTCAACGATGGGGAGACTGCATTCATGACCTTCATAAAGCCATTGGGCGCGCGCACGCACCGCACGCTCATCGCCGCCCTAGCCGCGAGCACAGCGCTCGCAGGGACCGCCTCGGCCGACGATTTGACCATCGGCGTCCGCTCTGGAGCGGAATCCATGGATCCGCATTTTTCGGCCATTGGCATCAACGTCTCAGCGATGAAGAACGTCTATGACACGCTCACTTCTCGCGACAACAACCTGCAGCTTCAGCCTGGCTTAGCCGTGAGTTGGGAGCCGGTCGACGAATTGACCTGGCGATTCACGCTCCGCGAGGGCGTTACGTTCCATGACGGCTCCACGCTTGATGCCGCTGACGTGGTGCATTCGATCGAACGCATTCCGATGGCCGCCGGGCCCGATGGCGGACTTGTGACCTATACGCGCCGGATCGTCGAGGCGACCGCGGTCGACGATCTGACGGTTAAGCTCAAGACCGACACGCCTGCGGCCACGCTGCCGCTCGATCTTACCCGGCTCTTCGTGATCCCCTCAGAGGTGCCGCTCGACGCGCCGGTGTCGGCCTTTAATTCGGGCGACATGGCCATCGGAACCGGGCCCTTCAAGCTCGAAAGCTGGGAAGCCAAGGGCGATATGGTCGTCTCCCGCAACGACGATTATTGGGGCGAGGCCCCGGCCTGGGACACGGTGACCTTCTCCGAGATCTCTAACGACAGTGCGCGCGTCGCGGCCCTCCTGTCGGATCGGGTCGACCTAATCAACTATGCACCGCCGACCGACGTCGCACGCATTCGCAGTGAAGAGGGGCTCGAAGTCTTCTCGGGCGACAGCGTCTACATTTTTATGCTGTTCCCAGATTACGCGGATGACACGCCGCTCGTGCGTGCCAAGGATGGCTCCGAGCTCGACAGCAACCCGTTTCAGGACATCCGCGTGCGCCAGGCGATCTCGCTCGGGGTCAACCGTGAAGCGATTGCAAGCCGGGTGATGGAGGACCTTGCCACGCCCGCCTCACAAATCATCACCGAGGGCTTCTTTGGCTGGTCGCCGACCTCTCCGGAGCTGACCTACGACCTTGAAAAGGCGCAAGCCTTGCTCGCCGAGGCGGGCTATCCCGATGGCTTTGCCGTCGACCTGCACTGCACGTCCGACCGTCTGCCCATGGACGGCGATATCTGCGCCGCGCTTGGGCCGATGCTTGCCCGGATCGGTATCGATGCGACGGTCAATGCAACGCCGCGCGCCGTCTACTTTCCGGCGCAGTCGGGCCGCGAGTATTCGCTCATGATGAATGGCTGGGGGTCGCTGACCGGCGAAGCCTCCTACATCCTGTCCTCGATGGTTCACACCAAAGAGGAGGAAGGCTCCTTCGGCGTCTTCAATCATTTCAGCTACTCGAACCCCGAAATCGACAGCATCGTCCAGACCGCGCTCGGCACGATCGACGAGGGCGAGCGCAAGGCCCTGCTCGAAGAGGCTATGGCGCTCACGATGGAAGATCTTATGGCGATCCCGATTGTGAACCTTTCGGCGATCTGGGCAGGCGACAGCACCAAGCTGACATACCTGCCCCGCGCGGATGAGGATACGATTGCCGTCAATGCAATTCCCGTCGAGTAATCGGCGCAGGATCTGAACACGCGCGCCGGCGGCCCGATGCGGCTGCCGGCGCGTCTCCCGTCTCAAGGACCCGCCATATGATCCGCCTCGCCCTGATCGGGCCCGGCCGCTGGGGCCGCATCCTCGCCGAAGCGGTCGTCGGCGTGTCCGACATCGTGACGGTCACGCATGCCGTCGCCCGCTCGCCCGCCAAGGCTGCGGCTTGGTGTGCCCGGCACGGCATCGCGCTGAGCGACGACTACGCCGCCCTGCTGGCCGATCCGGCGGTGCACGGGGTCATCTTGGCAACCCCGCATTCGCAGCACGCAGAGCAGATCGACGCCGCCGCCGCTGCGAGAAAGCCCGTTTTTTGCGAAAAGCCCGTCACGCTCACCCGCGTCAGTGCCGAGGCCGCGATGGCCGCCATGCGCGCGGCCGGCCTGCCCTTTGCCGCGGGGCATAACCGCCGCTTTCTTCCCGCCATTGCGCAGATGAAAGAGATGATCGAACGTGGCGATCTTGGCACGATCCTCCATGTCGAGGGCAATATGAGCGGCCATGTCGGCGCCCGCTACACTCCCGATATGTGGCGCGTCGACCCCGTAGAGAGCCCCGCTGGCGGCCTCGCCGGATCGGGCATTCATGTGATCGATGCGATGATCCATCTCCTCGGCCCGATCACCGCCGTCACAGCCCAGAGCGATCGGCTCGTGCACGAGATTGCCCTCGACGACACGACAGCGATGCTGCTGAGATTCGCGAGCCGCGCGACGGGATACCTCACCGCGATGACAGCGACGGCGGGCATCTTCCGCCTTCAGGTCTTCGGCGAGCGGGGCTGGCTCGAGCTGCGCGGCGAGACTGAGCTTACCTGGAGCCCGGTCGACGGTGTCCGAACGGTCTGGACGTTTCCCGCGGTCGCGACGGAGCGGCTCCAGCTCGAAGCGTTCGCCCGATCCATCCAAACGGGAGACCCCTTTGCCATCTCGCTCGACGATGTGATCAACGGCGTTGCCGTGTTCGAGGGCGTATCGGCGTCCCTGGCCGCCGGAGGCTGGGTGCAGGTGTGATCACCTCGACCGCCCCTTCCCAGAGTTTGCTCGGCGCCGCCCTGCTGACCCTGTCCTGGGTCTTCTTCACGACCGAGATGGTCGCCGTCCGGCTCCTGGCCGGTGACCTCTCGATTGCTCAAATCGGGGTCTTTCGCCAAGCGACGCAAGTTCTTGCCTTCCTGCCGCTCCTCCTCTGGTCGCGCGGCGCGCTCCTGCGCACGGGCCGCTTCAAGATGCACGTCGCGCGGGCCTCTTGCAGCATCGGCGGCATGTATCTGTTCTATCTTGCATTTGCCCTCCTGCCGCTGGCGCTCGCCACGACGCTGACCTTTCTGCAGGCAATGTTCGTGCTGGTCCTCGCTGCGCTCCTCTTGGGCGAGCGCATCGGCCCGCGCCGGATCGGCGCGGTGATCGTGGGCTTTCTCGGCGTGCTGATCGTCATGCGTCCCGGATTTCAAGCGATCGACCCCGGTATGCTCATCGCCCTTACCGGTGCCTTCGTCGCCTCGCTTCTGATGATCCTGACGCGCAGCCTCTCGGCGACGGAGGGCCGGCTTACGATCATGCTCTATTCGTCTGGTTTGGGCCTGGGTATGATCGCGATCCCGGCCGCGCTCACGTGGGCGCCCATCGCGCCCGGGCATGTCCCGCTCCTCCTCTTGGTCGGCGTCGCGGGCACCATGGGGCAGTTCCTGATGGTCGGCGCCTACCAGGTCGCCGAAGCCTCGGCCCTCGCGCCCGTTGACTATGTCCGCCTGATCTTTGCCGTCTCGGCGGGCTTCATCGTCTTCGGCGAGTTCCCCGATCTCTGGACATGGGCCGGCGCGACCGTGATCCTCTCCGCCGTGGCCTATGCCACGCACCGCGCCCGCCTTGCCGCAGATCCGCCGCCCTCAGCCCCGCCGCCCTCAGCCCCTGGGAGAACCCGATGACAGAGAAACGCCACCCGACCTATCTGCTCACGCCCGGCCCGCTGACCACCGCGGCCGAAACGAAGGCCGCCATGCTCTTTGACAAAAGCCCCAACGGCCAGGAGATGGTCGACCTCGTCAAAGGTGTGCGGGAGTATCTCGTAACGCTTGCCAATGGCGGCGACATCTACGATTGCGTACCGATCCAAGGCTCGGCGACCTATGGGATCGAGGCCGCGTTCAACTCCCTGGTCGACCGCGAGACGGCCCATGTGCTGGTGATCGAGAATGGTTTTTACGGCATGCGCTTGCGCGAGGTGATCGCCGCCTGCCGCTACCGCGTTTCATCGCTCGAAGGGCCCATTGTGCCGCCCGTTTCGGGTCGGGATGTCGCCGCGCGGCTCCAGGCCGATCCGTCGATCACCCATGTCGCCGTCTGCCATTGCGACACGGGCACCGGTATTCTTAACCCCGTCGCCGAGATCGCCGACGCCTGCCGTGCCCATGGCGCCCGGCTCATGGTCGACGCGATCGCGGCCTTCGGCGGGTTCGAGCTCGACGCCCGGGCCACCGATGTCGAAGCAATCATGATCTCCCCCAACAAATGCATCGAGGGCGTGCCCGGCATGGCCTTTGTCATCGCCAAGAAAGCGCACCTGCAGGAGGGGATCGGCCGTGCGCCGTCCGCCGTGCTCGATCTTTCGGCACAATGGGCGTTCATGGAGGAAAAGGGTTGGTTCCGGACGACCTATCCGACCCATGTCATGCTCGCCATCGCCAAGGCGGTCGAGTGTCACAAGGCCGAGGGCGGCATCGCGCCCCGTCAGGCGCGCTACCGGCGCAACTGGCGGCGGCTCGTCGACGGCCTCCGCCAACAGGGCTTCGCGACCTTTCTGCCCGACGAATACGCCTCTCCGATCATCGCCACGTTCCACGACCCCGACGACCCGAATTACAGCTTCGAGGCGTTCTACGCCGCCATGGAGCGGCGCGGCTTCATCATCTTCCCCGGCCGGCTCACCTCTGCCGGAACGTTCCGCATCGGCACAATGGGCGACCTGACCGAGGGCGACATCACCCTGATCCTAGGCGCCGTCCTCGACAGCATGGCCGAGATCGGCGTGACGACCTTCGCGCCAAAGCAAGAGCGGATCATCGCCGCTTGATAGAACAGCGTCGGGTCCGTCTCGCTCGGTCGCGACGACGGCTTTGAGCCCCACTTGCCAATTTTTGGCGACGCGGCGAATGACCGCTTCTCCGTGTAGGAGGGTCTCAACAGCACCTACCGGTTTTCAACCAGCCGAAGTTCCCACTCTCGGAACGTCTCGCCGTCAACCTCGCGGCGACCGACCGCTCGGAACTGATTGCGTTCGAGTACGCGCTCGGACGCCTTGTTGCTCGTTTCGGTTTCAGCCTTGACGACATGCACTCCTAGGTCACGGGCCTCAGCGATTAGCAGGTGGACCGCCTCCGTTGCATAGCCTCGACGCCTGCGTTCGGGGGCGACCCCGTAGCCGATCTCTACTGAGCCTTCCGGGCTGGGTATTCGCTTGAAGCCGCACAGCCCAACGACCTCTCCCTCCGCGACCATCATCCAAGACCCCTGAACGCCGATCTGAAGCATGTCCGAGGCACCTCGGCGCACCAGTTCCAGGATCGCCGGGTCGTCCACACCGTTCGGCGGAATGCGAAGGGTCGAGATGGGCGCTTTGCCGTCGATCATTGCAGCGAAATGCTCATCGGTAGCCGGTCGCAGCTCCGTGTCTCTCAGCATAACACCTGAGCACGGGCAGTGGAACAGATTACGAAGTACGACCCACCGCACCAACGGTTAAGCAGACCTTGAACAATCACGGGCGGACGGCAACCTTGTCCGCCTACTCGTCGTTCAAATGGCAGGCTGACATTCGTCCAGGCGCCACCTCCCTCAGAGCAGGCGCTTCCGTTCGGCAGCGATTGGTTGCCAAGGGGCAGCGGGGGTGGAAGTGGCAGCCTTGGGGCGGGTCCAACGGTGAGGGGAGCTCGCCCTTGATCGGCGCATAGGTCTGGCGCCGCCGGTCGATGCGCGGAACGTCTTTGAGGAGCGCTTGGGTGTAGGGGTGGTTGGGGCTTGAAAAAAGCTCCGCGTTGGTCGCGCTCTCCACCACGCGCCCGAGATACATGATCACGATCCGGTCGGCGATGTGGTGCACCACGCCGAGGTCGTGGCTAATAAAAAGATAGGTGAGGTCGAGATCCTCGCGCAGATCCATGAAGAGGTTCAGGATCTGTGCCTGGATCGACACGTCGAGCGCGGCGACCGCCTCGTCGCAAATTAGAAACTCAGGGTTGACAGCGAGCGCCCGCGCGATCCCGATCCGCTGCCGCTGACCGCCCGAAAACTGGTGCGGAAAGCGGCGCTTGAGATCACCGGTCAGGCCAACACGCGCGAGCATTTCATCGACATAGCTCTCGATCTCGCCCGCCGCCACGAGCCCGTGGAAGACCGGCGCCTCGCCGACCGCTTCGACAACGCGCTTGCGCGGGTTGAGCGAGGACATCGGATCCTGAAAGATCATCTGGATCTTGATCGCCGCGTCCCGCGCCTCCTCTTCGGTCAGATGCGTGACGTCGTGCCCTTTAAAGCTGATCGCTCCGCCGCTCGGCGGATAGATCCCCGCGATGACGCGCGCCAAGGTCGACTTTCCGCACCCGCTCTCGCCGATCAGTCCTACGACCTCCCCCCGCGCGATGGCGAGGTCGATGTCATCGACCGCGTGCACCACCCGGTCGCGGTAGTGCGCGCCGGCGAGGTTCAGCAGCTTCGCCGCCAGATCGATCCTTTTGGTAAAGCGCTTCGAGACCCCGCGCAGTTCGAGGATCGGCGGCTCTCGCTGGGGCGCGTCAAAGCTCATTCGGCGGCTCCGGCGAGCATTTCGCCAAGTGGGTGGTGACAGCGCGCGAAATGGCCTGGCCCGTGCTCGGCCAAGTCGGGGGCGATCCGGCAAAGCGCGGAGGCCCGGTCGCAGCGCGGCTGAACCGGGCAGCCCTGCGGCAGGTTGAGAAGCGAGGGTGTCATGCCCGGAAACTGCTTCAGCCGCCCGCGCGCCCGTCCGATCTGCGGGACCGAGTCGAGAAGGCCCCGCGTATAGGGATGAACCGGCCGGTCTAGCACATCGTCGACATGGCCCTGTTCGACGATCCGGCCCGCATACATCACCGAGATCGTGTCGGCGAGGCCGGCAACGACCGACAGATCATGGGTGACCCAGACGATCCCAGTGCCAAACTCGGCCGCGAGCGCGCGGATTTCGGCCAGGATCTGGCCCTGGATTGTGACGTCGAGCGCGGTTGTCGGCTCGTCGGCGATGATCACGGCGGGGCGGTTGAGGAGCGCGATGGCGATCGCCACGCGCTGCCGCATCCCGCCCGAGAGCTGGTGCGGATGGGCGCGCAGCCGGTCGCCGGGTGCCGGAATGCCGACCCGTTCAAGCGCGTCGAGCGCCCGGGCGCGCGCTGCCTTGTGCGAGACCGCTTCATGGGCGTGGATCGCCTCGGTCATCTGCGTTTCGATACGCAGGACAGGGTTCAGCGTCATCATCGGGTCCTGAAAGATCATCGAGACCTTCTTGCCACGAATGTCCTGCAGCTCGCGCGCTGACCGGCCGACCATTTCCGCCCCGTCGATCTTAATCGAGCCTTCCACGATCCGCCCTGGCGGATCGACCAGTCCCAGGATCGAAAAGCCGGTGACCGTCTTGCCCGAGCCGCTCTCGCCGACGAGGCCCATGATCTCGCCATGGGCCACTTTGAAGTCGACGCCATCGACAGCTTTGACAGCTCCGGCTTTGGTGAAAAAGTGGGTCTTGAGACCGGACACTTCGAGCGCGACCTGGTCGCTCATGTCTGCAGCCTTGGGTTCAACACATCGCGGATCCGGTCGCCCACCAGGTTGATCGACACGATCGTGACCAAGAGCGCGATGCCCGGATAGGTCGAGATCCAGTACCGCCCGGAGAGGATGAACTCAAACCCGTTTGCGATCAGCAGCCCGAGGCTCGGCTGCGTGACCGGCATCCCGAGCCCGAGAAAGGAAAGCGTGGCCTCGAGCGCGATGGCGTTAGCCACCTGCACGGTGGCGACGACAATGAGCGGCGCGATGCAGTTGGGCATGAGATGGCCAAACATGATGCGCCGGGTCGAAAGGCCCAGGCAGCGCGCCGCGTCGATGTATTCCCGCCGCCGCTCGACGAGCGCGGCCGAGCGGACGGTCCGCGCGAAATAGGCCCATTGCACGGCGACGAGCGCGATGATGACCTTGTCGATCCCTTGGCCCAGAACCGCGAGCATGATCAGCGCGATCAGGATCGCCGGGAACGAGAGCTGAAACTCGATGATGCGGCTGATGATCGTATCGGTCCGCCCGCCAAAGAACGCAGCCGTAAGGCCGACGCTCGTGCCCACCGTCAACGCCACGATCCCAGCCACGACGCCGACGCCAAGGCTAATCCGCAAGCCATAGATGATCGCCGACAGCAGATCTCGCCCTTGGGCATCAGTGCCGAGCCAATGCACCGTCCCGGTCATGCCGACTTCGCCCGGTTCGAGCCGGCTGTCCATCAGATCGAGATTGGCGAGATCGTAGGGGTCTTGCGGGGTGATCCAGGGCGCAAAGACCGCCGCCAGCACGATCAAAGTACAGGCGACAAGCCCGATGATTGCCATAGGGCTTTCGATATAATCCATCGCGAACTTGGCAAAGCCCGTGCGCTCTTTGCGTGGGGCTTCCGCAGGGGCGTTTGGCGCAAGGCCCGTCTCTTCGCTCTCGACGCTCATTCGTCGATCTCCGTCAGGCGGACCCGCGGATCGATCAGCGAATAGGTGATATCGACCAGAAGGTTGATGACGACAAACATCAGCACCGTGAGCATGAGGTACGCCACGATGATGGGCCGGTCGAGCAGGTTTATCGAGTCGATGATCAGCTTGCCCATCCCGGGCCAGCTAAAGATCGTCTCCGTCACGACGGCGAAGGCAATGACGGTGCCAAGCTCCAGCCCAAGCACCGTGACGATCGGGATCAGGATGTTGCGAAACGCATGGACAAAGACCACACGCCGCACCGGCAGGCCCTTGGCGTAGGCAAACTTGATGTAGTCCTGCTGCAGCGTCTCGCGCATGCCGGCGCGCGTCAGGCGGATCACGAGGGCGATCTTGAAGAGCGCCAAGTTGAGCGCGGGCAAGAAGAGATGACGGAGCCCGTCCCATGTCAAAAAGCTGACCTCGACGCCGAACACTGGGACGGTCTCCCCCCGCCCGCCAGAGGGAAGAACGCCCCAGTGGACGGCAAAGAGCATGATCAGCATCAGTCCGACCCAGAACGAGGGCAGCGAAAAGCCCAAGATCGAGCCCGTCATGATCAGCTTGGAAAACCAGGCATCGGGCCAATAGCCGGCGACCATCCCAAGCGGAATGCCAAAGACCATCGCGAGGACGAGCGAGGCCACGGCAAGCTCCAGCGTCGCCGGCATCGCTTGGAGGATGAGCTGTAGCGCCGGCTCGTCGTAGATGAACGAGTTGCCGAGATCGCCCTGAAGCGCACGGATGACGAAGACGCCGTATTGCTCGTGGACGGGGCGGTCGAGCCCGAGCTTCTCGATCGCCTGCTGCTTGATCTCGGGCGTCGCATCGGGGTTGATTAGGATCTCGACCGGGTTGCCGATGGCGTAGACGCCGAGAAAGACAATGAGCGACATCGCGAAAATGATCACGATGCCCTGCATAAACCGGCGGATCAGAAACAGCGTCATAAGAGCCCCCCGCCCCTGGCGTGGCCGACGGCGGGCCTGCGCCCACTTGACCTTGCTGCGTAAAGCTAGTGCGATCTTGGAAGGCAGCGGCAGCTGCTGCAACGACTTTCGGCTCAAAACTTCACCGGATGCACAAGTATGAGACTTCAAGGGCGGTCCGCGATCATTACGGGAGCATCCTCCGGACTGGGCCGGGCGATGGCTCTGCGCTTTGCCGTGGAGGGCTGCGCCGTCACGATCGCCGACGTAACGACCAAGCCCGTAGAAGGCGGCGCGTCGACGGCCGACGTGATCTCCGAGACGGGCGGCACTGCGTTCTTCGCGCCGTGCGACGTGTCCGATTGGGCCGAGGTCGAGACGCTCGTCGCTGACCATGTCGCCCGCCACGGCCGGCTCGACATCATGGTCAACAACGCGATGACGACGCGCTTTCCGCCACGGCCCTTGCTCGAGACGACAGAAGAGCAGTGGCACGCCGTGCTCGCCGTTAATCTCACGGGCGTGTTTCACGGCTGCAAGGCGGCGGTGGCGCAAATGGTGACGCAGGAGATCCGCGGCGAGGCGCGCGGGCGCGTCATCAACATCTCCTCGCAGCTTGGCATCCGCGCCGCCCCCGGCAATTGCACCTACGGCGTCTCGAAAGCGGGGATCGACTACCTCACGCGCTCGGTCGCGCGCGACTATGCCGCTCAGAACATCATTGTGAACGCCATCGCGCCGGGCAAGATCTTGACCGGCAAGACGGGCCCCGCCATCGCCCCCGAGGTGATCGCATTCTCGCAGTCGCGCACGCCTTGGCCCAGGCTTGGCACGCCGTCCGATGTCGCCGGTGCCGCGCTCTTTCTCGCGTCCGACGAGGCGACGTTCATTCAGGGCGAGACGCTTGCGGTGGATGGAGGGTGGCTCGCCAGTTAAAGCCCGGCAGGATCATCAGGAGGGCAGAGACCGCGAGCACCAGCGCCAAGACCTCCAAAACGCCGACCGCTTCGCCCAGGATCAGCGCCGAGAGGAGGACGCCGAGCGGCGGCACCAGGAGGGTTCCGGTAGACGCAAGCGAGGTCGGCAGCCGCTGAACGACAGTGAACCAGACCGCCTGGCAGAAGATCATCGGGATGAGCGCCGAATAGGCAAAGACAGCGCCTGTGCCCCAGTCGAGATCCAAAAGCGTTGCCGGCTCGCCGAGGAGGAACGCGGCCGCCAAGAGCGGACCTGACGCCAGAAAAAACTGCCAGCCACTGAGCGCGAGCACGCCCATGTCCCAGCGCACGGCCTTGACGATGATTGTCGCAATTGCCCAGCAGATCGCCCCCGAGAGCATCAAGAGGCCGCCCGCAAGCTCTTGCCCCACAGCCGCGAGCGCGGGCCAAAGGAGAAGCACCATCGCCCCCATGCCGAGCGCGAGGCCGAGGATGCGGCGCAGCGTAACGCGTTCGCCGAGAAAGAGGATCGACAAGAGCGTCGCCCAGATCGGCATCGTGAACGCAAGGACAGAGGCGCGCCCGGCATCGACCCAGGCGATCCCAAAGCCCGACGCTGCGTTCCACAGGACGCCCTGAAAGAGGGTCAGCCAGAGGAGCGGCTTCAGATCGGCGCGGGAGATGGCGATGGACTGCCCGAACGCACGCGCCATCAAGAGGCAGCCCGCGCCGCCGATGAAGACGAGCGTTGCCCGAAACGTCCAGGGTTCGAGAACGGTGAGTCCGATCTTCATCATCGGCCAGTTCAGCGCCCAGAAAAGCGCGAGCAACACCACCGTGGTCACTTGCACAGCCGGGCTCATGCGCCTCTAATCCGGCTCATGCGCATTCTCATTATCGATCCTCAATTCGACGCAGACCCGGATGTCGAGCGCGCCGTGCTGGGCCCGGAGGCGGACATCGTGGTTTGGCGTACGCTGGATCGGGGCTTTCCGCCAGAGGCCGAGTTTGCTGCCTGCGATGGGCTGATCAATTGCCGAAGCCGCAATGCTATTCAGCGCAAAACTGTCGCGCATATGGAGAAATGCCGGATCGTCAGCCAAGCGGGCGTCGGCTTTAACCATATCGACATTAGGGCCTGTGCTGAACGCGGCATCCCAGTCTGCAATGCGCCCGATTACGGCACGGCCGAGGTCGCCGACCATGCGGTGACGCTGGCGATGTGCCTCACGCGGGGGATCGTGGCCTATGACGCAAAGCTGCGGGCTGGAGAGACGGGCTGGAATGCGCGCGAGCAAAAAACCGTCCGCCGGGCGACAGGCATGGTCTTTGGCGTCTTTGGGCTTGGGCGGATTGGGACGGCCGCCGCCTTGCGGGCGCGGGCCTTTGGCATGGAGGTCGCATTTTTCGATCCCTATCTCGCGCCCGGCATCGAAAAGGCGTTCGGCTTTACCCGGGCCGACACGTTGGCCGAGCTGATGGCGACAAGCGATATCCTGAGCGTGCACACCCCGCTCACGACCGAAACCACGCGGATCATCGATGCCGAGAGCCTTTCGGCGGCCAAGCCCGGTTTGGTCCTCGTCAACACCGCGCGCGGCGGCACGATGGACCTTGACGCGGTCGAGGCCGCGCTGCGGGAGGGCCGTCTCGGCGGCGCGGGACTCGATGTCCTGCCCAAGGAACCCATCGACTATGCCCATCCGCTCCTCGCGGCATTTCGCGCCAATGAGGCCTGGCTCGACGGGCGTCTGATCCTTACGCCCCATGCCGCGTTCTACAGCCCCGACGCGCTGATCGAAATGCGCTCAATCGCAGCGCAGAACATCGTCGACTATTTTGAGCGCGGCGTCCTGCGCTCCTGCGTCAACGCTGAATTGCTTGGAAACATAGACTTACGTCGCGGTGCAAGTGTAGCCGAAACTGCCGCCGACGCCCGCAAAGACTCGGCCAAAGACGCGGCCAAAGACGCGGCCGCGCGCGCGTGAGGCCGCTACGCGTTTCCGCCGCGCTGGGCCTGAAAGGCCGCGACTGTCGCGTCATCGGGCGGATAGGTCCCCTTGAGCGGGGCGCCGTCGCGGAGCCGCGCCGCGCAAAACGCTTCGAGCTCTTCGCGCTCCCGTGCTTTGTGCGCGACCTCGCCAACCAGATCGCGCGGGATGGCGGCGACACCGTTGCCATCGCCGATCATCACATCGCCGGGGAAGATCGCGACGCCGCCGCATCCGATGGGCGCGTTGAGCGCCGTGATGTGCCGTTGCGACGTGAACGGCAGCGCGGCGTCGCCCGAGGCGTAGACGGGCAAGCCGATGCGCGCAATCGCGGCACGGTCATTGACGCCGCCATCGAGCACGATGCCCGCCACGTTGCGCACCTTGAATGCCGTGGCGACCATATCGCCAAGGAGGGCGGTCTCGGTCACGCCCGCCGCTTCGCAGACGAGGACCTCGCCCGCCCCGGCCTCCTCAAAGGCGCGGCCCTGCAGGTTTTCGAGCCGTCCCTCCGCCATCGCCGCGCGCATATCCTCGCGGATCGGAACCGTGCGCAGCGTCATGGCCGGGCCGACCATGACCGGCGCGCCCGGCGCGAATGGACGGACGCCCCGCAGGAACACGTTGGCATAGCCCATGCGAAAAAGCGTCGAGACCACTGCGGGGACAGAAGAGCCCTCCAACAGCGCCCGGTGTGCGTCATCGATCCGATGTGGCATGCCCGCTCTCCCCAAACTGTCCGATCCCGGAGGGACCATGCCCCGATACGGCTCTGATCTCAAAGGCCTCTGGCCGCTGGAGCCGGATATGATTTTCCTCAACCACGGCTCCTATGGCGCGGCGCCGCACAAAGTGCTCGATGCACAGGCCGAGTGGCGGCGGCAACTCGAAGCGCAGCCGTGCCAATTCATCAACGTCACCGCGCCGGCCGCGATCCGCGCTGCCGCGGGGGAGCTTGCGCGCTTCATCGGCGCCGAGGCCGCCGACACTGTCTTTGTCGAGAATACGACCGCCGGCCTCAACGCCGTCCTGCGCTCGATGGCGTTGGAGCCGGGCGATGAGATCGTGATCTCGGATCATATCTATAACGCAACGCGCAACACCGTCCGCTTCGTGGCCGACGCCGCCGGGGCCTCCGTGCGAAATGCGGAGGTGGGTCTGCCCGTGCCGGGGCCCGCGCATATCGTTGATGCGGTTGTCAGCGCGCTCAGCGACCGCACACGGCTCCTTGTGATCGACCATGTGGCGTCGATCACCGCCGTTGTCTTTCCGGTCGCCGAGATCGCCCGCGCGGCCCGGGCCCGCGGGATCCCCGTTCTCGTCGACGGGGCCCACGCGCCCGGGATGCTGGCGCTCGACGTGCCGGCGCTCGGGGTCGACTGGTATGTCGGCAATTGCCACAAGTGGCTGTCTGCGCCCAAGGGAGCGGCGTTCCTCTGGGCCGCGCGTGACCGGCAGGAAGGCCTGCACCCGACGGTCATTTCCCACGATCTCGGCAAGGGGTTTACGGCGGAGTTCGACAAGATCGGCACGCGGGACGCCTCTGCCTGGCTCTCGGTGCCTCAGGCGCTTGCCTTTCACGCCGAGATCGGCGGCGCCGAGATGCGCGCGCGGTGCCATGAGATCGTCGTTGCTGAGGCCGCAGCGCTCGCCGCGCGCTGGGGGACAGAGACAGGCGCGCCGCCCGAAATGTTTGGCATGATGGCGACAGTGCGCCTGCCTGGCGATCTCCCGGCCGACCGTGCGGTCTCCGAGCGGCTGAAGGCTTGGCTTTGGGCGGAGCGCCGCGCCGAGATCCACATCATGCCGTTTGCGGGCGCGTTTTGGACCCGCCTCTCCGTCGCCGCCTACACCGAGGCCCAGGAATGCCGCGCCGTCGGCCCCTTGATCGAGGCGGCGATTGCGGCGGAGCGCTAGAGCTGGCGGCGGAGCGCTAGCGGGTCGCGGGGCAGCCGCTCGAGGAGGACGGTAACGCCAGAGCGATTGGCGGGCGGACGCGGCGACCGAACGCCTATGCGGTTTGGTCGGTTCCGGCGGGCTAGGCTGCGAGTTCTTCGATCAGGGTGTCGAGCCGCTCTCCAAGAGCGCCGGCATCCGCCAGCAGGACGTCGAGCGGCAGCGTGCCAAGGCCCGGCAGCAGGTCGACAAAGAGGGTCTGCCGCAAGCGCGTGGCCTGTGCCGGAGGATGGGTCAGCAGGGCCGCAGCGAGACGGTTCATGCGCGCATCGGTAAAGACCCGATCCCACGCGTCCCGCTCCGGCCCAAAGTCGATCTCGGGCCGCGTAGGGCGCTCCGACCGCAAGGCAGCTGTCGCCGCCGCGTCGACCGACCCCGCCTCGATAACAACGCCATATTCGGCACGTGCCGCCTCGGCGCTGACGAAGCCCGCCGAGACATCGCGCAAGACAGCCGTCGCCGGCCGCTCGAACGGGTCACCATAGCCGCCGCCACCGGCGCTCATGAGCGTGACCGTGTCGCCGGGCTCGGGCTCGACCATAGAGATCTTGCCCAGTTCGCGTTCGTCCTTTCGCCCCATGTTCAACACGGCGCGCGCCGGGGCGCCGGGGCGTCCGCCCCTGAGGCCGAAGGGGCGAAAGACATAGCGCTCGAGCCCGCGCCCAAGGACGGCGCTCCCCGCCTTCTCGATCCGCATGGTAAAGATGAGGCCGGTTCCCCCGCGCCACTTGCCCGCGCCGCCAGAGTCCGGCCTCAGGCTGTACTCGGTGACGAGGGCGCCGACCTCAGCCTCGCTCGTCTCCGTCGGCGTGTTAAAGCAATTGGCAAGACTTGTATCGCGCCCATCGACACCATCCGCACCCTCTCGCGCCCCCGTCCCACCAACCAGCGATTGCATGACCTGCACACGCCGTGTGCCCAGGGCGGCGTCGTATTCAGCGAGAACCGTGGGGACCACCGTTCCCCCCGAGGGCGCCGGGATGAGCGCCGGCGCCGCGCGCGCAAGGCAGCCGGTGAGCACATCGCCCACGCGGATCGCGGGGGCGGAGCGGATGCCGACAGGCGCTGGAAAGACCGGGTTGAGGAGGCTGCCCTCCGGAACCGACACGGTGATGCCCTCAAAGATCCCGTGGTTGAGCGGGACCGACCGGTCGTAGCTCGCAACGAACTGCATCAGCCGCAGCGTCAGCCAGACATGGCGCGCGCCACCAGTCGGCACGTTGTAGGCCGCGGGCACCTGCGGATCGGTTCCCGTAAAGTCGAGATGCACGCGGCCCGCCTGCGCCGTCATTCGGCAGCGGACCCGCACCGGGATCGGGCTCACATAATCGTCGTCGAGGTAGTCCCAAAAGTCGTAGGTTCCGTCTGGCACCTGGGCGAGCACCGCGCGCGCCTTGGCCTGGGCATAATCGGCAAGCGCGCCCTGGGCCGCGTTAAAGACGTCCACCCCATGCACCGCGATGAGTTCCGCCACACGCCGCGCGCCCGTCTCCAGAGCCACAAGCATCGCTTGGATGTCGCCCATATTCGCGTCCGGCATCCGGCAATTCGCGCGGTAAAGCGCGACGACATCGGCATTCATCGCGCCCGCTTTGACCAGCTTGAGCGGCGGCAGGATCAGCCCCTCCTGGAAGAGCTCCGTGAGATCCGGCGCAATCGAAGAGGGCACCATGCCGCCGATATCGGCGGTGTGCACAAACGCCCAGCCCACGGCGACGATCTGACCTCGATGAAAGTAGGGGCGGAGGAGTTGCAGGTCCGGCATGTGCGAAGAGAGGCCGCCGCTCTCATAGGGGTGATTGGTGATGACCACATCCCCGTCCTCGAACGGGCCCGCCGCGCGCAGGGCCGGGCCAGCATCGAGGTCGAGAAACCCAGAGACGCCAAGCGCGGCGGGATAGCCAAAGAACTTGCCCTTGGGCGTGGCGAGGGCGGTGCCGAAATCGGCGGCCTCGCGGACATAGGTCGTCCGCGCCGTGCGCGAGAGCGCGATCCCCATCTCCTCGGCGGCGGCGCGGAACTGATGCCCGAGGATTTCGAGGGTGACAGGGTCGATCTCGGGCGTGTCGGGTGCGTCTTTCACGTGCTGCGTCTCATGCCGACGCGCTCTGACGTATCCGCTTGCCTTATCCGCATGCTCGTGTGCCCTCTGCGCGATCCGATTTGCATTCTCCATCCCCGCGGAGGAGGCTAGGCCAAACCCGCCTCCGACGCACAGGGAAACCGAGATGTATGATGCCGCGCCCCTCGACGATGGGCTGAAGGCGCGCCTGATGGCGCTTCCGGTGCCCACGATAACGGCAACGCTCGCGGCCAAGGGCATCGCCAACGGCTTTCTCGCCGGGCTCGCCCCGCTCGATCCGGGCACGGCACGCTTTGTCGGCCCCGCCTATACGATGCGCGCGCTGCCCGTGCGCGAGGACCTGCTCCGTGCCGTGGCCGACGCAACCGCGCCCAACCTTCATCGCCAAGCGATGCGCGAGGTGGAGGCGGGCCAAGTCCTCGTGACGGATTGCGGTGGCGATGCGGGGATCTCGTTCTTCGGTGAGCTGATCGCGACGTTTCTGGCGCGCAAGGGCGTCGCGGCGATCGTCAGCGATGCGGGCATCGCCGATGTGGCCGATGTGGCGGCGACAGGTCTTCCCGTTTTCTGTCAGGGTTCCGCACCGATCCCGGGCCCGGCTCGGCGGCTTGTGGCTGATCTGATGCGCCCGGTTGCTTGCATGGGGGTCACCGTTTGCCCCGGCGATGTGCTCGTGGGCGATGCCAACGGGGTCGCTGTGATCCCCAGGGAAATGTCGGACGAGATCGCGACGGCGGCGGAGGAAAAAGAGGCGCTGGAGCGCTTTCTCCTGGCTAGGCTTCAGGCCGGCGCGCCGCTCGACGGAACCTATCCGCCCGATGCCGCGACGCTCGCCGCCTGGGAGGCCACGAAAGGATAGCGCCGCGCTCCGCCGGGCGCGTCTAACACGCGAGGCTGTGGGATTTGTCTGACCGGCTACCTGCAGGCTTCGCGGTGAGTGCGTCGCCGGGAAAGCCCTTCGCGCAGGGTTTTCCGGAGTGGGACCAGCGATCGCTCCACACAAGAAACAATCGCTCACCCGTCGCCAAGCGCGGCGTTGACCGCCTTGTCGCCATAGGCCGCGCGCGCCGCCTCTTCGCTGATCCGGCCATCGCGCAAATCCGCAGCGAGCGCGTTGGGCGCGCGCTCCGTCGGCGGGCCATAGCCCGCTCCGCCCAGCGTTTCGATCAAGAGCTTGTCGCCCTTGGAAAGACTGCGCGTCGCCTTCGAAGGCAGCACCTCTTGCGTGCCATCGGCGCGAGTGAGAGCGGCGCGTGTCACACTACCATCGCCACCCCCCGCCGCGCCCGGCGCAGCAAAGCGGTGCCCGTCCGAGCGCAGGGTCATCGCCGTACTGTCCTGGAGTGCTTCGATCTCGCGGGCGATGCCAAGGCCGCCGGTCTGGCGCCCGACCCCGCCCGAGCCCTCGACCAGCGAATATCGGGTGCATCGCAGTGGATAGGAGGTCTCAAGCACCTCGACGGGCAAGTTCGTCGAATTGACCGTGTGCACATGCACCGCGTCCATCCCGTCGCAATCGGCCATCGCGCCAGCACCGCCGCCCATGGATTCGGGATAGACAAAGCCCGGTCCCGAAAAAACGACAAGCGAGGTCGAATCGTTGCTGGCCGCCATCCGCCGCGCCTCGGGCAGCGCTGGCAGCAACGCATCAAAGATTGCGCCAGCAAGCCTGTTTGAGGTCACGGCGCGAGCAGCGACGGCCGCTGGCGGGCGGGGAGAGACGATCGTTCCCTCGGGCGCGCGGATTTCGACCGCGTCCAGCAATCCGCCATTGGCGGCAACGCCCGGGTCGATCAACGCCTTGATCGCATAAGCGACTGTGGCTTCGAGCGAAGAAGCGCTCAGGTTAACCGCCCCCTTGGCCTGCGGCCCCGAGCCCGCAAAATCGAGCGTGAGCCGACCGCCTTCGACCTCCGCCGTCACGCAGAGCGGCACAGGGTCAGACCCCAAGCCGTCATCGTCGAGATACCGCGTCGCGTGAAAACGCCCGTCGGCAAGTTGCTCCAGCCCCGCACGGACCCGCGCGGCAGTGTGCGCGAGGATCGCCTCCCCGGCTCCGAGAACGTCCCTTAGGCCACATTCCCCGATCACGCTCTGGAGCAGTCTCACACCCCGTGCGTTCGCGCCAATCTGTGTGATCAGGTCGAGCTCTCTCTCCCGCGGCGCACGGGTATTGGCGGCGATCAGCCCGATCACATCGCGATCCGGGGCGCCGCTGCGCGCGATGCGGATCGGCGGGAGCCGAATGCCCTCCCAAAAGATATCCGGCGATTGTCCGGAGACAGAGCCCGCGACCGGCCCGCCGACATCGGCATGATGGGCGATGTTGCCGATCCAGTGTGTGATGCGGCCCTCAGCGAAGACCGGTGTCAGCACAGAGATGTCAGGCAAATGCGTGCCGCCCGCGAGATAAGGATCGTTCATCACAAAGGCGTCGCCCTCGGCGATTTGGTCGGGCGCGTCGCGGTCCAAAACCGTACGCAGGCCCCAGAGCAGCGAGCCAATGTGGATCGGCATGTGGTCGGCTTGCGCGATCAACCGGCCTGCGGCGTCAAAGATCGCTGTCGAGCAATCCCGACGTTCCTTGATGTTGGAGGAAAAGGCTCCCCGGATCAGAAGCTGGCCGACATCTTCGGCCACGGCGAGGAGCCGCTCGTGGATGACGCCCATGCGGATCATGACGCGGCCGTTCATGCAGCGCCCTCCCAGCGGAGCGAAAGCGTG
This sequence comes from Pseudomonadota bacterium, assembly GCA_038745585.1. GTDB lineage: Bacteria > Pseudomonadota > Alphaproteobacteria > Rhodobacterales > Rhodobacteraceae > HLUCCA09. The sequence goes on from JBCDLH010000001.1 coordinate 113,271, forward strand.
CCATCGTCGAGGCGTGTGCAGGCCCACCCAGGCGGGACGACACTGGTCGATGTCGCCTCCTCGACGATTGCGGGTCCGTCGATCGAACGCCCCGCATTGAGCGCGTCGCGCCGCCAGACCGCCGCATCCTGGAAAGTGCCACCAAAACATGCAGAGCGGGTGCCAGGTTTGCCTGCCATCGCTCGCGGCGCATCGGTCGGCATTCGGTCAGGTGCTGTGGAGCGCGCCCGCAGGCGAAACGTCACTGCCTCGACCGGACGGTCGGGCAAGGCAAAGCCCTGGGTTGCCTCATGCGCCCGGTCAAAGGCTGCGCGCACCGTGGCGGCGCTCTCCGCTTCGGCGTCCCACGGGACCGCGATCTCAAAGCTCTGGCCCTCGTAGCGGCACTCGACTACGCAGTCGAAGGCCCGCGGGCCGACGTCTTCGCCGTCAAGCCAGGCCGCGCCGTCGGCCCGCATTTCTTCAAACACCGACGCGATGTCGCTTCCGTCTTCGAGTGGCGTGAGGCGCGTAACCGAAAAATCGCGGGCGACGTCGCTGACCAGAACGGCGCGCGCGCAGAGCGTCCCAGGTGCGACCGGCACGACCATGTGACGGATGCCGAGAGCTTCCGCCACCTCGGCCCCAAGGAGCGGCCCGGCGCCGCCATAGGCCACGAGGCAGAGCCGCTCGGGCTCGCATCCGCGCGAGAGAGCCGCAGACCGGATAGTGCGCGCCATGCCAGCCGTCGCGATCTCAAGTATCCCTTGCGCCGCCTCCGTTGTGCTCAAGCCCATGGGCGCCCCCACGGAGCGCGCGATGGCCGCCTCGGCGGCGGCAAGATCCAGCGCCATGGCGCCGCCGAGACCCCCGCCTGGCCCAATCCGGCCGAGGACCAGCGCGGCATCCGTCACGGTTGCGTGCCGGCCGCCACGGCCATAGGCCGCGGGGCCGGGGTCCGCCCCCGCGCTTTCTGGCCCCACATGCAGCGCCCCGCCCGGGTCGAGCCGCGCAATGGAGCCACCGCCCGCGCCGATGACCTCGATGTCGACCATCGGCGCTAGGACGGGGTGCCCGGCGACGGCGCGGGCGCGGGCAAGGCGCGCCGCGCCCTTGGGCAGGATCGCAATGTCCGTGCTGGTGCCGCCGACGTCGAATGTCACGAGATCGCCAAGCCGGTGCGCTTCGAGGATGCGGCCGATCCCGGCGACACCCGCCGCCGGGCCCGACAGGGCCGTCCGGATCGGTGCGGCACGCACCGTTGCCCCATCGACCAGCCCGGCATTCGACGTCACGGTGTAGGGCGAGACGGTGATCCCAAGGTCGCGCAGACCAGCCTCCAACGCCGCAAAGTAGCGACCCGCCCTCGGACCGACAAAGCCATTGAGCGCTGTCGTCGCGAACCGCTCGAACTCTCGATACTCCGGCGCCACGGCTTGTGACGCGGTAATGTAAGCATTGGGCAGCGCCTGCCGCAGCATCTCGACCGCCCGCTTCTCATGGGCTGGCGCGACGTAGCCATGCAGGAAGCACACGGCGACCGCGTCATAGCTTGCGCGTGCCAGAGTGGCCGCCAGCTCTTCGAGCGCACCCTCGTCGATAGGTTGAAGCACGTCTCCCTTTGCCGACATCCGCTCGCTGACCTCGAACCTGTCATGCCGGGCGGCCAGCGGCGCAGGCCGGCGGACTCGGTAGTCATAGACATGCGGCCGCGCCTGCCGTCCCAGCTCCAGCACGTCGCGAAAGCCGCGCGTAGTGACCAAGGCCAAATGCGCGCCTTTTCGTTCGAGGATCATGTTGGTGACGACCGTCGTGCCATGGCCGAAGAAGCTTACATCAGCGCCCGTTGCCCCGGCCATCGCAAGGACCGCTGCCGTCCCGTCCAAGATGGCGCGCGCCGGATCGTTGGGGGACGACGGTTCTTTGTGGTGCCAGACCTGGCCGGACTGCGCCTTTAGCGCAACGATGTCGGTAAACGTCCCCCCGACATCGACGCCGATCCTCAACCGTCTCACCGGGGTGAGGCCCGTGTCGCTCGACCGCACCAACACTTTGATCGCGCACTCAGAAGGATCCGCCCCATCGGCCGAGCATGCCCCTTGCGACCTGGGCCCGCAAGCTTGGCTGCCCGCCGACCAGGCTCAAGAGCCAAATCGGACCAGACGGACCTATGCGTCTTCTGACTTTTCCTCGGCGCGGGCGCGCGCACGCCGCGGTTTCAACGCATAAGGCGGGCCCAAGCGCCGGCTTGTTGTCCTATCGGCCGTGACGACCAGCGCGGCGGCGCCCATGCTGCCAAGGTGGTCGAGCAGCGCGGTGAGGGCTGTGGCGTCGAGCCCGATCTCGTCGGCGTCGATCAGCGCCAGACTGGGACGGGCGAGCAGGCCGCGCACGAGGAGAAGCCGGCTCTGTTCGGAGGCGGTCAGGTTGCGCCGGCCTTCGTCGATATGTCCCTCCAGGCCGCCGAGCCGTTCGGCCAGGCCCGCAAGACCGGCGCGGCGCAAAGCGGACAAGATCTCGTTGGCGCCGGGCTGGCGCCCGATCCCGAGCGTCGCTTGGCGGCGGAGTGAGCCTTTGAGTTGCGGCGATTGCCGCCCGAGATAGAGGATCCGGCCAGTTTGCAGAGCGACCGGGTCTGCGCCTAAGACATTGAAGCGCTTCGCAGGGGGCGGCGCCTCAAAGCCGGCAAGCGCCAAGAGCAGCACGCTTTTGCCGCAGCCGCGCGGGCCGCTCAGCCGCCGCACTTCGCCCTGCGCCAGACGAAGGTCGAAAGGATGTAAGCCGGGCAGCGCGACATGCTGAAGGTCGAGAGCGGGTGCGTCGGCTTCGGGCGCTATCTTGCGAGCGACGGGCAAGCGCTCGGCCGAGAGCAAGCGGTCGAGCTTTTCGGATGCGACGCCGTAAGCCCGGCGTCGGTCTGCCACATCTGCAAGATGGCGCAAGGGCCAGACGATCAGCGCCAAGGCCGTGAGCGCGGCGGCAGCGTCGGCGACGTTGAGCCCGATCCGCATGGCCAGCAGAAGGCAAAGCGCGCTCGCCACACCTGCCCCGGCATCGGGCAACGCGCGGATGGTCGCCGCGAGCGAGGCGCGGCGCACCGCAGCCTCCGCGATGCCATCCGATTTGCGCGCCAAAGCCTGCAACTCGGTCTTGACCCGGCCCGACCGCCTTAGGGCGATGCCCTGGGGCAGGCGTTCGGCCATTGCCGCAGCCAAGCCCGACCGCCGCGTGCGCAACTGAGCATGGGCTGTGCCGAGCGGCGCACTCAGCGTGAAAATCACCGCCGTCACGAGCGCGATGGGCACCGCGGCCACGGGGAGGAGGCGCGGCTCAAGCAGGTAGAGAACGAAGAACGCGGCCGGGATTGTGATCGAGGCCGAGATAAGCCGGGCCACCCCACGCGAGACCCAGCCCTTGAACGCCGCAAGATCGCCGACATAGCGGAGCGCAAGGGCGCCAGAGCGGCGGCGCGCCAACTCGCTCACCGGCAGACATGTGATGTGCCGAAAGAGCGTTTTGCGGATCGCGGCGGCATAGCTCTGGCCTGTGCGTTCGGCAACGCGGCCCTCGACGGCGCGCAGAGCAAAGAGGGCGAGGCCTGCCCCGGCGATCGCGACGAGCGCTCCATAGGGCGGGAGGCTCGTACTATCGCGCAGATAGACGAAGACGTCTCGGGTCGCGAAGGCCGTCACGACCATCGTTACCGCTTGGCCGATGGCGAGGAGCACGAGACAGGCGAGCCCCCGCCACCGGCCAGCGCCGAAAAGACTTGGACGCTGGATCATGCGGCGCTCCGGCGGGTGCGCAGGACGAGACCTTCGAGCGCCGATGCGGTCGCCGGATCGGCCAGCGTCCGCCGGCAGAGGACGGGCAAGCCCGTGGACCGTGTCGCCTCGGCGGCAGCCAACGGCGCGCGGGTCATGAGGCCCGTGAGGAGCGCTGGGACGATCCTGTGCTGCCCGAGCCAGGCCAGCCCTCCCTGAACTGCCATCGCGTCCGGAGCGGCGAGGAGAAACAGATCGAACCGTGCGGCAAAGCCAGGGCTTGAAAGAAGGGTCGCCGTCTCGACCTGCGAGACGCCGTCGGCCAATTCGACCACGGCAACATCGGACGTTGCCGCGTGGCCGAGCAAAAGGTCTACGGCGTCCTTCACGCGCGCGATAGGCTGTCGATAGGTCGAGGGCAGGCCGGCATCGGTAAAGTCGAGCACCTGATCGGCCCCGGCCGCGTCGTATTCGTGGAGGTCGCCGAAGGCACCCGTGCCCGTCGCCTTGATCGCGGTGACGCGGCGGCCGAGCCGGGCAAAGCCGTTAACGACGCCAGCCGCTGCGGCGGTCTTGCCCGCATTCATCCCCGTTCCGAGCACCCCGATTACGGGCGGCCGAGATCCGAGGCCGGCGGGCGCGCGTGCATACTCCGCGAGGTTGATTGGGGTGCCGCAGGCCTTTGCGAGGCGTCCGAGCACCGTTAGGCGCGTCGCTGGGGCAAGTTTTCCGTTTTTGCTGGCGACCTCGCCGATGATCCCGCCGCCTGCCAAAAGGTCAGCGCCTGAGGTGGGAAGGGCGGCACGCCCTTCGAACTGATCGACAGCAAAGCGGTCGGCACAGGCAAGAACGACCCGATCGCCCGGCCAAAGCGGCGAGAACTGGCCATTCGAGAGCTGCAGTCGCTTATGGCTGCCGATCCTGGCGACCTCGGCAAGGACAAGATCGCCGGTCTCGACTTCGCCGGTATGCGGCAGGAGCCGGACAGCTTGGCTCCGATCGACCCTTCGGGTGACGAAGCTCCACTTTGCCCGCTGGGCCGGGGCCTCCGCTGGGACATGGAGAGAGGAGACATTGCTCATGCGCAGAGCCCTTCTGCTGGTGTGAACGTGATCGCGCGGTCGTGGATCGCGCATTGCGCGCAATCGCCGGCGCAGGCCGGTGCGGCCACGAGATCGCGGTCGAGGCGCCCGCGCCGAACGCAATCGGCCAAGTTGTGACCGCAGCCTTGCAGCACGCCGAACGAGATATCTGGCGTGACGCCCGCCGCGCGTGCGGCCTGCGCCGCATGGGCGACCCAGCGTTGCGCGCGGAGGGCCCGGTTGCCGCCCTGCTGGGCATCTATGGCGTTGCCCTTGCGCAGGTTCTCGTCGCGCTGCGTGTCATCGGTTCCGACGCGGACGACGATCTCGCGATCGAAGAACCGGGGCAGGTTGGCGCGGAGCCAGAAGCCCTCGACCGCGCCCTTGCCCGCCGCATCGCCCGCCCCGTCGCCCGCCCTGTCGCCCATGCCGTAGGGCCAGGGCAGCTCCGCGTCCGGAAAGGTCCACCACCCCGGCGCCGCAAGACAGAGCCGTCCAACGGCGTCGGGATACAGCCATGCAAAGCGATGGGCGAATTGCGCCCCGCCGGAAAAGCCCGACAGGTCCACCGGGCCTTGGCCGATCCGGCCCTCGCTTCGGAGCGCGCGCAGGAGTGTCAACATCGCCCAATCGGCGCGTTGATCGCAGGCTGCGCGCTGGTAGCGCGGCCAGTGCGCTTTGTCGAAGTGGGGCAAGATCAGGGTGCGTCTCGTGTCCTCGGCCCGCCCCTGCAGCAGGCGGACCATCTCTTCCACGTTGCGGTAAAGCCCGTGGACCAAAACGACAGGTCGCGCGTCAGAGGGCATGCCCGGCTCCAAGATCCAGGCGTCGGGGACAATGCCCCCGATACCGGGCCGAAAGAAGACGCGGAGGGGCGGTATGCGGTTCATGCGGCTTTCTCCTCTTGCAGGCGCGCGCGCTCGGTGGCGATGGCAGCTTCGGACCGCAGATGCGCAGGCAGAAGGTCGAAGATGATGTGCACGCGATCTTCGTCGCCATCGTTCTGGGCTTCGTGCATCTGGTCGTTGTCGAACCACCAGAGTTCGCCCTCGCGCATCCGCACCTCCTCGTTTCCCGCGCGCATCCAGGAGCCCGCCGAAGACTTCAGAATAAAGTGATAGCGTCCGCGCAGACGGTAGTACTCGCCCCGGTCGATATGCGGGTAGACCTTGCGGCCCGCGGGCAGACACACGATCTTGGCGCGGCTCATGTCGGCGTCGAGCTCGGTCGCGACCTGTTCGATGAAGGCACGCGCCTTGGGAAAGGCGAGCGAGCCCGACGTCCACCGGCTTTCGTGAACGTCGCGACGCTTGCGGCCGTAAAGCTGAGACTTACGCAGACCGCGCAAAGGGATGGCAAGCGCTTCGCGCTGAACCTCGATCTTGTCTTGCCGGCCGGTGGCCGCCGCCCAAGCGTCATCGACGCTGGCGATTTCCGTCAGGAACGGCTCGGTCGGGATGCCGTGCTGGATCCGCTTGAAGTACTTCATGTCGTTTCTCCCATGTTGGCGTCTCGGTGCAAGACCGTGGACCCAACCTAGACAGCCCAGTCTGAGCGCGTCCTGACGCGAAGATGAACGCAGCGTGAAAGCTGGATTAAGCTTCCCAGCCAGGAGGATGCGCATTCTCTGATGCGCGGGGGTCGCCGACGCGGAGACCGCCGCTCAGCGTCCGTAGCGGGAGGCAGCCTTCGGCCTTGTCGGCGCCCTTGGCCTTGTCGTCGTCCTTGGCTTTGTCCTTGGCCGTGGCCTTGCTCCACGCGACAGGGGCCCTCTTCATGATCCGTTCATGTTGCGTTCATCGAAGCGACAGGACGAGCCGGCGGGCACCGGATAGGGTTGGTAAAACCGTTCCAAGCCGTTCAGTGCCCAGGACCGCCCCTGCACAATGAAAAACATCGGCGTCGATACCTATGAACCGCGCGGCGCGTGCCCGCGCGAACCTGCAACAGCCCGGAGCGGTTCCTGCTCCGGTGCGCGTGCGTCGGTCAGGCTCGCTCTGGCGGCGCTGCTCTTTGCCCTGGCATCCGTGAAAGGGGCCGATGCGCTCCCACTGCCCGACCTCGACCGTCTCCGCTTTAACCCGAGCGATGACCTCGTGCTCGCGCAGCAGGCTGACATTCCCGATGTCGTCCGCCTGCTCGCGCGGCGGGCGCGGCGGGCGGAGCGACGGGGCGATTACGAAACAGCGGAGGAACTCTACGAGACGATCCGCAGCCTGGGCTATCGCGTTGTCCGCGAGCGCCGGCCCGCCTCGAATAGCGGCGATGACGAGGAGGGCGGGTCGACATCGACGGGACGTCGCGATGACGACGATGATGACGACGGCGATGACGACAACGAAGACGATGATGACGACGACGATGACGACGGCGATGACGACGACGACGACGACGACGACGATGACGACGATGATGACGGCGATGACGATGACGATGATGACGGCGATGACGATGACGATGACGATGATGACGACGATGATGATGATGACGACTGACGCAGTCTGAGGCCTATCAGTGGAGTTTCGCGCCAAAATAATCGCTTTCGCGGCTTTGCTCACCCTGGGAGCAGCGCTCTGCGCGATGCTGGTCTTGACCTTGGCGCGCGGGATGGAGCAGGGCATCCAGTCGGTCACCCTCGCCGAGGAACAACTCGCGCTTTACCTGGCGATGGAAACCAGCGTGAGCGATCTGCTGCGGCTTCACATAATGGTCGCTGCGGCCCCTTCGCCCGCCCTGCAGGACAGGCTTGATGCGACCCGTTCCGCCGTCTTCGCGGATATCGAGACGATCCGTGGGATCGTCGACGAAGAACTCGTGCTTCGCGGCGAGGAGGAGCGTGAGGAGCTACGCCGTCTCAATGAAATCACGCTTACTCTCGGCGAGGTCGAAGCCGCGTTCGCCCGGATAGCCGTCAAGCCGGATGAGAGCCGCAGTCTCGAAGCACTCGCCGCCCCTCTCACGGCCGCCGCCGCGGCCATCGACGACCGTCTTGCGCCCTTGGTTGATGCCGCGATTGCCGATGAGGCGGGAGAGGTCTTTGCCGCAAGGGCAAGCATCGATGCTCTGGGTCGACGGACGGTCGCTCTGAGCCTCGTTGCCAGCCTTTCGACCCTCTTCGCCGCCGGCCTGGGGGTCTGGTGGCTTCTTTCGATGTTCATGCGGCCATTCGGTGCGCTGGTCGAGGGGACGTCGCGCGTTGCCGAGGGAGATCTCGCACATCGCATCCCGACCCATTGGGGCGGCGAATTCGGTCGGCTGAGTGGCGCGTTTAACGCCATGGCCGTGACGCTCGAAGCCTCCGACAAAGCCCTCCGCGCCGAAGAGGAAGAGCTGCAGCGCCGCGTGGCCGAGCGGACGGCCGAACTCAAACGCGCAAATGCGCAGCTCGCCGAGCAAGACGCGACGCGGCGTCGGTTCCTCGCCGATGTGAGCCACGAGCTGCGCACGCCGCTGACGGTCATGCGCGGCGAGGCCGAGGTTGCGCTTCGGGCACGCGACGCCCGGCTCAGCGAGGGCGCTGAGGCGGCGCTGGCCGGTGTCGTCGAGCAGACCGAGCACATGAGCCGGTTGGTCGAAGACCTCCTCTTTGTCGCGCGGCGTGAGGCGGGCGAGGCGCGGCTGGTGCTACGACAGGTCGATCTTGGCTCCGTGCTGCGCCGCGCCGTCGCCGATGCCGATCTGATGACACGGGACGGGACGGTCGTGCTCGAAGCCGACGCCGATGCTTTGCAAACGCGCGTCACCGTCGATGCAGGACGGGTGCACCAGCTCTTGATGGTGCTTCTCGACAATGCCCTGCGCTATTCCCCCGAGAGCGAGGCCGTGCGCGTCAACGCCGCGCTGGGCGTCGGCAGCGTTGGCATCACTGTGCGTGACGCTGGGATCGGCATTCCAGACGACGAAGTTCCCCTTGTCTTCGACCGCTTCGTCCGTGGCTCGAACGCTTTGCCCGGAGGGACCGGGCTCGGACTGCCAGTCGCCAAGGCGATCGCCGAAGCCCATGGCGGCGCCCTGACGATTGCCAGCAAGCAAGGGGAAGGGACAGCCGTGACGCTCACGCTTCCGATCCCACAGAAGGAGACCTTTGATGACACGCCTGCTCCTGCTTGAGGACGAGCCAAGGATCTCCGGCTTTATCGAACGCGGTCTCCGCGCCGAAGGCTACGATGTCGAGCTGGTCGAGACCGGGGGTGCGGCGATCCAGACCGGGCTCAGCGGCCAGCACGACATCATCGTCCTCGACGTCATGCTGCCCGATATCAGCGGGATGGATGTCTGCGAGCGCCTCCGCGCGGCCGGCATTGCGGCGCCGATCATGATGCTGACGGCGCGCGACGCAGAGGAGGACATTGTCGAGGGGCTCGGCCGCGGGGCGGACGATTACTTGGCCAAGCCATTTTCGTTCGACGTTTTCCTCGCACGCCTTTCGGCGCTTCTCCGACGCGGGGTAACCCCCTTGGCCGACGAACCGCTCGAACATGTCTCTCTTGCCGGGCTCACGCTCGATCCCGCGCGGCGAGAGGGCTGGCTTTCGGAGGTTCCCCTCGATCTGACCCGCCGCGAGTTCGACGTGCTCTGGCTTTTGGTCTCCGATACTGGACGCGTTCACAGCCGCGAGCGGATCCTCTCGGCGGCTTGGGGGGCAAATGCCGATCCGATGACGAATGTCGTCGACGTCTATATCGCTCGGCTCCGCAAGAAACTGAGCGCGCCAGGCGCGCCGCAAATCGCGACCGTGCGCGGGATCGGATACCGGATCTCAGGCTAGTGGGCGGCGACGGCGCGGATCAGGAGCATTGCGCTCGACGCTGTACACAGCGTCAGGACGGTCGGGCGCAGGAACGCGGCCAGGCGCAGGTCGCGGATCAAGAAGCGCGCGAGCCAAAAACCAATGAGGGCAGCCGGGACGAGGCTCGCGCCTTTGACGATGTCGACGAGGCCAAACGCGCCGAACCACGCCAGTGCGACCATCGAAATCATCGCACCGAGGAGGAGAACGGCGTTGAGCGTTGCACGCATCTCTCCGGCTGGTGCGTTCTGCAACGCAATCCCGAAGGGCGGCGCGCCGACGCCCGTCAGCGTGCCCATCAGCCCTGAGAGGACGCCCGCCACGGCGACGCGCGGGGCTGAGGGCCTGAGACCGGGTGCGAGGACCGAAAGGACAACCGCGACGAGGATCGAGAGGGCAAAGAGCACGTCGAAGAGCGCTTGCGAGGCCAGTGCCACGAGCGATGCCGCAACGAACGCGGCAGGCGTCCGCCCGACAAGACCGGCCAGCACGTAGCGCCCATTGACGTGCCGCAGATCGCGAAGCGTGGACAGGAGGCTCACGAGCGTGCCCAGAAAGATCACGCCGCCCGGCACAAGCGCTGGGTTCAAGAACATCAGGATCGGTGCCGCCACGAGGCCAAAGCCGAGCCCCGCCGTCGATTGCACGATCCCGGCCGCCAACACGACGAGAAAGGCGAGAAGGAACGGCAGAGGATCGGCCAACGCGTCCGCCAGCGAGGCCGCAAGGGCGTCCATCGCTTAGGTCCCGGTCAGCACGCCGGTTCCGGCGCTCGGCCGGACGGCGCCGATCTCGGGCACCGAGGCCAGGAGCGCCTGCGTATACGGGTGTTTCGGGGCGGCGTAGATGTCATCGACCGCTCCGATCTCGACGATCTTGCCGGACTGCATGATCGCGACGCGATCCGCGATATGGCGCACAACGGCAAGATCGTGTGCGATAAACAGATAGGTCAGCCCCAGCCGGGCCTGCAGATCTTGCATCAGGTTGACGACCTGAGCCCGGATCGAAACGTCGAGCGCTGAAACCGGCTCATCGGCGATGACGAGGCGCGGCTCGAGCGTCAACGCGCGCGCAATGCCAACGCGCTGTCGCTGGCCGCCGGAAAAGGCATGCGGGTGCCGCTCGGCGGCGTCGGCTGGGAGCCCGACTAGGCTCAAAAGCTCTGCCACCCGCGCGCGCAGGCGGGCAGGGTCGCGCTCGATCCCATGAACGAGAAGCGGCTCGGCGACGATTTGGCCGACGCTTATCCGCGGGTTGAGGCTCGAATAGGGATCTTGAAAGATAAGCTGCATGTCGCGGCGGAGCCGGCGCAGGGCGCTTGGTTTGAGCGCGCCGACGTCCTGTCCATCAAAGAGAACGCGGCCCGCGCTTATCGGCGCCGCGCGCAGAAGCGCGCGGCCCGTCGTTGTCTTACCCGAGCCGCTCTCGCCCACAAGGCCGAGGGTCTCGCCCGGATAGATCTCGAAACTGACATCGTCGACCGCAGTCATCGTCTGAGCCGGGCCGAACAGGCGCTGCTTGCCGAGCGGAAAGCGGACGGTCAGGTTGCGCACCTCGACGAGCGGCGTGGCGCTCAGCGCGCTGCGCGGCGCGCTCCCCGCTATGGCAGCCGGTGTCGCAGGCGGACCGACGACCGGGTTGTGACAGGCGAGACGAGCCGGGTCTGGCCCGGCGAGTGGTGCAAGGTCGGGCGCCACCGCACAGGCCGTGACGGCGTTCGTGCAGCGAGGACGAAAGGCGCAGGCTGTTCGCGGCAGGCGCAGATCGGGCGGCTGGCCTTCGATCGTCGTCAGCCGGTCACGCGTATCGGCGAGGGATGGCGTCGCTGAGAGCAGGCCCGCCGTGTAGGGATGCCGCGGCGCGCCGAGCATCTGCGCGGCCTGCCCCTCCTCCACGATTTCTCCGGCATACATGACCGCCACGCGGTGACAGAGCTTGGCAACAACGCCGAGGTCATGGGTGATCATGAGGACAGAAAGGCCAAGCCGAGCCTGCAATTCGGCAAGAAGGTCGAGAATCTCGGCTTGCACGGTGACGTCGAGCGCAGTCGTCGGCTCATCGGCCACGAGGAGGTCGGGCTCGGCCGCGAGCGCCATAGCGATCAGCGCGCGCTGACGCATCCCGCCCGAGAACTCATGGGGGTATTGGTCAACGCGGGCGTCGGGCTTGGGGATGCGCACAAGGTCCAAAAGCTCGATAGCGCGCCGCCGCGCGGCGGGCGCGGGCAAGCCACGGTGGTGACGGAGCACTTCGGCGATCTGCGCCCCGATGGTAAAGAGCGGGTCGAGGCTCGTCATCGGATCTTGGAAAACCATGGCAATGTCGCGCCCGCAGACCTCGCGACGATGCACCTCGACGCCAGGGTCGGGTGTGGGCTTCAGGATCTCACGGCCCTTCCAGAGCACACGCCCCGATTTGAGCCGACCCGGAAGCTGCACCATGCCCATGAGCGCCATCGCCGTCACCGACTTGCCGCAGCCGCTCTCGCCCACAAGCCCCATCGCGGTGCCGGGCCCAAGCTCGAAGGAGACCCCGCGCACGGCATCGACGCGGCCGCGTCGCGTCAGAAACTCGATCTCAAGCCCCTCAACCTCTAAGAACGGCGCAGTCATGCGCCCGTGCCGGCGCGGCGGGCAAAGCGCTTTTCCCGCTCTACGGGGTCGGACGTGACGCGAAGCCAGGAGGCGATGAGGTTGATCGCCAGCACAGTCATTGCGATAGCAAGACCAGGAAACGTCACCAGCCACCACGCGCGCAACATATAGTCTTTGCCCTGCGCGACGTCGAGGCCCCAGGACGTTGCCGGGGGCTGCACGCCGAGGCCGAGAAACGACAGCGCCGCCTCGGCCAGCACGATGCGCGCGAATTCGAGCGTCCCGAGCGTCAGGAGCGGGGCCGAGAGGTTTGGCAACAAGTGCCGGATCAGGATGCGCCAGGTGGAACAGCCAAGGAGGCCAGCGGCCTCGACAAAGGCGGTATGGCGGAGGGAGAGAACGACGCCCCGCGTGACCCGGGCGTAGACCATCCAGCCATTGAGCGCGAGCACGACGATCACCGTCAATGTCGACGGGCCGATGACAGCGAGGATCATCAGCGCGAGCAGAAGGCCGGGAAAGGCGACCTGCGTGTCGATGATTGCCGAAATCCAATTATCCGTTCGCCCGCCGACATAGCCCGCGATCAGGCCCAACAACACGCCGAACGACCCGGCGAGAAGGACCGTGGCGGCGCCCACAAGAAGCGAGATCTGGCTGCCATGGATGAGGCGAGAGAGAACGTCCCGGCCCAAATGGTCGGTTCCGAGCATATGGGCCCAAGAGCCGCCCTCCATCCACGCCGGAGGCTTGAGCCGGGCGATGATGTTTTGCGCCTCGGGGTCGTGCGGCGCAACGAGGGGCGCACAGAGCGCCATAAGGAGGAGGAGCGCGAGGAAAATGACGCCGGTCAGCCCCGGGATGTCGCCGCGCAGATCGGCCCAGAGGCCCTGCAATCCGCGTCCGTCCTCGCGCCCTTGCGCTCCGGCCGAAGCTTCGGAGGGCGCAAGAGGATCGGGATCGGCGAGGCTCATGCCGCCCTCAGGTCGATCCGCGGATCGAAGGCTTTCGACAGGATGTCGATAAGGAGGTTGAGCACCACGACCATGATCGCAGTGAGAAACACGATGGCCTGGAGCAGGATCAGGTCCTGCCGCTCGATGGCCTGGATCGCCGTGAGGCCGAGGCCAGGCCAGGCAAAGACGCTCTCCACGACAACGGTATAGCCCGACAGCGCCCGGATCAGCTCCCACCCCGCGAGTGTTAGGATCGGCACGGCCGAGTTGCGAAGCGCGTGAACCGCGACGACGCGCCAGGGCCGCATGCCCTTTGCTCGCAAGACCTTGACGTATTGCGCGTTCAGCTCATCGATCATCGTGGAGCGCACGACCATCACGAGGCGCGTCATCGCGGGGATGGCAAGGGTCAACGCAGGAAGGATGAGATGCGCGGGCGTGCCGGAGCCCGAGGTCGGCAGCCAGCCGAGCGTCAGCGCGAAGAAGACGATGAAAAGGAGCCCAAGCCAGAATTGTGGGATCGAAAGGCCAATGAGGGAGATCAGGACGACGATCCGGTCGACGATCCCCTCGGGCCGGAGCGCGGCAATCGTGCCCAAGGGCACGGCAAGCGCGATGGCAAGCCCGATGGCCGCGAGCGTCAAAAGGATCGTCGCGGGGGCCTTTTCGACGATGATCTCCATCACCGGCCGCCGCTGCCAAAGGCTCTCGCCGAAATCGAGGACGGCGACATCGGTCACATAATCGACGAACTGCACGCCGATGGGACGGTCGAGCCCGAGCTGCTCCTCGAACTGGGCGCGCTGCTCTTCTGTCGCCTCCAAGGGCAGCATGACGCGGACCGGATCGCCGATCATGCGCGTGAGGATAAAGACGACCACGACAACCGACAGGACGACGAGAGCGCCCTGCCAGAGTTTCGCGAGGATGAAGCGGCCCACCGCGGTCGTCTTCTTGGGTTACTCGACCGTCATGGTCGAGACGAACATTTTGCCGTCGACTCGGGGCTGCCAGCTCAGTCGCTCGGACATCCCCCAGATGTTGTTGATATTGAGAAGGAAGGTCAGGATCGCCTCCTCGTGGCCAAAGGCGACGGCCTCCTCGTAGAGCGCTTGGCGGGCGTCGATGTCGGTCTCGGTCCGGGCCTCGACGATCCAATCTTCGAGCTGATCGAAGCTGTTTGACGAGCCGAAGCCCGAGGGGGCGTAATAGGCGCTGAAGGAGCGGTCGGCGTCCAAGAGCTCGTTGCCGGAGACAACGAAGATCGCGTCTGCGCGGTTCTCCTTGTCGAAGAGGCGCTGCAGATATTCATCAAACTCGAAGATCTGAACGTCGACATTGAGCCCCACAGCGGACCAAAAGCCGGCGACGACCTCGACGACTTCTCGGTCTTTGAGCCAGCGTCCGGCGGTGCCGACGAGGGTGATGTCCCCACCGGCGACACCGGCCTCCTCCAAGAGCTCCATGGCCCGGTCGGGGTCATAGGGATAGGCAGAGATGTCTTCGTTGAAGCCAAAGTATGTTGCGCCGAGGAGCTGCCCCTGCTCGACCTGGGCCTGACCCTCAAACAGCGCCGAGGCGAGCGCCTCCTTGTCCACCGCGAGGTTGAGCGCCTGGCGCACCCGCTTGTCCGCGGTGATGCCGCCATTGGTGTTGAGGATCACGGTCGGATGCTCGAGCCCGCGCATGGAGGCTGATTGCGGCACTTGGCCGGTAAACTCCGGCAACAGATTGGTGATGAGGTCGACCTCGCCCGCCATGAGCGCGGCCATCCGCGTGCCACTCTCTTCGATGAACCGATAGGTGACCTCGGAGACATCGGGTGCCTCGCCACGCCAATCGGGGTTGGCCTCCAGCACGATTTCGTTGCCACGGTCCCAGCTCACGAAGCGATAGGGGCCGGAGCCGATGGGCGCTTCAGCAAAGTCGTCCGCCGTGCTCGCCTCGGGCGGAACGATCATGAAATAGTACATCCGCGCCGGGAGGATCGGGTCGGGACCGGACGTAAGGATATGGACAGTCGTCTCGTCGATGACCTCAGCGCCGGCAAACGTCGAAAAGTAGGAAAGCTGCTCGGAGTTTAGCTCCGGATCGATCATACGCTCGACCGAGAAGGCGATCGCCGCAGCATCAAGCGGCTCGCCGTTGTGAAAGGTGAGCTCCGGCGGGATCTTGAACTCCCACGTCGTCGGGTCGATCTGCGTCGGCTCTTCAATGGCGAGGCCGAGCCCGAGATTGCCCTCGGCATCGCGGACCATAAGCGTCTCGAACACATTGTCGTTCACCGCCTTTTCCGACCCGTCATCCGCGGCATGCGGATCGAGCGTCGTCGGCTCTGCTCCAAGGACAATCGTGATCGCATCGGCCAGGGCGGCGGCCGGCGCGAGCGCTAGACCCGCAGCGAAGGTGGCAGACTGCGCAATCCCCCGAAGTCGCATAAACATCTTCGATACTCCCCGTTCTTCGTATTTATAGATCTTATTGACATTGTGTCGCAGGGGAAAGGGCAAGCGCTCCTGCCCCGCTAGGCCTCCAGATCAACGCAATAGTCGAGGGGGAGGCCATGGCGCACATGCATTGCCTCCATGCTGATCATCGAGGTGACGGAGGCAAGCGCGATCTTCTCGGTCAGCCGCTTGTAGATCGCGTCGAAGGCCGAGATATCCGGCGCCATCACCTTCAGCAGGTAGTCGACATCGCCTGCGAGCCGGTGGATCTCCACGATCTCGGGGATGGCGCGGCAAGCGGTGCGAAACTCTTCGAGCCAAGCCGCATTGTGCTCGCGCGCCCGGATCGCCACGAACACCGTCAGCGAGAGGTTCACCGAGTGCGGGTCGAGTTCCCAAACATTGCGCGACAGGACGCCCATGTCCTTCATCCGCTGGATTCTGCGCCAACAGGGCGAGGGTGAAAGGCCGACCTCCTCGGCAAGCGCAGCGAGCGGGGCGGACGCGTCCCGCTGAAGTGCCGCAAGGATACGGCGGTCGATTTCATCAAGGGTCTTTTTCATTTTCCAAGATCAACCGAAGGATTTTCCCCTATTCGCGCGTTTGAGCGGCGAAAAAGAGAGCAGTTTTCGGGCAGGTCAAGGCATACTCTCCTGCAAGCTTCGAGAATCGAGGCATAACAGGAGTATGCAGCTTGAACCGGATCGCCCGTCTGATGACAGAACACCCCGCGAGCGTGAACGAGACCTATTTTCAGCATATGGGCGTCGCGTTTTCCTTTGGCTTACGCATGACCGGGGCAGGGTTGGCCTGCCTCGTCCACGGCGTCTTTCCATTTCTGTGTACGCGCACCGGCAGCCAAGCGATCACTGAACTGCACGACAAAATGGTGGCCCACCGCACGCGTGCGCCAAAAGAAGCCACTTCAAGAGCTGTGCCGGAGGCGACGCCGGCGGAGTAAAGCGAGGCGCGTGCCGATCCTCGTGCGCGGTGGCCGCGCGCTACTCGGCGGCGGCCATCGCGGATTGGCCGATGCGAAAGCCGTATCTTTTGTCCAAGCCCAGCCCTTGGATCATGTCGAGACCCGCCTTCAACGCCGCCTCTGACAGCGGGCGCAGCGGCCGCCGCAACGGGCCCGAGGGCAGTCCGAGGGCGCGCATCATTGTCTTGGTCGCCACCGGATTGATCTCGGAATAGGTGAAATGGAGCATCGGCAGGTTCGTCAACCATGCCTCCCGACAGGCAAACGCATCATCCCCGCTTTTCCAAGGCTTTGAGATCACAGCCATTTCCTGCGGAATGAGGTTGCCCGTCATATTCGCGGTGCCGTCTCCGCCGAGCGCCATGGTCGGGATCACGAGCCCTAGATTGGGTGAGCAGCAGCACATCACCGCCATATCGGGCTTCGCCGCACAGATCTGGGCGACTTGGCCGACGCGGGTCGTGCTCTCTTTCAGCACCGTCATGTTCGGGTGGTCGGCGAGCCGCAGAAGATTCGACCAGTGCAGATCGGTCTTCACACGCGGCGGATTGTTGTAAAAACCCATGGCCAGGTCGGCGCTGTCGAGCACTTCGAGCGCATAGGCCTCGATCGCTGCATTGTCGGCGCAAATGTAGGATGGCGCGGCGATGATCGCACCGTCCGCCCCTTCTGCTTTTGCAAACTGGACCTGGGCGATGGTCGCATCGGTGTTGTTGCCGGTGCAGCCATACCACATCGTCATACCTGGCTTCTTCATGGCTGCAGTCTTTCGGACGATCTCCTGACGCTCTTCCTGCGTCAGCATGGAAGCCTCGCCGGTCGAGCCCATAAACAGCAGTGCGGACGTTCCGTGTTCGGCATGCCAATCGATCAGGGTCCGAAACCCCTCAAAGTCGATCGAGCCGTCTCCGTTCATCGGTGTGACCAGGGCAACGAAAGAGCCCGTGGGATGGCTGTGACTCATGAAATCGCTCCTCTCGTCTCATAGAACGCATCTCTACGCTTCGGAAATATTGACGGCGCCCATAAAGACAAATCGAAAAAGACGATCATACCATACACAAATGGTATGGCTTCTTGGTCGCGACCGACGCAGTGTTACCGCCCTGCCTTAAGCCTCAGATCTGCCCCGGCAGCCCTGTCGAATTCCTCTTCGACAAGGCCGATCATTGCCTGCACGGCACGCGAGGGTGCCCGCTCGGGATGCCCAATCAGATAAACGTCAAAGGGAATTGACGGCTCGAACGGGACGGTTGTCAGAACGCCCTCGGGAAAGATCGACGGCGTGAAGGGGTCAACAACGGTCGCGCCGAGCCCTTCGGCGACCATCCCGCACGCTGCATAGGAAGGCTGGCTCTCGGCGATGATCTTGGGGGCGATGCCGGCCTGGGAAAAACGCTCGGTCAGGAAGGCGGCTGTCACGGTCTGATGGGCGAGCGCGATCAAGGGCACGTTGGCAAGATCCTCAGGCGTCAGGAGCGGCGCCTCGCCCAATTCATGCCCTGCGGGTAGGACGACGACGCAGGGACAGCGCCACCCGGCGAGGCGACGCACATCGGCCCGACCGGGCGGAAGCTGTGCAATCCCGAAATCGGCCTGACCCGCGCCAACAAGGTCTGCAATCCGTGCGGAGGTATAAACGTTGTGCGTTACGCGAATGCCGGGATGCTTGGCCAGAAAGCTGCTGACCACGCGGGGCAGAATCCGGAACGACGCCATCGGCAGGCTTGCGATTGAGATTTGCGCGTGGGCCATCCCCCGCATCTCGCGCGCGAATGCCCGCAGACGGTCGAGCCCATAAAACATACGGTCGACTTCGCGTTCCAACGTCTGCGCTTCGGGAAGGGGGTGGAGCTTTCCACTCCGCCGTTCGAAGAGCGGAAAGCCGAGATCGGTCTCAAGGTCGGCGATGTGACGCGAGACGGCCGGTTGGCTGACGCGCATCGCGCGTGCCGCGGCCGTCACCGAGCCAAGGCGCATCACATGGCGAAAGGCGGTGATCTGTCGTTCATTCATGCGTTCGGTCTGCAATTTTTCGTTCAGAGAGTTCCGGGATAATCCCCGCCATCCATCAGGATAGACTGCCCTGTCATCAGGCCGGAATGCGCCGATGCCAAAAAGGCAAATAATGCGCCGATTTCAGCCGGTTCGCCATAGCGCCGGGCGGGGGAACTTGCCGCGCGCTCGGCCCAGATCGCATCGAAAGCGCGCCCCGAGTTTGCGGCGAGAGCAGCGACATGCGCACGCTGGCCATCGCTGGCCACGATCCCGGGGAGGATTGTGTTGACGGTGACGTTGCGCGCGACGCCGAGCCGCGCGATCCCGGCGCAAAAGCCGACGAGCCCGGTCCGTGCGCCGTTGGAAAGGCCAAGCTTCGGGTCGGGGATTTTGACCCCGCGGGAGGCGATGTTGACGATCCGGCCAAAGCCGCGGTCGACCATGCCGTCGAACGTCATCCGGATCATTTGGATCGGCGCGAGCATCATGAGATCGAGTGCCTCGATCCAGGTCTCGCGGTCCCAATCCTGAAAGTCGCCCGGCTTCATCCCAGCGGCATTATTGAGCAAGATATCGGGCGCGGGGCAGGCGGCGAGCGCCGCGGCGCGGCCATCGGCTGTCGTGATGTCGGCAGTGACGGTTTGGACCTGCGCGCCCGTCTCGCGGCCGATCTCGTCGGCCGCTTGCGCGAGATCGGCCGCGCCGCGGGCGACAATGGTCAGCCTGCAGCCTTCCCGCGCCAGCGCATCGGCGCAGGCGCGTCCCATTCCCTTCGATCCGCCGGTCAGCAGCGCGTGCCGCCCGGCAATGCCAAGGTCCATGCTCCTATCCTCCCTCGGCGCGCCGCGCGCTCCGACGTTTTCGAGTGGCGCGTGCGCTTTGCACCGCGCGCAATTTCGGACGCCAAAGCCTCTATCCGCCTGCGCTGGCGAGACAATCTGGCCATTCGCCTGATTGCGATTTCGTTTCATAGAGCCCCGTGGACTGCAAGATCACGACGACACTTCGGCTCGTAAGCCCGGGCAGCTTCTTGCCGTAAACGCGCAGATTTATCCCGTGGCGCGGCGCAAGTGCTGGCCCTCCGGGAGTTGGATTGCACCCGCGCCGACAAAGCCATCTGGCGCTAGAGGTCCATCGCCTCGCCCGCCACCCGTCGGGCCGCGCGGAGATAGGGCAGCGTCCGCAGATCCATTGGTACATCTCCGGGCGCATCGACAAGAACAATGGCGCGCGCCCCGTCTTGATACGCCGCGCGAAAATGAACGGAGCTTTTCAGGGCCAAGACCGGGATCGTCATCGGATCGAGGCCGAGATGTGCGAGCAGGCCCGGCTCGGAGGCTTGCATCCGGGACGGCGCAACGATGCAGCGGACGCCGCGCTGGGTCAGCAGGGCGACAGGGCCAAGCGTGATCTGGTTGCCCCGGTACATGGGGCCCATTCCAGTGAAGCTTCCCGAGCCGAGGGCGGCGACCGTCCAGGGTCCTGCTACGGGCGCGCCGTGCTTGCGTGAGCGCGCGGCCCCGATGGCGCGGTCGAGCACGGCGCCCTCCCCCGCCGCATGTGCCGCTGCTGCCGCCTCCGGATCGCAGAGATGGACCATGACAGCCCCGTCTACCCCTTCGGCAAGAAGCGCGTGCAGGAGTGCGGTTGTGTCTTGCGTGCCGCCGCCGCCGGGATTGTCCTGGACATCGGCGAGGATGACCGGGCCGCGCCCGCTCTTTCGGAGGGCCGCACGCGCCTCGGCGATAGCCATTTCAGGCGGGACAAGATCATCGCGGAGTTCGGGCTCCGCCTTTGTCCAAAGGGCCACGTGGATCTCGGCGAGGCGCTCTGCCGTGTCGGTGCTTTTGGCGTAGACGGTGATCGACGGTCCGGCCTCCGAGACATCGGCATGGGGAAAGCCCATCGCAAGAGAGATCGCGTCCGCTTGGCCCGTCCTTTCCTCTGCCCGGGCAACCTCATAGAGGCGGCTGATCGTCGGGCTCGACGTGGCCTGCGCGATCAAGGGCAGGAGAAATGGGATCTCGCGCATCGCCTTGGCCGGGCGCGGCGCGCCGTTTGCGTAGTCGATCAGCCGGCGTGCGGCGCGCGCACCCGTTTCCGGCATGTCCGTGTGCGGATAGGTTCTGTAAATCTCCAGAAAGTCGCTCGCGGCGACCATGCGCGCGCTGACATTGGCATGGAGATCCAACGTGGCAACGAGGGGCGTCCTTGCAGGGAGCAGAGCGCGAATGGCCTCCATGAGCGCGCCTTCCGGGTCTGCCTCTGACGTCGTGACCATCGCGCCGTGTAGCTCTAGCAGTACCCCGTCAACCGGCCCCGCGGCCGAGAGCTCGGCTAGGATTTGGTCGCGCAGCGCCTCAAAGACGCTGTGATCGACCGGCCCGGCGGGCATGGCCATTGCCCAGAGAAGCGGGACGACCTCGATACCGCGCTGATCGAACTCCGCTAAGGCCCCTGCCATGGGCACGGATGTGCCGCTAAGCTCTGCGCGCATGTCGACACCCCGGCAAAGGGGAGGCCACCCGCCCGGCACCTCGAACGCGCCAAGCCCGGTAATCCCCTCGGCGAAGGTGTTGGTTTCGTGCTGGAGCCCAGCGATCGCTATGCGCATCAAACCGCCTGCGCGGCGGTGGTCCTGCGGGCGCGACCCGACACCTTCGCGTTTCCCGGTGCAAAGACCGCCAGGCCAAATAGTTGGGCCACGCTGCGGTCAATCGCGACGATGAATGCTCTTTTTCGGCGCGGACGGGGCATCCGTGTCCGGCGCCGCCGCCGGTGCGGCGCGCCGGCGGTAGCCGTTTCAATTGTCCTGCGGGTTTGCATCGCGTTTGATGGCCCCTGCTGCTCGATCGCTCGGTGGTTCGCATCCTGCAATAAATAAGTCAAATAGGAATGGGCGCGCAATCTATGCAGATTGGTTATACAAACCCCATGGTAATCCTGTCCTGCCCCCCGAACCGCTTTAAAAACAAGGAGCGCGGCGAACACGCATGCGCGTCCTCGCGACGTGGCCGAGTCTGTGTCTTGCGTGGCCGGGCCTATGTCTTGCCCGGTCGCGGGCCCGCCGGCAAACGAAATGGTTGTCAGTATGACTAGGCAAGCTGAGCTGAGCGCCGCCACAGAGGGCGCGCTGCGCCGCGCGTTGCTGCGCGTTGCGCTCGGCCGGTCGCCCGCCGATACGCTCCTCCGCGTCGGCCGGCTCTTTGACGCAGGGACGGGGACATGGCTGGAAGATGCTGAGATCGCCATCGCAGATGGGCGGATTGCCTTTACCGGCCCCCGCGACACCTTCCCCGGCACCGCAAAGCAGACGGTCGAGCGTCCGGGCCTGGCCGCCGTTCCGGGCTTTGGCGAAGTGCATAAGCACATCGAGTCAAGCCATATAACGCCTGACTACGAGGCCGCGCTAGTCATCCCGCGGGGCACCACATGGACCTGCGAGGCGAGCCATGAGCTCTCCAATGTGTTGCCGGAGCGGACGGTGGATTTCTGGCTTGCTCCACGCCGCGCCGGATCTCCGTTTAAGATCTTCCCGCTCCCGGGGAGCGCTGTGCCGCCGACGGCTTGGGAGCATGGCGCGCATCTCGACGGAGCCGACATGGCGCACTTTCTGGCCGAGCCGAGCGTCGCCGGCCTCGACGAGGTCATGGACTGGCCCGCCCTCGTCGATCCAGAGAACCCTGCCCATGGCCGTCTTTGGTCGATGATCGAGGCGACCTGGGCCGCGCGCGGGGTCGTCGAAGGGCACGGCGCGGGTCTGCGCGATCTGCCTCGGATCAACGCCTTCGCGGCGGCTGGACTGGCCTCGGACCACGAGGCTTGGACGGCAGAAGAAGCCTGGGACAAGCTCCGCCGCGGGCTGTTTCTCGAGATCCGCCTGCACACTCTGCCCGAGATCGTCTCCGGCCTGCTCGAGCGCGGGCTTAGGGATTGGAGTCAGGTCGCGCTCACGACGGACGACCGTTCTGCTTCCGAGACCCTCCGCCAGGGGGGAACGGAACGCAACCTGCGCGCGGCAATCGACGCAGGGCTTCCGCCCGAAACGGCGTTGCAACTGGTGACGGTGAATCCCGCGCGGCACATGCGGCTGCACCAATGGGTCGGCCTCGCCGCGCCCGGCCGATTTGCCGATCTGGTGCTCCTTTCTGACGTCGGGCGAGTGGAGATTGCCGAGGTCTGGGCCGACGGCGCACCGGTCGCGCGGCAGGGCAAGTATCTGCCGGCGCCGCTGGCGATCGAGTGGCCCGCATGGGCCACAGACACGATACGGGTCGGTCGTCGCTTCAGCGCAGCCGATTTTGCTATCGCGGCCCCGCATTCGGGGCCCACAGCCGAGGCAGCTCTCCTGCGCCCCTTTCACTGGAAAGACGACTTTCTGATCGAGACGCTCGCGGCCGAGGACGATCAGGTGCTCCGCGACCCGGGCCGCAACATCACGAAGTTTGCGATAGTCGACCGGTTTTCCGGCCGAGGCGCTGTATCTAAGATGTTTTGGAAGGGTTGCGGCCCGGGCGACGCGGAGACAGCGCTCGCCTGCTCGATGGGTCACGACAAACACAACGTCTGGTGCGTTGGCTCCTCTGACGCCGCGATGGCGCTTGCCGTCAACACCTTGACCGAGATCGGCGGCGGTTGGGCGCTCGTGCACAATGGCGACTTGTCCGCGACCGTCCGCTTCGAGATCGCGGGGCTCATGACGGCGCGGCCCGCCGAGGCGCTCGATGCCGAAATGCAGGCATTTTATGCCGCAGCCGAGCGTGCCGATTGGATGTACGAGCCGAGCTCTCACCCGCGCTGGGGCCCTGGCTTTCCCGAGCGGCTTGCGTTTGCCACGCTGACCTGCGCGCCCTGGCGATGGCAGCTCGTTGCTCCATCGGAGTATGCGCCGCAAGGGCTCGTCAACGTTGCGACCGGCGAAACCCACCCTGTCGTGTGGTAGGCGTCCTAGGCAAGCCCCTCCGCGAGGAAGCGACGCGCGGCCTCGGCGTCGACCTCGATCGCAACGCTGATCTTGTGCACGCCGGGTACAAGAACCCCGGGCTGCGCCTCGAGATCGACCGCGAGCGCGCGCGTCTCCAATTCGAAGATCTCGGGCATGGCAGCCAGAAGGGGCACGCAGGGGTCGTGGAGCGGACGGCTCTCGGCCCCTGCGGTCGCCTCGAAATAGGCGCCGATCAGTGCCCCAGCGATCTCCCCGCGGGGTCCGGTCAGGCTGGCCGCCCAGTCTCGCGTCGCGCGAAACTGACGCGTGCAGTCGAGCGGGATCAGCGTGAGGTCGAGGTCTTGGGACGTGACAGCCTGGAAAACCTCCGCCGCCGCTTCGGGGTCGTGCGCGATGTTGAACTCGGCCTTTGCCCCATCCGTCGAGACCCGAGTGTTGCCGGGCGCGTCGACTGCTCCACCCATGGCAATCACGCGGCCGAGCCGCTTTGCGGCCTCCGGCGCTTCCTGGAGCAGCTTTGCGAGATTGGTCATCGGACCGAGAAGCAGAAGGTCCAAAGCGCCCTCGGGCGCCTTTTTCAGCAGGTCCGCTAGAGCCGCGACGGCGGGCTGCGACCACATCGAGGTATTGGCTTGCGGCAACTCGATGCCGCCGAGTCCGTTCGACCCGTGAATTCGGGCTTCGGCGACGGGCTGACGCTTGAGTGGTCGGCGTGCACCTGCATAGACCGGCGCCTTGTGACCGGCCGTGTGCAGGAGGTTCAACGCGTTGGTCGTAACCGTTCCGAGGCCGACATTGCCGCCGACCGTTGTCACCGCGCGGATGTCGAGGAGTGGCGAGCCGCAGGCCCAGAGGAGCGCAATTGCGTCGTCGATGCCGGGATCGGTGTCGATGACAACCTTTCGCCGCCGCCCCCAGCTCATGGCGATGGGACCCCGACCAGGGCGCCAAAGCCTTTGGCGACTTGCTCGGCATCGGCGAGTACCTTTTCTGGCTCAAGCGTGCGCACGACGCGCTCCTGCATCAGCCATGCTCCCTCGACCATCACGTCGCGCACGTCCTCTGGGCCGCAGGCAAAGACAAGCGCCGCATAGACATCCCAGACCGGCTGCACGCGTGGGTCGTCTAGCGAAATGCGGATCAGGTCGGCGCGCTTGCCCGGTTCGAGCGCGCCGATGTCGTCCTCCATACCGAGAACTGCAGCGCCCTCCCGCGTGGCCATGATGACCACATCCCGTGCTGGCATCGGCTTGCGCGATCGGCCCAGTAGCTTGGCAAACATCGACACGGCGCCGAACTGCGCGAAGAGATCGAGCGTGTTGCCGCTCATCGGCCCATCTGTGGCGATGCCGACGGGGATGCCCGCGGCGCGCATCGCGTCAACAGGCGCGATCCCGCGGCCGGCCTTGGCGTTCGAGCGCGCGTTATGCGCCACGCGAACGCCGCGCTCGGCCATCAGCGCAATCTCTTCCGGCTCGACATATAGGCAATGTGCGGCCACGAGCCGTTTGCGCAGAAGACCGGCCTGATCGACCACCGCGACAGGGCGCGCGTTATGGTGTTCGGCGCACCAAGCCATCTCGGACGCCATCTCGGCCAGGTGAAGCTGGACGATTGCGCCCGGATGCGCCTCCGCCCACTCGGCGACCCGCGCCATGACATGGGTGCCGGTCGAGTAGGGAGCATGGGGCGCGATAGAGGGTGTCACCCGCGGATGACTGGCAAACTCTTCAAAGAGCGCGTCGCACAGGGCAAAGCCCTCGTCCATGTCGCAGTGATCAGGCGGGTCGAAATCGGCAAGCGTTTGGCCCACGACGCCGCGCATCCCAGCCTCGTCGATCACGCGTCCGATCTCTGTTTCATAGTAATACATATCGGCAACGCAAGTAACGCCCGCGCGGATCATCTCAAGCGCCGCATGCCGTGCCCCGATGGCCACGACCTCGGGCGTGACCGCCTGACGCTCGAGCGGGAGGACATAGCGAAAGAGCCGGTCGTCCACGTCTTCGCCCAAGCCGCGGAAGAGCGTCATTGGCATGTGGCAATGCGGGTTGACGAAGCCGGGCATGACAAGGTCGCCGCCGCAATCGATGCGTGTTTCGTTTTCGGCCGCGTGCGGCGACATCTCGGGCGGCTCCCCCGGTCCAAGGCCTTGGATCACCGGGCCTTCGATACGGAGCCAGCCGCGACGGTGTTCGGTCAACTCAGCGTCCATGGTCAGGAGACGGGCGTTGGTGAGCGTGATCATGGGTTAGCCTGCCTTGAGGAGGGCGCAATGCTCACGGACTGGGGCAAGCTTCACAGCCGTTCCAGGCTCCATGGGATCCGAGAGCGGGCCATTGGCGACCAGCTCGCCCGCTGCCGTTTGGCAGCGGTACTGATAAGCGCGCCCCAGATAGGTGCGCAGGCCGAGTCGGGCGTTGAAGCCTGCGCCCTCACGCGTGACGCGCAGGCCTTCGGGCCGGGCCGCGAACAGGAACTCTCGCGCGGGCACGTCCCACTGTGATTTGACGAACTCGAAGGTGAGCCCCCCTTCGGCCTGAGCACGCACAGCGTCGCCTGCCTCGGCGGTCACGCGCATCGGGATGCGATTCTCGAAACCCACGAAATCGGCCACGAAGGGTGTCGCCGGGCGCGCGTACAAAGCCTCCGGCGTGTCGAGCTGTTCGATCCGCCCAGCGCGCATGATAGCGACCCGGTCAGAGATCGAAAACGCCTCTTCTTGATCGTGCGTGACGTAGAGTGCGGTCGTGCCGTTGGCGCGCTGCAGCTGCCGGATCTCAACGCGCATGTCCACGCGGAGCTTGGCGTCAAGGTTCGAGAGCGGCTCGTCAAACATCAAGAGCGGGGGCGCGATCACAAGCGCCCGGGCGAGAGCCACGCGCTGACGCTGTCCACCGCTGAGCGCCGCGGGCCGCCGAGACGCAAGGTCCGCCAGACCGACACGGTCAAGCATCTCGTCGGCCCGGCGCCGCCGCTCCGTCGTGGCAATCCCGCGCTGTTTGAGCCCGAACGCAACGTTGTCGCGTACGGTCAAATGGGGAAAGAGGGCATAGGTCTGAAAGACGAGCCCGATCTCACGCTTATGGGCGGGCAAGTCCGTGATGTCGCGGGAGCCAAGGCGGATCCGGCCAGCACTGGGCGGCAGGAAGCCCGCAACCGCACGGAGCGTCGTTGTCTTGCCGCAGCCCGACGCCCCAAGGAGCGAGACCAGTTCGCCCTCACCGACATCAAGCGAGAGATTTTCGAGGACCTTGGTGCTGCCATATTGCGCCGAGAGCCCTTCGATGCCGAGCGAAACTGTCATCTCGTGAGAAAGCTCAGGCCCAGCGTCCATTCGACAACCGCCATCACGCCGACCGTGACGAGCATCAGGACAACCGAGACCGCGGCAATGGTCGGGTCGAAGAACTGCTCCATATGCGCCAACAGTTGGATCGGCAGCGTCGAAACGCCCGGTCCCGTGAGGAAGAGCGACACCGAGACGTCGTTGATCGATGTGATGAAGGCGAGTATGAAGGCCGCGATCACGCCGGCTTGGACATTCGGCAAGACGACGGTCAGCACGGCGCGCCAGCGCGGACAGCCGAGGGACACGGCGGCCTCTTCAACCGAAAAGTCGAATGCGGCGAGGGAGGCGGAGACGACCCGCACGCAATAGGGCAAGACCAGCAACGCGTGTCCGACCACGAGCGTCGTCGTCACGGGCCAGCCTTGCCCCGCCGTGAAGCTCTTCATGATCGAAAAGCCGAGGACGAGCTCGGGCACAAGGATCGGCAGGATAAAGACCGTGGAGAGAAAGGGCGGCAGGATCACGCCATAGCGCGCCAGCGCGTAGGCGGCTGGAATGCCGACCACGAGCGCAAGCGCAGTGCCCGAGATCGCGAGCGTGAGCGATGTCATCGCGGTCCGACGAAAGGCGGAAATATCCCAAATATTGGCGTACCATTCGAAAGTGAGACCCCGTGGCGGGAAGGTCAGAAACGTGGTGTCCGAGACCGAAGCGCCGATGATGATGATGAGCGGGCCGAGAAGGAACAAAAACACCACGACCGCGAAGGCAATGAGCCAAGGGGAGAGCTTCGTACCCGTCATCGCGCTCGTTCTCTGTCGTTCGTTCGACCCGCGAGGGACGCGCTTTTGCGCCACGTTGCCGTTGTTGCGCCCCACTCCCAGCCGCCGCGACCGCGCGCCGAGCGAAGCGAGGCGCGCCTCCGCCCTGGTCTCCGTGCGGCGTTGCCGGAGCCGCACGGTCCAAAGTCGCCCTCCACCTCAGACCGCATCTGGGTTCAGCCGCTTCGCAACGCGGCCCATGGCGATCACAATGGCGATTGTCACCACGACCATAATCGCCGCGATGGTCGACGCGCCGACCCAGTCGAACGTCACCATTGCGCGCTGGTGCAGGAACGTGCCCATCATCATCTGCTGCTCTCCGCCAAGCAGTTGTGGCGTGGCGTAGGAGGTGAAGGCACCCGTAAAGACCAGCACCGCGCCCACGATGATCCCGGGGACGGCGAGCGGGAAGACCACTTGCCAAAAGGTCGCCGCTGGGGTCGCGCCGAGCGACGCCGAGGCCTGCAGCAGGTCGTCGGAGATGTTCTCGAGCACACCGACGCATGTGAGGACCATGAGCGGCACAAAGAGATAGACCATGGCGACGATCACGGCGCCCTTAGTGTAGAGCAGTGTCAGCGGCTCGCTCAACAAGCCGGTCCACACAAGAAAGTCGTTGAGGATCCCGTTCCGGCCGAGGATCACGAGCCACGCGAACGACCGGACGACGACTCCGGTGAGCAGCGGGAAGACCGCGGCAATGATCAGGATCGACTTTATGCGCCCCGGCGCGCGGCTGACGACGTAGGCCGTTACGAACCCAATCAGCACCGAAAAGACCGTGGTGATCAGAGCGATCTGGGTTGTTCGCCAGAGGACGGCGCGGCGAAAGCGGCTGTCAAAGAAGGCTTGATACGTCTCGAAGAGACCACCCGGCTGCGTAAACGTCGTCGAAACGGTATCGAGGACGGGCCAGCCAAGAAAGAGCGCCACTCCAGCGGTGGCCGGGCCGACGAGGAGCCAGCCGAGGGTGCGCTCTTTCATCGGGCTCTCAATCGCGCGTTATCGCGGTGCCAGGTCGCTCGCTTCGGAGCCGGTCCTGTCACATGCCAAAGACTTCGGCCCACCGGTCGATCCAATCGGCTTTGGCCGCGTTCATCGCCGCATAGTCCATCCGGTTGAGCTTGCTGATCGCTTCGGCGCCATAGGTCCAGGGGGCCGCTTCCTCTGGCGTGAGCTGGACCTCTGTATTCACCGGCGCGTCGACGCCTTGCTGCCCTTGGATCGTCTGTACCTCGGTCGAGAGCATGAAGTTGATGAATTCATGCGCCAGTTCCACGTTTTCAGCACCGACGGGGATGTTGATCGTGTTGAGCGTCGCGATGTCGCCGTCGGTCAGATCGGCCCAAACCATCGTCGGCACGGCATCCCGGAGCGAGCGCATGGCAAAGTCCTGCGCAACGGAGACCGACGCCTCGCCCGTGGAAATGAGGTTAATCATCTCCGAGCCGGTTGTGTAGGTTTTCACCACATTGGGCTTCATCGCTTCGATTTTGGCAAAAGCGCCATCGGTATCGGCGAATGGGTCCACGTCGGCGACAGCGGCGGCCCGCATGACCATCATCGGCCCTGCGGTCGTCGTGATGCCGGGCACCGCGACCTCACCCGTCAGATCTTCGCGCCAAAGATCGGCCCAGGACGTGATCGGCGCAACGCGCGCGCTGTCATAGACGATGCCAGCGCGCCCCACCGTGTAGGCTGGGCCAAACTCGCCCTGCGGCGCCTGCGCCATCGGGTAGAGCTTTTCGACATTGGGGACCAACGATCGGTCAACCGGCTGGAAGACGCCGGCCTCGACGCCGACCTGGCTGAAACTGTCGGTCAGAAAAATGACGTCGACACCGGTTCCACCGCGAATCTGGAGCTTGTTCAGCCGGTCGGCGTTGTTGCCAGTTTCAAACTGGATCTCGCAGCCGCAAATCTCTTTGAAGGGTTGGACGACGTTCGCATCGAGCTTCTCGCCGTTAAACCCCCACCATGAAATGGTAAACGTCGTGTCGGCGGCAGCGGTGCCCGCGCTCAACATCAAAGCCCCGGCAAGTGTTGAAAATCGTCTCATATCAAAGCCCCATCCTGGTCGGTTTCCACGATAGGCAAGCCGCCTGGGGGCCTTCAAGGCCAATCGCACCGACGTTGCCGATACGGCTGGCATCTGCTCAAGTCTTCGGCAGAGGGTACCGCTCTGAAGGCTGCGTGACGCTCATTATGGGGTGCGCTAGCGGAGCCGGAAGTCCGCCGATTGGCCGCTGCCTTGGTCCGAGACAAAGCGCAGCGTGTTTCCGTTGCGCAGAACGGCCTGGCAATTCGGGCCAAGATCGCGCTCCCCCCAATAGAGATCGCGGCAGAAGTAATTTCCGCGCCATTGCCACGCGCCTGTTACTGGGATGCCCAGACCGCGGCCTGCAATCTGACCCTGTGGCGTCACCTTCAGTCGGACGCCCGGGTAGCGCAGCGTCCGCCCCTGAACCAGTTCGACAAACTCGTTCTCCTGGGTGACCTGCCGAAAAGTGTCGGCCTGCGCCGTGCCGCCCGGACCAAGATCGGCGGCGAGAACGGCGGCGAGGGCGACGGCGGCAACCTTCGGTCCTGGACAGCTGAAGCGCTTCATGTGTGAAATCTCCCCACGTTGCACCCTTTAACGCGCTAAGCCCGTCTACGGATGACGGGGCGATGCGATCTCACGCGTTCGTGATCGCCACTGGCCACGCTCACAGCCCCAAAACATCCGTCATGGCATAGTGCCCTGGCTCCTGCCCGAGGCCCCAAAGGAGCGCACGGATTGCGCCCTGGGCAAAAAGCTTGCGGTCGGAGGCGATGTGGCGCAGCACGATCCGTTCGCTCGGACCAGCAAAGATCACGTCGTGCTCGCCCACGATGTCACCGCCGCGTATCGCGCTAAAGCCGATCTTTCCGCGTGTCCGCGCCCCCGTGATCCCATCGCGCGCCGCCTCATAGACCTCCGACAGAGGTTGCCCCCGGCCTTCGGCTGCCGCTTCGCCGAGCATCAGCGCCGTGCCTGAAGGCGCATCGACCTTCATTCGGTGATGCGCCTCGACAACCTCGATATCGTAGTCCGCACCAAGCGACGCGGCTGTCTGCCGCGCCAGCGCCAAGAGAAGGTTCACCCCTAGCGACATGTTGCCCGCGCGGATGATCGTGGCGTGACGCGCCGCGCTGTCGATCTTGGCGATCTGATCTGGAGTAAAGCCCGTCGTTCCGATGACGTGGACGGCGCGCGCCTGGGCTGCAATCCCCGCGGTGTCGACGCTCACCTCCGGCGCCGTAAAATCGAGCACGGCGTGGGCCTGTGCGATGGCCTCCCAAGGGTCGTCTGTCACGCGTAAGTCAAGCGCGCCTGTACCCATGGCGATGCCGACATCCTGGCCGAGCCAGGGATGCCCCTCGCACTCGATTGCCGCAGAAAGCTTTAGACCTTCATGCGCCGAGACGCCGGCCACCAGCATCTGGCCCATGCGCCCCGACGCGCCCATGACCACGACATTCGGTGTCTCCTCCACGGCGTGTCCTCCGATCGCAAACCGCGCCCTCCTAGCCGAACTCCCCCAAGCAGAAAAGGCGTGCTTGCGCCGTGCCGCGGCGCGGCCTACGTGCAAGGCATGTCGAAGTCGCGATTTTCCTCGGGTCCCGGCCCCTCGCAACGACAGCTTCGCGTGGGTGAGCTCATCCGGCGGACTTTGTCGGATGTTCTTGCACGCGGCGATGTCCACGATCCCGAATTGACGGCGGTGTCCATCACGGTCGGCGAAGTACGTTGCTCGCCCGACCTGAAGAAGGCGACGGTCTATATGCTGCCCCTTGGCGGGCGCGGCGCCGAGACCGTGCTCGCGGCGCTGCGCCGCAACAAATCCGAGCTGCGGCGTCTCGTGTCCAAGGGAATGACGCTGAAATACGCTCCAGATCTTCACTTTGTGATCGATGAGACCTTCGACCGGATGGACGAGACCCGCGCTCTTTTCGCGCGTGACGAAGTGCGCCGCGATCTGGAGCCGCTGACGCGATCCGAAGATGAGGAGAGCTGACGCGATGGCGATGTGGCGCGCCGGTATAGTCCTAGCGGGCCTTTTCACCGGTTCGGGCATACCCGCGGCAGCGGCACACCCGGCGTGCCACGAGATCGCCCGTGACGGCGCCGGCTATACGGTTTGCTCCTTCCGCGCAGACACGGACGATATCCGGCTTTGGCACAGCGATGCCTCGGGGGCTCTTCTGGGCTCCTTCCGCGCCGTCGATGCACTCCTCCGCGCCGAGGGCGCACGGCTCGGCTTTGCGATGAACGGCGGGATGTATCACCAGGACCGCGCGCCGGTTGGCCACTACGTTGAGTCGGGCGAGAGCCATGTGCCGCTGATCGAGACGGCCGGTCCGGGCAATTTCGGCCTCTTGCCCAACGGGGTCTTCTGCCTTGCCGCAGGGCGCGCGCGCATTCTCGAGACGACGGCGTTCGCCGCGGCGGCGCCAGACTGTACCTACGCGACACAATCGGGCCCGATGCTCGTCGTCGACGGGGCGCTCCACCCGCGTTTCATCCGCGACAGCGCGTCTTTGCACATTCGCAATGGCGTCGGCGTGGCGGAGGACGGGGTCACCGTTCATTTTGCGATCTCGAACGATCGCGTTAACTTTGATGCGTTCGGGCGGCTCTTTCGCGATGCGCTCGGCACCCCAAACGCGCTCTACCTCGACGGGAAAGTGTCCCGCCTCCATGCGCCAGAGATCGGTCGGTCCGATTTGGGCTGGCCCATGGGCCCGATCATCGGCGTTGCCATCCCGCTGGAATAGAGCCGCGCTGGCGCGCTACAGTTGATGTTTGGGCGGTTTGGAGCCCACCGCGGTGAATGCCTTCACCCGGTTTTCCGACTGGCTTGGATGCCTACCGAAGCGGCTGCCAGGATGATGTGTTCGTCGCGCGCGCGGGCTCGAGATTTGCCGCATGAGGTGCGTCCGCGGGCAAACCGGTTTTGATCGCACCTGAAATGATCGGATCAAAGACAGTAGAAAAGCGGCGCGCTTGTCACCACAGATCCGCCGCAAGATCGGCCTCTTGGTATTCGGCCGGCAACTTCGCAAGGCCGACAGTTCACCCAGAGTTTGCAAAACTGATACACAGACGTCATCTGCGCTCCGTATGCCGCGGACGGTTTTAAACTCGGGGGCACGTCATGCTTAAATCGCTTTCACTTTCCATCGCCATGGCCGTCCTCGGCACCGCGACGTTCGCAGCCGACGTCTCGGGCAAACTCGTCCTCTACACGTCGCAACCCAATGAAGACGCTCAACAAACGGTCGATGCCTTCACGGCCAAATATCCCGAAGTCGAGGTCGAGTGGATCCGGGACGGGACGACCCGGGTCATGGCAAAGCTGCGCGCCGAGTTTGAAGCCGGCGCGCCACAGCCTGATGTGCTCTTGATCGCCGACATGGTGACAATGGAAGGTCTCGAGGCCGAAGGCCGCCTGATGGCTCACCCCGACGCCGATGTCTCAGCCTACGACCCGGCACTTATGGACCCCGAAGGTCACTACTTTTCGACCAAGCTGATCACGACCGGAATCGTCTACAACGTCAATGCCCCGATGGTCCCAACGTCTTATGCGGATCTGCTGAAGCCAGAGGTCAAGGACATGCTCGCCATGCCCTCGCCGCTGACATCGGGCGCCGCAACCATCCACATGGCCGCCATCACCAGCCATCCCGATCTGGGCTGGGATTTCTACGAGGGCCTCGCCGATCAGGGCGCCAATCCGCAAGGTGGCAATGGCGGGACCTATCGCGCCATCGCCGGCGGAGAAAAGCTCTATGGCTTTGTGGTCGACTTCCTCCCGATCCGGAACAAGCTCGACGGCGCGCCGGTGGAATTCGTCTTTCCTGAAGAAGGCGTGAGCGCCGTGACGGAGCCAGTGGCGATCCTCTCCACGGCGCAGAACCCGACCGCGGCGAAGGCGTTTGTCGATTTCCTGATCTCGGCGGAGGGCCAGCAGCTCGCCTCCGAAATGGGTTACCTTCCCGCCCATCCCGATATCGCGCCGCCCGAGGGCTTCCCGTCCCTTTCCGAAATCAAGCTCCTTGATTTCGATCCGGCGAAAGCGCTCGCCGAAGACGAAGCCAACAAGGCGAAGTTCGTCGATATCTTCGGCGGCTGATGCGGCATCGCATACGGCTCGAACGCGGCGAGGTGCTCACCCTCGCCGTTGTCGTTTGCGTGGCGCTCCTCCTCTTTGCCTTTCCGCTGGGCCTTTTGGCGCAGGTCGCCTTTCGCGACGGCCTCGGCCCGATCCTCGCAGCGCTCGACACCCGCTCGGTGCCACGCGCACTCTGGAACTCTCTCGACAGCGCGGGGGTGTCGGCGGCACTGGCGCTCGTGTCGGGCACTGCGGCCGCGCTCATCATCGGGCTGACCAATGTCCGCGGGAAGGGCGTATTCGCCTTCCTCTTTCTCATTCCGATGATGATCCCGCCCCATGTGACCGCCATCGCATGGATCCAAGCGCTCGGCCCCTCCTCGCCGCTCCTGCAAACGCTCGGCCTCGCGCCGCCCCTCGGGACAACGCACCCGCTTTACTCGCGCGAAGGGGTGATCCTGCTCTTGGGCATCCAGCACGCGCCGCTCGTCTTCCTCGTCGTTCTGGCCGCTTTGCGCAGCCTGCCGCGGGAGCTGTCGGACGCGGCGCGTGTCTCCGGCGCGCGGGCGGGCCGGATGCTCTGGCGGATTATCCTGCCGCTCCTCGCGCCAACGCTGATCGCCGCCTATGCGCTGGCCTTCGTGTCGGCGCTCGGCAATTTCGGCATCCCCGCGCTCCTCGGCATTCCGGCCCGCTACACGACCCTACCCGTCCTCATCTGGCAGCGGCTGGCGAGCTTCGGCCCCTCGGTCCTGACAGACATGGCCGTGATCGCCACGCTTGTGGCCACCATCGCCATCGCGGCCGTCGTGTTGCAGCTCTGGCTCGCCTCCCGCCGCCGCAACGCGCTGATCGGCCCACCGCAGCCACCGCTCGACATTCACCTCGGGCGAAAGCGCCCTGCCGTCGAGGCGGCCATGGCGCTTGTGGTCCTTGCCACGCTTGTTCTGCCGCTCACAGCACTCTTTACCACAGCGCTTGTTCCCACTTACGGCGTAAAACTAAACGCCGAGACGCTGACGCTTTCCAACTTCGCCGAGATCCTCTTTCGGCAATCGGTCACGCTTCGCGCCTTCGCAAACTCGACCCTCATCGCCGCCACTGCAGCGCTCCTCCTCGCTGCCTTTGCAATGATCGTCGCGCGCTACACGGCGACCCGTACACGCGGGATGCAGCGCTTCGGCACGGGGCTGAGTGCGATGGCGGAGATGACATACGCCATTCCTGGCCTGGTGATTTCGGTCGCGTTCATCCTGGCCTTCATCAAGCCGCTGCCACTCGTAGGGTTTTCGATCTACAACACGCTCTGGATCATCTTGCTCGCCTATCTCTGCGCCTTCTTCGCCATCGCGCTGAAGCCCGTGACGGCGGCGGCCTTGCAGCTCGATCCGGCGCTCGACGAGGCCGCGCGGACCGCCGGCGCCGGCTATCTGCGGCGGATGACGCGGATCACGTTTCCGCTCGTGCTGCCCGCCGCGGTGTCGGGCGCGATCCTTGTGTTCCTGACGGCCTATAACGAGGTCACCGTCTCGGCGCTCCTGTGGTCGAGCGGGACCGAGACCATCGGAACGACGATCTTCAACTACGAAGACGGCGGCTACACGACGCTCGCCTCCGCCATGGCCGCGGTGACGGTGGTCGCCACCGTCTTCCTGATGGGCGCGCTCGATTGGGCCGGGCGCCGCGCGCCGCCCGGCGTGGTGCCCTGGCGGATCTAGGCGGCGTCGCATTTGGGGTACGGCGGCGTTCGGCGGGGGATCGAAAGCGCCGCTGGGAGAGACTGATGCGCTTCTTCACGGTTTCGGCGAGGCGCAAGCCGTGACAGCGCTGGCCCGTAGGGTGGCGCACAGGCCGTCGCGCTAATCGCTTCACCCATGCCAAGTTCCTCCCCGCCGCCAGCTCAGCGCTGACGCAGACAGAGCGCCATCTCGTGGGGACGGCGTCGTGCATGGTCTCACGGACCATTGGCGAGACACTGGACAACCGCTGGCACAGCGGCCTCTCGGCCGTGCCTCCGTGCCGGGGCGAAATGCTCTGTGGGGTAAGGCTCTCCGACCGGGGCTTTAAGCGGGCAGCACCCAGCCGCCCGTGATCCGCACGCCGATCTTCTCCCCCACACGGGCCGGTGTTCCGAGGTCGAGCATGATCTCCGCACTCCCCTCAGCATCGGAAGCGACCGCCTCCCAATGCCCGCCCCGATAGGAAATCCCGCGGATCGTTACGGACGTACCTTCGGGGTCGAGCGAGACGTTCTTGGGGCGCACGAACACGTTCGGACCCTCCGCGCCCTCGACCGGCACCGTCTGGCCAAGAAGGCGGGCCTCGCGCCCGGACACGTCTGCTTGCAAGATGCTCCCCCGACCAATGAACCGCGCGACTTTCGCGTTCGCCGGTCGCTCATAAACCTCCTCGGGCGGGCCGAGCTGCAGGAACCGCCCGTTCTCCATCACCGCCATCACATCGGCCAGGGCCATTGCTTCGCGCTGATCGTGCGTGATGAAGAGCGTCGTGACGCCGGAGCGCGCGTGGAACGCGCGCAGCTCGCCTTCCATTGTGTGCCGGAGATGGGGATCGAGGTTGGCGAGCGGCTCGTCCATGAGGATCGTTCGGGTTTCCCCGGCCAGGCACCGTGCCAACGCCACGCGCTGCCGCTGCCCTCCCGAGAGCGCGTCGGGACGCCGGTCTGCATAGTCGCTGAGCGCGACCGTTTGCAGATGCTCGGAGGCCCGCCGCACCGCCTCGGTGCGCGGGGTTCCCTTTGCCTCATAGGGAAAGGAGACGTTGCGCGCGACAGTCAAGTGCGGCCACAGCGCGTAGGATTGGAAGACGACGCCTACCTGCCGCTCCTCCGGCGGCACGTTGGTGTCCCGGTCGAACACGGTCGCGCCATCCAAGGCAATGCGCCCCGCGTCCGGCGTTTCAAGCCCGGCGATGGCGCGCAAAAGCGTACTCTTGCCACAGCCCGACGGCCCGACGACGCAGAAAAACGCATTGGTCGGCACGTCGAACGAGATCCCGCCCAAAGCGGCCTCCCCGCCGAACGATTTCCTGAGCGACTCGACCACGATACCCATGACGTCTCGCTAGCACTCTTCGGCTGGTGGTGCAGTTGATTAAGCCCTTGATCCCCACTCAAATCGCGAGCGGTGCTGTGAGCCTGTCATGCGTCCGCACGGTCTCCCTCGTATTCTGTGAAAACACGTTGGAACCGGTCTAGCGGAGCGATGGAGGCAAGGGCGGTTCGACCGAACTTGCTGCGCGTGGCAAGAAGATAGCTCCGGCGAGACGCGGCCATCGCCGCCCGTTTCGCTGCGATCTTTGACAGGTCGAAATCCATCACCCGGTCGCGCGCGTCGATGGCTGAGCAGGCGATCAGCGCGACGTCGAGTTGGATCTCGCGCAAACGCGCGATGACGTCGTCCCCCGTCAGCGATCCGTCGCGCCCTGTGAGCCGCCCGCCCAGCACGTGCACCTGGTGCGCGCTTGGGTCGAACGCCATCGCTGCACGCATCGAATTGGTGAAAACGCAAAAGCCCGGGCGCCGTGCGAGCTCTGCCGCGCAGGCTTCAATCGTCGTACCGACATCAAGAAAGATCGACGCGCCATCCGGCACCGCGGCGGCGGCCCTCCGGCCAACCGCCCTCTTTTCTGGGCCCGAAAGCTTTGCCTTCGCCCGATGGTCAAGCCGCGCGGCCTCTGCAGCTATGGCCGGGCCCGCGCCGCCGTGAAAGCGCTGCAAGCGCCCGGCTCGGGTCAGCGCAATAATGTCCCGCCGGACCGTTTGGGCGGACACCCCGAACTCGGCCGCCAAAGCATCGATCGTCACGAACCCGCTCTGCGCGACCCGGTCGAGGATCACCGACTGACGCTGGGAGAGCGGGGGATCGGTTGGCTGTAGTGTCACAATTCTGTTCCCCGGCGGGTGTATGGTGTAAGAAATCTTACACGAGACGCGCCTCTTCGCAATGGCACATCCCCTCACCCAATCGCAAAGCGGCAACCTACTGCGCGGCGCCCACACGTTGGATCCCGCACGTTGGGCGTGGCAGCCGCGCGGCGAGGTTGCTACGGCCCGCGTCCCCAGCGCGCTGGACGGGCTTCGCCTCCTCTCGGCGTCCGGTTGCCTCCGGCACATCGTGGTCGGCGTGATCGGCCCCAGGGCGGCGACCCAGGCGCAACTGGCGGCGGCCGAGGCGCTTGGGGCGGGGCTCGGCGCCCTCGGCCTGACGCTGATCTGTGGCGGCAAGGGCGGCGTGATGGAAGCCGCGTGCAAAGGCTGCGATGCCGTCGGCGGCCTGTCGATCGGCCTTCTGCCGGGGACGGCGCCTGGAGAGGCGAACCCTTTCGTCGGCATAGCTTTGCCGACCGGGCTGAATGAAGGGCGCAACATGGTGATTGCGCGTGCCGCCCGCGTGCTGACCGCGGTTGGCGGATCCTATGGCACCCTAAGCGAGGTCGCCTACGGCCTCCATTTTGGCAAACCGGTGATCGGGGTCGAGGACGCGCCGCAGGTGGAGGGCGTCATCCACACACAGAGCACCGCCGCCGCAATCGAAGAGACATGCGCCGCTCTCCTCAAAAGCGCGGACATCGTTCCGACCAACGATGCACCCTCTCCGCGTTCTGCGAATGGAAGAATTCTACCAAAGGGCGAAACCTGACATGCGCCCAATCCTCTCCCTTCGGCACGTCACCAAGCGGTTTGGCGAGACCGCGGCGGTTCAGGACGTGTCGCTCGATCTCAAAGAGGGCGAGTTCCTGGCGCTTCTCGGCCCTTCGGGCTGCGGCAAGTCCACCTGTCTGCGCTTGCTGGCCGGGCTCGACCGTCCGAGTGCGGGCCATGTCCAGCTCGGTCACCGGGACGTTACAAAGCTCGGTGCCGCCGAGAGAAACATCGCGCTCATGTTTCAGTCCTATGCCCTCTACCCGCATCTCACGGTCTACCAAAACATCGCGATGCCCCTGCGGTTGCGCAGCCTGACCGTGATGCAGCGCCTGCCGGGCGCAGCGCTGCTCAGCGTGCAGGTGCGCGGCGTGCTGTCGGACATCGATACCAACGTGCGCGCTGTTGCCGACATGCTGGGCCTGACCGATCTTTTGGGCCGCAAACCTGGCCAGCTTTCGGGCGGTCAGCAGCAGCGCGCCGCCCTTGCGCGGGCCCTGGTGCGCGCGCCGTCCGCCTTCCTTCTCGACGAGCCTCTGTCGAACCTCGACATCCAGCTCCGTGCCGAAACGCGGGAGGAGATCAAAGCCCTGCATCGCCGCACCGGCTACCCCTTCCTCGTCGTGACCCACGACCAGGCCGACGCGCTGTCGATGGCGGACCGCGTCGCCGTGATGATGGCGGGCAGGATCTCCCAAGTCGGAACGCCGCACGCGATCTACCACACCCCCGCAACCCGCGAGGTGGCACAGTTCATCGGCCAACACCGGATGAACATTTTACCGCGAGGGGCGGGCGGCGCGCTCCACCCCGCGGGCGCCAAACTTGATCTTGGCGTTCGGCCCGAGCACTTGGCCGTTTGCCACGCGGGCACCTGCGAGGCCAGGCTCCCCGCCACGGTTGAAAGCATCAGCTTTCAGGGCGACGAGACGCTCGTTCGGGTGCGCGGGCCCGGCGACGCGTCGCTCCTTATGGTCCTGCGCGGGGCGGACGCACCGCCCGAGCAGGGCGCATCGCTTCACCTGACTGCCGTCCCTGGCGCGCTCCATGCGTTTGGCGAGGACGGCGACCGGAGGGAGCTCGCCGCATGACACGGCCCTGGCTTACCAACCTCCTCCTTGTCGGCCCCGCTGCCCTGGCGGTGGCCCTCTTCATCTTTCTGCCTGTGGCCGTGGTGTTCGTTTTGGCCTTCACCGACTATCTGATCGGCGCGCCGAGCGCGACCTGGGTAGGCCTTGAGAACTTTCAACAGCTCCTTGGCTCGCGCCTGGGCCGCAATGCGCTCATCAACACGTTGGTCTACGCCGCCATCGTGATCCCCGCCTCCGTCGGGCTCGGCCTCATCGTCGCCCTTGGCCTGCACAGCCTAGCGACCCGCCTGCCCCGGATCGCGACGCTTCTGCAAACGGTCTACTTCCTTCCGGTCGCCGCCACGCTCGTTGCCATGGCGGTCGCTTGGCAAATGCTCTTGCACCCCTCCCTCGGCTTGGTGAACACCTGGCTCTCCGCCCTGGGTCTCAGCGGGCAGCAATGGCTGACGGACCGTGACATCGTGCTCTTCACGCTTGCGCTGATCGGGATCTGGCAGACCGTCGGCTACAACATGGTCCTGTTCCTCGCCGGCCTCTCCGCCATCCCTGCAACACTATATGATGCAGCGGCGGTGGACGGGGCCAAAGGCGGGTGGACGCGGTTTTGGACAGTGACGTGGCCGATGCTCGGGCCGACCACGCTCTTTGTCCTGATCGTCACGGCGGCAAACACCTTTCGCGTGTTCGAGACCGTCGCAACGCTGACCGAAGGCGGTCCTGCCTTTGCCTCCGACACCATTGTCTACGCGCTTTATCGCGAAGGCTTTGTCTATTTCAAAGCGGGGTATGCGAGCGCGATCACGGTCGTGTTCTTCGCGGCTCTCCTCCTCCTAACCGCGATCCAGATTCTGCTGATCGAGCGGCGGGTGCATTACCGATGACGCCCGCGCGCCTCCTCTCGCTCGGCCTCCTCAGCCTCGGCGCGGCGATGGTGCTCCTGCCCTTCGTCTGGATGGTTTCGGTCTCTCTCAAGCCCCATGCCGAAATCTTCACGACCGATGTACGCCTGCTTCCCCGCAGCTTCACCTTGCAAAACTACTGGCACGCGCTGACCGAAACGGCGATCCCCCGCTACCTCATGAACGGCGCGATCGTGACAGGCGGGATCCTTGCCCTCCAACTCCTCGTCACTGTCCCCTGCGCCTATGCCCTTGCGCACCGGACCTTCCCCGGGCGGCAGGTGCTGTTCGGGAGCGTCGTTGCCGCCCTCCTTGTGCCGTTCCACGTCACCGCAATCCCGATCTTTCTGGGTCTTGCCTGGGTCGGCTGGCTCAACACCTACACCGCGCTGATCCTCCCCTTTATCGCGACCGCCTTTGGCCTCTTTCTCCTGCGCCAAGCCTTTGCGCAGATCCCAGGCGAGTTGGTCGATGCCGCGCGGGTCGATGGGATGAGCGAGATGGGCATCGCCTGGCGGATCGCCTTCCCCCTCGGCCTGCCTACCGTGATTGCTTTCTCGATCTTTTCCGTCACCGCCCATTGGAATGACCTTTTCTGGCCGCTAATCGCGACGACGGACAGCGCCCTCGCCACACCACCCCGCGGCATCCTCTTCTTCCGCGACGAGGAGTCGGGCGACGATGTCGGCCCGCTGATGGCGGGTGCAACACTGATCACCGCTCCGCTGATCTTGGGATTTCTGCTGGCGCAAAAGCGCTTCACCCAAGGTTTGGCCAGCACCGGGCTCAAGAGATGAGGCCAGCCAAGACCCCTATCGAGCACAAACCCGAGGCCAAAGGCCCTTCCACATCTCGTCTGCAGAGGATCGTTATGAAACACCTTTTCTTGACCACCGGACTTGCCGTGGCCCTGGCAACCGCCGCGACCGCCGAAACCGAAATCCGCGTTCACTACGCCATCCCGACTATCTGGGCCGACACGCAGGAGGCGCTCGCCGACGCCTTCATGGAGGCTCACCCCGACATCACCGTGACCATTGACGGTCCCGCCGAGGGCTATGCCGAAGGCGTGCAGCGGCTTTTGCGCGAGTCGGTGGCGGGCACAGCGCCCGACATTGCCTATGTCGGCTTGAACCGGTGGCGCATCCTCGAAGAGCGCGGGCTGACCCAGCCGCTCGACGCTTTCCTGCCCGAGGACCCTGAGGCCGCAGGCTACACCCCAGCTCTTCTTTCGCTCGGGCGGTTCGAGGACACGCAGCACGCGCTCGGCACCTCCGCCTCCACCATGGTAATGTACGTCAACCCCGATCTCGTGGAGCAAGCGGGCGGCTCGATGGAGGACTTCCCGACCGATTTCGACGGCATCATCGAACTCGCCGCGCAAATCGATGCGCTCGGTGACAACATCGAAGGCGTCTGGATCCACCGTCACGATTGGCGCTTCCAATCCCTCCTCGGCGCCCATGGCGGCCGCCCCATGACGGAGGACGAAAGCGACATTACCTTCGACGGCGAAGCGGGCCTCGCCGCCGCCGCCCTCTACCAGCGGTTCGCGACCGAGGGCGGGATGTCGTCGATGTCCCAAGACGACGCGCGCCAGGCGTTCCCGGCCGGCACGCTCGGCATTTTCTTTGAAAGCTCCTCGCTTCTAAAGCGGTTTGAGGAAGGCTCGGCCGAAAATTTCGAGATGGCCGTCCTCGGCACGCCGGTCGTCGCCGAAGAGAACGTCTACTTCCCCACGGGCGGCTCGGCCATCGTGATGCTGACCGACGATGCCGAAAAGCAGCAGGCGGCATGGGAGTACATGGCCTTTGTCACCGGGCCCGAAGGGCAAAAGATCATCGTCGAGAACACCGGCTACGCCCCTGCCAACAAGATCGTGCTCGATGACGAAAGCTATCTCGGCGCCTATTACGAGGCAAACCCAACGTCGCTCGTCGGTCACACGCAAGTCGCCAACCACGCCGGCCCCTGGTACGCCTATCCCGGTGCCGAAGGCGTCGCCGTGACAGACCTTATCGCCGCGGCGTTGGTGGAAGTGACCGAGGGCGCCGAGGTGGAGAGCACCATCTCCGAACTCGCCGACACCCTGCGGCTCCAGCTCGGGATGTAAGCGTCGCCTCAACTCAAACAAAGAACAGCCCCAGCGGTTTGCACCGCCGGGGCTACGGTGATTGTCGCGGCGCGAGAGCGAAGGACGCGTTCGCCTGGCTGGCGGTCAGCGTCGTCCTGTGCATCGGCTCCACATTGCGCGGCCTTCGGCGACCGCAAAAGGGCAGGCGTTGTGCGTAGAAGGCTCCGCGGCGAGGGGCCCAACCCACGCTTTGAGGCGTTGGCGGCGGCGAGCGCCGGCCGTCGGCCCGGGGCCCACCTGATCAAAAATGCATGCCAGGGAAGGGGGACCACCCTAACGGAGGGCCTGGCACGCAAGACGCTCAACCGCATTCATCTGGTGTAGCGATCCCCTCGCCCAGCGAAAAGCGCACACGCGCCAACATGACGTTCCCGTCTCGGGTTCCTTCGCTTGCCAGTTGGATTGACGGCGTGCCGCGCGTGGAGAAGCCGCTAGTCCACGTGCTGACCCGCGCCGCACGACGGGGACACGTCCAGCGGCCTGACCAAAGCCGTGCCAGTTTAGGCCAACTCCGAAGACACGTCCTGGAGGAAATCCAGCAGGCTGTCGCAACTCACCGCTTCGGGGTTCACGTTGTTCGAGGGGAAATAGCGCAGGAAAATGCTCTTGGTTTCCTCGTCCATCCCCTCATGCAGGCCCATGGACCAGGTCGGGAAGATGCGCTCGCGCACATCCTGGCAGGAGATCAGGATGATGTTGATGTGGCGCGGATCGGCGGCGATGCGGTGGTAGATCGCGCTGACTTCCGCGCGCCCGCCCTCGAGCACCTGCAGGAAGTAGTTCCCGTTGTAGTGCAGGATGCCGGTGACATTCATCGGGGCGTTGTTGCGCTGACAGACCGTCAGCAGTTCTTCCATGTTGAGCGCGAGGGAGGGGTTTCGCTGGCTGTAGTAGACAAGACGCGTGAGGTTCATGATCTGGGTTCCGATCTCTGACGTGGATTTGGCTTGGGAAGAGGGAGAGGCGGCGCGATCACTTGCGGACCGCGATCCGATCGTTGAGCGGGATAGGCGGATTGCTGGCGATCCGCGCGCTGCGCTGGACGGTTTGCGCCTCGCGGCGGCGCCGCTGCCGCTCTCGCTCGATTTCGAGTTTGGCACTGCGCAGGGCGCCGCGGGCTTGCTGGGCACGCCGGTTGGCCGTCAGAAGCTCGGCCTGATAAAGCGCCTCCACCTGACGGCAGGCGTCCTGGGTCTTGCCCCGCTGCGCCAGCATCGTTGCCACGACGGCCAGGATGAAGGCGCCGACGAGGGCAAGATCCGGAACCGGCAGTTCCAGCGCGAGGAGCGATTGTCCGAGCAGAGTGGCGTCCTCCCGCGCGGTGGAAAGCCAAGTACCGGCCTCGTCGATCAGGGGCCGGAAGCTCTCAAGTCTTTGCAATATTTCC
Source organism: Pseudomonadota bacterium (assembly GCA_038745585.1). Taxonomy (GTDB): domain Bacteria; phylum Pseudomonadota; class Alphaproteobacteria; order Rhodobacterales; family Rhodobacteraceae; genus HLUCCA09. The sequence goes on from JBCDLH010000001.1 coordinate 157,240, forward strand.
ATTTTTGTACCCTTTCACTTAGCGAACGACGAATTCCGTCGGGACGCCGTTCTCGGTGAAGATCGGCTGCAGATCCTCGGTGGCAGATCGGTCGATCACGCTGAGCAAGAGCTGCGGGGCGTCGGGATTCCACAGGACCAGCACATCGGCAAAGTCGGACGACGCAAGCTCCAGGCTGCCGTCGATCTCAAGCCCCACACCGGGACAATCGAGCGACGCTTGCATGAGGCCGGAGAGCGCATCCTTGGGCACGAGATCCATGCTCGGCGCGCCAATGATGGATTGCAGCTCGACCAGGCGGTTTTCGACGCGTTCGAGGCAGGTTTGGGGTTGCGCCTGCTCCAATGGCTTCAGGTCCGCGAGTTCGAGGGCGGCCGGTGCAGCTGGCAAACGGGCGTTTTCTGGGGAACCCACAATGGGCGCAGTCTGAGGAGCGTCGACCAGAGGCGGCAGCGCGGGTGCGGGGGCTGCCGCCGGAGCGCCGATGCTGGCCATCTTTGGTGCCGAGGTGGTCGGAACGGTCGCGTCGGCCGCCGCGGTGGGGGGCGATGCGGACGGCGTAAGCGTGGGCCCGGCCACCATGACGGCGCCCCCCAACAGGGCGACCAAAGCCGTCGCCACGAGTACTGCGGGAAGGACGCTTTTACGTTGTGGTGCATCGGTGGCCGCCGCGAGGCGCTGCGCGCGGGCGAGCGGCACACCGGCCCGGGCGCTTGTCCCGCCCGAGAGTTGCGGTTTCACGGTCATGTCGGCCGCCGCTGAAACTTGAAGAGGATGCTGCCATCGGCGGCGGCCAGTTTCTTGACCTCGATGCCGAGGCTGTTGGCGACGTCGTTTATCATCAGCTCGTTATCGGCGAGGTTCACGGGGGACGACCCGTCAGACAGGACGAGGTCGAGGCCGAGTTCGATCACCAGTTGCTGAAGGACGCCGGCGAAGCGGTGCGAATAAACAATCATCTGGGTTCCTGCTCATCTGCGAAAGAGGGGAGTGTGTTTGGTGGGCGCGCTCAGAGCGCGAAGGCTTTTTCCAGATCGTCGGGCGCCCGTTCGAGCGATGCCCCGTCTTCTGCGGCGAGGGCGCCGTCGGGCTGCGCCTCGGACGGAAGATCGGCGGGCATGGCGGCGTCGGGGCGCGGCTCGGCGCGCGCCATCGGCTCTGTAGAGAGCACCTTGATGACCATGATCGCCGTGTTGTCCTGGTCTGGCGCGCCGACCTTCTTCACCGCCGCCATGAGGGCCTTGGCGATCTCGTCGCTGTTAGACCGACGGTACCGGTTCACCGTTTTGCAAATCTCGCCGTCCGGCAGCGTCTGTATCCCGTCGCTGGCGGCGATGACGACGTCGCCGGTCTTCAGCGGGTAGGGCGCGGCGCGGCAGTCGATGTGTTCGAAAGGGCGGCCGCAGATCGCCGAGAGGAGCTGATTGCGGTCGGGATGGGTGGCGGCAAGCTCGGCGTCGATCATGCCCGAGGCCACCATCGCGCGGATGCGGGGCTTCATCGAGTGATCGTCGTTGAGCTGGCAGAGGGTCTTGTCGCGATAAAGGTAGAGCGGCGAGTCGCCGACCGAGACCCAATGCAGATCCGGGCCGAGGGTGAGGCACGCCAGCAGGGTGGCGCCCATGCCCCGCAGGTCCGGCTCCGCCTCGATCCGGCGGCGCACGGCGTCGTTCGCGACATTGGCGGAGGCCCTGAGAACGCGTGCGATCTGCTCTTGGCTCGGAGCGATAGCGGCCACGCCTGCGCGGATCTCGGCGAAGGCTTGGCCCACGACCAGAGCGCTCGCGACATCGCCGCCAAAGTGCCCGCCCATCCCGTCGGCCAGGACGCCGATGCCGATGTCCTCGCCCGCTGAGAAGTTCGCAACGAGCGCGTCCTGCTGGTAGGGGCGGGCGCCAAAGTCGGTGACCGTCGACGAATCGAAGCGGGGTCCGGATGTCTTGCGCAGCATCGTTTTTCCTCCGTTCCTGGGCGATCAGTTGGCGTTAACCGGCAGCGGCAGATCGGCAGACCACATTGCGCCACCGCGACGGACGGCGATCCCGAGCGTCGGTTGATCGGCTTGGATTGCGTCGGCGACGAATTCGGCGAGGGCAGACCCACTCTCAAACCGCGCGCCCGTTGCGATCAGAGCGATGACCTCGTCGTTCGGCCGCAGAGTGCTGTCCGGTGGTGCAGTCACCACGCGGGAGGACCATCCCTGGGGACCGGCCGTCGTTTCGATGACGAGGTCGCGCCCGATCCGGGTGGCATAGACAATCTGAGCCGCAACCTGAACTTGGGCCGCCTCAGCGCCGTCGTCGCTCAGGGTGGTCATCGGGATCACCGCGCGTTTGCCATCCGTTGACGTTGCGGCAGATCGAAGGGTGTCGGACAAGTTCATGCCCGGCACAAAGGGCGCATCGCCAATGGCCATCACGCGAGAGCCGGGGGCAGTATCGACAGCAACCCCACGTGCGGTGGAGAGGACGCGACCCTCGGTGTCGAGCTCAAACGGAGGCACGAGCGCCCAGTCCAGGGTGATCGGCCCGTTGGAGGCGAAAACGGGCAGTTCATCGAGCACGTTGCCGAGAGGTTCCGGCTGTGTCCCGGGCACCAGCCCTGTCGAGGCAGCCGGCAGGGGGACGTCGGCGACAGGCTGAGGTCGAGCAGCGGCGAAAACACGTTCGACCTGTGCCTCGTTTTCGGCGAAGGCCGTGGCCGTGGTATCCCCACGCTGCGGCGCCAAAAGGACACCGCCTCCAATGACGGCGACAGCGGCGGCCCCAACCAAAAGCGGGGCTCTTCGATGCTTGGGCGTCTGGGTGTTCGGCAGTCGTTTGGTCGCAGGCACAGCCTTGGAAGGCGCCGCGGGGCGTGTTGGGGCCGAGAGAGCACCGCTCCGTGGTGTACTGACGCCCATCGGCAAGGCGCGCGAGGTCCGAGACGTAGGAGCCTCGGCCTTCGGCGGCGCATTCATCGCGCGCCGCCAATCCTCGGCCGTTTTGATGCGGTCCTTGGGCAGCACCGTCATCGCGCGGTCGAGCGCATCACAAAACGGGACGCCAAAGGCCGAGGTCCGCTCGCGGAGCGGGACATAGGGGTCGCCCTCGCCCGCGACGTGGGCCGAGAGCCGACGCTGGCTGTCGGGGGGAACCTCGCCGGTGATGACGTGGTAAAAGGTGGCCGCCAGCGAGTAAAGATCGCTGAACGGCCCTTGTCCGCTGCCTGCGAGATAGAATTCCTGGGGGGAATAGCCGTCTTTGACGACGCGCAGCGCGGACAGCGCTTGCGTGGCCTTCGTTGCCTGCTCACGCGCGGCGCCGAAGTCGATCAGGACCGGATCGTAATCGTCGGTCACGATGATATTGTCGGGGGAGATGTCGCGGTGCAGCAGACCGGCCTGATGCACGGCGCCCACGGCGCTCAAGAGCTTCTCCAGGATGGAGCGGATCTGCCTTGGCGTAAGCGAGCGACCGGGCGAGTTGACCAGTTGCAAGAGATTTCGGCCCTCAATGAAGTCGAGCGCCATGTACGCGGTGTTGTTGAATTCAAAGACCTGGTGCACCCCCACGATATTTGGATGTTCCAGCTTGGCCAGTGACCGGGCTTCGCGCAGGAAGAGCCCGACCACGGCCTCAAGTTCGGCGATGTGCGCCTGGGTTCGCGCCTGCACCTGCACACCGTTTCGGCGGCAGAAAGCGCCGGGAAAGCACTCTTTGATCACGACCGTCCGGTCGAGGCTGTCCTGCGCGAGATAGGTGATCCCAAAGCCGCCGGAATTGAGATACCTTGTGATCTTGTACTGTCCCAGGAGAAGTTCTGTCCCCTCCGGTAAGTGCTCTGTCAAATGGTGCGCTGCCGCGCTCTCTGCCCCGCCATCCATGGTGGCACACCCCCGCACACTGATCCCTTTTCTTGGTTTGTGAGAAACATCTCAAATTAGGCGAAAACTCGCACGACGTGAGGCCAATCTGCGATTTGTGGCCGAGGACAGGGCTCTAATCCGGGACCCTTCGCAAATCGGCATCGCATTAGCTGTAGGCAACTCGCCTTTTGCGAGAGTCTTGGCAAACAAGTTACCTTCAATGATGCGCCCGCCTCTTGCTTCGGCGCCCATCGTCGGCAAGGCTTTCCCTATGTCTGCTGAATTGCAAAACGAATCCGCGATAGAGGCGGAGAAATGACGAAAAATGCCCCACTGGGTTCGCCGGCTACGTCCGACGATACCTACGAACATGTCGGTAGAAAACTTCGTGAATTCCGAGTGGCGCGGAAGATGACCCAGGCGCAGGTTGCCAAGATCATCGAGGTCAGTCCGCAGCAGTATCAAAAATACGAAGACGCTCAGAGCAAATGTAGCCTGACCAACCTACTGCTGCTCGCCAAAAGCTATGGGATCCATATCAACGAGTTGCTGCCCGTCGATCCCCCTGCGTCGACCATGCCAACGCCGCAAGAACGCCCTAGCGCCGAGGGCATGACGATGGCCAGCGAGGCAGACTTGCTGGCGCGCCTTGTCGGTACTTTTGTACAGCTTGACGACCTGGAAGGAAAAGTCCGACTTGTCCAACTGGTCGAGGCAATCGTGTCGGCGCAAAACCGGTCCAAGGGAGGGACAGATTGACGGACACAGTCCGCGAATACTCCGACTTCATCGCGCGTTACCCAGACGAAGAACTGCCCGACGGTGCGGAAAGCTGCTCGGCGGTGGTGTGTCTGGCTGTTCCAGGGACGCCCGTCATCTACGTCTCGGCTGCGTTTGAGGCCCATACCGGGTATTCCGCCGAAGAGGCGATCGGGCGCAGCCTGTCGTTCTTGCAAGGGCCCGAGACTGAGCCCGCCGCCATCGCCAGGTTTCGGGAGCTCATAGAGACACAATCCGCCGGCTCCGTCTCCGTCACCAACTACCGCCGAGACGGAAGCCGCTTTCAGCATGTCTGCGAGTTGCGCCCAGTGCATGGAAACGACGGCAGGGTCTCACACTTCGTGGCGGTTCAGCGTCCTGCTGCGCGGCGGTAAACCGCGGCTTTGTGCACAGCTCGCGCGCGTCGGGCAGACGAGTTTGCATGCACGCCGAGCGCGACGCGGCCCGTGGGCCGCCTTTCGAGAGGAACGTGGTTTAGCAGGCGCGCGCGGCAAAACGCCGGCTCTGCCGAAATCCCATAGCGGCAAGACGGCTTCGTCCACGCCGCGCCCGATGAGCACAGGCCGCGCCGTGGTTGTACCCGCGCCGCCGCCACCCCAGAACGAGGGCTGAAGGAAACGGACCGTGTCCCACGCAACTTAGCCGCTTGGGTTGGAAGACTGACCTGGCGATCTGGATGCCTTCGGCGAGAATGCTCTCAAGTTCGGTGTATGGGCGCTCGCCCGGCCCAGCGAAAGTGAGATCCTTGAGGGAGAGCTCTGAGCCACCAGCGCGAGCAAGGTCACGGGCCGGCGAGATGCGCGCCTCGCCGCTGAGGCCGGAGAGGCCGCGCCAGTGAATGTCGGCGGCGGCATATGCATGTCCGCGCTCTTCGCCTGGCTGAGGCCCAGATTTCTGGCGCAGAGGGCTGATCCAAACGGCTTCTCGCCCGTGCGAAGCCAAGTACACAGGTGTGCCGTCGCGCCTATTCGCGTGAGGTCCTCCAAGGCAAGCCCTGCGAAAGTCTTACATGCCCTCGGGCCGACCAACGGCGCATCAGCTTGTGCGCGCGTCCGCCTCGATCTCAACCTTGTGATCGCCGACGAGGGCGGCCACGATGACGAGCGTATTGGCCGGTTGGATATCGGCAAAAACCCGTCCGTGGGCGCGCGCCACGACTTCGGTGTCTTTCACGTCCGTGAGGTAAATGCGCGTGCGCGTGACATCCTCGGCTCCGCATCCGAGCGCTTCCAGCGCGGCGAGGATCCGATCGAGGATGAACGTGGCTTGCGCTCCGGCATCGCCCGGTGCCACCGACCGGCCTGCTCCAGCGGTGGCTGTCGTCCCCGATACCACAATCTGATCGCCCACCCGCCGGGCCCGGGCGTAGCCTGCAACGTCCTCCCACATTGTGCCGCTCAACACCCGGGCGCCGCGCGCATCCTCGACAACGCGATACGGGCTCCGCAGGGCGTCCAGGTGATGGCTCAGATCGCCAGACGCTGTCAGGAACGGAGGTTTGCGGTACTCATCGCCGCAATCGCCCGGAATGGGACGCGTGTCGGCGAAAGCCGCCTCGAGGGCCGCGTGGTCCTCGGCGTCGAGGTGGAAAGAGAAGAGGCGCGTATTGTCTTCGGTATGCTCGCGTTCGCCGAGCCGCGCGCCGACGATGACGCCGGCCACCGCCGGTGCATCGAGCACCCAGGCGGTCGCGACATTGGGGATCGAGACGCCGTGCTTCCGGGCCACGGTGTCGGCGGCGCGCAACAGGCCCTGAAACCCGCCCCAACCGCCCGCGGAGTCGATGAAGCGCTTGTACTTCATCTTGGACCAGTCAGGCACGCCCGCAGGCTCATCCGCTCCCAGCCACCGCTCCGACAGAAACCCACCCGCGAGCGTGCCATAGGCCAGAAGCCGCACGCCGGTGGTCGACGCGACATCGGACAAGGGCCCGAGCGCCCGCCTGTCGATCAACGAAAACGAGACCTGATTGGTGACGAGCGGAATACCGTCGGCCAGCGCCAGCGCGAGATGCGCGGCATCGAAATTGGTGACCCCGAGCGCGCCGATCAGCCCCTCCTCCCGAAGGCGCGTCAGCTCATGCAACGCATCAAGCCAGGCGGGATGTCCAAAGCTCCACCAATGGAATTGAAGAAGGTCCACCTTGTCAGTGCCGAGCCTTTCCAGACGCTCTTCGACGCCACGACGCACGATATCGGCAGTCATCGGGCCAGGCTCCGGACACCATTTCGTGCAGATCACAGGACGTGCGTCGCCGCTATGGCGCGCCAGGAGGCGACCGGCAATGATCTCCGCCGAACCGTAGTGATCGGCCATGTCAAAGGTCGTGAACCCGGCCGCGTGATAGGTCTCCAGATGATCAGCGGCGCGCTCCGGGTCGAGCGTCTGGCCGCCCCGTTCCATATCGGCGACCTGCCACAGCCCGGTCAGCACCCGGCTGATCTCAAGCTCGTCCGTTAGCCGAAGCCGGGGCACAGAGGGTGTCATTGATGGCCTCCCAACAGATCGAAGCTGCGTTCGATATCGGCCGTGAGCGCGGCGCGCGCGGCTGGGAGATCGCCAACCGACAGGGCCGCGACGATCTCGGCGTGGTGCTCATGCTCGGCGACGGCGGCGGCGGCCTCGGTCTGCACGACGAGGTTCAGATAGGCCCCGTATTGCAGCCACAGGGCCTGTACCAGGGGGAGGATCACGTCGGACCCCGCTGCAGCGTAAAGTGTAAAGTGAAACTCATGATTGAGCTTCAGGTCCGGCCGACCGCCGCACAATCCGGGCGTTGCGATTATGGCGCGCAGGCGGTCGATGTCGGCCGCTTCGATCCGCGGCGCAGCCCAGTCGAGGAGCAGCAGTTCCAGCACGAGACGCGCGGCCTTTAGCTCTGCCATGCGCCCCGCATCGAAAGGTGCGACGGCAAGGGTCCGGCTCGGCGTGTCGACCAATGCGCCCTCGGCCACAAGGCGCCGCACGGCCTCGCGCACGGGCGTAAGCGATGTGCCCAGCTGATCGGCCAACCCGCGCAGGCTCACCGCTTCGCTAGGCGCGAACGCGCCTCGGGTGAACGCATCGCTTAGCGCCGCATAGACGCTTTCGCGCAGCTTGCTCTGATCGACCCGCGCGACCTTCGCTTCGCTCATTCGACCCCTCCCGCCGGCGCCCCTTGACAGGCCAGTCTCGGGCAGAGTGTAAAATATCACAGATCACACGCAAGGGGGCCGAGCGAGGGGGCACCGCATGAGCGACGACAGCTTCTGGCTCTACGACCTGACGGTCGAGACGGTGCTCGACGGTCGCACGCCCGTCTGCCGCCACGTGGAGGGCGAGCGCTTTCGCGTTGAGGGGGAGTTGCTCGTGTTCCCCGAAGGTGCGCGGATCTCGATGTACGCGCTCGCGGCCCTCCTTCCGCTTCTGCCCGCCAAACAGCGCCCGACGCAGCCGCATGACTGGATGGAAAGTGACGCGGAGGTCGCCTGTCCCGATCCCCATTGCGGCGGGCGCTTTCGCGTTAGACGCGGCGCCAAGCGCGTCTTTTCCCACGCCGAAACGTCAGGCCTACCCGACGCGCGCACAACGCCATACTGGCAAAAGGAGAAGCCATGAGCGTGGTCGAGACCTGGGACCTCGCGCCGGATCACAGGATTTCGCGCGTGATCAAAGGCGGATGGCAGCTTGCCGGCGATCATGGGCCCGTGGACCGGACGGTGGCCATCGCCGACATGGAGGCCTTCCTCGACGCTGGCATCACGACCTTCGACTGCGCAGACATTTATACCGGCGTGGAGGAGATGATCGGAGCCTTCATCGCGGATGTCCGGGCGCGAAGGGGGGCGGATGTCGCCGACCAGGTCCGAGTTCACACCAAGCTTGTGCCCGATCTCACGCGACTGGCGGACCTCGCTCCGCACGAGGTTGAGGCGATCATTGACCGCTCTCTAGAGAGGCTGGGGATAGAGCGTCTTCACTTGGTACAGTTCTACTGGTGGGATACCGGCTTGGGTGAGCCCACGCGCGCGCTCGATGTGCTGAAGTCCTGCCGCGAGAAGGGCAAGATCGCCCATCTTGGGGTGACGAATTGGGACGTGGCCGACACAACACCTTTTGTCGAGGCCGGGTTCGATCTGGTGTCGACACAGGTCCAGTACAGCCTACTCGACCGCCGCCCGTCCCGCGGGCTTAGTAACTGGGCCACTAAACAAGGGATCGGCCTTCTTTGTTACGGCACCCTCGCGGGCGGGTTCCTGACGGACACTTGGCTCGGTCGGCCCGATCCCGGTTTTGCCTTCGAGAACCGATCCCTCGTGAAGTACCGGCTCATCATCGATGAGTTCGGACCCTGGGAGCGGTTTCAGGCCCTTTTGCAACTGTTGCAGGGTATTGGCCGCGAGCACGGCGTATCTCTCGCCGCCGTGGCCACACGTTGGGTGCTCGATCAGCCGGGTGTGGCCGCCGCAATCGTGGGGGCGCGCTATGCGCGCCACCTGCCGAAGACCCTGGAGGTCTTCCGCTTTAGTCTCCGGCCCGAGGACACCGCCCGCATCGACGCGCTCCTGGAGGAGGCGCCCGGTGTCGGCGGATCAGTCTTCGCTGTCGAGCGCGACCGGTCCGGGCGCCACGGGCGGATCATGAAATACAACCTCAACACCCGGCCAGATGACAAAATCCATGCCGCCTCCGAGGGCGCCGATGGCTGAGCCGATCCTGGAGACACGCGGGCTGACCAAAGAGTTCGGCGCCCTTGCAGCGGTGCGCAATGTCTCCATTGCCATTCGACCGGGAACGATCACCGGGCTGATCGGCCCAAACGGCGCTGGTAAATCCACGCTTTTCAACCTGCTCGCCGGAGAGACTGTCCCGTCGCGCGGCAGCGTTCTGCTTCAGGGCGAGGATATCTCCCGCCTGCCGCCCAATCGGCGATTTGCACTGGGGCTCGGCCGCACATTTCAGATCCCGCGCCCGTTCAAACGTATGAGCGTTTTGGAAAACCTCATGCTCGCCGCACCTGGCCAAGCGGGTGAGCGCCTCCTCGCACCCATCCTCCGCCGCGGTCGTGTTGCCGCCGAAGAAGAGCGTCTGCGGACGCGCGCCCGGGAGGTGCTCGACTTCGTCACGCTGACGCATCTGGCCGATCAGCCCGCCGGCAAGATTTCGGGCGGCCAGGCCAAACTTCTCGAACTGGCCCGTGTCTTGATGGGCAGCCCAAGCCTCATCCTGCTCGACGAGCCCGCCGCCGGGGTAAACCCCGCACTCACCGAAACGCTCGTGGCCAAGATCGAAGAGCTCAACGCCCAAGGCACCACCTTTGTCGTGATCGAGCACGACATGGACCTTGTGATGCGCCACTGCGATCCGGTGATCGCGATGGCCGAGGGGCAGGTCGTGTTCGAAGGGTCCGGCGCCGAGGCGCAGGCCGATCCGCTCCTGCTCGACGCCTATCTTGGGGCCAGCCTCGATGCCTGAGGCGCTTCTGTCCGTCGACGGTCTTACCGCAGGCTACGTGCCGGACATGCCGATCCTGCACGAAGTGCATCTGACCGCCCCCGCCGGAGCACTGACGGTGGTCATCGGGCCCAATGGCGCGGGAAAGTCGACATTGATTAAGGCGGTGGCAGGGCTCGTGCCGGTGGCGGTGGGACGCGTCGTCTTTGCCGGCGCGCCTATCACAGGGACACGCCCCGACCGACTTTCGGCCCAGGGCATCGCGTATGTTCCGCAATCAGACAACGTCTTCAAATCTCTAAGCATTGCCCAAAACCTGGACCTTGCGCTGCGCGGCGCCAGGCGCGCGGGCAATGCCGACGCCCTCTTCGCCCGGTTTCCCGTCCTTGGGGAGAAGCGGCGGGAAAGGGCGGCGTCGCTCTCTGGCGGGCAGCGGCAGCTCCTCGCCATTGCGATGGCCCTGGCGACGGAGCCCCGCCTCATTCTGATGGATGAGCCGTCCGCGGGCCTCTCCCCCAAGGCGGCCGACGAAGTGCTCGACCATGCACGCGCCCTCGCCGATGCGGGCACGGCGATCGTCCTGGTGGAGCAGAACGTGAAACAGGCGCTCCGGCGGGGAGACCGGGCCTGGGTGCTCGCCGAAGGGCGCAACCGCCTCGACGCGCCGTCCAAAGAGCTTCTCGGCGCACCCGATCTCGGTGAAATCTACCTCGGTTTGCGTGCGGAAGACCGAGCCGATCAGCGGGCGGGGGTTGAGGCCTGATGCTTCAGCATCTGGTCGACGGTATCCTTGTCGGGTCGTTCCTGTCGCTCGGGGCGATTGGACTGACGCTCACGATGCATATCCTACGGTTCGCCAATTTCTCGCATGCGGAACTGCTGTCGATCGGCGCCTATGCCGCTCTTGTCGGCACGCGCCTTTTCGAGGCGCTTCTGCCTCTCTTCGCGACCAAGATCGGCCCTCTTTCGATGACGGGTGCGCTGGTGCTCGCGATCTTTGCTTCGATGGTGATCACGGCCGCTTCGGCGCTTGCGTTTGACCGGCTCGTCTTTCGCCGGGTCCGGGAGAAGGGTGAGGAATTGTCGATGGTGTTTGCCTCCTTCGGCATGGCGCTCGTGGTGCGTAACCTCATCGGCCTCGCCTTTGGCCTCCACCCGCAGCTTTACTCCCAGGACATCGCGTTCGCCATGGTCCTAAGCCGGGATCCGCTGCTCCTGGTAAAGCCGGATCAGGTCTTCGTTCTGGCCGCAGCGCTCACCATCATGGTCGCGCTGCATCTGGTGATGAGCCGGACGCGCTTCGGCTTTGCCCTGCGCGCCGTTGCCGAGAACCCGACGCTTGCGCAGATCCACGGGGTCAACCTACGCGCGATGATTGCAGCGGTCTGGATCATCGGCGGCGCGCTCGGGGCGGCCGCCGGCGTGTTCTACGGCCTGAGTTACCAGATCTCGCCGGTGATGGGGCGGGATCTTGTGTTGCCGATCTTCGCGGCCACCATCGTCGGCGGGATCGGCTCGGTCTACGGGGCGGTGGCGGGTGGCTTCATCGTGGGCATCGCGTCGAACCTTGCGCTCACGATCTTGCCCTCGGGCTACGCGCCATCGGTCCCCTTCCTCTTGATCATTTTGGTCCTGCTTTTGTGGCCCCACGGCCTCTTCGGGGAGGCGCGCGCATGATCGGGCTCGTCTCTTACCTCGTCTTTTTCGGAACCGTGGCCGCGATCCTCGCCATAGCGACGCTGGGGCTCAACCTGCAATGGGGCTATACCGGCCTCTTCAATGGCGGCGTCGTTGCGAGCTTCGGCGCCGGAGCTTACGGCACGCTGATCCTGGGCGGCCCGCCGCAGGAGGCGCATCTCGGTGGCTTTGGCCTGCCCTGGATCATCGCCATTGCCGGCGGTCTCGTGTTTGCCGCCCTTCTGGCGTGGGTCGTCGGCATCCTCACATTGCGCCTCCGGCACGACTACCTCGCGATTGCGACCTTTGGTGTGGCCGTGGCGTTTGAGAATGTAGCGCGCAATGCGATGGGGCTCACCGGCGGCGCGCAGGGCATCCGCGGCTTTGAGCGCCCGTTGCGCGACACACTTGGCGACGGCTTTACCTACAACCTTGCCTTCTTCCTCATGGTCGCGACGTTCCTTTTCCTGACCTACGTCGTGTTGCAACGCCTGACCGCCTCGCCCTTCGGCCGCCTCCTCCGCGCCATCCGAGAGGACGAGACAGCGGCACGGTCCCTTGGAAAGTCCCCGTCGCGAGTCCGGCTGATGTCCTTCGTCACAGGGTCCGTGGTGATCGGCCTCGCCGGCGGGCTCTATGGCACGTTCTACGCCTTCGTCTCACCACAAGACGTCTTGCCGATCCTGACGTTTCAAATCTGGGCCATGCTCATCGTCGGCGGCGCGGGAAACAACGCAGGTGCGGTCGCGGGCGCCGTCCTGATCTGGGGGGCTTGGACAGCGAGCGGTTGGGCCCTCGCCCGCTACGCCCCCATCGAAGCCCAACTCTATACAGGCTCGGTTCAGTTTGTTCTGATCGGAGCCGTCATCGTCGGCATGCTGCTCTGGAGACCGCAAGGTCTCTTCCCCGAGCGGCTCGTCGTCTCCAGCACCGCAACCTCACCACAAGGGCGCAGCTAAGCGCCCAGCTACCATCCAAACGGGAGACCAACATGAAAATCAAACTGACCGCCACGCTCCTCGCAGGGGCCGCCGCCGCAGCGCTGAGCGCGGGCGCCGCCCACGCCCAGGATTGCACCACCAAAATCGGCGCCGTTCTGCCCACCTCGGTCGATTGGGGCCGACCGATCGCCGAGGTTGCGCAGTTCGCCGTCGACCTCGTCAACGAGGCCGGCGGTGCCGCAGGTTGCGAGATCGAGATGGTTCTGCGCGACACGCAGGTCGACCCCAAGGTCGGCGTCGATGCGGCCAAGGCGCTGGTCGATCTTGAGGGCGTCGACGTGATCCTGGGCGCTGTGTCCTCGGGCGTTTCCATGCCGATCCTTTCTTCGGTGACGGTGCCGGCCGGGGTCATGCAGATGTCGTGCTGTTCCTCCTCCACCGTCTTCACGCGCTTTGCCGAAGAGGGCAGCGCGAAGGGTCTTTGGTTCCGCACCTTCGCCACCACCGGTGTCCAGTCGGCGATGGGCGCGAAGGTCGCTGCCGATCAGGGCTACGGCTCCGTCGCCATCCTCTACAAGAACGACGATTGGGGGCAGGATATGGCCCAACTGATCGCCGCAGACTTCGCCGCTGCGGGGATCGAGGTCACAGCGTCTGTCGCGATCAACGACGCCCAGCCCTCCTACCGCGCCGAAGTGACCGAAGCGCTGGCGAGCCAGCCCGAGGCGCTCTACCTCGCGCTTTACCCCAATGAGGGGACATCGGCGGTGCGCGAGTGGATCTCGCTCGGCGGCACCCAGAACATGATCCTCGCCAACTCGCTCAAATCCGACGAATTCCGCGATAATGTGGGCCTCCAATTTCTCGGGAACGCACTCGGCACGGACACCGCGTCGCCACGAGTGGCCTCGGCCGACGCCTTCGTCGAGGCCTACAAGGCCCGGTTCGACAGCGAGCCCAACGGCCCCGGCCTTGCCAATAGCTTCGACGCCGCGATGATCGCCCTTCTCGCCATGGAAGCCGCGGGAAGCGGTGCGACCGGCGCCGAGATCGCCGCCGCCGTGCCGCGTGTGACCGATCCCGACGGCACGCCGGTCACCGCGGATACGGCGGGCTTCACCCGAGCTAAGGAGGTCCTCGCCGGGGGCGGGGCCGTCTCCTATCAGGGCGCGACCGGGAATGTGCGCTTTGACGCCAACGGCGATGTCTCGGCGCCGGCCGTCATCTGGTCCTTTACCGAGAGCGGCACCGACGAGGTGACGTATGTCTCGCTCGAAGAGGTCGAAAGCTTCATCGGCTCGCTGAACTGAGCCGATCCGGCGGCGCGCATCGGGAGAAGATGCGCGCCGCCATCCTCAATAGACTGGGTCCCTCAATAGACAGGGTCCGGCGCGAAAAGCTGCGGGTAGAGCGAGCGCAGCGCGACCTCGTCGAACTCCTGCTGAAATTCGTGATTGTCTTTGATCGCACGCGCGCGGATCGCGGCGGGCCGGGCCTCGATCTCCTGCATCAGCCGGTCGAGATTGGGGTATTTCTGCATGATGTCGTCGTCGCCGAGCATGTAGGTCAGCCGGTCGCCCCAGCCCCAGACAGCCATGTCGATGATGGTATAGGTCTCGCCCAGCATGTAGCGGCCCTGGCCCAGCCGGTCGTCGATGATCTGCCAATGGCGGCGCGCCTCGAAGTCGTAGCGCTTAATGGCATAGTGGATCTTTTCCGGCGCAAAGTTGCGGAAGTGGACGGCCTGACCCGAGAAGGGGCCGAGGCCAGAGGCCACAAACATCAGCCAAGACAGGAGCGCGCCCCGTTCCTTGTCGCCCGGCGCCGGCAAGAACTGACCGGACTTCTCGGCGAGGTAGAGCAGGATCGCGTTGCTGTCGAAGATCACCGCATCGCCATCGGTGAGCACGGGGAGCTTCGCGTTTGGGTTTAGCGCCTTGAAGGTGTCGCTATGCTGCTCGGCCTTGCGCGTCTCGATCGGAACCAATTCATAGTCGAGGCCGGATTCCTCTAAAAAGAGCGCCACTTTCATCGGATTGGGGGCCATGTTGTACAGGAATCTGATCATTGGGGCTGCTCCGTTGAGTAAGGTGGGCGCTTGTCTGGCCAGGCATGGTCTACGCAGGATCGCGATGCGCGCCAAGTCGGTGCCTTACGCGTTCCGTTCCGAGACGCGGGCGACATGGCAGACCGTATCGCCACGAGCCCTCGCGCCACGACGGACAACGGCCTGGCCGCCGCGATCGACCACATGGAGCCCTCACGCTGACATTCCGCGCGCAGCGCCTCTGCGCCGCGTGCACGCCCATGTCGACCGCGATCCCCGTCGAGCACGGACATCGGCTTGTCGTCTTCGGGAGCGGCTTTCAAAGCGCGCGCCGCAAAGCGAACATATGTGCGCGATGCAAAATGCACTTATATACAAAGGCATGGTGACCGCATGCGGATAGGTCTTGTCGTAAACCCCATCGCCGGTTTGGGCGGCGCCGTCGGGCTTAAGGGCACGGATGGGCCAGACACCGTCGCCGAAGCACTGCGCCGTGGTGCGGTTGCCCACGCGGGGGAGCGCGCGCGCGGGGCGATGCGCATTCTGGCAGACCGCGTACCCGGAACCGAGATTACCGCAGCACCGGGCGATCTTGGCGCCGACTGGCTCGAGGGCCTAGACTTGAGGATCCGCAGGCTTGACCTTGCCTACAAAAGCGGGACGGCCCGCGACACCCGCGACGCCGTCGCCGCGATGCACGCGACCGAATTGGTGGTCTTTGCCGGTGGCGATGGGACCGCCCGCGACATCCTCTCCCGCATTGCGCCCGACCAAGCCATCCTCGGGATCCCCTGCGGCGTGAAGATGCATTCCGGCGTCTTTGCCGTGTCCCCGAGCGCCGCGGGTGCCCTTCTGGCAGACCTTTTGGCGACGCCCGATCGCATTGTCTGGGACGACAGCACCGAGGTTATGGACATCGACGAGGCCGCGCTCCGCGCCGGGCGCATCGCGCCAAAGCTCTACGGCCATGCGCGCACGCCCTTGGCGCGCAATCGCATCCAGGCCTCGAAGGGTGGGCCGCGACAAGACTGGAGCGCGGCGCTCAAGGGCGCGGCGGCGGAGGTGGCCGAGGGGATGGACCCCGAGATCCTCTACATCGTCGGGCCAGGAACAAGCGCGGGGACCGTGGCAGCGGCCATCGGCGCCGCGCCTAGCATACTTGGCATCGACGCCATCCTAGGTGGGAAGCTTGTCGCACGGGACGCGACCGCCGCAGAGCTCGAAGCCCTGGCCGAAGGGCGGGCCATCCGGCTGGTGCTGGGCGTGACGGGGCAGCAGGGCTTTCTTCTCGGTCGTGGCAACCAGCAGATCAGTCCGACACTGACACGAAAGGCCGGGCGAGACGGCCTTATCGTCCTGGCAACGGAGAATAAGCTGGCGGCCCTCTCCCAGCCCAAACTCTGGATCGACACGGGGGATGCGGAGCTCGACGCCGATTTGAGTGGCTTCGTGCGCGTCCGGACGGCGCGCGGACGAGAAATGATGATGCGCATTGGGGCGAGTTGATTCAAGCTGTGCGATATGCGAACTTTTGTGCACCAATTGAGCGCGACAAGGGTCAAACGTAACAGGGAGCACTGCGATGGGAAGTGAGATGCGTGCGCATCCATGGATGGCAAACTCTGCGCCGGGCGTGATCGAGGCCATGCTCGCCGAGATCGGCGCGTCGTCGGTCGCCGAGGTTTTCGAACAGATCCCGCAGGATCATTTTCGCAAGACGCCGCTCGCGTTGCCGCCAGCTCTGACCTCCGAAGTTGAGCTGCGCCGGGACCTCGTCAGCAAGCTGAAGAAGAACGACGATTGCGAGACCAATCTGAGCTTCCTCGGTGCCGGCGTGTGGCAGCACCACGTGCCCGCCATCGTCGACGAGATTGTGGGTCGGACCGAATTCGCCACGAATGTCTGGGGCAGCTACCAGTCGGACCATGGGCGCAACCAGACGTGGTTTGAGTTTTCCTCGCAACTTGGCGCGCTCCTCAATCTCGATGTCGTCCAGCTTCCGGTCTATTCCTGGGGCTGCGCCATTGGCCACGCGATGCGTATGTCCCAGCGGATCACGGGCCGCTCGAAGGTGCTCGTGCCCGCGCTCTCGGACCCCGAGCGCCTGAGCGTCATCCGCACCTATTGCCAGCCCGTCGAAATGGAGAGCCACATCGAGGTTGTCCTCGTTGCCGCCGACCCGACCTCCGGGCGCCTCGACCTGAACGATTTGAAGGCAAAGCTCGCTGGCGACGTTGCGGCCGTCTACTTCGAGAACCCCGCCTATCTCGGCACGATTGAGACAGGCGCGGCTGACATCGCCAAACTCGCCCGCGGCGTTGGGGCCGAGACCATCGTCGGGGTCGACCCGTCGAGCCTTGGCGTGCTGACCGCGCCGGGCGATTACGGCGCCGATATCGTCACCGGTCCGGTTCAGCCCTTGGGCGTGCACATGCATTGCGGTGGCGGCGCGGGCGGCTGGATCGCCTCGCGCGACGATGAGCGCTACGTGCGCGCCTATAACGGCTTTCTGGTCTCAGTCGTGGAAACCCAAGAACCAGGGCAGCTCGGCTTTGGCCTCGCTTGCCCGCACCAAAACTCCTACGGAATGCGCGAAAACGGCAACGATTGGACCGGTAACTCGACCTATCTCTGGGCCATCGCGGGCGCCGTTTACATGAGCCTGCTCGGTCCAGAGGGCTTTCGGGAGTTGGGCAACCTGATCGTCTCGCGTGCGCGGTATGCGGCCAAGCTCCTCGGCGAAGTGCCTGGGGTTCGGATCGTATGGCCCGAAACGACGTTCAAGGAGTTCGTCGTCAACTTCGACGGCACGGGCAGAAGCGTCGCCGAGATCAACGATGCGCTCCGTGCGCGCGGTATCTTCGGCGGCAAAGACCTCTCCGACGAAGACCACAGCCTCGGGCAATCCGCGCTGTACTGCGTAACCGAAATCCACACGGCAGCCGATATCCGGCGGCTGGCCGACACGATGAAGGAGGTCTTGGCATGACCCGTCTGCCCGAATTCCACGCCGCCAAATGGGATGAGCCTGTCGTTATGGAAATGGGCCGCCCCGGCGGGCGCGGTCAGCATTTCCCTGCACCCGAGGAGGAGGTCACCGCGGCGGTCGGCGCCGATCTGATCCCCTCTGCGATGGCCCGCAAAGACCTGCCCGAGCTGCCGGAGATCACCGAGTTCGAGGCGCAGCGGCATTATCTTCATCTCAGTCAGATGACGCTTGGGATGATGGGGATCAGCCTCTTCGGCACCTGTACGATGAAGTACAATTCTAAGACGGCGGAGTTTGCGACCCTGCGGCCCGAGCTCTCGGCGGTCCATCCCTATCAACACCCCGACACGCTCCAGGGCGTTCTAGAGATACTGCATGATTTCGACGGCATCCTCCGGTCGCTTTCCGGCATGGACCAGTTCATCTTCCAGGCCGGTGGCGGGGCCGATGCCGCCTACACGATGGTGTGCCTGGCACGCGCCTACTGGCAGGACAAAGGGATGCTCGGCCAGCGCACCGAGATGGTGACGTCGATGCAGTCCCATCCCTGCAACCCGGCCACGGCGGCAGCGGCTGGCTTTAAGGTCGTGAACCTGCCGCTCGAAGAGAACGGCTATCCTTCGCTCGAGGCCCTGAAGGCGGCGGTGAGCGAGAAGACGGCGCTCATTATGCTCAACAACCCCGACGACATGGGGATCTACAACCCCGAGATCAAAGAATGGGTGAAGGCGGCCAAGGAGGTCGGCGCGCTCTGCTTCTATGACCACGCCAACTTCAACGGTGTGATGGGCAAGCTCTCAGCGCGCGAGCTGGGCTTCGACGCGTGTATGTTCATGCTGCACAAGACCTTTGGCGCGCCCAAAGCCGGCGGTGGCCCCGCCGTCGGCGCCTTTGGCTGCTCGGACGCGCTGACGCCCTATCTGCCGACGCCCGTCGTCGTGAAATCGGGCGACACCTATACGCTCGATGAAGACCGCCCCAAATCGGCGGGCAAGATCCGCGAGTATTGGGGCAACGTCCCGCAGGTTGTGAAGGCCTATGCCTGGGCCCGCGCCATGGGGGCCGAGGGCATTCAACTCGCCTCTGACATCTCGGTCGTGGCCAATAACTACATGGACAAGCGCTTGTCAGAGATCCCCGGCCTCGCGATCTCGAACCCGGATGTCAAAGCCCGCCGGATGGAAATGACGCGGTGGTCGCTCGAACCGATCACCGAGGAGACGGGAGTCGGCACCGTCGATTTCGCCAACCGCTTGGCGGATTACGGCATCGATCCGTGGTGGATGAGCCACGAGCCCTGGATCGTCGCCGAGCCCTTCACGCCCGAGGCGGGGGAGCTTTGGTCGAAGGAGGACATCGACACTTGGATCGATGTCATCGCCAAGATCTGCGACGAAGCGCGCAGCGACCCGGATATGGTGAAATCGGCGCCGCACAACCAAGCCATTGCGCAGGTCAAGGGCGACGCTTTCGAGGACCCGTCGCTCTGGGCGATGACCTGGCGGGCGTGGAAGCGCAAACACGCGGGCAAGGTCGCCGAGCGCGGCGCGGCCTGACCGGCTGCCCTGCCCTAATCGTAAAGCTGCGATACCCCTTCGAGGGGTGTCGCGACCTCTCGGCCAAGCACCAGATCGGCCGCCACGCGCGCCGTCATTGGACCGGCGCTGAAGCCGACCCAAGGAAAGAGGGCATGGACGACCTCCGGCATATTCGGATCCCGCCCCAGGATGGGGCGCCAATCGGCCGTCCCGTTCACCCAGGCTGCCCAGCTTCGGATCGCGCGCGCCTGTGCGACCGCCGGAACGACCCGCGCCGCCGTGGCCATGTTGCCGGTAAAGCTCGCGGGATCGGTCGCCAAGGAAAGATCGGCCCGTTCTTTCGCAGGCCAACCGCCACCGATCACGCAGCCCCCGTTGCTCAATTGCTTGAGGCTGAGCTTGCCAGCGGCGGAGTAGACGAGATGCGGGATGATCGGCGCCACGGGCTCGGTCACCGTCACCTGCAGGGGAAAGCCCTCGATCGCCAGCGGCGTGCCGATCATCTTGCCGATCTGTCCGGCTGCGGCGCCCGCGGCATTGACGAGCTTGCCGGCGCGGATCGTGCCGCGCTCCGTGCACACTGTCAGCCCGGCCTGCCCCTGCTCCACCGCGAGAACTCGCGTTCCAGTCAGCAGCGTGGCGCCTTCCCTCTCGGCGGCGGCGGCGAGCGCCGGCGTCACGCGCAGCGGGTTCGCCTTGCCCTCCATCGCGCAAAAGCCGCCGCCAATCATGTCGTCGGCAAGGTAGGGCGCGAGATCGCGCAACTCGTTTGGCCCCAGCAGGACGGTTTCGACCCCGGCTTCGGCCTCCAGGGCCGCCTTCGCCCGGATCCGCTCCATCTGCGCTCCGGTCTTTGCGCCGATCACGCCGCCCGCCGTTTTGAGCCCGAGATCCTCGTCCAACTCTTCCGCGAGTTGGGCCCAAAGCCCTAGCGATGCCTTCAGGAACCGCAAGCATGGCAGATAAGCCCGCGCCCAATCCTCTCCGAGCGAGACGAACTCGGGGTATTGGATCTGAAGGTGGATCGAGCCCGCATTCGCGCCCGATGCCTGCGCCCCGAGATCGCCAGCCTCAAGCAGCGCAACATCGACACCCGCGGCGGCCAGTTCCCGCGCCGTCAGCAAGCCCACAAGCCCGCCGCCGACGATGACCACATCGGCCGTGTCCGGCGTCATTGACTCCCTCCCAAAGCCCGTCCCCCGATGCCGGGCGTGGACCACGAAAGGACCCCAACATGACAGTCCCGCTCACCGGCAGCTACACCGTGACGATCACGCCCTTTACCGAGGACGGCGTGGCCATCGACTATGCCGCCTGGCAGCGTTTTCTCGACTGGCAGGTCGCGTGCGGCGTGCCCGGGATCATCATTCTCGGCACGACGGGCGAATTCCTCACGATCACCGACGACGAGCGCAGCGAATACGTCGAACGCACCGTTCAGATGGTCGGCGGGCGCATGAAGGTCCTGGTCGGCACCATGAACGCCTACACGCCGAACGCCGTGCGCTATTCCAAGGAGGCGGAGGACATGGGCGCCGATGGCTTGATGATCATCCCGCCCTATTACTACACGCCGACCGAAGACGAGATCTTTAACTATTATAGGGCGATCTGCGAGGTCTGTGGCCTGCCGATCATGCTCTACAACAATCCGTTCACCTCCAACGTGGACATGCCCGCCAAGCTCGTTGGCACGCTCACCAAGAGCTTCGAGCAGATCCGTTACATCAAAGAGGCTTCCCAGCGCATCGAGCGCATCCACGACATCATCGTCGAATCCGATGGCTTGATGAATGTCTGGGCCGGGCAACGCGTTCTCGAAAGCTACAAGATGGGGGCCGTGGGCTACGTGAACCCCTATGGCAATTACATCCCGCGCGCCTCGGTCAAGTTCGTCGAATGGGCCGAGCAAGGGCGTTGGGACGACGTCTGGGCCGTGCAGAGCGTCATTGCGAAGTTCGACGCCATCATCACCGAGGGGCATCCGCTCTACGGGCACCAGTGCTATTCCAAAGCGCTGGCGGCCGCGGCGGGCTATCCGGTGGGGGACGTCCGCGCGCCGATCACCACCTTCGCAAGCCTGGGCGACGAAGGGCGAGACCGGATCGCGCGGATGATCCCCCTGATGGAAGAGCTCGACCGCGTGGTCGACCGGATCGAGACGCGGCAAGCCGCCGCCGAATAGGCTCATCGGATGTAAGCCGCTCCGTTGATGTCGATGGTCGTGCCGGTCAGGTGGCGGGCGCGGCCCTCGGCGAGAAAGGCGCAGAGCGCGCCGATATCCGAGGGCGGGACCCATTCGCCCATGGGCAGGCCCGCGGTCACGGCCGCCTCACCGCCAATCGTCGCGGAGCTCTCGACCGACATCTGCGTGCGCACAACACCAGGCGCGACGACGTAGGCCAGGATGCCCTTCTCCGCGTAGTTTCGGGCGACGGTCTTAGTCGCCGCCGTGATCGCGGCTTTGGACGCGGCGTAGGCGATGGCGCGAGGGTTGGAGCTACCCCGAGTGGTGACCCAGCTCCCGATCCCGATGATCGCGCCCGGCTGCTCGGCGGCGAGCCAGTCCTGCACGGCGTGCCGCAGTAGGCGCGCGGGGGCATGCACGTTGACATTCATTGTCTCGGCCCAGACGGCCTCCCACTCCTCGATGGGATCGGGGATACCGCCCGTCTGGCGCATGATCCCGGCATTGTTGACCAGCACGTCGATCTGCCCGCCCGAAGCGGCCCGTGAGGCGGCCCAAAAACGATCCACGGCTTTCATATCGTGGAAGTCGGCCTGCAGTAGCTCGACTTGACCCGCTTCCGCCCCGGCCGTCGCCGCTTCTGCACCGGCGCGGTCGCCGCCATAATGCGCGATGAGGCGCGCGCCGGCAGACACCATGGAGGTCGCGATAGCCGCGCCGATGCCTTTTGACGCCCCCGTGACGATGACAGTCTTTCCTTGGAGAGGTTTCATGGGATCACCTCCGACTGACAGAAGGCGCAGCGCGGAACGCCGGGCTGCAACGGGCAAAGGGGCGGGCAGCGCGATGTTCTCGCCCAACGCGAAGACTGCCATCCACGCCCAGCGCTACGCCCACAGCATGCCACGGCGGTCCAGCGGGGGAGAAAAAGAGGCTCGGCATCGAGGGCACACATTTCACTTGGAGAGGCGATTTCGTGCGGTATAGTAACTTTTGTGCGCTTTTTGAACACCTAAGGCGCTCCGGCTACAAGCGGAAAGGACCCGGACATGAGCCAACTCGAAGTGGCCGCAAGCACCTTCCCCTTCCTCTACTCTCACGACGGGCTCGATGCGCTGAAGCATCTGAAGTCCCTGGGCTACGACAAGTACGAGATGATGATATTCCCGCCCCATTGCTGGCCGCGGGAGCTCACGATCGCCCAGCGCAAAGCGTACAAATCATGGCTCGATGGCGAAGGCAGCAAGATCACGTCCTTCTGCTACCCGCTGCTCGACAACAATCCCAATGGCGTCGACCGGCTGATGCGGGCCTACACGCTCGACCGCTACCGCGAGGCGATCGACCTCTCGGCGGAGTGGGAATGTCCCTATGTGGTGGCGATCCCGGGCCCGGTGAACAGCCTGATCAACCCGCCCCATGAGTGGATGCTGGAATGGTTCGTGGAGGGCATGAAGCAGCTCGTCGATTACGCCAAGGGCACCGGCGTGCAATTACTCCTTGAGAACGTTCCCTTCACTTACCTGCCCTCGGCGCAGGACATGAAGGAGACTGCCGCCTTGATCGGCCCGGACGTCGGCGTGAATTTCGACATCTGCAACAGCGCCTTCATCAAGGAAAACCCGGCTGATGCGATCCGCATGCTCGGCGATTTGGTGAAGAATGTGCACATCTCGGATTCGGGCTATGACGAGTTTCTCCATTCCCGCCTTGGCACCGGCGTGGTCGAGCCTGGCCCCTCGGCGGCCGCCCTCAAAGAGATCGGCTATTCCGGCATGACCGTCCTCGAAATCATCGCCGATAAGCTCCAGCCCGATACGGACCCCGAGGGCGACATCAAAGCGAGCCACGACATCTTGGCTGCCAATGGCTGGGCGCCTTTGGGCTAGGCGAGGCCCGCTTCGACAGGCAGAACCGCTCCAGTCATCCCCGCCGACGCATCGGACGCGAGAAAGTGAGCGGCATTGGCCACGTCTTCTTCGCTGGCCATACGTCCGAGCGCTGTTTCTTGCGCGAGGGCCCGAAGCGCCGCATCCGTGGCAGGCCCGCCGCCCGCGTGGCGCGCGTCGAGCCGCGCGAGGAGCGCATCGGTGGCAACGGGGCCGGGCGCGAGAGCGTTTACCCGGATGCCCTGCGCACCGAGGTCGAGGGCTGCGCAGCGCATGATCCCGATCACCGCATGTTTGGACGCCGTGTAGAGCACCTGCTTGGGATGTGCCTTGTAGCCAGCAATCGATGCCATGAGGATCGCAGAGGCATGGGCCGAGCGCGACAGGCTTGGCACAAAGGCGCCAAGCGCAGCGGCGACGGCCCAGGTATTGATCGCCATAACGCGCTGCCATTCGGCCCGGTCGACCTCGGCCACGCCCCGCCAAGGCGGCACCACACCGGCATTGGCAACCAGAATGTCGACCTGCGCATGGGCTGCCGCGACCGAGGCCAAGGCGGCGCCGGCGCCCTCTTCAGCCAAGTCGATCCCGATTGCCTCCCAAGCTTTGGGCAAGTCGTCCATCTGCCCCGGTCGGTCGATCGCCACGATCGACGCTCCGGCTCTCTCCAGCCGCTCGGCAATGGCGCGCCCGATGCCGCGCGCCGCTCCGGTGACCACGGCTTTGCGCCCGGACAGATCTTGAACCTCGGACATGTTGCCTGACCCCCGTCGATACCCTAGCTTGCCGGTTAGACGCGTACTTTTGTGCGTTATGTGAACCATAGCAAGGGCAAGGCCGGGACGCAGCATGGGGAACGCGCACGACATCGCCATTCTCGGCGCCGGGTCCATCGGCGTGTCCTTTGCGGCGGTCTTCGTCGATGCCGGGGCGCGCGTCACGCTCGTCGATCCCGATGCGGCGAGACGGGCGGCCGTGGCGCAAGCGATCAAGTTACAACAAGAGGCAACGAAGGAGGCGGGCCTGCGCAAGGGGGGCCAGGGCACGCTGAGCGTTGTCGCTGAGCTCGGGGCCGCAGCGGCAGACGCGAGGCTGGTGCTCGAATGCGGGCCAGAGCGTCTGAACACCAAACAACAGATCTTTGCCAACTTGCTTTCTGCCACGCCCGCCACAACCCTTCTTGCGACGGCCTCGTCGGCGATCCCGATGTCGCACATCCTCCCGGCGGGCGCAGATCAAGCCCGTTGCCTCGTGGCGCATCCGGTCAATCCGCCCGCAATCCTGCGCTTGATCGAACTCGCACCCGCACCCGGAACGCTTCCCGAAACGGTGAGCCACGCGCGTGGTCTCTTTCGCACGCTCGGCTTTGCACCTGTCGTTCTGCACCGCGAAGTGGAAGGGTTCGTGCTCAACCGTCTGCAAGGGGCCGTGTTGCGCGAAGCCTACCGTCTCGTGGACGAGGGCGTGGCCAGCGCTGAGGATATCGATACCGTGATGCGGGTCGGTCTGGGGCCGCGCTGGGCGCTGTCTGGGCCCTTCGAGACGGCGGAGTTGAACACGCCGGGCGGGCTTGCGGCCCATGCCGCGCGGATGGGACCGGCCTACAAGCGGATGGGCGAAGCCCGCGGCGAAACCGTCGACTGGTCCCCCGCGCTCGTCGCCCAGGCCGTCGCCGCGCGGCGCGCGATCTTGCCCGAGGCGCAGATCCCGGCGCGCGCGGCCTGGAGGGTGGGCGCCGTGGCCCGGTTGGTCGCAGAGCGGGATAGGATACTTGCGGACGCCGATGACTGATCCGACTTTTTCCTTTGACGGGCGGGAGATCCCGATCCGGCCCGGTCAATCCGTTGCCGCGGCTCTGACCAGCGCGGGAGAACGCGCCTTCCGTCAAACGGCCAAAGGCGCGCAGCGCGGCCTCTTCTGCGGGATGGGGGTGTGTCAGGATTGCCTCGTGACTGTCGACGGCATCCCAAACCAGCGCGCCTGTATGACGAAGGCCGCTGCTGGCCTGCGCGTCGCAACGCAGGAGGCGTTTCCGCAGCTCGATCCGAGCGCGGCGCCCCCGGAGAGCGTGCCGGCGCGTACCGCGCGTCCCGACGTTCTGATAATCGGCGCCGGCGCCGCAGGGTTGTCCGCTGCCATCGCGGCACGCCGGGCCGGGGCCGAGGTGCTCGTTCTCGATGAGCGCAAGGTGAGCGGTGGGCAGTATTACAAACAAGCCGCCATGGGCGCGCCGATGGATGCGCAGCAGGCCGAGGGCGCGGCCCTTCTGCGCGCCGCCGAAGAGAGTGGTGCCGAAATCCTCGGCGGGGTTGAGATCTGGGGCGCCTTTGATGGCCCTCTGCTGATGGCCGAAGTTGCGGGAGCCGCCCTCATCGCCCGTCCGCGCACCTTGATCGTTGCGACGGGCGCCTATGAGAGGCCATGCTTGGTGCCGGGTTGGACACTGCCTGGGGTGATGACGACGGGCGCGGCGCAGACCCTCTGGCGCAGCTACCGGACCCTGCCGGGCCAGCGCGTCGTGATGTGCGGGTCCGGACCGCTCAATCTGCAGGTGGCGCTTGAGCTTGCGAAAGGCGGGGCCGATTTGCGCCTGGTCGCCGAAGCCGCGCCATCGCCCTTTCGCCATCCGGTCGCGGCACTTCGGATGGCCCTTGCCGACCCGGCACTGACGTGGAAAGGCCTGTCGATGCTCCGGGCGCTTCGCGCGCGCGGCGTTCCGATCCGAAATGCCTGCGACCTGAGGGAAATACGCGCGTCAAAAGGAGGGTTGGTGGCGACCTTCGCGCGCCGCGGAGAGATCCTCGAAGACATCGAAACCGACGTCGTGTGCATGAATGCGGGCTTCGAACCACAGAACGAAGTGCTTCGGCTCCTCGGCGCGGCGATGACCTATGACCCCGCATTCGGACATCTGCGCTGCACGCGAAACGACCGGATGGAAACGACCGTCCCCGCCGTCTTCGCCGTGGGCGATTGCGCAGGATTGGGTGGCGCGCCTGCGGCAAGGGTCGAGGGGCGCATCGCGGGACGCGCCGCCGCAGCTCTTGCCGGATACGGCGATGCCTACGATCTCTTCGCGGAGCATAAGGAGTTGCGTCGGCACCGCCGCTTCCAAGATGCGCTCTGGCACGTCCATGATGTCCGGCCGAAATCGCTCACAGCGGCCGACCCTCGGACAATCCTCTGTCGCTGTGAAGAGATCACGCTCGGACAAGCCCTCACCGGATACGCTGAGAACCCCGGACATGTCGGGACGTTGAAGCGCGGGACGCGGGTCGGGATGGGGCGCTGCCAAGGGCGATATTGCGGTCCTATGGCGGCGCGTCTGGTGGCCGAGCAGAAGGGCGCTCCGCTTTCGGATCGGAGCTTTTTTGCTCCGCGTGTCCCGATCAAGCCGGTCAGCATCGCGGCCATTCTCGCCGCGCAGGAGGCGCAGGAGGCGCAAGGGACGTTGGATGCCGCCGAATGACGTCCTGGTCGTCGGGGGCGGCATCATTGGCTTGGCCGCCGCAATGGAGCTGGCCGAGGCGGGGGCCAGCGTCACACTCGTTGATGCCGCAACGAATGCTGGGAGCGATGCGAATGCGGGCAGCCTGCACGTCCAGATGCAGAGCCGGTTCATCCGCCTCTTCCCCGACCTCGCACCCAACGTCGAAGCCGCCCTGCCGCTCTACAAGCAGGCGGCGCGGGTTTGGGC
Source organism: Pseudomonadota bacterium (assembly GCA_038745585.1). Taxonomy (GTDB): domain Bacteria; phylum Pseudomonadota; class Alphaproteobacteria; order Rhodobacterales; family Rhodobacteraceae; genus HLUCCA09. Next base: position 184,266 of record JBCDLH010000001.1, read on the forward strand.
GTCCCTCGAAAACAGAGTAGGGCCCTGCGATTTGGTGCGAAAGGGCGGGCTCATGCTCGCCGAGGGCGCCGACCAGATGGCTTTTCTCGAAGCGAAAGCGCGTCGGGAGGAGGCGAAAGGCCTCGACGTGGAGCTGCTCGACCGGGCGGCCCTCGACAAGATTGCGCCCTGGGTCGGCGCGCAGATCGTCGGTGCCGAGCTTTGCCACGACGAAGGCAAGCTAAACCCGCTGCTCGCCAATGTGCAGCTGATTGAGCGGTGTGAAAAGCTTGGCGTGCGACGGGTGCGCGACACGATCCGAGGGCTTGCCGCGACTGACCGGACTGTGACGGCCCAGGGACGATCGGCAACCTACGCAGCGTCCGAGGTCGTCATTGCGGCAGCTTGGGGTTCCGGCGCGCTTGTGCGCGGGCTCGGGGTGGACATCCCAACGCAGGCCGAACCGCTGCACATGAACATCACCGAAAGCTGCGCGCAGCAGATCGAGCACCTCGTGCAACATGCCGAGCGCCCGATCACGCTCAAACAGTTTCGCACCGGTCAGATCGTGATCGGGGGCGGCTGGCCCGCACATGGCCGGGGCAACGCGGCCGTGCCGGAGGTCATCGCGTCTTCGCTTCTTGGGAACGTCGCGCTCGCCGCGAAGCTCGTGCCAGCGATTTCGCATCTCCGGGTCATTCGCACCTGGGCGGGGATGAATACGACAGCCGATGGCGCGTCCATTATCGGACGCTTGCCCAGCGCGCCGCGCATCACGATGGCGGTGCCCGGAGATGCAGGCTACACGCTCGGGCCTTTGCTGGCGCAAATGGCAGCGGCGATCGTTCTCGGCACAGAGCCCCCGGCAGACCCGACACCGTTCTGCCCCGCGCGTTTTGCGGCGCTCAGCGCTTAAGGGCGCGCGAGATGTGATCAACCGTTTCCTGAAGCTTGGGCAGGATCAGCTCGACCATCACGTCGGGCGTCATGCGAACGCTCGGCACACCCACATTGATCGCCCCCACGATCGTGCCGCGGCTCGTCCTGACGGGCACAGCGATGGACATAAGGCCGATCTCGAGTTCCTGATCGACGAGGCACCAGCCCTGCTCTCGCGTCTGCTCGAGGATACGGCGAAATTCTACCCGGTCCGTCACGGTGCGATCCGTCATACGGTTAAGGGGCACGTTCTGGAGCATACCCGGCCAGGTCTCGGTAGGCTGCGCCGCCAGGAGCACCCGTCCGGTCGCCGTGTTGGCCGCCGGGAACCGCGCCCCGACAGAGATGCCCACACTGATGACACGGTGGTATTGCGCGCCGCTGACATAGACGACGTCGAACTTGTCGAGTACCGCGGCGGAGACAGACTCGCAGATCTCGTCCGACAGATGGTCGATGAAAGGGCGGGCGATGTCCCACGCGCCCTTGGACGACAGCACCGAATACCCAAGCTCCAGCACCCGGGGGGTGAGATCGAAGAGCTTGCCGTCGGCGACAGCATATCCCTCCTTGACAAGGGTCAGCAGGATGCGACGCGCGCCGGCGCGAGTATGCCCGGTTTCAGCGGCCACTTCGGAGAGCGTCATCTTGCGGCGGGTCCGATTGAAGGCCCGAAGGACTTCGAGACCGCGCGCCAGCGAATTGACATAGTCGCGCGGGTTCAGCCCGCCGTTTTCGGCGTCCTCGCTTAGGTCTGGCGCCGCGGTCATCAATCCGGTCTGGCCGGCGCTCTTCTCGGCCTCCGGCAGTTCGGCGTCGTCGGCGTGCGTTGAAGTCATCCCGTCGCCTCCTCGATCCCGGGCACGGCTACCGCGAACTGGCCTTGGAACACAATCTCGGTCGTCTTTCCTGCCATCATTCCAGAAAAGCTGTTGCACGACTCGTGGGAAACACGATTATATCGAACAAGAGTGCGCTATGTGAACAAATAACCGTTGGGGAGGCTGCTCGTAATGTCGAACTCTATCTGGAACCGGAACGGATTGACGCGCCGCGGTGCGATCGCCGGCATGGCCGCAACGACCGCTCTCGCGGGATTTCCGCGCCGCGCAAGCGCCCAAGACATCACGCTGCGCTGGTGGTCGCCGCAAGGCGCGCCGGCTCAGGTCGACGCCTATATGGCCCAGATCGCCTCCTTCGAGGCGGCCAACCCCGGCATCAAGGTGCAGTTCGAGACCACCTCGGACGAAGGCTATGCGCCGCAGTTGGCCGCGGCCTTCTCGTCCGGCGAAGTGCCCGACATCGTCACGCACCTGCCTTCGTTTGCCGTCCAGTCCTACTACGCAAATGGCCTGCTCGCGCCGTTCAACGACGTGATCGACGCAATCGGCGCTGACGATTTCTACGACGGTGCCAACAATGTCTATCGCGCAGCGGATGGGAATTTCGCCGGCACCGGCATCGGCAACTCGGCCGCGAACATGATCTGGGTCCGTCGCGACCTCATGGAACAGGCCGAACTCGACAAGATCCCGGAGACGTGGGACGAGCTGCGCGCCGCCGTGCAGGCGTTGCAGACCGGCGGCCTCTTCGGAGCGCCCTTGCCATACGGACGTAACTCGATGACCTCGCTCATCTTTATTGGGTTCATCCACCAGGCCGGCGGCTCCGTCTTCACGCCGGATCTTGAGGTGGATCTCGACACCGAAGCCACCCGCAACGCGCTCGAATTCTATCGTGAGATGAAGGATTTCTGCCCGCCGGGCGCGACGAATTACAGCTGGGGCGAGAGCCTCACGGCCTTCGTTTCGGGGGCGACGGCGACGGGCATCTATACGGGACGCGTGCTGATCAACGTCAACGACCAGAACCCGCCGATTGCCGATCACGTGACCTGCGCCACCTATCCGCGCCTGTCGACCGACATCGCGCCCTGGACCTTTAACGACTTCCCCTCCGTGATGATCCCGGCCCAGTCGCAGAATATCGAGGCCGCGAAAGCGTTTGCGGCGCACCTCTTCGATCCGTCGGGCTACATCAAGCAGCTCCACGCCGCGCCCGGACACGTCCTGCCGGTGCTGCGTTCGATCAACGAGAACGCGGAATATCAGGACAACCCGATCATCCAGAAATATCCGGGAGAGGTGGACCTGATGGCCGCGTCCGCCGCGGGCGGCTTTAACCTCGGATACGAAAGCGCCGCGCATGCCTCCAATGAGAAAGCCGGCGAAATCATCGCGTCTAACGTGATCTCGGACATGGTGGGCAAAGTGATCCTCAACGGAGACAATGTTGACGAGGCTCTGAGCGCAGCGTCTGCCAGCATTGAAGACATCATGAACTCCTAACAAAGGTTGTGCCACCGTCAGGACATGCCTGGCGGTGGCCGCTCTGGCCGATCATGCGGGACACCCCCTCCACCGTGCTCGAGCGGCAATACGCCATGCTTGGGCTGATGCTCATCGCGCCCACGGTCCTCGTGTTCTGCGCGGTCATCGTCTATCCGCTGGTGTCGGCGATCTATCTCTCGCTCTTTCAGGTCTTCACGCCGACGCTCGAAGGCGACTGGGTGGGGCTTGAGAATTACCGCACGATTTTCGGCACCGAGGAATTCTACTCCTCGCTTTGGAACAACATCATTTGGACGGTCGGCACGCTCACGCTTCAGATCCTTGCGGGCGTCGGCATGGCGCTGGTCTTGCACCAGAACGTCATCTTCCGGAGCCTCGCCCGCTCGTTGATCCTCTTTCCCTATTTCGTCTCGACGGTCGTTGCCGTACTCGTTTGGAAGTGGCTCTTTAACGATCTCTACGGCATCCTGAATCACCTCATCATCGTCTCCGGCCTATCGGATGTGCCGCTCGATTATCTGGGCACGATGCCCAACGCGATGATCTCGGTAATCCTTGTCGGGGCTTGGAAATACTTCCCCTTCGTCGTCATCGCTGTTCTCGCGCGCCTGCAGACGATCCCTGATGCGCTCTATGAGGCCGCGCGGATCGACGGGGCGGGCCCGATTTCGCGCTTTTTCGATATCACGTTGCCGCAGCTGCGTGATGTCCTCGTGGTGATCATCATGCTCCGCGCGATCTGGGACTTTAAGGAATTCGACCTGATCTACTTGCTGACCGGCGGCGGGCCGATCACCAGCACGCAGACCTTGCCGCTCCTCGTTTACAAGGAGGCGTTCGCGCTCAACCAGATGGGCATGGCGTCGGCCTATGCGGTCGTGATGATGGCGATCATGCTGGTGTTCATGATCCTTTATATCCGGCGCACACGGTCGGAGGAGGATGCATGATCCGCAAGATCGCGTTCAACGTTTTTGCCTGGGGCATCGTTCTGGCCGTCGCATTCCCGCTCTTTTGGATGGTGGTGACCTCGGTCAAACCGCAATTTGAGCTCTTCCGCCGCCCGCCGACATTCCTGCCCGAGACCTACACGCTGGAGCATTACTGGCGCCTGCTTAGCCAGACCAACTTCCTGATCTACTTCCGCAATTCGGTGATCCTGTCGACGGCGACCACGCTTACCGTCGTCGCGATCGCCACGGTGGGTGCGTATAGCCTTGTCCGGTTCCGCTATCGCGGGCGGGAGAGTATGGCGTTCCTGGTGCTCTTCACCTACCTGCTGCCCTCGGTCGTGTTGATCATACCGCTCTATCTGCTGCTCGTTTCGATGGGCCTTGCGAACACGATTTTTTCGCTCGTGATCGCATATACGACCTTCGCGCTGCCCTATGCGCTTTGGCTTTTGCGATCATTCATGGCCGGGATCCCGGAGGACCTCGAAAGCGCGGCCCTGGTCGACGGCGCAACGCGGCTCGGGGCCTTTCGGGATGTGATCCTGCCCCAGCTCTTGCCCGGCATCATCTCGACTGCGCTCTTCACCTTTATCCTGTCGTGGAACGAGTACCTTTACGCGCTGGTCTTGGTGAACTCCGATAGCGCGCGCCCGTTGACCACGGGCGTGATGAACATGCTCGTCTCAAGCTTTAACATCGAGTGGTCGCTCCTGATGGCCGCATCCGTGATGATGAGCGTGCCCCTGATCATCGTCTTCGCTTTCCTGCAAAGCTACCTGACGCGGGGCTTTGGGGCTGGCGGGGTGAAGGGCTAGGCAATGGCGGAGGTCACGTTCAACGGCGTCGTGAAGTCCTTCGGCTCGTTTACCGCCGTGCACGGTCTTGACCTCAAGATCGACCACGGGGAGTTTGTATCGCTCCTGGGACCGTCCGGTTGCGGTAAGACGACGACGTTGCGGATGCTCGCGGGGCTCGACTTCCCCACATCGGGCACGATCAGTATCGGCGCGCGCATCGTCAACGATATCGCTCCGGGCGAGCGCGACATTGCCATGGTCTTCCAGTCCTACGCGCTCTATCCGCACATGACGGTTGCCGGAAACATCGCCTACCCGCTCAAAAAGCGCGGCATCCCAAAGGCCGAGCGGGGGCCGATGGTGCACAAAACGGCAGAGCTTTTGCAACTGACAGACTTGCTGGACCGTAAACCGCGCCAGCTCTCAGGCGGGCAGCAGCAGCGTGTCGCGCTCGGCCGGGCGCTAGTGCGCGATCCGCAGGTCTTTCTGCTCGATGAGCCCTTGTCGAACCTCGACGCCAAGCTCCGCGGATACATGCGCGTGGAACTCGTGGAACTGCACCGCAGGCTCGGCCGCACCATGGTCTATGTCACCCATGATCAGCTCGAAGCGATGACGATGTCTGACCGGATCGCCGTCATGGAGGGCGGCAAGCTGCGCCAATTCGCACCGCCCGATGTCGTCTATACCGAACCCGCCAACCGCTTTGTTGCGGGCTTCATCGGGACGCCCGCGATGAACTTGATCGACGGAACGCTCAGCAGTGAGGGAGGCGCGTGGCGCTTCGACGGGCCCGGGATCTCGCTGTCCTGCCCGCCCCTTGCGGATCATGCGGATGCCGGGCCCGCCTGCCTCGGCGTTCGACCCGAGGATATCGCATTTGGCGAGGGGCCGATTTCGGGGGTCGTGCAGGTCGTGGAGAAGACGGGGCACGAGAACATCGTGGTCGTAACACTCGCAAACGACATCCGACTGACGGGGCGCGTACCGGCCGGTCAGTATTGGCATCCGGGCGAGGCGATCCAATGCCAGATCGACGTGGGCCGCGCCCACCTTTTTGCGGAAGGTCCATCGGGCGTGCGGCTTAATCGGCCGGCAGTGGACCACGGGATATCTCTGTCCCAGCACAAAGCACAAAGCTCTGGATGAAGCGCGCCGTGTCGAGGAGGAGGCGAGTTGGATAGAACGTCAGTCGCGTGGACCGGGCCGATGCCAGCGATCACCACACCGTTCCAAAGCGATCACGCGCTGGACGAAGCCGGCTTCGTGGCCAATGTCGAGCGGCTCTACGAGGCCGGAGCGACGGGTATGGTGGCTGCCGGATGCACGGGTGAATTCTGGTCGCTGAGCCTCGCGGAACGTGCGCGGCTGGCCAAGCTGACGGTCGAGGCGTCGAAGGGGCGCGGCCCGACCATCGTCGGAACGGGCGCGATCCGCGAAGTCGAGGTCATTGAGCAAATCCATGCGGCGAAAGAAGCTGGCGCGGACGGCGTGCTCGTGTTGCCCCCGTATTTCGCGCGTCTCACCGAGGCAGAAATGATCGCGCATTTTGAGGCCGTCAACGCCGGCTCGGTTCTGCCTATCGTTCTCTACAACATTCCCGGCAACGCCGGAAACGCCATCAGCCCTGCGCTGGCCGACATCCTTGCGGATCTGGACAAGGTCGTGGCGATCAAGGAGTCGAGCGGCAACTGGAACAATTTCCACGACACGCTGATCCGGACACAGGACCGCATCCGCGTGTTCTGTGGGCCGTCCTCCGTTTTCGGCGTCGCCGCGACGCTGGCGGGCGCGGACGGCGTGATCGACTGCTTCCCCAATGTCTGGGCCCGCGGCTTCTTCGACATCTGGCATGCGACAAAGGCCGGCCGGATGCAGGAAGCCTGGGCGCTTCAGAAAATCGGGATCGCCATGACCGAGCTTTTTACCTCGGACGGTCGCACGCTCTACCCCGCCACAAAGGCTGCGATGGACTATCTCGGCGTGCCGGGTGGCGGCCCCATGCGCCCACCGCTTCGGGATCTCACGCCTGAGACGCGGACCGCCCTGCACGAGGGGGTCGACCGCCTCCTCAAACACCACGCCAAAGTGGCCTGATCGCGATCAAACACGGAAAGACGCAACAAATGGATCTCGGACTCACAGGCAAAAGCGCTATCGTCACCGCAGCCAGTCGCGGGCTGGGCCTCGCCACGGCACGGTCGCTTGCCAGAGAGGGTGTGCACCTCACGATGAATGCCCGCTCGCCCGATGCGCTGGAGGCTGCAGCCGACGAGATCCGCCGCGTTTTCGGTGTGACCGTGCAAACCGTCGCGGCCGACTTTAATGAACCCGAAAGCCGGGCACAGCTTTTCGAGACGGCAGGCGCCCCCGATATCCTGGTCAACAACCCCGGCGTGCGGCAGGTGCCGACGCCCTATGCCGAGATCACCGCCGAGGACTGGCGCTATTGGCTCGACGTTCATTTCCTGTCCTCGGTGGAGATGATCCAAAAGGTGGCGCCGGGCATGGTCGAGCGGAAGTTTGGGCGGATCATCAATATGTCCGTCAGCTTCATCAAATTCCCACAGGTGGGCTTTGCCCATAGCCACGCCGCGCGCCTCGCCCTCTCAGGGGCAACAGCCGCGATGGTGCGCGATCTGATCCCGCATAACGTGACGATCAACACGGTCTGCCCCGGTCTTTTCGACACCGACGCCCTGCACACCAACCTCCACGGCCACGCCAAGCGCGGAAACACGACCTATGAGGCCATCGTGCAAAACAGGCTGGAGACCTGCCCCGCCGGGCGCTTTGCAGACGCCTCCGAGTGCGGCGACCTCATCGCCTATCTCTGCTCGGCGCAGGCCGGTTTCATGTCGGGCCAGAACATCGTGAACGACGGCGGCGTGTATCAGGGCCTCTTTTGATGCCCGCGCCCGCGTCGAAAAAGGTCGCGATGGTCTCGGGCGGCGGACGCGGGCTTGGCGCTGTGATCACGCGCACGCTGCTCGATGCGGGATGGGCTGTCTCCCTCGGTGTGCGCTCCCCCAAGCAGGCGGATGCGTTCGACGCGCCTCCGGACCGGCTTGCTGCGTTCCGCTTTGACGCGATGGTGCCGGAGACGGCCACATCGTGGGTCGCGGCGACCGTTGCCCATTTCGGACAGCTCGACGCGCTCATCAACAACGCGGGCATCCTGCGCCAGGTCGACTTTGAGCGCGGCACCGAGGACGATCTCGACGCGCTCTGGGCCGTCAATGTCAAGGCGCCGTTCCGGCTGATCCGCGAGGCGCTGCCGCACCTTCGGGCCACGGGACACGGCCGTATCGTCAACATGGCATCGACCGATGCCAAACGCTACCGCGCGGGCGTCTCGGTGGGCTATACGATGAGCAAACACGCGCTGCTCGCGCTGACGCAAGCCGCCCGTTTTGCCGGTTACGACGACGGGGTGCGCGTCACCGCCATCTGCCCTGGCGCAACCGACACCGACATGATCGCGAATATCCCGGGTGTCACACCCAAGGCCGAACGGCTGCCGCCCGAGACGGTCGCCGCAATGGTCGCCTTTGTTCTGACCCTGCCCAATCAGGCCAGTGTGCCTGAAATGATCGCCAACACGCGCCTGGAGACGCTAATATGAGCCTCGACACGGACCTGATCAATGACGAACTCGCGGCCTGGGACCGCGACCACCTCCTCCACCCCACCACGCATACCGCCCAGCACGCGCGCGGGGATGCCCCTGGCCGGATCGTGACCGGAGGCGACGGCGTTTTCGTCACCGACCGCGACGGCAACCGGTTCCTCGACGCCTTTGCTGCGCTCTATTGCGTGAATGTCGGTTATGGGCGCACCGAGATCGCCGAGGCCATCGCGACGCAGGCCCATGAGCTGGCGTATTTTCATTCCTTCGCCGGGCACGGCAACGCACCTGCTATCCGCCTGGCAAAGATGGTGATGGACCGGGCACCGGATCACATGGCGCGGGTCTATTTCGGTCTGTCCGGCTCCGACGCGAACGAGACCAACGTCAAGCTCGCCTGGCATTACAACATTTTGCGCGGCAAGCCCGAGAAACGGAAGATCATCAGCCGCTGGCGGGCCTATCACGGGTCGGGCGTCGTGTCGGGCTCGATGACGGGCCTCAAGGTTTATCACGACCGCTTCCACTTGCCGCTGCCTGGGTTTTTGCACACCGAAACGCCGCATTACCTGCGCCGACCCGAGGCCGACATGACCGAGGCCGACTTTCTCGACCACCTCATCGCCGAACTCGAAGCCATGATCGCCCGCGAGGGGGCCGACACCATCGCCGCCTTCATCGGCGAGCCGGCGATGGGCACGGGCGGGTTGATCCCGCCGCCTGAGGGGTATTGGGCGCGTGTGCAGGCCGTTCTCGAAGCGAATGACATTCTGCTCATTGCCGACGAGGTCGTGACGGGCTTTGGGCGCACGGGGGCAATGTTCGGCAGCGATCTCTACGGCCTCAAGCCCGACTTCATGACGATCGCCAAGGGCCTCACCTCGGCCTATGCCCCGCTTTCGGGCTCGATCCTGTCGCAGCGCGTGTTCGATGTGCTCATGCAAGGCGCCGACGCGTTTGGCCCGCTGGGCCACGGCTGGACCTATTCAGCGCACCCAATCGGAGCGGCCGCGGGGATCGCAACACTCGATCTCGTGGACAATCTGGGGCTGGTCGCGCATGCCGCCGAGACCGGCCCCTATCTGCTCCAGCGCCTGCGGGACGCGGTCGGTGATCACCCGAACGTGGCCGAGGTGCGGGGCGTGGGTCTGCTCGCCGCTGTCGAGTTCATGGCCGATCCGGCAAAGCGCGAATGGTATCCGCCGATGACGGTCGGCCCGAAGGTCGTCGCCGAGATGCTGCGCCTTGGTGTGATGACGCGCGCCATGCCCGAGGGCAACATGGTCGGCTTTGCGCCGCCCTTGCCCATCACCGGCGCTGAAATCGATCAGGTTGCCGACGCCTTGGCGCAGGCCGTCAAAACCGTCCTTGGATGAGCCCGGACCGGCCCTGGGACATTCCGGAAGCCGAGTGGCGCGCCCGGGTCGAACGAGTCCGTGCGGGGCGCGAACTGACACCGAAATCCTGGCCCGACGGCGCGTGCTGCGCGCTGGCCCTCTCGTTCGACTGCGATCACGAGACGTTTGAGCTGGGCACCGGCCGCGCCGCCATTGGCCGGCTGGCTTGGGGGGAATACGGCCGGCGCCGGGGTGTGCCGCGCATTCTCGACGTGCTGGCGCGGCACGGCGCGAAGGCGAGCTTCTTCGTTCCGGCCGTGGCTGGCCTGATCGACCCCAGCCACGTGCGCGGCATCGCCGAGGCTGGCCATGAGATTGGCGTCCATGGCTGGATCCATGAGAATACGTCCAAGCTAGACCGGGACACGGAGCGGGACCTGCTCCGTCGCTCGCGCGACGCGCTGGCCGAGATGACGGGCCGCGTTCCAGTCGGACACCGCGCCGCCAATTGGGACCTGAGCCATAACACCATCGACCTCGTGGCCGAAGCGGGCTTCTCCTACGACAGCAGCCTGATGGCCGACGATGCCTGCTACGAGCTTCTGAGCGACGGGCAACCGACCGGATTGGTTGAGATCCCAGTCGACTGGGTGCGCGACGACGCGGTGTACCTTTTGTTCAACCGCGAGCCTGCCACCAGGCCGTGGACGCCGCCTGCCGATGTGCTCGACATCTTTACCCGCGAATTCGACATGGCCTTTGATGAGGGCGGCGTGTGTCAGCTCGTGTTTCACCCGTTCGTCATTGGTTACAGATCTCGCATCTGGATCCTCGATGCGCTTCTCACCCACGCCAAGGCGCGGGGGCCGGTCTGGCTGCCCACCCATGCCGAACTGGCCGATTGGGTGCATCTTCACGGCTAGCGCGTTCGATTTGTTCGTATCGCGAACATGAATTTATCTTGCGCACAAACTCGGAGTGGGTAGGCTCAACCAACTTGCGGCGATCCGACCCAGAAGCGGAACGCCCAGGACGGGGATGGGAGATCGCCAGTGCGGCTCTTCGTGCGCATTATGGACGGAGTGAACACGGCGATCACCGGCATCGTCGCCGCGCTTCTCGCGATTGTTGCCGCCGCTGTTCTGGCCCAAGTTCTCGTCCGCTTCGTCCTCACGGCTTTGGGGATCAACATCTCCGCGCCCTGGACAGAGGAACTCGCGCGATACACGCTTATCTGGATGGTCTTCCTCGGCGCCGCGGTCGGCGTGCGGCACGCTCGGATGATTGCGCTCGAGTTCGGCGTGCGAAAGCTCCCGCCCCGTGCGGGTATCCCCTTGCGCTACGCGGTGATCCTCCTCTGCATCGCCTTTTTCGGACTTTTGTTCACAGTTGGCGTCGAATTCCTCGAGCTCGGGCGGACCGAAACAAGCCCGGTGCTCGGCATCACGAAGGACTGGGTCTACTGGGCGATGCCGGTCGGCATGGTCCTGATGATCCTGAACTCACTCGCCTTGATCGCCGAGACGATCGTGGAGGGGCGCGACATCCGCTACGCTTCCGACTTCGCGCCGGAGGACTAGGTGCTCCTCCTCGTGGTCGTCCTTCTCTTGCTCTTTGCCGCGAGCGTGCCGATCGCGATGGCGCTCGGGCTCGCGTCGATCCCGACCCTGGTCGACCGCAACATCCCCTTCATCGCAATCCCCCAGGTGGTCTTTGAAGCGCTCGACAGCTTCGCCCTGATGGCCCTGCCCCTCTACGTGCTGGCCGGGCGCTTGATGCAATACGGCGGCATCGCGGGCCGGCTTGTCGACTTTGCCAAGGCGTTGGTGAGTTGGGTGCGGGGCGGGCTCGCCGCGGCCGTGGTAATGACGTCGATGCTCTTTGCCACCATCTCCGGCTCGTCCGCCGCGACGGCGGCTGCTATCGGCGCGATGCTAATCCCCGAGATGGAGAAGCAGAAATACCCCCGCCCTTTCAGTGCGGCGACGACGGCCTCGTCGGGTGAGCTTGGCGTCATCATCCCGCCCTCCGTCGCCATGGTGATCTATGGGGTCATCACCGGCGTTTCGATCACCGACCTTTTCATCGCCGGCTTCCTTCCTGGGTTGATGATCGGCGCGTCCCTCATGACGACCGCGATCCTCGTGGCCTGGATCATGGGCTATGGCGAGCGCCAGCCGTTTGAGGCGCGGCCCTGGCTGAGGGATGTCGGGCGCGCCTTCTGGCGGGCGTCCTTCTCGCTCTTCATGCCGGTCATCATCCTGGGCGGCATCTTCGGGGGCATCTTCACGGCGACCGAAGCGGCGGTGGTCGCCGTCGCCTATGCGCTTTTTCTCGGGGTCGTCGTCTATGGCGAACTCAAGCTGCGCGACCTGCCCCGGATTTTCGCGAGTGCGGCCGTCACCTCATCGGTCGTGATGATCATCGTGGCTTTCGCGGCCATGTTTGCCTTCGCGCTGCACCTGCTGCGCGCGCCGCAACAGCTCGGGCTGCTGCTGACGACGATCACCGAGAACCCGATTTATTTCCTGCTGCTCGTGAACCTTTTCTTGCTCCTCGTCGGCATGTTCATGGAGACGTTCGCGGCCATCGTGATCTTGGGGCCGATCCTATCACCGATTGCCGTCAGCTATGGCATCGACCCGATCCATTTCGGGCTGATCATGATCGTCAATCTGGCCGTTGGGATGGTTACGCCACCCGTCGGCGTCAACCTGTTCATCGCATGCGGAATTGCGCGCATCAGTATGGAGCAACTGATGCGCCCGCTTGCGGTGTTCCTCGCGGTGCTGATCGCCAACCTGATGATCATCACCTACGTGCCCAGCATATCGCTGGCCCTGCTCCGATAGAGACATAACAGGGAGACCAACGCATGAACCTCAAGCATATATTCGTCGGCGCGGCAGCCGCCGTGAGCCTTTCTGCCGGGGCGTCGCAAGCGCAGACCTATGAGATGACGCTGGCCCATGTCCTCAGCGATACGAGCCCGTATCAGGTGATCCTCAACGAGTTCAAAACCCTCGTCGAAGAACGCTCGGGCGGCGACATCGCCGTCGAGATTCAGTGCTGTGGCCAGGCCGGCAATGAGGGACGCGCGATCCAGTCGATGCGCACGGGTATCCTGACCGGCGGCATGGTCGGCGGCTCGACGCTCGAGACGGTCGTGCCCGCCTATCGCGTCCTCTCGTTGCCCTACCTTTTTGAGGACAAGGCGCAGGCCTATGAGGTGCTGCAAAGCGATATGGGCCGCGAGATGCTCGACCTCCTGGGCGATTTCGGCATGTATGGCGTGGGCTTTGGCTCGATCTACGAGCGCTCGGTCGCGGCCAAGGCGCCCGCCCGCGTCGAGTCGGTCGCCGATATGGAAGGCCTGAAGATCCGCGTCCTCCCGACCCCCGGCTTTGTCGAGGCGTATAAGGCCATGGGTACCCAACCGACGCCGATGTCCTATGGCGAGCTCTTCATGGCGATCCAGAACAACGTCGTCGACGCGCTAGAGATCTCGCCCGACGCCATCGTGGCCGACGGCTTCTACGAAACGGTCAACAGCTACACGATGACCAAGGCGCACCAATCGACCACCGTTTTCGTGCTGTCGCAATCGTTCTGGGACGGGCTGCCAGCCGATGTGCAAGAGCTGATCCAGACCGCCGCCGAGGAGGCCATCGCGGTCGGGATCGAAGCGCATGACGGTCTTGCTGATGCGGGCCTCGAGACCGCGCGCGAGGCCGGCGTCGAAATCATCGAGCCCGATCTTACACCGTTCATGGAAGCCGCTAAGCAGAGCTGGGATGTGATCCTGACCGATCAGCCCGAGGCGACCGAATTTAAGGACCGGTTCGACGCTTTCATGGCGAACTGAGCCGGAGACTTACCCCACGTGCGGAGAGGGCGGCCCCGGCGCCGCCCTTTTTCGTTGAAGCCTTTCCGCGACGACCCCCTCGACCGGTCGCGCGCGGCAAACGCTCCGAACGAGCACATGCGTATGGCCGTTCAGGCCGCGATCCGCAGGTAAAACGCGTAGAGCTTGGGCAGAACCGAGGCCGGGTCCTTGATGCCGAGCTCTCCCGCCGCGCGGTAGATCCAGTTGGGCTCGCGCAGGAATTGCCGCGCCATCGCGACGAACTCCGCTTTGCCCTCGGCGATGATCTGGTTGGCATGCTGCGGGTCGGTGATCATGCCAACGGCCATGGTCGGCAGGCCGACCTCGTGCCGGATGCGCGCGGCATAGGGCACCTGAAAGCCGGGCTCTGGCTTCATCGCCGCGAGGCGCTGGCCCGTGGGGATGCCGCCCCCCGAGCAATCCATGAGATCGATGCCCAAGGCCTTAAGCTCGGACGCGAGCGCGACCGTGTCGTCGAGCGTCAGGCGACCGCCCTCGCCATCGGCGCAGGACGCGCGGTAGAGGACCGGTGCACCCTCCGGCACCGCCGCGCGGACCGCACGCGCGACCTCGAGCGGCAGGCGCATGCGCCCGGCGAGGTCACCGCCATAGGCGTCGTCGCGGCGGTTCGTGTAGGGCGACATAAAGCTGTGCAACAAATAGCCATGCGCCCCGTGGATCTCGACCCCGTCAAAGCCCGCCGCCAGCGCTCGCCGCGCCCCTTCGGCAAACGCAGCGACAATACCGGGCATTTCGTCGACCGCTAAGGCGCGAGGCGTGTGCCAGCCGTCGCGGGCCGGCATCGCAGTCGGCGCAACCGTTTCCCATGGCGGCTCGCCCGATCCCGGCGTGAGCGGCCCGGCCCCGTCCCAAGGACGCATGGTCGAGGCCTTGGCGCCGGCATGGCCGATCTGCAACAGGATTGGGATGCCGAGGCTCCGGTAGAGTTGGGTGACCCGCTTCCACCCGTCGATCTGCGCGGCATTATAGATCCCAGTGCAGCCGGGGCTGATCCGCCCTTCGGGCACGACGCCTGTGGCCTCTGCAATGGCGCCGCCCACGCCAGATGAGGCGTAGCGCCCGTGATGGGCAACATGCCAATCCCTCGGGACGCCGTCGACCGCCTGATACTGGCACATCGGCGCAACCATGACCCGGTTAGGGAACGTCGCCGACCGGATGCGGAAGGGTGTGAAGAGGGGCGGGAGATCCTGCGGGTCATCCGGTTGGGCGTCTGTCATGGCTGTTCTCCTACACTCTTCCTGGCTGCTGCTCTGGGCTGCCGACCTGGGCTGCCGATCTGGGCTGTCCACGTCACTCGATGACGACAAGGTCCTGGAACCCAGTCGTCAAAGGCTCGCCGCCTCCGGGCCGTGCGACGATGCAATCCTCGACCCGGGCACTAAAATCCCCGTCCTGGAAGATCGATGGCTCGATGGTAAAGACCATGCCCTCGCGCACCAGCGTCTCGTCGCCCGCCGTGAGGAACGGCGGTTCGTGCACGTCCCACCCGATGGCGTGACCGAGGCGGTGACGGAACTTGTCGCCATAGCCCGCATCGACGAGCACGTCGCGGGCTACCTTGTCGACCGCCGCGCAGGTGATCTGATCGGCCTTGAGCGCCTCTATGCCGGCGCGCTGGCTCTCCATGATCAGGCGGTGCACGCGCACCTGCTCTTCACTCGGGGCGCCGAAGCTGACCGTGCGACCAAAGTCGTAGCACATCCCGTCATGCACGGCGCCAAAGTCGAAAAGCACCGAGACAGGGGGCGTCAGGACGCGCGGCCAGGAGGCCAGGCGCTTGCCGAAGAGCATCTGGATGTTGGGGCCGGTATTGTAGAGCGACGTCGTGAAGGACGGGCCGAGCGAGCCCTGCTTTTTCATCTGATAATCGACCTCGGCCACGACATCGAGCTCGCTCATACCGATCTTGAGTTGCTTGACCACCTCCGCGAACGCCGTTTCGGTGATCACACCGGCCGCGCGCAGGGTCTCGATCTCGTCGGCGTCCTTGATGACGCGCAGCTCGCGCAGGATGGCGGTTGCCGAAGCGAACGTCGCGCCGGGCACCAGCCTTTGCAGCTCGATGAGCGACTCGGCCTCGGCGTCGTCGCTGGTGGCAATCGTGGCGCCAGAGCCGATCCCGAAATCCTTGAGGATGCCCGACACCATAGTGGCCGGATCGTCCCAATCGCCAAGAACGCGCACATCCGCGCCCTCAAACCCGCCCGCCGAGCCGAACTCGGCCGTCATGCGCGGTAGGGTTAGGATCGGATCGCGATCCGGGACGATCCACGCCCCTTCGAGCCACATGCCCGGATGCAGGTTGCGTCCGTAGTTCGGGATGTCCCGATGCAAGCCGGTCAGGTAATCGAGATCGGTCCCAATCGGCACGAAGACCAGATCGGCCTTGCCCGCGATGAGCTCGCGATAGCGCTTCATTCGGTCCTGGTAGCTGGCCACGGGCTGTCTCCTTTTAGGGGCTGGTCTCATCGTGTAGGTGGCAGGCCGACAACCGGCCTGGGGCGATCTCGCGCAAAAGCGGCGCCTCGCTGCGGCAGCGCTCGGTGGCGACGGGGCAGCGCGGGTGAAAGTGACAGCCCGAGGGCGGATCGAGCGGCGAGGGAATGTCGCCCTTGATCGGCTCATAGACGACGCGGCGCCGGTCGAGCCGTGGGACCCCGTCGATCAAGGCCCTCGAATAGGGGTGCGCAGGGTCGTCGAAGAGCGCGTCGGCGGGACCGCTCTCAACGACGCGGCCCAGATACATCACGAGAATGCGGTCCGATACGTGGCGGACAACGCCCAGATCGTGCGATATAAAGAGGTAGGTCAGCCCCAGCTCGTCCTTCAACTCCATGAAGAGATTGACGATCTGCGCCTGGATCGAGACGTCGAGCGCCGAGACCGCCTCATCGCACACCAGCAGCTCCGGCTCGACGGCGAGCGCGCGGGCGATGCCGATGCGCTGGCGCTGGCCCCCGGAGAATTGGTGGGCAAAGCGGTCGCGATAAAGCGGATCGATCCCGCAGCGTTCCATCAACCCGTCGACATAGCCGCGAAAGTCGTCCGGCGAGACGATGCGGTGCACGCGTGGGGCCTCGCCGATCAGATCGGAGACCCGCATGCGAGGGTTCAGCGAGGAGAACGGATCTTGAAAGATCATCTGGCGGTCGAGACCGCGCGTGTGATGGGTCTGGCCGTCGCGCCTGATCTCTCCGGATGTCGGCTCCATGAGCCCGGCGATCATCCGCCCTAGGGTCGACTTCCCGCAGCCAGATTCGCCGACCACGCCGAGGACTTCGCCGCGTGCGATGGAGAAGGTGACACCGTCGACCGCGCGCACGCCCCGCGCCTTGGGTGCCAGACCGGCCTGCGCGAGGGCCCGACCGATCACGCTGCCCTGACCGCCAAAGACCTTCGTCAGGTCGTGGGCTTCGACGAGGGCGGCGTCGCTCATGCCGACGCTTCCAGAGGATGAAAGCAGCGCCATTCGCGCCCCGTAGGCGAGCCATCCAACTCGGGCCTTTTCGCGCAACGCTCGGTGCGGCGCGGGCATCGGGGGGCAAATGCGCATCCGTCGGGAAGCTCGGTCAGGGGCGGCATGCGACCCTTGATTTGGTGCAGGAGCCCGCCTTTCGCGCCCGGCGAGGGCACGCTGTCGATCAGGCCCCGCGTGTAGGGATGCTTTGGCCGGTCGAGGATGTCATCCACCGGCCCCTGTTCGACGATCCGGCCCGCATACATCACAGCAATCCGGTCTGCGATGCCCGCAACGACCGCCAGATCGTGGGTGATCCAGATGAGCGACGTGCCCCGTTCGCGGCAGAGCCGCTGCACGACCGAGAGGATCTGCCCCTGAATCGTCACGTCGAGCGCCGTTGTCGGCTCGTCCGCAATCACGACGTCCGGGCCGTGCAGGAGCGCGATGGCGATGGCCACGCGCTGGCGCATCCCACCCGAGAGCTGGTGCGGATAGGCGCGCACGCGGGCTTCGGGCGCCGCGATCCCGACCTCGGCCAGCGCTTCAATGGCGCGGGACAGTGCCGCCTTGCGCGAGAGCCTTTCATGGGCGCGGAGGGCATCCGTCATCTGCGTGTCGATCCGCAATACCGGGTTGAGCGTCATCATCGGGTCTTGGAAGATCATGGCGACCTTCCGGCCTCGCACATTGCGCAGCGCCTCGGGCTCAAGCCCTAGGAGGTCGGTGCCGTTGAGCAGGACCTCGCCCGCCGTGACCCGGCCGGGCGGCGACAAAAGGCCGTTGATCGAGAACCCGGTGATTGTCTTGCCCGAGCCGCTCTCGCCGACGAGGGCGAGCACCTCGCCGCGCTCGACGCTGAGCGTGACCTTGTCGAGGGCGAGCACTTCACCCGCCGACGTCAGGAACGAGGTGCAGAGCCCCCGGATGTCGAGCACGGATGTCGTCATCAGCGCTTCAGATGCGGGTTGAGCACGTCGCGCATCCGGTCGCCGAGGACGTTGACGCTGACGATGAGCACGAGCAGGACAAGCCCCGGCAGGACGCTGATCCACCACCGGCCGCTTTGCAGATAGTCGAAGCCGTTCGCGATCAGGAGGCCCAACGAGGGCCGCGTCGGCGGCAGGCCGATCCCGAGAAACGACAGCGTCGCCTCGAGCGAGATTGCTTGCGCCATCTGGATCGTGGCGACCACCAGCATGGTGGGCAGGCAATTGGGAAGGACGTGCAGAAAGAGGATCCGCCAGGCACCAAAGCGCAGACCGCGCGCCGCCTCGACATAGTCGCGCGAGTTCTCAATGAGGGCGACCCCGCGCACTGTCCGCGCGAAGTAGGCCCATTGGACGACGACGAGCGCGAAGATGATCTTGTCGACTCCGCGCCCCAGGATCACCAACAGGATGAGGGCCACGAGGATGGTGGGAAAGCTGAGCTGCAGATCGACGATGCGCATCAGGAGCGCGTCGACCCACCCGCCGCGAAACGCCGCGATCAGCCCGACAAGGGTGCCCACGGCCAGCGCGATCACCCCCGAGAGGATGCCGACGAGGAGCGAGATCCGCAGGCCATAGAGCATGGCCGAGAGCATGTCGCGGCCCTGACCATCCGTGCCGAGCCAGTGGGTCATCCCGGAAAAGGATTGCTCGCCAGGCTCCAGCAAATTGTCGAGGATGCTGACCGCTCCAAGGTCATAGGGGTTTTGCGGGGCAATCCATGGGGCGAGAAGCGCGGCCAAACACATCGAAACGAAGACGACGAATGCGATGGCCGCAGAGGGCACGCCGAAGAAGGCGGCGCTGAACGCGGCCCACCGGCTCGGCTTGCGGGGTCCGGACAGGGCGGTGTCGCTCACGACACGTTCCCGCCGAGACGCACACGCGGATCCAGCACCGAATAGAGGATATCGACCAGGAGGTTGATCGCCACGAACATCACGACCACGAAGATGAGATAGGCGACGATCAGAGGCCGATCGAGCACGGCGATTGCGTCGATCAGCATCTTGCCGACGCCCGGCCAGCTAAAGATGCTCTCGGTCACGACAGCAAAGGCGATCACCCCGCCAAACTCCATGCCGAGCACGGTCACGATGGGGATCAGGATGTTCTTGAGGACGTGGACCCCGATCACCCGGCGCTCGTGAATGCCGTTGGCCCGGGCAAACTTGATGTAGTCGGCGTGTAGCACCTCGCGCATGCCCGCCCGTGTGAGCCGAATGACCATCGCCATCATGATGAGCGACAGCGTGAATGCTGGCATCAATAGGTGTCTCAGCCCGTCCCATGTGAGAAAACTCACCTCAAAGAGTCCGAAGACGCTGACGAGGTCTCCGCGCCCGATAGAGGGTAGCCACCCCAAACGAACCGAGAAGATGAGGATGAAGATCAGCCCGATCCAAAAGATCGGCACCGAAAAGCTGATCATCGAAAAGCCCATGATCAGCTTTGAGATCGGGCTGTCGGGCTTTAGGCCCGCATAGATCCCGAGCGGAAGACCGATCCCCAGCGCGAGGACCAAGGCCGCGATGGCAAGCTCCAGTGTTGCCGGGAACCGTTCAAGGATCAGGCTCATCGCCGGCACGCCGTGCGTGAAGGAGCGTCCCAGATCGCCCTGGAAGAGGTTACCGAGGAAAGTCAGGTATTGCCGCCAGATCGGCTGATCGAGCCCGAGGTTGACGATGATCTCGTCGATGCAAGCCTGATTGCATTCGGACGAGGCAAAGATGTAGACCGGATTCCCGATCACGTTGACGCCGAAGAAGACCAGCACAGTCATCACGAACAGGACCAGAATGGCCTGTAGGATCCGCCTGAGCAGGAATTCGAGCATCGGTCTCCGCCTCGTCTGTCGTTAGATATCGCTCAGACGCGGATCACTCGACCGGGCGCACTTCCCACGCGAGGGTCCGCTCGTTCGTGCGCGGAGTGTGCTCGAGCGACGATTTCATGGCCCACTTGTTCACCTGGAAGTGTAGCGGGATAAGAGCGTAGTCCTCCATGGCGATCTTCGTAGCCTCTTCAAGAAGCTCCAACCGCGCGTTGCGGTCAATCGTGCGCTTGGCAAGGATCGAGCGCGCGTCGACGTCGTGATTGGAATAACGGCCGAAATTGCCGTTTCCGCCCCCTGTCGCAGCATTGTAGCTCTCAAGAATGCCCGAGACGGTGTAGGTTGCTTCGCCGGCCACGGTGCCCCAGCCCGTCAGCGCCATCGAGAACTTCGGATCATCGAAGCCCGGGAAGGTCAGGTCACCGCCGCGGATCAGCTCTGAGAAAAAGATGTTGCGCGGCATGGTATCGACTTCGGTCACCACGCCGATCCGCGTCCAGAATTGGGCCACAGCCTCGACGATGCGCGCATCGTTGATATAGCGGTCGTTCGGCCCCTGGATCGTGATCATGAAGCCATCGGGATAGCCCGCCTCAGCCAACAGCGCTTGGGCCTGGTCCGGGTCGTAGGGATCGGCCTCGATCTCATCGACATAGCCGAAGAAGCCCGGCGGCACGATGTTACCGGTCGGAAGGGAGGCGCCCCCCATAATGCGATCGCGGATGGCTTCGCGGTCGATGGCGAGGCTCAACGCTTTGCGGACCCGCCAGTCGCGCAGCGGGTTGGGCATTAGGGGATTGCCCTCCACGTCGGTCACGAACTCTTCGACATGCCGGTAGCTCGGGATCATATAGATCAAACGATCGGCCGAGACGGTAGACACGGTAAAGTCCGGGTCGGCTTCGAGCTGCGGCAGGTCGACTGTGGGGGGATAGTCGATGATGTCCACATCGCCGTTGAGGAGCGCGGCGAGGCGGGCACTCTCTTCGCCCACTGGACGAAATACCACGCGATCCCAGGCAGACTGGTCTCCCCAGTAGTTCTCGTTGCGCACCACGGTGACGCGGTTGCCGGGGCTATACTCCTCGAACATGAAGGGCCCGGTGCCGATGGCCGCCTCGCCCGAGTTGAAGTCGACCGACGCCGTCTTTCCGGCGGTCGCGTGCTCGGCAACGATAGGCAGCATCGCAAGGTCTTCGGCAACCGTAGGATATGGGCCGTCGGTCATGATGTGAACCGTGTAGTCGTCGATCTTTTCCCAAGTCTTCGAGCCCTTTTCGAGCTGAAAGGCCGGGCTGGCAGGCGCGCCGTCGATCCCGGCACGCAGCCGGTCGAAGGAGAAGACGACGTCATCGGCGTTGAAAGGCTCGCCATCGTGCCACGTGACACCCTCACGGAGTTTAAACTCCCATGTCGTCTCGTCGATCGGCTCCCAGCTCACGGCGAGGCCTGGCACGGTCTGCGAGGCCGAGTCTAGGTCCACAAGATGCTCGAAGATATGCTCCTGCACCTGAAGGTCGGCCGAAAGCTGTGTCCAGTGCGGATCAAGCGAGGCCGCTTCGGAGCGCACGCCAATGGTGAGCACCTGTTCGGCATAGGCGGGTGTCAGGGCCATCGTTACGGCGGCCACAAGGGCGATACTCACCTTTCTCTTCAAGGTTCCATCCTCTCTGTTGGTTGCGTGCGGTTTTGTTTTTGTCGCGAGACACCCCACGAAATCGGGGCGTTCACATGTCGCACAAAAGTTCTCATACCATAACTATTCAAGAGAATCGCGTGCGTACCAAGAAGATTCTTGTCGATTGTCGCATGAGCACGCGGTCGGAGTTCTTGGCCTGATTACATCGCAAGCAGCACCCGGGCTCGCTGCCCACGTGCCGGATCTGAGGCGCCTGAACAGCCAAAGTATCAGCCTTGGTGACGGCCGATAGGATGCATGTTTTCTCGATGGAAATTCCGCGTGCCCGCAGCCGTCAACCGCAGACGCGCAATCCGCCAGCCCAACGGGAGGCGGTGCAGGACATGCTCATAGCGCCCCCAGAGCTCACTTTCGACGCCACTGCCTTGGTAGCGATGCCACGCATAGAGATAGCAGACGCTCCGCGCCCGGTCGGGGCCGTCAAACTGGATCTGAACGTTCGACACATGATGGCTCGTCGCCGCAAAAAACTCCGATAGGCCCTTTCGGATCATCGGGCCAAACGCCTGCGGTCCGGTCATAACGGGCACGTCGGGGCCATAGTCGATGACCGCGTCATCGGTAAAAAGCGCAATGACCTCCTCGGCCTGCGCTCGGTCAAAACAATCGCAATAGCATTTGATCAGGTCTTCGATCTCGTCCTTGTCGATCAGACCTTGAAGCGTTTTGGCGTAGTCCGTGGCGTCCATCCTCCGCTCTCCTATGCCGCGCGGCGCAGGCGCTGTCCTGCCCAAAGCGCCAGCGCGAGGCCGATGACGACGAGCGCCGAGACAACCGTGCCAATCACAGCGACCGAGGGCACGAGCGGCGAGTAGTTCGTTGCGGTTCGCGTGAAGAGCCAGACGGGCACAGGCGTGTCCGGACCCGACGTGAAAATCGACAGCGGAAGGTTGGACCATGACAAAAGGAATGCAAACAGGACGCCCGAGAAGATCCCGGGCCAGATCTGCGGCAGCGTCACTTCTCGGACGACTTGCAAACGCGACGCGCCGAGATCGAAAGCCGCCTCCTCTTGTGCAATGTCGTAGCCAAAGAAGCGGATCGATATCACGAGAGTGACGATAGGCACGATCCAGACGAGGTGCGCCACGACCGCCGTCTGCCAGCTCGGCGAGATCCCGATCGCGCTGAACGACAAAAGAAGCGCAAGGCCGAGGACAGGCTGCGGAAAGAAGATCGGCAGGACGAGAATGCGCTGGAACCAGCTCCGCCCACGCCAATCATAGCGGGCAAAGGCGACCGCGCCGAGCGTGCCGAGCACGGTCGAAATGACCACGACAGAAAGCGCGATGCTGAGCGAAATCGAGTGGATTTGCCACGTGGTGAACGACGAGAGCGCATCGCGATAAGCATCGAGCGACCAGACCCGATGCGGAAAGCGCATGTAGCGCGTGTTGGCCATTGACGCGAGGACGACCGAAAGGATCGGAATGTAGAGAAACGCAAGGATCACGAGGATCCAGAGCGTCCGCAACGCGGTATGCGCGCGCGCCGCGCTCATCGGCGGGTCAGTTTGTTGAGGTCAAGCCGCGACAGGACCGGGAGGACAATCGCGGCGGTCACAACGATCACGACGACGGTGAGGGCGGCGCCCATCGGCCAGTCTTGCGCATAGCTGAAGCGCTGCTCGATCGCCGCCGTGATAACGGTGACGGCGCGCCCTCCGAGTATCGCCGCCTCGGCATTGGCGCCGAGACAGAGCACGAATGTCAAAAGCGCCCCGATCATCAGGCCTGGAGCCGCCAGTGGAAGCTCAATCTCGCGGAAGAGTTGCCACCGGCTGGCCCCCAAATCGCGCGCCGCTTCGAGCCGGTCGGCAGGGATCAAGCTGACCCCGAGCAGAAGCGGAAAGAGCATAAAGGGCAGGTGGATATACACCATGCCGACCAGGGCCGCCGACCATGTGTTGAGTATCGAGCCGATTTGCAGACCAAACGCAGCATTGAGCGAGCCTGCGAGGATCCCGCCGCGCGGCATCATAAAGACGGACATTCCAAAAAGGCGCACACTCTCAGAGATGAAGATGGGCAGCGCAATGAGTGCCGATACGACGGTCGCCCAATGGCCGGCATGCCGGTGCAAGATGATCGCGCTCGGCCATGCAAGAACGGCCGTGATCACTGTCGTGATGAGAGCCCCCAGGAACGACCACATAAGCGGGCGCGCATAGCCCTCGGTCACCGCGGCGTAGTAATTGGTCAAGGTCACGTCGGCGTTGAGATCGAAGGTCCGCGGCACCATTAGGCTGAACCAAGTGACGATGACGATCGGCATCGCAAAGCAGAGTGCCATGAAGATCATGACCGGAGCGGCAAACCACGGGCCAGGGGACGGAGGGTGGCTCACACGTCCACCCATGCGATGCGGTCGTGCGCAAAGCCGAAGGTGTGGGAGGTGCCAACGGCAAAGGCCTCCGCCTGCCCGCCGATCTCCGAAACCAAGGCCGTGCCGTCCTCGGCTTGGAGATGGAGCTGTGTGCGCGATCCCAGCATCAGGCGCTGTTTGACCGAGAGCTTCGCCGTCGTCTGCCCCGGTCCCGGCTGCAAGTCTTCGGGGCGCAACACGGCAAAAGACCCCGCTGCCTCCGGCGCGGGCTGATCGATCCCGGCAAAACGACCGTTCTCCACGGGCAAAATATTCACCTCGCCCATAAAGCCCGCGACAAATCTGTTGGAGGGGCGGCGGTAGATCTCCGAGGGTGTGCCGACCTGAATCAACGCGCCATCCTTCATAATGGCGATCCGGTCCGACATCACCATCGCCTCCTCAAGACTGTGCGTGATGTAGACGAAGGTGCGCCCGGTGCGGCTGTGCAGGTCTTTCAATTCGACTTCGAGTGTTTTGCGCAAACGATAGTCGATGGCCGAGAGCGGCTCATCGAAAAACAAGATCTCGGGATCGGAGGCAAAGGCGCGCGCGAGCGCGACGCGCTGGCGCTCCCCGCCCGAACACTCGGTGACGGATCGCCCGTAATAGCTCTCGGGCAACCGGACCAGACGCAAGAGCTCCATCGCGCGAGACCGTCGTTCGGTGGGCGCCACGCCTTTCATCTTCATTGCGAACTCGATGTTCTGTCCGACACTCCGATGATCAAAGAGCGCGAGCGACTGAAACACCATCGCGGTGGGCCGGCGGTTGGCCGCCAGAATCGTGATGTCCTGGCCGCGCAGGGACAGCGTGCCCGCGCTGGGCGTTTCGAGGCCCGCGAGCAAGCGGACAAGCGTCGACTTTCCGCTGCCGGACGGGCCGACGATCGTCAGGAACTCGCCCTCCGGAATATCGAGGGAGACGGGCCGAACGGCATGTTTTTGGCCGAAACTCTTCGCAAGACCGGCCAGTGACAGGATCACTGGCCGGTTGCTATGCGGGGTGGCGTCCTGCGCCGTCATTTCACCCCCGGGCGCGCATCGCCGCCGAGTAAATGTCGTAGAGACGGTCATAGTCTGGCACGATGTCGAACTCGACCGCATTCGCAATCCGTTCGTCGAACTCATCCCACTGGATCGCCGCGAGCTCGTCCGCCGAGAAGCGGTCGAAAAGCTCGGGCTGCGACATCTGGCTGACCGGCTGCAGGTTGCCGTTGCCGCGGGCGACCATCTCTGCTGCATCGGGCGTCGTGATCCATTCAAGCCAGTCGAACGCGGCCGGATGCGGATCGGGGTTGGCCACGGCCGAGTTCAGCTCGATCCAGTTGATGCCACCTTTGCCATCGGCCGGGCCGCTGCTCGGCGTGATTGCATAAAGCTCCGTCACGCCCTCCAATCGTGCGGCTGCGGTCGTGTAGGTGCCGCCGGTGAAGTAGAGGTCGATCTCGCCATTCAGGATCGCGAGGTTGAGCTGCACGAAATCCGTCGTGATGAACGACGCATTTTCGATCCAGCGGTTACATGTCTCCTCGAAGGCTGCGAAGTCTGCCTCCGACTTTTCGCGGTACGGATGCACGCCCGCACCCATACAGATATCCATCACGTTCCAATCCTCGTAGGCGAGGATGCCGTAGCGGCCCGCGAAGTCGGGGTTGTTGAACAGATCCCACCCCTCATCCTTTGCAAGTTGCGGCGAGATCACATCAGGATTTATGACAAAATCGAAGGTCTCGTACCGTTGGACGACGCCAAGCAGATGCGCCTCGTCCTCGCTCAGCGCCCATTTGTAGGGCATCGCAAACTTCTCTTTCATCTGAGCGTAAAGCGGGTCGAACCGGTCGCGCGGCAAGTCCTGGATCAGCCCGGACGGCCACATGATGTTGCGCGCCCAAGGGTTGTTCACATTGATGAAGTCCCACACTTCGGTCTCGCCCGCGCGGAGGCGGTTGACCGAGGTCGGGTCCGAAATGTGGATTTCGTAGCGGACATCGACGCCGGTGCTCGACCGCCATAGATCCAGAAGGTTGGGATCGGCATACGCGTCCCAGGTGAGCAGAGAGAGCGGGCGGTCTTGCGCGGCCGCCGTCGAGGGCAAGCTCGCCGCCGCCACACCGGCTGCCGCCGTCTGCAGGAACCGGCGACGCGCCGTCGAGTGCTGCATGGGCGTGCTCAGAGGGTTGCGCGCCGCCATGGAGCGGAGCAGACGTTCCTTGTTCATGTCTCTTCTCCCTGTGTTCTAATCGCGAACAATTATTCGCACAGCGCATTTTTGCGGATGTGGACAACGAGTCAATATACAGCGGCATAGGCCGCGAAACGCTCGGCCTCAGACATGCCCGCAACATGGGCGATCTCGCCCCGTTTATGGGCGGCATAGATATCGACCATCCGCCCTGGAAACCCAACGCGCAGCCCACGATCGGCCTCAAGCGCATCAAGCGCCATGCCGAGATCGGCCGCAAGGCGATGTAGCCCGCGTTTGGCCAGAGTGTCCGGATCGAGCAGGCTCAGGGCTTCTGTCGTTGCCCGCGGCGCCCTGATCCCATCCCGCAACCCATTTGTGCCCGCGACGACAAGCGCGGCGAGCGCGAGATAAGGACTGGCCGCAGCATCCGCCGAGCGATACTCGACGTTGAATTGCCGCGCGCGCGCCTCGGGCTCCGGCGCCATGACAGGGCATATCCGGACGCCTGCTTCGCGATCTTGCGCGCCCAGATTGTTGAAGGCCGCACTCCACCGGTGGGGCACCAGGCGCGCGTAGGACAAGACGCTCGCCGCCGTCAGCGCGAGCGCACCGTCGATATGCCGCAGGATCCCCGCGATAAATGCCGAGGCAGCGTCGGACAGCCCGTCCTGTCCGGCAGGATCATGCATGACCGGAGTGCCCTCCTTCGTCCATAGACTGAGGTGAATGTGCACGCCGTTGCCCACCACGTCCGGAGCATAGAGCGGACAGAACGTCGCCCGAAGATGCATTGCGGCCGCCGTCGCGCGCGTCACCTCGCGCAGGATTACCGCTTCATCGGCGGCGCGTAGCGCAACCTGCGGCGGCAACGTGATCTCCATCTGGTCGGGGCCAAACTCCCGAAAGAACCCGTCTGGCCTCATGCCCGCGCCACTCAGCGCTTCGAAAAGAGCCTCCGCGAACCGCGCGCGCTCCGCGACCCCGTCGAGCGTGAAGCCCCGCGTACCCCGCCCCCCAGGCAGCATGAATTCGTGTTCGAAACTGGCGCGCAGAGTCAATCCACTCGTCCGTTCCAACTCCGACAGAGCCGCCTTTAGAATGCTCCGCGTGCAACACTCCCACGGTGCGCCGTCGATATCCTATATGTCCCCGAGCAAGAAAGAGAGTGTGGTGTCGTCGGGGAGCGCCGCCTCGACGCGGGACGCAGGATCCGGCCGAAGAACGAGATCCCCAAGCGCGCCATAGGGGCTGTCCGAAATCGTGTCGAAGCAAGTGATCTGGACGTTCGTCAGGGTCCAGCCGACGCCGGTCTTGACCTTCTGATCAAGCGTGGAGGTCAGGAAACCTTTGCCGCGAACAGGCTGGAGAAATCACTTGTGCACGCAACAGACAGCTTGAAGCTCATGTGGATCCCCTCTGTGCCAAACTCTCGCACCTTGTGAACAAGTGGCGGGCAATGCAACGCGATCCCCGTCCCTGCCGCGCCGCTACGCCGTACCGATGTACGCACCGAACTGGGCAACGACCATCTACCAAACAAGGAGGGTGTGTTCCGCTTGGGCGACATCCTGTATGCCGCCCTCAGAAACGTGGAGCCGTCATGACCGACCTTTTTCTCTCGACCACCTCGCGCGACATCCCACTTGTGCCGCAACGGTCGGCCCTTCTTTTCGTCGACGTGCAAAATTTCTGCTGCCATCGGGATGGGGCCGAGTGGGCGATGATGTCGGAGGATGAAATCGCCGAAAAGAAGGCTCCTTTTCTCGTCCGCCTCCACAATGAGGTCCTGCCGCGCATGAGGCACCTGCAGCACACGTGCCGCAATGCGGGCATCGAAGTGCTTTATACGACGATCGAAAGCCTCACCCGGGATGGGCGCGACCGAAGCCTCGACTACAAGATCACGGGCTTCAACGTGCCAAAGGGATCTTGGGACGGCCGTGTTGTCGATGACATTGCACCGGACGAGGACGAGATCGTGCTGCCAAAGACCTCGTCTAGCGTCTTCGTGTCCACAACTATCGACTATGTCCTGCGCAATCTCGGCGTGCAGCAATTGGTGATTTCCGGCGTGCTTACCGATCAATGCGTCGAGAGCGCCATCCGGGACGCGTGCGACCATGGCTATCTTGTCACCCAAGTGACCGATGCGTGCGCCACCTTCACGGATGCGAGACACACAGCATCGCTCCAGGCCATTCGCGGGTATTGCCGCCAGGTGACGGTGGAGGACATCGTCGCCGAACTCGCTTAGCCGAGCCCGAAGGCCGGGCACCCATCTCGGGCGACTGTCCGGCAAGCCACGCCGTATTAATGTGGTCTCCTCAATGCCATCGCGTTTGGCGAGCGCCCCGACGAAGCCCGCCGAACGGTGTGCTTGTGTCCTGTTGAAAACCCGTGGTACCAGAGGAGGCTGGGCGCGAACCGCGGTGCTGTCGAGCATCCGCAGGGAGCTCAAAACAATCCCGCCCTCCGCCATTGCCGCTGGAACGCGTTCGAAAAGTTCGGCGCGTGTCCAGCGCCTCAACGAACGACCGACGCGCGCCCCCTTTTCACGTCTTGGGGTCAATCGCGCCAAGATGTTCCCGCGCTCGCAATCGAGAAAAATCTGTCGAGAAGAAACCGATGGTTGGTGGGCTTGCGTCCGTTTGGGGCGCAGAAGGCCAAGATGAGCGGTCCAACGGGCGCCCTAGCCGCGTCCCACACCAGAACTCGGGCCAAACTGGTCTCCGGTGCACATACCAGTTTGAGCCCCGAGAAACCGGCGCCCGAGCCCCATTTGGCAAGGCGAGCTAGACCGATGGGAGGATCACGTTCGTGTCATACCCCATGATCGCGCCTGCGGTACTAAACCCGATAAAATCGACCGTCTCCTCCATGTGCCAGACCTCCGCGTCGAGGCTCTGTTCTTCCTGCACGAAGGCGCTGAAGCCGGCGTTGTCGGACGAGGTCACGCGCAGCACGGCGGTGTTGTTCCCGTAGTAGCTCGAGATACCGGCCAAAAGGAGTGGACCGTCGTCCATCTCGGCGTCGTATGTGTGGCTGCCGATTTCGTGATCGATCCGAGCCGCGGCCTGTCCGGCTTCAAACGCGAGCCCGCTGGCGTCTGCCGTCCCGCGCTCCACCGCAATCCATCCGATTGTCTCGGCCTCCCTGCCGGAGTACTTCGATGCCTCTTCCTCCTGCATGGCGACCCGGAAACCCTCCGAATTGGACTCAGCCTGGCGTGTCACCACAAAACTGTCCTCGTTGCGGGTCTGGACCTGGCTAAGGACGGTGGGCGTCTCATCGAAATCGCTTTCGAAGTCGACGCTCTCGAACTCGCTGATATCGTTCCATGCGGTCGCAACGGCGTTGCTTGCGAGCTTGCCCGCTTCGATCCGCGTGCCATCGGCCAATTCGTGGGTGCCGGCCTCCATGACAAACACCGTCACGTCCTCCCGCATGTGCCAACCATCTTCGTAATCGGGCTCTTCGAGCACCAGCGTCACGCCGTCGGGCCCGACATCCAAGAGCCGCACGTTAACCGGTTGGTCGCCGTTGAAGCTTGCGACCTTGGCGATGACGATCGGGTCGTCATAAGTGCTTTGGAATGTGAGCGTTTGCGCGGTGGAGGAAAGCTGCAGCGCATGGACTTCGCCGATCTGGACAAGCTCTGGCTCCGGGTCCGCGGGCGGGGCGGCAACCGTCACGGCAATATCGGCGCTCGCGACACCGCCATTTCCGTCGGCGATCTCGTAGGACACGGTTCCAGCGCCCTGAAACCCGGGATCGGCCATGACGTGGACCTGGCCACCGTGGATCATCGCGCTCAGACCATCCGATGCATCGACACTTGTGATCGTCAGGGCATCGCCATCGGCGTCGGTGTCGTTGGCCAGCACATCGACCATCGCCATCCCGCCATGGGCAAGGTCAACGGCGTCGTCTTCGGCCTCGGGGGCGGTGTTTACGGGCACCGGATCCGGATCGGCGGGCGGGTCGGTATAGGGCGGCGGCGGCAAGGTGTCGCCCGGCGCGGGGTCGTCAAAAACGAGCGCCCCGAGATCCAGATCGGCCTCCGTGTCGACCAGCACGGTCACCCCGGAATGCAGGCCATTGTTGCTCGCAGCGCCATGCTGCGGCCAGAGATAGCCATGGGCCATTTCAGCGACGAGCTTAATCGTGGCCGTTCCGTCCGGCGCGCGGTAGACGGCCGTGTCGGGCGAGGCTTCGAGCATCGCAAGCGACGACACTTCGCGCGCGGTCCAAGAGGCGTCGGAATAGGGATCGTCGACGAGGAAAGATGAGGTCGCAGGCACGGGTCCGAGGTTGACCGTTATCGCATCGCCCCACGTCATGTCATGCAAGTAGAGCCGAAACTGAGGCTCGATGCTGTCGAAGTCGAACGTGTAGGTATACTCCGAGAACACGGGCATCTGGTTGCGCACACCACTGGCCGACTCCCCGTCGGATCGAGTCACCGATAGCCCGCGGATCGGAGTGTCATCGTCTCTGCCGTCGTTGGTCTCGGGCGTGGCGCGCTCGCTCAGGCGCAGCGTCCCGCTGGCCTGACCGTAGGTCACAATCGCGCCCCACTCCTCGACGATCTCGTAGTTCTCGCCTGCATTGAAGACGCGCGAGCCGTCGCGGTCGCTACTGTACTGATAAATCATGGCGCCTGGCGTGCCAGTAAGGCTTCCGTCGACATCTTCTATGCCGCGCGACCAGCTATCGTTGCCGATGCTGTTGCCGCCGCCAGAGATGTTCACCATGCCAAGCGGATCGACGTCGTCGCCAAATGTTACGCCTTCGACGGCGAAGGATGCGGTCTTGTGGATGGCATTCGAGAGCCCAATTGCCTCGTCCTCCGCGGCAAACCCGTCGAAGTGCACGTTTTTGAGGGCAGCGGGGCCATCGTAGAGCTGAAAGCCCTGAAATACGCCGTCCCGAGGCAGCGACCTGCCCGCGGCGATTTCCTGCGCTGTTTCTGGCGTGCCCACATTGTCCGTGCGCCCGACGATCAGACTGTCTTCGATCGTTTGGTTCAGGCGAAAGCGGGCGTTGGTGTGCATTTCGGCAAAGGCCGAGTCGGTGAACGTCCCCTCGACCCCGCGCACATAGACGCCGTTGGATTTAAAGACTGTGAGGTCTTCGACCGTCCAAGGGCTAACCCTTTGCGGCGCCTCGGCGGAGCCTTCGGGGTTCATGTCTTGTATTAGATTGGCGTGGTTGAGGTAAAAGCTTCGGTCTGCCTGCGAGTGCGCGGTGTTGCCCTCAAACGTGCCAAAGTCGCGCGTTTCGGGTTGGCGCAGCTGGAAGTAAAAGCCCTTGTCTTCCGATCCCGCCGCGTGGTTTCCCGTCCATGTGTTGTCGCCATTTGGCGAATAGAAATTCGACGGCTCGTCGTCGTTTGCACCGCGGACCTCGCCAAAGCGGCCCACATCGCGCGCGTTCATGCCGAGATTGCCGTCGAGCACGTTGTCGTATGTGTTTCTCTCTTCGAGATAATAATTGTGGCTGATCGTCTCGTAGACGACGTTCGAGGCCACCAGCGCGCCTTGGGTGTTGTGGACCGTGATCCCCTTGTTGAAGCTGTGATGAATTGAGCTGTTCTCGACGTACTGCCCGGTGACATCGTCCGCCTCGTGCCAATGCACGGGGTAGCGCCCGAGGATGCCCGCCTGCCCCATATAGGCCAGCTCGACCCCAGAGAGGTAAAGCTCGCCACCGTGGTGCACCATCGTGTGGCCACCATATTGGTCATCTTGCTCGTTGAGCGGCACGTCCGGGTCGTAGTCGATATCGCCACGGATCGTCACATCGCGGCTAAGGAGGGAGACCTCCGCCCGCATATCAAGCATGTGATGATCGCCATCCGGATCATCGTAGTGATCGACCGACCCATAATGCATATACTGTAAGGGCGCATCGAGCGTGATGGTCCTGCCGTTGCCCGAGACGGCGAGCACGGTAAATTCCTCGGCCTGGTCAAGGTCAAAGTCGGTGGAGGCGACGGCGATCCGGTCGCCGACCTCCCAACCCGTCGCTTCGGCGAGACGCAGCTCTGTCGAACCGGCCTCGGCGGTGCGGTTCAACTGGGTCCATGTCGTCTTATCGGCGTCGTCGGTGTGGACCTCGATCCGCGCCCCCTCTCCCATCGCCATGAGGAAGGCATTGTTGTTCTCGATGCTGTGGGTGTGCCCGCTCATATGGCCCGAGTGCCCGGCATGGACGCCCATATCCGGGTAATCCATCAGATCGACGTCGTTGGTGTTGTCCTTGCCCGCAAGGATCAGATCGAACTTGCCTTCAAACGGCGTGTCAGCGGTTCCGATCTGAAAGGCGCCGCCATCCGCGGCAATCGCCCAATCGGTCGTCAATTCCAGCGGCGCGTCGGTCTCCTCGACGGTAAACTCGCCGTAAATGACCAGGCCCTGGATCGTGACGGGGCTCGCCGCTTCGTCAAAAATCAAGCGGTCGCCGGAGTGAACGACGACCACATCGTCGGGTCCCGGCACTGTGCCGTCGGGCATTCTAAAATCGGACCAAAATATGTCAGGCATGGGGCACCTCCTGGTTACAATCGCGTCCTGCAAAGGGCCTGCGTCCGTCGAACATGGGAAAACATGGTGGCACTGATGTGTTCGCATTGCGGACGAAGAACGGCAGACGGCGTTTCAAATCAAAGCTTTACGCTATGAACAACGCACGCATTGCTGTTGAAGTTGGGCGGTCGTAAGGCGAGACGACACCGCCGCCAATCGTCACTGTGGCGCGGACAAGCGTGCTTTTTAAAAATGTTTTGAAAGTGTTGGAGAGGAATACGGTCCGACCGCGTGTGGTCACCTCGGGACGTCGTGCAGCACATGATCTTGGGCGGCATGGCTTGCGCGCGCCTTATCCGCGTGAGACCCCCGCGCCGGATACGCCGGATCACCGGTCTTGACGCGACCGGCAAGTGACCGCTCAACGGCCTCGCATATCGGAGACGGCCCGGCCGGCCGACTCACTGCACCGCCGTAATGCGGGAGGAGACACCTATGTACGTCGCCGTTCTGATCGCCGACCCAAAACACCGCCCGCTCGACCCTGATGCACTCACTGCGCTGCGCACGGCTTGGGCCGGGTCAGAGGCGCGCTGGCTTGCGCCGGGTACAGCCGCCGAGTTGGCCCTCGAAGCGATCCCTGGGAACCGCTGGCACATGTGGGAAGTCCTGCAGCGCGAAGGGATCGACCTTTGCATCGTTCCCGCGGCAAACCGGCAAAAGCGCCTCCTGATTGCCGACATGGACAGCACGATGATCGCGCAGGAATGCATCGACGAGCTCGCGGAGGTCGCCGGTATTGGCGCGCGGGTGAAGGAGATCACTGCGCGGGCGATGAACGGCGAGCTTGACTTCGAGGCGGCCCTTCGCGCGCGCGTTGCGCTCCTCAAGGGGCTGGAGGTGTCCGTCATCGACGATGTCCTCGCAACCCGCATAACCGAAGCCCCGGGCGGGCGGGCGCTCTTGCGCACCATGAAGGCGGGCGGCGCAACGACGCTTCTCGTCTCGGGCGGGTTCACCGCCTTTTCCTCCGTCGTTGCCGCGCGCATCGGGTTCGACCGGCACCAGGCCAACATCCTAGAGGCGAAGGATGGGCACCTCACTGGCAAGGTACGTGAGCCGATCCTGGGACGCGCGGCCAAGGTCGACGCGCTGATGGATGCGACCCGCGCACTCGGAATAGAGCCCTCAGATGCACTGGCCGTCGGCGACGGGGCCAACGACCTGGGCATGCTTGGTCGCGCCGGCATGGGCGTCGCGCTCCACGCCAAGCCCGCCGTCGCCGCGGAATGCGATCTTCGGATCAATCACGGCGACCTCACCGCCTTGCTCTACCTCCAAGGCTATGGCGCCGAGCGTTTTGCCTGACCCTGCCCCACAGCACCACAGCACGTGTCGCATGGTTCAAAAAGGGGTGAGGCGCGAAACCGCGAGTTTTGGTTTTCGCCCCCGTCGGATTTACGCTATTTCCCGAGCCAGAGGTTGCACCCGCCCCCGCCGACGCCCGACCCGCTCTGGGCATCTCGGCGCAACGAGACCGGCGCGCTGCCGGCGGGCAAATGCGAACCTGAGGCAGAGATAGCTGGAGGCATCAGACAGATGAGCGACAAGGCTCAGGTGTACCAAACTTTCACAATGGCCCGCGTCTGGGCGGGCTTGGTGGCCACTATCGTTGTGGCTGCGCCGGCCATGGCCCCGGCCCAGGAACAATCGACCAACCGCGTCGCGGCAAACACCGATTGGTCGGTCTTTGTCGAAGAGAACCCAAAGGAGTGCTGGGGCGTTTCGGCGCCAAAGCAGACCGTGAACACGCGGGATGGGCAGGTTGTTTCGGTCCGGCGGGGCGACATCCTTCTTTTCGTGACGTTCCGCCCGGGCGGCGAGGCCGCCGGCGAGGTGTCCTTCACCGGCGGATACCCCTTTGCCAACGGATCGACCGCTACGGTCGAGATTGGCGGCGCCGAGTATCAGCTGTTCACCGATGGCGAGTGGGCCTGGCCCGCCTCGCCCGAAGACGACGCGCGCATCGTCGAGGCGATGAAAGCGGGCGCAGAGGCCACGGTGACGGCGGTCTCCTCGCGTGGGACGCAAACGGCAGACACCTTCTCGCTCATGGGCTTTACCGCCGCGATGAGCGATGCCGAGCAGCGCTGCACGAACTAGCCGCGCGCCACGGGGCGCGCCATCCGCGCGCCGGGCGTGCTCCGATGCGTTTTGGCTTGGGGCGCCCAATACTATATGACGTCGGAATCGACAGGTACGTTCGGAGAGACCGATGAACGCCCCCATCCCGCATCAGGCCGGTAACGCCGCGCCCCTCGCGCAGGATCTTTTGACCCTGCCGCGCAAGGCGCCAGTGCGGGACGACGGCAAGCTCAACCTGGTGGGGCTGACGCGCGCGGCGTTGCGCGACGTGCTCCTGGCCGCGGGCACGCCGGAGAAGCAGGCCAAGATGCGGGTCGGCCAAGTCTGGCAGTGGATCTATGAGAAGGGCGCCCGCTCGTTTGACGTGATGACCAATCTCGGCAAGGCCTATCGTGCCGAGCTCGATCGGAATTTCGTCATCGAGGTGCCTGAGATCGTCTCAAAGCAGGTGAGCGCCGACGGCACGCGAAAGTACCTCGTGCGCATTGCGGGCGGGCCTGAGGTAGAGACCGTCTATATTCCCGAGGCCGGGCGCGGCACGTTGTGTATTTCTTCGCAGGTAGGCTGCACGCTCACGTGCTCGTTTTGCCATACCGGGACGCAGCGGCTCGTGCGCAATCTGACGGCGGGCGAAATCGTCGGCCAGGTCATGCTCGCGCGCGACGACCTCGGCGAATGGCCGGAGCTAGGGCGCGCTCCCAAGGATGAGACGCGCCTGCTGTCGAACATCGTGCTGATGGGCATGGGCGAGCCGCTCTACAACTTCGACGCGGTGCGCGACGCGATGCGGATTGTGATGGATGGCGAGGGGCTCTCGCTCTCGCGCCGGCGGATCACGCTGTCGACCTCCGGCGTCGTCCCCGAGATCGCGCGCTGCGCCGAGGAAATCGGTTGCCTTCTCGCCGTGTCATTCCACGCCACGACCGATCCCGTGCGGGATCGTTTGGTGCCGATCAACAAAAAGTGGCCGATTGCCGATCTGCTGGAGGCCCTGCGCGCCTATCCGCGCCTGTCGAACTCGGAACGGATCACCTTTGAGTATGTCATGCTGAAGGGTGTCAATGACAGCGACGCCGATGCCAAACGTCTGGTCAAGCTGATCGAGGGCATTCCGGCCAAGATTAACCTTATTCCGTTCAACGAATGGCCCGGCGCGCCCTATGCCCGCTCGGATTGGGAGCGGATCGAGGCGTTTGCCGACATCATCTACAAAGCGGGCTACGCGTCTCCCATTCGCACACCGCGCGGCGAGGACATCATGGCCGCCTGCGGTCAGCTTAAATCGGCCTCCGAGCGCGCAGCGCGGGTGCGGCGAGCGCCGCCCATTGCGCCCCCTGTCTGAAGCGCCGCCACCGAAAGGCTCAAGGCCCGAGCAAGCGGGCGCGGACAGCGCTTTGAGCCACCGCCGCCAGGTCCTGCTTGGCGCGGGCGCGCTCGGGCTTACCGCCGTCACCGGGGTCGCGGCCTGGCGGCAGCACCGTGCCGCGCCCGAGACAACGCCGATCCGGAGCGCGCCAGGCTTTGAACGGCTCGGCGTCCGCGGCGGCATATCCGCGGCAAGCGTTCTCAGCATCGGTTTGGAGCCGAGCACCGCGGACGCGCGGACGCCCCTTGGCCCAGCCGCCTTGTGCCAAGCGCTCTTTCGCGCGGCGGGGCCGGGCCTAAAGGTTGCTGTTTTTTCGGATTATTTCTGTCCGCTTTGCCCACGCGTCGGCCCGCTGATGGCGGGCATCGCAGCGCCGTTGGCGATCACGTGGCACGAATGGCCTGTCCTGGGCCCGCGTTCGGACTTTGCCGCGCGGATCGGCCTCGCTGCCGCGCGCTACGCGCCAGCGGGTACCGTCCACGATACGCTGATGGCGCTCCGCCCGCGCCCCTCTCAGGTGGGTGCAACCGCGGCCGCGGCAGCGCTTGGCATTGCGCCCGGCCCGGTCGTTGCGGGGCTTGAGGACCCGGCCATCGACGATCAGCTGCGGAGGACCGATGCGGTTGCCTGGCAGCTCGGTCTGCAAGGCACACCGGCCTTCGTCGTTGGTCGCGTCGTGTTCTCTGGCTTGCCCTCCGCCGCTCTCCTACGCCGGCTCCTTCGTCAGGAACGCGTGCGATCGAGCCAAATGTGCGGACGGTCCGGCGCCGGGGATCAGGTCAGATAACCGCGGACCAAGGCTTCGGAAATCAGGCTCCAACCGTCTGCAACGACAAAGAATGCGAGCTTGAAGGGCAGGGAGACCAGCGCGGGTGGCACCATCATCATGCCCATCGACATCAGGACGGCCGCGACCACGAGGTCGATAATCAGGAACGGCATGAAGATCAGAAAGCCGATTTCGAAGGCCCGCTCTATCTCACTCAAGAGAAACGACGGGATGAGAACCGAAAGCGCTGCATCCGCCATCGCGCCGCTCTCGGGGACGGTTTCCGGGCGCAGGTCTTGCAGCGTCACGAAGGTGTGGGGATCGATGCGCGCCGCCATAAAGAGGCGAAAGGGCGCCATCGTGCGCTCGAAGGCCGTGGGCAGGTCAACCTCTTCGTCGAGCAGCGGCCGGATGCCGGTTGACCACGCCTCGCTGAGGACCGGGTCCATCACGAAATAGGTCAGAAAGAGCGCGAGCGTCACGATCAGCATGTTGGGCGGCGATTGCTGGAGCCCGATTGCCATGCGCAGGATCGACAAGACCGTGACGATAAAGGGAAAGCACGTCACCATAATCGCGAGGCCCGGCACGAGGCTAAGCAGCGTAATCGCCAGCAGCAGCTGAAGCGTGACGCCCGTTAGCGACCCATCGTCGCCCAGCGAGATCGAGATGTCTTGCGCGGTGGCGGGCGCGGCGATGAGGAGCGCCCCGAGCGCAGCCGCAAGCACCCAAAGACCGGACCGTGGACGCGCCCCCGCATGCGTCGCTGTCGCACGGAGGCTGCCCCGGTTAGACGCTCGGCCTCCGTCGCCAGCCCTCGGCCACAGGTCCATCGCGGCAATCACACCGCA
Source organism: Pseudomonadota bacterium (assembly GCA_038745585.1). Classification (GTDB taxonomy): domain Bacteria; phylum Pseudomonadota; class Alphaproteobacteria; order Rhodobacterales; family Rhodobacteraceae; genus HLUCCA09. The sequence continues at coordinate 222,351 of JBCDLH010000001.1, forward strand.
TCTTCGGAGGCCACGACCTCAGTCAGGCGCACCGCGAGTTGGCCGTCGGGGGCGCCCTCGGCCTCGACGAGTTCGCCCCGCGCGATGAGACGGTCGCCAACATAGAGCTCGACCGGGTCCTCTACCCGGCTGTCGAGCGAGAGCACCCCGCCGGGGCCGAGCTTGAGCAGATCGCGCACCTTGGGCCGCGCTTTGCCGACGCAAACGATCACCTCGACGGGGACTTGCGTAAACGGGCTCGCGCTCGCGGCGAATGTTGTCTCCTCAGCCATGGCGCGCCTCCGCGTCTAGTGTCTCGGCCGGCCCGGCGCTCTCGAAGTAATGATCGACGGCCTGGGTCATCTCGGTCAGGACCGTGTCGAGGTCGAACTTTTCCTCCGACGTTCCAAAGCGCAGGAACGCTTGGCCCGCGCCGAGCGAGGGCTCGGCCACAAGGCGCAGCGGCGGGCCGTGGGCGGCCGAGACAAGCGCCTCGACACGGGCCACGTTCTCGGGCGCGATCAAGATCTCAACAGGCGCTTGCGCCTGACTGGCGAGGTCGTTCACCCGGGCGAGGAGAAGCTCCCCCAGAGACGGGTGCGCAGCAGGCGCGAGCACCTTGGTGACGAGCCCGCGGACGACGTCGGCGATCTCTTGCTGCAGCGCTGCATGGGCCTCATGATAGGTAAATGACAGCTCCTGCAAATGCCGCGCAAGGTCGGTCGAAATGCGCGATTGCTCTTCGGAGAGGGCGTTGGTCGCATCGTCCCACCCTGCGCTATAGCCCTTTTCGTAGGAAGCAAGGCGCTCTTCCTCCAAATCTGGGCCCGCTCCGGGCGCGGAAACGGGCGTGCCGGCCGGCGCGGCAAAGGCGGGCGCGGCGTTTCGGTCGAAATCCTCGAGCACAAAGGGACGTGACATCATGCGCGCTCCTTGCCTTCGCCCATCCAACCGCGCAGCACTTCCATCGTCTCGTCCTGGCGCTCTTCGATAAGGCCCTTCAGACGCGTAACGGGGTCGGCATCAAGGTTGGGCAGGGCGGGCAGGTCGCCCCCGTCGCCGAAACCCATGTCGAAATCGCCCACCGTATTGATCTGCGGCCCGGAAAACCCGCCGTCGTCGATCTCGCCGGTGAGCGCGCCACCGGGCAGTTCAGGCGTTTCGATCGGCAACACGCCTGCGGGCGACGGAACGCCAGCCGCTGGGGCGGGCAGCCCTGCGGGCGGTCCGGGCGCGCTTGTCAGGATCGGGCGAACAACGCCGAGACCAAGCGCGAGCGCCACAGCCGCAAGCACACCGAGTTGCGCCAATTGCATCGGATCGAGCGCGAGCCCCTGCGCGGCCGCGGTCCCGGTGTCCGCGGTCGGAAGCGGCTCGAAAGCCAGTGATTTGATCGTAATCTGATCTCCGCGCGCCTCGTCAAAGCCAACGGCGGAGGCCACGAGCTCGCGCATGTCGGCGAGCTCTTCCTCCGGTCGCGGGACCCAGACTTCGTTGCCATCGGCCTGGACCTCCATCGTCCCGTCGACCAATACCGCAACCGTCAGCCGCCGGATCCCACCGGGCTCGCGCAGAATCTCACGGCTCGTCTCAGACACCTCGAAATTCGTGCGCTCACGCGTCTGCGTGCTCTGACTGCTCTGCTGTCCGCTTTCGGCGCCCGCATCGCCATCGGGCAAGTCTGAGGCAACCGTTACAGCCCCCGCAGCGCTCCCTTCTGAGGTCGACGTGCTTTCCTCGATCTCCGAGGAGATCGGAACGCGGCCCTCGGGGTCGATCCGCCGTTCAAGGATCTGTTCGCGGTCCGTCTGCGGCTCGATCCGCACCTCGACAACCGCGCGCCCTGGCCCAACCCGTGCTTCGAGCAGGCGCTCTACCGAAAGCTGGAGCTCGGTCGCCCGTTCTGCCTCGGCGGTGGCGATGTCGCGCTGCTGTTGTCCATCGATGACGGTGCCAGTTGCGCTGTCGATCACAGACACCGCTTCGGGCGTGAGCCGCGTCACGGCGGAGGCCACCAGAAACTTTAGCGCCTGTGCCTGCTGCGCGGTCAGGCTTGCCGCGGCAGGCGTGACGAAGACGGAAGCCGTCGGCGCGGCATCGCGGCGGAAGGGCTGATTGGCCGGGTTTGCGATATGGACGCGCGCCGCTCGAACCTGCGGGCTGGCCATAATCGTCCGCGCTAATTCGCCCTCCTTTGCCCGCCAATAAGCCGCATCGAACATTTGCGAGGTCGTGCCAAAGCCGGAAAGCCCGTCGAGAAGCTCATAGCCCGTCGCTCCGTTGGCAGGTAGCCCTTCGCCTGCGAGCGCGATCCGGAGCTGATCCCGCGCCGCATCGGCAGCATAGATCGCGTCGCCGCGCACATCATAGGCCACACCGCGTTGGTCGAGCGCGGCGATTACGTCAGAAGCGGCAGCTGGCTCCAAGCCGGCATAGAGAAGCGACAGACGCGGTTGCATCGCCATGCGGGAGAGGAGCAAGACCGCCACGAATACGGCCGCCGTGGCCGCCAAAACGGTCAGACGGCGCCGCGCATCGAGCCCCTGCCAAGTGCTGACGACGTTCTGCATCGGCGCCTCTCCTCTGTGCCACCGTCTCTTCTGAGACAGCGTCTCGATCTCCCATGGCGCTTAAGATTCGGTTAGCCCCAGCCGATTAAGTCTGAGTCGTCGACACGCGCAGGGGAGAGCCGATATGGCCGTCACTGAACCAAGCGGTGCAGAGGATGCAGCTTCGCCGAAAGGCAGTTCCAAGTTGCCGATCGTGCTGGGTCTGTTGCTTGCCGCCCTTCTCGGTGGCGGCGGGTTTTTTGTGGCCTATTCGGGGCTCCTACCTTTTGGCAGCCCGAGCGACGAAGTGGCCGAGATTGCGCCGGCGCCCACCGAGATCACAGAGGCCGTTTCCTTCGTGCCGCTCGAGCCCATGGTTGTCTCCCTCGGCAACGCAGGACAGGGGCGGCACCTGCGATTTCGCGCGGAGGTCGAGGTCGTCCCGGGTCGCGAGGCGGAGGTGCGGGCCGTGATGCCGCGGCTTGTGGACACGCTCAACGGCTATCTCCGGGCGGTCCCGGTCGCCGAGTTCGAGACGCCGTCCGCGTTGGTGCGCTTGCGCGCGCAGATGCTACGCCGAGTGCAGCTCGTCACGCCCGAAGGCAGCGTGCGCGACCTGCTCATCATGGAATTCGTTCTGAGTTGAGGGCCACGCCTATGGATCTGATTGCCGATATTCTTCTTCTGTTCGCCGCTTTCGGCGCCGGGCTCTACTGCCGTGTTCTCTCGCGGCGGTTGACTAAATTTACCGATCTTGAACAAGGTGTTGGCGGGGCCGTTGCCGTCTTGTCTGTCCAGGTCGACGACCTCAAGAAAGCGCTGGAGGACGCGCGCAAGACCGCCGCAGAGGCATCCGCCAAGCTCGAGGCGACAACGCAACGCGCCGAAGACACTGCGCGCCAGTTGGAGCTGACCATGGCCTCTGCGCACGGCGATGGCGGCAACGTTTCTGGGCGATCTGATGCGCCACGCAGCCTGCGCCGCCGGCGACGTCAGAGCTCCGGCGTGGCACAAGAGGACGCCGCATGATCTGGCCGATGCGGCAGCAACGGGGCGCGCCCGCCGGCACGGGCAGCTCCAAGGCGAAGCGCCGTTGGTCGTTCCGCGCCAAAGGTCGAGGGCTCACGCTCATCGCCACCTTCTTTTTGATTTCCGCGCTCATCCGCGTCGCCGAGAGCCTCGGCAGCAACCTGACTGAAGGGTGGACCCAACGCGCGGCCTGGGCACAGACCGCGCCCTCCGGGACGGGGATGGATGCCGGTGGCACAGCCGGACCAACCGCAGAACCCGACGCGCTGATTGCGGCCCTCCTGGAGCGCAAAGCAGCGCTCGACGCGCGCGCAGCGATCCTGGATGAACGCCAGCATGCGCTGGACCTGGCCGAAGAGGAGCTGCGCGACGGCATCGCCGCGTTCGAGGCCGCTGAAGCCGCGCTGCGCGAGACGCTCGCCCTTGCCGACGGGGCGGCCCAGGCCGATCTCGACCGGTTGACGCGCATGTACGAAACGATGAAGCCGAAAGATGCGGCCGCGCTCTTTGCCACGATGGATCCGGCCTTTGCCGCGGGGTTTCTCGGCCAAATGAGCCCCGCCGCCGCCGCCGAAATTCTTGCCGGCCTCCCGCCCGAGACCGCCTACTCCGTCAGCCTCGTCCTTGCCGGCCGCAATCTGAGGGTACCTGTGGAGTAAACCGCGTCTCGATCGACCGCGAAGAGTGGCAGAGACCGCAACGCTCGACGACGCAATACCTGCCCGCGACCCCGAGCAAGGCCCTGTCTTCACGCATTCGCAAGGCAAAGTCGGGTCAAAAGGCAACCCGGGATTAACCCCTCTGTGCGTACCCTACCCGCGGGTCGAGGGTTTTGGCAGAGGGGAGGCACCCGTCACATGTTCGGTCTGATCGGGATTGTCGTTGTCTTCGTCATGGTGTTCGGCGGCTACATGCTCGCCGGCGGCAAGTTCGGCATTATCGTCAAAGCTCTGCCGTACGAGCTTACGATGATCGGCGGCGCCGCGATCGGTGCGTTTATCATCTCGAACGACGTGCCGTCCATCAAGCACGCCATCAAGGACATGGGGAAGGTCTTTAAGGGCCCAAAGTGGAAGCCCGAGGATTACCGCGACCTGCTCTGCCTGCTCTTCGAGCTCATTCGCCTCGCCCGGCAAAATGCGGTTGCCCTCGAAGAACACATAGAAGCGCCGAAGGAGTCCGCAATCTTCCAGCGCTATCCTAAGATCTTGACCGACCATGAGGCGATCGACCTCATCTGCGATACACTCCGCTCCGCGTCGATGAATTTCGACGACCCCCACCAGGTCGAGGAACTGCTCGACAAGCGCATGGAGGCAAACCGCCACCACGCAATGCATTCAAGCCACGCGCTGCAAACCATGGCCGACGGGCTTCCCGCCCTCGGGATCGTCGCGGCCGTGCTCGGCGTGATCAAGACCATGGGCTCGATCGACCAGCCGCCGGAAGTCCTCGGCAAGCTCATCGGCGGCGCGCTCGTCGGGACGTTTCTCGGCGTTTTTCTCGCCTACGGCATCGTGGGCCCGTTTGCGAGCCGCATAAAGACGCTGACCGAAGAAGATTCGGGCTTCTACGAGCTCATTCGTGAGGTTCTTGTCGCAAACCTGCACAACCACGCGACCAATATCTGCATTGAGGTTGGCCGGCAAAATACTCCGAGCCACATCCGTCCAACCTACTCCGACCTGGAAGAGGCCTTAAAGGGCGTCAAGCAGTTCGAGGCCGCGTAAGGGCGCCGTGCGACCCGTGGCTCGCCTTCTTCTCCATCTCGCTGCGCTGTGCCTATGCCTCGCGGCCTTGCCAAACCGTGCCGCCGCGCAGACTGTCACCGTGCAATCCGGCGAACACGCGGATTTCAGTCGGCTCGCTCTGGTCTTTCCGCGGGAGACCGCGTGGGACAGCCGCCAGGCCGACGGCGAACTGCGCATCACCTTCAGCCCTGAAGCTGCACTCGACACGTCGCGTGTCTTCGAGCTGATCCCGCGGGACCGTATCGCCGCCGCGGGGACGGATCCCGAAAACGGCGCGCTCGTGCTCGACCTCAACTGCCCTTGCGACGTAGATATCTTCCAGACGCGGGCGAACGTCGTGGTCATCGACGTCAGGGACGCGCCCGAAACCGCCGAGACGAGCGATGCCCCTGCCCAAGGCTCTGCGCCCGACACAGCCCTCCCCCCGGCCCTCCCGACCGGCCTTCTCGCAGAGGCCGCCCGTGTGCCGAGCGGGCTCGGCCCCTTTGCACCAAGCCCTTTCGCGCTCGAGCCCCCAACGCCCAACCCCAGTTCCGAAAATACGCCAAACGGCGCGGAGCCTGCGCCCCGGCCGGCCGATGCGCGCACCGAAGCGCCGCCCAGCACAGACCTAGATCCCTCCGATGACCCTGCAGAAGCGCTCGCCGCAGCGCTCGATGCCGATCTCCGGCGCGCGGCCGAAGCCGGTCTTATTGACCTAACCGATGAGGTACGAGACACCCCGGCGTTTGACGAGGATGCGCTCCCCAATCTCGATCTGCGCACCGTCTTCGACCCGCTCCCAGGCAGTGCGGATGAGCGCAAGGCGGAAGCTCTCAATTGCCCGCGCCCGCGCCTCTTCGCCTTTATGGAGGACCGGCCCGCCGAGCAGATCGTCGCCGCACTGCCCACGTTGCGGGCGGGCCTTGTCACGGCTTTGGGAGACCTGTCGCCGAACGGCGCGCGCGCTTTGGCGGAGGCGTATCTCGCCCTCGGCTTTGGTGTCGAGGCTGCACAGCTGATCCGCGAGGCCGGCCTCGCGCCGCGCAGCGAGGCGCTTTTGACGGGCATTGCCCGCTTGGTTGACATGCGAAGCGAGGACCGCCCCGACACGTGGGAGGGTCTGCAGGGTTGCCCCTCGCCCGTCGCGCTCTGGGCGATGCTCGGCCAAGCACCGGGCCTGCCCGCGCCGACGATCCATGCCGACGCCGTTCAAGCGTCCTTCGCCGCGCTACCCGATCACATGCGCTTGCATCTTGGTCCAGAGCTTGCCGATCGGCTGCTGCGCGCCCGCCTTCCGGGCGCCGCGCGCGCGGTCGAAAACAACTTCAACGCGCTCCTCGCTGCCACGGCTGAGCCTCTGCCGCAAAGCCTTGCCGAAGAACCCGAAACCCCCGTGCCGCCCAGTCCGATCGTCCAACCAAGTCCTGCCGACCAGCGTCTTGCAGCGCTTTTGGAGCGCATCGACGCGGCACTTGCCAATGGCACGCCGCCACCCGACGAGGATCTCGCGCTCGCCCGCGCGCTCGAAGGCGAGATGGACGGCACGCCTGAGGGCGCGCGCTTGCGCGATGCCGGCATCCTCGGCGCGCTTGCAGGCGCCGGGCTCGACGACGGCCTCACCGCGCTGCAGGAGCGTCGCCCGGACGCGGACAGGCGCTGGGAGATAGCCTTCACCCGGGCCGTTTCCTCCGCGCTCGCCCGGCAATCCGATGCCGGACTTGCGCGCCTTGCTCTCCTCCAGCCGCCGTCGGCGACCGCCGAGCTTCTCGCCGACGCCGACCTTGTTGACGCAGCAGAACGTCTCCGCAGAATTGGGTTTCCCGAGGCAGCGCTTAGCCTCCTCGAAACGCGCCCGCTCGACGACGATTTGGACGCGCCACTCGCCACCGCCGCGGCCTTGCTCGACACAGGCGACCCGGCACGCGCCCTCGCGCTTCTCGCCGGGCGCGATGACGCGGACGCCGCCCTGATCCGCGCCCGCGCGCATACCGCGCTTGGAAGTTTCGCCCGCGCGGCCGACGCCTTCTCCCAAGCCGGGCGCAACGCCGACGCCGCACGTGCCGCCTGGCTTTCGGGCGACGCCGGCGCGATTGCTGCCCATGGCACGCCCGCACAGCAAGATCTGCAAGCGCAACTTGCCGCGCGGCAAAGCACGGACACGCCGCCCGATGACGGCCCAACCGTGGCAGAGCCGCTTTCGGCCGAGGGCGACACCGAAGCACCGGCCGCGCCGGCCGTGGGACCAGCCCCTGACCGCCCCGCCCAAGTCGCAGCGGAGCCCGGCAGCCTCGCTGCGGCCCGCGCGCTCCTGTCCCGCGGTGACGAGATCCGCGCAGCCGTCGACGCACTGGAGCGCTTGGGCGCCGACACGCCCTGAGCAAAAGCGCGCTTGCGAAGCGCGCAGCAGCGTCGCAATACGCGGCATACGGGAAAAAAAGCGCACCGAGACGCGCAGTTCCGCACCGCATCCCGGTTGGAGATCGTCTCAACGGCCCTAGCTATAGAGCACACTATTCAGCAAAAGCCATATCACAAGGAGCAGGGAATGCGCAGCGCACTGACCATTCTGGCCTGTCTCGCCGCCCTCTCCTTCGCCGCAAAAGCCGCCGCGCAGGGCGGCCCGGCGGGCGTGGTGACGGATACGGTCATCCAAACTGAGATAGCCGAAACGATTGCCGTCTTCGGTCAAGTCGTGTCCGGCCGGGAAAGCCGTGTTGCGGCGCGGGTGGCCGGCGTCGCGGCTGAGGTTCCTCTCCGTGTGGGCGACCAAGTCCAGTCGGACGACATCCTTGCACGCATGGATACGCAGCTCTTCGAGATCGGGCTGGCCGAGGCTGAAGCGGCGGTCGACGTGGCCGAAGCTGGGATTGCGACCGTCGAGGCGAGGCTCGATCGGGCAGAAAAGGCGTTTCGCCGGGCTGAAACCCTGCGTGCCAACGCCGCCATCGCCGAAGCGCAGCTCGAAGATCGGTTTAGCGACTTCCAGGAGGCGCTCGGTGCCTCAGCTGAGGCGCGCGCCCGGGTTGTCGCCGCGCAAACGGCCCTGCGCCGCGCGACATATGACCTTGAGAACGCGACAGTGCGCGCGCCGTTCGACGCGACCGTGCTGTCCGTCGCCACTGAAATCGGCCAATTCGTCGGCGCCGGAAGTGAGATCGCGACGCTGCTCGACACGAGCGCCGTCGAGATCGAAGCCAATGTGCCCGCCCGTTTCGTCGACGCCCTGCGGCCCGAAGCGCCCGTCGAGGCGCGCACCGATACCGGCAACCTGCTCTCGCTCCGCCTCCGCGCCGTTTTGCCGACCGAGTTTTCGTCCACGCGCACGCGGCCTGTCAGGTTTGAGATCAGCAGTACCGCGCCCGGTATCGCTGTCGGTCAATCTGTGACGCTCAACGTCCCCGTGAGCGCACCGCGCAGCGTCGCCGCCGTGCTAAAGGACGCGCTCATCCAGGCGCCTGGCGGTTGGCGCGTGTTCGTCGCCGCCGAGGGAAAGGCGCAGCCGCGCCCCGTTGAGATCGGCCAAGCATTGGGTGACCGCTTTGAAGTGCTCTCGGGCCTCGCCCCGGGCGAAGCTGTGGTGGTCCGCGGCAACGAGCGCCTGCGTCCCGGTCAAGATATCGCACCGACCCCGCTTGCCCCCGGCGCGGGCGGCGAGGCGGCCACGGGCGGTGCGGCTGGGGTTGCCCCGACCGGCGCCACCGACCAACAGGATGGCAGCCGTCAAGACGCCGAAGCCCCAAATCGCACCACATCCGTCGCCCGGGCCGACTAGGCTGAGCCGCCGGGCCGACGCACCAGGCCCGAATACGGGCCGAGATACGAGACAGCGCAGCGAAGGGCACGTGCCATGGATCCGATCCGCTTTTCCATAGACCGGCCCGTCGCGGTGATCGCGGTCGTCATTATGGCCGTCCTCTTTGGCGCGCTGGCGCTGACACGGATCCCGGTCCAGCTGGCGCCCGATGTCCGCAAGCCCGTTGTCGTGGTGCAGACGGACTGGCCGGGTGCCGCCCCGGCCGAGGTCGAGCGCGAGATCGTCAATCCTCAGGAAGACGCTTTTCGCGGGCTCGAAGGCCTCGAACGGATGACGAGCCGCGCGCAGACTGGCGAAGCCGAGGTTACGCTCGAATTCGCCGTGGGCTCGAACATGGGCGAGATCCTTCTGCTCGTGTCCAACCGGCTTGACCGCGTCGGCGGCTATCCTGACGAGGCCGGCGAGCCGCGGCTCAACACCTCGGGCGCCGACGATAGCCCGATTGCCTGGGTCACCGTGCGTGCCGCCGACGGCAACACTAAGCCCCTGCCCGAATATGGCGACTTCATGGAAGACGTCGTCAAAGAGGCCATCGAGCGGGTCGATGGTGTCTCGACGGTCAACGTCTTCGGCGGCGTCTCACGCCAGCTTCAGATCGTGATCCGCCCCGATGAGCTCGCCCGTTTCGGCCTCACGATCCCCGAGGTTGTCAGTCGCCTCCGCGCTGAGAACATTTCGGTCTCGGCGGGGGATGTGGAAGAGGGCAAGCGGCGCTACGTCGTGCGCGCGGAAGGCACGCTCGATAGCGTCGGCGCAGTCGAAGACATCGTCTTGCGAAGCACCGGCCTTGGCCAATCGGGCGCGCTTGGCCGCGTCCTCGTGCGCGACATCGCCGATGTCGGCTTTGGCTATCAGGACCCGACCGCGCGCTTACGCTTTCGCGGTGAGGCGGGCCTCGCATTCAACATCGTCCGCGAGCAGGGCGCCAACGTGATCGCAACCATGGCAGAGGTCCGCGCTGTTCTCGCAACGCTTGAGGCTGGGCCCATCGCAGAAGCCGGCCTGATTATGGAGCAAGTCTATGATGAGACGGTCTATATCCAGGGCGCGATCGACCTTGTAACGCAGAACATATGGATCGGCGGCCTCCTTGCGGCCGGGGTGCTGATGCTCTTTCTGCGCTCCCCGCGCGCCACGCTTGTGATATCCCTCGCGATCCCTGTTTCCATCGTCGCGTCTTTTGTCGCTATGGCGGCGACCGGGCGCACGCTCAATGTCATCTCGCTTGCCGGGATCGCCTTTGCCGTCGGCATGATCGTCGACGCCGCCATCGTCGTGCTCGAAAACATCTTTCGCCTGCGCGAACAGGGCAGATCCCGCGCCGAGGCCGCCTATGAGGGGGCGCGGCAAGTCTGGGGTGCGATCCTCGTCTCCGCTTTGACGACCGTAATGGTCTTCATCCCGATCCTGGTGATGCAGCTCGAAGCGGGCCAGCTCTTCCGCGACATCGCCGTCGCGATCTCGGTCTCGGTCCTCCTTTCGCTCGTCGTGGCGGTGACGGTGATCCCTGCGCTCTCGTCGCGCCTGCTTTCGGGCTTCGAAGCCAAGCCGATGCGCCTGCCGGGGATCGACCACATCGCCGCCGGGTTTCGCGCTGCCGTCATGGCCTATACCCGCCTCACCGTGCGCTACCGCGGGGCCGGTCTTCTCATGGTCGGCGGCATCGGCACAGGGGCGGCTCTCGCGGCGATCCTATTCCTGCCCAAGCTCGAATACCTCCCAGAGGGCAATCGCAACCTCGTTTTCGGCCTGATCATCCCGCCCCCGGGCTACAACCTCGACACGACCGAGACCATCGCGCAACGCATCGAGGCGGTCGCCCAGCCGATGTGGGAGGCGCGGCCCGCTACGGCGCTAGAGGATGGCCGGCCCGCCCTCGAAAGCTTCTTTTTCGTGGCGACCCCCGGCAACAGCTTCGTCGGCGCCGCTGCCGTCGACGGGAGCAGGGTGGCCGAGGTCATCCCGATCTTGTCGCAGCCGATCTTTGCCGAGCCTGGCACCTTCGGCTTCATGACGCAGCCCTCGCTCTTTGGCCGTGGCGTCGGCGGCGGGCGGACGATCGAGCTCAACATTTCGGGCGACGAGTTGCCACAGATCCTTGGCGTCGCCGGCCAGGCCGCAGGCATGATCGCTGGGCTTTTGCCGCGCAGCCAGGGCCACCAGTTTCGCCCCATCCCGGGGCTCGAGCTCGGCGCTCCCGAAGTGCGCCTGATCCCTGACCGCGTGCGCCTCGCCGATGCCGGGCTTTCCGCAGCTGATCTCGCGGCGACCATCGACGCCTACAACGACGGGCTGCGCGTGGCCGAGATCAGCGTCGGCAATCGCCGTCTCGATCTGGTGCTCAAGGGCGACGATGCCGCGCTCGTCGGGCTCCGCACCCAGGATGTCGGCGCCTTCCCAGTTGTGACACCGTCGGGCCAAATCGTGCCCGCGTCAGAGCTCTCGCGGGTCGAGGTCACGGCCGGGCCCACGGAAATCCGACACTTGGAGCGCCTGCGCACCGTGACGCTTGAGGTCCGCCCCTCCGATGCGCTCCCCCTCGAAGCCGCCGTCGACCTCTTGCAAAGCCAAGTGGTCGACGCGCTCCAGGCGCAAGGCCTGCCCGACGGCGTCCGCCTCTCGATCTCCGGCACGGCCGATCAGCTCTCGCAGACTTGGAACGCGATCCAGATCAACCTGCTCGTCGCCCTTGTCATCGTCTTTCTCGTGATGGCGATCCTCTTTGAAAGCTTCGTCCTGCCCCTTGTCGTCCTGATCTCGGTACCGGTCGCGGCGGCCGGCGGCGTCGCCGGCCTTGCGGTGCTCAACCTTTATCAGACGCAGCCGCTCGACATGCTGACGCTCCTCGGCTTCGTCATCCTCGTGGGGATCGTCGTCAACAACGCGATCCTGATCGTCCACCAATCGCTCTTTCACCTGCGGGTCGAAGGTATGCCGCCGATCGACGCCATCGAAGAGGCGACGCGCAACCGCATCCGCCCGATTTTCATGTCAACGCTGACTTCCGTCTGCGGCATGCTCCCGCTCGTCGTCTTCCATGGCGCGGGCTCCGAGCTCTATCGCGGCCTCGGCGCAGTCGTGGTTGGCGGCCTTTCGATGTCTGCCTTCCTCACCCTGCTCACCGTTCCGCCGCTCCTCCGCCTGGTGCTGACCGAGGCACCGCGCCCAAGCCGCGCCGCCGCAGCGGCCGCACCCGCCCCCGCGGAGTAACGCCGCCCGGCACGCATTTGAAAGAGCTGCTCCCTCATCTTGGCCGAAATACTCTCGGGGGGTCTGGGGGGCAGACAGCCCCCCAGCCTCTCCACCCCCAGCTTCCGTTTGCGAAGGGTGCGAGAGCTGAAACCCGTTGTGCGCAAAGCGAATCTCGTTCGCCTCTTGCCAAGCCCAACCATAGGTTCCGCCCTCTTCGGGCACGGGCTCGGCCCCGTCCTGGCGCATGACGGATCCCCATGACGATGGTGTTTATCTCCGGATCGGTCGTGATCAGGAGCGGCCAGAGACATTTGTTCCAGCCATAGATAAACAGATCACGAAAAGAGCCGCGATGTTCGTCCGGCTCATCGGAAGCAGAATATCGAAGAAAAAGCGCATCGGCCGCGCCCCATCGACACGCGCGGCTTCGGCCAACTCATCGGGCACCGTCATAAAAAAACTGGCGGAAGAGAAAGGTCGCCGTGGCCGAGGCGATAAGCGGCAGGATGAGCCCCGAATAGGAGTTCAGCATGCCAAAATTCGCGACCACCTCATAGATCGGCACAATGCGGACCTCGACCGGGCGCATCGGCGTGATCAAGATCAGCCAGAAAAAGATATGCCGCCCCGGAAAGCGGAAATAGACGATGGCAAAGGCGCTCAAAAGCGAGATTGCGATTTTTCCAAGCGCGATACCAAAGGCCATGATGCCTGAATTGAAGAGCATCTGTGCCACGGGCGCATCGACGCCCGAGGTCAAAGCGCGAATAGTTATCCCAAAACTGATCGCCGGGCAGCAGCGGCATTGGCGGGCGGACAATCTCTTGCGATGTGACGGTTGAGGCCACGAATGCAAGCCAGATCGGAAAGAAGATAAAAAGCACGCCGATCATAAGCCCGAGATGCCTGAGCCAAAGGCTCGCCCCCCGTTTTTCGACCATGCCATCGGGAAATGGCCTGGTCCGCCGGGCGGGCGCTGCGGCTGGCGGTGCTGTCGTCTCCGCGGTCAATAATGCACCCTCCGCTCGATGTCTTTGAATTGGACGATTGTCAGCAGCCCAAAAGCGTCAAAAGGATCACCGACTGCGCTGCTGAAGAGCCGAGATCCTGGCCCACAAAGCCGTCCGAATAGACCTGGTAGACCAGGATCGTCGTCGCCTGCTGCGGCCCACCTGCCGTGATCGTATGGATCACGCCGAACGTCTCGAAAAAGGAGTAGTCGACGTTGACGACCAAAAGAAAGAACGCGATCGGAGACAAAAGCGGGAATACGATCTTGCAAAACGCGTCCAGAATCGCGCCCCGTCAATCGCCGCCGCTTCGATGACCGATTTCGGGATCGCCTGCAGCCCAGCCAGGAAAAAGAGAAAGTTGTAGCTGATCCGCCCCCAAGCGGAGGCGACGACGACGAGGCCCATCGCCTACCCATCGTGGAGCACATGGTTCCAGTCATAGCCCAAGGCGCCGAGATACCACGTCACCACGCCCACCCGCGTGTTGAACATGAAAAGCCAGAGCACGCCGGCGACAGCGGGCGCGACCGCATAGGGCCAGATCAGCAGCGTCCGGTAGGTGGCCGATCCCTTGATCAGCCGGTCTGCCAAGACCGCGAGATAGCGCGCCACGCCCATGGAAACGACCGTGACAAGGATCGAAAAAACTGCCGTTGTCAGGAACGAGGCACGCTAAAACGGATCGCCAAAGAGGAATTCGAAGTTTCCAAGCCCGACATATTGCATCGAAAGGCCGAACGGATCGGGAATGAACAGCGATGGCCAGATCGCCTGCCCCGCCGGCTAGAAAAAGAAGACGGCAGTGACGACAACCTGCGGCGCGATCAGCAGGAGCGGCAGCCAAACACCTTTAAGAGTAACGCGCTTTTCCACGCCCTACGCCTCTGCCATCCGCTTGCGCCGCTCCGCCATTTTCTGGTGGGCTTCTTCCGTTCCGTCGTGAAACGAGCCAAAGACCTTGTCCCAGGGGATCTCCAGCGAGCCGTAATTGCACTCAAAATAGCGGTGATGCATCTGGTGGTGAAACGTGCCAAGCGCGAGCCTGTTCTTGTCTTTAACGACTAGACCCTCGAAACCGGTATGCGTGGTTGCCGCCGTCAGCGTCAGATACTGCATATGGTAGAGAATGTGCACCGGATGCGCCGGGACGATCCAATGGATCAAGACCGAACCGAGAAAGATCACGTGTTCAATCGGGTGCATCGACAGGCCAGACCACGGCCCGACATTGACATTGCGATGGTGCACGGAATGCACGCGCTTGTAGAGCGGCGGCCAATGTAGCAAGCGGTGGATCCAATAGAAATAGAAGCTCTCCCAAATCGGGATGAGGAAAAAGAGCGCAACGAACCAGATCGGGCTCTGCGCCCAGGTCAGCACAGGGGCCCAGCCATTGCCCATCGCCCAAAACATCAGCACTTCATACGCGGTCCAAACTGTGACGCCCGAGGCGAGCGACCAAAACATGTTGTCGCGGACCTGCCCGCCGAGGGTGAATTGCTTGCCCTTCTCCGAGAGCGGGCGCTTGTCGAATTTCAGCCGATCGCCCTGTTTGCGATAGTGGTGAAAGTAGAGATGCAGAGCGCCGGTAATCGCCGTGAAGAGGAGGACGTTGCGCAGCCAGATCTGCGCGATCCAATCCAGGGAGAGGGTCTTCGTCACCTCCAGCGGCGGCTGCGTCCAGACCATGACGGCAAACGCGATGCCAACGAGGATGAGCCGTTCTGAGATCAGGAACCAGCGCGACCAAAACCATTGAAAAATGGCCAGCGGCGACAGCGGCAGCCGAAACACCGGCGAGACCTGGAGCGGGACGTTCGGCGTATAATTCCAACCGCGGAGGCTTGGTTTCGGGTCTGACATGGGTTCACCTGTCCGAAAAGGGATCGACTACCGTTAACCTAGCACAGAGCGCGGTGCTTGCCTGCCTGTCGACGAAGCCGCGTTTGAAATTGCCCCGACCGAGCCATAGAGAGGGTTTCGGTAGGTCACGCGGCGCGCAAGTGGGCGGCGATCGCCTCTTAGCGCGGCGCGGGGCAAAGCATCATCCCGGCCAAAGCACGCGATCGCACGACTCAAGCGATCGATCTCCACGAGGAGCCAGAGACCGGGCGTTACGCACCTGTCGTTAACGGCGGGCTCGTCCATCCGAGCAGGATGCTTGCGCACCTTTCGCAAGAGCGCGCGGGCGGGGCCGACTGGTGCGCCGGCCCCGCCACGCGGCGCTTAGTTCGTGGCCTGCTCGAAGCGGCGGAGGAGCTGGTTGCCCCGCTCCACGGCGCTGTCGAGTGCGGCTTGGGCGGTCTTGTCGCCTGCCCAGACGCCCTCGAGCTCTTCGTCGATGATCCCGCGGATCTGGTCGAACGAGCCGAGGCACAGGCCCTTCGAATTGCCCGTCGGCGCGTTCAGCGTCATCTGCTGGAAAGAGATGTCGGTGCCCGGGTTCGCCCGGTAAAATCCCTGCTCGTGGGTCAGCGCGCCAGCGGAGGCCGTGATCGGCAGATAGCCCGTGTCCTAGTGCCACTTGGCTTGGATCTCCGGCGAGGCGAGGGCGTTGGAGAACGCCGCGACGCCTGCGTATTCCTCATCCGAGAAACCCTCCATCACCCAGAGCGACGCGCCGCAGATGATCGTGTTCTGCGGTGCGCCCTTGACGCCCTCCGAATTGGGCAGCATCCGCACTTCGAAGTCGAACTCGGCCTCTGCCTTGATCCCGGCGTAGCCCGCCGAACTCTCGGTAAAGAGCGCGCTTTCGCCGCTGCGGACGTTCGCGCCCGCCTCGTTCCGGCGCCCGTCGTAGAAAGACTTACCTTCCGCGACCCACTCGCCGATCTGGCCAATGTGCTGAACTTGGACCGGCCCGTTAAAGCTCAGCTCGGTGCCCGTCCCGCCAAAGCCGTTGTCCATCGTGGCGAAGGGCACGTTGTGATAGGCAGAGAAGTTCTCCAGGTGGATCCAGCTCTGCCACGACGTGGTCATCGGGCAGTCGAGACCAGCTTCGCCCAGCGTATCGAGCACGGCGCCCGCGGCCTGCCAGGTGGTAAGGTCCACATCCGGGTCGAAGCCGTTAGCCTCCGAAAGATCGCGGTTCACCCAAAGGAAGGGCGTCGACGAGTTGTCGGGCATCGAGAGCGGAAACAGCGTATCTCATAGGAACGCCCCATTGTCCTGATAGCCGCTCACACCGACGGTCGCATTGGGGCCGCAACACTCATAGACACATTGCGCAGGGCGAAGTGACCGATTGTAACGGTTCTGTAGCACCCTCACGACCTTCCGCGCGCCCCTGCTCCTCCTCATGGGCGTGCGACGATGTAATCGGGCCGGATGCCCGCCTGGCCGATCGCATCGGCGATGCGGTAGCCCGAGAAAAACCCGTAATCGGCAATAAGCGCGGCGCGAAGCCCAGCCGCCTGTGCCCCGAGGATATCGGTATGCAGGCTGTCGCCCACCATGACGATCCGGTCCCGCGCGATGTCGGGGCCGAGCCGCGCGAGCGCGAGGTCGTAAATGTCGCCAAAGGGCTTGCCGTAAAAGCGCGGGGCGATCCCGGTCCGATCCGCTAGACGGTGCGCGAAATGCCCGGGCTCTCGGCTAAAGCCGTCCTCGCGCGGGGCGACAATGTCGGGGTTGCCGACATAGACCGGGCGTGGGTCGGCCAACAGCGCCTCCTCCAGCAGGCTCTGCCGCGCCTCCGTCCAGCCCCACGATCCGACGAGGAGAAACCCCTCGACCTCGGCATAGGCCGCAGGGTCGTCCTCGAGGTAGCGGACATCGAGCCCGGCAAGATCGCCAAAGCCAGTGCCCCGGCTCGCCATGAGGCCCCAGCGCCGGCTTTCTGCCCCGTGAAGCGCTGCGATCAGCGTCGACCGGCTGGTGATGATATCGCTCGGTGCAAACTCAAAGCCAAGCCGCGCATACTTCTCGATTGTGTCCCGGTGCGGCACGCCTGCGGCGTTGGAGACGACAAGCACGCGCTTGCCCGCCTGCTGTAGATCCGCCACCCGCTCCGCCACGCCGGGGATCGCAGTTTCGCCGATATTGAGCACACCGAACGCATCGAGCAGAAACGCGTCGAACGCGGGCGCAATGTCGGCGAGGGTCGCCACGTCTCGACACGCGCCACCAGGCCGAGCCGCGTCGGGCAAGCGATGGCGCACGGCCTCATAGGCGTAAAACGCCTCTTCGACGCTGAGCGCGACCGTCATGGCGCGACTACCAGGTCGACCCCGGCCGCAGACAGCGCATTGGCAAGCGACGGCGCGGGTGCGGCGTCGGTGACAACCGAGGTCAGATCAGCCATCTCCCCGATCCGCACGAGGCCGCGCCGGCCAAACTTCTCCGCTCCGATGAGCAGATGCGCCGACTGGCTTTGGGCGAGCATCGCGCGTTTGATCGAAGCAAAGCCGCGCACCGCTTCGGTCGGCCCGTCAACCGAGAGGTTCGAGGCGCCAATCATGCACCGGTCGACGCTGTGGCGCTCGATGAATTCGATCGCGTCCGTGCCAACGACGGCGGCCTCCGCGGGCAGGTAATCGCCGGGGCAGAGGATCACGCTCGCCGCGCTCCGGCCGAGCGTCATTGCGATCGGCAGGCTGTTGGTCACAACCGTGCAGGGCGTGCCGCAAAATGCCAAAAACCGCGCGCATTGGAGCGTGGTCGAGCCGCTGTCGATCATCACCGTTTCCCCGGGCGCCACGAATTCGGCCGCGCGCCGCCCAATGCGCTCGCGCTCGGCAATCTGCGCGGTGGAGCGTTCGTCGAAACCCGGGTAGTGGCCGTGGGCAAGGGCCGAAGCGCCGCCATGGGCGCGCGCCAGCATGCCGTCGCCAGAGAGCGCTTCGACATCGCGGCGGATCGTTTCACCCGAAACGCCAAAACGCTCGGCCAGGTCTCCGATCCGGACGTGGGGACGCAGCTTGAGCTCAAGCAGAATCTGTTCGCGCCGCTCCTCCTTGCGCAGCTTCTGCCGCACGGCAGGCGGTCGGCCGCTCGCCGCCTCGGGCGCGCCGGGGATGATGCGAAGGTCGGGCAAGTGTCCCCCCAATACTCCAGCCTCCTTTCCTTGAATTGTGTGGACTTCTCCACGCTCTTGCAACTCGTTTGTTGCAAAAACCAAGCCGACATGCTTAATTATCTGGAATACTCGGAAAAAGTCATTCGTTGAGGCCGGTCGTCGCGATGGCGCGTATGGACAAGTCGCTGCTTGGCGAACAGATCGCCGCCTTGCCCCTCCGATGGGACAAACGCGGTCGCGTCTCGGTTTTGATGGTCACGTCTCGGGACACGGGGCGTTGGGTGATGCCCAAGGGCTGGTCGATGGACGGGCAAAAGCCCTGGCGCGCTGCCGAAATCGAAGCGCTGGAGGAAGCTGGGGCCGAGGGGCATGTCGGCTCTGAACAGATCGGCACGTACCATTACGATAAGCGGCTCGACGACGGGACGGTGTTGCCGTGCCGCGTTGCGGTCTATCCGATGATGGTTGGAAAGCTAAAACGCCGCTGGAAGGAGCGTCAGGAGCGCAAACGCCGGTGGTTTGCGCCCGAGGACGCTGCTAACCGCGTCGACGAGCCCGAACTCGCCGCGCTTCTCCGAAAGATTGGCAACACGCCTTCCCAGACACGCACGTTGAAGGGCAAGACCGGCCCATAGGGCATGCGTCTGACACGCGCCACGGATTTGCCCCAACGGCGCAACGGCGCATCTCGCATGCGCGCCATATTCACAGCTTAAGGGCAGGGCGGGCGAGACACCGAAGTTTCCCGACCCGCGTGGCGGCGCCTAGCGCAGCCGTGCCTCCGTCTGGCCATCAAAGAAGTACACTTCGCCTTCGTCGACCGTGACAGATACCGGTGAGCCTTCGGGGAAACTCTCGTCGCTTCGCGTCTCAACGATCAGCTTTTCTTCGCCTGGGAGCACGAGGTAGTCGTAGGCCACGCCTCCGAGCCGTTCGCGGATGTCGAGGCGGATCGGCCCGTCGCCCTCGGAAATCGAAAGGTGCTGCGGTCGGATCCCCACGATCACCGGCGCGCCGGGCGCTGGCAGCGTGACGGAGGCCGGGATGATCCGGTCTCCCAGCGACGGCACCCGGACAGCGCCCCCCTCCGACACACCGGGGAGAAAGTTCATCGAGGGTGAGCCGATGAACCCGGCAACAAACCGGTTGTCGGGGTCTTTGTAGAGATGCATCGGCGAGCCCACCTGCTCGACCCGCCCCGCGCGCAGCACTACAATCTTGTCCGCCAGCGTCATCGCCTCGACCTGATCGTGGGTGACGTAGATCATCGTCGCCCCGATCTCCTTGTGAAGCCGCGCGATCTCAACCCGCATGTCGACGCGCAGCTCCGCGTCGAGGTTCGACAAAGGCTCATCGAAGAGAAAGACCTCGGGTCCTCGGACAATCGCCCGACCGATCGCCACGCGCTGCCGCTGCCCACCGGAAAGCGCCTTGGGCTTGCGTTTGAGATAGGGGTCGAGCTTGAGGATCCGGCTCGCCTCGCCGACCTTTTGGTCGATCTCCGCTTTGCCGTGCCCCGTCATCTTGAGGCCGAAGCCCATGTTCTCGGCCACGCTCATGTGGGGGTAGAGCGCATAGGTCTGAAACACCATCGCCACGCCGCGATCCGCCGGGTCAGACCGGGTGACATCCCGCGCGCCGATCCGGATCGTGCCCGCGCTCGTCGCCTCGAGCCCGGCGATCATCCGCAAGAGCGTGGACTTGCCACAGCCCGAAGGCCCGACGAAGACGCAAAACTCGCCATCGTCGATCTGGAGATCCACATCGTGGATCACTTGCGTCTCCCCATAGCGCTTGATCGCGCGCTCCAGCGTGACACCGCTCATTCGATTTCCTCCCAGTCTTCCCAAGCCCGGCGCTTAGCCGGGGAATTGCCAGGCCTCCGCCGCTGCAGCGATCTCTGCCGCTGTCGATTGCAAGGCCGGGCGATAGGCGTCGAGCCCAGCATAGTCGACGTCGCGCGTCGTGCCGGTGATCGAAAGCGCGCCGAGGACACGGCCCTGCGCCGCGAGGATCGGCACCGCGATGCAGATGATGCCGGGCTCATGTTCCTCGCGGTCGTAGGAGACGCCGGTGTGGCGGATCTCGGTCAGGACCGTTTCGAGCTTGTCGGGCGTGTCGAGGGTGTTGCCGGTGTGCCGGTAAAACGATTGCTGGCGGATCGCCGTCTGCCGCTCCTCCTCCGGCAGGAAGGCAAGCATCGCCTTGCCGACGCCGGTGCAATAGCCGGGGCCGACCTTGCCGGCATCCGAGAACATCTCGATCGGCTTTCGCGCGTTGCGTTTGTCGACATAGAGGACTTGGCCCTCGCTCAGTTGCGCAAGGTGGATCGTCTCGCCGACCTCTTCGGACAACGCATCGACAAAAGGCCGAGCAAGCGGCGCGAGCGAGCTTTGCGCCCAGGCCGCGTGGGCGAGCCGGACAAGGCGCATCCCAGGCGCATAGGTCTGCCGCTCCGCGGTGTAGGCGAGCATGCCTTGGGCCACGAGCGTCTGAAGAAGGCGGTGCAGCGTCGCCTTGGGGTGATCAAAGAGCGCCTGCACTTCCGAAAAGCGCAACGGCCGCCCTGCGCCGGCGACCGCGTCGAGCACCGCAAGCGCCTTGCCGACGGTGCCGCCCCCCTGTGCGGCCGCGCTTTCGCCCGGACGTGCGCCCAAGGCAGGATCGCGCGGAGCATCCGCGTCGTCCTTGCGCTCCATGCGGCGCGACGCCTCCGTGCGGATGTCCGCCTCGTGGTCCATGCCTCACCTCCCCACACGCGTCCCCCGGCGTCGCCCGCCAAGATGTGCGGGCCGCAGGGCAACAGCGCTGTTGACAGGGGTAGCGGCTGGAGCGCATAGTTTCAATAGTTGAGATCGAGTTCCACTAAATGGAACGCTCACCGACAGGGCGGAATGCCCGTTACATCCGGGAGCCAAAGGGAGGAGCCCCAATGTCCATTCTTAAGACGCCGCTTGCGGCGGCGTTCGCGCTGTCCACGGCGCTCGTTATGCCTGCTGCAATGCCGGCCGCGGCCAGCGAGCTCAGCGGCACGTTGACCATCTTTTCCGACATGTCGAACCCCGCCCCGCGCGCGGTGATGGAGGATATGGCCCAGCGCTTTGACGACATGCACCCCGACCTCGAAGTCGAGCTGACGGTCATCGACCGCGAAGCCTACAAGACTCAGATCCGCAACTTCCTGACGGCCAATCCCCCGGATGTCGCCAACTGGTACGCGGCCAACCGGATGCGCCCCTTCGTGGCCGCCGGTCTCTTCGAGGATGTGTCGGACCTCTGGGCGGAGCCTGAGATCGCCGAGAACCTCGCTTCGACCAAAGGCGCGATGACGATCGACGGCGCGCAATGGGGCGTGCCCTACACCTACTATCAGTGGGGCGTTTATTACCGCGAAGACATCTACAACGAGCTCGGCCTCGAAGAGCCCACCGATTGGGAGGCCTTCAAAGCCAATTGCCAGGCAATCCTCGATTCCGGCCGCAAGTGCTTCACCATCGGGACAAAGTTCCTGTGGACGGCGGGCGGCTGGTTTGACTACCTCAACATGCGCACCAACGGCTACGACTTCCACATGGCGCTCACGAACGGCGAAGTGGCCTGGACCGATGAGCGCGTGATGGCGACGTTTGCCAATTGGCGCGAGCTGATCGACATGGGCGCCTTCGTCGACAACCACCAATCCTATAGCTGGCAGGAAGCTCTGCCCTTCATGGTCTCGGGCGAGGCAGCGGGCTATCTTATGGGCAACTTCGCTGTCGCGCCGCTGCGCGAGGCGGGTCTCGATACCGATCAGCTCGACTTCTATCAGTTCCCGGCGATCAACCCCGATGTCGAGCTGGCCGAGGACGCGCCGACCGACACGTTCCACATCCCCTCTGGCGCGCAAAACAAAGAAGCCGCGCGCGAGTTCCTGCGCTTCGTCGTTTCGGCCGAGAACCAGACGATGATCAACGCAGGCGACGCGCTGGGTCAGCTTCCGGTCAATGCATCCTCCTCGGTCGATGAGGACGAGATGCTGCTGCAGGGCTTCGAGATGCTCTCGTCGAACAGCCCCGGCGGTGTGGCGCAGTTCTTCGACCGGGACGCACCCGCGGAGATGGCGTCGATCGCGATGGAGGGCTTTCAGGAGTTTATGGTGTTCCCCGACAACCTTGAGGACATCCTGGGCCGCCTCGAACAGGCCCGGCAGCGGATCTACTGATCCGGCTCCGGCTTAGGGCGCGCGTGCGGCGCGCAATGGGCAGATCGCCCATCATTCGCGCGCCGCGCTCCGCACCGATACTTAAGGCAGGGTGACTTGACCGAGCGCCTTCCCCGCGGGGAAGGTTCTGCTGGCAAGGGTCCGCGCGCGCCCAGACGCGGAGCAAACGTGCTCCACCCCGCCTTCCCGATATCGGGGGGGCGCTTCGGGCCCGCGCCCCGGCGCCACACACCGCGCCGCCTCGCGCCCCCCGCCCCCAGGCGTTGGCCGAGGCGAGAGCCCTTGCGCCGCGGCCATAAACAGACGCGGCCATGAGGAGACCACGATGAGCACAGCGACCCTCCATATTACCCAAACCTCCACGGCGGAGCCGAGCTGGATCCATCGCAATCGCCAAACGCTCGCGCCCTGGCTCTTTCTGGCGCCGGGGATCCTGTTCTTTCTCTTCTACGTGGTCTATCCGATCTACGAGAGTTTCCACATCTCGCTCTTTGCCTGGGACGGCCTCGGCGAGCCCCGCTATATCGGCCTTGGCAATTATCAGGAGCTGATGACCGACCGCGCCTTTGAGGTCTCGCTGTGGAACAACCTCAAATGGCTGGTGCTCTATCTGCTCGCGATCCCCGGCGGCCTCTTCATCGCACTCTTTCTTAACCAGACCGTCACCGGCATCCGCATCTACAAGTCGCTCTTTTTCTTTCCATTCGTGATCTCGCAGGTCGTTGTCGGCCTCGTCTTCACCTGGTTTTACGATCCGACCTTTGGGATCTTGAACTCTATGCTCGGCCTCGTCGGCCTCGGCCCGATCAACGTTTTGGGCGATCCGACGATGGCAACCTACGGCATCATCATCGCCGGGCTCTGGCCCCAGGTCGCCTATTGCATGATCCTCTATCTGACGGGCCTCAACGCGGTGGACCCCGAACAGGTTGAGGCCGCGCGGCTCGATGGCGCCAAGGGCTGGAAGATGCTGTGGTACGTGATCCTGCCGCAGCTCCGCCCCGCCACATTCATCGCCTTTGTCGTGACCATCATCGGCGCGCTCCGCTCGTTTGACCTCATTTCGATCATGACCAATGGCGGCCCCTTCGGCTCCACCCGCGTCCTGTCGTTCTACATGTTCGAAAAGGCGCTCTCTGAATACGGCTTCCGCATGGGCTATGGCGCGGCAATCGCGGTCGTCCTGTTCCTCATCATGCTCGTCTTCATCGCCTACTTCCTCTTCTCGATGTGGCGCGAAGAGCGGGAGGCGCGGCGATGACCGTGACCCGCGAAGAGATCGACGGCATCTGCGCCGCGCTGCCCGGCGCGGTTCAGGCCCTGCCCCCGGAACTCCTCAGCTGGAAGGTTGGCGGAAAGATGTTTGCGTGCTTCGCCGGCGGAGAGGCGCCGATCGACGGTGTCTCGGTCAAGTGCAAGGACACTGAAACCGCCGAGATCCTCATCGACGCCGGCGCCGCGATCCGCGCCCGCTATTTCCATCGCTCCTGGGTGCGCCTGCCCTTCGACACCACCGGAACGGACGAAGCCCGCCACCGGATCGAAATCTCCTACGACCTCATCCGCGGCTCTCTCAAGAAAGCCGACCGTGAGGCCCTGCCGCCCAGGGAGTCCGCCTGATGTTTCCGCGCCCGATCGAGACCCAGCCACGCGCCGCGCAGGTCACCTACCAGTCGCTTCTGCCCCTGGCGCTCCTGATGTGGCTGTTGCCGCTGATCGCTGTCGCGATCTTTTCCATAAAGCCGGCGGTCGATTTCACCACCGGTAACTACTGGGGCTGGCCCTCGACCTTTTCGGGCATCGAAAACTATCGCCTCGTGTTCTTCGAAAGCGATATGCCGCGCTACCTGCTCAATTCGGTGCTGATCACGGTGCCCACGGTCATCGGCGCAGTGGCGCTTTCTTGCATGACCGGGTTTGCCCTCGGCATCTATCGCTTCAAGGGCAATATTTGGATTTTCTTTATGTTCGTGGCCGGTAATTTTGTGCCCTTCCAAATCCTCATGGTGCCTGTGCGGGACCTGACGCTCGATCTCGGCCTTTACAACACGAAAACCGGCCTCGTTCTTTTTCACATCGCGTTTCAGACGGGGTTTTGCACGCTCTTCATGCGCAACTTTATCCGCGCGCTCCCTTTCGAGCTGATCGAAGCCGCGCGGGTCGAAGGGGTCGCCGAATGGCGGATCTTCTGGTACGTTGTTCTGCCCCTGATGAAGCCCGCCATCGCGGCGCTCTCGGTTCTGATCTTCACCTTTATCTGGAACGATTACTTCTGGGCCGTCGTCATGACCCAGGGCCCCGAGCACCAGCCAGTCACCGCAGGGATCACCTCGTTCAACGCGCAATACCGCGCCGCCTATCACCTGATGAGCGCCGGCAGCATCGTCGCCGCCCTGCCGCCGGTGCTGATGTTCTTCCTCATGCAGCGGCACTTTATTGCGGGCCTGACCTTAGGAGCTGTAAAGTGAACGCAGCGCTTTACTTTCGGCTTCGGAGTGGGGCGCTGCCCCACACCCCAGGATATATCTTGCCCAAAGAAGGGCGCGGTTTTCGCAAGCCAGAGGGGGCGCGCGCAGAGCAAAACCTGTCCTCGCGCGGCCCCTATCCTGTCTCTCCTGATCTGGATCCCTCAAGATGACCACCCGCATTTCCAATGGCCCGCGCATCGCCTTTATCGGGGCCGGTTCCACGATCTTCATGAAGAACATCGTTGGCGATTGCCTGACCTTTCCGGCGCTCGACGGCGCGACCTTTGCGTTGATGGATATCGACGAGAAGCGGCTCGAAGAATCTGCTCTCGTCGCGCGCAAGCTCATCGCCTCCTCACCCCAATCGGCGCACGTGGAGGCAACGACCGATCGGCGCCGCGCGCTCGACGGCGCGGACTTCGTGGTGACGGCTTTTCAGATCGGTGGCTACCGCCCGTCGACTGTGATCGATTTCGAGATCCCCAAGGCGTATGGCTTGCGTCAGACCATCGGCGACACGCTCGGCGTCGGCGGCATCATGCGCGGCCTGCGGACCGTGCCCCACCTATGGTCCGTCGCCGCCGACATGGCCGATCTCTGCCCTGACGCTCTCCTTATGCAATACGTCAATCCGATGGCGATCAACACCTGGGCCTTGGCCGAGCGCTACCCGCATCTTGCTCAGGTCGGGCTCTGCCATTCTGTGCAGAACACGGTCGAGGAGATCGCCCACGATCTCGATCTGCCGAAGGAGGAGATCCGCTACCGCGTGGCCGGAGTGAACCACGTCGCCTTCTTCCTCGATTTCGCGCATGCCGGCCGCGCGCTCTACCCCCGCCTCGCCGAGGGCTACCGCGCCGGGCGCCTGCCCAAGCCGCCACTTTTGAACAAACGCTGTCCCAATATCCTCCGCTACGAGGTTATGGCCCATCTGGGGTATTTCTGCACGGAAAGCTCCGAGCACCTCGCCGAATACGTGCCGTGGTTCCTTAAGGCGGGGCGCGCGGATTTGATCGAGCGCTTCCAGATCCCGCTCGACGAATACCTAACCCGCTGCGAGGAGCAAATGGCAGACTGGGCGGCACAGGCCGACACCTTCCGCTCTGCGCCCACGGTCACCCACACCAAGAGCCACGAATTCGCCGCCGAGATCGTCAATGCCACGGTGACGGACACCCCCTACCGCGCCTATGCCAACCTGCCCAATCGCGGCCAGATCCCGCAGTTGCCCCGCGGCGCGGCGGTCGAGACGGCCTGTCTCGTTGACGCCAGCGGCCCCCAACCGACGCTCGTGGCCGATATCCCACCGCAGCTCATCGCGCTCATGCGGAGCCAGATCAACGTCCAGGAGTTGACCGTCCGCGCGCTCCTCGACGAGGCGCCCGAGCACCTCTACCACGCCGCCATGATGGATCCGCACACCGCCGCGGAGCTCGACCTTCAACAAATCCGCTCCCTTGTGGACGACCTCCTCGCCGCCCATGGCGAGATGATCCCCGCTTGGGCCCGCCGCCGCAAAGCCGCGTGACACCACCAGACCATCCTCAGGATCCCCATCATCTTGGTAAAAATACTTCCGGGGGTGCGGGGGCAGCGCCCCCGCTCCTGCCGGACCAGCCCGAAGCGACGCCATGACCAAAACACGCCGCTCTGCCGCCTGGTACGGCAAGCTCGACCGGGACGGGTTCATCCACCGGTCCTGGATGAAGAACCAGGGCTTTCCCGACCACGCGTTCGACGGCCGTCCGGTCATCGGCATCTGCAACACCTGGTCCGAGCTCACGCCTTGCAATGCCGGGCTGCGCGACCTGGCCGAAAAGGTGAAGCGCGGGGTGTGGGAGGCGGGGGGCTTTCCGGTCGAGTTCCCGGTGATGAGCCTGGGCGAGACCCAGATGAAGCCTACCGCCATGCTCTTTCGCAACCTTCTGTCGATGGATGTCGAGGAATCGATCCGCGCCTACGGCATTGACGGCGTTGTGTTGCTCGGAGGATGCGACAAGACCACTCCGGGCCAACTGATGGGCGCCGCCTCGGTCGACCTGCCGGCCATTGTCGTCTCCTCGGGGCCGATGCTCAACGGCAAGTGGAAAGGCAAGGATATCGGCTCGGGCACCGATGTGTGGAAGTTCTCCGAGGCGGTGCGGGCGGGCGAGATGACCTTGCAGGATTTCATGGCCGCCGAAGCGGGCATGTCGCGCTCGCTCGGCGTCTGCATGACGATGGGCACCGCCTCGACGATGTCGAGCCTTGTCGAGGCGATGGGGCTGAGCTTGCCGACGAATGGCGCGCTGCCGGCCGTCGATGCCCGACGCGCGGCGCTCGCGCATCTTACCGGCAAGCGCATTGTCGAGATGGTGGAGGAGGAGATCAAACCCTCCGACATCCTGAGCCGGGCCGCCTTTGAGAATGCCATCCGTGCCAATGCCGCCGTCGGCGGTTCGACCAATGCGGTGGTGCATCTTCTCGCGCTTGCGGGGCGCGTCGGCGTCGAGCTCACGCTCGACGATATTGGGATCGGCGGCGAAATCCCGCTTCTGGTCAATTGCATGCCGTCAGGCGACTATCTGATGGAGGATTTCGCCTATGCCGGCGGGATGCCGGTGGTGTTAAAGGAGCTTGCCGATCAGGGCCTCCTGGCCCAGGCCAAGACCGTCCTTGGCGGCGATATCTCGGCCTATGCCGACGGTGCCGAGTGCTACAACCCCGATGTGATCCACCCCTTCGACGCGCCAGTGAAACCGGCGGCGGGCCTGCGCGTTTTGCGCGGCAACCTTGCGCCGGACGGCGCCATCGTAAAGCCCTCGGCGGCGACCGACCGTTTGCTCGAGCATGAGGGCGTCGCCCATGTCTTTGAGACCATTGAAGACATGAAGGCCAACATCGACCGGGAAGACCTCCCCGTCACGCCGGACACAATCCTCGTGCTCAAGGGATGCGGGCCAAAGGGCTATCCCGGCATGCCCGAGGTCGGCAATATGCCGATCCCCGCACGGCTCGTGAAGGACGGCGTACGCGACATGATCCGCGTCTCGGACGCGCGGATGTCGGGCACCGCCTTTGGCACGGTCGTCCTGCATGTCTCGCCCGAAGCCCAGGCGGGCGGCCCGCTCGCGCTCGTGCGGACGGGGGACCGGATCCGCCTCAGCGCCTCCGAAGGCCGGCTCGAGCTTTTGGTCAGCGACGCCGAACTTGCCGCCCGCCGCCACACCTGGACGCCCGACGCGCCGCGCTACGGGCGCGGCTATGCCAAGCTTTATGTCGACCATGTCCTGCAGGCGCATCAGGGCGCCGACCTCGACTTCTTGGTCGGCAAAGACACAAACCCAGTCACGCGAGAAAGCCATTGAGCGCCGCCGCAAAAATCTTCTCGAAGATTTTTCCCCGCAAGAGTTTTGGTACAAAACTCTTTTGCGCCAACGGAGAAGGAGCACGATGATGCAAGCGACATATCCTGACCTGCGGGACGCGTCGGTCTTCATCACGGGCGGCGGTTCCGGCATCGGCGCCGCGCTGACGGAGGGCTTTCTCGGCCAGGGCGCAAAGGTCGCCTTTATCGGCCGCTCGGATGCAAGCGCCTTTGTGGAAGAGATGGCCCGCGCAACAGGCAACCGCCCGCTCTTTCTGCCCTGCGACATGACAGACATCGCGGCGCTTGAGACCAGCATCGCCCAGGCGGCCGAGGCGCACGGACCTATCCGCGTGCTCGTCAACAACGCCGCCAATGACCAGCGGCACGCAACGCTCGCCACCGATGAGGCCTTTTGGGATTGGTCGACCGCGATCAATCTCAAGGCGCAGTTCTTTGCCGCCAAAGCCGTCCTCGCTGGGATGAAGACCGCGGGCGGCGGCAGCATCGTGCAGTTCACCTCGATCAGCTACATGATGGGGAATGCGGGCTATCCCGCCTACACCACCTCGAATTCCGGACTAAACGGTATGGTTCGGAGCCTCGCGCGCGAGTTCGGCCCCGACAAGATCCGCGTGAATGCCATCGCTCCCGGCTGGGTCCTGACCGACAAACAGCTCGAAAAGTGGGCCGATCCCAAGAGCCTTGCCGCGCATCTCGAGCGCGCCTGCCTCAAAGAGCACCTGAAGCCCGAGGATATCGTCGGCGCCGTCCTCTTTCTGGCGTCGGATGCGAGCCGGATGATGACGGGTCAAGCACTCGTCGTCGATGGCGGCGTCGTGGTGAGCGGCTGATGGCATCAGGTGCGGGCAAACAGGGCAACGGACACGCTGCGGGGGGCGGCCTGTTGGGCTGGATCGGCGTCGATTGGGGCACGTCGCATCTGCGCGCCTGGCTGGTCGACCCAGAAGGCGCCCTGCTGGGCGTCCACGGCTCTGACGCCGGGATGGGCACGCTCCGGCGCGATCAGTTCGAGGGCGCGCTCCTCGATCTCATTGGCGACGTGCTTCCGCCCCGTGACGCGGTCCCGGTGCTCTGCTGCGGCATGGCCGGATCGCGGCAGGGCTGGGCGGAGGCGGCCTATCTCGCTGTGCCGTGCGCCCCGCCAAACGCCGGCCAGGCCACCCGGGTCATCACAGCCGATCCCAGGCTCGACGTGCGGCTGCTGCCGGGGCTAAAGCAAGGAAAGCCCGCCGACGTCATGCGGGGCGAGGAAACGCAGATCGCCGGCGTTCTGGCCTCCGATCCTGGCTTTGGCGGGGTGATCTGCCTGCCCGGCACCCATTCGAAATGGGCCGAGGTCAGTGCCGGCGAGGTTATCAGCTTTCGGACCTTCATGACCGGCGAGCTCTTTGCGCTCCTCTCCAAGGCGTCGATCTTGCGGCACACGATCGGTGCCGCGGGCTGGGACACGGATGCGTTCGAGGCCGCCCTTTCAGACGGCCTGTCTCATCCCGCCCGCCTCGGCGCCGACCTCTTCACGCTGCGCGCCGAAGCGCTCCTTGCGGGGCTCGCGCCCGAGGCGGCGCGAGCACGGCTCTCGGGCCTCCTGATCGGGATGGAGCTTGCCGCCGCGCGCCCCTATTGGCTGGGCCAGGCCGTGACGATTGTCGGGGAGAGCGGGCTTGCACAGGCCTATGCCGCGGCGCTCACGGCGCAGGGTGCCGCGCCGCGCCTTCTCGAAGCCGAGGCGGTAACGCTCGCCGGGCTCGCCCGCGCCCGGATGGACAGCAAGGCAGCCGCCGAATGACCCGCGAACTCATCGCGATCCTGCGCGGGATCACACCCGCCGAGGCGCTACCGGTGACCGATGCGCTGCTCTCCGCCGGGATCACCAAGATCGAAGTTCCGCTGAATTCGCCCGATCCGTTTGAGAGCATTTCGGCCATGGTCCGCCATGCCGGCGACCGCGCGGTGATCGGCGCGGGCACGGTGCTGACGCCCGAGGACGTGGCCCGGCTGAAAGAGATTGGCGCGGCGATGGTGGTCTCGCCCGATGCAAACCCGGAGGTGATCGGGGCGACGAAAGCCGCCGGCATGCTCGCCTATCCCGGCGTTTTCACGGCAACCGAGTGCTTTTCCGCGCTCCGCGCTGGCGCCGATGGGCTCAAGATCTTTCCGGCGTTCAAGCTCGGCACCGACGGCCTCGCGGCGCTTCGCGCGGTGCTGCCGGCGCAGGCACCGGTCTATGCGGTGGGCGGGGTCGGCGGCCCGACGTTTGCCACATGGCGCGCTGCGGGGGCAAACGGCTTTGGCATCGGTTCGGCGCTCTACAAACCGGGGCTCTCGGCCGACGAGGTCGGCGCCCGGGCCGAGGCGCTCGTTGCGGCCTGGGATGCAAGCACGTGACCGCCACCGTCTATGACGCAACGCCCTGCGCGCTGGGCGAGGGGGCGCTGTGGCACCCCGAACGGGGCGAGCTCTTCTGGTTCGACATCCTGGGCAATCGCCTGCTCAGCCGCGCGCGGACGTGGACCTTCGACGAGCATGTCTCCGCCGCCGGGTGGATCGACCGCGACACGCTCCTGATCGCCGCCGAAACCGCCCTTTTTGCCTTCGATCTGAGCGACGGCACGCGGCGCAACCTGTGCGCGCTCGAAGCCGACATCGCGCGCACCCGCTCCAACGATGGCCGGGCCGACCCCTGGGGCGGCTTCTGGATCGGGACGATGGGCAAGCGGGCGGAGCCGGGCGCGGGGGCGATCTATCGTTACGCCCGGGGCGAGTTGCGGCGGCTCTTCGGCGGGATCACCATCTCGAACGCGATCTCGTTCACCCCCGATCGCCGCGCGGCCTACTACACCGATACGCGGGAGGGGCAGATCCTCCGCGTGGCCTTGGACGAGGAGGGCTGGCCCCGGGGCGCGCCGGAGGTCTTCGTGGATGCGCGCGGGGCGGCTTGGGGGCCCGATGGCGCGGTCGTCGATGCCGAAGGCTGCCTGTGGAACGCACAATGGGGCGCGGGCCGCGTGGCGCGCTACAGCCCCGACGGCGCCCTACTCGCAACCGTCGAGGTGCCAACCCCGCACACCACATGCCCGGCCTTCGGGGGCGCGGGCCTGACGACGCTCTTTGTCACCACCGCGATCTCGGGCGCCAAGCCGCCCGCGGGACAGACCTTTACCGCCGATGTCGGGATCAAAGGACAGGCCGAACACCGGGTGCTCTTGTGAAGCGTACGCTGGGGACGTGCTACTACCCCGAGCACTGGCCGGAGGAGATCTGGGCAAAGGATGCACGGCGGATGGCGGAAGCGGGGCTGACCTGGGTCCGCATCGGCGAGTTTGCCTGGAGCCGGATCGAGCCCGAGCCCGGGCGGCTCGATTGGGGCTGGCTCGACAGGGCGGTCGACACGTTGGGCGGGGCGGGGCTCCGCGTTGTCCTTGGGACGCCGACCGCGACGCCCCCGCGCTGGATGCTCGCCAAACACCCCGACATGCTCGCGACCGATGCCGAGGGGCGGCCGCGCAAATTCGGCGCACGGCGGCATTATTGCTTTTCGCATCAGGGATATCTCGAAGAGTGCCGGCGCATCGTAACGCTTCTGGCCGCGCGCTTTGGGCAAAACCCGCACATCGCGGCCTGGCAGACGGACAATGAATATGGGTGCCATGACACGGTGCTGTCTTGGTCCGATGCCGCGCGCGACGGCTTTCGCCGATGGCTGCGCGCGCGCTATCCAGGGACAGGCAATGACGGCGATATCGGCGCGCTGAACCGGGCTTGGGGCAATGTCTTCTGGTCGATGGAGTATCGCGATTTCAACGAGATCGACTTGCCCAATCTCACCGTGACCGAGCCGAACCCGGCCCATGTCCAGGCCTTCCGCCGCTTCGCCTCCGATCAGGTCGTGGCCTTCAATCGCGCGCAGGCGGAGATCATCCGCGCCCATTCCGACGCACCGGTTGCGCACAACTATATGGGTCGGGTGACGGAGTTCGATCATTTCAAGGTCGGAGCCGACCTCGATATCGCCGCTTGGGACAGCTATCCGCTCGGGTTCCTCGAAGACCGCGTCGGCGCCAGCCGCGCGGCGCAGCGCGCCTATGCGCGCCAGGGCGATCCGGATTTTCAGGCCTTCCACCACGATCTTTACCGCGCGGTGGGGCGCGGGCGCTGGTGGGTGATGGAGCAGCAGCCGGGCCCGGTGAACTGGGCGCCTTACAACCCAGCGCCGCTGCCTGGCATGGTCCGGCTCTGGACATGGGAGGCGTTTGCCCATGGGGCCGAAGCGGTGCTCTACTTCCGCTGGCGCCAGGCGCCCTTTGCCCAGGAGCAGCTGCATGCGGGGCTCTTGCGCCCGGACAGCGCCGAGGCCCCTGGGATGGCAGAGGCGCGGCGGGTGGCAGAGGAGCTCGCCGAGGCGCCAGAAGCCCTTTCGCGGCAAGCGCCGGTGGCGTTGCTTTTCGATTACGACGCCGATTGGGCCTGGGCGGTGCAGCCCCATGGCGCGGGTTTGAGCTATTTCGGGCTCGTCTTCGCGCATTACCGTGCTCTGCGTCGGGCTGGGCTCTCGGTCGACATCCTGCCGGTCGACGCGGCGCTTGCCGGCTACCGCGTGGTGCTGGCCCCGGGGCTGATGCATATGGACGAGACGCTGAAGGCGCGGCTCGCTGCTTGCAACGCGGAGGTCTTGCTCGGGCCACGCTCGGGCGCGCGGGACGCCGACTTTGCGATACCCGTCCCCTTGCCGCCGTCGTTTCCGGGGCTTGATGTGACGGTCACGCGGGTCGAGAGCTTGCGGCCCGACATGCCGGTCCCGCTCGCTGGCGGCGGGGCCGTCACGGGATACCTCGAAGAGCTGGAAGGCCTGGCCGATCCGGTGCTCCAGACCGAAAGCGGCGCAGCCGTCGCCCTGCGCGCCGGACGCGTGACGTATATGGGCGGCTGGGGCGACGACGCGGCACGCGACCGCGTGGTGGCCGATCTCTGCGCGCGGGCGGGCGTCGAGGTCCACCCGATGCCCGAGGGCGTTCGCTGTCGCGACTGCGGGCCAGAGCGATTTTGGTTTAACTATGGCGCAACCCCGGCAGACTGTCCCGAAGGGCCGCTTCCGCCCGCCGGTGTGCTGCGCGCGCCACGGTAAAACCCCGCGTATTTTAGCCTGATTTTACAGGCAGCTCAGCGGTCGCGTTAGCGCTGTCAAAAACGCATAGCGGCTTTGCCAAAGCATGGGATTGTGCGCGCGCGGCAATCCCATATCTCCCACCGTGAAAGGCACAGAAGGCCCACTAACCCATTGATGGAGATACACCATGGCTTACTTTGACCACAGCGTTCGCGCCCCGCTCGCCAGCAAAGGCTCGTTCTTTGCGAACGCTTTTGCTGCAGTGCAGCGTTACCGCTTGATGCGCCGGACCTACAACGAGTTGTCGGCCCTCAGCAACCGCGAGCTCGACGACCTCGGCCTCGGACGCGGCGACCTGATGGATGTGGCGCGGAAGTCCGCCGGCTACGACGTTTGACCGGCTCTCTCAGCGCGGCATCAGCCCGCAAGCGAGAGCGCTCCGCGCCCACGCAGCGCCCGAGCAAAGACGACCGGTGGAGTGACCGCCCCATACGCGCCATCCCACATCACCGGGATGGCGCTTTTTCTTTGCAGACCCTTTTTCGGGCTAGGTGCATTTCGGGGTAGGTGCACGGCGCGCCGATCAGGCCCCGCCCCTCACATCATCCGGATCACTTCGCGGTTGATCGCGAGCACATAGCCGCGGCGCGCGATGTTTTTCACGAGAAGTTCGCTTACCATCTGATTGCCGAGCGCATCCCGGAGGCGCTTGATCCGTGTGGCCCCGGCGGCCTCGTCGCACTCGGCAGCATCCTTGCCCTGGATCATCGCCTCGATCTCAGCCCCCGTCAGAATGTCATCGTCCATCCGCGCCTCCGCGAGCACGGCAAGGGTCTCGATGGCGGCCTCGGTCAGTTTGAACTCCATCGTATTCAGCACCACGACCCGCTCCTCGCGGCTGATCAGGAGGGAGTTGACCTGCAAGCCCGTGCGCTCGATCTCGGCCATGCGCCGGTTGAGCGCGACAATCATCACGAGAAACACCAGCGACGTGACGAGGAGCGCGGTCGCGAAGACCATCAGGATAAAGATGATCACGCGGTAGCTTTGAAGCACCTCGGCGAAGGCGGTGCCGGAGGCGGCGAGGATTTCGAGAAGGCGGATCTCCGCGGCGCCCGTCAGGTCGTCATTCTCGACAAAGATCCGCTCGACACGCGCGTCAAACGTGCGTGCATCGGGCAGGTTCCAAAAGAGAAACGCCGCGGCCAACGTCAGTAGCCCAACCACGGCGGCAATGCCGAAGCTGACGATCCGCGCGCCGGGCCAGGACCCCGCCCTGGACCCGCTTTGCCGCTCAATAGCGGAGGAAGTGTTGTCCGGCACTGTTGCGTCTTTCGTCCAAGCCTTCGGGCCCAAAGACCCCCATCACGTTCAAGAGCTCCCAGCCGGCCCGCGCAAGACGCGGCCGTAGCTCGCGCTCGGCATCGCCGGGGGCGCAGGCGCCGCTGACTTGCGCAACGCCGTAATGCAGACGCAGGGGGTTGTCCTGTTTGGCTTTGTAATCGGCATAGCACTGCGCGTCGGCCGGCAGGGCCGCCAGCAGGGTCACCAGCGCCAGGGCGAGGAAGAGTGCGGTGCGTGTCATACCCGAACGCTGCGCTGGATCGGCGGGCTATTCAATATCCCGCGGCGCCTGCACGGGCGGTTATCCGATAACGGCTGGGCGTTATTGAGCGATTTCGGCAACGGCGCGCAGGGTCGGCCCATAGAGACCCATGCGAAAGGAATGCGCCATGCGCAGCACAGTGATCTCCCTCCTCCTCGCCGCATCCGTGGCCGCCACAGCGCCCCTGACACCCGTGCACGCCCAAGGATTTGACCCCGACGCCCGAAGGACGGCAGCGGCGCTCGCCTTTGGGATCGCCACGCTTGCGATCATCGCCCGCGCCGCGGAGGCCGAGCGCGACCGTGAGAAGGACCGCAAGAAAGCGCGGGAAAAAGAGCGAGAGAGAGAGAAAGCGCGGGCGCAGGTCATCACCCGCGCCGATCAGAGCCTACCCCGTGTCCTCCCGCGGGACCGGCCAGAGGACTATGCCCACCGGCGCGGGCTGCGCGTGCCGTCGAGCTGCGCACGGCGGGTCCAGTTTCAAAATGGCGTACGTACGGCGTTCGGCGCGCCCTGCCTGCGGCGCGCGGGCGTTGACATTCAGCGCTTGCCCGACCGCTGCGAACGGCGGGCGCGGACCAATGGGCGCGACGTTCGGATCTGGGGCGCACGCTGCCTCACGCGGAACGGCGTGCGGATCGAGTGAGCCCGCGGGAGCTTGCGCCAAAGCGGCGCGCCCGCCCGGCTGACCGAGATGGCAGAGGCGCCGGCCAACGGCGTCGACCTGTCGGCAGAGCCCGGGGTGTCCCATGCACCCGGGTTAAACTTGGCGGGGGGGCGCGTCGCTCTCCCGTCCTTTTGCCGGTCCGACCGAGATCTTTCGGGTTGCGGAGCGGCGCGGCGCCGGGCTCATTGCACCCATGCCGGATTTTACCGCTGAAGAGGCCCTTTTCGCCTGGGGCGCGCAGATCGTTGCAGGCGTCGACGAGGTTGGACGCGGGCCGCTTGCCGGACCCGTCACCGCCGCAGCGGTCGTGCTTGACCCGCAGCGCATTCCCGAAGGCCTCAACGACAGCAAGGCGCTCTCGGCCAAGAAGCGCGAGACGCTGGCCGCGCTTTTGCGGGAGAGCGCCGACGTCTCCATCGTCCATGTCGGGATCGACGAGATCGAGCGGATCAATATCCGCCAGGCGGCCTTTCAGGCGATGGACCTGGCGCTCCGGCGCTTGCCACGGCCCCCGGACCACGCGCTGATCGACGGCAACTCTCTCCCCGACGCGCTCCCTTGCCCGGCCACCCCGATCACCAAGGGCGACGCCCGCACGCTTTCCATCGCTGCGGCCTCGATCGTGGCAAAGGTAGCGCGCGATGCCCTCATGGTGGAGCTTGCGCAACAGCATCCTGGCTATGGCTGGGAACACAATGCTGGGTATGCGACCCAAATGCATCTCTCGGCGCTCCGAGATTTGGGCGTGACCCCGCACCATAGGCGTTCGTTCGCACCGGTGCGCAACATCTTGTGGCAAGCGAAATCCTCAAGCCCCTGAATCGAAAAAGAAATTGACCGCGACTCACCGCTGACTCATCCTCGACCCAAAGCGCCGCCAGATGCGCAGGACCGAGGCAGTTGGGATGTGGAGATGACAACGCGAACCCAAGCGGGGCGCCCGGGGGACATGGGCGCCTTGCCACTCAATACGATCATCGCGGGCGATTGCGTCGACGCCATGGGCGCGCTTCCCGATGCATCGGTCGATCTGATCTTTGCCGACCCGCCCTACAACCTGCAGCTCAAAGGTGAGCTCCACCGGCCGGACAACAGCCGCGTCGACGCCGTCGATGACGCGTGGGACCGGTTCACCGGCTTCGAAGCCTACGACCGGTTTACGCGGGCGTGGCTCGCCGAGGCGCGGCGGGTCCTCAAGCCGAATGGCGCGCTCTGGGTTATCGGCTCCTACCACAACATCTTTCGCGTGGGCGCGGCGGTGCAGGACCAGGGCTTTTGGATCCTCAACGACGTCGTCTGGCGCAAGGCCAACCCGATGCCCAACTTCCGCGGCAAGCGCCTGACCAACGCGCATGAGACGCTGATCTGGGCCTCGCGGTCTGAGGCCGCGAAATACACCTTCAATTACGAGGCGCTGAAGGCGCTGAACGAGGGCATTCAGATGCGGTCGGATTGGCTCCTCCCGCTATGTACGGGCCACGAGCGTCTGAAGGATGCGCGGGGCGACAAGGCGCATCCGACGCAAAAGCCTGAGAGCCTCCTCTATCGCGTGCTTGTGGGGACAACGAACCCCGGGGATGTCGTCCTCGACCCGTTCTTTGGCACGGGCACCACGGGCGCCGTGGCAAAAGCACTGGGCCGCGATTGGATCGGGATCGAGCGGGAGGCGCGCTATCGCGAGATTGCCGCGGCCCGGATCGGGCAGGTGCGCAAGCTCGATGCCTCGGCACTCAATGTCAGCATGTCGAAACGGAGCGCGCCGCGCGTCCCGTTCGGCGTGCTTGTGGAGCGCGGTCTGCTCCGGCCCGGAGAGATCCTGACCTCGCCCTCGGGCAAGCGCGCGGCCAAGGTCCGCGCCGATGGCACGCTTGTCGCCGATGGCACGACGGGCTCGATCCATCAGGTCGGCGCGGCGCTCGAAGGGGCACCGTCGTGCAACGGCTGGACCTACTGGCATTTCCGGCGTGAAGGCCAAAACGTGCCGATCGACGTCTTGCGCCAGCAGATCCGCGCCGAAATGGACAAGCGGCCAAGCTGAGTTTTCCGATGTACCGCCGGTGCCTGTAGCCTGAACACGGCACCCACCTCACCCCGCATGTCGCACCCGGCATGCGGGGTTTTTTCGCGGCGTTCGGTGTCGATCCGAAGCGGCGTCACCCAGCGGACCGGCGTGGACCGGTCTTTGGCTCAGATGCTTTTCGGGGCTGAGCGAGATCCCAGGCTTTGCGCATAAGCGTCGGCAGGGCGCTCGGGCGAAAGTCGTGCGCGACCCTCCATTTCCCACGGGTTGGCGGCGTGTCAGTATCCGGCACGATCGCATGATGAACCGTCAGGCGCAGGTGGAAATGGGTGAAGGTGTGGCGCACTTGCCCGATCTCGGCCCATTCTGCGGCGAGCGGGGGCGCGGGGGCCGGGCGCTCTTCGCGCCATTCCGTGGTTGGGAACGCGAGCATACCGCCGAGAAGGCCCGTCTCGGGGCGGATCTCTGTCAGGATCGCGCCATCGGCGGCCCGCACAATGTAGACTTCGCCGAGCCGGACGGGCTTGGCCTTTTTCGGTAGCTTCCTCGGCAGGTCGGCGGCGATTCCCGCGGCGCGCGCTTTGCAGCGAAGCAGCCATGGACAGATCCCGCAGGCCGGGGATTTCGGCGTACAGATCGTGGCGCCGAGATCCATGACCGCCTGCGCGTAATCTCCCGGACGGTGGCGCGGCGTGAACGCTGCGGCCAGCAATGTCAGCTCGGCCTTTGCCGGCGGCAGCGGCGTCTCGACCTCATGCATACGCGCCATCACCCGCTCGACATTCCCATCAACCACCGTTTCCGGCGCATCAAAGGCAATCGAGGCGATGGCAGCGGCCGTATAAGGCCCGATCCCCGGCAGCGCGCGGAGGCCGTCGGCCGTCTTTGGAAACCGCCCGTCGTACTTTGCAACAAGCACACGGGCACATTTCAGAAGGTTGCGGGCCCGGGCATAGTATCCGAGCCCGGCCCATTCGGCCATCACGGCGGCATCCTCGGCCGCAGCCAGCGCGCCGACATTGGGCCAAAGAGAGGTGAACCGGTGATAGTAGGGGCTGACGGCGGCAACGGTCGTCTGCTGCAGCATGATTTCCGAGAGCCAGACGCGGTATGGGTCTGCGCGTCGACCCGACCCCGGCGGCACACGCCAGGGAAGGTCGCGCGCATGCACGTCGTACCAGGCCAAGAGTTCCCGTGCCGCAAGCGTCTCCTCCGCCGCCGAAGGATCGCTCGCGCAATCGTCACGCATAGTTTATGTCCTCCCTCACCGCGGCGCTGGTTCGAATTACGCCTTAGGATAAGATAGCGGCATGGCGCGCGCAGAGCAGGATAGGGCATGCAGGCGACAGTGACGAAAGACAAACGCAGGCGCGGCCGCGGATTTCGCCAGGCCGGTGCGCTTGTCGAGGCACGTATCCGCAAAGCGGGCGAAGCGCGCGGCTTTGCCGTCGCAAAGCTGCTCACGCGGTGGGACGAGATCGCTGGCAGCGACATCGCACGAATGGCACGTCCAGTGGAGGTTAGCTACGGGCGCGGCGGCTTTGGGGCGACGCTCGTTTTGTTGACCAACGGCGCAAACGCGCCCCTTGTGCAAATGCAAGAGCAGGCTCTGCGGGAGCGGATCAACGCCTGCTACGGCTATGCCGCCATCGTTCGGATCCGCATCACGCAGACAGCGCGCGACGGCTTTGCCCCCGATGCTACACCGGCAAACGAAGTGACACCGGGGCCGGGAGAAACACGTGCTGCGGCAGAAATCGCGGCGGGCGTCGATAGCGACGACCTTAGACGGGCGCTCGAAACGCTGGGGGCAAATGTACTGACCAAATCGGCGCGCGCGACACGCGCCTCACGCGAAAGGCAGGACCGATGACACGCATACCCTTCGTCTCCATCGCCGTTGTGGCCATCTGCGGCGCAATTGGGATCTGGCTGGCCATGCCCGGCGACCGCGAGAGCGCCACCCTCGGCACGACTGACATTGGCGCACCGGCGGAGAGTGCGCCGGCCTTTTCGGCCAACGCCCAGCAAGCGGAAGACATCGATACGTCGACCATCGTCGAGATGTCCATCGGGGCGGCAGACGCGCCGGTCGAGATCATCGAATACGCGTCCTTCACCTGTCCGCATTGCCAGACGTTTCACAAGAACGTTTTCCCGCAATTGAAGGCAGAGTTTGTGGATACCGGCAAGGTGCGCTTCGTTCACCGCGAGGTCTATTTCGACCGGTTCGGCCTCTGGGCCGGCATGGTCGCGCGCTGCGGCGGCGAGGAGCGGTATTTCGGGATCATCGACATCATCTATGAAGAGCAGCGGGAGTGGACCCAGGGCCAGCCGACCGACGTGGTCGAGGGATTGCGGCGGATCGGGCGCACCGCGGGCCTGACCAACGACCAGCTCGACGCCTGTCTCTCGGATGGCAGTAAGGCGCAGACACTCGTGGCCTGGTACCAAGAGAATGCCGAGGAGCATGGCGTGAACTCGACCCCGACCTTTGTCATCGACGGGCGGACCTATCGCAACATGCCCTATTCCGAGTTTGTCGAGATCATCGAAGACAAGGTTGGCGGCTGAGCCCACTGAGGCTCGCGCGGGGTGGCCCGCGCTCCGAAGGCGCCGCGTCCTGTCGTCCGTGTGCATCGTTTGCATGACGCGGAGCGGCGTTTCAGCGGCCTAATCCTTATTGGGACTGCGTGCGCCCAGGGTCGGTGTTGGCCACCTGACAGAGCCTATCGAATGGCGCCCAATCGGCGAGCCGCAGGCGGACAGGCAACGTGATCACCTTGCGCCGAAAGGCGTAAGGTAGGCGGACGGCGTCCTTTTCTGTCGTCACGAGTTGCGCGCCGGTCAATCGTGCCTCCGCTTCGAGTCGCGTCATCAGCGCTTGGGTCAGCGGCTGGTGATCGGCCAGTGCCTCCGCACGGGTGAGATCGGCACCGAGCGCGCGGAGCGTAGCGAAGAACTTTTCGGGATGGCCGATCCCGGCAAAGGCGAGCGCCCGAAGACCTTGCCAGCGCATCCCTGTCTCAAGAGGCTCTAGCCTGCCCATCAGATGCGGGACGGCGACAGCGCCGGCCCAGCGCTCGGCAAAGGCGACCTGCGCCGCATCCGGCCCGATCGAGAGCAGCGCATCGGCGCGCGCCATTCCAGCAGCGACGGGCTCGCGCAGCGGCCCGGCGGGGACGCAGCGGCCATTGCCAAAGCCGGCCCCCGCATCGACCACAACGAGCGACAGATCCTTGGCCACGCCAGGGTTTTGAAACCCATCGTCGAGAATGAGCCGCGCCGCGCCCGAAGCGACGGCCGCCCTTGCGCCGGCGGCCCTGTCCCGGGCGACCCATGTCGGTGCGAATGCAGCGAGGAGCAGCGGCTCGTCCCCGACATGGGCGGCGCTGTGGCGGCGCGGATCGACAGCGACCGGCCCGCTGAGCCGCCCGCCATGGCCGCGGCTGACGATATGCGTCCCGGCCCCGAGCCGCTCGGCCAGCGCGATCACGGTCGGTGTCTTGCCGGTGCCGCCAGCATTGAGGTTGCCAACGCAGATCACGGGGATGGGCGCGCGGTAGCCGGGCGGCCGGCGCAGGCGCAGGGCCGTCGCCGCCCCGTAGAGCGCACCAAGCGGAGAGAGAAGGCGCGCGGCGAAACCTGGCGCGTCCGGCGCGCGGAACCAAAAGCCGGGCGCGCGCATCGACGCGGATCACTCCACCACGTGGCGCAGCGCGTCGGCAACCTCGGCGACGAGCCGATCCTGCACGCGGGCGCCGTCGCTGACGACATCCCAAGCGGCATGCGCCAGGGCGGCGGCCCGATCCGGCACAAGAAGCTCCGCGATGGTGCTGGGTAGCTCGTCGCCTTCCGCGACGGAGCGGAGCCCACCGACCGACGACAGACGCTTGAGAAGATCGGCGGCCTCCGCCCGCGGCGCGTCCCCCCGGTTCGGTCCGGCGACGAGCGCGGATCCGAGGCTCGCAGGCCCCGATGGATCGGCCAGCCGCGCCCCGCTCAGCGAGCCGCCAAGAAACGTGACAGGCGCGAGGCGATACCACAGGCCGATCTCGTCGGCCGCGTCCGCCACGAAGATCTCCGTGGTGTCGTCGGGCTCTCCCTCGACGCCACGGCGCGCTACGCGCCAGCCTTCAGCGCGCAGTTGCCCGGCCATCGCAGAGCCGCCCCGTTCGTCTTCGATCGCGATGAGAAGGAGAAGCCGGTGCGAACTGCGCAGCAGCGTCCGATGTGCGGCAAGGACCGCGGCGAGTTCGTCGGGGTCGGGGAAGGCCGCCAGCCAGACCGGACGGGCACGCAGGCTCTGGGCCATGTCGTCACGCTCAGCGCTGCTGCAGGCCGGCGGATCGGGAAGCGCAACAATGGGGCCCAGAAGCTCGACCCGTGCCTGTGCAGGCGCGATGGCGCGCAAGCTGCGCACTGCATCAGCGTCCTCGGCAAAGGCCACGCGGATTGCGCCCAGCGCTGTGCGGATCGCCCGCCGGTCTTTCTGGTGGCGCAGATGCGTCTGTGCGATGGCCGGAACTCCGGCGATGATGGTCGGTATTTCGGCTTCGATCAGGGCTTCGAGCATGGGATCGGGCGTAATCGGCCCAAACGAAAGGACGACCGAAGGAGACTGATCTGTGAGCCAGCGCAGTGCGCCGCGTCGTCCGAGATCGGCCGGGAGCGCCAGCCAGCCCTCGGGTGCTTTGCCGCCGCGCTGCGCTCCCAAGACGCGGATCTGCGGTGCGTCATCGGCCAGGCGCGCTTCAAGATCAGCAAAGGCGCCGTGCGGCGGGTTCAGCGCGAGCAGCTTTGGGACGTTCGGGCGCGGTGACGGGTCGACGGGTGCGCCGCCCATGGCCTTGGGGGAAATCCAGCCACGCAAGCGCTCGGTAAGGCGGCCCGCCCCCGCGCGCGGACCGGGTTTGGGGGCAAGGGACGGCGTCATGGCAGCGCGCGCGCCCGTCGCTCAGATGTCGACCGCAGCCGTGGGCGAGCCCTCTTCCCCCTCTTCGAGAAGACGGTGCAGATGGGCGATGAAGTAGCGCATATGGGCATTGTCGACGGTCCGCTGCGCCTCGGATTTCCAAGCGTCATAGGCGGTCGCGTAATTCGGGTAAATCCCGACAACATGGATTTCGTCGACATCCTTGAATTGCGTGCCCTGGGCAGGATCGACGAGTTCGCCGCCGAAGACGAGGTGCAGGCGCTGGGTCATGGGGGCTCCGAAGCTGTGATAAGGGCGCGTGAGGCGCGTCGGGTGCGAGCGTATTGGCCCGCCTTGGCCGGTCAATGCGGCAGTCCGGTCGTGCCACGGGAAGCCAGAGCGGCCTTGCTTTTGGGCTGGTGCGGCGCGCGCGCAAGCTAGCCGGTCCAAGCTCCGGGGCGCAGACGTTCGAGGATATCGACATGGAGCCGCGCAGGCGCAGCGATAACACCGGGCGCCTTTCGCTCTGCCGTATTAAATCGGAGCGCTCGGCCTGCGCGGTCAGAGATCGCGCCACCGGCTTCGGTCACGAGAAGCGCGCCTGCTGCAACGTCCCAGTCCCAGCTGTCTCGGAGGGTCAGCATCCCATCAAAGCGCCCTTGGGCCACGAGCGCGAGGCGGTAGGCCAGCGACGGGCGAAAGTGCCGCGTGATGTTCGGGGCTCCGCCCTGCCATAGCGAGGGCGCAAGATTGGGCCGCGTGACGAGCATGTCGGCCGCATCGAGCGCGTTCGGCTCCGCGCGGGCCGCGATCGGGGCGCCGTTCAATGTCGCCCCCCGCCCCCGTGCCGCGGCATAGCAGAGCTGCCGCGCGGGAAGCGAGACCACGCCCGCGACCGGGATGCCCTGGCGCACGACGGCCAAAGCGTGGGCCCAGGTGCGCTCGCCCCGGGCGAAGGCGCGGGTGCCGTCGATGGGATCGACTATAAAGAGCGTCTCGGCTTGGCGGTCCTCTGGGTCGTCCGCGGTCTCCTCCGACATCCAACCATAATCAGGACGCGCGGCGCGCAAGGTGTCTCGCAGGAACGCGTCGACGGCCAGATCGGCCTCGGTCACGGGGCCCGCATCGTCCGGCTTGTCCCAGGTCTTGGGATCCTTGCGCCAATGGCCAAGCGCGATGGCCGCTGCGGCCTCGGCGGCGTCCAAGAGCAAAGCAAGATCGCGTTCGA
Source organism: Pseudomonadota bacterium (assembly GCA_038745585.1). Lineage (GTDB taxonomy): Bacteria > Pseudomonadota > Alphaproteobacteria > Rhodobacterales > Rhodobacteraceae > HLUCCA09. The sequence goes on from JBCDLH010000001.1 coordinate 266,256, forward strand.
CAGGGGCGGGAGCGCGGGCATGAGCAGGGGCGGGGGCGGAGCTTTGGGCGACCGTTGGCTGCGGCGAGGCCTTGCGGCTAGGCCCCTGCAATCGTCAGCCCCTCGACCAAGAGCGATGGCACGACGCGCCCAAGATGCGGTCGCGCGTCGTTCGCGGGCACGATCGTCCGCAGCATCTCGCGCAGATTGCCGGCGATCGTGCACTCATTGACCGGATAGGCGACTTCACCGTTTTCGACCCAGAACCCCGACGCGCCACGGGAGTAATCCCCCGTCGTGGGGTTGATCGTGGCACCGATGAGCGAGGTGAGCAGCAGGCCCGTTCCCATTTGCGACAAAAGCGCCTCTCGGCTCGCGTCGCCCTGCGTGAGGCGCAGGTTCCCGGCCGAGGGCGAAGGCGGCGCGGAAACGCTACGCGATGCGTTGGCCGTGCTGTCCAATCCGAGCTTGGCCGCTGTCGACAGATCGAGGATCCAGCTTTGAAGGACACCGTCTTCGACAAGCGCGCGCGTCGCCGTCGGCAAGCCCTCTCCGTCGTAGAGGCGCGAACCCGAAACGCGAGTGCGGCGCGGCTCCTCTAGGAGCGAAAGCCCTTTCGGAAGGACCTCCTCACCCATCGCCTCGGAGAGCCACGAGGCACCACGCACGATGGAGGCACCGTTGGCTGCGGCGACGAGATGCCCAATCAAACCGGATGCAATGCGTTCATCATAGAGGATCGGCGCGGGTCCGGTTGGCGGCTTTCGCGCTCCGGCGCGCGCGAGGGTCCGCTCGGCGGCGATCCGGCCGACCTCTTCGGGGCTCGGCAGATCTGCCCGATGCGTCCGGCTTTCGCCAAAATAGTCGCGCTCCATCTCGGTGCCCGAGCCTGTGATCGCAACGCAGAAAATGGCGCTGTCCGTCCGGCCGTATCCGGCGGAAAAACCCGCAGATGTTGCGAGATGAACGCGCCGGCTGGAATACCCGCAAGACGCGGCTTCGACCATCGAGATGCCCTGATGGGCAAGCGCCGAGGCCTCGGCAGTCCGCGCCCTTGCCTCAAGGTCGGCGGGCGCCGGCTCGTCTGCGGGGTCGAGAAGATCGAGTGCGGTCATGTCGATCTCGCGGGCAAGGCGCGCGGTGGGCGCGAGCATAACACCCGGATCCTCTGGCGCCTCGCGGGCCATCGCGACCGCGCGCGCGGCCATCTCGGCAAAGGTCTCGGCGGTCGTCTCGGAGGAGGACACGCAAGCCTGACGCTGTCCGATCATAACGCGCAGCCCAACGTCAATGCTCTCGGAGCGTTCGGCCTGCTCCAGCGCACCCGCACGGACATCGATAGAAATCGACGTGCCTTCGAGGGCAACCGCGTCTGCCGCGTCTGCGCCTGCTGTCTTGGCCGCTTCGAGGAGGGCGTCGGTCAGCGGGGCGAGCGGTCGATCCATGGAGCATCCTTTGCGAGGCGGGGATACGCGAGAGCTAGAGCGCCTTGCACCGGGGCGCAAGGGCGGGGGCGCAAGGGCAGGGGCGCAAGGGCAGGGCGCAAGGGCGGGGGCGCGCGCCTGGAGTTCCATTTGCCGCCTCAGCGTCGGCAGAGGCCAGACGCCTCCGGCACCGGCAACACCCTCTCGGATGTGCGACCGCGCGCCGCCGGGCTCAGAACGGCAGCGGCGCGCCGTTGGCAAGGATCGTTCCGTCGGGCCGCACCGTGATCTCCGAGAGGAGCGTATCGGGGCCTTCGCCCTGCACGGCAAGCATGCCTGTCATCATCCGCGCCATCATCGCCTGGTCGCCGCTGACGAGACCCATGGTCACGAGCGTATCAAGAAGCGTCTGCGCGCCGATCAGCGTCAGATTAACGGTGCCGTCGATCGGCGGAATGCCCTCGCCAAACGGCCCCGATTCCGCTTCGTTGTCGAACGTGAACGCGCCCGAGCCGGTCAGCTCCGCGCCGACCATCGACAGGACGAGCTCGTTAATGTTGAGCGTGTCGACTTCGACCGGCGGCTGGGACTCGAAAAAGATCTCCTCTTCGAAGAGATCCGTCAGCAGGCGCATCTGTCCGGACAAGTCCATCACCAGCGTGAGCGGGTCGCGTGGCAGCGCCGACGTCGGATCGAAGAGGCTCCAGATCTCCTCTCCGAGCACCAGATCTCGCAGACCGACAACCAGAGACATTGGCGCCATCTCGTCCGAAGGGGTCGACGGAACCTCGAAGACCGTGGAGGAGGAGCCAAGGCTGCCCGTCACTTGCGGAAACGGGATCTGGCTGCCCGACGCTGTGAAGGCCACGCCGCTATATTCAACGTCGTACTCGATCCGCGCATCGTTCAGCGTGGCCGTGCCGCGGCCGCCATCCATCGTGATCGCCAGATCAAAGATGTCGGGCGCCTCATTGACCGAAATCGCAATCGCGACCGGGCCGACCGACCCCTCGCCATCCGTGCCAAAGCCGTCTTCGATCAGCGCGCCGAGATCGCCGTAAATCGCAAAAGGCGAGCCACCGACCGTTGTCGAGTTGGACGCGATATCCTCAATCGACACGGCAAAGTCGAATTCCCCGCCTGTATCGGGATCCGTTCCTTCGAGGTCGAACGCAAACGCCGCGGCGGTGATCTCGCTCACGGTTTCCATCGGCTCGTCGTCGCTCATCGAAAAGGCGCCGCCGATTTCGGTCATCGACATCGAGGCGCCGACATCCATCACCTCACCGTCTTCGGTGACGCTGTCCATCGTCAGGGTGATCTCAGGCCCGGCATAGGTCGCGTCTGTGCCGCCGCCCTCAAGATCGCCGACCGTGTAGACGAAATCGGGTGCTGCCAGTGTCAGGCTGACGTTGAAGGCCCGGCCCTCCAGATCTGTGCCCGCCACGGAAAAGGGCAGCGTTTCCGACATCGTGACAGTAACGGTGCCGTCGCCGGCATCTGTGAAACGGATCTCGTCGACCGTGCCGGTGAGCGTCGCTTCGTCCTCCAGCTCGGATGTGTAGGCGATGCCCGACACGATCAAGCCGTCCCCCGTCGTCCGCTCGCTTGCCGCCACGACCGAAACATCGGCATCCTCCGCCATATCCTGCAGGTCCTGCCAGGCTTCGGCAGGCGTTTTGGCCAAGCCAGCAACGGGCGCGAGCGCGAGCGTCAGGATGGCGGCGGTGGGCAGGGCGAGACGGGCCATTTTCCGGGACAAGGGGGCAGGCATCATGGGGGCGTTCCTCTGCGGCGGCATGCGCGCGGACTGTCACCGCTCGCCTGCTTCGGGTCAAGTCGCGCGGGGCGAATGGAGGGGCCTTCGGCGTCCACGCCCATTGGGCGGGACGAACGGGCCTTGGTTCGCCCCCGGCGCAGGGCTATGACCGGCGCGACGTGCTAGAGTGAAGCGAGGGGGAGTGCACCAGATGGCAGAGCTCGAGGGCCAGGTCGCGCTGATTACTGGCGCAAGCCGCGGGATCGGGGCCGAGACGGCGCGCGCCTTTGTGGCCGAGGGCGCTCAGGTCGCGCTACTCGCCCGGACAGAGGACGCGATCGCCGAGCTTGCGGGCGAGTTGGGCCCATCGGCCCTCGCGATCCCCTGCGATATATCGCGCACTTGGGAGGTGGCGACGGCGGTCCGCGCGACGGTCGAGACCTTTGGCAGGCTCGACATCCTGATCGGCAATGCCGGCGTCATCGAACCCATCGGTCACATGGCAAGCGTCGACCCCGCGGCCTGGGGCCAGACCATCGACATCAACCTCAAAGGTGTCTTCAACGGAATGCATGCCGCTCTGCCGGCGCTGCTCGACCGGGGGCGCGGGACGGTGATCACGATCTCGTCGGGTGCTGCGAGCAACGCCATCGAAGGCTGGTCGGCCTATTGCGCGGCCAAGGCGGGTGCGGCGATGCTGACGCGGATGCTCGACAAGGAGTACGGTGCGCGTGGCATCCGTGCGATGGGGCTCTCGCCCGGCACGGTGGCCACGAAGATGCAGCGCGAGATCGCTGCATCGGGGATCAACCCGGTGAGCCAGATCCCATGGGACGACCATATCCCCGCCGACTGGCCGGCACGCGCGCTGGTCTGGATGTGCGGCACTGCCGGGGATGCGTTCTGCGGGCAGGAGGTTTCGCTCCGCGACGAAGGTATCCGCGCGGCCATCGGACTTAAGCGATGATCCGGCTGGACCGGGACGGCTTGGTCTGGACGCTGACGCTCGACCGGCCGGACAAGGCCAATGCGCTGACGCGGGACATGCTGGTCCAGATCCGCGATATCGCGGCCGAGGCCGAGCAGGCGGATCTCGCGGCGTTTATCCTGACGGGCGCGGGGCACGTCTTTTCGGCTGGAGCCGACATCGAAGCGGCGCGAGCGGGGCTTGCGACCGATGGGGTGTGGGAGGAGGCCTCCTCGCGGATCGCGCGCCTACCCTGCCTGACGATCGCGGCACTAAACGGGACGCTGGCGGGCGGGGCGTTCGGCGTCGCGCTTGCTTGTGATGTCCGGATGGCCGTGCCCGAGGCCAAGTTCTTCTATCCGGTGATGGCGCTCGGCTTTCTGCCGCAACCGTCGGACCCAAAGCGCCTGGCCGCTCTGATCGGGCCGGCGCGGGCCAAGATGATCCTGCTCGCCGCGCAAAAGATCGACAGCGAGACGGCCCTGGCCTGGGGCCTCGTCGACCGCGTCGTCGCGCCGAAGCAGCTCATGGCAGAGGCACGCGCTCTGACGGTGGCGCCCGTCGCAGCGGCGGGGCCCATGCGCCGCGCGATCAAACGTATGGTCTGAAGCGCGCCGTTTCCGGGGCGTACCGAAAGTTCAGATGGCGATGGGGCCGAGGCGATTTCGGATCTCGCGTAAGATCGAATAGATCGTCGAGACACTGGTCTTTGGGTTGCCCGGAGAGGGCAGGTTCTCGATGCGCATCTCGACGCGCGCCGCCTCCGAGCGGATCTCGTAGGAATGGACATTGCCGGGCGCGCTCGGGTCGGCGATGAGCGAGACCTTCGTGCCCTCAAAACCGCCGCCCGCGAGGGCGAGCGTGGCCGCGACATTGGCGTTTTTCGGGTAGGCCTTGGCCGCCTCGCGTGCCGATCCCGTGAAGAACGCCTTTGGCGCGTCCAGCACATCAAGATCGGTTGCCGCTTCTGCTGCGGTGCCCCGCCAGGCCCGGGGCGGTTTGATCCCGCGATAGGTGACGGACACGTCCTCGCCGAGGGCAAGCGCGGCCAAGAGATCGACCCCGCCGACCGCACCGGCGGGCAGGATCACGCGTGCCGCTCCGGCTTTGGCCGCCGCGTGGACTTCGGTCTCAAGCGCTTGGTCTGCGAGCGCGCCCACCGACACGACTATGCAATCGACCCCGGCGCGTAGGAGGGGCACGGCTCCCGTTGCCACTGCATCGTGGCCAGCGCATTCGACCGCGAAATCGGGACGCTGGTTCACAAGACCGGCGACCTCGTCGACCACGTCAAAGGGGACAGGTCCCGCAAGCGCGGCGCGCGCCGCATCTGACCGGCCCGTGCGCGCGAGGACGGTGATCCGGTCCGGACGCGGGGCGCCCGGCTCGGCCATGAGCGACAGCAAGGATTGGGCGATGTTGCCGTATCCGATGAGAGCGAGATGCATAGCGGCGCGGCCTTTCCCAGTGAAGACGCGAAGGCGCCACATTCGCGCCACATTCCGAGCGGTACGCGCCGCGCAGGCCTGAGTCTACCGACGAGACCGAAACGGACTGTTCTTTGGGCGCATTCCTCTGGGGAAACGAGCGTCCTGAAATCCAAGCGAAATCTGTCAGGCGGGCGCTGCGATCTCGGCAAGCGACGTCTCGATTGCGCCGGTGAGCAGGTCAGCGATCGTTGAAATCTCGGCGTCGCTCACAATAAATGGCGGCGCAAGAAGGATGTGATCGCCCCGCACGCCGTCGATCGTCCCGCCCATTGGATAACACATGAGCCCGGCCCGCATGGCGTTGGCCTTGACCCTGGCATGGAGCTTTAGCGATGGGTCAAATGGCGCTTTCGTCTCTCGGTTGGCCACAAGTTCGATCCCGCGAAAGAGGCCCCGCCCGCGGATATCGCCCACATGGGGGTTTTGCCCAAGCTGTGCCGCGAGCGCCGAATGCAGCTGTGCCCCGGCTGCGCGGACGCGCGAGAGCGTTCTGCGATCAGTCAGCCGCGCGAGCACGGCATTGGCGGCAGCGCAGGCCATCGGGTGCCCGAGATAGGTGTGCCCGTGTTGAAAAAAGCCCGAACCGCTGGCGATCGCGTCATGGATCGTGTCGGTGCACAGAAGCGCGCCGATCGGCTGATAGCCCGCGCCGAGGCCCTTTGCGATGGTGACGATGTCGGGGGCGACGCCGTCCTCCTCGCACGCAAAGAGATAGCCCGTGCGCCCCATGCCGCACATGATCTCGTCGAAGATCAGGAGGATGCCGTGCGCATCGCAGATCTCGCGAATGCGCCTGAGATAGCCCTCGACCGCAGGCACCGCCCCCGCCGTTGCGCCGACAACCGGCTCGGCGATGAAAGCCATGACCGTTTCGGGACCGAGACGCACGATCTCGGCTTCAAGCGCGTTGGCCGCACGCTGGCCGTAGGCGTAAAGGCTCTCACCTGCCGCTCGGTCGCGATAGGCATAGCATGGAGCGATGTGGCTTGTGTCGACCATCATCGGGGCGAAGGGCGTCCGCCGCCCCATATTGCCCCCGGCGCCGAGCGCGCCGAGCGTATTGCCGTGATAGCTCTGCCGTCGGGCAATGATCCGGTGCCGCTGGGGCTCTCCGATCTCGAGGAAGTATTGCCGTGCGAGCTTGAGCGCGGCTTCGACCGCTTCGGACCCGCCGCTCACCGGATAGACGCGGGCCAAGCGACCGGGGGCATGGGCGACGAGCGTCTCGGCCATACGCTCGGCAGGCTCGGTCGTGAAAAAGCCGCTATGGGCAAAGGCGAGCGTTTCGAGTTGCGCTTGCATCGCTGCGCGCACGGCCGCATCGGAATGGCCCAGGCAAGAGACCGCGGCGCCCCCGCACGCGTCGAGATAGCGCTTGCCCGCGGCGTCGATCAGGTAGCAGCCTTCGCCCGTGACGGCCCGGGGCGGGGTGCTCTGGGAATTGCGGTGAAAGAGCGCGGACATCGCGACCTCCGATGCTGGATCTGACCTCCTTTATACCGCAACTTCCGGCGCTCCAGGCGTCAATTTGAGCGGCGCGGCGCTTTGCGTCGACGCGAGGCAGAGCGGCCTGGACAAATCTGCGCCATCGGCGAAGCTGGGCCAAACCGATTGGGCGTGGAGGCGCAACGATGATGCAAAAAAAGACGATGCAAAAGACGATCCTTTCCCTGGCCGCGCTCTTGGCCAGCACCGGCATGGGCCTTGCGCAGAACGCCTGTGCAGAGGGCAAGACGCTGAACGACGGCATGCTGACCATCGCGACGGGCAACCCCGCCTATTACCCTTGGGTGCTCGACGACGCGCCCGAGAGCAAGGCGGGCTTTGAGGCGGCGGTGGCCTATGCGGTGGCAGGCGCGATGGGCTTTGCCGACGACCAGGTGACGTGGGTGCGGACCTCGTTCGATCAGTCGATCCAGCCCGGCGCGAAGGACTTTGACTTCAACCTCCAACAGTTTTCCATCACCGCGGAACGCGAAGAGATGGTCGACTTCTCAGCGCCCTATTACTCTTCGGCGATGGCGGTGCTTGCGACCGGCGCGGCTGTCGAAGCCGGGGCGGAGCCGACCCTTGCGTCGCTCAAAGGCCTCGTCTGGGGCGCGGACGCCAACACGACGGCCGTGCCGATGTTGGCGGAGTTGATCGAGCCCGAGCGTGATCCGCTTCTCTACAACGACAATACCGACGTGACCGCGGCGATGCAGGCCGGGCAGATCGACGCCGCGCTCTTTGACCTGCCGACGGCGCTCTATCTTGCGGCGGTCGTCGTCGAAGGCGGCGTGATCCTCGGGCAGTTCCCGCCCGATCGCACGGAGAACCCCGATCAGTTCGGCCTCCTGATGGCGGACGGCAATCCGCTCAAGGAGTGCGTCGATGCTGCGATTGCCGAGCTTACGGCGAATGGAACGCTCGCGGCGATCGAGGCCGAGTGGCTGCAGGAAACGACAGGGGTGCCCGTGATCGAGTAGGCTCGGTTTGCCCAACGTCTTGCGCGTGGCGGGCGTTTGATTTGGATATTTGAGGCCCAAAGAAGACAGGGCCGCGGCCCCAGGGAGAGAGGATGGCGCTTCTGGACCGGACGGAAGGGGGCGGCGCGGGTGTAGGGCGGCTCACCCGGCGCCAAGCTTACGAGGCGCAGCTCAGACGCCGCTCGAACTGGATCGCGGCGGTCTCGACACTCGGCGTGCTGCTGGCGCTCGTGGTCCTCATTCCACTGGCGCCGGGCTGGGAGGCGGTCAAACGGAGCTTCTTCAACGGGGAGGTTTTTGCGCAGACCTTTCCGGGGCTGTTGCAGGCGTTCCTCTTGGACGTCGCGATATTCGCTTGGTGCGCGCCGCTGATTGCTTTGCTCGGCCTGGCGGTGGCCTTGGCGCGGGATGTGCGGACGCCGGCGGCCTATCCGCTCCGACTGGCGGCGATCGTCTATACGGACGTGTTTCGCGGACTGCCGGTGATCTTGGTAATCTACCTCATCGGCTTCGGCGTGCCGGGTCTGGGCCTGCCGCGGCCCTGGAACTCGCCCTACATCTGGGGCTCGCTCGCGCTGATCTTGGTCTATGCGGCCTATGTGGCGGAGGTGATCCGGTCGGGCATCGAGAGCGTGCATGAGAGCCAGCGGGCGGCGGCGGCCTCGCTGGGCCTGAGCGAGCGGGACACGATGCGGTATGTCGTGCTGCCGCAGGCGATCCGGCGCGTGGTGCCGGCGAACATGAACCTCTTCGTGGCCTTGCAAAAGGACGTGGCTCTTTTGTCCTTCATCGGGCCGGTGGAGATCTTTCGGCAGGCGGGCGTCTACAAGTCGCTCATGGCCAACTTCACGCCCTATGTCGGGGCTGCGGTGATCTTTCTCGCGATCACGATTCCGGCGACGCGCTATGCCGATTACCTCCTCAACAAGGAAAGGCGCGCGCGCTCGTGAGCCTTTTGGAGCTTCGGGGCGTCGAGAAGGCCTTTGGCGACACGGTCGTCCTTCGCGGGATCGACCTCTCTGTGGGGCGGGGCGAGATGGTCTGCCTCATCGGGGCGTCGGGATCGGGCAAGTCGACGCTCTTGCGCTGCATGAACCTGCTGGAGCCGATCGATGATGGAGAGATCCTGCTCGACGGGACGGACATCGCCGAGCCGGGCCTCGACCCGCAGCCGGTGCGCGAGCGGATCGGGATGGTCTTTCAATCGTACAACCTTTTTCCCCACATGGACGCCGCGGAGAACGTCATGCTCGCGCCACGGCGGGTGAAGGGGCTGCGCCGGGAGGTGCTTCTGCCGCGGGTGGAGGCGCTCTTTGAGCGGTTTGGGCTTACGGATCGGATCCATGCCTATCCCGATCAGCTGTCGGGCGGGCAGCAGCAGCGGGTCGCCATCGTGCGGGCTTTGGCGATGGAGCCTGAGATCATGCTTTTCGATGAGATCACCTCAGCGCTCGATCCCGAGCTTGTGGGCGAGGTGCTCGACGTGCTGCGGGATCTCAGGCAGCAGGGGATGACGATGGTGCTCGCCACCCACGAGATGGGGTTTGCGCGGGAACTCGCGGACAAGGTCTGTTTTCTCGATGCGGGGGCGATCCTTGAGGACGGCACGCCGGAGGAGGTGTTTGGCGCGCCACAGGAGGCGCGGACCCAGGCGTTCTTGCGGCGGGTCCTCTGAGAAACCTCAGGCGACCTGCGCCTGCAACCCTTCGGTCGAGAGCCCTTCGAGCCGGGGCATAAGGCTCAGAAGCTCCTGCGTATAGGGGTGCTTGGGCCCGGCAAAGAGCGCTTCGGTCTCGGCGATTTCGACCAACCGACCCGACTTCATCACGCCGACGCGGTCGCACATCTGCCGCACAACGGGAAGGTCGTGGCTGATAAAGAGCATGGTGAGGCCCAGATGCTCCTGCAAATCCTTTAGGATGTTGAGGATCTGGGCCTGGATCGAGACATCGAGGGCCGAGGTGGGCTCGTCGCAGATAAGGAACCGCGGCTGGGTGGCGAGGGCGCGGGCGATCGAGATCCGCTGCCGCTGCCCGCCGGAGAACTCGTGCGGATAGCGCCGCCCGGCTTCGGCGCCGAGGCCGACCCGGTCAAGCAGTTCGTCGACGCGGTCTTGGATCGCCCTGCCTTCGAGGAGCTTATGGTGGCGCACCGGCTCGGCGATGATCTGATCGACGCGCATGCGCGGATTGAGGCTCGAGAACGGGTCTTGGAAGATCATCTGGATCTGCCGGCGATAATCCTGCAGATCGGCCGCTGTGGTGCCCGATGTGATGCTACGCCCGTCGAAGCGGACTGCGCCATCGTCGACGTCGTAGAGCGTGGCGATCATGCGCGCCACGGTAGACTTGCCCGAGCCGCTTTCGCCCACGAGCCCGAAGACCTCGCCATCGCGGATATCGAAGCTGACATTGTCGACGGCGGTGAACCATTTGCGCTGCGAGGGCAGGAGCGCACGGCGCGCGAGGAAGCGCTTCGTCGCGCCCTCGACCGAGACGAGCGTACCGGTTTCGGAGAGCTTGGTCGCAGGCCAATTGCGGGCCAGATCCTCGATCCGGAACTCGATCTTGCGCCCACCATAGGAAAGCTGGGGAAAGCGGCGGACCTTGAGCGTCGGACGCGGAACCGCGGCAATGAGCGACTTGGTGTAGGCGTGACCGGGGCTGCCGAGGACCTGCCCCGTTGGCCCGCTTTCGACGACCTTGCCCGAATACATCACCGTCACGGTGTCGGTCGTATCGGCGATGACGCCCATATCGTGGGTGATGAGGATGACACCGACCTGCCGTTCGCGGGCGAGCTCTTTGATCAGGTCCAGGATCTGCGCCTGGATCGAGACGTCGAGCGCGGTCGTCGGCTCGTCGGCGATGATGACCTCGGGCTCGGAGCAGAGTGCCAACGCGATAACAACGCGCTGTCGCATGCCGCCGGAGAATTGGTGCGGGTATTGCTTGACCCGGGTTTCGGGGTCGGGGATGCCGACGCGGTCCAGCAGGTCGACGGCGCGTTGGCGCGCCTGTGCCTCGCCGAGCTTGAGGTGAAGCTCGATCGTCTCGACCAGTTGCTCTTCGACGGTCAGCAGCGGATTGAGCGAGGTCAGCGGGTCTTGGAAGATCATCGAGATCCGCGCACCGCGCAGGGCGCGCATCGCTTCGGCGTCGCGTCCGCTGATCTCCTCGCCCTGAAACCGGATCGTGCCGCCGGCGATAAAGCCCGGCGGCTCCAGCAAGCCCATGACGGCCGCGCCGATGGTGGACTTGCCGGCACCCGACTCGCCCACGAGCCCGTGGATCTCGCCCGGCTGAACATGGAGCGTCGCCGCGTCGACGGCGACGAAAACGCCGTGCCGCGACGGGAAATGGACCGATAGATCCTCGATCTGGAGGAGGGGCGCGCTCATCGTAGCCTCGGGTTCAGCGCGTCGCGCAGCCAATCGCCGAGCAGGTTGACCGAGAGCGCCAGGGCGAGAAGCGTCAGCGCCGGAAAGAACAGGATCCACCATTCGCCGGAAAAGAGAAAGCCCTGGCCGATGCGGATAAGCGTGCCGAGCGAGGGCTGCGTCGGCGGCGCGCCGACCCCGAGGAACGAGAGCGTCGCCTCGGCGATGATCGCGAGCGCAAGGCTGATCGTGGCGATGACGAGAACGGGCGAGAGGACGTTGGGCAGGATATGCCGGAGCATGATCGCGGGCGAGGAGCGGCCGATCAGGCGCGCGGCGGCGACGTATTCCTTGCTCTTCTCCACAAGCGTCGCCCCGCGCACGACGCGCGCGAACTGCACCCAATCGGAAAGGCCGATGGCGAGGATCAAGACCCAGATCGCCATCTGATCCCGGTATTCGACGGGCGTAATCCCCTTGGCGATGCCAAAGATCAGCATGGCCACCAGGATCGACGGGAAGGTCAGCTGCACATCGGCGATGCGCATGATGATCGTCTCGACCCAGCCGCCGACATAGCCCGCAATAAGGCCGAGAAGCACGCCGAGCGCCATGGCAAAGAGCACCGCGGCAAAGCCCACAAAGAGCGAGATCCGCAAGCCAAAGAGGATTGTCGAAAAGACGTCCCGCCCCTGATCGTCCGTCCCGAGCCAGAACGTATCACCGGTAAAGGCGTTGGCCTGCATTGGGCCGGTGAAGCCGTTCATCAGGTTGAGCGTCGCCGGATCGAAAGGATCATGCGGGGCGACGAGCGGCGCAAAGACCGCGCTGAGAACGAGGACCGCCATCACCGCGAAGGAGACCACAGCAACGGGCGAGCGGCGAAACTTCCACGCAAAGTCCGATTGCCAGAAGAGCGCGAGACGCGAGGGCGGGCGCGCCGGCTCCGACGGGCGAGCGGCAGGGATGTCGGCCATGTCAGAGCGCCTTTCCAGACGAGGCCCGCAAGCGCGGGTCGATGGCGAAATATAGAAGATCCACGATCAGGTTGATCCCGACAAACATCACCGAGATCAGCATCAGGTACGCGGCCATCACGGGGATATCGACGAATTGGATCGCATTGATGAAAAGAAGCCCGACGCCGGGCCACTGAAAGACGGTCTCGGTGATGATCGCGAAGGCGATGATCGAGCCGAGCTGTAGCCCCGTGATTGTGATCACCGGCACCATTGTATTCTTGAGCGCGTGGCGAAAGTTGATGCTGCGCTCCTTCAGGCCGCGAGCGCGGGCAAAGCGGATGTAGTCCTGCCGGAGAACCTCGAGCATTTCGGAGCGCACCAGGCGCATGATCAGCGTCATCTGATAAAGGCCCAGCGTGATTGCGGGCAGAATGATCGCCAAAAGGCCGCTTTGGGTCAGAAAGCCCGTGCTCCACCAGCCGAGATCGACCGTTTCCCCCCGCCCAAAGGACGGCAGCAGATCAAGCTCGACCGAGAAGAGATAGATCAGCAGGATGCCGATAAGAAAGGTCGGGAGCGACACGCCGACAAGCGAGACCGTCATGATCGCGCTCGAAGCAAAGCCGTTGCGATTAATCGCGGTGAAGACGCCGAGCGCGATCCCGGCGCCGAGCGCGAAGAGCCCCGATATCAGCGCCAATTCAAGCGTCGCCGGCAGGCGCTCGACGATGATTTCGGCGACCGGGCGGCCCTGGCGATAAGAGATCCCAAAGTCGCCCTGCACCGCGTTTTCGAGAAAGCGCCAGTATTGCACCGGGAAGGGCTGATCGAGGCCAAGGTCCGAGCGCAAGCGCTCGATATCCTCAAGGGTGCGTTCCTGGCCCAGCATGTTGTCGATGGGATCGCCCACGAAGGTGAACATCGAAAAGGCGACGAGGCCTACGACGAGCAGGACAAGAATGGATTGGAATACCCGGCGGAGAATGTAGGCAAGCATTTTGAAACCTCCCCGAAAGCGAGGCGTTTGGTCAAGCCCAGTCTATTAATGAGGCAGCGCGGCGTCTGTGTGCTGTGATCCTGGTCGCGCGGCACTGCATCTGCGCAGGAAGGCGGCATGTGTTGCGCCGCCTTCCGGAGGCCGCGATGCGCGACGGGTCAGTTTAGTGTCACCCAGCGCAGGATGAAGAAGTTGTCCGGGCGCTGCGTTAGCGAAACGTTGTCGCGTGTGCCCCAGAGCAGCGGCTGCACGTAAAGCGGGGCATAGACCGCGTCTTGCGCGATGATCCCGGCGACCTCGTCGATCATGCCCTGACGGGCCGCGTCGTCGATCTCGGATTGGATCATCGGCAAAAGCTCGTCGACGCGGGCGTTGGAATAGCCACCGAAATTCCACGTGCCGAGGCGCTCGCCTGGGGTATGCACCAGAAAGCGGATCGGATGCTCATGGTCGAACGTGCCGGGGGACCAGCCGAGCAGGTACATGTCGAAATTGTCCGCGCGCAGCTCTGGCCAGTAGTTCTGGACCGGCATCGCGTCGAGCACCGCTGTGATACCGACCTGGGCGAGCATCGACACGACCGCCTGGCAGACGGACTCGTCGTTGAGATAGCGGTCGTTGGGGCATTTGAGGCCAAAGGAGAAGCCGTTGGGATACCCCGCATCGGTCAGCAGGGTGCGCGCGAGGTCGGGGTCAAACTCGGGCCGGTCGACGCCGGCCGAAAAGCCGCGCATGGCGGGCGAGACGAGCTGTGAGGCGGGCTCGGCGTTGCCGCGCATGATCGTCTGCAGGATGGCGGGCACGTTCACCGCATGCGCCACGGCCTGACGCACGCGGACGTCTTGGAAGGGATTGGTCTCGCCCTCATTCGCGCCGTATTTCAGCGCGTCGTGGTCGTGGGCAAAGCCAAGCATGATCACGCGCGCTTCGATCCCCTGGATGACATCGACGCCGTCCTGGCCCGAAAGGCGCTCGGCATCTTGGATCGGCACGGGATTGATCATGTCGACATCGCCGGTCAGCAGGGCGGCGACGGCTGTGGCCGGGTTCTGAATCGGGGTGAATGTCGCACGCGTGATATTGTGCTCAGGCTCTTCCCACCACGCCGCGAAAGGCTCCAACACCGTCTGCAGGCCCGGCTGGCGCTCAACGAGTTGGAAGGCACCGGTGCCGTTGGCTTGGAGCGTCGCGGCGTTCTCTTCGTCGCGCGCGGGCAGTTCGGCGCCGTTCTCGGCGGCCCAGCCGCTATCCATGATCATCCAGTTGGCGATGCTGTCGGGGAAGATCGGATTGGGCGCGGAGGTCATGATGTCGACGGTGAAGTCGTCGACCTTGATCACCTCGGAGACCGGCGCAAACCACGAGGCGACGTCGGAGAGCTCCGAGGAGGCGCGCTCGTAGGAAAAGATGACGTCATCGGCATCGAACGTCTCACCGCCATGGAACGTCACGCCTTCGCGGAGTGTAAAGCGCCAGCCTTCTCCGGCGCCGATCGGCTCCCACGATGTGGCGAGCGCGGGCTCGATGGCCATGTCCTTGCCGCGGCGGACGAGGCCCTCGTAGACGTTGTTTAGAAAGCCGAGAACTGGCGCCGAAGAGACCGCATGCGGGTCCATCGTCTGCGGGTCGGTCTGTCCGGCCCAGCGAAATTCTTCGGCAATGGCCGAGCCGGGCACCACGGCTGGCACCATTGCTGGCGCAGCCACCAGGATGGCAGCCGCTGTTGTCTTCAGGCGGTTCATGGAGGGTCTCCCTGTCGTCGTGGCTGCGTGCGCAGCTTCTCGGAGCTACCGTGGCAGCCTGCCGCACCACGTGCAAGGCATTGACGGGATCGTGAGCCGGTGCCGTGGCGTGCGCCGTCAGCGCCGCGCGCGGTCGGCTTGCGTCCAAGTTTGATCCGAGCGGCTGCGCTGCGGATGTGCCGCTGCAGACAGAAAATGCCGCTAGGGCAATCGCGAAACGCCTGCTAAGTCTTGCGCTAGTGTATTGTCAAAACGTGGAAATTCGTATGGCCTTGCTAAAAAAGGGATCCAAGGGGAAGCCGGTTGAAGAGCTGCAGACGCTGATCAACAAGGTGGGCATCAAACCGGAATTGAAGGTCGATGGGATCTTTGGCCCGCTCACCGACAAAAACGTCCGCGCCGCGCAAAAGAAGCTGGAACTCAAGGTGGATGGGAAAGCCGGCGACAACACCATGGCCGCTCTCAAATACGGCAAGCCGCTTCCGGACGTGAACCCGCGCTTTTCCAAAAGCGATCTGACGACGATGAAGACGCTCAATGCGCAGCTCGGGAATATGCAAGATCGCTACAAGAAGATCGAACGGGAAAGCAGGGACTTCAACTTCGCCGCGGAGAACCTTTTGTCAGTCACCAACGAGCTGAAGATGATGAACGATGGGACGTGGAAGGACGTCATCAAAAAGTTCGAGCGATACTTCGTGTTGGTCGAAAAGGCGCAGAAAGCAACACTTTCCAATCCGGCCGCGGCGGCCAAACTCGCCCAAGAGATCGAAGAAGAGGAAGAAGAGCTTCAACTTTTGATCTCAAGCATTCTGGACGTGCGGAAAGACTATGTCCCGGCGATCGAGAAATGCAAAAAAGCGCTGCTGGCGTCTTCGACTGAGATCAACAAGCTGACGGCCGAAATGCAGAAAACGTTGAACGGCATCCCAAAGGCGGTGAAGTGACGTCAAAAAGAAAAGGCGCTGACACGCCAGCGCCTTTTCTCAAGTCACGGAGCGGAGGGCCCGATTAGGACCGGGTGAAGCTGAAATACTTGAACTTCGCGGTGTCGTCGGGCGCGACGATTGTGCCGACATCCGAGCGCATGCCCCAGTTAAGAACCTGGTGGTGGATCGGCAGGTAGAGCACATCCTCCTGCACAGCTTCCCAGATCTCGGCGATGGTCCCGTTGCGCACATCGAGATCGGTCTCGGACGCGAGCGAGACGATCTTGGCGTCAAGCTCGGGGTTGGAGTAGCCCGTCGCGTTCCATGAGCCGTACTTGTCGGTGCTGGTGTGCACGAGGAAGTTAAAGATGTACTCGGAATCGTAGGTCGGAACGCCCCAGCCGAGCATGTAGAAGTCGGTGGTCCGGTTGGAGATCAGCGGGAAGTGCTGTGCCTTCGGCTTGGCGTCGAGGTTCACCGTGATGCCGATCTGCGCGAACATCCCGACGACGGCCTGACAAATCGCCTCGTCGTTGATGTAGCGATCGTTCGGGCAGTCGAGCTGGATCGAGAAGCCATCGCCGTAGCCGGCTTCGTCCATCAGCGCCTTTGCGGCGTCGATATCGGTCTTGGATGCGCCATCCATCGCGGCATTCCAACCGTTGACGAACGGCGGCGCGATCATCCCGGCAGGCTGCGACTGCTCCCGCATAACGACCTGCTTAATCGCATCGCGGTTGATCGCCATGTTCATCGCCTGGCGCACCCGGACATCGGCGAGCGGGTTGGCGCCATCGACATCGTCACGCTCGAGGTCTTCGGCACCGAGATTCATGCCAAGGAAGATCACGCGGTTCTGCGGCGCGGTGCGCACGTCGAGCCCGTCGGTCGAGGCGACCCGCTCAAGGTCTTGCACCGGCACGTCCTGAATGAAGTCGACCTCGCCAGAGAGCAGTGCTGCGACGCGCGTCGCGGCGTTCTGGATGGGCGTATACTCGATGCGCGTGATCTCCATTGGGAACTCACCGGTGCCCCAGTAATCCTGGTTGATCTCAAGCACTGTACGGACATCGGGCTCCCGGCTGATCAAACGGTAGGAGCCGGTGCCGTTTGCATTCAGCGAGGCAAAGGTCGTCTCGCCGCCTTCGTAATCCTGCACCTCGACCGCGCCGTTCGCCTCCGCCCAGTCCTTGTCCATTATGAACATGTTTGTGAGGTTGTTGGGCATAATCGGGTTCGGCCCGTCGGTCTCAATCTCGACCGTCAGCGGGCCGTCCGCGCGCACCTCGACGACCGATGCGAGGAGTTCCTTGTAATCGGAATTGTCGGTCATGGCGCGGTTCAAAGAGAAAACGACGTCTTCGCTATCGAACGCGGCGCCGTCGTGAAAGGTCACGCCGTCGCGCAAGGTAAAGACCCAAACATTGGGGTCATCCTCGGAGGGGCCCCACTCTGTCGCCAGAGCGGGCACAATCGCGCCGGTCATATCGCGCATGACGAGCGGTTCCATGATCTGATGGGCGAGCGCGGAGGTCGGCCCTTCGTTTTGGGCGTGCGGATCGAGTGTCAGCGCGTCGCCGGCCCGGGCCCAACGCAGGGTTTCGGCACTGGCGGCCGAGGCCACGAGGGCCATCGCCGTTGCGCAAAGAAGAGGTGTGCGAAGTCGCATCTTGGGTCTCCCTGGTGTGTTGTCGTTCTGGGGCCATAGCGAGACACTTTTGGTGCCACTTTTCAAGCGGCTCTGCGCGGGAGCAGAAGAAACCCGGCAGAACGGGGCCAATCGCCGCAGGCTCAATGCGCAAAAAGGGAGCGGCGGGGGCGCGTTGTGCGGGCCTGATAGCCCACTTTTGAGCCCGCAAGCGTGCGAAGCGTTGTCTGAGCGGCCTTTTGCCGGCCCGAACGCTTGGCCGTTGTGGCTTGTCCTAGAGCGCTCCGATGCGCCGTGCGCGGGCCGCGAAAAGGCGGCCTGTCTCCGCCTGTGCACCCTCCAGACGCGTTGCGTCGACCGTCGCTTCGCGCCCGATCCCGAAGGCTTCTTCGATGGCAAACCGATCGCCGAGCAGCCGGCGCACCTCGGATGCCGGGAGCGGCGTGAACGGGCCCTGATTGGGGATCTGCGTCTTGCTCTCAACCTCGGTCCAGTGGCGGCCATAGGCCGAATTGGCATTGCGAACGCTCAGGACGAGCGCGCCGCCGGGTGCGAGTGCGCGGTGGATGTCGGCCAGCAGCGCGGCCGGGTCGGGCACCTGTTCGAGGACCTGCGGCAGAACGACGAGATCGAACGCGCCCTTGGCGACCGGGACGCTTGGCCCGGCCATTTCGACAAAATCGACCCGGTCCATCGCCGCGCCTTCGGCCGCAAGGCGCGCGCGGATGAACGTCAGGTTGTGCGCCGAAAGCTCCGCTATGGTCAGACGCGCGCCGCCGATCCGGTCGACGAGCTTGGCCGTGCTCGTGCCGCCCCAAGGCATAACCTCAAGCACGCGTGCGCGCGCGCCGAGCTTTGGAAGCAGCGCGTGCTCCTGGTCGAGCGCCGCGCCCTGGCGGCGGGACACATAGACCCCGGCTAACGGAGACTTTGCCCAGACGGCATAGCCGCGAAAGTCGCCCAATTGCGCCCAGGACCAGCGCCGCGGGTCCCACTCGGCAAAGGGATTGGCGTCGTTGCGGATCTCGAAGAAGGGATAGCTGGGTGCGCTTTTGGCAGGGTAGACCGTCTCGGGCGGGCGCGAAAACCGCTCCCACGAAAAGACCTGCGCCGGGGGCCGTCGGGGCGCCTTCACATTGGCCGCCTCGCCGCTCGGGCGCCCAATGGCCAACGCGCCGATGACTTCGAAGATCGGTGGCAGACCGAGCACTGCACGCAGGGCGCCATGGTCGCCGATGCCGGCATTCCAGATCCCGCTGAGGCCGCGCAGATGCGCCGAGAGGAGCATGTGATACGCAGCACCTGCAGCCGACTGCGCGATCGAGAAGTTTCCGTGGGACCAGCCCTTTTGGAAACACAGGAAAATCAGCGCAGAACAGGTCGCAAAATGCGGGTTGCCGCCGGCGATGTCATGCGCGCGCTGCTTGGCCTCCGCCTCGGTCACGATGACGAAATGCCAGTTCTGGTGGTTGCAGGAGGATGGCGCTTCGAGCCCATCTTCGACGATCTCCTGCAAAACCTGACGGTCGATCTCAGAGCCGTCGAAAGCGCGGCAAGAGGCGCGGGCGGCGAGACGGTCGAGGATGCGGCGCGCCTCGTGATCGGCGTAGCCTGTCGTTTGGTCCGGTGTCGGGCCCTGCAAACTTGAGCCCTGCAAGTTTGGGCCCTGCAAACTTGGGCCCTCCAAACGCTGTGGCTTGCCCGCTCCGCTCATGGGCGATGTCTCCGGCCACTCTCCCGCATGCGTTGCATTCCGATCCCCATCCTATTCGATCTCAGAGCGTTGGGCACTGCTTGCCCCTGCCGACCGGGCGTGCGCCTCGCGCGTCACACCCTTGCGCCGCCGATTAACTGTGTCAAACTGACACATCAGTTTCCGCGCCCGTGGCGCGACCAACGACAAATGGAGGCCCACTGAACGGTCTCCGACAACAATGGCCGCCGCACGGGCGGAACACCAACCTGGGAGACAACCATGATCCACCGCTTGACCAGCCTAGCCGGGGCGGCCCTAAGCACGAGCCTCGTGGCCGCCGGGGCCGCATCCGCAGATGTAACGCTCCGCTGGGGGCATTACCTCGGCGACAGCGCGTTCCTTCAGGCCGAGAAGGACTTCGCCGCCGCCGTCGCCGACCGGACGGAGGGGCGTGTGACCATCGAGATCACCTATGCCGGTGGCCTCGGTGCAGGCAACGAGCTCTTGCAGCTGACCGGCCGCGGCGCCATCGACATGGCGGCCGTCGTGCCTGGCTATCATCCTGACGAGCTGCTCTATTGGCGCGCCTATCAGATCCCCTTCATCTTCGAGACGCCGCGCCAGGCGATGGAGATCTCGGCAGCAGCCTTTGACGATCTGCCGTATTTCCGCGAAGAGCTGGAGAAGTTCGGTGTTGAGTTTCTTTTTCACCAACCGCTGGGGGACTATTTCCTGACGGGGCCGGACGGCAATTGCGACACGGTCGAAGCGTTGGCTGGCAAGAAGATTCGCTCCTTCGGCGCGGATGTCCCCAAGGCGCATGAAGCGATCGGCGCGGTGCCCGTCTCTGTCGGTGTCGGTGATGTCTATGAGGCGCTCCAGCGCGGCGCGCTCGACTATTCGTTCCTCAACCGCGGCAATATCTATAACAACAACCTGCACGAAGCGGGCGAATTCTCCTGCGGGCCGGTCATGGCGATCACAGGACACCTCATTGTCATCAACGAGGATGTCTTTGCCGATATCGACGAGGCCGACCGCGCGATCATTCTTGAAGAGGCGGATAAGGCCGGGGCGGCCTACATCGCCAACATCGAAGCGGCGGAGCAAGAAGCGGGCGACGCGATGATCGCCGATGGCGCCACGATCAAGCCCTTCCCGGCCGAGGAACTCGCCAAGTGGAAGGCTGAGGCGCCGGATCTGTTGCAGAACTGGGTCGACGATATGGAGGGGCGGGGCCTCGGCAGCGAAGCCGCCGAAGTTGCCGCGTATTGGCGCAACATCATCGACGCCGACAGCTAGGCCGAACGGCCGGCCGGGCGACCCGCCGGGCCGGCCCATCTCGCGCCTCCCCTAGGCTCTGATCGATGGTCGAGCCGCCCCTTTCGAGCCTCCGCACGTGCCCCTCCTCACCCGTTTTGTCGAGCGTCTCGCGCTGATCGTTCTGATGATCGGCGGCGTGGGGATGCTGGCGTCGATGCTTCTCGGCGTCGCCGACATCGTCGGCACGCAAGTCCTCCTCGTCCCGGTCCCCGGCCCGCGCGAGTTGACGGAGAGCACGATGGTGCTCATCGTCTTTGGCGCGCTGGCCTATGCGCAGATCCGTCGACAGCATATCCGGGTGGAACTCGTCTACTTTCAGATGGGTCCTCGGGTCCGCGCCGGAATGGATGTCGTCACCGATCTTTGCGCGATCCTTTTTTTCGCGCTGATCCTGAGCCAAGCCGTCGCCGAAGCGCAGTATTCGCTGCAGATCGGCGAGGCGACCTCGGGGCTGATCCGTTTTCCGCTCTGGCCCGCGCGCTTTACGCTCGCTGCGGGCTGCGCCTTGATGATCCTGCAGCTTTGCCTGCACGTGGTCGAGGATTTCGGTCGGATCCGGACCGGCGCGCCGCCGCTCGGCGACACGTCGGGGCTTTATGGGCTCGAGACGCCCGAGACGACCCGCGGGCAAAAGCCGGGCGACGATGGTTGATCCGGGCACGGCGGGCCTGATCGTCGCCGCACTGCTCCTCGTCATGCTGACCGTCGGTGTGCATATCGGCGTGGCGCTCGGGCTCTCGGGCTTTGCCGGGATCTACCTTGCGATCAACGAGCGCGCGGCGTTTGCGCAATTGGCGACCGTTCCATTTTCGACGACGAACAACTTCAACCTGGCGGTGATCCCGCTCTTCATCCTGATGGGCGCCTTGGCGACGCAGGCGGGGCTGACGAAAGACCTCTACCGCGCGGCTTACAACTGGCTTGGCAAGGTTGCGGGCGGGCTTGCCATGGCCACGACGCTTGCCTCCGCCGCCTTTGGTGCGGCCTGCGGCTCGACCATCGTCAACGCCGCTGTCTTTACCAAGATGGCGATGCCCGAGATGACGCGCTTTGGCTATAACAAGGCGCTCTCGGCGGGCTGCATCGCGGCCTCGGGCACGCTTGCTTCGCTCATCCCGCCTTCGATCCTCATGATCATCTACGCCGTCATCACCGAGCAATCGGTGGCGCGGCTCCTCGTGGCGGGGCTGATCCCGGGGCTCATGTCGGCGGCGATCTACATGGCGGGGATCTATGTGATCGCTAAGCGCCGGCCCGACCTTTGTCCGATCCCGGACGTCACGATCACGCGGGCGGAAAAATGGCAAAGCCTAAAGGGGGTCTGGGGGATCGGCTTTCTCTTCGTCCTGGTCATCGGCGGGATTTATGCGGGCTTCTTCGTGCCGACCTATGCGGGGGCCGTCGGTGCGTTCGGCGCTTTCCTGATCGTGATCTTCAAGCGCAAGCTCTCGGGCAAAGTGCTCCTAGACACATTCAAGGAGGCGGGGGTCACCACGACGTCGATCTTCATCATCGTCATCGGTGGGATCATCTTTGCGCGCTTTTTGACCTATACCGGTCTCGTGCGCGACATCTCTGATTGGATGGTCGCGCTCGAATTGGCGCCCATCCTCTATCTGCTGGGTTTTGCGGTGCTCTATCTCATCCTCGGTATGCTCATCGACCCGATCGCGATCATGGTGATGACGTTGCCGCTGATGTTTCCGGTGATGACGAGCGTGGGCTACGATCCGATCTGGCTCGGCGTGATCGCGATCAAGCTCGCTGAGATCTCTCTCATTACGCCGCCCGTTGGCCTCAACGTATACGTCGTGCGGTCCGCCTCGCCGGTGCCATTGCGTCTCGAACAGGTCTTTAAGGGGGTCACGCCCTTCCTTCTCATGGACGTCTTTACGCTGGGCCTGCTTATCGCGTTCCCGTCGCTCGTGCTCTTTCTGCCAAATCTCATGTCCTAGGGCGCGCGGCGTCAGGTTGTTCTGCGGGGGGTGGGGGGGCAATGCCCCGCCGCCCCGCCTGCCCGCGCTTCCGCCGATCTACCCCTTGCGCGGCATGCGGGGTTTCATGATGCGCAAGCCTTCGACGCCGGTGATCAGCCGCGCGCCCTTGGAGCGGAACACGTAGTTCGAAAACCAATTCATCGCGACAAAGAGCGGGCGGCGGACACCAATCGGGAGATAAGTATGGATGAGGCCCCAACAGCACCACGCGATGAAGCCGCTCATCTTGATCCGGCCAAAAGAGATGATCGCCGAGTTGCGTCCGATCGTTGCCAGACTGCCGAGATGGCGATAGCGAAACGGTGCGGGCGGCTCCTCGCCCGAAACGATGGCGGCAATGCGCTTGCCCGCATACTTGCCCTCCTGCTTGGCGGCCGGTGCGAGCGGGGCCTCTCCCGGCGGGGCGTCTCTGCGCGCAACGCCGCCACGGGGCAGGTCTCGGTTGCGGTCTTCGTGCCTGGCCGCGGCGCGATAGGTGCGGCGTTTTATAGCTGAGAAGAATGAAGCCAGATCTTCGGCGAGAGCGTTGCCCTGCTCACCGGTTGGTCGAGCGTCGCGCGCCGCTCTGCGCGATGACGTCGCCCCGGACGATCTCGCCCACGCCCCGGTCGGGATCGACGTTGCACTTGGCAAAGACCGCATCGTGGGTTGCTCAAGACACGCTCAAAGGCCCTCGCTATTGCACACAAGAGCGGCAATTTGGCCGGTTCGATTGCTGGACTCACTCTACGTCAGAGGCGATGCTCCTCCGGTGAGGGATGACGCCGCATTCGACATCGGCCTTGCAGCCGCTTCTATCCTGGTCGTCGATGACGAGCCGGGGATGCGTCATTTCCTGAAAAAAGCGCTGTCGGCAAAATGCGGCCGGGTCGACGTCTCAGAGAACGCTGCAATGGCGTCCGAGATGCTCGATCAGCGCAGTTATGACGTGATCATCATCGATAACCTGATGCCGGGGCAAACGGGGCTCGAATGGCTCCTTGAACAGCGCACGGTCGGGCTCCACTCGGATGTCATCGTCATCACCGCCTATGCCGACCTCGAAACCGCGATCGAAGCGATCCGGGCGGGCGCGAGCGACTTTATCCTAAAGCCGTTCCGCTCTAACCAAGTCCTGAATGCGATCTCGAAGTGCCTTGCGAAGTCTGAGCTGCAGAAGCAAAACTCGCTGTTGCGCCATGAGTTGACCGAAGGCAAAGACCTCTTGCGGCACCGCGATACGCTGATCGGATCGTCGCCGGCCTCGGAAGAGGTGCGACGGCAGATCAAGTCCGCCGCGCTGATCGAGGCCAACGTTGTGATCCAAGGGGAGACCGGCCTCGGTAAACACGTCGCTGCGCGTATGCTGCATCGCGCGTCGAGCCGACGGGCCGAGCCCTTTACCTCGCTGCAATGCTACGGGCTCGATGCCAGCGAATTGCGCAGCCGCCTTTTCGGCTCGCTCGACCCTGTCGGTGAAGCGCGAGAGGGGATGCTGCGCTACGCCGATGGTGGCGTGATCTACTTCGAGGATGTCGAACTCCTCGACTCCGCCTGTCAGAACGTCCTGCTTGAATGGTTGACCACCGGACGCTTTCGCCCGGTCGGTGGGGGGCGCAGCTTTCTGACCGACATCCGCGTCGTTTGCTCCTGCTCTGAGCCTCTGCGCCGGGCGAGCGAGGGCGGCGCGTTCCACCCCGATCTCTTTTACCTCTTGAACGTGCACGAGATCCGCCTTCCGCCGCTGCGCGAGCGACCGGCCGATATCCTGGAAATCGCCGAAGTCTTTAGCCAGACGATGGCCGCGCGGATGGGGGCCACGCCGCTCCCCTTGACGGCTTCGGCCAAGCGCAAGCTTATGGCCCATGCTTGGCCCGGCAACGTCATGGAGCTGCGCAATATCGTCGAGCGCGCGCTGATCCTCGGCAGCTTTGATGGCGCGCTCAAGGACATGGGCCCGGAAGAGACCGAAAGCCTATCCGCCGTCGAGCAACGCCATATCTTGCGCGTGCTCGAGGCCTGCAACGGCAATCGGGCGGAGGCTGCGCGCAGGCTGGGCGTCGCGCGCAAAACCATCGACCGCAAGTGTCAGGCCTGGAACCTCTGACTTGAGGGTTGCCAGCGTCAGGCTGAGGCTCTTGCTCTTGGCCTTGTTGCCGCTTGTCGTTCTGATGCCGGTGCTTCTGGGCTTCACCATGGTCCGCTGGATCGACCGCTACGATGAGTTGCTGATCGCCAAGGTTCAGAGCGACTTGCGCGTGGCCGAGCAGTTTTTCGGCCAGATCGAAGAGGGGCAGGCGCAGAGCCTGACGGCCGTTGCCCAATCCACGCGGTTTCGCGCGGCACAGGCGGAGGGTGGCGCCGGGTTCGAGGCGTTTCTGAACGAAGAGCGCGCGCGGCTCGGCCTCGATTTCCTGATTGCCGGGGAGAGCCCCGACGCCGCTGCCTTTCCGCCTGCGGCCCGTCCAATCGTCCAAGAAGCGCGCGAGACCGCGCCGAGCGCGGGCCTGGCTGTCTTCGATGCCGAGGCACTCGACGCCGTGCGACCCGGCCTTGCCGAGCGCGCGCGTCTCGCCCTCGTTGCGACACCCGCCGCCCGGCCGATCGAGCGGACAGAGGAGCGTCGCGGCATGGTCATCCTTGCCGCGCACCGGATCGAGGGGACGGGCGGCGTCCTCCTCGCCGGGCGCCTGTTGAACCGCAACACCGAGATCATCGACCGGATGAACACGCTCATCTATCGCGGCGACGAGAGCGACGAGGCACGCACCGGAACAACGACGCTCTTTCTTGACGACGTGCGCATCTCGACAAATGTCCGTCTTTTTGAGGGTGCACGCGCGCTGGGTACGAGAGTGTCCGAAGTGGTGTGGCAGCAAGTCTTGGAGGAGGGCGAGACGTGGCTCGACCGCGCCTTTGTCGTCAACGATTGGTACATCTCCGGCTACGTACCGCTGACCGATGCGGCGGGGGGCCGGATCGGCATGCTCTATACCGGGTTTCTAGAGGCGCCGGTCACCCTTCAGCGCAATCGTACGATCCTAACGCTGGTGCTTGCCTTCATCGCCGTTATCGTGGCCACGGTGCCGATCTTCCTTCGGCTTGCAAGCGGCGTCTTTGCGCCCCTCGAGCGGATGAGCGCGACGATGGCGCGCGTCGAGGCGGGCGTGCTGGATGCGCGGATTGGCGAGGTCGAGACGCAAGACGAGATTGGATCAGTCGCGGGCCATCTTGATCGGCTTCTCGATCAGGTCCAAGAGCGGGACGCCGCGCTGCGCGGCTATGCCGACAACCTCAACGCCCTCGTCGACCAGCGCACGCAAGAGCTGCGCGATGCCAACCGCAAGCTCGAAGAGACCTTTTCGCAACTCGTTTTGAAGGAAAAGCTCGCGACCCTCGGCGAAGTCACCGCCGGTGTCGCTCATGAGATCAATAATCCGGTCGCGGTGATCCAAGGAAACCTTGAGCTTTTGCGCGACGCGCTGACCCCGGATCAGCAAGACGAACTGAGGACCGAGCTCGACCTGATCGACACCCAGACCCAGCGGATCAGTGTGATCACGGCCAAGCTGCTGAACTTCTCGCGCCCGGGCGAGCTCTCCGATGGCGGGGCGCGCGTCGATGCCAAAACCGCGGTGTTGGACGCGCTCGTGCTCGTTGCGGCCGACGCGGCCAAGCACGATGTCCAGACCGTGGCCCACCACGATCCTGCCCCACCGATTGAGATAGTCGAAAGCGAGTTACAGCAGATCCTGGTCAATCTCTTTATCAATGCTATTCAAGCGATGGCGCGCGGCGGCACGCTCAGCGTGCGAACCGGCCCCGAGACACGCGAGGGCCAGCCCGGCACCTGCATCGCCGTGTCCGATACCGGCCCAGGGATCGCGCCCGCGAACCTTGAGCACATCTTCGACCCGTTCTTTACGACCAAACAGACCGAGGGGACGGGACTCGGCCTCTCGATCAGCCACGCTTTGGCGGCCAAGGCTGGCGGAATGCTGACGGCTCAGAGCGAGATCGGCAAAGGCGCGACATTTTTTCTGTGGTGTCCGGCGGGGGCCAATTTGTCCTGAGGATCTCCGGAGCTGCCCAGAAAACTGGACATTCTGACCCTCAGACGTCGCTGCCCGCCCGGAAGATGTGGTCAATTTGACCTTGCTGCGATGCAGCTAGAATAAACTAAGTTGTTGTTTATAAATGCTTATTTAGATTGACAGGATGCGCCTTCAAGCCCCAAGCCTGTGACTAGGGCGCCGTATACCAAGGTCGACAATCCCGTCGCAGCGCCGCGCACCGAGGGGGATGAGGAGCCCCCTCCATCTCGGAGGACACGTCATGTCACAATCAGGAGCAGGACCGTTGGATTTCCTGCGCAAGGAAAACATCGTAGCCCCCGACGGCTACAATCGCTGGCGTGTACCGCCCGCGTCGATCGCTATCCACCTGTGCATCGGATCGGTCTATGCCTGGTCGGTCTTCAATCCGCCTCTGACCCGTGAGCTTGGCGTCGTCGCCTCTTCGGCATCAGATTGGTCGCTGTCTTCGGTCGTTTGGATTTTCTCTGTCGCGATTGTGGTCCTGGGCCTGACGGCGGCCGTCGGTGGCAAGTGGCTCGAAAAGGTCGGCCCACGCTACGTCGGCGTTGTCGCTGCGTGTCTCTGGGGCGGCGGGTTTATCGTCGGCTCCTTGGGGATCGCCTCGCATCAACTTTGGCTCGTCTACCTTGGCTATGGTGTGCTCGGCGGTATGGGGCTCGGCCTCGGCTATGTCTCTCCCGTTTCGACCTTGATCCGCTGGTTCCCAGACCGGCGCGGTATGGCCACAGGCATGGCGATCATGGGCTTTGGCGGCGGCGCTATGATCGGCGCACCGCTCAAGACGTGGCTGCTGAGCATTTATGCGAGTGCGCCCGATTATCTCGGGGCAGAAAGCGCGGTGACCCTCGTCACCGAAGGCGGCCGCCGCTTTGCCGAGACCGCTTCGGGCCTGGTCGAGGTCGTCGTGGCAAGCGCCGATCAAGCTGCAACCTTTGGCGGCGAGGCCGGGGTCTATGTCGTTGGCACGGGCAATACCGGCGCTGCAAGCGCATTCATGACGCTCGGCATCGTGTATTTCGTCGTCATGATCATCGCCGCGTTCCAGTACCGCGTACCGCGTGAAGGGTGGAAGCCCGAAGGGTGGGAGCCCAAGCCCGCAGCCGGTGGCATGGTCACGCGCAATCACGTTCATATCGACGAGGCGCATAAGACCCAGCAATTCTGGTTGCTCTGGATTGTGCTCTGCTTCAACGTCACAGCTGGAATTGGCGTGATCGGCGTGGCCAAGACGATGATCAACGAAATCTTTGGCGACCTTGTCCTGGTCACCGCGGCCTTCGCGGGCACCTACGTCTTGATGATCTCGGTCTTCAACATGGTCGGCCGCTTCTTCTGGGCCTCCACGTCGGACTTCATCGGACGCAAGAACACCTATCACTGCTTCTTCGTGCTGGGCACGATCCTCTACTGCACGATCCCGTTCTTTGCGGCATCCGGTGGGGTTACGGCACTGATCGGCTTTTATATCGCCACGATGATCATCTTTACGATGTATGGCGGCGGCTTTGCGACGATCCCGGCCTATCTCGCCGACATCTTTGGCACGCTCCATGTGGGCGGCATCCACGGACGTCTGCTGACGGCCTGGTCGACGGCGGGTGTCCTCGGGCCTTTCGCCATCACCTACCTGCGCAACATGTCAAAGGAGAATGCCATTGCAGACCTCGCCTCTTTGGTGGATCCCGCGACCTTTGCCGAGAAGTTCGGCGCGCCCCTCTCGCAGCTCAATGAGCTGGTCGCTGCCAATACGGTGACGATCGCACGGCTGATGGAGATTGCGCCGGCTGGCACGGTCGACCCGACCTCCACGCTCTACAACACGACGATGTACTGCATGGCAGCCCTCCTCGTGATCGCGTTCTTTGCCAACCTGATGGTGCGCCCGGTGGGCGATAGGCACCACGTGCAACGGACGCACCCGAGCGCGGTGCCTGCGGAGTAAGCGCGCTCCGCCAAGGTAGGGCCGCGGTTTCTCCCACGCGGCCCTGCTTCTCTCGCCCTTGACGAACACAGCCACGCAAAAGAGGCGCCGTGATGTCCAACAAAGACGAATGCATCCGCACATCCTCGGAGGCCGCCGGCGGTTGGGGTGCTCTAAAGAGCGTCGGTCGCCAGCTCATGGGATCGGGAAAGCCGATCAACAGCGCGCGGACCCTTCTGAGCCTCAATCAGGCCGACGGCTTCGACTGTCCCGGCTGCGCCTGGGGCGACCCCGAGCACGGCTCTTCGTTCGAGTTTTGCGAAAACGGCGTAAAGGCAGTGGCCTGGGAAGCCACGCGGGCCCGCGTCACACCTGAATTCTTTGCCGAGCATTCCGTCAGCGCGCTGCAGGGCTGGTCCGACTATGACCTTGAGCACCAGGGCCGTCTGACGCACCCTGTCCGCTACAACCCGGCGAGCGATCACTATGAGGAAGTGAGCTGGGACGAGGCCTTTGCAGGCATCGCGGCCGAGCTCAACAAGCTCGAAGATCCAAACCAAGCCGAGTTCTACACGTCGGGCCGCGCCTCCAACGAAGCGGCGTTTCTCTATCAGCTTTTCGTGCGGCTCTACGGCACGAACAATTTCCCCGATTGCTCGAATATGTGCCACGAGGCGTCTGGCGTCGCACTCACGCAATCCATTGGCATCGGCAAGGGCACCGTGCACCTTGAGGACTTCGAAAAGGCCGATCTCGTCTACTGCGTCGGTCAGAATCCAGGGACGAACCATCCGCGTATGCTGTCGTCGCTGCGGCACGTCGTTGAACGCGGGGCGAAGGTTTGCGTCTTCAACACGCTCAAGGAAAAGGGCCTTACGCGCTTTGCCGATCCGCAAGAAAAGATCGAGATGATCCGCGGCGGGTCCGAGCCGACCTCGACCGACTATTACCGACCGCGCCTGGGCGGTGACATGGCCGTGTTTCGCGGTATGTCAAAGGTCGTCCTTGAGGCCGAGGTGCGCGCCCAAGCCGAAGGTTTGCCGCCGGTGTTGGATCACGCGTTCATCGCCGAACATACGGCGGGGTTCGAGGAGTGGTGCGCCATGGTGCGCGCCACCCCATGGGACCACATTGAGGACCAGTCGGGCCTCAGCCGCGACGAGATCGCCGCCGCCGCCCAGCTCTATATCGACGCCGATCGCGTGATCACGGCATGGGCCATGGGGATCACGCAGCATCTGCACTCGGTGCCGACGATCCGCGAAATCGCGTCGTTCATGTTCCTCAAGGGGAACATCGGGCGCGAAGGCGCCGGGCTCTGCCCCGTGCGCGGCCATTCAAACGTGCAGGGCGACCGGACTGTTGGGATCAACGAAAAGGCGCCAAAGCCGCTGATCGATGCGCTCGAAAAGGAACTCGGCGTGACGTTGCCGCGCGCGCCCGGCCACAACGTGACCCACGCCATCGGGGCCATGCTCGACGGCTCGGCCAAGGCCTTTGTCGCGCTTGGTGGCAACTTTGCCCGGGCCGTGCCGGACAGCACCCTCGTCGCCGAAGCCTTTGGCAAGCTCGATCTGACGGTCAACATCGCCACGAAGCTCAACCATGGGCATTTGATGCCGGGCAAGGTCTCTTACGTTCTGCCCTGCCTCGGGCGCACGGAGATCGACCGTAACTCCAAGTTGGAGCGGCAGATGGTGACGGTCGAGGATTCCATGTCGATGGTGCACGGCTCCTCGGGGATCAACTTGCCTGCCTCCAAAGCGCTCTTGTCCGAGGTGCGCATCATCGCGGGCATCGCAAAGGCAACCGTGGGCAACGCTGTTGTCAACTGGGACGAGCTCAGCGACGATAACGACAAGATCCGCGACATGATCGCTCGCGTCCTACCGATCTACGGCAACTTCAACGAAGACGTGCGCAAGCCGCGCGGGTTCTGGCTGCGCAATTCGGCCACCTGCCGAGAATGGAACACGCCGACCAAGCGTGCCAATTTCGGCGAGGCAGACCTGCGCGCGGCAACCGAATGGCAGGAGATCAAAGGACGCGCTGACACTTTTGTCCTGCAAACCTTCCGCAGTCATGACCAATACAACACGACAATCTACGGCATGGACGACCGCTATCGCGGCGTCTACGGTCTCCGCGAGGTCATGTTTATCAACCCTGCCGACATGGAAAAGGCGGGCGTGGCAGCGGGCGATCTCGTCGATATTACAGGCGCTTACGACGATGGCCGGCACCGCGCATGTCGCGGCTTCCGCGTCGTGCCTTACGACACACCCGAGGGCTGCATCGCCGGATACTATCCCGAAATGAATGAGCTTGTTCCGCATCAGACCGTCGGCGACCAGAGCTTCACGCCCACGTCGAAATCCGTCATCGTCCGCATCGCGCCGCACGTGCCATGACGGCCCAGAGCGTCGATACGTTCGAGGATGCGGCAGCCCAAGCGCGCGCCTCTGGCACGCCGTTCTTGAGCGAGCTTGGCCCTTACATCCTGGCGGCGGTGACGCTTGGCGCGGCGCGGGATACGCGGAGCCTGGCGCGCGTTCTCGGCGTCGCCCATGCCCTCGTCATCCGCGAATGCAATAGCCTCGGCGAAGAACTCGGGCTTCTTGAGATCGAAGACCGCGGCGATCGCTCGCAACGGGTGTTTGTCTCGCTGAGCGACACGGGTGCCGCGCTTTTTGGCGGAGGAGCGCGATGACCCTGATGGACGAGCGCGGCCCGCGCTGGCCCGCAGCGAGCGCCCTGACCCCCCTCCTTCGCGTCGGTGCGAACGGGGCGACCGATGAGATGCGCCCGCTCGTCAACGAGGTGCCTATCGCCCTTGTTTTCAACGGCACGACAGTCGCCGTGATGATGGCCTCGCCTATGCATGTTGATGATTTCGCGCGCGGGTTCGCGCTGACGGAGGGCTACATCACCGGGCTAGGGGATATCGAAGCCTTCGACATCGTGCGCCACGACAGCGGGATCGAGGCACGCTTTTGGGTCGCAGACGCGCAGGCAGATGCGCTCACCGCGCGGCGGCGGGCGATGCTTGGCCCCATCGGCTGCGGCCTCTGCGGGATCGAAAGCTTGGATCAGGCGCTGCGGCCGGCGGCGCGTGTGGGCGAGGGCATTCGCCTTTGCGCCGCGGACTTGCCCGCCGCGTTTGGCGAGCTGCGCCGCCACCAGTCGCTCCACGATGAAACGCGTTCCTGCCACGCCGCCGGTTTCTTCGTTCCGGGCGAGTCTATGCGCCTCTGCCGTGAGGATGTCGGTCGCCATAACGCGCTCGATAAGCTCATCGGCGCGCGCCTCGCCGAAGGCCAAGACGGGGCGGGCGGCGTGATCCTCATGACGTCGCGGCTCTCGGTCGAGCTGATCCAGAAAGCCTCCGCCTTCGGCTGTTCCGTTCTGGCCGGCGTGTCGGGCCCGAGCGCCCTCGCCGTCAGCGCAGCCGCGCAGGCAAATCTGACCCTGGTCGGCTTCTGCAACGCCGGTGCCTTTGACGTCTTCACCTGCCCGGAGCGGATCGTGCTGGAGTGAAGGGCGCTCGTGCGTGACGGCGGTCAAGGCGAGGCCCGTCCCGACCGGCAAGGTTGCCCAATCGATCCATCGACATGTCAGATGCCGAGAGCTCCTCTGCGAGCCGTTGCGCGGCCAGCATCAGGCGTGCGGCTATGGTAACCGTATGTCCGCCTCGAACGAGCAAACGTGCCAAGCATGAGCCAAAAACGCCCGCGCCGCCCAGCACAGGGGCCCTTATTTGAGCAACCGGCTCTGGAAAGCTGGGTCTGGCAGAGCACACATGTCACCGGGCCCGAAGATCGCGTAGCGGTTGCGGGCGAGGCGCCTGTAGAGCCAGTCGCGCGCCGGCTTGGGGCAGAGCCGCAGCACGCCGGCCAGGCGGCCCCATCCGCCGAGGCGGCGCCCGGCGTAGATCACACCGTCAAAGTCGGTATGGGGCAGGCCATCGTCGATGAAGAGCCAGGTCGAAGGATCGTCAGCACGAAGTCCGTAATGCACGAGAAGGGCCTGTCCGAGCGGCGACTGGATCGGGCAGATCCGAACCGTGCCGCTCTTATCCAGACGATGGATCATCCGCGCGCCCCAACTGCAGACGGCGCATTCCGCATCCATCACTGCGACGGGGTGGCGATCCTCGAAGTCTGGCACATTTGCGTCATCGCGAAACGAAAATCGGCTGGGCATAGCTTCTGACGATGTAGCAATGGGCGAACGTCCGGCAATTGCGCGGTCTGCGGCGCATGGACCCCGGCAAGCGCCGACAGACGTCCGGCGCTCCCGCTCTGTTTGAGTGTCCTCTCGCGACGCCAAAGGGCCCAGCGAGAGACTCAACTTGACCGGTCAACTCGCCTGGAGAGAATGTCGGTATGTCGAGATTCGCTCGTTTGCCCCGGTATCAGCAATTGGCAGAAAAGATCCGCTCCGAAATCCTGAGCGGCGAGTATGCGTTCGGATCGCGTCTGCCCTCGGAACTTGAGCTCTGTCAGACCCACGGGGTCAGCCGTGGTACGGTAGTCAAAGCCTTTGACCTGCTCGTCAACGAAGGGCTCGCCGTGCGCAAACAGGGAGCGGGGACCTTTGTTGCGCGCGCCTCGCTGCGTCGGCAACCGGGCCGGCTTTTGAGCTTCTCCGAAACGATTGCCGCGCAAGGAAAGCGCGCAGAACAGCGCGTCTTGTCGGTGTCCGAAGTGCATGACGTTCAGGGAAAGTCCGTCGGGTGCTTTGAGCCCGCAATCCGGATCGTGCGCTTGCGCTATGTCGACGGGGTCGCGAGTTCGCTCCACAATTCCGTCGTGCCCGTGGCGGTCCTAAACCGGTTTTCCAAAGCCGATATTGCAGCCCTGCACGAACCGGGTGTCTCGGATTTTTCGCTTTATGCAGCCTTTAGCCGGGCCGGCGTCGGCATCGCGCGGGCACAGGAGACCGTGAACGCTCGTCTCGGCACGGCCGAGGAAGCCGCGGTCCTCGCTGTCCCGCTGCCGATGGCCGTCATGCTGATTGGGCGGCAGAGCTTTGACGCCGACGGACGTCTGATCGAGGCGGCCGAAGCGATCTACCATGGTGACTATTACACTTGCGAGAACACGCTGTCCCGTGGGGCAAAAGCCGTCCAACTCCGCGTGCGGGACGGCACAGCAACGGGCGAAGCAGCGGACGACGAGGCGGCGCGCATTCACTAGGAGCTTGATATGAAAAGACTATTGTCGATCGCGGCCTCGGCCAGTCTGCTGTGGACCGGTGCGGCCTTGGCCGAGGAGCGGCCTGCCGCGCTTATCATCGCGCAAGGCGGCCTGGGCGACGGCTCGTGGAACGATACCGCCTTTGCCGGCTTCGAGGCGGGCCTGTCGACAACGGGGATCGAGGGAAGGCCGATCGAGTCGCCCGATGTCGTGGCTCAGGGCGAAGAGATCATGCGCCGCGCCGCCGATGCCGGCTTTGGCCTCGTGATCAGCCTCGAGTGGATCCACGGCGAACCGATGGAGACCTTGGCGCAAGATTACGATGAGACGAACTGGGTCATCATGAACCAGACGCGCGCGGGCGAGAACGTGGCCTCCGTGGTCTTTGCCGAGCACGAAGGCTCCTACCTGGCTGGCGCGCTCGCGGCCCAGGTGACGACCGACACCTCCATCGAAGGGATCAACCCGGAGCCGATCATCGGCGTCATCGGCGGCTTCAAGGCGCCGGGCATCGACAAGTTTATCGTCGGCTTCATCCAAGGCGCAGAGGCGATCAATCCCGAAGTCGAGGTCAAGGTCGCCTATGCCGACAGTTTCGGCGACCCGGCCAAGGGCCAGCAGATGGCCAACGCGATGTTCGATGAGGGCGCCGATATCGTCTATCAGGTCGCCGGCGGCACGGGGATCGGCATCATCGAAGCCGCCAAACAGCGGGGCGCATATGCGATCGGCGTTGACACCGATCAGGACGGGATGGCGCCCGGCAATGTTCTGACCTCCGTCATCAAACGGGTCGACGTCGCCGTCGAAGAGGTCGTGACCGGCTATGCCGCAGGCGCCTTTCCCGGCGGAACGGTCATGAACTTTGGGCTGGCCGAAAACGGCGTTGCGCTTTCCGACATGGTCCACACCCGGGATCGGATCCCGCCGGCCTATCTTGAGATGGTGTCGGCCATGGAGGCGGACATTATCTCTGGCGCCATCGATGTCTGGGATGTGTCGACCCAGGGCTATCCGGACTTTTTCAACTGACCGCGCCAGCGCAGGCACTCAAGCAGCGCTCCATCGCCCTCGGCGCGGTGGACCTTCACAAGGCCTACGGCGAGGTCGAGGCCAATCGGGGCATCTCGCTCTCGGTCGCTCCGGGCACGATCCACGCGGTGGTGGGCGAAAATGGGGCGGGCAAGTCCACCCTCATGCGCATGCTTCAGGGGAGCGAGCGCCCCGATAGCGGGCATGTCGTGATCGACAATGCACCGGTTACGCTTTCTGGCCCGGCGGAGGCCCTTAACCGCGGTATCGGGATGGTCCATCAAGAATTCATGATGGCGCCCGACTTGACCCTCCTGGAAAATCTCGCGCTTGGCGAAGAGCCGGTGCGCTGGCGCCTGGGCCCACTGAGCGCGATCGACTGGCGCCGCGCCGAGGCGGAGGGAGCAGCGCTGGCCGCCCGGATCGGTGCCGAGATCGACTGGCACCGGCGCACCTCGGCCGTCCCCGTCCATGTGTTGCAATTCGTTGAGATCATTCGCCTCTTGCGGCGGGGCTGCCGCGTTCTGATCCTCGATGAGCCGACCGCCGTCCTGGCCCCGCTGCAGGTCGAAGAGCTGTTCGCGCTACTACGCAGCCTTGCGCAGCAGGGAACGACGATCCTCTTCATCAGCCACAAGATTCACGAAGTGATGGCGCTTGCCGACCGAGTGACGGTGATCCGCGCCGGGCGAACGGTCTTCGACGCCGAAATCGACGAGACAGACGCCCATGAGATCGCGGGACATATTGTGCGGGGTGAACGTCCCGCGGGCCCGCCCCCGGAGGCGACCGAGACGCGCCGCGCTTCGGGTGCGCCTGTGCTCAAGGTGCGCGGGCTCTCGGCGCCGTCGGTCGAAAAATCCCAAGCGCTCGACGCAATCGATCTCACGGTCCATGCCGGCGAAATCCTCGGTCTCGCCGGCGTCTCGGGCAATGGCCAGGTGGAGCTGGTAGAGGCGCTGGCCGGGCTGCGGGCCACCGCTTCGGGCACGATCCGCCTGGGCGCGCGTGAGATCGACGGTCTGAGCGTTGCCGGCCGGCGCGCCGCCGGGCTCTCTTATGTCAGCGCCGACCGCGCCCATGAAGGGTTGAGCACGGCTTCCTCCATCGAAGACAACGTCGTTGCCGGCAGCCACCGCGCACCGCCGTTGACTGGGAGCCACGGGTTTGGCCGCTTCACCCTTCGACGCGGGGCGCTCCGGCGCATGGCGGAGACGCGGATGGCCGAGCTGGCCGTGACATTTGGAAGGCTCAGCGATGCCGCGTCGAGCCTCTCAGGCGGCAACCAGCAAAAGCTCGTCTTTGCACGGGAAATCGCGGGGCAACCGGCGCTCTTGATCGCCTCGCAGCCGACCCGGGGGGTCGACCTCAACGGTATCGCGGCGATCCACGGATTGATCCTCGCCTTTCGCGCGGCAGGCGGGGCCGTGCTCCTGGCTTCCGAAGAGCTTGACGAGCTCGAAGCGCTCTCCGACAGGATCGCCGTCATCGCTGGGGGCCGGATCGTCGGCGATGTCGCCGATCCGAGCGCGCGGGGTCAGATCGGGCAGATGATGGTCATGGGAGCGATGGCGTGAGCGATGCCGTCGCGCAACGCGAGACCGCGCGCGGGGTTGGCCGCGGCGTCGGGCGCGGGCTTGAACGCGGCATTGGCCTTGCCTTGCCCCTTGCCGTCTCGTTTCTCGTCGCCGCCGCAGCGCTCTTGGCGATTGGCGAAAATCCGGCCGAAATCTTTGCGCTGATGGCCGAGGAGGCCTTTGGCAACGCGCGGCGGATCGCGGCCACGCTTTCGGCGGCGACCCCTCTGCTCTTCACAGCCGTCGCCACGGCGATCTGCTTTCGCAGCGGTGTCTTCAATGTCGGCGTCGAAGGTGCCTTTCTGGTCGGCGGTCTCGCGGCGATCTTTCTTGGTTTCACGCTGCCGGCGGGGCTTGGGTTCCTCCTGCTCCCGCTCTGCCTTGGCTTTGGTGGCCTCATCGGCGCAATCTGGCTTTGGGCGCCAGGCCTGCTGCTCGCGCGCTACGAGGTCGATGAGGTCGTCTCGACCTTGATGCTCAACTTCGTGGCTGCGGGGATCACGGGGTATCTCGTCAACGGTCCGCTTTTGTCGGATTATGCCGGCAACAACGTCACCCCGCTCATCCATGAGGCCGCGACGTTGCCGCGCCTTATGCCGCCCTCGACGCTCCATGCGGGCTTTCTGGTTGGTCTCCTGGCGATCTTGGCCTACGGGCTATGGTGCCGCCACACACCGTCGGGCTTCGAAGCCGCGCTCGTGGGTCTGAACAAACGCTTCGCACGCGCGGTCGGGGTCTCCGTGCCGGGGACGATTGTGCTGGTTATGGCGCTCTCTGGCCTCTTTGCCGGGCTCGGCGGCGCCGCCCACGGACTCGGCCAGATGTATCGTTTTTCCGACGGGTTTTCTCCGGGCTATGGCTTTACCGGGCTCGCTGTCGCGCTTCTGGGCCGCAACAGCCCGTGGGGCATCATCTTTGGCGCGGTGCTCTTCGGCGCGCTCGCCTCGGCGGGGACGACGATCCAGCTCTTCTCGAACGTGCCGCTCGATCTCGTCAACATTATCCAGGGCACGGTGATGATCTTCGCCGCGGTCGAAGTCGGACGGATCGCCGTGCCCGCCCTCGGGCGCCGTCGCAAGCGGGAGCGCACCGCCGATGGTGGTTGAGCAGGTCCTTGTTGCAACGATGGTTTTGACAACGCCGATCCTGCTCGCGGCGATGGGCGGGCTCGTCAACAGACAGGCCGGGATCGTCAATATTGGGCTTGAGGCAAAAATGCTCTCGGGCGCCTTTGTCGCCGTCATCGTCTCTTCGGCGACGGGCAGTTGGGCGTTGGCCTGCCTTGCAGCGGCGTTCGTGGGCGGCAGCATCGGCTGGCTCTTCTCGCTGACGATCACGCGGGTCGGCGCGAACATGATCGTGGCGGGGCTCGGGCTCAACGTGCTGGTGGCCGGCGTGATCGGTTTTCTTCTGGCCTGGGTCTACGCCTCGTCGGGCACGTTGCGCTTGCCCGATGTGGCACTCCTGCCCAGCGTCCTGCCCGACAGCATCGCCACACTGCCGCTCATCGGGCCGCTGCTTGCGGAGATGGACCCGCTGACGCTGCTGGCCTGGGCGACCGTCTTTGCGCTGCCGGTCCTCTTGGCCAAGACACGCATCGGCCTCTGGATCCGGGCGACGGGAAATGCGAGCCATGTGACGCGTGCTGTGGGCCTCTTGCCGAAGACGATCCAAGACGTGTCGACGATCTTCGCGGGGGCCTATTCGGGGCTTGCCGGAGCTCACCTGGCATTGGCGACGCTCGGGCTCTTCAACGAGGGGCTGACGGCGGGACGCGGCTTCATCGCACTCGCCGCATTCTATTTTGGACGCGACCGCCCGATCGCCACTGCGCTGGCCTGCCTGCTTTTCGGCTTTTTGGACGCCACACAGATCCGGTTGCAGACTGCGGGCTTGCCTCCGAAACTGATCGGAATGACACCCTATGTCATGGTCCTTGTCGCCTTGGTCGTGACGAGCATCCAGGCGCAACGAAGGGAAAAGCGATGAAGTCTGCGCTGATCGTCATCGACATGCAAAACGGCTTTCTGCATCCCGATGGCGAAAACCATTTTGCCGAGGCGCGCCGTGTGATCGACCCCGCGCTTCAACTGATCGAAGCGGCCGACCGAGGCGGGCATATCCTCGTGCATGTGGCAGACCGGCATCGGCAGGGCTTTACCGATTTCGAGCAGCGCCACCTGCCCGCCCATTGCATGGCCGGCACGTTTCACGCGGCCTTCTCCGAGGGCTTTGGTCCGCAGGGGCGGCGGCGCGAGATCGCCATCGAGAAGCGGCGCTACAGCGCGTTTTTCGGCACCGATCTAGCGCTCTTCCTGCGCGAACAGGATGTCTCCGCTGTTACGCTGTGCGGCGTCAAAACCAATGTCTGCGTGCGGTCGACGGCGCAGGACGCGTTTGCCCATGGCTTCAATGTGCGCCTCGTCCGCGAGGCTGTCGCCACCAATCGCGCGCATCTGGGCGCGGCAGCTCTCGAAGATATAGATCGCTACTTCGGCCAAGTGGTTTTGCTCGCCAAAGCGTTGGAGGACTTGGCAGGCGCGGCCGTCACGTGAGCGTCCAGTCGGGTGGGCTCGTGGTGACGGGCTATGCAAGCCTCGACCACGTCATGCATATGCGGGGCGGTCTCGCGCCGGACCGGACGACGCTGGGACAGAGGGACCCCGATGCCTGGCCCCGGGCGGGCGGATGCCCGAGCTATATCGCGCGCGCCGCCGTGGCGGCTGGGCAACACGCGGCGCCCATCATGTGGCTCGGTGACGACGCGGACGGCCAGGCGCTTGGCGCGGAGTTGGAACATGCGGGGGTCGACACCAGCGGCATTGCCTTCATCCGCGATGCCCCCTCCCCCGCCGCGCTCATGGTCTATCAGCCCGACGGTGCTTGTACCTGCCTCTTCGACCCGGCCTTTCCGGGAAAAGAGACCCTGTCTGATCTTCAGCGCGACACCATCGCGCGCGCCGACGCGCTCTGCGTCTCTGTCGGCCCGCCGCATCTCCTGTCGGAGATCCTTTCACTGCGCGCGGGCGGAGCGCGCCTCTACTGGGCCGTAAAGAACGATCCGGCATGTTTTCCTGAAAACACCTGCGCAATGCTTGCGGAACGGGCCGACATCATCTTCTGCAGCGCCGCCGAGCGCGCCATGGTCGGCGTGGCCAACGGGCTCGTCGTCGAGACGCGCGGTGCGGCGGGCGTGCGGCTTGAAGACCGTTCGGACGTACAAGTGTTGCCCGCCGAGACAATTGATGTGACAGATACCACCGGGGCGGGTGACACGTTCATCGGGGGCTTCATTGCGGCAGACATGTCAGGGACCTCGATCCGCGCGGCGGCACAGCAGGGCATCTGCGCTGCTGCCCGGCTCCTGCGGTCAAGAGTAAAGGACGAAGTGCCGTGACGAGAGCCTGGTATTTGGGGCACGCACCGGAGGATGTGGCCGACCGTGCGATCCTCGTGGGCGACCCAGAGCGCGTCGACCGGATCGCAGGTCTGTTGGACGCGCCAACGTTCCTTCCCGTTAAACGTGGGCTCAAGACCGTTACGGGCCTCTTCCGCGGCAGTCCCGTCACCGTTGCCGCCTTTGGCATGGGCGCCCCGATTGCCACGATCGTGCTCCACGAACTCGCGGCCCTCGGCACCGCGAGCTTTATCCGGATCGGCACGGCGATGTACTTCCCACCGGGCGTCGCCGCAGACCTCTTGATCAGTGCTTCTGCGCTGTCCTTTGAGGGCACGTCGCAGGCCTATCGCCAAACGGAAACCGAGCCCGTCGCCGACCAAGACCTGATCGACGCGCTCAATGGCGCGGCCCGCGCGGCCGGCGCAGAGCCCCGGGTCGGGCGGTTCGCGACCTTCGATGCCTTTTATCGCGACATGTTCGGCATTGATCCCTCCGGCCACGCGCAGGCTGCCAAAACGCGCGACATGCTGATCGCGCGGGGAGTTCTGGCAAGCGATATGGAGACATCGGCGCTTCTGACCGCCGCGCAGGCCCTCGGCGTATCGGCAGCGACGCTCTGCCTCGGCACCGTCGACGGGATTACGCAGGACAAGCTCTCGGCCGCGCCGCTCGATGCAGCGGAGGTGCAAATGTTCGGCATTGCGCTCGCGGCGATCACGGAAAGCGCGGCATGACGGGCCTGCCGCGGCGCTACTTCGAGACCCTGATCAACCGGCTCAGCCGCGTGGCCGAGACCCAGGCAGAGGCCATCGAAGCGGCGGCGGAGATCTGCGCGCGCGCGATCATCGACGACAAGCTCGTTTTTACGTTTGGCACCGGGCACGGCTCCTTCGCCGCGATGGAGATGTTTCCGCGAACCGGGACGGTCACCGGCTTTCGCCCCATCGTCGAGAGCAGCATGATCTCATTTCACCGGGTGCTGGGCGATGGCGGCGCGCGGCAATACCGCTTTATCCACGCCCAGGAGGGCTACGGGACCGCAATCCTGTCGGCGCATGAGACGGTGTCGGGAGATGCGATGCTCATTTTCTCGCATTCCGGCCTCAATGCGGTGACACTCGACATCGCAGTCGGCGCCAAGGCGCGGGGGATGCCGCTGATCGGCGTCACGTCCGTGCCGCATTCTTCGGCGACGCCCTCACGCCATTCCTGCGGCAGACGTCTCTTCGAGCTGGCCGATGTGGTCGTCGACACGGGCGTGCCCCTTGGCGATGCGGGGCTCGAGATCGCGGGCATGCGCGGCAAGACCGGAGCGACCTCGACCTCCATCGCCATTGCCATCGGCCAGGCGATCAATGCCGCGACCGCCGCGCGCATCGTCGCCGCCGGGCGGGAGCCTTTCGTGATGGAAAGCCCAAACACGACCGACAAAGAGGCCGCGACCGCACAGAACGACCGGAACTATGCCGAGCTCGCGCGCCGGCTTAAGCTCCGCTGACCCGCGCGGTGGAGCGCGGCTTTTTCATCAACGGGGCGTGGGAGACGCCACCCGGCACGCGCTTTGACATCCGCAATCCAGCGACCGGCGCGCGCGTTGGCAGCGCGCTCCTGGCCGATGACGCCGTGGTCGACCGGGCCGTGGCGGCCGCAGAGCGCGCGGCACCGGACCTTGCCGCCATGGGCGCCCCGGCCCGGGCCGAAATCTTGCGCCGCGCGGCGGACCTTGTCGATGCCCGCACCAACGAGATCGCGCGCCTCTTGACGCTCGAGCAGGGCAAGCCCGTTCCCGATAACGTCAAAGAGATCCGCTTCGGCGCAGAGGTATTGCGCTACTACGCCGGCGAGGCGACCCGGATCTTCGGCGCGCTCCGCCCCGCAGCCGCATCCGACATCCGCAATCTGGAGAGCTATCATCCCATCGGGGTCGCAGCGGCCATTGTACCCTGGAATTACCCGGTGGACCTCTATTGCTGGAAGGTCGGCCCCGCGCTCGCCGCTGGCTGCCCCATCGTCGTAAAGCCACCGCATGAGACGCCGCTCGCCATCGCGTTGCTCGTCGACTGCTTGCATGAGGCGGGCGTCCCCCCGGGCGCTTTGGCCGATATCCCCGGCACCGGGCCCGGCGCCGGGGCGACGCTCGCCGCGCATCCGCGCGTGCGCGTCATATCGGCGACGGCCTCCGTTCCCGCGGGGCAGGAGATCCTGCGCGCCTCGGCAGCCAACCTCAAGCGGACCTGCCTGGAGCTTGGCGGCCACGCGCCCTTCATCGTCACCGCGGATGCCGATCTCGAAGAGGCTGCAAAGGCTGCGCATCGCCGCGCCTACTCCAACATGGGCCAAATCTGTATCACGGTGAACCGGGTGCTGGTCGACGCGCGCGTCCACGCCGATTTCGCCGCCCGCCTCGCCGAACTGGCCGACGCGACAGAGCTGGGCGACGGTTCGGAGGCAGGCGTGGCCTACGGTCCCGTCCTCCACCAGGGCGTGATCGACCGGACCGAGGCCCATATCGCCGATGCGGTTGCCAAAGGCGGGCGGCTCATCGCCGGCGGCGCGCGGCCCGCCGGCGCGCTTGCGGCGGGGACGTTCTTTCGCCCCACCGTGATCGACGACGCGCCGCTCGACAGCCTGCCCATGGTCGAAGAGAGCTTTGGCCCCCTCGCCGCGATCGCACCTTACCGGAGCGAGGCGGAGATGCTGCGCATGGCCAATGCCCTCGATTACGGGCTCGCCGCCTACATCTATGGTCGCGATCTGGAGCGTCTGTGGTCGCTCGCCGAACGGCTCGAATTCGGCGCCGTCGGCGTCAATGTCAACGACACGAGCGAGTTGCAGGCCCCGTTTGGCGGCTGGAAGAGAAGCGGGCTCGGGCGCGAACTCGGCCCGGAGGGCCTCGACGCCTATCTCGAGCCAAAGCACCTCAAGATCCGCCTGCGCGACGCCCTCGCCTAGGCCGCGCGCCCCCCACCCATCATCTTGGTCCAAATACTCAAATCGAAGCTCGACCGCCCCGCGCCACACCGCTTGCGGCGCGGCAACGCTCACTCGCGCTCCGGCCCTCTCACCGCGCGCAACCAGCCCAGCGTCTCCTCGGTCACGCCACGCGGCTTGTACTCCGCGCCGAGCGGCGCGCCATAGCCGAGTGCGCGGATCCGCTCAAAGACATACGCATAATCCACCTCGCCCTGGTCCGGCGGGCCGCGATCGGGAACGGAGGCGAACTGGATATGCCCGATCCGGGGGAGATGACGCTCCAGCCGGTGGCTGAGATCCCCTTCGAGGAGCTGGACGTGATAGCAGTCGAACATCAGCTGGACCGTGTCGCGCCCGACCGCGTCGAGGATGGCAATGGCCTGATCGGTACGGGAGAGAAAGTAGCCTGGCGCGTCGTAGCCGTTCAACGGCTCAATGAGCAGGCCGATGCCGTGCGGCGCGGCGCGGTCGGCCGCATAGCGAAGGTTCGACACGAACGCAGCCTCGGCGTCCGCGCCCTGTGTAAAGCCCGCCATGACATGGACATTTTTTGCGCCAATCGCAGCGGCATAGGAGACGGCGCGATCTATCGCGGCGCGGGCCTCGGCCTCGCGGCCCGGAAGGGCGCTGAGCCCATTCTCGCCTGCCGCGACATCTCCCCGTTCGGTGTTTAGGCCAAGCATCGGCAACCCGGTCTCGCGGAGCGCGTCGGCCACCGCCTCGGGCGCCACGGCATAGGGCCAGTGACACTCGACCGCGTCAAAACCCGCGCGATGGGCCGCTCGGATCGCATCCGGGAGGGCGAGATCGGCCCAGAGAAAGCCGAGATTGGCCGAAAACCTCATGCCTCCCAATCCACGTCGAACTTGGTGACGAGGGCCTGGACCTGCGCTTCGGTGAGCTGACGCGGATTGTAGCCGCGCATAAGGATCGCCAGCCGCGACGTGTCCTCGAGCTCCTCGATGGCGTTGCACGCGCCCTCGACGTCTTTGCCCGCCACCACCGGCCCGTGATTGGCGAGCATGACCGCCGAGCGCTTGCCGGCGAGCCCGCGCACCGCCTCGCCCATCGCCGGATCTCCGGGCAGGAAAAACGGCAGGAGCTTGACCTTACCGAGC
This sequence comes from Pseudomonadota bacterium, assembly GCA_038745585.1. Taxonomy (GTDB): domain Bacteria; phylum Pseudomonadota; class Alphaproteobacteria; order Rhodobacterales; family Rhodobacteraceae; genus HLUCCA09. Next base: position 310,311 of record JBCDLH010000001.1, read on the forward strand.
TTCATCAGCGCGTAGGGCGTGAGCGGCGGCAAGAAGTTATCCGGATCGACATCGGGCATCATCGACCAAGCGACCGAGTGGCAGGAATGCAGGTGCACAACCGCGCCTGTCGTCGCGCGCGTATCGTAAAACGCGGTGTGGAGCGGCATTTCCTTGGTCGGCTTGTCCCCGTCGATCAATATCCCCGCCGCATCAAAGCGGCTGAGGCGCGCGGGGTCGAGCCGGCCAAAGCTTGTGCCCGTGGGCGAAACGAGGAGCCCGCCATCCTCGGTCCGCGCGGAAATGTTGCCCGTGCTGCCGCCGGTCAACCCACGGTCGAACATGGATTTCGCCAAAAGGCAGATCTGCTCGCGGAGCTGAGCTTCGGTCATGGGGCCTCCCGAGGATTGGGGCGCGGGCAAGAGGTCGCTGCCCGATGACCTTGCCGAAATCCACAGCGGGCGCCAGGGGCCGCGGGCCTCCGCGTCCGAATGTGGCGTCCAGGCCGTCCCGCATGCCGATCATCGACGCGCCCCGGGCGGCGCATCGTCTTCCAGATAGACGCGGATCAGGTCGTCGGGCGACCTTTCGGCCGTAAAACCGAGCGCCGTCGCGGCCTCGGCGGTAAAGGCGCGGGGCCAGCTTGCGATGATGCGGGCAATCTCGGCGTCGGGCGCATCTGTGATCAGCGCTGTGGCCTCGGGCCCGGCGACCCGGCCAAGCGCCGCGATCATCTCGGCGACCGTCGTCTCGACCCCGGGCATCGTCAGCGTGCGGCGCGGGCCGATGGCGGCGCTGTCGAGCCCGGCCGCATGGAGCAGGAACCCAACAGCGGCGCGCGGGCTCGCAAGCCAATGCTTGGTGTCGCGCGACACCGGCAGCGTGCTCGGCTGCCCGGCCAGCGGCTCACGCAGGATGCCCGAAAAAAAGCCAGACGCCGCCGCGTTGGGCTGACCGGGGCGGATCACAACAGTCGGCAAGCGCACGCCAATCCCATCGAGAAAGCCTCGCCTGGAATAGTCGTCGAGCAAAAGCTCGGCGATGGCCTTTTGCGTGCCATAGCTCGTCTGCGGTGCGCGAATATGGTCGTCTGAGATCGGATCGGGCAGCGGCGCGCCGTAGACGGCGAGCGAGGAGGCAAAGACGAGGCGTGGGGTGTAGCCATCTTCGAGGTGCGCTTGGCAGATCGCATCGAAGAGCGCGCGCGTGGCATCGAGATTGATGGCATAGCCCTTGTCGAAGTCACGCTCCGCCTCGCCCGAGACGATGGCCGCGAGATGAAAGATCACGTCTGGCCGCTCGGCAATGAGCGCCTCCGCCGTCCCCTCCACGGCGATGTCGCGCGCCTCGGCTGTGCAGAGGCCTTCACCGCCCTCGGGGACCACCGGCACCGCGATATCGACAAGGTGCACCCTGGTCAGAAGCGTTTCGGCGACGGCTCGCTCGCTGATCAGGCGCGCGGTCAGCTTTGCGCCGATCATGCCACCCGCACCGAGGATCAGAACACGCATCGCGCGGCCCCAGCGCTAGGTTTCGCCGGGCAGGGAAAGGCCGGCTTGGCGGGCATAGACCTTGGCGATGGCCGCATCATCCTCGCCACCAAGACCCATCTCGACCGCCTTGCGGTATTGCGACAGCGCCGTCGCGGCGATCGGGGTCTCGAGCCCCGCGCCCTCGGCAATCGCCTGGACAATACCCAGGTCCTTGGGCCAAATGTTGATCTGGCTGAGCGGTGTGTAATCGCCGGCAACGATATGGGGCGCGCGGTTCTCCAGCATCCAGGAAGTGCCGGCGCATTGGCTGATGACCTCCAGAAATCTCTCGGGCGCGATGCCCTGGCTCAATCCAAAGGTCAGCGCCTCGCCCATCGCTGCGATGTGAATGCCGGCGAGAAGCTGGTTGGTGGCTTTCATGGCGGAGCCGGCGCCGGCGCTATCGCCCAGCTCGAAGACAGTCGCGGCGATGGCATCGAGCACCGGCTGCGCTGCGGCAAACGCCTCCATCGTGCCCGAGGCCATCACCGAAAGCGCGCCCTCAGCCGCCTTTGCCGCACCGCCAGAGATGGGCGCGTCGAGGTAGTGAACGCCGAACGTTGCGCAGTGCGCCGCGAGGCGCCGCGCTGTCTCGGGCGGGATCGTGGGACAGGCGAGAACGACCGCACCCTCGGTCAGCTTCGGGACAGCGCCGTCCGCGCCGAAGAGCACGGTATCCAGCTGCTCGGCGTTGAGAACCACGACCACGACGGCCGAGAGCGCGCCCCAGGGTACGTCTCCGCGCTGTCCACCTTCGTCCGAAAGGCGCGCGATGGCCGCGGCGTCGAGGTCGCGGCCCCAAGTCGTCAGCCCGGCCCGCAGGCAGGATTGCGCGATGCCATAGCCCATGGCGCCGAGGCCGATGACGGCGACGGATTGCTCAGCCATGTTTGCGCTCCTCTGTCGTCGATCGTTGGGATTTGGCGCGTTGCCAGCGCGCCGACAGGGCTTCTGTCGCATCCGGCTCGGAAAAGGCGACGCCGTGGCCGGCATCAAATTCCAGCGCTTCGGCATTGGGCAGACGCGCAGCCATTGCGTGCTGTGCCTCGGGCGGGGCCTGGCCGTCACGCGCGCCAATAAGCACGAGCGTCGGGTGCAAGATACCGGGCAACGCCGCCCATACATCATGCGCGGCGCGGGCGCGGAGGAGCTTGGCATAGCCACCGCTCACGACGGACGGATCTGCGAACGCGGTCTCAAAGGCAATCCGCTCTTGGAGCTTCCTAGCGTAAGCAGAAGGATCGGAGATGGCGAGCTGGGCAATGGCTCGGTCTTGCAGGGCGAGCGAGGCGGCGGCGGCCTCCTCCCGCGGCAATGCCAGGAACGCCCCAATGTCGAAAGAGCTTCCACCTGCGCCCCCTGCGGTCGTGGAGGCCAGCGCGAGGCGTCCGACCCGCTCGGGCGCGGCGCGTGCCACATGGAGCGCCGTCATGCCGCCGAAACTTTCGCCAAAGACGTCTGCCTCCTGCCAACCGAGCGCATCAAGCAAGGCCAGCGCATCGGCGGCGTAGGCCTCCATCTCCCATTTGCCCGCTGGGCGATCGGAGCGGCCGATGCCGCGTGGCTCATACGTCAAAACCTCGAAATCGCGCGCGAGCGCGGTCGTCAAGAATTGCCGCTTCAGCCGCAGATCGAAGTTTGACCCGCCGAGAAGAAGCACCTGCCCCTGGGGCTCGGCCGGGCGCGCGTGCAGAACGTAAAGCCGAAGGTGCTCCGTCTCGACAAGCCCTTCGGAGAGTATCGGCTCAGGCATCGGCGGCGCGGCGCGCGAGCCATGCGCGCACGAGGGGAAAGGCCAGCGCGAGGGCGGTGATGACAAAGAGCGTGCCCGCAATCGGGTGCTCGGTCGCGAAGAGCGTGATGTCCCCTTTCTTAAGGATGAGGCCCTGGCGGAGCGTCAGTTCCAGCGTCGGACCGAGGACCATCCCGATCACCAGCGGCGCCATCGGCACGCCCTGCCGCCGCAGCAGAAACCCCAGCACCCCGGCAAAGCCCATCACCATCAGATCGAACGGATTGCCGCGCACGAAATAGATCCCTACGGCGCAGAGGAGCACGACACCGGTCATCATATAGGCCTCGCGCATCCGCAGGATCGGCGCGGCAACCCGGCCCAGCGCCATCCCGAGGGGCAAAAGCAGGAGATTGATGATGAAGAACCCCGCAAAGATCGCAGCGATCAGCGTCGGATTGTCTTCCATCAAGCGAAAGCCCGGCGTGATCCCGTGGAGCGTCAGCGTCGCCAGCATCACAGCCGTGATCGCGTCGCCCGGGATGCCCAGCGCCATGGTGGGCACGAGCGCGCCTCCGGTGACCGCGTTGTTGGCCGCCTCCGACGAAATGATGCCATCGGGCTCGCCGGTGCCGTAAGCTTCCTTTCGCGGCGAACTGCGCTTGCCCTCGGCATAGGAGATAAACGCCGCCGTGGCCGCGCCCGTGCCCGGAAGGACACCGATCACGTTGCCGATGAGAACGGATTTGGCGAGCCCGGCCTTGCGCCCGGCCCATTCGCGCCAACGCGGCAGGACGATCCCGCGGAACGCGGCAAGCTCGCTGACCGCCTCGGGCTTGCGGCTCGCGCGGATAAAGACCTCGGACAGCGCGAAAATGCCGATGACGACAGCCAGCAGGTTAAACCCCGAGATCAGCTGCCAATTGCCGAATGTGAAGCGGGGCTGACCGGTGACTGGGTCACCGCCGACCGAGGCAAGGAAAATCCCGATCACACCCGCCAGGAGGCCCTTGACGAGCGAGCCCGAGGAGACCGAGACGATGCAGGTCATCCCGAGAAGGATCAGCGCAAAGGTCTCCACCGGGCCGAAATTGAGCGCAAAGGCGGCGAGCTGCGGCGCGGCGATCAAGAGCACGACGGCCGACACGAGCCCGCCGATCACCGACGCGATGGTTGCCCAGCCGAGCGCCTTGCCGGCCTCGCCGCGCTGCGCCATCGGATAGCCGTCAAAACACGTTGCGGCGGATTGCGGCGTGCCGGGCGTGTTGATCAGGATCGCCGAGATCGACCCGCCATAGACCGAGCCAGCATAGACCGCGAGCAGGAGTAGGATCGCGGGGGCTTGCCCCATTGAGAGTGTAAACGGCAGAACCATCGCCACCGCAACGGTCGAGCCGATCCCTGGCATCGCGCCGAGGATGATCCCAAGAACTGTCCCGAAGAGCAGCGTCAGCAGCGCTTCGTTTGTCAGCAGGAGAGCGATGGCATCGGGCAGCGCGGCAAACACGGGCAGGCGGCGTCCTTAGAAGAGGTGCGAGAAGGGCGAGACGGGAAGCGGCTGCTTCAGGATGTGATTGAAGAGCAGCACAATCACACCGGGGACGGCGACGGCGTAAGCCGCGATGGCAAGCGGGTTGCGGACGCCAAAGACCCAGAGCGAGATGACCGCAAAAGGGACCGAGCTCAGCATAAAACCGAGCCGCGTGACCAAGTTGGCGTAGACCAGAGCGGCCAGGACGAAGACGATGAGCAACCCGACCTTGTCGATCGCTGCCACGCCTTCACGGCGGACCACGTCTTGGATCAGCGCGATGAGCGTGAGGCCGATCCAAAGGCTTAGGATAATGCGCGGAAAGAACACCGGCGATTGCGCTGCACCCAGCGCCTGAAACTCGGTTCCAAACGTGCTGACGAGAAGCGCGGCCCCAGCGATGAGGAGCGTGAGCTGCATCAGAACGCGCTCTGAGAGGTAGGCTGGCATGGGCGCCTCCGAGCGCGGGCACGGGCCGCGCCAAGGGTAAGCGCGCGGCGACCAAAAGAAGAGCCGCCGCGCCGGAGGGAGAGCTTAGTTGAGGCCGGCGGCGTCGATCAGCACGCTGTTGGCCTCGTATTGCGCGCGGAAGAACGCGTCGAACTCCGCAGCGCCGCGATAGTTGATCACAGTGCCCGAGTTGGCGGCGAACTCTTTGAAGCCATCGGACGAGACCGCCTCTTCGCAGGCGGCCTCAAGCGTTGCAACGACGTCCGGCTCGACCCCAGCGGGCGCAAAGAGACCGCCCCAAAGATAAAGCTCGTTGAGCGGCGCTTCGATCCCGGCCTCGGCCGCGGTCGGGACATCGGGATAGCTGTCGAGCCGCGTGTCGTTGAACACCATGAGGGGACGGAAATCGCCGCGCTGCATCAGGATTTCGGTGTCGCCGAAGAACTGGATCGTACCCGCGGTCAGCGCCTGTACGGCCGGGCCCGAGCCCTGAAACGGCAGGTGGACCATGTCGTCGATGATGCCGAGACCGGCAAAGCCAGCGACCGTCGTTAGATGCGTCATCGCGCCCGCGCCCGATGAGCCGTAGACAAGCTCGCCTGGGGCAGCCTCGACCGCGGCGACCACATCTTCGGCGGTCATGTATGGGCTGTCGGCGCTCGTAAAGAGGAGCGTCGGCGAGGCGGCGATGGAGCAGATCGGCGTCCAGCTATCGACGCCATAGGGCACGTCGCGGATCTGGGGCTGGATCGTCGACACTGTGATCGAGAAATAGCCGAGCTGGTAGCCGTCCGGCCGCTGCCCCTGAAGCGCCGAGGCCGCGACCGTGCCGGATCCGCCTGCCATGTTCGAGACGAACACGTCGCCGCCGATGGCCTCGGCGAAATGCGGCGCAAGCCCGCGCAGCAGCAGGTCTGTCCCGCCGCCGGCATTGAACGGCGCGACCAGGTTGATCGGCCGCTCGGGAAAGTCGTCAGCCGCGGCCAAAGACGCGCTGAGCGCAAGCGCGGAGAGACCGCTGAGCAGTGTCGAAAGCTTCATGATGTTCCTCCCTGACGCCGTTGAACGCGGCGCTGATCTTTTAGATAGCAAATTGGTAGCGTTGTCATTCTGTATGTCAACGTTGTCATGGTACTCTGCGCGGCGATACTGCTATCGTGTCGACGATGACCAACGACGCGCCTTCTTCTGAATCTGGCGACAGGGCCCGCCGTGCGACACTGCGCGATGTCGCGCGTTTGTCGGGCGTGAGCGAAATCTCTGTTTCGCGTGTTATGCGGGGCGCGCCCTCTGTCTCGGCAGGTCTGCGGGACCGGGTAATGGAAGCGGCGAACGAGCTCGGCTATACGCCGAATCGCCTCGCTGGCGCGCTGAAGTCTCAATCGAGCAACCTTGTCGCCGTCGTTGTGCCCTCGATCGGAAACGGCGTCTTCCCCGAAGTGCTCGACGGGATCGAAACCGTGCTCACCAAGGCCGGGCTGCAGCCGGTCCTCGGCATCACGCAATACGACCGCGCGCGCGAGATCGAGGTCCTGCGCGACATGCTGGCCTGGTCGCCCATGGGCGCAATCATCGCGGGCACAGACCACGATCCGGCGGTCGCGTCGATGCTCGCGCAGCACGCCATTCCGGTGGTCGAGTGCATGGATATCGACCGGCCGCCGATGCAGGCCGCCGTTGGCATCTCCAACGTGCAAGCCGCGCGTGACGTGGCCGATCTCCTCCACGCGCGCGGCTATCGCCATCCGGGCTATGTTGGCGCATGGGCGGAGCGGCCGGATCGGTCCAAGGCGCGTCGGCTGGCCTTCGAAGCACGGTTGGCGGAGCTCGGTATCCCGCTCGTCGACAAGGAGATCTCGCCGCGCCCGGCCACCTCGCATGTCGGCGCCGAGTCCGCCCGAGCCCTCCTGGAGCGGTCACCCGAAATCGACGCGATTTTCTTTGCCAATGACGACCAGGCGCTCGGGGCGCTCTTTTACTGTCAGCGTCGCGGCCTCCGCGTGCCGCAGGATGTGGGGATCATCGGCTTTAACGGGATGGGCATCGGCCTCACGACACCCATCGTTTTGGCCAGCGTAGAGACGCCGCGCTATCAAATGGGGGTCGAAACGGCGCGACTCCTTCTGGCAGGCGCGCGCGATGGCGCGCAGCCCTCGGTCGTCGACCTGGGCTACCGCATCCGCGTCGGCGAGAGCCTGTAGCGGCCGGTGCGCCCAACGCCACTGATCGCCGACATACGCGCGACGGCTTAGGCAAAGCACCCCGGCGTCGGTCCTTTGGCAAAGGGTCCCCGGTGGCTGCGCGTCGACGGCTCGCTCTCGCGCCCAGATCCAAGTGGAACCTCCAACATCTACAGGGCGGCTTGGTCTTTGACACAGGCGCGCCGGAGACTGAGATCCACGAATCGCGGCGTCTTCAGCGTGACCCATGACATGACCGACCGAGGGTCCGAGCCCCTACCGCTCGCCATGCCCCGCGACGCGCAGCGGCGCATCCAAGAAAACAGTGTCAAGGGGGCGCGCTCGGCGCGTGTTGCGTTAGGCCGCCAATGCGGCGCGCAGAACGCCCGCTCCGCACAAGCGTCCAAAGCTCACTCCGCCGTGCCGATACGCCGAACGGACGGGCCCAGTGTCGAAAGGACGGAGCGCGCATCGTAGGCCTGGGGGTCAGAGCGCGGTTTGCTGCCGCGAAAGACCAGAACGTTTGCGCTTGCCTCATAGCGCCGCGAGGCTGTCGTCGTGGTCGTCGTCAGGCCCACACCGCGGCTTACGCTGTAGACGCCGAGACCCACACGGTCGAACCCGGACGTGGTCGTCCGCTCGCGCAGCAACGTCTCGATGTCGCGGTCGGCGAGGCGGAACCAGTCGCCGCCCGACGCCACCGTGACCTCCGCCGCGCGAAAGAGGAGGTAGCGCTCGACCGTTTCGCGCGAGGTCGCGCTGTTGCCCTGAAAGCTGACGCGAAAACGCCCACGCTCGAGCGGCGTCGTCGAATAGCCCTCGCGGCCGGAGGGGAACGCGGAGACCGGCCCATAGGGCGTCGGCTCCGCGCAAGCGGCCAGAAGGCCGAGGGCCAAAAGCGCCACTAAGGGGCGCATCAGGGGGTAGGACGAAACTGGCTTCGGCATGAGGGGTTCTCCCACTGCAAGCTTGACTAAAACTGTAAGGATCTCGGCGGAAAAAAGCGAGAGCACGTCGCGTCACAGGCCTGTGTACTCCCACGTAACGTAGTCCGGGACCAGAGGCCCCCTTGCGCACCAAAAAAAGCCGGCGCGCCGTGTTGGCTGCATCGACAAGGACCCTTGCCGAGTGTGGTACGATTAAGGACGCGGCGCTTAGCGCGCCCGCACGGCGACGGAGTAGCGCGTCGGCGCACCAGCAGGCGGGGCCGGGCAGCGCGCGCCCTGGACAGCGCGCTGAACCGCGCTTGCAAAGCGCGCTTCGCCATTCACGCTGACGCCGCCGATGCGGCCGCTGCCGGCGACCTGAAACGAGATCGAGACTTGCTCTCCACGATTGCCGCGGGCGCGTTGGGCGGCGCGTGCCACACAGGCCCGGACCCGCCCGACATAATTTGAGATCGCGGCGTTTCCGGCCGCTTGCGCGCGGCCCTGACCGGAGGAGGTCGCTGTTCCGGTCTCCGACCCGCCAATACTGCCGCGCCGGGCGTCTTGCGTGGCGTTGCCGGTCCGCGCGGGGGCGGCCTGCTGCTGCGGTTGTTGCTGCGGTTGCTGCTGGGGCTGCTGCGCGGCTTGCTGGCGCGCCTCCTCTGCGGCCTGTCGCTGCCGCTCGGCCTCGGCGGCACGCCGGGCGACGACCACCTCTGGCATGGCGCGCGGACGCAGCGAAACGCGCGGCGTCGTCTCGCGCTCGTCTTCGGCGTCGGGCAATGCGGCGACGACCTCCTCCGGTGCGACGGGAGCGGCAACGATCGGTGCAGCCGCGATGGGCGGCGTCGGCGCCGGCGCGGTTGTCACGGGCGGGGCCGCGGCGGTGACAGCACGCGTCGGCTCTTGCACGATCTCTTCGGCCGGCTCTGCGACAGGCGGCTGCGGCGCGGTGGCGGCACCTGCTCGCGCAGCTTCCAACGGGGCGGTTTCGGTCGGCTCCGCAGGCGCGGCCGGAGGGGCGACGGCGGCGTCCGTGTCGGCCGTCTCGGCGCGCGAGACCGCAATGGAGGGCGCAAGATCGGGAGGCGGGGGTGCGGCTGAGGGCAACGCGAGGCTGGCAATTGCCGTCTCGGGTGCGGCGGCCGCAGCAGCGGCTTCGGGCGGCGCCGGCGCGGCTTCCGGAGCGCGCGCGCTTTCGATGGGCGCGGGCGGCGGAGCGGCGGCCGCCTCGGCGTCGGCCATCGTCATCTGTTGTATAGGCGGTGCGTCGGCCATATTGGCCGGTGCGGTCTGGGCGGGCGGGACTTCGGGCGCGTCGGCAGCTTCGAGTTCGGGCGGCGGCGCCGTGTCCGCCTCTGCGACGGGCGTTTCCTGGGCCACCGGGGTCTCGGCGGTCTCTGCCTCTGCGGTCTCGGCGCGGGTACTGGTGTCCGCTTGCGGCGCGGTCTCGGATGTGACCGCTTCGGCGTCGTTCGGTACCGTAGCTTCGATCCCTGCGGCCATGTCGGCAAAACTGGTCCCATCCATCGCCACCGCACCGCCACCGCCGCCCTCGACCATGGCGCGGGGGCGCGGCTCATGGAGGACAACGGCGGTGAGATGTGCCCCGGCGGACAGAACCACAGCCATGGCCGCCAGCGCCACCGAGCGCGGCACGCGCCCTGCAAGAGGCACCGCTGCGCTCATTGGAGCCCCCGCTCGGCCACGACCATGACCTGGGCCGCGCCAGACGCGCGCAACTCCAACGTGACCTCCATCAGGCGGATAGCGGGCACGTCGCGGTCCGGCACGAGACGCGCAGCTAGGGGGGCCGCCGCACCCGCGTCGCCCGCTCCTGCGCTCGCCTGTTCGCCTGCTCCGGCGTCCGCCTCGGCTGTGAGCTGCGCGACATAGGCAGCCGGGTCGAGGGCGGTGCCACGAAACGTTGTCGTGCCGTCGGAATGCAGGACAAGCGCGTCCGGCGGGGCGCGGCCTTCGAGGTCTTCCGCCGTGGCGAGGGTCAGATCGGGATCGAGCGGCGGCGCCACTGTGCCGGCCACAAGAAAGAAGATCAGCATCAGGAAGACGACGTTGATGAGCGCAATCGTCGGCTCGGGCTTGCGACGCGTGGCGCGGGGGCGGGGGCGGCTCCGCACGCTCATCGGAGCACCGTCAGGCTCAAACCAGGCACGCCGCGCAGCACGCCCAGAAGATCGACCAATTGCTGCGCTGTGACGCTTGGGCCAAGGGCGACGAGCACCCGCTCGCCCTCCAAAAGCTCCGGCAATGCCTCGGCCTCCACCGTCCGTCCGGCCAGGCGCACGCCCTCTTCGGTGAGCTGGAGGAACCGCGTGTCGGTCACAGCGCCGCCGCCATCGCCCGCCGCCGCGGCCGAGACCTCGATCTCGCCGAAGCGCGAAAACGTTGAGGTCAGCATGAAAAAGAGCAGGAGGAGAAAGATCACGTCCACGAGCGGCGTGAGCGAGAGGGCGCGTCGGCGGAAGCCCCTCCGCATGGGATCACGCCTGCGGCGCCGGGCGGCCCATGCCGGCGCGTGCCGGGACGGGCTGGCCCGAGCTGAGCGCGGTTGCCTCGGCCCCCATCTGCACCCGTGTGCGGGCCAGGGCGACCTCGGCAAAGGCACGGTCGCGGCTGACACGCCCCTCAAGCCAGGTGAGTACGAGCTGCGTGGGCATCGCCACCGCAAGGCCCACTGCCGTCGTCAGGAGCGCGACCCATATCCCGCCCGCGAGCACCGACGGATCGACCGCGGCCCCCGCCGCCTGCAGCGCTCGAAACGCATCGATCATACCGAGGACCGTGCCGAAGAGGCCGAGCAGCGGTGCGATCTGCGCAATCGAGTCAAGGATGCGAAAACCGCCTTCGAGCTTGGCGAGGTTGTTCTCGGCCTCCGCCTCAAGCCGCGCGCGCATATTGGGATCGTCTGGCGCACGCATGGCAGTCTCGACCAATGGCGCGAGATGGGAGCGGCTTTCGCGCACGGCGCGGAGGGCGGCGGCGCGGTCGCCACCGTCCCAAGCGGCCAGCGCGGCCTGCAGACGGGCATGGCGGCCGACGCGGGCGGCAGCGAGCTGCCAAAGTTTGTAGATCGCCACTGCGGCTGCGACGACCGACAGCGCAAGCAAGAGCATCACAACTGGACCCCCAAGGTCGAGGATCCCTTGGAGAGCGGTGCTCACACGCGCGAAAACATCGGTCATCCCAGCAGCTCCACTTCGGCACGGGAGGAGACGGAAATCACCGGTGCGCATTGCTCGGCGTCGAGCCCCTCGCCCTGACAAGTCTGCACGCCGTTGACGAGCATGCTGCCCACGGCCTCGCACGGCGTACCGGGCAGATCGAATTGGCGCACACGCAACCGGTCGACGGGCAGCGCGCCGAAATCAAAGAGGGCGATGCGCTCGACGCTGCCCTCGGGGCCGAACGCAACCGCTTCGACCACCAGCGAGGCGACGTCTGCGGCCAGGCCGTTGCGGGCGACAAAGGTCAGCCTGCAGGCGCCGTCGACCGGCGCAAGACCGTCGAGCGTCAAGGCGAGAACGGCCGTATCATCCGTGCCTTCGGCATCGCCGGACGAGGCGTCCTGCGCCGCCGCGGGTAGGGCTGAGAGCCAAGCGGCGCCGAGGCCAACAAGAGTGCGAAAGCGCGTCATGCAAATTCCCCATCGTTTCTATCGGGTATGGGTCAGCGTTAAGGCGATTGCAACGCCCGCTTCCCAGTGACCCCTCCCCCGTCCATGCCGCTTGCCGGGCCATTGGCCGCGCGCAGCGCGAGACGCCAATGCGTGTTGCGTCCAGCGACCTCACATGTGGACCGACCAAAGCGGAAACGCGCCCATGAGAGGCGCGCTCCTGATTTGCATGGGCCGCTTTCCGCTTGCGTCGCCGCTCTTTTGTCCGCGGCTGGACGCCCGAAAGCGGACCCACCAGCCGCGCCGAGGGAAGGTCGCGGCTGATGAGCTGATCCGCCCGATCAGAACAGCTTGGCCACGCTGAGGCTGATGGAGCGCCCGGCCGCAGCTTCGCCAGAGCCGAAGAGATGCGGTGTGTACTGCTCGTCGGTTATGTTGTTGGCGGCGAGGCGGACTTCGAGGCCGTCAAGCGCGCCTTGGTCCGGCGTCCAAGAGGCGAAGAGATCCCAGACGGTATAGCTCGGAGTTTCGTCCGCGCCCGTTGGCACCCTGTCTTGGCGCCACGTGTGGGTGCCGCGAACAGAAAAGTCGACGTTGTATTGCGGCAGCCGCGTGCCGACGGTGAGCGAGACCTCGTCCGCGGGAATGTCGAGCAGATCTTCCTCCGGTCCGCCATCGACCGTTCCCTCGCCGCGCACTTGGCTATAGGCCAGCCGACTGAAGAGGAAGTCGCTGTCGTAGGCCGCTTCGAGTTCCCAGCCTGTGATCGTCGCTTCGTCGATGTTTAGGAATGGCGACTGGGTGTTCACACGAGAGATCAGGTCTTCGATATCGTTGTTGAAGTAGACCGCTTTGGCGACGAGCTGGTCTCCGGGCATAAAGACGTCGAAGCTCGAATAGGACGCGCCGATCTCCCACGTGGTGGCTTTTTCCGGCTTCAGGTCGAGGTTGCCGCTGTTTCCGTCGAACGCCTCGTCGAGCACCGGGAGACGTTCGGTCTGCGCGATCGTACCGAAGACGTTTATGCTGTCGGTCACTTCGTAGAGGACGGCGAGCTTCGGCGCGAAGGCCTCGTTCGAGAGGCTCTCATCTTCGTCGAACGTAGTGTTGATGTTGTCGGGGCGCAGCTCTTGCCACTCATACCGCAGGCCGGGGATGATCGTCAGACCAAAGGGAAAGACGATCTCGGCTTGGGCAAAGATGCCGTAGTTCTCATCGTATCCGCCAGGCTGGAACGAGATGAAACCGTTGGGCGGCGTGTTGAAGAAATTGTTGCTGGTCGTCTCGCCGACACGTTCCTGCAAGCTTGCATCAAAGCCGTAGGAAAGCGTGACATCGGCGGTCCCCGCGGTGAAGCGCGACGTGTTGATGAGGTTTAGCTGATACGACGTGTAGGCGTATTCGGCGTCTTCGAAGAGCGTCGAGGGGAATTGCCCGGTTGCGTTCTCCTGGATGACCTCTGTGTCGGAGTAACCGAAGCGGACCTGCAGATCGACCAGGTCGTTCCCCGCCGGATTGAAGTCATATCCGAGCACGAAGGTGTTGTCGTCAACGTCGCGGTCGACCCTCCCGAAGGCTTCGTTTGTCCCGGTTTGCTCGTATTCGGCCTGGTCCTCGGAGGTTTGCCAGTTTTGGAAGGTCACGAAGACGCTGTGCTGATCGTCGTCGCCGAAGGTGTAGCGGCCCTTGAGCAGGTAGGATGTCGCATCGAAGGCCGAGCCGATGATGTCATCGCCATCGCCGTCCTGCCGATCACCCTGCTCGCGATAGGCAAAGAAGCCCAAGAGCTCGACCTGCTCGTTCGGCTGTGCCGCAATGATGGAACTGCTGAGAAAACCGTCGCCATTGCTGGTGTATTGCAGCTTTTGGCGGAAGGCGAAGGGGTCACCCGGCTCGAGAAAGTCGCTCGCATCCTTGGTTTCGAGCTCGATTACGCCACCGATGGCGCCCGCTCCCGTCAGCGTCGAGGAAGCCGGGCCGCGCAGGACTTCAACGCGGCGGTAGAGCTCGGGCTCGGTAAAGAGCGCGCCCATTCGGTACTGCTGATAAAACTTGGTGACGCCGTCGATTCGCGTGATGATGCGGTTCTGGTCGCCGTCCTCGCCGCCGCCAATCCCGCGGATGTTGACGCGCTCGCCCAAAACACGCTCCGAGCCGACGCCTGTCACCCCGGGGATGTCCGTCAGGAGGTCGTTGACCGTTTGCGGCTGTGCGCGCTCGATGTCTTCTTGCGTCAGAACAGAGACCGATTGCGGCGTGTCACTGGCGACATTGTTGATACCGGAGCCGATGACGATCGGGTCGAGCGTAAAGCGTAGTGCTCCCTCGAACGCGCCCCCCTCGTCCGTCGCCTGCGCGTAAGACATCGTCGCAAAACACAAGGGTGCTGTGGTGCACAGCATCAGTCGTCGTAGCATGGCAGGTCTCCGGAAGATGTCGTCGGCTGCCGGGCTGCGGTGGCTAATGCGCGTGGACTGAGATCAAACCTTATGAAAATCGTCAACATTTAATGAAATGACGCATGCGAAATGCGTCATTTTAATGTGGGTGTTGCGCGTATGTGCGCACGACCGTGCCAAAAAATGGCCTTCAGCCTTCCACAAGCCCAGCGCTTCGTTAAGAGTTCCGTCGGCCCGAGCACGCGATTCGCGGCCCTTCCAATCGGCTTTTTCGTCGCTGGCTGAGCTCTTGTGACGACCCAGAGACCTTGGGATCGGACGGACCAAAGCGACGTGGGCCCGATGCTTGCGAACCCGGCTCCCGTCGTTGCGCTTGCTGCCGCTCTACCCGGCTTGCCAGAGCGCGCAATGGGCGCCGTTTGGGTCACGGATGATGGCGATGCCGCCGCCTCCCCCCTCGCTACGGTCTTCGAGGACGGTGCCGCCATTGGCTCTGACGGTCTCAAGCGCATTCTCGAGCGACGGCACCAAGAAGTAGGGCATCCAGACCGGTGGGATGTTCGCGTTCATGCCGCGGGCATGGCAGATGCCGGAAACGCTCGACCCGTCCTCGGCCTCCATATTGAAGTCGTTGTAATCGCCCATCGGATGGGGTGCAGCTGTCCACCCGCAGACGGCACTGTAAAAGGCGCTGGTCGCGTTTGCGTCCTCTACGGTCAGGTCGATCCATCCGAGCTTGCCTGGGGACTGAGATGTCATGCGCGCCTCTCCCTGTGATGCGGCGTTGGCCGGGGCGGGCGTGGGCCCGCCCCTGGATCACCTTACGCCGCCGGGGCCGGTTCGCCGACGGAAAGAAGGTACGCCGTGACCTCGTCGGAGTAGACACGGGTGACGCCATCAACGAGCACGGTCTCAGGGTCGCTCGGGTTTGGCACCGCTCCGGGCATCCCGTGGGCCACCAGCACTTCGGCGCAGGCGAGCCAATCGCCCTCCGGCACCGGCGTGTTGATCGACGCCCAGCTTAGCGTGCCGGAGGCGTTGTCGTTGAAGGCGTGCTCTTCGGTCCAAACGGCACCGTGGGCGAGCAGAAACGCCGTGAGGGCAGCGTTGCCTTGAAAGACGGAATGGTTGAGTGCGCCCGCTTTCCAATCGCCGCCACGGACCGAGATCGGCCACCCAAGCTCCACCATGGCACGCACGGCTTCGGTGCACCCTGCGGCGGCGAGCTCGGGCAGCATGCGGAGCTGCTTCTCGTTCAATCGGTCGATAAGGTCCGGCGTCTCCTGAAGGAGACGGCGCCCCGTGTCAGTGTCGCCCCGGGCGCAAGCGGCGACGAAGGCGTCTTCGGGCGAAAGGTCGATCTGGGCACCGGCCCGCTGCAAGAGGTCGGCGATCTCTGGCAGGCCATAGCGCAGCGCGCTCACGTAGGCGCTCGTTCCGTCGTCAGCGGTCGCTCGAGGGTCGACGCCCACGTCAAGCAGAGCCGCGATATGAGCCGCCGAGCGCCGCCGCCGGATCGCCCAGTGGAGGAGCTTGCCTTCACCAGACACATCGCCGGCATAGGCCAGGAGCAGCTTGACCCGGTCGAGATCGTCATAGTCGAGCGCGTGATAAATCGCATTGGTGCCCGCGACCGTGGCGCCCGCCTCAAGAAGAAGGCGGGTGCAGGCAGGATCGGGCCCTTCGAGCGAGTGATAAAGCGACTCGCCGTCATCGGGGTCCGCTCCGGCGGCCAGAAGCTTGGCGGTCAGCTCCGCGTCGTGATGCTGGCCCGCCGCACCGTAAAGGGCAGAGATCCGATGCTCCTCGGAAGGGGCGGCAACCGAGGCGGGCGGCCAGCGGCTTCCCACGGATTGATTGGGATCCGCGCCCGCCGCGAGAAGGAGATCGACCGTCTCATGGATCGCCGCGCGGTACTCCGGCAGCGTGACAAGGCTCGAATGCGTCGCTGCGACAAGCGGGGGGAGGTGGAGCGGGCCGCCGGGCAGATGGACCCAGCCCGCATCCCGCGCGATCTGCCGCCGCACCTCCTCGGTAGCGCCTATGGCGGGCGCAAGGGCCGGCTCGTCGTCGATCAGTCCAGGCAGAGCGTTGTGAATCCGCGCGGCGTCAGCGGGCCGGGCTTTGTTCATATCGCCGATTATGTCGCCAGGATAGGCGCGCAGGGCGAAGGCGCGCCGCTGTGCGGCGGGGTCGCTCGCCCGAAGTCGAACGACCTCGACATGGGAGCGCAGAGCGGCCCAGGAGGCAAAGCCGTATTCGCGCGCAATGCAGGATTGCGCGTCGTGCAAGCGCAGGGCTGCGACCGCGCGCGCATCCGGGATCTGCCCTTTGAGCGCCGGAAGCGCAGCGGCGAACCGCGACAGCGCCTCCGGCTCAGCCGCGCGCGCGGCGGAAAGCAGCTCTTTGGCTTGCCGCTTGAGTTGATTGATGTCGGGATTTTCGGGAAGCAGTGCCATGGGCCCTCCGTGCAAATCGCGCCGATGACCCGCAATCCGGCTGCACAAAGGCTGGCAATGGTCGCCTCAGTCTCAACAAGTGGGCTCAGCCCTTCCCGCGGGTCCAGGTGCGGCTTGCTCCGCGCCGAAGGAGGTAAAGAGCGGTCACTCTGTTGTCAAATGTCTTGGCCGCTCTGCGGGCTGTCCCCTCCGGAACTTGGGGCGGCCTCGATGCGCGCGGCACTGGCGCGCCGGACGCAACCTGGGCGGCGCGCAGGAGACTGCTCATCCGATCCGGGCGTCTCCACCGCCAGGATGTACTGTCTCGTAGTATTGGTGCAGGGTTAGCGCCGAAGCGGCGTCTTCGTCCAGAACGACACTCACGCGGCGGTGCAGTTGCAAGATGCTGGCCGGGCAGTGGGCGCCGAGCGGCCCCTCGATCGCAGCAGCGACAGCGTCGGCCTTGCGTGACCCGGTGGCCAGAAGCAGACACTCGCGTGCGTCTAGGATCGTGCCAAGGCCCATGGTGATCGCTTGGCTCGGTGCTTCGCCCGGCAAAAATGCCGGTCGGTTTGCGGCGCGAGTTGAGGGCGCCAGTGTTTTGACGCGGGTTCGCGACGCAAGCGACGACGTTGGTTCGTTGAACGCAAGGTGGCCGTTCTGCCCGATCCCGAGGACCTGCAAGTCGATCCCGCCTTTGCGTGAAAGCGCGGCCTCATAGCGAAGTGCCTCGGCCTCAGGGTCCGCCGCGTCGCCACGTGGGAGATGTGCGCGGGTGGGCGAAAGGTCGATCTGAGAGAAAAGCACGTCCTGCATGAACGCCGCAAAGGACCCAGGATGATCCTGCGCGACGCCGACATATTCGTCGAGGTTAAAGCTTGTTGCCTGGGCAAAGCTGAGACCGGCGCGGTGCCGCGCGATGAGTTCGGCGTAGAACGGGCGCATCGTCTCCCCCGTGGCGAACCCGAGGGTCAGAGTTGGCAGGGCGGCGAGCCGTTCGGCCAGGATAGCAGCAGCGCGAGCAGCGGCGGCGCGCGTGTCGGGCAGTATGAGGACGCGCATCGTCGCGGTGGCCCTTTCCGGTTGGGTTTCGGTTCGAGGCGGCTACGGGCGGCCTGCTCGGGCCGTGGCATGTCGGGCTGTCGGGCTGTCACCGGCAAGCGGCCCTTGGGCCGGTTGTCGCCTGCGCCTTGATGCTCACGGCGGAGCAGCGACGCTGCGTCGGGATGCCCCTCAAGGCGGTTCAACCCCTGTTTGCATAAAATGCCTGACACTCGCGGCTGTAACAATCGGTGCGCCAGGACAGGTTTTTCGAGCCATTTCGAAATCGCTGAAATTGTATGCGGTTGTATACGTCTGTTTTCTCAGGGTTTCTCGGTTCAACCGCACTCGCGCCGTCGTGATGTGCTTCAGCGCACAATCCACAGGGCGCTCATGGCCAGTTTTGATTTTTCGGCACGATCCCACATCGGGGTCACCAACGACGATCGGGCCGCCTCGCAAAAGGCACCGAGCCGGCGTCACCGAGTTTAACACGCTAAAGACACCCGCAGAAAGGAACCCTGACCATGAAAACTTCGATCTTTTCCGCTCTCGCCATTGCCGCATTGTCTGCTCCGGCGTTTGCCGCTGACTTCACCCCCGCACAGTTGATCGAACTGAGGGCGGCCGAGGCCGACGACAACGCACTCCGCGTCGCTCAGATCACCGCACAAGCAGAAGCTGGCGGCTATAACGGGACGGCCGATTTTAGCCAAATTGCAAGCTCGGTCGACGCTGAAGGCTATGCGCCGAACGCGGTCGTCGCCGTGAAGGCTGCCAGCGATGACGACGATAGCCTGCGTCTCTTCGGCCTGCGTAACGTCAATGGCGAAGGCGCGACGGTTTCGACCCGCGGTTCCGGCATGACCGATCAGCTCGCCCGCTCCGTCGGTGTCGCGCCCGGTACGCTGAGCACGGCCGAGCTCGTCCTCCTCAAGTCCGCTCAGGCCGATGACGACCACATCGAGATCAACCGCATCCTGAGCAAAATCAACTAATTCCCTTGCGGGCGCCGACCTCTCCCACCGGCGCACCCGCACAACAGAGCGGCCTGCCCTCCCCGGGCGGGCCGTTTTGCGTTTACCGGTGCGCGGTCCTTTGCCGCCAATCGTATGAGCCCTGCGCCAGGATTGACGCGGACGGTCGGAGGGCTCGCCGATCCTTGGAGCGCGTTGCCTGTCGTTCCGCCGGATACGCGCGCCATAGAACGAGCCGCGTGTTGAGGTCCCACGACGGCTCTCTCACGTGCGTCTTGATATGGCAGAGCGTATGGGCGCTCTTTCCGTACCGCTTGCCGCGCGCCCGACGGCTTGACTTTTCATCGGCGCTCGATGACGTAACACGCACACCAACACCGCATGGCTGGTAGGCGACATTTTATTGGGGGACAGGGCCAGGGTCTCCCAACAGGGATAATCCCATGTCTACTGATGCGCTTGCTCAGCCACTTCGCGACAGACAACCGACCCTTTGGACTGAGATCCGGCGGCTGATTTCGCTCGCTGTCCCGATCGTCGTATCCTTGGCAGCGGGAACGCTTGTCTGGGTCGTCGATACGATCATGATCGCCCCGCTCGGCACTGTCCCGCTCGCCGGGGCGTCGCTCACGGGCGGGTTCATCATTGTCTTTTACTCTGCGCTCTACGGCTATGTTTCAGTCATCGGCGTCCGCATGGCCGAAGCCGAGGGGGAGGGCAGTGCCGAGGCGCTGTCATCGGCGACGCGGACGGGGCTCCTGCTCGCGGCTTGCGTCGGCCTTATTGGAACGGTCCTCATGATCGCGGTGAAGCCGGTCCTGGCCCTGATGGGCCAGCCCGAGGACGTGCGCGCGGTGATCAGCGGCTATTGGATCGCGATGAGTTTCGGCCTGATCCCGTTTACTGTGTTTTATGCGTTGAAAGGGCTCTTTGACGCGATCAACGCGCCCTGGATCGGCGTCGTGCTCGGATTTCTGATGATCGCGGTCAACGTCCCGGCAAACTACCTTCTGATATACGGCGTCGGCGGTTGGGACGGGTTGGGCCTTTTGGGCGCAGGGCTTGCGAGCATTCTGTCGTTTTGCGTGCCGCTCGCATTGGCCTGGGCGATCTGGCAGCGCGCCGCCATGACCGAACGGGCCCGCCGCGCCGTGGGCCGAAGCAGAGCAGAGCTTATGACACAGCTCCGCGAGGGCAGCGCGATCGCCATCGGCTATGTCGGTGAGGGCGGCGCTTATTCCTTTGCCGGGCTGATGCTCGGCTGGTTCAGCGCCGCGGCCCTCGCCGCCAACCAGATCGTAACGTCGGTCTCGGGCGTGCTCTACATGGTGCCGCTCGGCGTCTCAATCGCCGTTTCGATCCGGATCGGACAGGCCATCGGCGCGGGCGCGCGCGCGCGGCTTCGGCGGATCGGCCTCGCCGCGCTCCTCGTCATCGTGGCCTGGATGAGTGTGGTTATGGCGCTGGTGCTCGTCGCAGGCGGCTGGGTGTCACGCAGCCTGTCGAGCGACGCAGAGGTCGTGGCGCTTGCAACGAGTTTCTTTGTGATCGTCGCGGCGATGCAGATCGCCGATGGCGTCCAAGGAACGATGCTCGGCGCGGCCCGCGGCATGATGGATAATCGCGTGCCGGTGGCGTTGACGCTCTTCAGCTATTGGATCGTGGCGCTGCCCCTGGGCTATGCCCTTGCCTTCATCTTCAATGTCGGGCCGAAGGGGATCTGGATCGGCTACGGGATCGGCCTTGCGCTCGCGGCAATCCTCGTCACTCGGCGCTTCTTTGGCCAAGCGCGCCGCGCATAGAAGATATGAGCCCTGGCAGATCGCTCCGCCAGGGCCCACCGCCCCAAAACAGGGTTTGGGGACGGACCCGGTGCCACCCTGTTTCGGGGGGAAAACGCAGCAGCACCGGGAAGGCGTGGGCGTTGGGGGCGCTTTATCGCCGCCTAAGCCCGAGGCTTGAACTGGGCACGCCCTAAGCCGCGTCAGGCATCGGCGGGCTCGAGGAGGCCGACGGTGACGGACACTGTGCGGGCGGCGCCGCCGCGAAAGATCTCGACGGGCACCTCGGCCTCGGGATCGGTATCGGCGACGGCGCGCGTGAGGTCACGCAGATCGCTGATCTCCGTGCCGTCGAAGGACAGGATGATGTCGCCTTCTCGGAGACCTGCGGCCTCGGCCGGGCTGTCGTCGACGACGCGCTCAACGACCGCACCACGCGGGGCCTCGTAGCCCAGAAGGTCGGCGACCTCCTCGGTCATCGGACGAATCTGCACGCCGAGCCAGCCGCGCGTGATCTCGCCGTCGTCGGCAAGATCGGCGATCACGTCCTGCGCCAAGTCCGACGGGACGGCAAACCCGATCCCGACAGAACCGCCACTCCGCGAGAAGATCGCGGTGTTGACACCGATAACCTCGCCTTCGGCGTTAAAGAGCGGGCCGCCCGAATTGCCGCGGTTGATGGCGGCATCGGTCTGAATGAAATCATCGTAGGGGCCAGCATTGATATTGCGCGACAACGCGGAAACGATCCCGGTCGTCACCGTGCCGCCAAGACCGAACGGATTGCCCACGGCGATCACCTCGTCGCCCACGCGCATTGCGTCAGACGCGCCAAAGGGCACCGGCGGCAGCGCCTCGTCCGCCTCGACCTTGAGCAGCGCGATATCTGTCAGCGGATCGCTTCCGATAACTTCGGCGTCAAAGCTCCGGTCATCGGTCAGCGTCACGGTCACACGGTCGGCCCCATCGACAACGTGGCTGTTGGTGACGATCATCCCGTCTTCGGAGATGATAAAGCCAGAGCCGACCCCACGCCGCTCTTGCTCTGGCGCACGGCGCAGTTCGGGCATCATCCGTTCGAGCCGGTTGCGGAGCTCCTCGGGCATGTCTTCGGGCAATTCCCAGGCCGGGCCGCTGGCCGAGCGGGTGCCCTCGACCTCGATGAAGACGACGCTCGGCGTCAGCGTCTCCAGCAGATCGGCATAGCCCCCTGCGGGCACGGCCTGCGCCGCGCTCGGCGCAAGGGAGACAAGGCTCGTGGTCACAAGCGCGCCCGCGAGCGCGGCGGAGGTGAGGCGGTTGGCAAGTCTGGGTGAGATCATGGAACACTCCATCAGAGGTTGGACTGCGTGCCATGTTGGAACGCGGCCTCACAGCGAGGTGCAGGTTTCTATACAATTTCGTTAGGTTTCCGGCGCGTGGAGCCGGCTTGCCTTGCACTGGGCCGTTGCACACCAATTTTACCAAAGGTCCGTCCCTGCCCTGCGAACGTCCCGATCGCCATGAAACTCCTCGTTGTCGAAGACGATGCCACGACCGGCCCCTACATCGCCCGCGGTCTGCGGGAGGAGGGGCAAAGCGTCGATCTGGTCACCAATGGCCGCGACGCGCTCATTCAAGCGACAAGCGGACACTATGATGTGATGATCGTCGACCGGATGGTGCCCGAGATCGACGGCCTCACCCTCGTCAAAACGCTCCGCGGCGCGGGAAACCAGACGCCGGTCTTGTTTCTGACCTCGCTCGGCAGTGTCGAGGATCGTATCGGAGGTCTGAATGCGGGGGGCGACGATTACCTAGTCAAACCCTTCGCTTTTGGGGAGCTTTCCGCCCGCGTCGCCGCTCTCGCCCGCCGCCCGCAGGCGATGCAGGAGGAGACGGTACTGGAGGCGGGAGCTCTCCGTATGGATCTTGTGCGCCGGACCGTGCGCCGCCTTATCCCGGACGGCGAGGCGGAGATCACGCTGGTGCCGCGCGAGTTTGCCCTGCTCGAGCACCTGATGCGCCGCAAAGGCCGAGTGCAGACCCGAACGATGCTCCTCGAAGCGGTGTGGGATATCAGTTTTGACCCGATGACCAATGTCGTCGAAACCCATATCAGCCGCCTGCGCGCCAAGATCGACAAACCGTTCGGCACCGACACGATCCAAACGGTGCGCGGCGCGGGCTACCGGATCGACGTGTGAGACCGCGCCTCGCCCCCCTGGTGAACTCGACGCCGTTCCGCCTCGCGCTACCGCTGGTGGCGCTCTTCTCGGTTGCAAGCCTTCTGGGCTTGGCCGCGGCCTTCGCCGTCACACAGCGCTCTTTCGAGCAAACCGTGCGCGCCGATCTCAACCAGGATATGGCCGGATTTCGAGCGGCGCCCTCGGCCGGCGCGCTGTCACAGCTTGTCGAAGCCGAAGCGCGCGACACCGATCCCGGCCGTATGATCCTAAGCTACATCGCGCCGAACCGGCGACACTATGGCAACGCCCTGATCGCGCGCACGGCCGAAGGTTATCACATGGTGTCTCCTTCGGCGGAGGCGCCGCAGATTGCAGGGCGCTATCTCGCACTGACCGCGAGCTTGCGCGGCGGGCAGCTCACGGTCGCCCGCAGCCTGGCCGAGATCGACGCACTGCGCGACGTCTTCCAGCGGATCCTGCTCTTGAGCCTCGTGCCCGCGATCCTGCTCTCTCTGTCGGTTGGGCTCTATTTGGCCCAGCGCAGTGCGGCGCGGGTCGGGCGCATCGCCGAGACTTTGGAGGATCTAACCGGCGGCAACCTAGAGGCGCGCGTCAGCCCCGCGTCAAGCTGGCCCGCAGACCTGGCTCAGATCGGCGCAAAGGTCGACGCAATGGCGAGCGCGCAGGACGCCTCTGTCACTGCGCTGCGGCAAGTCTCTTCGGACATCGCGCACGACCTCAAGACGCCGATTCAGCGGGTGGCCGTGCATCTCGACGACCTCACGCGCGCCCCGAGCCTTAGGCCCAAGGATCGCGCCTTGGTCGACACGGCGCGGGCTGAGCTCGATGGCATCGTATCGGTCTTTCACTCGCTCCTGCAGATCACGCAGATCGAAACCGGCTCCCCCCGCGCACGCTTTGCACCCGTGGATCTTGGCACGCTGGCCGAGACGTTCTGCGAACTCTACGAGCCAACGGCGGCGGAGCGTGGACAGACGCTGCGCCTGATCCCGCCCGCAACATCGCCGGTGATTGAGGGGGACCGGGGACTCTTGGGCCAGCTTTTGGCGAACCTCATCGAAAACGCCCTGCGCCATACGCCCGACGGGGCGGAGGTGACGGTTTCCCTTGAGACGACCGAGGGACAGGCTTTGCTCGCCGTCGCCGATACCGGCCCGGGCATCCCCGAAGCCGAGCACGCGCTCGTCCTTCGCCGACTATACCGCATGGAGCGGAGCCGGACGACGCCCGGCAACGGTCTCGGCTTGAGCCTCGTGGCAAGTGTCGCGAGCGTCCATGATGCGGAGCTGCGTTTGATGCCAAACGCGCCCGGCTCGGATCAGGAGGGGCTGCGTGTCGAAGTGACCTTTCCGCTACCCCATCGCAGCGAAGCCAGCAGCGCGCGACCCGCGCCGGACGGGAATGCTGCATTGATCGGCGCGGGCTGGTCTGCGTCTGCTAGGTGACCCAAGGTCAGGCGACGACAGCGAACAGGCTGGCGATCAATGCGACTTCGCCTCGGACGCCCGATTGCTTTTGATGGATGTGGCCGCGCTTCACTGTGGGGATCCTTTTGAAGCCGCTCAGGGTCGCTTTGGCTGTCGGCACCGACCGAAAGCTCCGACGATGTCCGAGGAGACGCCTTATGGTGGCGTGGTCGCTCTCGATCAGGGTGTTCCGGTCCTTTTGACCAACGCGCCGGATGCTGCCGAAGTGCGGATCATAGCGATGCGTAATCTGGCGGATGACCCGCCGACAGGCTTGTGCCGTGTCTGTGCAAATCTTGACTGGGCGGTGCAGCCGGACACGCTCGATTGCCTTGCTCAGAGAGGCGTTGGCCGCCTTCCCATCCCGCCGCGCCGTAAGGGGAGAAGCAACCATCTGACCGTGCGTCGGGAATACGATCCACCGGATCCCTTTCTTATCCTCGTCACGATCAAACGCACGCCATAGGGGCTGAGTCTTGCCACGGGTGGGGATGTGGACCTCGTCCGTATGCCACACGACGCTTGCCCGTCGTCGGTCCTCTACAGTTTGCCGGGTCCCGTCCGCGCCAATCGTCTGGACCCAGCGACACGCTGTGGATCAGTCGACACTAGCGCAGCGCTCTGCCGGCTTGGAGCCCGACCATACCAATGCTGCGCTTTGCTGGAACGACCGGGATGGGTATGCTTAACTCAGATATCGGTAGCTACGAGATAAACATGGAAGCAAACACTCGGCTCATGCGCCGTATCCGCGCGACCATCGCTATTGCCGCTGTCATTGGCCTGTCCCAAGTTTCTGTTGCTGATCATGTGCCCGACACTCTCTCCCAAGGCCTCAATCCCAACTACATTGCGTGCTTGGCGGCAGTTGACGACGCGAAAATTGAGTTCCGTGATACACTTCAATCCGCCTGCATTCAACGAATGGGCGACATTCGCAGTGGAAGAGGCGAAATTGCCATACCATCTCAAGCTATTGATTGCCTTCACTTTGAGATCCAAAGAGGCATAGCTTTCTTACAAGCTGCCGTAAGTGACCTTCCTAAATCCGTGGAATCGGAAGGTCTCTTTGGATATGGGTACAAGAGAAGGCGGGACCGCATTTTCATGGACATAGCGAAACTCCAGAAATCGCCTAAGCCTGCAACGATCGAAGCCGCGGTTCAGCAAAGCGTCATTATGGCATCAGCATCCACCACACTTTTCTGGCTTGCCAGAGAAACTGGAACACCCATCGAACATCACGTGGACGCATCTTTTGGTGCTCATTGAAATCAGTCACCCACAAGCCGACACTTACGCTGCACTGGAGAGCGACAGCTCCGTCCGCAACTGTGACTTTGAGCGCGTTCAGATTGCGGACGTGCGGCGCATGGTCGGTTGGGTGGGCTGGACTGCAGCGAAGGTGGCCAAAGTTGAGCGGCAGGACGGGGCGGGTTGCTTCCTCAGTGCAGCAATGCCTGCAATTGCTTCATAAGCGTCTCGCGGTTTTTGCGCTCTGTCGCAAACGGGTGCGGCGCGCTGAATGCGCGGATGTCATTGTCATAATACGCTCCGGATTGACCATCGAACTCGGCCGACAGGGCCGCGCGCACGAGTATGTCGACGCCGATGCCGATGTCTTTTCCAGATACGCCAAAGCCCTCCGTGACCATGGATGTGGCAAGGAGTGAGCCCGGGTTGACGGCGTAGAAGCTCGGACCGCTGGCATGTTCTTCGGCAAGGCCCATCGTCCAAGCGGTGAGCGCCAATTTGCTCTGGGCGTAGGCCTCGTGGGTGTCCAGGCGCTTTTCGCCCCGCAAAGCCGCGAGGTCATAGGGGGCTTGTGCAGCAGAGGAGAGGTTTACGACCCGAGCGTCGGGCCCCAGACTTTGCAGCAAAGCCTGCGTCAACGCGTAGGGCGCGATGGTGTTGACCGAAAAGCGCAGATCAAAGCCATCCAATGTGATGGGATCGCTGACTTTGTAGACGCCTGCGTTGTTGATCAGGACGTCGAGGCGATCAACGTCTGCCAAGACCGCTTGCGCAAGGTCCCGGGCGCCCGCGATCGAAGACAGATCGGCCGCATAGCTGTCGCGCGCGCCGGTATCTTGCGTCACCTTACGCAGCTTCGCGGCGGAGCGCCCATGCAACAAGACACGGTGCCCCTCTCGCAAGAGACGTTGGGCGGTCGCGAGGCCCAGGCCATCGGTGGAGCCGGTGATGAGAATGGTCTTTGACATGGCTTTAATCTTGGGTTGGAAAGCGTTTGAGCAGGGTGTCGGCCAGGCGGTGTAGCGTATCTTCGACATCGGGCTGATTGAAGCGGAGATTGAGGGCGACGTGGTTCACGCCCAAATCTTCCGGGGCCTTCAGGTCGTCGGCGAGCGCCGTCACGCCGGAGCGGATGACCTTGCCTACCGTGTTCCGGGAGACCCGCAACGCGCGGCAGATCTGCTTGATCGGCTTCTTGTCCTGAAAGGACGCGCGCCCGATCTTCGCGATCGTCGCCCCCACCAGCATCCCGAATTCTGCTCCCGACGTCCCTCGGGAACACGATGGACCACCGCATCAGGGGGGTCTCTTTTCAACGCCGATCACCCCAATACGAGGTCCTTTTTCCACGCCGATCCACAGGTCTACCCCAACAGCAATATCGTGTCCGCGAAGGTGCGGGTGTTCATGGATTTCCTGCTTCAGGAGATCGGCCAATCACCGCTATGGCTCGAGGGTGTTTGATGTAACCTGGGCAGAGCGACCGCAACCGCGCCACTCCGCCTTGGGCTTTAACTTGGCGCAGCGTCCCTATGCACTGGAATGACGGGCACAAGAAGGTGCGAGTCGTGTCCGCCGCCCGTATGGAGGATGTGTCGGCCGCGATTGAGGGAGGTGTCTTTGCGAAAGATCGGGGCATGCACCACATCGTGCCCAGAGACGATAAGAACAAGCCGTTCCCCGGCCGAAAAGAACGTGCTGCTTGGGCAGAACGCGATCTCCAGGGGAACGATCTCGCCTGGCGACAAAGGCTCGTCTTCCGCGCATAGGGGGACGGGATGCCAGTTCGTTGAGACTGCGGGGTCAAGACTGCGCCGCGCTGCGCGGCCATAGCCGCGTGTGACCATGTCCTCCCTTTGGCCGACGGCCCCGTTAAAGCGGACCGAGCGTCCCTTGGCGTCCCGCTTGTCAATGAAGCAGCATAGCGCCATGTCGGAGGCGCCAGCGGCCTCAACCCAGAGCTTAAGCTTCATGTATCCCGACAGCTCGGTGTCGGTTTCAAAGATATGCTCGAATTCAAGCTTCCCATTAACCGCATCATAGCCGCGCGACTGAGTAGACTTATCCGCCACGTTGAGGAGCGTTGTTCCAGACAAGAACAACGGCTGCAGGTCGGTGCCGGGCAGGGGCCAAGTGTCTTCCCATCGCACCTCGTGGATGACGTCCCCTGTGGTGCGAACCTCGAGCCGAACCGATGGCGCTTCGGGAAATGCCGTCTGCTTCCCTTGCAGAAACCGATCCAAGAACGCGCGGATCAGGTCTGTGGTCTCAGGCTTGTAGAATTCGGTCCATTTCCCACCGCGGTGGGTGTAGAGCCACTTCAACGGCGATCCTGCTTTCTCAAACGCGCGAAACGATCCAAAGGTGTGCAATTCGTGATCCGAAAAGGATCCGCAAACCAGCATCGGGACATTGATGTTTTCGAGCGGCGGCGCCTTCGCTTTCCAATATTCGTCGTAGAAAGGGTGCGCCCTCAATGTCTCAACCGGAATGGCTTCTTCAACCGCGAGGTAGTCCTCAAGGCTGACATTCAGCGGTCCTTCGACCTCGGTCTGCCACCAGAAATCGAGAAACCCTTTGTCGGGCACCCCACCGCGACAGGCGAGGTCGCGATAGAGGTCTGAGACACCTTCCCACGGAACGATGCATTTGAGGGCTTCAGGCGCCTCCTCGCCGTCCGGTGTCGCCGCGGCGAGGTATTGGCTGATGCACAAGAAGCTGACACCGCAGAGACCGACCGCACCGGTTGACCAGGGTTGCGCGCCGGCCCAGGCGATGGCCTCGCGGTAGCATCGCCCCTGATGCGCGGAGGTGATCGAGGCCGGCCCGCCACTATTGGCAAAGCCCGGCAAATTGAGATTGATCAGCGTGTATCCGGCGCGCACCCAAACGTTGGGGTCGGGCGATTCCCAACTCGTTTGTGTGGAAAACTGCGGGCGGTGCCCGACCTGTGGGATCAAGCGGTATTGTTGAGGCGGGCCGTTCAACGGCGTGTTCTTGAGTGCGGGAATCTTGCGGTTGTCATAGGGATGCGCGCACATGATAACAGGGTCTTGCGTCCCCGCCTTGCGGCGTTGCCGCGACCGAAAGATGTTGGCGGTCAGCGAGAAACCTTCGGACATCGGGATAGGCTGGTCCCACAGCGCTTCGATATCGGCGCCGGGCTCGGTTATGTCGCACTGAGGCTTGACGATCTGACCACTCAGAATGGCAGGTCTCAGGAGTGGCCAGGCGGCCTTGAGCGTCGCGATCATAGAGCACATGGGAGCATCTCGGAATGTTGAAGCATCGAGCTGCGAGCGTGCCCCAAGCTGCGCGTGGAGCAGTTAACTTCGGTTAACTTTTTGCACGATTTCGCAAGAACCGACTGAAGCCCTGGGGCGTCATGCCCATAAATGCCGCAAGATCAATGTGCAGGGCGGTCGAGACGACCTGCCCGTAGCGCTCGTTCAGGAACTGGTAGCGCATTTCGGAGTCTGAGAATGTCTTCGTCGTCACGATGTCTTTGTCGAAGCAGAGAGTCTCCACAACCTTTAGGCGCAGGTATCGACCGAACGCGCCGCCCTCCAGGTACTCTGCTTTGAACATGCCGTGCGGAAACTCGATGCCGACCACCTCCGAAATCGCCAAGAGATCATCCGCGGCCGGCGTCTGTTCCCATGTGCTGGTCAGGTTTCCGCAGAATTGGCCGGCCTCGAAAAACCTTGCAATCGACCAACGCCCAGATTCGTGGGTCTGTCGCGACGCGGCTACGCCAGAGCAGAGCAGCAGCCAACGATCCCCCACCAACTTGTGGTCATAGATCACCGATCTTGCTGGGAAATGCACCGACGCCGCTTTCTCTGCGACCGCAGCCCACTCCGCTGCGCTTAGGCGGCAATCGTAGCAGGCAAGGTCTGTCTTCAGAAAACCCAGCATGGCGATTGTGCACCGATGATTTGGAACGTCCCTGCCATCGGTGAACTGCTTTTCGCTCCGTTTCAAGCGTTCGCTCGCAGACGCCTCTGCATGCCGCGGCTCATGGCGCAAGGGTCGTTGGATCGGTTTGCGTTATGATCGGGGATCTCGGAGATCACGGTCAGCTTGACGGAATGCGCCGCGGCGCTTTCATCCTCGCCGAGTGGGGAGGAGGACCATGACCGAGCGGCGGACCCGCAGACGCTGCACGTCCGCAAACATGGCGGCATCAGGTTGCCTTAGCCGATCCATCTTGTATTTGCCTTGGGCTCGGTCGGGGATCTGAGCGTGGCGCGTACGCACCGCCCATGCAGGCTCAAAGATCACTGACATCGTCCGACACCGCCCATCCGAACGGATGACCGCAACACTCGTCTTGGGATCGCATGAACGCACTTTACACCTACAGAGACCAATGGTTTGGCAATGTCCGTGGTGACATTCTCGCCGGGCTCGTCGTGGCGTTGGCCCTTATCCCCGAGGCCATTGCGTTTTCGATCATCGCCGGCGTCGATCCGAAGGTCGGCCTCTACGCCTCCTTTTCGATTGCGGTGATCGTCGCGATCACGGGCGGGCGGCCAGGCATGATCTCGGCGGCGACGGCGGCCACGGCGGTGCTTATGGTCACGCTGGTTAAAGAGCACGGGCTGCAATACTTGCTCGCGGCAACGGTGCTCGCCGGTTTGATCCAGATCGCAGCGGGCATGGCAGGGCTTGGGCGCCTGATGCGGTTCGTGTCGCGGTCCGTCATCACGGGCTTTGTTAACGCATTGGCCATCCTGATTTTCATGGCGCAGCTTCCTGAGCTCATCGGCGTTACCTGGATCACCTATGTTCTCGTAGCGGCGGGCCTTGCGATCATCTACCTCTTCCCACTGCTGACAACGGCCGTCCCGTCCCCCCTCGTCACGATCATTGTGCTGACCGCCGTGGTGCTGGCGTTCGGCATCGACGTGCGGACGGTCTCCGACATGGGCGCATTGCCCGATACGCTGCCTGTCTTTCTGATCCC
The DNA here is from genome assembly GCA_038745585.1 of Pseudomonadota bacterium. Classification (GTDB taxonomy): domain Bacteria; phylum Pseudomonadota; class Alphaproteobacteria; order Rhodobacterales; family Rhodobacteraceae; genus HLUCCA09. Next base: position 340,789 of record JBCDLH010000001.1, read on the forward strand.
CGACATCCCGCTCACGCTCGAGACGTTACAGATCATCTTGCCCTTTTCGCTTGCGGTCGCGGCCGTGGGCCTGCTCGAGAGCTTGATGACCCAGACCATCGTCGACGATCTGACCGATACACCGTCGGACCGGAACCAGGAATGCATCGGACAGGGGATCGCCAATACCGCGACGGGGTTCATCGGGGGCATGGCGGGCTGCGCGATGATCGGCCAGTCGATCATCAATGTGAAGTCGGGCGGACGTGGCCGGCTATCGACCTTTACCGCGGGCGCGGTGCTGCTCTTTCTCATCGTCGTGCTCGGGGACATCGTCGGCCAGATCCCGATGCCCGCGCTCGTTGCGATCATGATCATGGTCTCGATCGGCACGTTTTCCTGGGCGTCGATCCGGAGCCTGCGCGAGCACCCGCGCTCCTCCTCGATCGTGATGCTCGCGACCGTCGTTGTGACGGTCTACACCCATAACCTGGCGCTGGGGGTGCTGACAGGCGTCCTGCTGTCGGGGATCTTCTTTGCGGGCAAGATCGCGCAGTTCTTCCGCGTCACCTCGGAGATCTCGCCCGATGGACGAACGCGCACCTACACCGTCGAGGGCCAGCTCTTTTTCGCCTCGTCCGAGACGTTCATGGCGGCGTTCGACTTTCGCGAGGCCTTGGAGCGCGTCACCATCGACGTCAGCCGCGCCCATATCTGGGACGTCTCGTCGGTCGCAGCGCTCGACATGGCGGTGCTGAAATTCCGCCGCGAGGGCGCGGAAGTCCGGATCATCGGCATGAACGCGGCCTCGGAGACCATTGTCGATCAGCTTGCCGTGCACGACAAACCGGGCGCGATGGATAAGATCCTTGAGCACTGAGGGAGGGCCGATGTCCGCAACCTTGATGGCGCTGGTCGATGGCTCGGCCTATTCCGAGAGCGTCTGCCACCATGCGGCCTGGGTGGCCACGCGCGCGGGTGCGCAAGTGAAGCTCTACCACGTGCTCGACCCGCGCCGCGCCGGTAGCCAGCGGGACCTGTCGGGTTCGATCCGGCTCGGGGCGCGGTCCGATCTTTTGGAGAAGCTGAGCGCGCTCGATGAACAGCACGCGCGGCTGGCGCAGGCGCAGGGGCGCGCGATCCTCGAAGACGCAAAGGCCCTGGTCGAAGGCGGCGGCGCGCGGGACGTCGTCACCCGGCTGCGGAGCGGAGATATCGTCGAAACGGTCGCCGCCAAGGAGGGCGCGGCCGACATGATCCTCATCGGCAAACGAGGCGAGGCCGCGGGGCTCGACGCGCCGCATCTCGGCTCGAACTTCGAGCGGATCGTGCGGGCGAGCCACAAGCCGGTTTTCGTGGCCAACCGCGCCTTCCGGCCGATTGGCCGGGTGCTCATCGCCTATGACGGCGGTGTGTCGTCGATGAAGGCGGTCGACTATGTCGCGCGCGATCCGCTCTTTGCCGGGCTCGATGTCGTGGTGGCAACGGCGGGTGCCGAGAGCAATGAGACGCGCCGCGCCCTCGACGATGCGCGCGCGACCCTGTCTGCTGGCGCGCATGAGGCGGAGACGCGCATCCTCCAGGGCGCGCCGAGCAAGGCCCTCGGCGACCTTGTGGAACAGGGCGGGATCGACCTGCTGGTCATGGGGGCCTACGGGCACTCTCGCATCCGCACCCTCGTCATCGGCTCGACGACGACCGAAATGATCCGGTCCTGCCGGATCCCGGTGGTGCTGGTGCGCTAAGCGCCGCCGGTGCAGAGGGTATCGAAGAAAGAGGGCTCCGTCGAAACCGCTGCGCCCGCCCATTCCTACCTTGCCAGCGGTTTGGCTCGGCACCTGCAAAACGGGGACGTTGACGCGGCGCTTCTCGGTCGTGCTTGCCAGCTCTTCGGGACAGGACGACTTTCAGAAAAGAATGAACCCTTTGCCGCGCTGCGACGACCAAGACCCATCACGTCAAACAGCATGTGGCGAGCGCCGAAGGATTGCACAATGACCATGACAAATTCCGCAGCCGGCTATGGAACGCTGACCAAGTTTTTCCACTGGGCCATCGTCGTCCTCTTCACGATGCAGTTCGTCGGCGGACACATCATGACGGCGATCGGGTTTAATTCCAGCTTCGCAGGGGTCGACACCAATACCTACTACAACTGGCACAAATCGCTCGGGCTCGTTGCCTTGCTCGTTGCCGTCTTGCGGCTGATCAACCGTCACTTCGGTCAATTGCCGCCTTGGTCGCCTGCACTATCGACGGGCGAGCGGCGCTTTGTTCACCATGCAGAACGGCTGCTCTACCTGGCGATGTTCGTCATGCCAGTCTCGGGCTGGCTCTACGTGATGTGGGGCAATTACGGGGTCAATTTCTTTGGCCTCTGGGAGATGCCGCGGCCGCTGACAAAAGACGATACGCTCCGCGACATTGCGAAGTGGACCCATGTCGGTGCGGCCTGGCTCCTTTTGCTGGCCCTTGCCGGCCATATCGGCCTCGTCATGCGCCACCAACTCTTTAGGGGCAGCGCGCTATTGCAGCGTATGCTCTGAAGTGGGTGGGCGGCCCAGACAGAGACAAGCGACGCCACCACGGGCAACGTGCCGTTTTACCACCAGTGGATGCGTTCGGTGATGCCGCACGACCTATCGCTCGGCCCATATTCCGAAAGCCCAAAGCATCCATTACCCTATCGGCGCCAGTGCGCCGATGCCATCTTCCCATGCGGGGCGCGCCGTGCAAATCCATCCGCAGTATCTGCCCCACGAGGCAACGGGAGAGCATGGTGTTACAAGCTGAGAAAGCCGCACGTCTGTCGAAACTGCACCAAAAAGGCAATCCGCTCGTGCTCTACAACATTTGGGACGCAGGCGGGGCAAAGGCTCTCGAAGATGCAGGCGCGCCCGCGGTCGCGACGGGAAGTTGGTCTGTGGCAGCAGCGCACGGCTACACAGACGGCGAGGCCATTCCGTTGGATCTGGTGCTGCGGATTGTCCAACGCATTTACGCAAGCATCGAAGTGCCAATGAGTGTGGATTTCGAGGGTGCCTATGCCGTCGATCCCCATGAGGCCGCAGAGAATGTGCGCAAGATCATCCGCGCGGGTGCGGCTGGTATCAATTTTGAGGATCGGATCGTCAACGGCGAGGGCCTTCATCCGATAGCGGCCCAAGCCGAGCGCATTCGTGCAATAAAGGCAGTCGCTACAGAGGAAGGGATACCCATCGTTCTAAACGCGCGGACAGACCTCTTTCTCGGAACAGACCCTTCAACCCATCGGGACAAGCTCGCGGAAGCCCGGGAGCGCGAAGTTGCTTACACTGAGGCTGGGGCAGATTGCTTTTTCGTGCCCGGGCTGACAGAGGCCAAGCTGATCGCCGAAGTCGTTGAGACTGCACACCTGCCGGTCAACGTGTTGATGAGAGGCGATCTGACCACGGTCGAGAACGTTGCCGCTTTGGGCGTGTCACGCATAAGCTATGGGCCAAGTCCCTATGCCCAATTCGTCCAGGATCTTCATAAGGCATACGCTGACGTGGTGTAGCGCGTTATGCGGATCCGCGCTCGCAGTGAAATCGCGCGATGCGGTTGCGGGCGATCGCATCTTTGCAAGCGGCTCCCGTTGCCATCTGGATAGGTCGAACGGCGGCGTCACGGGATCGCTTGGGACGGTAGAGCCGTCTGAAGCGCCGCCGGTTCAGGCCCTCTACTTGGCAGCGCTGCGCAGACGCAGAGGCCAAGCGGCGCTTTAGAGACCAGACAGCACGCGCGGCTGCTGCGCGGAGAATCGGTCCAACAAGAGTATCGACACGGCGTGTATTACAAGGTTGCGGCAGCCTTGCGGAGATGGATGCGCTGCGTCGGTTTGGAGCGCAGATGCGCTACTCCATCTTCATCGCTTCGGTTTCAATGTTGATCGCCACGGCGTCGCCGACCAAGCCATTGGCAACGCCATAGTTCATGCCCCAATCGCTTCGATTGATTTCGGTCGAAAGCGAGAGGCCGAGCACCTCCCGACGATGCCCAAAGGGATAGGGAGCGACCTTGTTCAGGGTCACCGCGAGCACCACTGGCCGCGTTTGGCCCAAGATGGTCAGCTCACCCGTGACCGTCCCCGTATTCGCGCCCGACGCTTCGCCCCCTATCGCGGTAAAGGTGATATCGGGGAATTCACGGACACTTAGAAAGTCTGCGCCACGCACGTGATTGTCCCGGCCGTCGTGAAACGTATTCACAGAAGCGGCGTCGATCGTTACCGAAACCTCGCCCAATTCACGATTTTGAGCATCATAGGTAAAGCTGCCTTCAAGCCCCGTGAAAATTCCAAGGGTCCTGGCATAGCCGATGTGATCAACCGTGAAATACACCGCCGTGTGTGACGTATCGAGCTCATAGCGCGCCATCTCGGCGAATGCAGTTGTCGAGAGACAGGAAAGGACGGCGCCGATAACGTTCCTATGCATGGAGGGCTCCATCTTTTACATCATTGGGAACGTGGTCCGGCGAATTAGAGCAGCCAATCGCACGTTACGAGCAGTATGATGTAGACCAAAATCTCTTGCAATCCAGAGGTAGCTTGGGCCGGTTGCTAAGCGCCTCTTGCAAGGGCAGTCGCAACATGTCGGCGGCGATGGTTTGGCATCGAGACCCGTACTGGCGAAAGACTGTGATAAAGTATCTTTCTTGTGGAAGAAAAGTCACTTGCGACGCGATCGCTCTCGTTTGCGATAGCGCCCTTTCAACAAAACCAAGCCGGGGTAGGCCTGGCGGATGCGTCGGAAGCGTAGACGGATGGCGCGTCCCGTCGTAATGTCACCCAACGTCAAGCGGGCGAATGCGCATGTAAAGAGTGTGGAGTTGGGATGGCTACGAAAATCAAAGCGGCGGTCGGTCGGAAAGGCAAGAACCAGCCGGAGGACGTCAAGATCGTTCAGGAGCTCTTGAACGCAGTTGCTAGTCCGGTCGGATTTGCAAAGCTTCAAGTCAACGGAAAACCCTCACAGAAACTCAACGAAGCGATAGGCGCATTTCAAGCTGCTGCTTGTACATTTACGCCCGATCAGACGGTGGAGCCGAACAAGAACACGATAAAGGCCCTGCTCGGCGGCCCTTCAAAACTCAAAGCCGCGCAAAAAAATAAAGAGAAAGCGGACGAGAAAAGGGCCAGTGACGCCGCTGAAGCAGCAAAGAAAAAGGCCGTCGAGGCAGCAAAAAAGGCTGCGGAAAAGCAGATCAAGCCAGTGAAAAAAGCCGCAGAGGCAGAGGGCGGATTTTGGAGCTTTCTTGACGACATCTCCAAGCAAGTCGAAGATGCTGCCGAGCAGGCCGTGAAAATTGCGACTGAGACTGCCAAGAAAAATGGGAAATCAATCGAAAAGGAAATCGAGCGCTTGTTGATGAGTGTGACGCGCGACGCCCAGAAGCAAGCAGAGGAAGAGGCAAAAAAGCGCGCAGAGGAAGCCAAGAAGAAGGAAGAGGAAAGGAAACGGGAGGAGGATAAGAAAAAGGCGGAGGAAGCTGAGAAGGCGAGGAAAGCAAAGAGCCTCTCTGGCAAGGCGTGGTTCAACGCAAATCAGGCCAAATTTCCCAATTCCAACAAGATTTCGGATCTCGAGGGCGGTTTCAAAGCGAAGGTTCTCGAATTTCAAAAGGCGCTGAAGGCTGCAGGCTGCACCATCAGAGTGGCGAGCACGCTCCGCAATGAAAAGCGCGCTGCGATTATGCACTGGTCGTTTAAGGTCGCGAAGGGCAAGGTTAAGCCAAATGCAGTTCCCAAGATCGCCGGAGTAGATATTCTCTTCGATCATGGGGAGGATAAGGTTTCTATTGCGAAGGCCAAGGAAATGGTCGGGCCCAACGGGTTTCGGATCAGATATCAGCCGAGCCTAACCAGCATGCACATCTCGGGCCAAGCCATTGATTGGCACATCTCCTGGTCGGGCGATTTGAAGATCAAGAAAAAGAATGGAGAGGAAGTGACGATCTCCTCCTCGCCAAAGAATGGCACGAATTCTGAGCTCCACGCCGTCGGCAAGAGTTATGGCGTGCATAAGTTGGTCGGCGACGTGCCGCATTGGTCGGTCAATGGAAGGTAGGTGTCTCACAGCTCTTGCATGCGTTTTGACAACCGCATTGCCTGCCATCGCCGACGATGCAAGCAGGATCGGGGTCGTCGATCTCTCTTCCGGGGGGCGCGCTATGCCAGCGCAGGATGGTCCCAATGGGCCAGCGGATTTCCTCGCCTTTGTTGACCCCGAGGATGGAAGCCTCCAGGTCGCGTCGACGACCCATCAGGACAGTGCGCCAGACGCGCTAGTCGGGCTCATCGGCTTCTCCATCGTCGCGGATCACCCGGTTTTTCGGGTGACCGAGACATCCGTCCTGGTCGATATCGATGCTGATGGCAGCTTTGTCGAATTGCGATCTTGTCTGACGAACAAGGGTGTGGAGTTGACCGTCCTCACGCCCGAGGGCGGCGTAATCTGGACGCTTGCGCGCAGTCTGCCCTACGACACCGAGGCGACCTGCACCGAGTAGAGAGGGCGCTTGTTGATCCAAGACTTGGGACATGTGTCCGCCGTCTCCGCTCGCACGGTTTGCGCGCGCCGGCGCGTTTTCACCGTCTCCTCCCAGTACTTCGATGTCTTCATCCGCTCGGCCCCTTGGTCGGCCGGGCCTGAGCGCCGCGTCGCGGGGTTTCCCGTGGGTCACGGCCGCCCAAACGGAACGCGATCGCATTGAGCCAGCACACTCGCAGAGGACGTTGGCGACGGGACCAGAACCAATTCTGAAGCGACGTTGGTCTCGCTTTGGATGTCCCGAAACGCCAGGTTTGAATGACGCCGGATGTCCTATCGGGGGTGAGAGCTGCCACCGACAGACGTGCCCAAGTTACGCTTTCGGCGGACCAACGGCATTGCAGCGTGTGAACAATGAACCTATCGCGTACAGGGTGTGCGGTCGGCCATACTCACTGGTTTTACAGCTTTTGGACCCTTGCGGCGCAGCCCGGGCCAACCATGCTGCCCTGCGAGGACAATACGCTTTGGCGCGTCCGGTATCACTAGACATGTGTCCGCGCAGCAGATGAAGTCGGGTCGGGAAAGACGTAAGCCAGTGAGAGGCGCGTTCATGAACACTCCCGCGCACCTCTTGGTCGGTGTTGCGCTGTGTGCTCGGCGGGATTGGCCGCGCACTGGGCAAATGGCGGCGTTGGGGAGTCTGCTGCCCGACCTGTCGCTTTACGTGCTCGCCGGTGTGTCGCTTTTCCTTTTGCGCATTTCACCGGAACGGGTCTTTTCAGAGCTCTATTTCTCGCCGGCCTGGCAGTCGGTGTTTTCCATCGACAATAGCCTGGTGATTTGGGGTTTGGGTTTTCTTCTCGCTCTCACGCTGCAAAGCACCCCGTGGATGGCATTTTCGACGGCCGGCCTCCTGCACATTGCCAGTGACATGGCCCTCCACAACGACGATGCCCGGCCCCACTTTTGGCCGATCACCGATTGGGTTTTTGAAAGCCCCATCAGCTACTGGGACTCGCAGCACCATGCCGCGCTAGTCGCGCCGTTTACAGTGCTGGCCATGCTCTTATCAGCGTATGTGATCTGGCAGCGCTGGCCAAAGATGAGCATCCGCGGAGCCGTCCTGGCGGCGTGTTGTCTCGAACTTTGGGTCGTGCGGCAATGGCTCGTGTTCTTTTAGCACGGCGCGAAATCCCGGCGGGACAGGCTCAAATCGAAACCCAACACACGGTCCCAACGCCCTGGCTCTTGGCGGTCTCCGTCGAGGCATCCCGTGTCGGTTCGCTAGAACTGCGCGCGGTCACGACGCGGTCACGGGAGATCGCGATCCCGCGCATAGCTTCGGTGCGCAGGGCCGAGACGTGCCACGCGATCATCGGGCCGTCGAGGATAACGGCCGCTTTCGATCGCTCCGGGTGTCGGTCTTCAGCACGGCAAGCTTTGGCCGTTGCGGCAGGTGCGGGCTTTGGTCGATGTCGTGGGCCTCGCGCGTTTGGAACGGCGTTTAGCGCGCGTTGGGGCGCACACCGCGTGACTTCGGCGAGTACGCGCTGACGGCGATGGCTGCCGGCGCCTGGACGGACGCAGCCTGATCCGAAAAGAGGCAGGGGCCTCCCGCCGCCAAACATCTACCCGGAGGATCTGACATGTCGTCTGCTCTCTTCCTCTTCATGCAATTCGCAATTCTCGCCTATGCCCTGTTGGGTCGCGTTTTCCTCGCTTTCTCGGACTTCATCATGCGGTCTCTCGCGCTGACCGGCGGCCATGGCGGTGTCGAAGTCATGCAAGCGATCAATCGCGAGGTCTTCCGCTGGGTGTTCATGGCGCTTTTTCTCGGCATGACGGCGGGCTCTCTCGTCATGACTGCCTATGGGGCACTTGCTTTGTCCGGTCCCGCAGCCACGCTAGTTGTCATCGCCGGACTTATCTACCATGTGGGCTGCTTCGGGATCACGCTCACCTTTAATGTGTGAATGAACGCGGCTCGCGCGCGCATGGAGACGTCAGCTGAAGCCACGCGTCACCATTGGCTCAAGATATATGCCCCTCGTGGGGCTTTCTGGAATACGCTCCGAACGGTTGCGTGCGCCCTTTCGGCGAGCTTGCTGATCTTTGCGCTCCTACGGATGGCCGAGAGCCCCGCTCAAATGATCTGACACCCGCTTCGATACGGCCACAGCGGCACCGACGCCTTCCCTACGACTTGGGCCCCTGGGCTCCGGGTCCGACGATGCCTTTGGCGACCAAGTCATCCACTTCGGCCTCGTTCAATCCGGCAGCAATCAGCGCCGATCTGCCATCGGCGCCGAGTGTTGGCGTCGTGTGACGGACGTAGAGCGGCGTTTCGGAGAATTTCATCGGAAAGCCAGTCATCGCGACGTCGCCGTGGCCCTCATGCGGAACGTGCAGGACCATCTCTTGCGCCGCGACCTGTGGATCGGCCAGCGCTTCGGTTATCGACTGCACGCGGCCCGAGGGAACCCCGGCGCGGTTCAGGCGCGCGATCCACGCGTCCTGTGTGGCGCTCGCGAGCGCCTGGTTGATCAATGCGTTCAATGCGTCCCGATTCTGCAGACGCTTCTCGTTGGTTTCGAAGCGCGGGTCGGACAGGAGGTGTGAAAGGCCGATCTCCTCCAGGAAGCGCCGACAGATCGCGTCGGTCGACGGCGCCACAGCAACATCTCCGTCGGATGCGCGGAAGAGCCCATAGGGTGCGGCAATCGGGTGGTCGTTCCCGGTCGGCACCGGATCTCTCCCCGTCGCCAGCGCGTTTGATGTCAAGTAGGCCATCATCGACAGGATGGACATCATCATCGATGCTTCGACCCGCTGGGCCGGGCCGCCGTTTTCGCGGCCCCTGAGCGCCGCGACGGCCCCGAGCGCAGCGTATAGGCCAGCGACAAGATCCGTGAGCGGAGGCGCCGTCCGCATTGGCCCGGTCTCGCGCGTGCCATTCGTGGTCATGTATCCCGACATCGCCTGTGCGATAAAGTCGAAGGCGGGCCGATCCGCATAGGGTCCGGTGCTGCCATAGCCGTTGATGCTCACGACGATCAGATCGGGATTGATCTCACGCAGACGCGCCTCGGTCAGGCCCATACGATCGAGGATACCGGGCCGGAAATTCTCCGTCAGGATATCTGCATTCACCAAAAGCCGTTCGAGAACCGCAACGCCCTCGGCGGCGCGCAGGTTGAGTTCCACCGATTGTTTGTTGCGATTGAACCCGGCGAAGTACCACGACATCCCGTTCACAAAATGGCCGTGTTTCCGGACCGGGTCGCCGCCGGGCGTCTCGACCTTGAGGACATCGGCCCCGAGGTCCCCGAGCAGCATGGCGCAGAACGGGCCCGAAAGGATACGCGTCAAATCGATGACACGGACGCCGGACAGGGGGAGCTGCGTCATCCTGCGGCGATCGCCGTCCGTTCGGGGTTGTGGCGCTTCAGGCGTGGACCTGCCTTGATCACCTGGCCAGGCAACGGGCGACCGATCACATCTTGCGTCAGAAGCGCGACGTCGATCAGCTCTAGAAGGTCGACACCCGTCCGGTAACCGCTTTCCTGCAAGAGGTAGATCAGATCCTCCGTGCAAATGTTACCCGTGGCGCCGGCGGCGAAGGGACAACCGCCCAGACCGCCGATGGCGGCATCGTAATGCGTCACGCCCTCGCTGAGCCCGGTCATGACGCAAGCAAGGCCAACGCCGCGCGTGTTGTGGAAATGAAGATGGATCTCAAGCCCCGGCGCCGCCGCACGTATGGCGCGGATCGCAGCACGCACCGTGAGCGGCGTGGCCATGCCCGTCGTATCCCCAAGCGAAACGCTCTTTGCGCCCAACTCCTGATACCGGCCCGCGATGCGGGCGATCTGCTCGGGCTGAACGGGGCCCTCGAAAGGACAGCCAAAAGCTGTTGCGATGCCGCCTTCGACGGCGATGCCGGCAGACGTCAGCAGATCGAACACGGCCGCAAATTCGGAAAGCGATTGCTCGATCGGCCGGTTCACATTCTTTCGATTATGCGTCTCGGAGGCCGACACCACCGTGTGAACGGCGTCGAGCGCGCAGGCCGCCGCCCGCTCGGCACCGCGCAGATTGGGCACCAACGCGGTGACAAAGGCGCCGTCGGGCCGCTCTATCCCGGCCAGGACCTCTTCCGCATCGGCCAGTTGCGGTATTGCGCGCGGGCTGACAAACGACGTCACCTGCAGATGCCGCAGCCCGGTCGCTAAAAGCGCGTTAACGATCTCGATTTTCTTTTCGGTTGGGATAAAGGCCGCTTCGCTCTGAAAGCCGTCGCGCGGGCCGACCTCACACACCGTGATCTGGGCCCCTTCGGGCGCCGCGCTGGTTGCGTCGGCTGTGGCGGCCATTCTTGGTCCCTTCGACTTTTGTACGCGTGCGGTTATGGCCTTTCTGAATTCCCACGCGCAAGGGCCGGGTGCGCGACCCGGCCGTCAGAGGTCCTGCGAAGAGGCCCAGTCAGGCGGAGCGCGCTTTGAGTTGCCGGCGGCGGTAGAGGCCGAGGCCGCCGAGCCCGAGGGCTGCGAGCGCCAGGGAGGCCGGCACCGGGATCGGCGCGATCGGATCGCCGGCCAGCGTTGCCTGACCGCCGAGCGTCCCGCTGCGGCTGCTCTTCGAGCCGTCCGAATTCCACTTCAGCAGCCCCAGATCGCCACCCGTCCACTCGACCCAGACTGCCGAGAAGATCTTATCATTCGAGGGCCCGGGGATGGCGAAACTCACCGGATCGAACTCCGACCCGCCGACCAGGGCTGCCAGGCCAGTGCCCTGGAAGAAGCCGACAACCTTGGTGGGCTGCTGGATCGACTTCAGAAGATCGGCTTCGGAGAGCGTCGTCGCATCGTATTGCGCGCCGCGCGCATCGATCCCGATCAGGCCGAGCAGATTGCCGTTGTTCAGCTCAAAGACCTGTTGAGTGCCGCCGCCGGAGGCATCGAGACGGACAAGCGCGGCAGAGGCGGAGGTGGTCAGCCCGACGACGAGGGCGCAGGCAACGAGGACCGATTTCATGTTCATGGCAGACTCACAATTTAACAGACAGGCTTGCTTACGCTTGGCAGTCATGGAGGGCGGGAGCGTGACAGGGAAGTGTTTCGTTACGTCATTTCACCCAAAAATCTGGGTCCCCCCGGCGCGGGACCCGCGCATGCGCGGCCCTCTGCGAGATGCCCCTCGGGCGCCCCCATGGAGCCACAGTTTCGCCGCCCGAAAACGTAAAGGTTAACACAGAGTGGATCCACGCGGCGCCGCATGCGCGCCCGGCGCGGGTTTGCGTGGTGCGGATCGGTACGGAGATGAACGGCATGCAACCTTTTCGGCAAACTCTGGCAGCAGGTCTGGTGGCAGGACTGGCCTTCGGAGCCGGCTCTGCGCAGGCCGCCCTTATGCTCGATGACTTCGAAAGCGGGGTTGCGGGCATCAACGGCACGCTGACGGGGACCGGGGCCGCCTTGCCGCCGGGCAGCCCGTTGCCGCCCTCGGCCAACGAGACGGGGCTGGGCCTCGGTATCGCGCCTGCCGGCACAGGCGTCTGCGATCACCTCACAGGGTCGTCCTCGGCCCTCTGCGGGGCCGACACCCTGCAATGGGCGGGACAGGGCGGCGCGCAGCTCAGCTATGACGTCGATTTCACGGCCTTCTCGGCGGTGCTCTTCGATCTCGCTGCGTTCTCGGATGACGACCCCTTCGACCATTACGACGACGAGCGCCCCGCGCTTTGGGGCGATTTCTTCCGCGTCTCGGCGCTGGTCGACGGGATCACGACACTTCTGGCAGAGTTCACCGGCATTCGGACCGCCGAACGCGAAACCTCCGACAACGAATTTACCCTGGTCTCGACCGATGGCGGCACGGCCCTCGGCGCGGGGGTCGTCGCCGGTAAAGCCTTCAACACGGTCCAGCTCGGCATCGAGGGACAGTTCGGCGGGGCAGGGCAACTCGTGTTCGACATCCGCTCTTCGGGATCGGCCGAACAGATCGGCCTCGACGAGATCCGCCTTGCCACGAGCCCTGTTCCCGTCCCCCTGCCAGGCGCACTCGCGCTGGCGCTGATGGGGCTCGGCTATCTTGGCGCGGTGCGGAGATTGCGCCGCGCATAAGCGCGCGCCGCCACGGATCCGCGCCTCCGGCCTCCGCCAAAGCCCGCGCCGCAAAATCCGGCGCGGCGCTCCGAGGGTCGAACGCAGTTTGGCGCTCAAGGGGAGGGCAAGCCAGGGCGTGAAGAGATCGAGGTCCTTACACCGCGTCGTGGGCCTGCCCATGAACCGGTGCGCACGCCTGTGGCCCCCGACGGCCCGCTTCGATCGTGGAGATGCCGTTTTCCATCCAGAGCCTTCGGGCGGGTCGCGGCCAAGTGGTCTCTGGACGGCGACCCTCGGGAGCCGAGCCTGATCCGGTGGGAGCGCTCGGGTCGTGCGACACTGAAACGTCTCGGTTCAGTGTGGGACGAGCTTGGTGCCAAACCCAGCCGCCATGGCATCTCCAGCTAAGCGTTAGGTGAAACGGTTGATCGAAAAGCCGGAGAGGTCTTGTCTCAACCGCCCGGAAAGAGCTGCTGACGCGGCCTCTCGGCCCATCAACGGGCCGAGGGTGTAGCCATTTGCCGTCGCAGCGACAGTGACGCCATCGCAGCCCGGTACGGGGCCGATCAGCGGCGCGCCGTCGATGTCGATATTCATTGCCGCCCAGCTTCGAATGACGTGCAGGCTGGCCACTTGCGGCACGGTATGGCCCGCAACCCAAAGGTTTCCTTCAATGCTCTCGGGCAGCACCTGGGCCTGACCGGCTGGGCCCGTCACGGCTGGCCACGCGCCACCGATGATGACAGAGCCCGCCGCGCCCTGTTTCATCGTCAGGTGCCTGTCGGCATGGGAGATCAAGCACGGCACTAGCGGCGGGCCCGGCGCGGTGACCACCATCTGAAGCGGAGCGCCTCGGATCGGCAGGTGTGCGCCCAGCATAGCGGCAATACGCGCCGACCAGCCCCCGGCCGCGATCAGAATGCGTGCGGTGCTGATCCGGCCCCGCGGAGTCGCTATCGCATATCTGCTGCCCTCTCGCGCGATGCCGGTGACGGGTGCACGTTCTTCGATCACCGCGCCTGCTCGGCGCGCGGCTCGGGCCAATGCAGGCGTTGCAACGAGGGGGTTGATCTTGCCCTCGCCCGGGCACCAGGCCGCCGCCACGATCTCCGGCGAGATTGCGGGCACAATCTGACGCAGACGCGCAGCATCGATCACCTCCGCGTCGATTCCGACCCGCGCCTCGGCGGCCACCTTGGCTTCGAGGAAGGAGATCTGATCGGGGTTTTCGGCCACCATCATGCCGCCGGTGACCTCGATCTCAAAGTCGGAGTTGAGGTCGTCCTCCAAGGTACGCCAGAGGGCAATGGATTCCTGCTGCAGCGGCAACGTGCGGAGCTGCAAGCTGCCGTCGCCGACCGCCTTGCTGCCGAAATCCCAGGAGAGAAGCTGTAGGTGGAGACTGCCGGCATTGCCGCCCGAGGCCTCGCCGTTCACCTGGCCGCGATCGAGGCAGATCACCGACGCGCCACCGCGCGCGGCATAGAGCGCAGCGGAAATCCCGGTCACGCCACCGCCGATGACCACCAGATCCGCCGTATGCCGGACAAGTTGCGCGTCGGGCACCGCGCCGGGGCGTGCCGAGGGCGCGCTTTCTTGATGCCCGCCCCATTCTGGCTTTTCTTGCCGCAAAGCGCCCAAGGGGACGGGCCGTGCCGGGAGTTGCGGCGCAAAGAGCGCCTCCGGTGGGGCAGGACTCCCCGCCTCGCGCAGCAGACGGAGCGTGTGCGGCATGCAATAGCGCCCCTGGCAACGCCCCATGCCGATCCGCGTGGCCTGTTTCAAGGTGGCAGGGTCCCGTGCCCCGGCGCAGATCGCAGCGCGGACGCGGCCGGTGCGGACTTCCTCGCAGCGACAAAGAACCGTGTCGTCCTCGGGCGTGGGCCGTTCCGGCGCGTCAAAGAGGGTCCAAAGCGCGGATTGGAAGCGCTGCGACCGGGCAAGCCGGCGTCGCATCGGCGCGTCCGAGCCAGGTGCGGGAAGGCCAAGATGGGCGAGCGCGCCGATGCCGCTGAGTTCGCCCTGGCAGAGGGCGATTTCGGCGCCGCCGAGCCCGCCTGCATCTCCCCCGATCCAAAGCCCCGGCACGGCCGTGCGCCCGTCCGGCGCGCGCTCGGGGCCCGCAAGATTGCCCGCCTCAAGACGGACGCGCACACCCAAGAGTCGCGCGAGCTCAAGCTGCGGGGCAAAGCCGTCACCCGCGGCGATGATATCGGCCTCGAAGCGCCGGGTGCGCCCGGTCGCGATTTCGCGCAACTCGGCCGTCACGGCGCGGGTCTCGCCCCCGATCCGGCAGAGTTCCCACCCGGTCAGGACCGGAATGCCTGCTCGCGCTGCCGACGTCCGATAGGCCGCTCCGTCCGCCGCGAGACGCGGGGCAGCCGCGACCGCGCGCGCGAGGGTCTGACCCAGCCGGGGACGGCCACGCTCCGCCAGGGCCACGACCTCGGCCCCGCGGTCGGCGAGCTCAGCCGCCAGTTGCAGCCCAAGGGGGCCGTGCCCGGCTATCAGCACGCGGCCCTCCGGCGCCACGCCATAGCGGCGCACGAGCGTCTGCAAGGCGCCGATGCTCATTGCGCCCGGCAAGGTCCAACCTGGAACAAGGGCGGGCCGTTCGTAGGCGCCCGTTGCCAGGATCACGGCTCGCGCAGTGAGATGCGTGGCCCGATCGGACCCGACGGCGCGCAGCTCGAAGCGCGCGGGCCCGTGGTGCCGGGCAAACCAAACTCCCTGGCCCGAAAGGATCTGAGCGCCAGACGCGCTGACCCGAGCGCTGAGGTCGAGGCCGCGGCGATGCTGACGATCCGTGCGTGTCCGACCGCGATAGCCCGGGCTGCGCGGCTTGAAATACTGTCCGCCGGTCTCGTCGCGCTCGTCAAGCAGCGTGACACGCGCACCGTGCTCGGCGGCGACAGCGGCTGCGGAGAGCCCGGCCGGGCCCGCACCGACGATAGCGATGTCGGTGTCGATGGGATTTGGGCGCGCCGCAACCGGGGGCTCGGTGCCCGCGGCAAGGCGCATCTCGTCCTCTCGCTGCACCACCATGCCGTCTGCGACCTGGGCCATACAGGCCCGCACGCCGCGCTGACCGTCCACGGTCACAAGGCAATCGTGGCAGACACCCATGCCACAGAAAAGGCCGCGTGCAGCACCGCTCCGACGCTGGCCCAAGGTCAACCGACCCGCCGCGGTCAGCGCCGCGGCAATGCTGTCGCCCGGCGAAGCGGTGACGTCTTGCCCGTCGAACGTGAAATGCAACGCCATTAGGTCGCGAGCTGCGGGAGCAAACCGACGGCGTCGAGCGCCGCCTCGACCTCTTCCATCTCGGCCTCGGGGAGGGGCAGGCGCGGCGGCCGGGGGCCGCCCACGGGCTGGCCGATCAAGCCAAGCGCGGCCTTGCTCCCGGACACATAGCGGTGGCCGCCGACCAGCCGGATGATCGGCAGGATCTCGCGATAGAGCGCGCGCGCTGCGTGGTAATCTGCGTCGTCAGCCGTCAGCGTAAAGAGCCTCGCGCACGCAGCCGGCAAGATGTTAGAGCCGACAGCCACCCAGCCCTCGGCACCTTCCACGAACGACTCAAACCCCATTATTCCGCCAAAGACGGTCATCCGCCCGTCGCTCATCTCTAGGATGTCGCGGATGCGCGTCACGTCCATCGTAGACTCTTTAATGTAGTCGATCCGCGGCAGGCGGGAGAGCTCGGCCACGAGCGGCGGCGTCAGGTCGACATTGGCGGTGGCGGGGTTGTTGTAGATCATCACCGGACGCGTCGCGGCTGCGCCGATCCGGCTGTAATGGTGGATCAACTCGGCCTCGGTCGGGGTCGAGTAAAACGGCGGAATGATCATCGTCCCGTCGGCGCCGAGCGCTTCGGCCATGGCGACATTGGCGATCACGTCATCGGTGCTTTCGGCACCGGCGCCGACCAGCACGGGGACGCGGCCCGCCACGGTCTCGATCACGCATTTGGCCACGGCGCGGCGCTCCTCAGCGGTGAGCGACAGAAACTCGCCCGTTGAGCCAAGCGGGATCAGGCCGTGAATGCCCTGGCGCACCTGCCAGTCGGTAAACCCGGCCTGGGCCTTTAGATCGAGGCGGCCCTGCGCGTCGAAGGCCGTGACCATAACGGTATAGGTTCCGCGGAAGCGGTCACTCATGCGGGGATCTCCGAAAGCGTCAGCAATCTCAAAGGGGTATCGCGCAGAAGCCGGCCGATGAGGTCGGGCTCAAAGCCGAGCCGACGCATCAGAGCGGGCATGTTGCGCAAGATGTGGCCATAGCCGTGCCCGCCCCAGCGGCGCAGGCGCGTCTTGGTGCAGATGTCGTGGCTCACCAGGAGTTGGTCGGCATGGCCTGCCTGGGCAAAGCGGTCGATCAGCCGGAGCCGGTCGAGATCGGAGGGCAGCTCGACCGCGCCCATCCAATAGTGGGATTGCTCGATGCCGAAAAAATCCCACTCCACATTCGCCCCCCGGGCCAGCAACGCGGCGATGCCGTCGCCGTCCGGGTGGGTCCGATCCATGTGGCACAGAACGGTGCGGGTATGGTCGAGGCCCTCGGCCTCGGTAATGTCGAGGATCTCGCTGCAGGCGCCGGGCGCATTTCCCGGGTGCACCGAGAGCGCAGCGCCGGTGAAGCAGGCCGCGCGTGCAGCCGCCTGCAAGGCGGACCGCTCAAAGGGGTTTAGTGGCCAGGAACAGCCGATTTCACCGATCAGGCCGGCGCGGGTCGCCGTGCCGTCGAGGCCGCACGTCACCTCAGCGACAAACCGTGCGGTGAGGGCCTCGATGTCCAATTCCATCAAGGTTGGGGGGAGGAAGGCGGCGGTGTAGCAGCCTGCAGCCGCGACGACATGCACGCCCGCCTCGCGCGATGCCGCGGCAAGGCCCGAGGGATCGCGGGCCAGGCCATACACCGATTGATCGACGATCAGACTGCCGCCATCCTGGGCGAAATGGCGCAACTCGCCCGCCGCGATGGACGGGTCGGTTTGATGCGCGTTGGCGGGCGCGGCATTCGAAAGGTAATCGATCTGCCACCTGTCCTCGGCGGAGATGACAGCGTCCCGATCCCCTGTCGCACCCGGCGGCACGATGTCAAAGAGCACATGCTCGTGAAACATGATCTGGCCGACGCGCGCGGGGTCAATATCGCCTAGGACGGTTCGCACGACACCCATGCCTAATGCTGCAGGATCTTAGAGAGGAAGAGCCGCGTGTGCTCGCTCTTCGGGGTCTGAAAGAACTCCTCCGGCGGGGCCTCCTCGACGATCTGCCCGTCATGCATGAGCACGACCCGGTCGGCCGCAGCGCGGGCAAAGCCCATCTCGTGGGTGACGACGATCATCGTCATGCCCTGCTCCGACAGGTCGGTCATGACGTCGAGCACCTCCGAGATCATCTCCGGGTCGAGCGCCGATGTCGGCTCGTCAAAGAGCATCACCTTCGGCTTCATCGCCAGCGCCCGCGCGATGGCGACACGCTGTTGCTGTCCGCCCGAGAGCTGCCGCGGATAGGCGTTCTCCTTGTCGGGCAATCCCACGCGCTGCAACAGGGCGCGCGCCTCGGTCTCGGCCTCCGCCTTGTCGCGCTTGAGGATGCGGACCGGCGCCATGGTGACGTTGTCGAGCACGCTGACATGGGGAAAGAGGTTAAAGTTCTGAAACACCATGCCCAGGTCGCGCTGCTGCCGGGCGATCTGCGCGTCGCGCAGCGGCACGCGCTTGCCATGCCGCTCGCGAAAGCCCATCAGGTGGCCGGCCGCGCGGATCGTCCCGCCGTCGATGGTTTCAAGCTGGTCGATGCAACGCAAAAGCGTGCTCTTGCCGCTGCCCGAACGACCGCAGATCACCACGACCTCGCGCTTGCGCACGGTGAGCGAGACGTTTCGCAGCACGGGGGTGCCGTGAAAGGACTTTTCGACACCGTCGATCACGACGATGGGCTCGCCGAGGCGGCGCGCGCCGGGTGCGCGTTCGGTCTGAGTGGCAAGGTCCTGTTGCTCCATCGCGCGTCTCCCTTAGGCGGCCCCGGCCTTCTTGAGGGTTTGCTCCCCCTCCTTCTTGCCCTTGAGGGCGCCGGCGGCGGCGGGGCCAAAGGGCTTTTCGTAATGGGCCTCGATCCGCACCTGAATCGCGCTCCAGATCGACACGAGGACAAGGTACCAGACCGCCGCCACACTATAGGCTTCGAGCACGCGGAACTCGATCTGCGCCAGCATCTGCGCGTTCCGCATCAGCTCTTCCATCGAGATCACCGAGGCCAGAGACGTCGTCTTGAGCATACCGTTGAACTGGTTTCCGAGCGGCGGGATGATCGTACGGGTCGCCTGGGGCAGGATGACGAGGTACATCCGCTCGCGCCAGGTCATCCCGACAGCGCGGGCCGCGTCTTCCTGTCCTTTGTCGACCGACATGATCCCCGCGCGGATGATCTCCGCGAGATAGGCGCCTTCGTTCAAGGCAAGCCCGAGGATGGCACTCTCGATGACGCTGAGCCGGATGCCAAGTTGCGGCAGGCCGGTATAGATTATCACGAGCTGGATCAGGATCGGGGTTCCACGAAAGAGCCAGATATAGAACTCAGCGAGGTATCGGACCGCCCGGTTGCCGTACATCTTCATCAGCGCGGCAACGATGCCGAGGCCGAGGCCGAGGATCATCGAGACGACGCTGAGCCAGATCGTTGTCCAGGCGCCCCGGAGCATCAGACCGTTGGTCAGGTAGTCAAAGAAAAAGGGCCAGCTCCAGTTCACCGGTGGGTCCTTGAGCTTGAGGGGAGGGCTTTAGCTCCGGTCGGGGGCCACCGACCGGAGCGGGGTGCTTGAGAGCCAGTCCAGCCCCGGTGCCCGGAGGCGCCGATGCCGAATGGGTTGCTCGGACGCAGGCTCACTCCGGCGTGTAGTAGATCGCGATGTCGCCCGTATAATCGTCCCAATACTGGATCTGCGTTGCGCCGTAGGCGCTCATCATCTCGTTATAGGTGCCGTCTTCGACCATGTCGCGGAGGACGTCGGCCACCGCCTCGGCCAATGCGTCGCCCGTCGTTCCGTCAAAGCCAAAGGACGAGGGCAGGCCCGGGTTGAGCCCCGACGCACCGACATCGAACGAGCCGCGCTCGGCATAGTAGGCCGCGGTGGCGTCCGGGCCGAAGACGGCTTTGACCTGGCCGGCGCCCAGGGCAGCAAAGGCCTCAGCGAAGGTGTTGAAGGCTTGGATCTGCATCGGCTCCATCCCCGCCTCGACCTGCTCATCGTTGATCGTGCGAATGAGGTTGTCGGCGAACCCGGCGATCTCGGTGCCCACGGGCTCTCCCGCCAGATCCGCATAGCCCTCAACGCCGAGCGGATTGCCCTTTTCGACCACGATCGCGAGCGCGTTCACCACATAGGGCACCATGCGCATGATCTTGGCGCGGTCCTCGTTGTAGTACATGCCGGTATTGACCATGTCCCAGCGCTTGTTGGCGAGGCCAGGGATCTGCACGGCAAAATCCACGTTCATGTATTTCGGCTCGAGGCAGAGGCGGCGGGCAATCTCGTTGCCAAGGTCAGGGTGCAAGCCCTGCAGATTGCCCTGATCGTCGATGAATTGCCGCGGCGGGATCGTCGCGTTGATCGACATGGTCAAAACGCCCGGTTCGATGGTCGGCAGGCCTTCGGGGCAATCCTGCGCGGCGACCACACCGCCCGCGAGGCTAAAGCTGATGGCGAAGGCGCCCAGCGTGAGATGTCTCATGATCATGTCCTTTCTGTTGGGAAGTCTACGGGCCCTTGGCAGGCCTCCGGTGTTAGGGGGCGTCCGGCGCCTTGCCGCCGCACCAATCGGCGACGATTGCGGTCGTCACATCGACCATGCGAAGAAAATCGGCCACATCGACCCATTCGTCGTGCCGGTCGTTCTGCGACAGATCTCCGCCGAGACAGCCGAGCCCGATACAGGGAATGCCAGCCTCGACCATCGGGTTGCGGATGTCCGAGGAGGTGTGCATCGGGTTGACATGGGGCGTGCCGCCGGTGACGCGCGAAACGGCGGCGGCGGCTGTGCGGTAGAGCGGGTGCTCGGCGGGCACCTCGGCGCCGGTCACACCGGTGACCCACGTGATCTCTGGCGGATGGTCTCGCAGCCATGGGTCGGTCGCGGCAGCCTCGTCGACAGCGGCGGCAATTTCTGCCTTTACGTCATCGAGGCTCTCGCCAGGCGGAAAGGCGAGGGCGCCGCCGAGCGTGCAGCGCTCCTCGATCCGGGCGAGGCGGCGCATCTCGCCGCAGGAGATCCGAGATATGTGCAGATTGGTCGCCCGCCCGACCTCGGCTTCGATCAGCGGATGCCGGATCCGACCGGCGCGGTCGGTGGCGAGCTCCATGAGGGCAGCGCGGATCAAAAGCGCCTTGTCGATGGGGTTCTCCGCGAGGTGCGAAAACGCGGTGTGGCCGGGCTCGGTCGTGTCCGGCGCGCGGCCCCTCACCTCGATCCGAAACTCAAGCTGGCCCGAGGCGACCGCTTTGATCTCACGCATGCCGACGCCCGACTCGGCGGGGTGCAGGTAGAGCGACGCGTCGGCGGTCAGCCCATTGTGCAGAAGCGCCGCGACGCCGCGGGCATAGCGTTTTGACGGTGTCGACGCAAAGACGGCCCGGCCGAGCGGCACGTTGCGCGCCGCCGCACGCTCGATCGCAAGGACAGCAGCGGCACATCCCGCAAGATCGTCCGCCACGCCCCAGCCGAAAAAGCGGCCGTTGTCGATTTCGCCCTCGAACGGGGCATGCTGCCAAGCGGACGCGTGGGAAACGGGCTCGCCATCGGGATGGGCAAACATCAAAAGGCTTGGCAGGTCCGGGTCGCCTGGCAACGTGGCCACAACAGCGCTGCGATGCTCGGGGTTGCGGGCTGTCTCAAGGGCAAACTCGCCCTTCACCGGCACGTCGCCGGGGTCGTACCGGTGCACCGCAACGTCGCACCCGGTCGCGTCGAGCCGCCGCGAGATCGCCGTCTGGACGCTGTTTTCCCCGCCCGTCTGGGCCATCACGAGGTCACGCAAAAACTCGATTGCCGTGTCGTTCAGATCCACGCTCCGCCCCGGCATGACTTTTTGGATACAATTCGTATACAAAATAGGCCGTGAGTGCGGGAGGCGATGCAAGACCTTTCTTCAGAGGTGATGAGCCGTTGAGCGCGGCGCGCGCTGCATCGGCTTCGACTTGAGCCCTTTTTAGGCGGATCTAAGCTCAAATGACCACGTAGCAGGCGGTCGTCAGAAAAATGCATGCACAATGGGCAACCGGTCCGATCGGCCGTGTAAGTCTTCGCGCCAAGGATGCCGCGTATGACGGCACCGCAGCAGCGTTACTCTACGGGCGTGGGAGGGGCACTCGGCGCGTGAGGCCTCGCGCCTCAACAGGGTCGCGGGCGCTCAGCCCGTTCAGGCCGTAGCGCGCAGGTAATGCGAATAGAGCCTTGGCAGGATCGAGGCAGGATCGGGCAACCCCAATTCCTGCGCTGCGCGGTAGGGCCAATGCGGCTCACGCAGAAACTGCCGGGCGAGGCAGACGAGATCGGCGCGTCCCTCCGCGATGATCGCGTTTGCCAGGATCGGCTCGGTGATCATGCCGACGGTCATAGTCGGCAGGCCCGTCTCGGCCCCGATCCGCTCGGCATAGGGCACCTGAAAGCCGTGCTCCGGTTTGTGCACGGACAGCCGCGCGCCGACCGGAATTCCGCCGCCGGAACAGTCGATCAGATCGACGCCGACGTCCCGCAACGCGGCCGAAAGCGCAACGGTATCTTCGAGCGTTAGCCCCCCGCCCTCGCTGTCGACACAAGACGCGCGGTAGAGCACCGGTGTTCCCCGTGGCACCGCGGCGCGGACCGCCCGCGCGACCTCCACAGGCAGGCGCATGCGCCCGGCGAGGTCGCCGCCATAGCCATCGTTGCGCCGGTTCGAGTAGGGCGACATGAAGGAATGGAGCAGGTAGCCATGGGCCCCGTGGATCTCCACCCCGTCAAAGCCTGCGTCCAACGCCCGCTTCGCCGCCATTGCAAAGGCCTCTGCGATGCCCGGCATCTCGTCCGCCTCCAGGGGCCGCGGAATGTGCCAGCCTTCGCGCGCGGGCAGGGCGGAGGCAGAGACGGTCTGCCAGGGGGGTTCGTCCGAAGCAGGGTCGAGCGGGCCGGCCCCATCCCAAGGCCGCATGGTCGAGGCCTTTGGTCCGGCATGGTTGATCTGCATCAGGCAGGGGATGCCCTCCCGCCGGTAGAGCGCGGTCACGCGCCGCCATGCCACTGCCTGCGCATCAGTATAGATGCCGGTGCAGCCGGGGCTGATCCGCCCTTCTGGCGTGACCCCCGTCGCCTCCGAGATTGCCCCGCCAAGGCCAGAGGTCGCGTAGCGCCCGTGATGGGCCATGTGCCAGTCTGTCGGCACGCCCTCCTCAGCGTGATACTGGCACATGGGCGCCAGCACGATCCGGTTGCGTAAAGTGACGCTGCCGAGGGCGAACGGGGTGAAGAGCGGCGGCAATTCGGTCATGCGCGCAGCCTCCGGCGCGGGGCGAAGTGCAACTGCCGTGGGCAGACGGTGGCGCTCCACGTGATCACCGGACCACCGCCCCGGGCTTTATCGTAACGCTTTGGCATCGAGATCTCCGGACCGGTTGTGACTGGCGCAGGGGCGGGCGTTGGCCGCATGCTGCGGGCAACATGCGCTGGCGACGCCGCGTGTCAATCACGCCGAGAGTGCCGCCGCCGATGCTGTGCGGCCCTCGATGCGGGTGCCATGCGCGATGTGCATCTGGACGATGGCGCGAAATCAGGGGCCGGTTGGCCCGTTGTCGGCGCGGCGCGGAAGACGAGGCACGCGCGCGAAGCACTAGGGTGTTCGCTTTCGCCGTGCGACCCGCGGGATTGGCCGCCCAGCCACCGCCGCGACCCCGCTTCGACCCGCCCCTTTAGACCAGCCGTCTGGCTACCGCCCGCCCTATCCCAACGCCTTGACGGCAAAACGGAAAAGCGAGCCTATATGGGCCGCTGTCGCGCGGCGCGCGGCTTTGGCATCCCCATCGGCCATAGCGTCGAGTATGCGCTCATGCTCGCGCGAGTCGGGCTCGAGCCGCTCGGCAAGCCGCTCGATCTCAAAGAGCTGGGTTGTCGCGCGCAGGCGCAAGATGATGTCGGTCAGTACGTCATTGCCGCAATTACGGATAAAGAGGTTGTGGACTTCGTCATCCGACCGCCAGTGCTCCATGATGTCATAGGGCACCGCATCGCGCACCCGGACCAAGCCGGCATGGACCGCAGCAATCGCCTCGGGCGTCACCCGGGTGATTGCGAGCGCTGCGGCCTCGGGTTCGAGCATTTCGCGCGCGCGCAAGCTTTGCAGGTATTCCTTGAGCTCTACGCGGCGGACCACATAGCTGCGGTTCGCGTCCTTACGGAGAAGCCCCTCACCCTCTAGTTGCTGCATCGCCTGGCGGAGGGGCGTGCGCGAGATGCCCAAGCGTTCGGCAAGTTGCAACTCAACGAGCGGCTCGCCGCTGCGCAGCATGCGCCGACGGATCAGTTCTGACAGGGCGCGGTGGGCTTGCTTTGAGAGCGGTCCGGCCGCCTTGCGCGCCTGGCCGGGATCCAATTCATCCTGCTCACTTGCCGCCAATCTCATGCTCGAACCCGACAACCGCGCCTGTGCTCGCGTGCCTACGCAATCGGACGTGTATTTTCAATCGGGGTTTCCCAGAGTGCGGCGCGGCGTGACAGCGCCGGCCCCGCGGCTGCGTCGGTTCCGAGCCAGGTGCAGGACACGCGCGACGGCATGTCCGTTGCGCTGGCCCAACGCGAGTGTGAGACATGCCAGCGACGTGAGACTGATTGTGCGGCGAGGGCGCGCGATGGACGGCACAAGCCCAAAGACAAACACCTATGCGCTGACCGACACGCGCATCGTCGATGTCCGCGCGGGCGAGATCCTGCGCGGTAAAGCCGTCGTCATCGAGGACGGTCGGATCACTCAACTCGCCGAGGAAGCCAGCCTTGCCGCAAATGTGCCGCAGGTCCCGCTCGGGCAGCGCTATCTCTGTCCGGGGCTGATCGACTGCCACGCCCATTGCTATATCGGCGCGTTTGGCGACCGCAACTCGGTGCTGCCCTCCGAGTTGACGGCCCGTGCCGGACGGCATCTGGAGGGGATGCTCCAGCGCGGCTTTACCACGATGCGCGATGCAGGCGGCGCCGATCAGGGGCACCGGGCCGCGGTGGAAAAGGGGATCTGGGCCGGGCCGCGCCTCTTTGTCTCTGGGCGCATCCTGTCGCAGACGGCCGGGCATGGCGACCATCGCAGCCGGGCCGACACACGCCCCATCGGCGCGAATGATGGCGGGATTTCGGTCATCGCAGACGGGGTGGACGAGGTCCGCAAGGCGGTGCGCGAGAACGTGCGCCTCGGCGTCGACCAGATCAAGATCATGGCGGGCGGCGGCGTCTCGTCGCCCGGGGACAAGCTGATCCATCCGCAATATTCCGAAGAAGAGCTCGACGCCATAGTCGGAGAGGCCGCGCGCAGCGGCCGCTATGTTATGGCCCATGTCTATGCCGATGATGGGATCCGCCGCGCCGTGACGTCCGGTGTGCGCAGCATCGAGCATGGCAACTTCCTGCAGGCCGAGACGGCGAAGATCATGGTCGACCACGACGCCCATATCTGCCCGACGTTGATCACCTACGAGGCGGACGCAAAATACGGCATGGGCTATGGCTGGTCGGCGGAGACCCATGAGAAGAATGCCGAAGTGCTGCGCTCCGGGCTCGTCTCACTCGAGGTCGCGATGGAAGCGGGTGTCAACGTGGGCTACGGTACCGATCTTTGCTGGTCGCCCAAGGCCTACCAAGGCGACGGCCTTTTGATCCATGAAAAGGTCTGCGGCGCGGCCGAAGCGCTGCGCCACGCCACAATCAACAATGCACGGATTTTGCGCATGGAGGGCGAGATCGGGGAGATCGCTGAGGACGCCCATGCCGACCTCGTCGTGATCGACGCAAACCCGCTCGCCGGTCTTGCCTGCTTTGCCCAGACCGACAACCGCGTGGTGGCGGTGATCCAGGCGGGGCGCGCCGTGCGCGACGAACTGGAGCTGCTTCCTCGCCCCTGACCCTTTGTTGCGGTTGCGAGAGGGCGGCGGGTCTGTATTCTGTATGTATACCGAGGTGGTGGACCAAGGGGGCCCGCGGGGCCATGTCATTCGAGGACACACGTGCGGGCGGACAACCCGGAAGCCCTGCGCTTGCAGTGCGAGCGTGGTTTGCGCTGCCCGGCTTGCTGCGCTTTTCCATCCGCCGTGTCATCACCGGCGTCTTCCTCTGCATCGGCGTAACGCTGATCGCCTTCCTGCTCACGCTCGTCGTACCGGGCGACCCCGTGGCCGCGAGCCTCGGCGATGTGGCCGCCGATGATCCGGTGATCGTGGCGGCGTTCCGCGAGCGCTACGGTCTCGATAAGCCGCTGCCGGAGCAATACCTCATCTACGTCACCGGGCTGCTGCAGGGCGATCTCGGCACGTCGCTCAACACCCGCCGCCCGGTGCTCGACGATCTGAGGCAGTTTTTGCCGGCGACCATTGAGCTGTCCATCGCGGCCATGACCGTTGCGATGGTGCTCGGCGTGGCCCTTGGGGTCATCGCTGCTGTCTACCGCGATGGCTGGCCCGACCAGGCAATCCGCGTGATCTCCCTTGCGGGCGTGTCGGTGCCGACCTTCTGGCTCTCGCTCGTCTGCCTCTACGTCTTTTTCTACCTGCTCGGCTGGTCGCCCGGCGTGGGCCGGCTGCCGCCCGGGGCGCTCGCGCCGCAAGCGGTGACGGGCATGTACAGCGTTGACGCGGCCCTGGCCGGCGATTGGGAAAAGGTCGGGGATGCGCTCGCCCATCTCGCGCTGCCGGCGCTGGTGCTGGCGGTCTACACGATCGGGGCGATCACCCGGTTTACCCGCGCCTCCATGCTAGAGACGCTGGAGCAAGACTATGTCCGCTCTGCGCGCGCAAAAGGGCTCCCCGCACGGGTCGTGGTGATGCGCCATGCGCTACGGCCCGCGCTGGCGGCGATCGTCACGGTTTCGGGCCTCGCCTTCGGCCGGATGCTCGGCGGAGCGGTGCTGGTCGAGTCGGTCTTTTCGTGGCCCGGCCTCGGCGAATACGCCTATCGCAGCGCACTCTCTCTCGACCTACGCGCAATCATGGGCGTCAGCCTGGTGATTGCGATCGTCTATATCCTCGTCAATCTCGTGGTCGATCTCCTCTACGCGGTGATCGACCCACGCATCCGTCTCGGCTAAGCGATGAGCGTTTCAGATAGCGATTTCAGCAAGATCCATCGCCGCACACGGCGGCCCCGCTCGGTCTGGCTACAGCCTTTGGGGCTGATCGGGGTCGCGGTGCTGATCGGCTTTATCCTCATGGCGATCTTTGCCGACGTGATCGCGCCGTTTGACCCGATTGCCCAGGATTTTCGCCGCCTGCAACCGCCCAACAGCACCAATTGGTTCGGCACCGATCAGTTGGGGCGAGATATCTTCAGCCGCGTGGTGCACGGCGCGCGTATCTCGCTGCCATACGCGGCGCAGCTCGTTATCTTGTCGGCCGCGATCGGTACGATCCTCGGCGCCATCGCTGGCTATTTCGGGGGCTGGGTCGACGGGGTGATCATGCGCGCCGCCGATCTTGTGATGGCCTTCCCCGACATCATCCTGGCGATGGCGGTGGTCGCGGCCTTGGGGCCGAGCCTCTTTAACGCTGTTCTTGCCGTCGTCGTTGTCAGTTGGCCGGTCTATGCGCGGGTGATACGGGCAATGATCCTGTCGATCCGCGAGGAAGCCTACATGCAGTCGAGCCGCCTCCTTGGCGCGTCCTCGGCACGAGCGCTCTGGGTCGATGTGCGGCCCAATGTGGCCGGCCCGCTCGTCGTGCTCGGCACCTTGGAATACGGCCACGCGGTGTTGATCCTGTCGGGTCTGTCCTTCCTCGGCCTCGGCGCACAGCCGCCGGACGCGGAATGGGGCAGCATGGTCTCCGAGGGGGCGAAGTATTTCGACCTGTGGTGGATGAGTGTCTTTCCAGGGCTGGCGATCCTCGGCGTCGTGCTTGGGGCAAACTTTTTGGGCGACACGCTGCGCGACGCGCTCGATCCGCTGGCGGCGCGGCGCTTTCGGTGAGCGGGCTGCTGCACCTCGACGCGCTCAGCCTGAGCCTACCCGCCGCCGACGGCTCGCGGCTCTTTCCGGTGCGCGATGTGACACTCTCCGTCGGCGCGGCCGAAGTTGTCGGCCTTGCGGGAGAGAGTGGTTCGGGCAAGTCGCTAACGGCGCAGTCGATCCTTGGCCTTTTGCCGCGCGGCGCTCGGCTTTCGGGGCGGATCCTCTTCGACGGGCATGACCTTGCCACGCTGCCGCAGCGCGAGCTTGCGGCTGTCCGCGGGCGCGAGATCGCCATGGTTTTCCAAGATCCGATGACGGCCCTGCATCCGATGCTGAGCATCGAACGGCAAATGACCGAGCATTTGCGCCACCATCGCGGGCTGGGACGGGCCGCGGCGCGGAGCCGGGCGGCGGAGCTTCTCGACCTCGTCCGCATCCCAAGGCCGGAGGCGGCGTTGGCGCGCTATCCGCACCAGTTCTCTGGCGGCATGCGGCAGCGTATCGCCATCGCCTCTGCGCTGGCCTGCGAGCCCAAGCTCCTGATCGCGGACGAGCCGACCACCGCGCTCGACGTCACCGTGCAGGCCGGCATCCTGCGTCTCTTGCAGAGCTTGCGGGAGACGCTCGGCCTCTCGGTCCTCTTGATCACCCATGACCTCGGCGTGATGTCGGCGCTCGCCGACCGAATGGCGGTGATGTATGCGGGCCGGGTTGTCGAAAACGGGCCCCGCGCCGCGCTGATGACCCGGCCGCGGCATCCCTATACCCAAGGTCTCCTGTCGGCCCTGCCACGGGACGACGATACGGCCCATTCTCTGGAAGCCCTGCCGGGCGCGCCGCCGCCCATCACTGCGCTGCCCGATGGGTGCGCGTTTCACCCGCGCTGTAGCTGGGCCTCGGCCGCCTGCCGTGGGGCCGTGCCCGAGCTGGAGCGTGTCGGGACCGAGCATGTCGCGGCCTGCCCGGTGGACCCGCTGGCCGAGCGCGCGGCATGACGCTTTTGTCGTTGAGCGACGTTTACGTCACCTATCCGGGTGCGGCCGGTCGTACCGTGACGGCCGTTGCCGGCTGCGACCTCGAGGTCGGCGCAGGGCAAATCGTGGCGCTGGTCGGGGAGTCGGGCTGCGGAAAATCGACCCTCGGTAAAGCGGCCGTTGGGCTCGTGGAGACGGCGCAGGGCAGCGTCACCTTCGACGACACGCCTGTCGTCCCGATCGGGCGACAGGCGCGGCCGGATGGGCAGCGGCGGCTGCAGATGGTGTTTCAGGACCCGTTTTCCTCGCTCAACCCGCGGCGCCGGGTCGGCGACCTGATCGCCGATGGCGGTCGGGTCGGGCTGGACACGCCCGAAGGCGCGATGCCGGTGGCGGAGTGTCTTGAGCGCGTCGGTCTTTCCCCCACCGTCGCCAACCGGTTTCCACATCAGTTTTCCGGCGGGCAACGCCAGCGCATCGCCATCGCCCGAGCGCTGGCCGCCCGACCGCGCTGCATCGTCGCCGATGAGCCGATCTCGGCCCTCGACGCGTCGGCACAAGCCTCCGTGGCACGGCTGCTGCGCGACTTGGTGCGCGAGACGGGGATGGGCCTCTTGTTCATCTCCCACGACCTCGCCATCGTGCGGGCAATCGCGGATGTCACCGTGGTGATGTATCTTGGCCGGATCGTCGAGACCGGCCCGAGCGACCGCGTGTGGCATAGGCCGGCGCATCCCTACACAAAGGCTCTCATTTCCGCGATCCCGCGGCCCGATGGCGCCGGGCGTCTGCCGGCGGAATTGCCGGGCGACGTGCCCGATCCCGCAGCGCCGCCCCCGGGCTGTCGGTTTCACCCGCGCTGTCCCGTGGCGGTCGCGCGCTGCGCAACCGAGGTGCCCACCCGCCAAACCCAAGCGCCCAACCATGAGGCAGCATGCCTTCTGGCGCAGCGGCACGAGATGTCCCCCAGCGCCTAACTGCAGCTCTCGGGGCGTGTCTGACGGTTGGCGCTCATGCTGCACCTGCACTTAGAGCTTGCGCGGTGGGAATGGGCATGATGTATTTCGACGGTATACAATCACAAAGGTTTGGCGCGCAAAGCGCCAACAACGTGCCGCACAAGCGGTCGCGACGACGACACGGGGACGGCCCATGCCGGACTCGCAACCAACAGGAGGGAAGACCCAATATGACGTCCAGACTTTCCTGGCTGCGTGCCGCGCTCGCCGCCGCAGCCATTTCGAGCGCGATGGCGCCGACCACCGGCCACGCGCTCGAAGCGCTCATTGTCGACACAGCCTTCGTGCTCAAGACAGCGGATCCCAACCGCTCTTACGAGCCGACCGCGTCGCTCTATATGAGCGGCGTCTACGAGACCCTCGTGACCTACGAGAACGGCGATCTCACGCAGCTGATGCCTGGGCTCGCCAGTTTGCCCGAGATCTCGGAGGATGGCACCGTCTTCACCTTTACGCTCAACGAGAGCGCGACGTTCTCCGACGGCTCGCCCGTCGAGGTCGAGGACGTGATCTTTTCGATGAACCGGTTCTTTAATCTCAAGAGCCCCGCTTCCCGCTTTGTCGCCGGGACCACTGTCGCCGCCGGCGAGGAGCCGGGCACGGTCGTCCTGACAACGCCGGAGCCCGACCCGGCCTTTCCGGCAAAGCTGACCTATCCGGCGCTGTCGATCCTAAACGCCGAAGTCGTCCGGGCCAATGGCGGAACCGATGCCGAGGACGCCGCGCAGACGGACACCGCCGATCAGTTTCTCGCCACGGCCTCTGCCGGCTCCGGCCCCTACGTGCTCTCGAGCTTCGACCTCGTCTCCGAGATCGTGCTGGAGCGCAACGAGAACTACTATGGCGAGCCGGCGGCATTTGACCGGATCATCCTGCGCAACGTGGCAAACAATGCGCAGCGGATGAATATGTCGCGCGGCGTCAGCCATATCGCGCTCGACATCCGTCCGGACCAAATCGACATGCTGGGAGACGAGGTCAACGTCATTTCCACCCCCGGCTCCGACATGGCGTTCGTGTTCCTCAACCAGAACCCCGAAGTCTCCGAAGTGACAGTCAACCCAGACTTCATCGAGGCCGTGCGCTACGCGATCGACTATGAAGGGATGCTCGACTTCATCGGCGAAGGCGCAGGGCGGCCGGGCGGCATGGTACCGTCGATCCTAGCAGGCTCGGTGCCGACCTCCGAGGCGGCGGTGACCGATCTTGAGCGCGCGCGCGCCGCGATGGAGCGCAGCGGGCTGGAGAACCCGACGGTCGAGCTCGCATATGCCTCCGACTTCGAAAAGCACGGCATCTCCTTTGGCGATCTCGGGGCAAAGATTCAGGCCGATCTTGAGCCTCTCGGCATCACAGTGGAGCTTCTGCCGCAGCCGATGTCGTCAAACCTCGACGTCTACCGCGCTGGCACGCTCGAGTTGAGCGTTCAGTGGTGGGGGCCTGCCTATCCGGACCCGAGCTACTACCTCTTCTTCAACCCCGGTGAACTCGTCGGTCTACGCGCCGGCTGGGCTGATGGCTCTGCGCCGGAGATCGAAGCAGCGGCCGACACCGCGGCCTCGGAGATCGACCCGGCAGCGCGGCCCGCGCTCTACCAAGAGTGGCAGGGTAAGCTGATGGAGAGCGGGCCGTTCATCCAGCTCTTCCAGCCGCCCTTTACGCTCGTGTCGTCAAAGCTGGTGGAAGGCGTGCAGTTCATCCCCGGCTGGACGGTGGACCTCGCCAATGTGCGCCCGGCCGCGGCAAACTGAGCGATCAGCAGGATCACACAAGCAGAGGCCCGGACGCAGATCGCGCCCGGGCCTTTTGTCGTCTACGCACACACGCGACTGCGCGGCGGGGACGGCAGCAACCAAATCGTAATGGATAAGGCCGTTTTTGCAGAGGCGCCACTGTGATCAAAGTGCCGACCCATGGCCGCTACGCGTACAGCGCGATCACGGATCGCCCGGACTACGCGTTTCCTGGGGGCAAGCGGCTCGCGGTCTATATCGGGCTCAACCTCGAGCACTTTTCCTTTGGTGAGGGCCTGGGCGCCGAGCTTGCCCCCGGGGGGCCGCAGCCCGATATCCTAAATTATGCGTGGCGCGACTACGGCAACCGGGTCGGCGCGTGGCGCATGCGCGACATGTTCGACGCTTTGGACATGCCGGTAAGCGTTTTGGCGAACTCGGTTATGTACGATTATGCGCCGGACCTGATGGCGGCCTTCCGCGCGCGCGGCGATGAAATCGTCGGCCATGGCCGGACCAATTCCGAACGGCAAAGCGTCCTTCCGAAGGCGGAGGAGGCCACGCTTATCGCAGAGGCGACCGCGGTACTGACCCGGGGCGAGGGGACGCCGCCAAAGGGCTGGCTCTCCCCTTGGATTGCCGAAAGCGCGGACACGCCGGATCTGCTCAAAGCGGCTGGCTATGGCTACACGCTCAACTGGTGTATGGACGACCAGCCGACTTGGATGCGTACCAGGCACGGCGCGCTTCTGGCGATCCCCTATCCTCAAGAAGCCAACGACATCCCCTCGATCGTCGCCCGCAAGGATGGAGCGCAGGCCTTCGCGGATATTGTGCGGGACAATTTCGACGAGATGCTGGAGCAGTCCGCCCGGCAGCCTCTTGTAATGGGGATCGCGCTTCACCCCTATCTCGTCGGTCAGCCCTACCGCTTGCGCGCCCTCCGCCGCGCCCTCGCCCATGTCTGCGCGCATCGCGACGACATCTGGCTCACGCGGGCGGGCGACATCTACGACTTCTGCCTTGGGTGCGAGGCGATCCCAAAGCCAGGCTAGCGCGACGCATGTGACGTGGCCTGCACCAGGCCGCGTACGCCACAATGGAGCCCCGGCGCTCCCAGCAGATTGAGACCACGCGGGCCTTATTCTGTCACGCCGTCGGGCAGGAGGAGCCGCACCTACATCAGTCTTCGCGCAGGGACAGCGCGGCACCCTCGATGGCTAAAGTACACCCGCTGGCCTTGCTCTCTCGGACGTCCGCAGGGTGTTGGGACGCTACCGAAAAGGGACAAAGAACGCAGCCTCGCGTCCTATCCCTTTGCAGCCCGGGCTCCGGCGCCCCCGGGTCGCCGAAAGTATCGTCGGAGCGGTCAAGTTAGTCGCGACGTCTCAATTCACCGGCAGCGCTCCGGTTCCACCTTTCGCGCTGTCTGGGCGGCGCATAGTTCAAAGACCGTAAAGGCAGCGGTGGATTACCCGCGCCCGTCCTTTTCATGGCCTTAACGTCTCAATAGCGGTAATGCTCGGGCTTGAACGGGCCTTCCTGCGTGACGCCGATGTAATCGGCCTGTTCAGGTTGGAGCTCGGTGAGCTTCACCCCGATCCGCCCCAAATGCAGCCGAGCGACCTTCTCATCGAGCTGTTTTGGCAGAACGTGCACCGCGTTGTCGTAGGCGTCGCTCTTGGTCCAAAGCTCAATCTGCGCGAGCACTTGGTTGGTGAACGAAGCCGACATCACGAAAGACGGGTGCCCTGTTGCGTTGCCGAGGTTCAGCAGGCGCCCTTCGGAGAGGAGAATGATCCGATTGCCCGAAGGCATCTCGATCATGTCGACCTGATCTTTGATGCTCGTCCATTTGTGGTTTTTCAGCTGGGCGACTTGGATCTCGTTGTCGAAATGGCCGATATTTCCGACGATCGCCATGTCCTTCATCTCGCGCATATGCTCGAGGCGGATGACATCCTTGTTGCCCGTGGCGGTGATGAAAATGTCGGCTTCGGAGATGACGTCCTCGAGCGTCGTGACCTGGAAACCATCCATCGCCGCCTGCAGAGCACAGATCGGATCGGCCTCGGTGACGATCACGCGGGCGCCAGCGCCGGCGAGCGAAGCAGCCGAGCCCTTGCCCACATCGCCATAGCCGCAGACGACCGCAATTTTACCGGCCATCATCGTATCCGTCGCGCGGCGGATCCCGTCAACGAGGCTTTCCTTGCAGCCATATTTGTTGTCGAACTTCGACTTGGTGACGCTGTCGTTCACGTTGAAGGCGGGGAACGGCAGGTGCCCCTTCTCCATCATCTTGTAGAGGCGCATGACGCCCGTTGTCGTCTCTTCGCTGACGCCCTTGATCGCCGCCCGCTGCTTGACGAACCAGCCGGGGCTTTCGGCCATGCGCTTGCGGATCTGGGCAAAGAGCGCTTCCTCTTCCTCAGAGGTCGGCACGGCGATGAGATCTGTCTCGCCCTCTTCGACGCGCGCGCCCATCAGGATGTAAAGCGTCGCGTCGCCACCATCGTCGAGGATCATGTTGGCGGTGCCCTCGTCGAACATGAAGATGCGATCCGCGTAGTCCCAATACTCCTCTAGGGTCTCGCCCTTGACGGCGAAGACGGGCGTCCCGCTCTCCGCGACCGCCGCCGCCGCGTGGTCCTGCGTGGAGAAGATGTTGCACGAGGCCCAGCGCACATCGGCGCCGAGGGCCACAAGCGTTTCGATCAAAACAGCCGTCTGGATCGTCATATGGAGCGAGCCGGCGATCCGCGCGCCTTTCAGCGGCTGGCTCGTGCCGTATTCCTCGCGGAGCGCCATCAGGCCCGGCATCTCCGTCTCGGCGATGTCGAGCTCCTTCCGGCCGAACGTGGCGAGAGAAATATCCTTTACGATAAAGTCGGTCATGTCTTTAGGCATCACTACGCTCCGAAACTCAGGCCCAACCCAATGTCGCTGGGCACCTAGCATCACGCAACGGTCCAAGCAACGCAGGAGGTGTCTTGCCTTCTACGGAAGTCACGCGGCTGCGTCAGTTCGGAGCACCTGTGCGGAGGTTCTCAGCCACAGAAACGGGCACTATCCTATGATTGCCCTGGCGTTGCGCACATGTCCGGGCATGGCAACAGTGAGAGGGAGGAAGCGATGAGCTTACCCACTACGATGAAAGCGGCGGTAGTCCCCGCGCTTGGTGCGCCACTTGAAATCAGAGAGGTTACGGTCCCCGAGGTACGGCGCGGCGAGGTCCTCATTCGGGTCCGCGCGTCCGGCGTCTGCCACACAGACCTGCATGCAGCCGAAGGCGACTGGCCGGTCAAGCCGGCGCCGCCCTTTATCCCAGGCCACGAGGGCGTGGGGGAGGTTGCGGCCGTTGGCGAGGGGGTTGACTGGCTCAAGGAGGGCGACCGCGTCGGCGCGCCCTGGCTCCACACCGCGTGCGGCCATTGCGAGCATTGCGTCGGCGGATGGGAGACACTGTGCGAAAGCCAACAAAACACGGGCTACTCCGTGGATGGCGGCTATGCCGATTTCGTGCGCGCCGATGCGGCCTATGTCGGCCGGCTGCCCGATACGTTGGAGTTTGGCAACGCGGCCCCGGTGCTCTGTGCCGGGGTCACGGTCTATAAGGGGCTCAAGGAGCTCGAAGCGCAGCCGGGCGATTGGGTTGCGATCTCGGGGATCGGCGGCCTCGGCCACATGGCCGTCCAATACGCCAAAGCCATGGGGTATCATGTCGTCGCCATCGACGTGGCCGATGACAAGCTCAAGCTCGCAACGGAACTTGGCGCCGATATCGCGCTCAATGCCCTCAAGACCAACGTCGTCGAGGAACTGACGAAGCAGGGACACAAGGTCGACGGTGTCCTCGTCACGGCGGTCAGCACAGAGGCGTTTTCCCAAGCCGTCGGCATTTTAAAGCGCGGCGGCTTCATGTCGCTTGTGGGCCTGCCACCCGGGACATTCCCGTTTCCGATCTTTGAAATCGTGCTGCAGCGGATCACGGTCCGCGGCTCCATCGTTGGCACGCGCAACGACCTCGCCGAAGCGCTTCAGTTTGCCGGTGAGGGCAAGGTGACGTCGCATTTCTCTTGGGACAAGCTCGAGAACATCAACGCGATCTTCGACAAGATGAGAGCCGGTCAGATCGACGGCAGAGTGGTGCTCCAGATGTAAGTCAGGCGCGGCGTGGCGCGGTTTTCGCCACGCGCCCTCCTGGCACTTTGACAAGCTTCGGTTAGACTGGGGGCGTGGGCCGGGCGCCCCCCTTTTTTGTTTGACGAGAGGTTCTTGATGCAACGTCTACCCTGGATCGCGGCCCTTCTTGCCGCGTGTCTGTCGCTTCCGCTGCCGGCATTGGCGCAGGAGATGTTTGGCTCCTATTACACGGCCCTCGGCCCACAGGACTTTTATAACTCGAGCGGTCGCCAGTTGACCGATTTCGGCGCGATCCTGCAGCAGGACCGGGCCAACTTCCACCGCTTCAACCGCCGCGACGCCTCCGATGAGGGTGATCCGTTCTTTGCCAATCGCGATCTCCGTGCGGCCATCCCCGCGCTCTTCGCGGCCGGCGACAACGCGTGGTGGCGGGATCGCGTAACACCGGTGACGCAAACGCGCGGCGAGGCGGATGTCCTCGTCATCCTCTGCGGGCGCGGCGGGCGCCTCACGCATCTTATCGTCAACCACGCCAATGGCGACGGCTACACCACGTGCAGGGGCCGTGTCACGGCGGGAGACTAGCGGCGAGGATGGCGGCGCGGGCATGGCAAAGGATGCTTTCGGGCCGGAGGCTCGACCTCTTGGACCCGACGCCGATGGACATCGAAATCGAGGACATCGCCCATGGCCTTGCCTTCGTTGCGCGTTGGAACGGACAGACCGCAGGGGAATGGCCCTATTCGGTGGCCGAGCATTCGCTCCTGGTCGAGGAGATCTTTTGTAGGCTCACTGACCCGGAGCCACGCTGGCAGCTTGCAGCGCTTCTCCATGACGCGCCGGAATACGTGATCGGCGACATGATCTCGCCGGTGAAGGCAACGGTCGGCGCCGCTTACGGCGCGCTGGACGACAGGCTCTCGGCCGCAATTCACCTCCGCTTCGGGCTGCCTGCGTCGATCCCCGCACGCGTCAAGCGGACCATCAAGAAGGCCGACAAGGTCAGCGCCTGGCTCGAAGCGACGCAGATCGCGGGCTTTTCCGAAGGCGAAGCGGACAAATTCTTTGGCCGGCCAAAGCCCGAAACCGTCGCCGGGCTCGAAATCGCGCTGCGCCCCCCGGCGGATGTGCGCCTCGCGTACACCGCCCGACACGCGGCGCTAATGGCCGAGCTATGATGCTCTCGGTCCGGGCGATGGAGCGTATGACACGGCGCAAATAGGCAAAGCCAAGTGCCTCAGGCGCGGCGATGGCATCGTTGCGGATGAGGGCGGCCTGAAAACAAGCCCCGCGTGTCGAGGTTTCGCAGGCGCTACGCTGTAGATCTTCTGCAAACGCGCCCTGCGGACGCATCCCCGCTCTGCCATCCGACAAAAGCATCGCCCGCAAAGTAGAGCATCAGGTCGTCGCGAGGCCACGCGACCTCGGTCATCGACCCGCCAGGGCAGTCGATCCGTCCGAGGACGCGGGACGGCGCGCGCCCAAAGACGCGACTTACCGCCTCGATCACGCCTGGCTGAAATCGGCCAAACCCGATCTCCCGCCCCGTCGGCACAATGTCGAGTCCCTCGGATGTAGGGGCTACGGTGAGGTCCGATCTTAAAGCGTCCGCACTGCTGCACCCGCCCAGCGCAAGGAGTGCCAGGACGGCGCCACCCCGCACCGCAT
This sequence comes from Pseudomonadota bacterium, assembly GCA_038745585.1. Lineage (GTDB taxonomy): Bacteria > Pseudomonadota > Alphaproteobacteria > Rhodobacterales > Rhodobacteraceae > HLUCCA09. Next base: position 378,103 of record JBCDLH010000001.1, read on the forward strand.
CGATCACCTCGGGCTGCGCTTGGCCAGGATGCGCTGAAGGGTGCGGCGGTGCATGTTGAGGCGCCGCGCCGTCTCAGACACGTTGCGGTCGCACAGCTCGTAGACCCGCTGGATATGCTCCCAGCGGACCCGGTCAGCCGACATCGGATTGTCGGGTGGGGGCGGAAGCTCGTCGCCGCGCGACAGCAATGCGGCGGTAATGTCGTTCGCGTCGGCGGGCTTGGAGAGATAGTCGGTGGCGCCTATCTTGACGGCGGCGACGGCTGTCGCAATCGCGCCATATCCGGTCAGCACGACGACGCGGCTCTCGGGCCGCTTTTCCCGGATCGTCTCGACGACGTCGAGCCCGTTTCCGTCTTCCAGCCGCAGGTCGACAACAGCATAGGCGGGCGGACGGGCCGTTGCGATCGCCTGTCCGGCGGCGACCGATTGCGCGAGCTCAGGCTCAAAGCCGCGCTTTTCCATTGCGCGGGCCAGGCGACGCAGGAACGGTTCGTCGTCATCCACGATCAGAAGCGACTTATCCTCGCCCAGTTCCTGAAGCTCGCTGTCAGCCATGCGGTTCCTCCCATTCGCAATCATTCAGATAACGTTAGAGAGCCGCATTCACTGCGTCAAATTGTACTAGAGACCGGCCGAATCACCCAGTTTTTACGTGTTCTCAAGGACGCATTGGACCTGGTCGGCAAGTTGTGCACCGCTCAATTCGCGCCGAAAGAAGCCTGCCATCTCGTCGCCCGGAAGCACGAGGTAGGTGAACGTCGAATGGTCAACGAGGTAAAACTCATCGTCGCCGTCATCGTGCCGTTTGAAATAGGTGCGGTAGGCTTGGCTCGCCGCGCGCACCTGCGCGTCCGACCCCGTCAGCCCCAGCATCTTGGGGTGCAGGTTGGCGGTAAAGTCATCGACGACCTCGGGCGTATCGCGCGCCGGGTCGATCGAAATGAAGACCGGCTTTACTGACATGCCCCGCTCATCGAGGATCTCGACCGCTTCGACATTGCGCACGGTGTCCAGCGGGCAGACATCGGGGCAAAAGGTATAGCCGAAGTAGATCAGCGCAGGTTCTGTTATGACCTCGGAACTGGCCACGGTCTCGCCCGTTTCGGAGACGAGTTCAAAGGGTCCGCCCATCTCGCCGGCCACCGTCCCAGCGTTGCACATAGCCGCCGCGCTCTCCCGCGGGCTAAAGGCGAGAAACGCCATTGTTCCGGCAATCACAATGACGGCGACGGTTCCGGCAACCAGGGCAAAAAGGCGCGTCGACATTGGGCTCGTGTCCTCTCTCTTGGTCTGCGAAACGTGGCGCGTTGGCCCGGTTGCGGGCAGCGCTCCGCGCGATAACAGTGTAACACACCTGATGTAGGGACGGGCATGGACGAACCAACGCTCCCGGTGTTTGACGAAATGTCGCGCAGCCACTGGGTTCGGCTGCGAACACTGATCGTTTTGCGATGGATCGCGGTGGTTGGGCAACTGGCTGCCATCGAAACCGCTCGTCACTATTTCGGCATTCAGCTCAACGTCGCGCTCTGCTACCTCGCCGTCGGCGCTGCAATCATGGCCAACCTCGTGGCGATCTTCGTCTATCCCGAGAGCAAGCGGCTCTCCGAGGAAGAGACAACGCTGACGCTCCTCTTCGACGTGGCGCAGCTGACGTTCCTGCTGTTCTTGACAGGGGGTCTCAACAACCCCTTTGCGCTTCTGGTCCTGACCCCGGTGACCATCGCCGCGACCGCGCTGCGCCTGCAATCGGCGGCAATCCTGGCAAGCGTGGCGGTGGTCCTCGTGACGATCCTAACCTTCGTTTACATTCCGCTTCGTACGGCGACGGACGAGATCCTGCAGATGCCGGATTTCTTCCGCTTCGGCTTCTGGATGGCGATCGTGATCGGCGTTGTCTTTCTCGCGCTCTACGCCAGGCGCGTATCGACCGAGGTCAACACCATGTCCGAGGCGCTCCTGGCAACGCAACTCGCCCTGGCGCGCGAACAAAAGCTCACTGATCTCGGCGGGGTGGTCGCCGCTGCTGCGCATGAGCTCGGCACGCCGCTTGCGACGATCAAGCTGGTCTCGGCCGAGCTGATCGACGAGCTCAACGGTCAGCCGCTGCTGCGCGAGGATGCAGAGCTGATCCGGGATCAGGCTGATCAGTGCCGCGACATTCTCCGCTCCATGGGACGCGCCGGCAAAGACGATCTGCATATGCGCCAGGCGCCACTTGATAGCGTCATCCGCGAGGCCGCCGAGCCGCATCGGGATCGCGGCAAAGATATCCGCTTTGACGTCGCACCCGAGCAAGGCGGAGAGAGCCGCCAGCCGTCGATCTACCGCCGGCCCGAGATCATCCACGGGTTGCGCAACCTCGTGCAGAACGCGGTCGATTTCTCCTCCAAGACCGTTTGGGTCGATGCCCGTTGGGGCAAAGACACGATCACAATCCGGATCGCCGATGACGGCGATGGGTTTCAACCCCACGTCCTAAGCCGGATCGGCGATCCGTTCATGCGCGCGCGGCGTAGCGCGGCGGATCGTCGGCAACGTCCGGAATACGAAGGTATGGGGCTGGGCCTTTTTATCGCCAAGACCCTGCTTGAACGCTCGGGCGCGGAACTCACCTTCGAAAACGGCTCCGACCCCGCGCAGCCTCGGGCGCGCCGGCCCGAGCGCTCAGGTGCGCTTGTCGAAGTGACCTGGCCCAAGGGCAAGATCGCCGCCGAAAGCGGTACGGCCGGACGCGCGCTGGGGCAAAACCGGCCGATCCAGATCGGCTAGGTCGAAAGCGGCCGCAGACCGGTCGAAAAGGGTCGGCATAGTCCCGCCCATCGCCGCGCCGCTGGCGGTGGGTCGATCAAATTTAACGACAATTTAACCAATCCGAAGCATCCTCCTCGCAGCGCCGCGGAAGGGATGCCGCGTGCTAGAAGCTCTCGCTACGCGGATCGGATGCTCTTATGCAGGAACTGGACGTCGCGCTTGCAGTCATGGTCATCGCGTCGGCCCTTTTCTGTGCCGTCGCCGCGCTGCTGCTGATGTCTTGGCTGGCGCCGCCCCGGCGGATCAGTTGGACGCCCTTCGACGCGACGGGACAAAGCGTGGCCTTTCTCTTCGAGGACGAAGCCCTGGTCGACGCAACGCCAGCCGCCCATCGCGTGCTGGAAACCGGGCCAGAGCGGATGACCGCGTGGCCGCGCCTCCAGGCGGCGCTTGGCAGCCGGTTTCCCGACATTGGCGAACATTTGAGCACGCTCGGAGAACAGCAACGGATCGAATTAGAAGCCGAAGATGGGTCGGGCTGTCTGCGCGCAGAATGGCGCGCCGGGCTCACGCGGATCGAGCTTGATGAGGCGGGACCGGGCGAGGGCGGCGCGCTCGAAGGGCTGGGCCTTGCTGCCCTCAACGAAGAGCTGGCCGAACTGCGCGGCACCGTGGATGGCGCGCCTCTCCTCGTCTGGAAGGAGGATGCCGCGGGGGCCGTGCGCTGGGCCAATTCGGCTTATGTCGAGCGTGCGCTGGCCGCCGATCCCAAAAGCGAAACGCTGTCTTGGCCGCTGCCGCAGCTCTTTAAGGATGCGCCGTGGCGCAATGGCAAAAGGCCTAAGGCGGGCTTGCCCGAAAAACTGTCGTTGACGATGCCCGCGGACGCGGATCACCTGACCGTCCGCGACACGCATTTCATCGCCTATCGCCGCGAATTGGCCGAAGGCCACATGGTCTTTGCCCTTCCCGGCGACAACCTCGTGCGCGCTGAAGCGCAGCTGCACGAGTTCGTGCAGACGCTGACAAAGACCTTCGCGCATCTGCCAATCGGCCTCGCCGTCTTTGACAAGGATCGGCGCCTGGCAACGTTTAATCCAGCCCTCACGGATCTGACCAAGCTCCAGCCTCTCTTTTTGAGCCGTCGGCCCTCCCTCTTTGACTTTCTCGATCAGCTCCGCGAGGCGCGGCGGATGCCGGAACCCAAGGATTACCGGGATTGGCGGCGTAAGATCTCCGAATTGGAGCATGCCTCGGCGCACGGCACCCATATCGAGACATGGGCCCTGCCCGACGGCACGACTTTGCGCGTGACCGGCCGCCCGCATCCGGACGGCGCACTGGCCTTTCTAATTCAGGATATCACGTCCGAGGTTTCGCTCACGCGCCGCTTCCGCTCCGAGCTCGAACTTGGGCAAGCGGTCGTCGACAGCCTCGATGAGGCGATTGCGGTATTTTCGGCGTCGCGCGATCTCGTTCTGTGCAACCAGGCCTATGAAGCGCTCTGGGAGACGTCTTCGGATACGCTGATCGGGCCAATGACCTTGCAGGACGCCGCCGAGCATTGGCAGAAGACGAGCCAGCCGACACCGCTTTGGTCTGTCCTGCGCGAGGCCACTCGGCCGCCCGGCGAGCGCAAAACATGGCGCGGCGAAGTCTGGCGCAAGGACGGCCGCGCGCTCGCAGCACGGGTCGTCCCGCTCGAAGGCAACGCGCTCCTAGTCGGTTTCACCAAGATGTCCGATGCACGCAGCGCCGGCCGCCTCCATGTCAGCGCACCCGATGCCGCGGACGGGGCCTTGCGCTCAGAAACACCCGCACGCGTCAATGGAAGCGCCGGTGCGCCCGGCGCTCCGGCAGAGCACGTCGAGGCGCCGAAGCCCGCGCGCCGCTGAGATGCGCGCGCGCCCGCGGCTCTGTCGCTTATCCCCGATGGTGGGCATTCCCGCCTTGCGGTGACCGAACGACCGGGTACTCTCGCGGTTGTGTCTACACGCGCGCCTGCTCCGACGGCTCTGACCCTCGACCTCGCCGATCCGGCGGCAACCGCCAGGTTTGGCGCGTGCCTTGCGCAAAGCCTCGACTTCGGCGACACGCTCCTCCTCGATGGGCCGATTGGCGCCGGCAAGAGCCACCTCGCCCGCGCACTGATCCAGTCCCGCGCCGCGGCTGCCGGCGCCCCGCAGCCCGACGTGCCCTCGCCCACCTACACGCTTGTCCAGAGCTATGAGATCGGCGGCGGCGAAATCGTCCATGCCGATCTCTATCGCCTCGGCGACACGTCAGAACTCGCCGAACTCGGCCTCGACAGCGCCTTCGGCACAGCTCTGTGCCTCGTGGAGTGGCCCGACCGGCTGGCCTCGCTTGCGCCCAACGGCGCACTGGGCCTCTCGCTTCGGCTACGGGGCGACGGGCGGCAGGCGACCCTGCTCGACCCGAGCGCCCAAGCCGCCGGGCGCGCGCGTTTCCTGCGCGACGCCATGGTCACGGCGTGATGGATGCGTCTACGCCCCTTGCCTCGCGCGATGCGCAAATCGCCGGCTTTATTGCGGCTGCCGGCTGGGGCCATGCAAAGCGCGCGCCGCTCGCCGGTGACGCGTCCGCGCGGAGATATGAACGGCTCAGCCTGGCAGGCCGGGGAACGTCGGTCTTGATGGATGCCGACCCGGCCAGGGGCGAAGACGTGGTCCCGTTCCGAGATGTCGCGTCGTTGCTGCGCGAATACGGGCTCTCTGCGCCTGGCATTCTTGCCGAAGACACGGCGGCCGGCCTCTTGTTGCTCGAAGATCTGGGGGACGATCTTTACGCGCGGCGCGTCCGGCAAGGACCGGTCTGCGAGCGGGAGATCTACGCGGCCGCGATCGACCTTCTGGTGACACTCCATACGCGCGCCCCTGACCCAGCCCTGCCCCAGTACGGCCCGGCCGACATGGCGCCCTTGGCCGCCCTCGCCACCGAGTGGTACCGCCCGGGCGCCCTTGGCACGCCGCGCGCGGCGGGTCTCGAAGCGCGCCTCACCGCGACATGCCGCGACGCCCTGCTCGCCCAAGCCGAGGACGCCGATGTGATGGTCCTTCGCGACTATCACGCGGAGAACCTCGTTTGGCTGCCGCACCGGTCGGGTCTTGCACGCGTCGGCCTCCTCGATTTTCAGGACGCCGCGGCGGGTCATCGCGGCTATGATCTGATCTCGCTCCTCCGCGATGCCCGCCGCGACGTCTCCGCAGACATGCGCGCAGACATGCTTGCACGCTACGCCAAGGGCACAGGGCGCGATCTGGCGTCGCTGACCGCCGCCTGCGCGGTTCTCGGCGCCCAGCGCAATCTCCGCATTCTTGGGGTCTTTGCCCGGCTGTCCCTGAGGGACGGCAAGCCCGCTTACATCGACCTCATCCCCCGCGTATGGGCGCATATCGAGGAGACGCTCGCACATCCGGCTTGTGCCGCCCTGCGCGCGGTCGTTTCCGAGAGCTTGCCGGTGCCCACGCCGGACGTGTTGAACCGGCTGCGCGCCGCATCGTCCTGATGCCCGATGCCATCATGATCTTCGCCGCGGGGTTTGGCACGCGAATGGGCGCGCTAACCGCGCACCGGCCGAAGCCCCTGATCGAGGTTGCAGGGCGGACCCTTCTCGACCACGCGCTTGCGCTGACCGATGCGGTCAAGCTGAGCCGACGGGTCGTCAATGCGCACTACCTGGGCGATCAGATCGCGGCGCATCTCCAAAGCCAGGCCGACATCGCGGTCCTCAATGAAGCACCGGATCTCCTCGATACCGGGGGCGGCCTGCGCCACGCGCTGGGTGACCTTGGTCCGGGTCCGGTCTTCACGCTCAACTCGGACGCCGTTTGGACGGGGCCGAACCCGCTCCTAACACTCCGCGCGGCGTGGCAGCCTGCCCGGATGGATGCGCTTCTTCTTACCGTCCCGCCCAAGCGGGCAAATGGACGGCGTCGGGGTGGCGACTTCACGCTCACAAACCGTGGGAGGCTCGAGCGTGGCGGTGACGCCGTCTACACCGGCGCGCAGATCCTCAAGACAGACCGGATCGCCGCGCGCACCGATAGCATCTTCTCCCTCAACGAGATCTGGGACGAGATGGCACGCGATGGCCGGCTCTTCGGCGCTGTCCATCCCGGGTGTTGGTGCGATGTCGGCCATCCCGAAGGCATTGCCGAGGCGGAAGCGATGCTGCGCGCCGCCAGAGTGAATGCTCCATGAGCACGCCCCGTCTTTACGGCGTGCCCCCCGGGGCGGATTTTGCAGAGGCGGTGCTTGGCGGTCTTGAAGCGCGATATGCCGGCGCCGCGGCCGAGGTCTGGGGCCGCATGACGATCATCGTGAATGCCGGCCGGATGGCGCGTCGCCTGCGCGCCTGTTTCGAGGCCGGGCCGGCGCGCCTGTTGCCAAAGATCCTGCCCGTGTCGGACCTTGGGCCCCTGGCGGTGGGCCTGCCCGTGCCGCAAGCGATGCCGCGGCTCACGCTTGTCTTGCATCTTGCGCGCCTCCTTGACGCGCTGACAGACGCCACGCCCGATATCGCCCCGAAGGCCGCGCTCTTCGACCTTGCCCACAGCCTCGCCGATCTGATCGACGAACTCGAAGGGGAAGGAGCGGGCAAGGCGACGCTCGATCTGCTCGACGTCGGGGATCTCTCAGCCCACTGGCAGCGAAGCCGTTCCATCGTCAGCGCCGCCTATGACTATGTCGCCGCGACCGACGGTCGGCTGCCGGGAAGCGAGGCTCAACGGCGCCGCATCGTCCAGGCGGTTCTGGAGGGCTGGCGCGACGCTGCGCCGCCGGGCCCTTTCATCGTCGCGGGGTCCACAGGCTCCCGCGGGGCGACCCGGATTTTGATGGCGGCCGTGGCGCGTCTGCCGAACGGCGCGGTGATCCTCCCAGGATTTGACTTTGGCATGCCCGAAAGCCACTGGACGGCCCTCGACACTGGCGTCGCCGCAGAGGACCATCCGCAATACCGTTTTCGCGCGTTGATGCGTGCACTCGGGCTTGAGCCCAGCGCTGTGGAACCCTGGTCGCAGGCAGACAGCGCCCCGGACCCAAAGCGCAATGCACTCCTCAGCCTCGCCCTCTGTCCCGCGCCGGTGACCGATCGGTGGCGTCGTGCGGCCCGAGAATTGCCGCAGCTGGTCGAGGCGACCGCCGGCATGGCGCTTCTCGAAGCGCCGAGCCCGCGGCTCGAAGCCAGAGCAATCGCAGTGCGTCTGCGCGAGGCGGTTGAGACGGGGGAGCGGGCCGCGCTGATCACGCCCGATCGCGACCTCAGCCGTCAGGTTGCCGCAGCGCTCGCCCGTTGGGGGATCGAGCCGGATGACAGCGGCGGTACACCCCTCCAGCAGACGCCGCCGGGCCGTCTCTTGCGCATGAGCGCAAGGCTGATGGGCGGTTCGCTCCTGCTGCCCGAGGTGCTTGCCATCCTGAAGCACCCGCTGGCGGCCACCGGGGGTGACCGTGGCGCGCATCTTTTGGCGACGCGCGAGCTTGAGCTCTTTTTGCGCCGCAAGGCCGTCAGCGCGCCCGATGCCGACACGCTCCATCGCTTCGCCGCGCCAAGCGCGGGGACAGACGGAGCCTGCGACACACCGAAACCGGCCTTTGCCGACTGGGCGATGTGGGTCGCCAGCCTGCTCACACCTGTTGACGCAACGTCCTTGGCGAGCCGCGTCGCGGCCCATCTCGACCTCGCTGAAAGGATTGCTCGCGGGGCGGACGGCGCCGGCAGCGGGGCGCTCTGGCACGAGGTGACAGGCACGGCGGCCCGCGCTGCGATGGAGGCGCTGTCCAAAGCAGCGCCCGCCTATGACGGGGCACTTTCAGTGCGCCGCTACGCCGATTTGGTGAGCGAGCATCTTGCACGCATCCCCGTAACCGACCCGCGCCTCCCGCATCCGGACGTGATGATCTGGGGCACGCTGGAGGCCCGCGTCGGAGCGTTGGATCTGGCCATTCTTGCCGGCCTAAACGACGGCACGTGGCCCGCCTTGCCCGTGCCAGACCCCTGGCTCAACCGTGCCATGCGCGCGCAGTCTGGGCTTCTGCTGCCCGAGCGGCAAATCGGCCTCGCCGCCCACGACTTTCAGCAGGCGATCGCCGTGCCCAAGGTTTTGCTGACGCGCGCCCTGCGCGACGCCGAAGCGGCGACAGTGCCGTCTCGCTGGCTCAATCGCTTGACGACGCTCTTGCGCGGCCTGGGGCAGGAGGGTGCGGAGGCGCTGGACGGTATGGCGGAGCGTGGTCAGCGCGCGCTCGCCCTTGCCCAAGAGCTTGAGCGTCCGCCCCGCATGGTGCCCCCTGCTCGGCGCCCCGCGCCGCGTCCGCCCGTCGCGGCGCGGCCAAAGGCGCTCTCGGTCACCCGGATCACCACGCTCATCCGCGACCCCTACGCGATCTATGCGCAGTACGTCCTCGGGCTGACACGGCTGGCCCCTCTCCTGCCGATCGGCGACGCGCGCGAGCGGGGGATCGCGCTGCACGCTGTGATGGAGGCGTTCTTGGCGAAGCGTGCGGCGTGGCGGCACGATGAAGTTGCGGCGCGCCAAGCGCTCGATGCGGCGGCGCGGGACCACCTTGCTCGGCTGAGCACAGACCGGCCGATCCGAACGCTCTGGCATGCGCGCCTTATGCAAGCGGCGGACCGGATCCTTCCCAGTGAACGCGCCCGCCTTGCGAGGTGGGAGCCCGTCCTGATCGAACAGCGCGGAGCGCTTGCATTGGCCGATCCACCGTTCACGCTGACGGCAAAGCCCGACCGGATCGACCGGGATGCGGCCGGCGCCTTCGCCGTGCGCGACTACAAGTCCGGCACGCCGCCCAGCGAAAAGCAGGTGCTGCTGTTCGAAAAGCAGCTCCTCTTGGAGGCTGCAATGGTCGAGCGCGGCGCGTTCAGCGGCTTGGATGCCGGACCGGTCCACGAGATGACATATCTGTCGCTCGGCCCGTCAGGCCTGGACCGGGAGATCCCGCTCTCCGCGCCCGGCGGCGCACACGCGCCGGACCTGGCGCTTGACGGGCTCGCCCGGCTCGTCGCGCGCTACGCCGAGCGCGCGCAGGGCTATACCGCCCAGCGCGCGGCCGAGCGCATGCAATTCGCCGGGGATTACGATCACCTGTCGCGCCACGGCGAGTGGGACCTGTCGGATCAGCCCGAGCCGCAAGACGTGGGACCGCCCGAATGACGCGGCCTGTCGAGCGCGACGCGGCCAGCGAGCGGCAGGTCGAGGCGGCAGATCCCGGCGCCTCGACATGGGTCTCGGCCAATGCGGGCTCCGGCAAGACACGGGTCCTGACGGATCGTGTGGCCCGCCTTCTTTTGCGCGGCGCGGCCCCGCAAAACGTGCTCTGCCTGACCTACACCAAGGCCGCCGCGAGCGAGATGCAGAACCGGCTTTTCGATCGGCTGGGCGCCTGGTCGATGGCCGAGGATGGCGCGCTGGCGGCGACGCTGGCAGAGCTTGGCGTAGACGCCGCACCGAGCGCGCCCTTGCTGGCAGAGGCGCGCCGGCTCTTTGCCCGCGCGATCGAGACGCCAGGCGGGCTCAAAATCCAGACGATCCACTCCTTTTGCGCCGCGATCCTTCGCCGCTTTCCATTGGAGGCGGACCTGTCTCCGAGCTTTCGCGAGATGGACGATCGGATGACAGAGCAGGTCCAACAACAGGTGCTCGACCGGCTCGCGCAGGAGGAGCAGGACAGCGTCGCCGAGATGGCGGCGCTGATCTCTGACGAAGGTTTCGGCCCGCTTTGCAACGCGCTACAGCGGCACCGGCACGGGTTTCCGCCGCAACCCGATTGGCAGGCGACACTCATGCGTTTCGGGCTGCCGTCAGACGCCTCGGAAGAGGGCATGCGCGCCCATCCGCTTCGAGATGTGTCGGTCGATCACCTGCGCCGCATGGCGGGCGCAATCGCGAACGATGGCAAGCGCATGGCCAAGCTTGCGGGGCTTCTGACGCGCGCCGCAGGGGCCTCCACCAACCGCGCGCGCTTTGAGGCGCTGTGCGACGGGCTCTTGGTCGCGGACCGGAGCCGCGTGCCCGATCGGCTCCTGACAAAGGGCGCGCGCGCCGCACTTGGTCCCGAGGCGGACGCGCTCGACATACTGGCGAACGGCGTTTGCGATGCGGCAGAGCAGCTTCGCGCGTTCAAGGCGGCCCGGCACACCCACACCGCGCATCGCTTCGCCGCGCGCTTCCTCCCGGCCTATCGCCACGCCAAGACGGAGCAGGGACTTCTCGACTTTGACGACCTCATCGAGTGCACCGAGCACCTGCTCTCAAAGCGTGGCATCGCCGATTGGGTTCTCTACCGGCTCGATGGCGGGATCGACCACCTGCTTGTCGACGAGGCGCAGGATACGAGCCCCGCGCAGTGGCGCGTGATCGAGCTTTTGACGCGGGAGTTCACCGCCGGAGAGGGGCTGGCGGCACCAGGAGAGCGGACGCTTTTCGTCGTCGGCGACGTCAAACAATCGATCTACTCGTTTCAGGGGGCCGAGCCCGAGAGCTTCTTTCGCATGAAGGACACGTTCGCCGAGCGGCTGGACCGGATCAATGTCGGCCTCGTCCCGCTGGAGCTTGAGTATTCCTTTCGCTCTGCGCCCGAGATCCTGCGGTTGGTCGATGCGGTCTTTGCGGCGACGGGCGAGCAAGGGCTCGGCGAGCGCGTCCAACACCGCGCCTTCAAGGCCGAGCTGCCGGGCCGCGTGGAGCTTTGGCCGCTGATCGAAAAGCCTGAGAAAGAGGACGAGACCCATTGGTACGACCCGGTGGACCGGATCAGCCCGGAACATCACCACGCCCAACTCGCGCGTGAAGTGGCCGAAGCCGCCCGGCATATGGTCGCCGAGGGGCAGCTCTTGGATGAGGACAGAACCGCACGCAAGGTGACAGCGGGCGATATCCTGATCCTCGTTCAAAGCCGGGGCACCCTTTTTCACGAAACGATCCGTGCCTGCAAAGCAGCCGGGCTCGACGTGGCGGGCGCGGATGTCCTCAAGCTCGGCGAAGAGCTTGCCGTGCGGGATCTGACCGCGTTTCTCGCCTTTCTCGATCTGCCCGAGGACTCCCTGTCGCTCGCGACAATCCTCCGCTCGCCTCTCTGCGGCTGGTGCGAGGCAGAGCTTTACAACCTCGCCGCCGGGCGGAAAGAGGCGCATCTCTGGGCGAGCCTGCGCCGACAGGCGGATGCCTTTCCCCAAACTCACGCGATGCTTGCCGATCTGCGCGACGCGGCGGACTACCTGCGCCCCTACGAGCTTCTCGAACGGATCCTCACCGTGCATGACGGGCGGCGGCGGCTCGTCGCGCGGCTGGGGCCCGAGGCGGGCGACGGGATCGACGCGCTTCTGGCCCGTGCGCTTGCCCATGAACGGACGGATGTTCCGAGCCTCACAGGATTCCTCGCGTTGCAGGAGACGCAGTCGGCCAACGTCAAGCGCCAAGCGGAGGCGCGCAGCACGAAGCTCCGGGTGATGACCGTACATGGGGCGAAAGGGCTCGAAGCGCCGATCGTGATCCTTCCCGACACGGCCGATCAGCGCCGGCAATCGCAGTATGGCGACAAGATCCTGCGGGATGCGGACGGGACGGCCCTCTGGTCGGTGACAAAGGCAGAGGCTCCGCGGCTCTTGACCGATCTGCGCGAGGGCGAGATCGTCAAGCAGCGCGAGGAGGCGCGCCGGCTGCTCTATGTTGCCATGACCCGGGCCGAGCAATGGCTGGTTGTCGCCGGATCAGGCAAGGCGTCCGAGGAAAGCTGGTATCGCCGGATCGAAGCAGGCCTTGATCGCGCAGGCGGCGCAGAGGACGGAGCAGGCAAGCGCGTCTTGCAGAGCCTCGATTGGCCGGGTGCGGCGCGCGCCGGGTTGAACGCCGCCGAGACCAAGACCGCGCCGAACCTCTCTGCCTGGTTGACGCGATCCGCGCCTGCGCCGCCCCGCCCGGAGCAGAGACTTGCCGCCTCCGATCTGGGTGGCGCCAAAGTGCTTTCCGGCGAGGCGGGGTCGACTGAGGCGGGGCTAAGTGAGGCGGGGCTGAGTGAGGCGGAGGCCAAAGCGCGCGGCACACGCATTCACCTCTTGCTCGAACACCTCCCCGGGCACCCTACCGCGACCTGGGCCGACCGCGCCGCCATGCTCTGCGCGCCCGATCTTTGCCCGCCAGCCGATCTCGACGAAGCCGCGCGCGTCTTGCAAAACGCGGAACTTGCGCCGCTATTTGCGCCCTCTGCCCTCAGCGAGGTCGGCGTCACGGCCCGCCTGGCCGAGCTTGGCACACGCAGGCTCAGTGGCCAGATCGACCGGCTTCTGGTTTGTGACGACCGCGTGCTTGCGGTGGACTTCAAGACAAATACCGTCGTGCCCGAGACGCCATCGGATGTGCCCGAAGGCCTGCTCCGGCAGATGGGCGCCTATGCGGCCGCGCTCGCCGAGATCTATCCCGATCGTTGCGTGGAAACGGCGCTTCTTTGGACGAAAACCGCCGCGCTCATGCGCCTTCCGGCGGCCCTGACCGCCGCGGCCCTCTCCCGCACCGGTGCGGATCTACACGGCGAGGTGAAGGGACCTGCCGCTTGACGGGCCTCGGCCCCGTTCATAGGTTGCCCGCCCAACACCGCCCTCCAAGCCCGCAGGAGCCCCCGATGCCGACACATGCCGTGACTGACGACAGCTTCGACGCCGAAGTGAAAAAATCCGACCTGCCGGTCGTGGTGGACTTTTGGGCGGAATGGTGTGGCCCGTGCAAGCAGATCGGCCCAGCGCTTGAGGAAATTTCCGAAGAGATGGCGGGGAAGGTGAAGGTCGTAAAGGTCAATGTCGACGAGAACATGGCCGTGGCCTCCTCCCTCAACGTGCGTGGGATCCCGGCGCTGTTTCTCTTCAAGGACGGCGAGGTCGTCTCCAACAAGACCGGCGCCGCGCCAAAGGCCGCTCTGCAAAGCTGGATCGAAGGCGCGATCTAACCGTTTGCAGCCTACGGGATCAAGCGGGGGCGCTTCGGCGCCCCTTTTTCGTGTCCCCACACGACGTCGGCGGAGGGGCGGGCGCGGCAAAGAAAAAGTCTCGGTATCTTAAGCAAGAAGGACGGGTCAGGCGTGCGCGCGTCGTAGCCGCGTAGCACGCAATGGCACGCGTGGTTGTGCCTTCACGGGGCGCGGTCCATATAGCGGGGACGGAGGATTGCATGGCAGAGGTGGAGTTTCCCGGCTGGCACGGGACGACGATCATCGGGGTGCGGCGCGGCGGCGAGGTCGTCGTCGCGGGCGACGGGCAGGTCAGCCTCGGCCAGACCGTGATCAAGGGGACGGCGCGCAAGGTGCGGCGGCTGTCGCCCGGCGGACACGACGTGGTTGCGGGCTTTGCAGGTTCGACTGCGGATGCCTTTACGCTTCTTGAGCGGCTCGAGGCCAAGCTCGAAGCCACGCCGGGGCAGTTGCAACGCGCCTGTGTCGAGCTTGCCAAGGACTGGCGCACCGACAAGTACCTGCAAAAGCTCGAGGCGATGCTGATCGTGACCGACGGATCGGAGCTGCTCGTCGTCACCGGCGCGGGCGATGTCTTGGAGCCCGAACACGACGTGGCCGCCATTGGATCGGGCGGAAACTTTGCGCTTGCCGCCGCGCGCGGGCTGATGGCGACAGAGCTAGCGGCCGAGGACGTGGCCCGGCAGGCGATGGCGATCGCGGCGGACATCTGCGTCTACACCAACGGCCAGCTCACCGTTGAGCGGATCGCGGCATGAGCCTCAGCCGCGACGATCTCCGCGCCGCGGTCGCCGCCGGGATGCTGACGGAAGCACAAGCCGCCTCCGTCCTCGTGCTCTCAGAGGAACGGCAGGGCGTGCGCGAACGAACAGGCGGCCTCGACGAGCCCTTCGAACTCTTCAAGGGCTTCAACGAGATCTTTATCGTCGTGGGCCTCGTCATCCTTTACGCAGGATGGATGGGCATCACCGGCGCCTCGGCGCTGACCTCGCTCGGGCCGACCACGGCCAGCTTTGCCCTCTATGCTGGGATCACCATGGCGACGGCGGCAGGGCTCGCCGCGTATTTTACGCTCAAGCGCCGCATGATCGCGCCGTCGATCGCGTTAACCATCATGTTCAGCCTTGCGGCGTTGCAGCTCGGCGCGAGCCTCGGTTGGCAATTTGGGCTCAACTTTCAGGAACGCGCGGTCATGACCGGGGGCCTCGCGACGGCGGCGATGATCGCTTGGTATGCGGGGTTTCGCATCCCCTTTGCGATGGCTTTGGTGGCGCTTGGCGTCTTTGCGACGGCGGGCTCGGCGCTGATCCTGCGCGGCGCCGATATACCCGAGCCGCAGGACCTCTTTCTGCTCTCGGCCGACGGCCCGTTTGCGTGGCTGACAATCGTGCTCGGCGTTGCCGGCCTCAGCGTGGCGCTCGCCTTTGACATGTCGGACCCGCACCGCGTCACGCGGCGCGCGCAAACAGGCTTTTGGCTCCACGTCATCGCGGCACCTGCTATCGTCAACACCGTGGCGCTGACGCTCTTTTTCGATGGCTCAGCGACCTCGCAGCTCCTGCTCGTGGGCTTTCTGGCCTTGCTGGCCCTGTTTGCCGTCGTGATCGACCGGCGGTCGTTCCTTGTCGCAGGCGTCGGCTATGTCGTCGCGCTGTCGCTCGTCGTGCTCGAAGATCAGGCGATGCTTGCGATCCTCCTGCTCGGGCTTGGGCTCGTCCTCCTCGGCGCGTCGTGGGAACGGCTGCGCGGCGGGCTGATGCGCGCGCTCCCCGCCTTTCCGGGGAAGAACCGCTTGCCGCCCTGGACGCTTTTGACCGAAAGACCTAGCGCATGACAGACCTGACCCCGCGCGAGATCGTCTCTGAGCTCGACCGCTTTATCATCGGGCAGAAGGACGCGAAACGCGCCGTTGCGGTCGCGCTGCGGTCGCGCTGGCGCCGGCGGCAATTGGACGAAGACCTACGCGAAGAGGTCTATCCCAAGAACATCCTGATGATCGGGCCTACCGGCGTCGGCAAGACCGAGATCTCGCGCCGGCTGGCCAAGCTAGCACGCGCGCCGTTCATCAAGGTCGAAGCGACGAAGTTCACCGAAGTCGGCTATGTCGGGCGTGACGTCGAGCAGATCGTGCGCGACCTGGCCGATGCCTCGATCGCGATGACGCGCGAGCATATGCGGGATGATGTCCGCGCCCGCGCACATGCCAATGCCGAAGACCGGGTGATCGAGGCGCTGGCGGGGGCGGATGCGCGCGAACAGACGCGTGAGATGTTTCGGCGTAAGCTGAAATCCGGCGAACTCGACGATTATGAGGTCGAGCTTGAAGTTGCCGACGCCGCACCGCAAATGCCGATGTTCGAGATCCCCGGACAGCCGGGCGCAGGCATGGGCGGCGTCAATCTTGGCGAGATCTTTGGCAAGGCGTTCGGCGGACAGACGACGCGCAAAAAGCTGCGCGTGGCCGATAGCTACGACGTGCTCCTTGCGGAGGAGGCGGACAAACTGCTCGACGACGAGGCAGTCAAGACCCGCGCGTTGGAGGCCGTCGAGCAAAACGGCATCGTCTTTCTCGACGAGATCGACAAGGTCGCCACCCGCTCGGACGCGCGCGGCGGCGAAGTGAGCCGTGAGGGGGTGCAGCGCGATCTGCTGCCCTTGATCGAGGGTACGACGGTGTCGACCAAGCATGGCACGGTGAAGACGGACCATATCCTCTTCATCGCCTCGGGCGCGTTTCACATCTCCAAACCGTCCGACCTCTTGCCCGAACTGCAGGGCCGGCTTCCGATCCGGGTCGAGCTTCGGGCGCTGACCGAGGCCGATTTCGTCCGCATCCTGACTGAGACGGACAACGCGCTCACGCGCCAATACACCGCTCTGATGGGGACAGAGGATGTCACCGTCGAGTTCACCGAGGATGGAATCGCCGCCCTCGCGCGCATCGCCGCAGAGGTGAACGCCAATGTCGAAAATATCGGCGCGCGGCGGCTTTATACGGTGATGGAGCGCGTGTTCGAAGAGCTGTCCTTTGCAGCGCCGGACCGTTCTGGCGAAACGATTGAGGTGGACGCTGCCATGGTCGAGCAAAACCTTGGCGAACTGGCAAAGTCCGCGGACTTGAGCCGCTACGTCCTCTGAGCGGGCGAACGCGCGCGCCGGATCGCACCGACCCCGTTCAAAGGCCGAGCTGCTTGGTGTAGGGCTCGGGCATGTCGGACTATCTGCGCTTTCTGAAGGAGAACGCCGCCTTCCTGAGCGCCGGCGCCCTGCTGACACTCACCTCATCGTTCGGGCAGACCTTCTTCATCTCGATCTTCTCCGGCGAGATCCGCTCGGCTTTTGGCCTGTCCCACGGCGCCTGGGGCACGATCTACGCTGCGGGCACGTTTCTCTCGGCCATTGCGATGATCTGGGCAGGTCAGTTGACGGACGTGTTCCGGGTGCGAACGCTGTCTTTCATGGTCCTACCGTTGCTGGCGGCCGCTTGCCTTGCGATGGCGCTCTCTCCGGCCTGGTGGCTTCTCGTGCCCATCGTCTTTGCGTTGCGCCTGGCGGGACAAGGCATGTTGGCCCACATCGCAGCGGTTGCGATGGCACGCTGGTTTGTCGCGACGCGGGGGCGGGCTCTCTCGGTGGCGTCGATTGGCTTTGCGCTCGGCGAGGCCATCCTCCCACTGACATTTGTGGCGCTCCTCGCCGTCACGGGCTGGCGCTGGCTTTGGGTTCTCGCCGCGCTGCTCGTCCTGGTGTCGCTTGTATTCCTGGGTCGATTGCTCGCCTTGGAGAGGACGCCACGCGACGTCGCCACAGAGAGCCGGTCGCTCGGTATGGAGAGCCGAAGCTGGACGCGAGCCGACGCTCTGCAGCACTGGCTCTTTTGGGCGATGGTGCCCTACCTGCTTGGTCCAGCTGCGTTTTCAACGGCCTTCTTTTTTCACCAAGTACACTTTGCCGACACAAAAGCCGTTCCGCATCTCACGCTCGTGAGCCTCTTTCCGATCTACACCTTGAGCGTTGTGGCAGTGACCCTGCTTTCTGGTTTCCTGATTGACCGGGTGGGCACGGCACGGCTGATGCCGGTCGCGCAGCTCCCCATGGTCGTGGCCTTTCTCGTGCTGTCTGCAGCCTCTGGCCCAATCGGCGTTGCCACGGGCATGGTGCTGATGGCGCTCAGCGTCGGCGCCAATCATACGTTGCCTTCCGCCTTTTGGGCGGAGTTTTACGGCACAGAATACATCGGGGCCATCAAAGCGATCGCCGCGGCCGTCATGGTCCTCGGTACGGCGATTGGTCCGATCGTGACAGGCGTGTTGATCGACGCCGGCGCCGCCTTGGACACCCAGATGATCGGGATCGCCTTGTGGTTTCTCTTTGCCTCGGCGGTGACAGTGCTGGCGATCAGCCGGGCCGCGCACCGCCTCCCGGCCCGCGCGTAAGGTAAACGTAGTAGGCGCCCGATCCACCGTGGCGCAAATGTGCATCCGTGACCTGAAGCACCAAGGGCCTGAGCGGCGGCGCGTGCAGCCATTGCGGTACCTGATGCCGCAAAACGCCGCGCGGTGTTGGAATCGGTCCGCCTTCGTCCTTACCAGACTTGCCCTTGCCTGTGACGACGATCACCAGGCGACAGCCATCGGCATGGGCGGATCGAATAAATCCGTTTAACGCAGGATGTGCCTGCGCCAGCGTCATGCCGTGCAGATCGAGCTTCCGTTCAGGCCGAAGCTTGCCCCGCTTCATCCGAGTAAAGACGTTCTTGTCCATCCTGAGCGGCGCGGCGGCAAGGCTCCGCTCGATGGGCAGGGACAGATCGTGGGCATTTGCCGTCCCGTTCGCCCGTGCACCAATGCGGAAGGCTGGCGGTGTTTGGCTTTTCGGGGCGCGCGGATCAGCCTCCGGACCGGACAGAGACGGCGGGATCGTCGGCCGTTCGATGTTCGGGCTGAGAGGCGTGGTGCTCTGCGCAACTTTGCGCCAAAGCTCAAGATCGTCCTCGCTCAGGCCGCCGCGCCGCCGCCTTGCCATGCTTAACGAGGCACCGTAGCGACCAGGGTTCCGCGGCAAGACATCTCGCTAAACCGCAACGAGAGCACCGACGCGGTCCGAACCTGGCCCTTATTCGCCCGTGGCGACCAATTGCCAATTTGGATCGCCTGCGCCCATCTTGCGCGCAAAGCTCCAAACGTCCTTTTGGCGTTTAATGGCATTGGGATCGCCTTCGACGATCTCACCCTCGGCATTGCGCACAACAGATGTCAGCTCGCCGATGAACCGAACCGTGACTTCGCCGGTCTGGTCGTCGCGGTCGAACGTGGCGTCGGTCAACGTCACCTCGCGCACGCCCACAAAATTCGCCTCGATGGTCAGGCCCTGGTCGTCGCGGGCCTTGATCACATCGGAGAACGCCTCAAAGACGTCATCTGCGATGAATGCCTGCACACTCTCCATGTCGCCTTGCTCAAACGCCATGAGGATCATCTCGTAGGCGCCCCGGGCGCCCTGCAGGAACTCGCCGACGTTAAAGCCGGGCTCGGCCATCTTCATCGCCGCCAGCGCTTTGGCCGCGTCCGTTCCGTCGTCGACATGGTCGGTAATGTCCCGGTCAACACCGCCCTCGATCACCTCGAAATCGCGTCGGGCCCCACGGGCGTTCTCATTGCTTCCGCCCACCGGAATTTGCGGCTTTTCAAAGCCCTCCCGGCTGCCGAGAACAGAGCGCAACCGCAAGATCAGGAAAATCGCAATGCCAGCAAGGACCAGCAACTGAATAACGGCGGAGCTCATGGCATCCTCTTTTTGGCGGGGCGCACCAGCGGGCGCGGGACGGTCTCGACAACGGCAGACGCGCTTACATCATTGCCGCACTGGACCTATGTAAGCGGGGGGCCCTACCAAGTCCACCGGCAGGAAGCGCCATGGCCGTTATGGCGCAACGCTTTGAACGGCCCATGAGGGAAAGATGCTTCTACTTGCGCTCTTCATCGGCATTCCTTTGCTTGAGATCGCATTGTTCATTCAACTGGGGTCGGTCCTCGATCTGGGGTGGATCCTACTGATCGTGGTGCTTACGGCGGTGCTCGGAACGTGGCTCGTCCGTCGGCAAGGGCGTGATGTGCTGCGTCAGATTCAAGGGTCGTTCGAGACATTGAACGACCCGACCGAACCGCTTGCACACGGGGCTATGATCCTGTTTTCCGGCGCGCTTTTGCTGACACCGGGCTTCTTTACGGACACGATCGGGTTTCTGCTTTTGATCCCCGCCTGTCGCGAGGTCGCGTTCCGTTGGCTCCGCCGGCGGGTGGTTGTCCATGCCGCACGTCCACGGGGCGGGTTTCGCGCCCATGGTCACGCGCAGACGCCCAGACCGGGCCGCACCGGCACAAATCCGCGACAAAGCGGCGTGATTGACGGTGATTACACGGATGTGACCGAAGCCGGCGCCCGAGCAGCACCCGAGGCCGGCGCGACGCCTCAATCACGGCCGCGCAGCGGCCGAAAACCATCGGGCTGGACGAAGGGCGACCCCTAACGGCTGCGGATTAGGAAGGCTTTGAACCCTGCGCGCTCTTTGATATGGCGCGCCCAACGATTGTTGCCCTTTGAGGAGCCCGATATGTCCGACACGCCTTCCGACACGCCCGCTGACGTCCCTGCGGGCGGAAACGGCGCCGCGCAGCAGCCTGTCCAGCCCCACATGAAAGTTCTGGCGCAGTTCATCCGCGATCTCTCCTTTGAGAACGTAATTGCGCAAAAGGGTGTGCAAGGCGACGTGCAGCCCGACGTGAAGGTTCAAGTCAATCTCGACGCAAAGAAGCGGTCGAGCGAGCAGCAATATGAGGTGATCATCAAGTTCACCATCGAGTCCCGGAACAAGGGAGACGACGCGCCGCTCTTTTTGATGGAGATCGAGTATGCCGGGATTTTCCAGGTCGACAATGTGCCGGAGGCACAGCTCCATCCGTTCCTACTGATCGAGTGTCCGCGCATGCTCTTCCCGTTCGTCCGCCGGATCGTGTCGGACATTACGCGGGATGGGGGCTTCCCGCCGCTCAACCTTGAGACCATTGATTTTCTTCAGCTTTATCGCCAAGAGCTTGCCAAGCGCGTGCAAGCCCAGCAAGCGGGCACAGCCCCGGCCGCCGAGGTCTAGCCCTTATAGCGACGCCAAACGGCAGCATCGCCCAATCCCTCGATCATTGCGTCATGCGCGGCGCGCTCGGCGTCGCTCAATCGCGACGGAAGCGCTTGCGCGCGGGGCGATGGGCGCCAAATTTCGGACGGCGCAGCTTCGGCCATACCGCCGCCCTTCGCCGCCGAACTCGAAAGGACAAGGCCTGGCTGCCGCCCGCCAATGAGTTCCAAGTAGACCTCGGCCAAGATCTCCGAATCCAAAAGGGCGCCGTGATACGTCCGCCGCGAATTGTCGATCTCAAACCGACGGCAGAGCGCATCGAGCGAGCCGGGCGAACCCGGAAACCGACGCCGGGCCATGGCGAGCGTATCGAGCGCTTGGTGCTCCGGCAATGTCGGCAAACCGGCCCATTTCAGCTCGGCATTGAGAAAGCCCATATCGAAGGGGGCGTTATGGATGACGAGCTTGGCGTCGCCGACAAAGCTCAAAAAGCCCTGACCGATCGCTTCGAAGGGCGGCTTGTCGGCCAGAAACTCGGCGCTGATCCCATGGACGTTGAATGCTTCGACGGGCATGTCTCGTTTGGGATTGATGTATTGGTGATAGGTCCGCCCGGTCGGCACATGGTTCAAAAGCTCAACACCGCCGATTTCAACGATGCGGTGACCTGCGTTTGGATCAAGGCCGGTGGTTTCGGTGTCGAGCACAATCTCACGCATGTCGCGCCTCCAGCAGAACGTTGATGCGAGCCAGGACAGAAAGCACGTCTGCTTTGGCCTGCTCAAGGGTGTCTGAGCGGACGACGGCATCCGCGCGCTGGCGTTTTTCGGCATCTGGCATTTGTCGCGCCAGGATCCGTTCGAAATCTTCCTCCGTCATCCCCTCGCGCGCCAAAACACGCGCGCGCTGCGTGGCCGCGTCCGTGGATACGACAACGGTAAAGTCCACACTTTGATCGGCTCCAGTCTCAAAAAGGAGCGGGATATCGAGCGCAATCACAGGGGCCGTCGTGGTTGAGATGAACTGCGCGCGATCGGCGGCAACCAGCGGATGTACAATTCGCTCGATCTGCGCAAACGCTGCATCGTCTTCGGCAATCCACGCCTTGAGCGCCGCGCGGTCCACACCGCCGTCCCTGCCACGTGCTTCGGGGCGACGTGCAGCCAGCGGTGCGACGGCCGTGCCACCCGGCGCGTAAAGGCGGTGAACGGCGGCGTCGGCATCCCAAACCGGCACGCCGTGCTCGGCAAAGATCGTCGCCGTCGTGCTCTTTCCCATGCCGATAGAGCCTGTAACCCCAATCAGCATCGGTTTGGTCATGGGAATGCTGCCTCGCGCACCGCATCGTCGACCTCTGGTCGTTGCCCGAACCAGCGCTCAAAGCCGGGAACAGCCTGATAGAGCAGCATGCCGAGGCCATCGACGGTAAGGCATCCGGCAGCCCGAGCGGTGGCGAGAAACTCGGTCTCGAGAGGGGTGTAGACCAGATCTGTGACAAGCGCGCCCGGCTCAAGCTGGGACAAAGGGAATTGATACGCCTGATGCCCCTGCATGCCCAGTGACGTGGCGTTTACCACGGTCACGGCCCCTTCAAGCATCGCGCCCGCCTTTACCCAATCGACCACCTTGATACGTGCGCCGAACTCCGAACGCATTGCCTCGGCCCGCGGACGGCTGCGGTTGGAAAGGCGGATCTCGGGAACGCCAGCTTCTAGGAACGCCACGATCACCGCACGACTGGCGCCCCCGGCCCCGAAGACGGCTGCGGGACCGGCTTTGGGTTGCCAAGACGGCACCGAGGCGCGGAGGCTGGCGAGAAAACCGTATCCATCGGTGTTGTCGCCATGAATGCGACCATCCTCGCGAAAAATCAGCGTGTTCACGGCCCCGATGAGCGCCGCGCGATCCGTCACGAGATCGCACATTCGCAGCACCGTTTCCTTGTGCGGGATCGTGACATTGGCACCGACGAACCCCATGCGCGGCATCATCTCCAACACCGTCGGCAGATCATCCGGCGCAATCTCGAGCGGGATGTAGTGTCCTGGCACGCCGTAGCGGCGCAGCCAATGGTGGTGTATGTGCGGGGAGCGGGACTGCGCGGCAGGATAGCCGATTACCCCCGCCAGCGGGATTGGCGACGTCATGTTTCGATGATCCCCCTTGTGCCCAGATATGACAGAAGCGGTAGAAGCGGTAATCCAAGCACAGTGAAGTAATCCCCCTCGACACGGGTGAACAAGCGCGCGCCCTCCTCTTCAAGCCGGTAAGCGCCGACGCTGTGCGAAATGCTCTCCCAGTTTCGAGCGACGTAGCTCTCGATATACGCGTCTGACAGAGGACGGACATGGAGACGCACGGTCTCGATAAAGCGCCAGATCGGACGCGCGTCTTCGTAAAGGACAATGGCCGAATAAAGGGTGTGTCGCTTGCCCGAGAGCGTGGCGAGTTGGTCGCGCGCCGCCTCGGGCGTGGCGGGCTTTGTCAGAAGCCTGCCCTCCACTTCGGCGGTCTGATCGCATCCGAGCACCCGTGCCTCGGGCCGCACCTGTGCGACGCGACGCGCCTTTGCCTCGGCGAGTGCGTCGGCCATATCTCGGATTGACACATCTGCGGCCGCCAGCGCGGCGCGCACGGCATGCTCGTCGATCCGGGCTGGCTTGGTCTCGATCTCGAGCCCGGCCGCACGCAAGAGCCGCGCGCGCGTTGCAGATTGGGAAGCGAGAAGGAGATGGACGCCCATGGGATGATAACGGGGATAACCTGAGAAGAAGTCTGGGATGTCTTGTGGTGTTATTCGAGCGGAATGGCCAGAGCGCGCGGAGGCTGGGGACGTCCTGTCGGCTCGAGGCGTATTGTCCCTGGGGAGAAGCGGCTCTGGCACGCTTGTGGATAGTTCTCGTTATCCACGGGCTGTCCCCAGGCCAGACGGCAAGCTTCCGTTCAAGCCTCTGAAAATAAACGTGAATATCTTGTGGTTGATCGCCCTAAAAGCCATGCACCCTGGGGAAGGATCTGTGAGCGGTTCCTGCGTCCACACGTCCACAGGATCTACTGATCCTCCTACCTTTAATCCTTTATTTATTCATTTAAGAAGGGCGCGTGCGAAGAGGTGAGGTGGATGATCGCGGACTGGCTGGCCTTTGCGTATCCCTGGACGAAGTCTTTGCACGTGATCTCGGTGATAGCGTGGATGGCAGGTCTGTTCTATCTGCCGCGGCTTTTCGTGCACCACACAGAGCAAACGCAACCCGGCTCGGACACCGATGCACTCTTTCAGATGATGGAGGTGAAACTCCTGCGGCTGATCATGAACCCGGCGATGATCGCGACTTGGATCTTTGGGCTTGCGCTCGTTTTCACGCCGGGCATCGTCGATTGGACCGCGGCGTGGCCCTATGCAAAAGGGGCGGCCGTCGTCGCAATGACGTGGTTTCACCATTGGTGCGGGTTGCGCAGGAAAGACTTCGTTGCGGGCACAAATGCGCGTACCGGCCGACAATACCGACTGATGAACGAGGTTCCGACGCTTTTACTGGTGGTGATTGTTGTATCGGTGATCGCACGCCCCATTTGAAGGGCGGCGGGCGGTTGACTCCAACGCCACCCCACCTTACGCGGCAGCAGCGTGCTGTCCTGCGCGCGTCTTCCCTGTTCGCACATCCCGGACCCCTTCCGACCGTATCCGATCCATGGCGCCCGATCCGCGGCGTTCATCCGATCTGAGGACCTTCTATGACGACCCAATCCGTAGCGCTGGCTGAACTGAAAGCGCAGACCCCCAAAGATCTTCTTGCCATGGCGGAGGATCTCGAAATCGACAACGCCTCAACCATGCGCAAGGGCGAGATGATGTTCTCGATCCTCAAGGAGCGCGCCGAAGAGGGCTGGGAGATATCGGGCGACGGCGTCTTGGAGGTCATGCAAGACGGTTTTGGGTTTCTCCGCTCGCCCGAAGCGAATTACCTGCCTGGTCCGGACGACATCTACGTCTCGCCCGAGACGATCCGGCAATATGGATTGCGGACTGGGGATACGGTCGAGGGATTGATGGCCGCGCCGCGCGAAACAGAGCGCTACTTCGCCATGACGAAGGTCACCCAGATCAATTTCGAGGAGCCCGAGCGCGCGCGTCACAAGGTGGCGTTTGACAACTTGACGCCGCTGTATCCGGATGAGCGGTTGAAGATGGAGCTTGAGGACCCGACGGTGAAAGACCGCTCCGCACGGATTATCGACCTCGTGGCGCCCATCGGGAAGGGCCAACGCTCTCTCATCGTTGCGCCGCCGCGGACGGGTAAGACGGTGCTTTTGCAAAACATCGCGCACTCGATCGAGAGCAATCACCCGGAATGCTATTTGATCGTTCTGCTGATTGACGAGCGGCCCGAAGAGGTCACTGACATGCAGCGATCCGTCAAAGGCGAGGTGATTTCCTCGACCTTCGACGAGCCAGCCTCGCGGCACGTCGCGGTCTCGGAGATGGTGATCGAAAAGGCCAAGCGTCTTGTGGAGCACAAGCGCGACGTCGTGATCTTGCTGGACTCGATCACGCGGCTCGGCCGCGCGTATAACACGACGGTTCCGTCGTCCGGCAAGGTTCTCACCGGTGGTGTGGACGCAAACGCGCTCCAGCGGCCAAAACGTTTCTTTGGGGCGGCGCGGAACATCGAAGAAGGCGGCTCGCTGACGATTATCGCGACCGCTCTGATTGATACCGGTTCCCGGATGGATGAGGTGATCTTTGAGGAATTCAAAGGTACGGGCAATTCCGAGATCGTGCTGGATCGCAAGGTCGCGGACAAGCGCGTGTTCCCGGCGATGGATATCTTAAAGTCAGGCACGCGGAAGGAGGAGCTCTTGGTCGACAAGGGGGATCTGCAAAAGACGTTTGTCTTGCGGCGGATCCTGAACCCGATGGGAACGACGGACGCGATCGAGTTTCTGATTTCCAAGCTAAAGCAAACGAAGACGAACTCGGACTTCTTCGATTCAATGAACACCTGAGGGTCAGCGGGCCATGTCCGCCGGCATGTCGACGATTTTTGCCAGATCGACGGCGCCTGGACGGGCCGGAATTGCCGTGGTGCGGATCAGCGGGCCGGCGTCGTGGGACCTTGTCCGCGGTTTGACGGATCGCCCGCTGCCGCCGCCGCGCATGCTCGTGCGCCGCAATATATTGTGTGACGGTGAGCTTGTTGAGATAGGGATGGTAGTACTCTTCGAAGAGCGACGAAGCTTTACGGGCGAGCAGAGTGCGGAGCTGCACCTTCACGGTAGTGAAGCGGTGGTGCGCCGTGTTTTGCGGGAGCTCGGAAATGCAGAGGGTGCACGACTTGCGGATGCCGGTGAGTTCACGCAGCGGGCGTTTCTCAACAACAAGATGGATCTGTCCAGCATCGAGGGCTTGAGTGCGCTGCTGGTGGCGGAGACGGAGGCGCAACGGCGCCAAGCAATGCGGATCCTGACCGGGACGCTTCGCGAAAAAGCAGGTGCGTGGCGCGCAGAGTTGGTGGGGGTACTGGCGGAAATCGAGGCCGTCGTCGACTTCGCGGATGAGGAAGTCCCGGACACGGTGTCGCCCGAGCTCGGGGCACGTATTGCGCGGACCGCTTCCGCGATGCGGAGCGAGGGACAGGGCGTGGCAGATGCAGAGAAGATTGCACGTGGGTTTGAGGTGGCCATTGTCGGTCGGCCCAATGCGGGCAAATCGACCCTGTTGAACCGCCTCGCGGGCCGCGATGCTGCGCTGACGTCGGAGATCGCTGGTACAACTCGGGATGTGATCGAGGTGCGCATGGAGATCGCTGGGCAATTGGTGACGCTCCTCGACACCGCTGGGATCCGCGCTACCGAGGCGGTCGTGGAACGGGCGGGCGTTGCTCTCGCGTTGCGCCGAGCACAGGTTGCGGATCTGCGGATTTGCCTAGGTGCGGTGCCAGAGGGGTTGAAGCTCTTCGAGGGAGATTTGGTTCTGCGGGAGAAGGCGGACCTTGATGTAAGTGCAAAGGGCTTCGGGGTGTCGGGCCTGACGGGCCAAGGCGTCGACAGGCTTTTGGTTGCAATCGGGGAGCGCTTGAACGATCGCGTTGCCGGAGCTGGGATTGCAGTCACGGAACGTCAAGCGCAGGCGCTTCTGGCCGGAGCGGAGGCTTTGGAAGACGTGCGGAACATGCTAGAGGCGGGTCCAGGTCAGCTTGAGATCGTGAGTGCGCTCTTGTGGCGCGCGATCCAGGCTACAGATCAGATTGTGGGACGGATTGGCGTCGAGGATGTGCTTGGAGAGATCTTCTCGCAATTCTGCATCGGGAAATGAGGATGTTTCACGTGGAACATACGGCGTTCGATGTCATTGTGATTGGCGCTGGGCATGCCGGTTGTGAGGCGGCGGGAGCGGCGGCCCGACTGGGTGCACGAACAGCGCTAGTCACCTTGCGTGCGACAGATATCGGCGTCATGTCGTGCAATCCGGCGATTGGTGGGCTGGGAAAAGGGCACCTCGTCTGTGAAATAGACGCGCTGGATGGCGCGATGGGCCGCGCCGCGGATGCGGCAGGCATTCAGTTTCGTCTTCTCAATCGCCGCAAGGGCCCTGCGGTCCGCGGTCCGCGGGCACAGGCGGATCGAAGGCTCTATCGGTCCGCAATGCAGGCATGGGTTCATGCACAGCCTACCCTGACGGTGATAGAGGGCGAGGTCGTTGATCTCTTGCAGAACGGCGCCCGGATTTCCGGCGTGGTCCTGGGCGATGGTTCTGAGATCTCTGCATCCGCAGTTGTTTTGACCAGCGGCACCTTCCTAAATGGCATCATCCACGTTGGAGATCGTTCCTATCCTGGCGGTCGTATGGGCTCAAAGGGCGTGTCGCGCCTCGCTGAGCGGATACGTGGATACGGTCTTCCCATGGGCCGGCTCAAGACGGGGACACCGCCGCGACTTGATGGGAAAACGATTGCGTGGGACACGCTGGATCTGCAACCGGGGGATGACACCCCCACATTTTTCTCTGCGCTTACGACACAGGTGGCGGCTCGGCAGGTTCCATGCGCGATCACGCGCACCAACTCGCAGACCCATGAGATCATTCGCGCAAATCTAGAGCGTTCCGCGATGTATGGGGGGCATATTGGCTCGGCTGGGCCTCGGTATTGCCCGTCGATCGAAGACAAAGTGGTGCGTTTTGCCGACAAGAGTGCGCACCAAATCTTCCTCGAACCCGAAGGATTGGATGACGACACGGTCTATCCTAACGGGATTTCGACGTCTTTGCCGGAGGATGTGCAGGCGCGGTATGTCCGCAGCATCAAAGGCCTGCAAGCTGTAACGATACTGAAGCCGGGTTATGCCATCGAGTACGATTACGTCGACCCCCGCGCACTGAACCGCAATCTGTCGCTGCGTGACCACGAAGGCTTGTTTCTCGCGGGGCAGATCAATGGAACGACGGGGTATGAGGAGGCAGCGGCGCAGGGCCTGGTCGCCGGATTGTCCGCTGTCGCGCATCTCCGGGGTCAGGCCGCTCCGCATTTCGACCGAAGAACGTCATATATCGGAGTGATGGTCGACGACCTGACCACGCAAGGCGTAATTGAACCATACCGGATGTTCACCTCACGGGCGGAGTATCGACTGACCTTGCGGGCCGACAACGCGGATCAACGCCTGACGCCGCTGGGCGTGGAGCTTGGCCTGGTCTCTGAGACGCGCCGCGCGAATTTCGAGATGAATATGGAGCGGCTCGACCGAGCTCGCAAGTCGCTCAAGCGTACGAGGTTCTCTGCCCGTGCCCTCCATCAACGCGGCGTTAGAGTTGCGCCAGATGGCCCACCTCGCGATGGCGTCTCGGTTCTGTCCTTGCCTGGCGCCACCGTCGATGTGCTTGAGGCGTTGGACCCAAGCGTGGCGTCGCTTGATCGGAGCGCGCTCGAACAAGTCGCCAATGACGCCCTTTATGCGCATTATGTCAGGCGTCAGGATGAAGACATTCGCCGATTGGAGCGAGACGAAGCAATCGCCATTCCCGCGTCTTTGGACTTTGCTGCCGTGGATGGGCTATCGAATGAACTTGTCGAAAAGCTGACAGCCGCACGCCCGGAGACACTCGGCCAAGCCAGTCGTATAGCTGGGATGACGCCGGCGGCGCTCACGCTGCTTCTGGCGCGCATCAGGCGAGACGAGAAGCTCTCCGCATGACGCTACCCGCGGGTTGGGTGCCATCTGATACGGGCGAGGTCGCGGAACGTTTCGGTGTTTCACGTGAAACCGCGGAAGCACTGGAGTGCTTCGCGGCGCTTCTGTCCCGTTGGACTCGCACCGTCAACCTTATCAGCGCCGGCAGCATCCCAGACCTCTGGTCACGGCACATCCTCGACTCCGCACAGCTCTTTGGCGCAGTCCAGAGCCCGCCTCGTCATTGGGTCGATCTTGGCTCCGGTGGCGGCCTGCCAGCTATCGTCTGTGCATTGCTCGCCTGTGACGCCGGTTGGACCACGCAATTTACACTGCTCGAGAGCGACCAGCGTAAATGCGCCTTCCTGACAACTGCCCTTCGCGACCTTAGCCTGAGCGCACGCGTGCTGCCTAATCGCCTCGAAGCAGCCGCGCCCCAAAACGCGGATCTCCTCACAGCTCGTGCTCTCGCTCCTCTCGACGTGCTTCTCGATTGGTCCCTCCGCCATGCGAACGAGCAGGCAACCTATCTGTTTCCCAAAGGTGCGCGGTTTCAGGAAGAAATCAGCGATGCAGAGCGCCGTTGGACCTTCACGCTCGACACCCTCCCAAGTATAACAGATCCAGCCGCGCGGCTTCTACGGCTGCGCGACCTGGCTAAGCGGTAAAAGGCGATCCCTGCAATGAAGACGATTTGCGTTGCAAATCAAAAGGGTGGTGTTGGCAAAACGACAACGGCGATCAATCTCGCTGCTGCGTTGGCAGAGCGGGGTCACTCGGTGCTGCTGATTGATCTCGATCCCCAAGGGAATGCGTCCACCGGTCTTGGGATCCCGCCCGAGGCGCGTAAGAAGACGACCTACGACGTGCTCCTGGGCGATGCGCCCCTCACGAGTGTCGCGCAAAGCACGCGGATGGACCGGATCGACATCGCACCGGCGACGACTGACCTCAGCTCCGCCGATATGGAGCTTATCGCAAACGAAAGGCGCAGCTTTCGCCTGCGCAATGCACTGCGTGATCCCGGTCTTGAGGACAAAGCCTTTGAGTACGTTCTGATCGATTGTCCGCCGTCGCTAAACCTTCTGACGGTCAATGCCATGGTTGCGGCGCAATCCGTCCTGGTGCCGCTCCAATCGGAGTTCTTCGCCCTGGAGGGGCTGTCGCAACTCATGCTGACCCTGCGAGAAGTCCGTCAAAGCGCCAATCCAAAGCTGCGGATCGAAGGCATCGTACTCACCATGTTCGATGTGCGGAATCGCCTGTCGCAACAGGTCGAGGAAGACGCGCGCGAGGCTCTCGGGGATCTCGTGTTTGAAACACGCATTCCGCGCAACGTCCGCGTCAGCGAGGCGCCGAGCTTTGGGCAGCCAGTCCTGTCCTATGATCCCAACTCCAGGGGCGCCGCCGCCTATCGCGCCCTCGCGCGCGAGTTTCTTGATCGCTCGCTCCAAGCTGTCGCGTAGGAGAAACATGGTAAAACCGAATAGAACCAAAGGGTTAGGTCGCGGGCTCTCCGCTCTCATGGCGGATGTGCACCTTGATGCGGCCGACGCAAGCGCACCGCCCGTGCCGGAGCGCACCCTCCCCATCGAAGACATCGCGCCGAACCCGGGCCAGCCGCGCAAGGTCTTTGATGCCGAAGCTCTACAGGAACTGGCCGACTCAATCCGCGCCAAAGGCATTCTCCAGCCGCTCATCGTCCGCGCGCGGACGGGAGGCGCCGCCGCCTATGAGATCGTTGCGGGCGAGCGCAGGTGGCGCGCCGCACAGATCGCGCAGGTTCACACGGTGCCCGTTATCATTCGCGATCTCACGGACACTGAAGTCCTTGAAATCGCGATCATCGAGAACATCCAGCGAGAAAACCTGAACCCGGCCGAGGAGGCGCGGGGCTATAGGCAATTGATCGATGCCTTCGGTCATACCCAAGAGCAACTGGCGGCTTCCCTCGGTAAGAGCCGCAGCGCCATCGCAAATGCCATGCGCTTGCTGACACTGCCCGATGACGTGATAGCCCTCTTGGAGGCCGGTCAGCTCAGCGCCGGCCATGCCCGCGCCCTCATCACGGCTGGGAATGCGTCTGCGCTCGCGGCCCGTATCCTCGCCGAGGGGCTTTCGGTTCGCCAGACGGAGAGACTTGCCAAGGCTGTCCCGTCCTCGACCCACACGCCCGGGTCGCCCACGCGCCCCCACGTCCCTGAAAAGGACGCCGACACCCGCGCGATCGAGCAAGACCTCTCCGCCAACCTCCGGATGCCTGTCTCGATACGCCACACGGACGTGTCAGGCGCCGGCGCGCTGACCATCTCCTATCGCGATCTCGATCAGCTCGACCGACTGTGTCAGATGCTCTCGGCTAGTCCTCCGGACGAGACCATATGAAGACAAGCACACCGGTCAGGATGATCGCTTGCAGCGCCAAAATCTGGCTGCGGACACCCAACAGCAGCGACAGAAGGAACACCGCGGCGACGGAAAGGGTCGCCATCCGCTTGGCGCGCCGTGAAATGGCGCCGCGATCTTGCCAATTGCGGATCGGCGGCCCGAAGACCGGGTGCTCGATCAGCCAGACATGGAGCCGCGGGGATGAGCGGGCAAAGCAAAACGCGGTCAAAAGGAGAAACGGCACCGTCGGCACGAGCGGGAGGACCACCCCGAGCGCGCCAAGAGCCAGGCTCACGATCCCACAGAGCACCCAGAGCACCCGCATGCCGTGTCACCACTCCGTCAGGTCCGCCACGATCCGGTTGAGGAGCAGCCGTCCCGCCGACGTCACGCGCAGCCTTGGCCCGGTGCGCCGCAGCATGCCCATATGCTCAAGGTCCATGGCCCTTGTCCAAAAGTGTTCTGGCAAAGCGGCGATGCGACCCAGATACTCAACATTTAGGCCACTCTTCTTCCTCAGACCCATCATTATGTATTCATAGGCCTGGTCCGGCGGCGCCAGCGCTGTGCTCTCTTCATGCGCCATCCGCCCCTCTTCCACCGCCGCGAGCCAGGGGCCGGGCATTGCGACCTGTTCGGTCGCCTGCCGCACGCGCCCCAGTGTCAAGCGCCCATGGGCGCCGGGCCCGATCCCGGCATAATCGCCGCCCGACCAATAGAGCAAATTGTGCCGACACTCCGCGCCCGGTCGCGCGAAATTCGAGACTTCGTAGAGCGCGAGCCCCGAGGCTTCACACGCATCGACGGTGATCTCATAAAGATCCGCCCCAAGCTCTTCATCCGGCAGGCCCAGTAGCCGGCCCCGCGCATGCCGCGCGGCAAAGACTGTCCCGGGTTCGATCGTCAATTGGTAGAGCGACAGGTGATCGGCCGCGAGAGCCAGCGCCTCGTGCAATTCGGTGCGCCACGCCGCCGCGCTCTGGTCCTGCCGGGCGCAAATGAGGTCGAAGGACACCCGCTCGAACGTCTCGCGCGCCACACCAAACGCAGCGCGCGCCTCTTGCGCAGAATGGAGCCGCCCAAGCCGCTTGAGGTCGATATCGTTAAGCGCCTGCACCCCGAGTGAGAGGCGCGTGACGCCTGCCGCCCGGTAGCCGGTAAATCGCGCCGCGTCGACCGAGGTCGGGTTTGCTTCGAGCGAGACCTCTAGATCCGCGGCGCAGGTCCAGGATTGGCCGATGGCTTCCATGACGGCGCCGACCGTTTCAGCCGTCATGGTGCTCGGCGTGCCACCGCCGAAAAAGACCGAGGTCAGCTCGCGTTCCCGCGTCAGTGCAGCCACGCGTCGGACTTCCGACACCAGCGCGGCGGCCCAGCGGGCTTGGTCAATGCGTTGCACGACGTGCGAATTGAAATCGCAATAGGGGCACTTGGCTTGGCAGAAGGGCCAGTGCACGTAGAGGCCAAAGCCTGTTCCGGCTTCCCCGATGGTCGGCGCAGGGGCTCGGATCGGTGCCTCAGCGGTCAAAACAGGCCTCAACCAACGCGTCGAATGCACGCTTGCGGTGGCTCAGGGCGGCTTTCTGCTCCGGCTCCATCTCGCCAAAGGTCAGCTCTTCCCCCTCGGGGACGAACATTGGGTCATACCCAAAGCCGTTTTGCCCCCGCGCGGGCCAGGTCAGCGTACCGTGGACGTCTCCGGTGACCAGCTCTTCATGCCCGTCGGGCCAAGCCAGGCAAAGCGTGCTGACAAAGACCGCCGCCCGAGGTTCCGGCGCGCTGCGCGCCTCACATTCGGCCCAGACACGTGCCATGGCCTGGCCAAAATCGCGACCGTCCGGCGTCTCTGCCCAATCCGCGGTGTAGACCCCTGGCGCCCCGTCGAGCGCTGCCACGGCGATACCGCTATCGTCCGACAACGCCGGCAGGCCCGTCGCCCGCACCACGGCGCGTGCCTTGAGGCGGGCATTCCCAGCAAAGGTGCTCTCGGTCTCGTCCGGCTCCTCGAGCCCCAGCATACCGGCCGACGTCACAGTGATGCCAAAGGGCGCCAGCAGCGCACGTATCTCACTTAGCTTTCCCGCATTGTGGGACGCGATGACGAGTTCCTCGCGGTCGAACCGGCGTCCCATTCGGCTAGGCCCCGCCCACGGCCGCGTTCTGTGCGCCTACAAGCGCGGTCACGCCCGTCTCGGCCAGATCGAGGAGCGCGTTCATCTCGTCGCGCGAGAACGTAGCCCCTTCCGCCGCCGCCTGGAGCTCGATCAACCGCGCCTGTCCCGTCATGACGAAGTTTCCGTCTGTCCCGGCCTCGCTGTCTTCGGCATAGTCCAGATCGAGGATCGGTTGACCGGCATAGATCCCGCAGCTCACCGCGGCGACATTGTCTGTCACTGGGTCGGACAGGACGTCACCCGCCTTCATCAGCTTGGCCACGGCGAGCTTTAACGCGACCCATCCGCCCGTGATCGAGGCGCAGCGCGTTCCTCCGTCGGCCTGGATGACATCACAGTCTATGGTGATCTGCCGCTCGCCCAAAGCCCGCAGGTCGACGCCCGCGCGCAGGCTTCGCCCAATCAGACGCTGGATTTCTTGGGTGCGGCCGGATTGCCCCCGCTTGGCCTCGCGATTGCTGCGGGTGTGGGTCGCGCGGGGCAGCATGCCGTATTCCGCCGTGACCCAGCCCTTGCCGGAGTTTTTGAGAAAGGGCGGCACGCGCTCCTCAAGGCTCGCCGTGCAGAGCACGCGCGTGTCGCCGCAGCTGATCAGGCATGCGCCCTCGGCATGGCGGGTAAAGCCGGTTTCGATGACGATCTCGCGCATCTGGTCGAGCGCACGTCCGGAGGGGCGCATCACAGTCTCCCTGTTTGGTTTGCGCCGCTCTTCCCCCGCGCGCGCGGCCATTGCAAGCGCAGGATGCACATTGGTCGAGGTGGCGCTGGGGCTGGCGTTGACCAGGGTTGCTGGACGCTCTTTATTGTGCGGCATCCAAGGGAAAGCAGTGTCATGGCAGAGGTCCCGCAGTCGCTCGATGCCCTCAACGAACGGTCGCGCGAGGTGTTCCGCCGCGTGGTTGAAGGGTATATTGATACGGGCGAGCCCGTCGGTTCGCGCACGCTGACGCGGGATTTCTCGGAAAAGGTCTCGGCGGCGACGATCCGCAACGTGATGCAAGACCTGGAATATCTCGGTTTGCTCAACAGCCCCCATGTCTCCGCCGGGCGCGTCCCCACAGAGCTTGGCCTGCGGATGTTTGTCGACGGCCTTCTCGAAGTGCGCGATCTGGGCGCCGAGGATCGCGCGCATATCGACGCCACGCTCGACACCTCGGGCACGGACGTCAATGCGCTGATGAGCAAGGTCGGAACGGCGCTGACTGGCGTCACGCAGGTTGCCTCGCTCGTGCTCACGCCCAAGCACGAGGCCCCGATCAAGCACATCGAGTTTGTGCCGCTTGGGTCGGATCGGGCCCTTGTGGTTCTCGTCTTCGCCGACGGCCATGTCGAGAACCGCGTCTTTACGCCGCCGCCGGGACAAACACCCGCCTCGATGCGGGAGGCGGCGAATTTCCTCAACGCCCTCGTCGAAGGGCGGACGCTTTCTGATCTGCGCACATCGGTCAAAGCCGAGATCGACAAGCGACGCCGCGAGATCGACGTCTTGGCGCAGGATCTCGTAGCGAGCGGCCTCGCTGTCTGGGCCGATGCGGGCGAATCGACCGAGCGGCTCCTTGTCCGCGGCACGGCGCATCTTTTGGAGGACTCGGCCCGCGCGGAGGATTTGGAACGCGTGCGCCAGCTCTTTGACGATCTTGAGCGCAAGCGCGATATCGCCGAGTTCCTCGAACTGACCGAGACCGGCGAAGGTGTGCGGATTTTTATCGGCTCTGAGACCAAGCTTTTTTCGCTTTCGGGTTCCTCTTTGGTGGTCTCTCCATATATGAACGCGGATCGTAAGATCGTGGGCGCGGTTGGCGTGATTGGACCGACCCGCCTCAACTACGGGCGCATCGTTCCCATCGTGGATTATACCGCGCAGATGGTGGGGCGGCTGTTGTCCGACAGGACGTGAAGAGGGCACGATGGCGGAAGCGAAGAAGGACGATCTCGACCTCTCCGAGATGGATGACCTCGACGCAGGCTTTGCCGAGGAGGCCGAGGACTATAGCATCGAGACAGATGATGCGGGCGTAGATGTCGTGGCTGAGCTCACTGCAGAGCGCGACGAGTACAAGGACCGCTTCATGCGCGCGCTTGCCGATGCCGAGAACGCGCGCAAACGCTCCGAGCGCGACCGGCGCGAGGCCGAGCAATATGGCGGGTCCCGCCTCTCGCGTGATCTGCTTCCGGTCTATGACAACCTTCACCGCGCAATCGCGGCCGTTACCGATGCGCAGCGCGAGGCCGATGCGGCCCTCATTGAGGGGGTGGAGCTCACGCTGCGTGAGCTTCAAAATGTCTTTGAAAAACATGGGGTAAGGGTGATCCGGCCCGAGGTGGGCGATCCGTTCGACCCGCAGCACCATGAGGCGATGTTCGAAGCACCGGTGCCCAACACCAAGGCGGGCGACATCATCCAAGTGATGGCCGATGGGTTCCTGCTCCACGACCGGTTGCTGCGCCCCGCGCAGGTGGGCGTTTCGTCGACACCAGGGTAGGATCCGCGCAGAGAAGGTGGCTCGGAAAGGGGGCGCCAGCGCCATGGCCTAGAGGCGTCGTTCGCGTGCTGCGCCCTGGGGGGTGGCCGACGGCTAGCGCTCCGAAGCTGCGTTACTCCTCCTTCGCCAGCGCCTTTAGCTCATAGAGCACGTCCAGCGCCTCTCGCGGGCTCAGCTCATCGGGGGCAAGCGCGTCGAGCCGGTCGAGCGCAGCGTGGGACGCCGGGGATGCCGGCGGCGGCGCCGGCAACGGCGCGGCTGCGAAGAGCGGCAAATCGTCGATGATCGCTTTTGGGCTCCGCGCCCCTTCGCGCTCGCCCTTTTCGAGCACATTGAGGACGACCCGGGCACGCTCGATGACCGGCACGGGCAAACCCGCAAGCCGCGCGACCTGTACGCCGTAGGACCGATCCGCCGCCCCGGGGCGCACTTCGTGCAGAAAGACGATGTCATCTTGCCATTCCTTCACCGCGACCGTGGCGTTGCCGACGCCCGCGAGCCGTTGCGCCAAGGCCGTAAGCTCATGGTAATGCGTGGCAAAGAGGGCACGGCACCGGTTTACATCGTGAAGATGCTCCAGCACGGCCCAGGCAATCGAGAGCCCATCATAGGTCGCCGTGCCGCGCCCGATCTCGTCGAGGATGACAAGCGCGCGGTCGTCGGCCTGGTTGAGGATCGCGGCGGTTTCTACCATCTCGACCATGAAGGTCGAGCGCCCGCGCGCGAGGTCGTCGGACGCGCCGACGCGGGAGAAGAGCGCAGAAACGAGGCCGATTTCGGCGCTTGCGGCGGGCACATAGCTGCCGGCTTGCGCGAGCACGGCGATCAGCGCGTTCTGGCGCAGATAGGTCGACTTGCCGGCCATGTTCGGCCCGGTCAAAAGCTCGATCCGCGCCGCCGCGCCATCCGGCGTGAGATCGCTGTCATTGGCGATAAAGGGCGGCCCGCCGCCGCGCCGTAGGGCCTGTTCGACGACCGGGTGCCGCCCCCCGACGATGCGAAACGTCCGGCTGCCGTCAACCCTCGGCAGACACCAATCCCGCCCCCGCGCAAGATCGGCAAGGCCTGCCGCAACGTCGACCTCCGCCAGCGCACGCGCGGCCGCGCCAAGAGGACCGGCAGCCGCCAAGACCAGGTCCCGGAGTTCGCCAAAAATCCGCTTTTCGATTTCAAGTGCCCGCCCGCCCGCGTTGAGGATGCGGCTTTCGAGCTCGGTAAGTTCGGGCGTTGTAAAGCGCAGGGCGTTTGCTGTCGTCTGCCGGTGCCGGAACGTGTCGGAAAGAGGCGCGGCGAGCATCCGCTCGGCATGGGTGGCCGTTGTCTCGATAAAGTAGCCCAGGACGTTGTTGTGCTTGACCTTGAGCGAGGAGATCCCCGTCGCCTCGGCATACTGCGTCTGAAGCCCGGCGATCACGCCGCGCCCCTCATCGCGAAGGCGGCGCGCATCGTCGAGCTCCGGCTCGAAGCCCGACGCGATAAAGCCGCCGTCGCGCGCAAGGTGGGGCGGCTCGGCGACGAGCGCTGCATCGAGGGCGCCGAGGACATCGCCATGCCCAATCAGCGCGCTGCAAGCCTCCCGCAAGGCATCGGGCGCGCCATTGGCCAGAAGGTCAACGACCTCTCCGGCGGCGTCGAGGCCATTGCGGAGCGCGGCCAGGTCCCGCGGCCCGCCGCGGTCGAGCGCGATGCGAGAGAGGGCACGGTCCATATCGGGCACGCGCCGGAGGACGGCGCGCAAGGCCTCCGCACGTTGCGTGTCGTCCACAAGATGCGCCACCGAGGCCAAACGCGCGTGGATCACATCGAGCCGCCGCGATGGGGTCGACAGGCGCTGGGCCAGAAGGCGCGCACCCGCTGCTGTCACTGTCCGGTCCACTGCGGCGAGGAGCGATCCGGCGCGCCCGCCCGAGAGCGACTGCGTGAGTTCGAGGCTCGCCCGCGTCGCCGCATCTATGGCCACGGTGTCGCTCTCACTCTCGCGCAGGGGCGGACGGAGGAGCGGCATCTGCCCCTTCTGCGTCATCTCCAGATACGCAGCCAGCGCGCCCATCGCCGACGTTTCGGCACGGGAGAACTGTCCAAAGGGCTCGAGGCTCGCCACGCCAAAAGCGGATGCAAGTCGCCGCTCACCACTTGCACTGTCGAACATGCCCCGATCCAGGGGCGTCAATGCGGCGCGCGCGTCCTCGATGATGGGCCCAAAGCGCTCTGCCAGAGCCTCGGGTAGAAGCACTTCGCGGGGCGCAAGACGCGCGAGTTCGGGGCCGAGGCGGATCTCGGCGCAGGGCGCGACGCGCAGCTCGCCCGTCGAAATATCGACCCACGCCAAGGCGCCCGCATCCCGCACATGGCTAAAGGCGGCCAGAAAGTTGTGCGCACGGGCGTCGAGCAAGCTGTCCTCGGTCAGCGTGCCCGGCGTGACAAGGCGGACGACATCGCGTTTGACGACCGCTTTAGACCCGCGCTTTTTGGCCTCGGCTGGGTCCTCGAGCTGCTCGCAGACCGCGACGCGAAAGCCCTTGCGGATGAGCGTGAGGAGATAGCTCTCGGCGGCATGGACAGGCACGCCGCACATTGGGATGTCCTCGCCCGCATGGCTGCCGCGTTTTGTCAGCGCGATGTCGAGCGCCGCGGCGGCCGCTACGGCATCCTCAAAGAACATCTCATAGAAATCGCCCATCCGGTAGAAAAGGAGCGCGCCGGGATGCGCGCTCTTTATCTCCAGATATTGCGCCATCATCGGGGTGACGGCGCTCTGTACGCTGCGCTTGCCAGCCACCTCGAGCCCCCTTGCGGTATCGGCTCAGGTATAGCCCCCGGTCGCCGCCTCGGCCAGCGGGGCTCAGCCTCCGGCGAAGGGTGCGTCGTTGCCCCAAAGCTCACGAACGCGCGCATCGCGGCCACAAGACTCGCGGTAGAGCTTATAGGCGGCGGCTTTGGACCGCGGGCCAAAGCGCGTCAGGATGATATCGCCGCTCTTATAGTAGTCCTGGTGATACGCTTCCGCCTCGTAAAACTCGGTCGCCGCGCGCACGCTCGTGACGATGCTCTGCCCGAGTTCTGCCTCGGCACTGGCCAGCGCCGCCTCGGCGGCCTGCCGCTCGGCATCGCTCGCGGCAAAGATCGCCGTTGTATAGGCCTCGCCCCGGTCGCAGAACTGGCCGCCGGCATCGGTCGGGTCGATCGAGCGCAAGAAGAGGTCGAGGATCTGGCGATAGGAGATGACGCCGGGGTCATACTCAATGGCCACCGTCTCCAAATGCCCCGTCCCGCCGCGAACCACCTCGCGGTAGCTCGGGTTGGCCACACTCCCTCCGGCAAAGCCGGAGACGACCGCTGTCACCCCGCGCACCTTCTCGAAGTCGGACTCGACGCACCAAAAGCAGCCGCCGGCGACGAGTGCGGTCTCCGTGCTCTGGGCCTTCGCGGCGCCGTGTTGCAGCATGATGCCGGCAGCGATGGCGACGGCAAGGGCGAGCGGCTTGAGTTTCGTCAGGGACGTCATGGCGTACTCCGCAACTTTTGGATGGAGTTTTTTCGTCCGGCTAGGCCCCTTGCCGCAACTCACCGCCGCGTGACATCACGAGGTCCTGACAAGTGTTTCGATGCGCGCGGGGCGAAGGGAATGGTCGAGTGAACATTGCGATGTGGTCTGGCCCGAGAAACCTCTCGACCGCGCTGATGTATGCCTTTGCCCAACGTGCCGACACGAGCGTGCGCGACGAGCCGTTCTATGCCGCCTACTTGCACGCGACGGAGGCCGACCATCCGATGCGCGATGCAGTCCTCCGCTCTCAGCCGACCTCGTTTGAGAAGGTCGCTTCGGCTTGCGCGGCTCCGGCGGCGGAGGGCACTGCGCATCTCTATCTCAAGCTCATGGCGCACCACATGGTGGCCGATGCGCCCCTCGGGTTTATGGCGGCGTGCACGAACGTCTTTCTGATCCGCCACCCCGCGCGCGTTTTGGCGTCCTATGCGGTTAAGCGCGAGCATCCGATGCTCGAGGATATCGGCGCGGCGCGGCTTTTGGAGCTCTACGGTGCAGCCCAACGGCTGGGGCAGGCTCCGATCGTGATCGATGCGGCGGATATTCGGCGCGACCCCGCGGGCAAGATCGCCGCGCTTTGCACGGCGCTCGGCCTCGCGCCGGATCCGACAATGCTGCACTGGCCCATGGGCGGCAATGCAGCCGACGGCGTTTGGGCCCCGCATTGGTATGGCGCCGTCCACCGCTCGACAGGGTTTGCCGCGGCCGAAGGCCCGTTGCCGGAGGTTTCGGCGGAGCTGCGCGAGACCTATGCAGCCGCGCTCCTCCTCTATGAGGAGATGGCACAGTCTAAGCTCTGACTGCGCGGCGCCTTATCGCGGCCTGTTCAGCCTTTTACGCGGCGGTCGCGCATCGCCATCAGCTTGAGCCGCAGCGCGTTGAGCTGGATGAAGCCCGCCGCGTCGGATTGGTCATAGGCGCCAGCATCGTCTTCGAATGTCACATGGTCCATCGAATAGAGCGTATGGTCTGACCAGCGGCCGACCGTCGCCACGCGCCCCTTGTAGAGCTTGACCCGCGCGGTGCCTGTGACGTGCTCTTGGCTGCGGTCGATCGCGGCCTGGAGCATCTCGCGCTCGGGCGTGAACCAATAGCCGTTGTAGATCAGCTCGGCATAGCGTGGCATCAGCTCGTCTTTGAGGTGCATCGCGCCCGTGTCGAGCGTGATCTGCTCAATGCCGCGATGCGCCTCCATCAGGATCGTGCCACCGGGCGTCTCATAGATCCCGCGGGATTTCATGCCGACATAACGGCCCTCGACCAGATCGAGCCGCCCGATCCCATGTTTGCCACCGAGCTCGTTAAGCCGGGTCAGGAGGGCTGCGGGGCTGAACTGCTCCCCATTGATCGAGACAGCATCGCCCTGCTCGAATCCAATCTCAAGAAACTCTGGCGTGTCCGGCGCCGCCTCCGGGTCGACCGTACGCTGATAGACGTAGTCGGGCGCCTCTTGTGCTGGATCTTCGAGCACGACCCCCTCGGACGAGGTGTGAAGCAGGTTCGCATCGACCGAGAACGGCGCCTCGTTGCGCTTGTTCATCGCAATGGGGATCTGATGCGCCTCAGCGAATTCGATGAGCTTGGTCCGAGAGCTGAGCGACCATTCGCGCCAGGGGGCAACGACCTTAATCTCGGGGTTGAGCGCGTAGGCGGCCAGCTCGAAGCGGACCTGGTCATTGCCCTTGCCCGTCGCGCCGTGGCTCACCGCATCGGCCCCCGTTTCGGCGGCGATCTCTATCAGACGTTTGGAAATAAGCGGCCGCGCGATGGAGGTGCCGAGCATGTAGAGGCCCTCATAGAGCGCATTGGCGCGGAACATCGGAAAGACGTAGTCGCGCACGAACTCCTCACGCAGGTCCTCGATATAGATTTCCTTCACGCCCAGCATCTCGGCCTTTTTGCGCGCGGGCTCCAGCTCTTCGCCCTGGCCGAGATCGGCGGTGAAGGTCACGACCTCACAGCCATATTCGACTTGGAGCCACTTCAAGATGATCGAGGTGTCGAGCCCGCCCGAATAGGCGAGGACGACCTTTTTGGGCGCGTCGGGCATGGAAAGGGCTCCGTTTGGTCGGGCTGGACGCGCGATCCCGCCCCGTCTGTTGCTCGTGGCGCTCTACCCCGCGCGTGCGGGAGGGACAAGGAGCGGCTTAACGGTGGCTAAGCCGGGCATAGACATCGCCCGAATTGGCTGCCTCGGGCAGGGCCTCGATCCGCCGCTTGATCTCGGTTGCGTCCGACCATGGGCTGTCCAGCGCGAAGCTCTCGCCCAGAGACAGCACGTACCGGTAGGGCCCGAGCCGCTCGAGCCGCTCGACCGCGCGGATGCCTGCCGGTCGGTCGAGGGTCGTGACCTCAAAAGACAGCGCGGGGATGGTGCGGCTCAGACCGTCGAGCACCACGTCTTCATAGCCCTCGACGTCGATCTTGGCGAAGTCCGGCACGCCGTTTTGGGCGATGAGCACGTCGAGCGTCGTTACGGGCACGTCTTCCGTCTCCGTCCAGGTTTGCCCCTCCCACGCCTGCGCGCCGTCTGCCGCTGCGATAAAACTGTCCGAGAGCGTCGAGACAGTTGGATTATGCAGGTTGATGCGCAAGGTCGCCTCGCCAACCTTTGCGCCGAGTGCAGCCTGGGCCAGTACGACGCCGCTGTCGCGGCCATGAAGCAACCGGAGCGCACGGTGCAGCAGCGGATCGGGCTCGACCGCTACGACCCGCGCGCCCAGCATCCGAAACACCGCCGTCCGATCGCCCAGGTGGGCGCCAACGTCGAAGGCGAGGCCCCGCTCGGGCACAAAGCGCCGATAGAACGCCGCCATGCGGTCTAACCGCTCCGCGTCTCTGCGGTAGAGGCGCAGGGAGCGTTTGAGCGCGGCGAGGCGCGTGGTGCGGTGCTGCGAATTGGTCGTCATTGGTCGCGCCCATGGGAGAAAGGCCGGCGCAAAGGTGCGTCCACTTGCCCCGCTCGTGCAACCCTTGCCGCTGCGACCCCGCCCAGCGCTTGCCTTCTGCCCATGCTTGGCGCAGAGCGGTAGGATGGACGGAGCTTATCTCTCTCACTTTGCCCAGGCGGCGCGCGACGCCGAAGCACGGCTGCGCGTTCTCTTCCCACCGACGCCGATGCAGAAGAACGTCTTTCTGTCCGAGCGCTACGGCGCGGAGATCTGGCTAAAGCGCGAGGACTTGAGCCCCGTTCGCTCCTACAAGCTGCGCGGCGCGTTCAATGCGATGAGCAAAGTGCTGCGGCAGACCCCCGATCAGCGCCTTTTCGTTGCCGCCTCGGCGGGTAATCACGCGCAAGGCGTCGCTTTTGTGTGCCGTCATTTCGGGGTGCAGGGCGTTATCTTTATGCCGGTGACAACGCCCGAGCAAAAGATCATGAAAACCCGAACATTTGGCGGCGGCCATGTCGAGATCCGACTGACGGGCGACTATGTCGATGACACGCTGTCGGAGGCGAAGGCCTGGTGTGCCGAGGCGGGCGGGCATTTCCTTTCTCCCTTTGACGATCCGGATGTGATCGAGGGGCAAGCGTCCGTCGCCGTTGAGATGCTGGCGCAAGGTCCGTGCCCCGACATGGTCGTCCTCGCCGTTGGTGGCGGTGGCCTCTCGGCGGGGATCACGTCTTATCTCGGGGCCGAAGCGCCCGATGTCGGCTTGCGCTATGTTGAGCCCGAGGGGGGCCGGAGCCTGCGTGCGGCGCTGACAGAAGGGCATCCTGTGACGCTGCCGCAGGTCGATACCTTTGTCGACGGCGCGGCGGTCGCCCGCATCGGTGCGCATACCTTCGCGTGCCTCTCGCATGTCGATCCTGCCCATGTCCTCTCCGCGCCCGAGAACCGGATCTGCGGAACGATTTTGGAGATGCTGAATGTCGAGGGCGTCGTCTTAGAGCCGGCGGGCGCGCTCTCGCTCGATGTGTTGCCCGAGCTCGCCGACGAGATCCGGGGGCGCCGGGTTGTCTGCATCACGTCGGGCGGCAATTTTGATTTCGAGCGGTTGCCGGAGGTCAAGGAACGCTCGCAGCGCTACGCTGGGCGTAAAAAGTATCTCATTTTGCGCCTGCCGCAGCGTCCAGGGGCCCTGAGGGACTTCCTCGAACAGCTCGGACCAGAAGACGACATTGCGCGCTTCGAGTATTTGAAGAAGT
The DNA here is from genome assembly GCA_038745585.1 of Pseudomonadota bacterium. Lineage (GTDB taxonomy): Bacteria > Pseudomonadota > Alphaproteobacteria > Rhodobacterales > Rhodobacteraceae > HLUCCA09. The sequence goes on from JBCDLH010000001.1 coordinate 421,901, forward strand.
CGGCGCGGAACTTCGGCTCCGTCTTGATCGGGATCGAGACCAGCAGTGCGGAGAACTTTGATTTGCTCTTCGAGCGCTTGGCCGTAAGCGGCTTTACGTTCACCGACATTACGTCGGACGAGTTGATCGGAGAATTTATCCTCTGAGCACGACTTAGTCTGCCGCGCCGCGGTCCAGCCCGGCCAAGAACTCTTCCCGCGACTGGCGGAACGCTGCCAGGATCTGCGTCAGCGAGACCATACTCCCTGTTCCCGCCGCGGCACGCTGCTCGCCGGCGGCGCAGAGCGTGGCGAGCTGGGCAAAACCGAGGTTCAACGCGGCCCCTTTAAGCGCGTGGAGCTCCTCCTCGAGCGCGTCGGGGCTCGCGCGGACGAGCGCGCCCGCCATCGCTTCGGTTTCCGATAGGAAGAGCTCGACAACTTCGGCAAATTCCTCCGCCCCGATCTCGTCCCGAAGCTCCCAGACACGGGGCCAGTCGATCCGCTCCGTTCGCTCTGCGCTCATGCCATCCCGGCCCCTAGAAGCGCCCCGACATCGGGGCAGCGAGAGGCGTCCTAGCGGCGGGGGCTTAATGCAGAGTTGAGAGCAGCGAGAAATCTCAGCGCCGCGCTTCACTCCGCTTTAACCCCGCCAAACATAGCGTGGCGCAGCGTCCAAATGCAGGGTCCCATGTCGTCTGATCACGCCGCGTCTGCGCAGTTTCTTCCGCAAATGGATCCGACGCCGGGCGATGGCGGGAGCGTGCCAGTCAGCCCCTATTCGGTGCTGGTGGTGGACGACAGCCCGATGCAACGCCGCATCATCCGTGCGCAGCTCAAGGCGCTCGGCTATACTGTGCGTGAGGCAAGCTCTGGTGCTGAGGCCTTGCGGGCCTGTGCCGAGGCGCAGCCCGACATGGTCGTCAGTGACTGGATGATGCCGGGGATGGACGGGATCGAGTTTTGCCGCGCGTTCCGGCAAATGGAGCGCGAAAGCTACGGCTACTTTTTGCTTCTAACGGCAAAATCCCACCGTGACGAGGTCGCGCTCGGCTTTGATGCCGGTGCCGACGACTTTCTGACAAAACCTGTTCAGAGCGACGAACTGCGCGCGCGCCTTGCCGCGGGTGCCCGCGTTCTGCGGATGGAAAAGGAGCTTGTGCGAAAGAACGGTCAGCTGGCCGATGCGCTGGGCGAGTTGCAGACGCTCTACCAATCGCTCGACAACGATCTCAGCGAGGCACGCAAACTTCAGCAATCCCTGGTCAAAGAGCGCTACCGTGCCTTTGGCGACAGCCAGGTCTCGCTGCTGCTGCGCCCCTCGGGCCATGTGGGTGGCGATCTTGTCGGCTTCGTCCCGGTGGAAGAGGACCGCGTGCTGCTCTTTGCCATCGACGTGTCCGGGCACGGCGTCGCGTCCGCTCTGATGACAGCGCGGCTCTCGGGCTACCTGATGTCGCCCATGCCGGACCGCAATGTGGCCCTCGTCTATGGCCACGACGGCGGGGTCGAGATCTTGCCCCCGGCGACCGTGGCGCGCCGGCTCAACACTCTGTCTTTGGCAGAGCTTGCGACCGACACGTACTTTACGATGGTCCTCGCCGATGTCGACCTTCGGACGGGCGCCACGCGGCTCGTACAGGCCGGGCATCCCCATCCGGTCATCCTCAAACGCGACGGAGCGATCGAGCCGATCGGGTCTGGCGGGGTGCCGATCGGCCTGATCGACGGCGTCGATTTTGAGGACATTGCATGCACGCTCGCGCCCGGTGACAAGCTTCTGATGATCTCAGATGGGATTACGGAATGCGAGAACCCGGACGGCGAGATGCTCGAAGATCCTGGTCTCCATGCGCTCGTGGCCCACAATCGCGCGCTTCAAGGTCCCGCCTTTCTCGAAGCGCTGACCTGGGGTGTTGCGCACCACGCGGATGGCAAGGAGTTTGGCGACGACATTTCCGCTGTGCTCTTTGAGTTTAATCTCGGGGGTGCCACCGGCGAGGCTGAATAACCCTTTCTAATCGGGCGCTTACGCGCCGCAGGAACAATCTGTCACCAGGATTGCCCAAGATCTCGCAGGCCAGCTCCAGCGGCACGATATGCGCTGTGTGGCCGGGCTCGCTCGGCGGTGCGACCGCGTGCGCCGCGCGGCAAAGATAGATTGCGCACAGCTTCTCCGCCCACAGGTCGTATTCCGGCATGTAGACGAACCGCCGGAAGGCGCCGAGCCGTCGGTCGACCCGCATGCGCCACCCGGTTTCCTCGAGGACTTCGCGGTGCAGCGCCTGGATGCTGTGTTCGCCCGGATCGATCCCGCCGCCGGGGAGCTGAAACTCGGGCGTAGGCGCCATCTGATGAGTCAAGACGACCGACCGGCCATGCAGCAGAAGGCCATAGATCCCCGGCCGCAAGCGATACCGCTTACGCGCCCGGATCGCTTCGCCAACCCGCGGTATCATTCAGTCATCCTTTTCGCTGTCCAAAACGACAAAGGCAGGCAGGGTTTGCGACCGGCGTTGTCCCCCCTACATGGACGGGATATGCCAAGCGCCGGCACTCAAGGAAACCCATGACACTCGGTTCGCAAATTGCGTGGGACGATACCGTCCTGCCATTCCAACTCGACCGCGCCGATATCCGCGGGCGCATCGCGCGCCTGGACGGCGTGCTCGATCGCGTGCTCGACCAACACGACTATCCCCCGGCAATCGAAGTGCTTGTCGCCGAGATGGCGCTGCTGACCGCGCTTATCGGGCAAACGATCAAGCTGCGCTGGAAACTGTCGCTCCAGGTGCGCGGCGATGGACCAGCTCGCCTCATCGCGACCGACTATTACGGCCCGACCGAGGATGGCCAGCCCGCCCGGATCCGCGCCTATGCGAGCTACGACGACGAGCGCCCGCTGACCGGTCAGCCATTCGATCTTATCGGCAAGGGCTACTTCGCGATCCTGATCGACCAGGGGGCTGGGATGGCGCCCTATCAAGGGATCACGCCGATTGACGGTGGCTCCCTCGCCGCGTGTGCCGAGACCTATTTCGCCCAGTCCGAGCAGATCCCGAGCCGCTTTGCGCTGACCTTTGGTCGGGCGCAACGACCGGGTCAACCAGAGCATTGGCGCGCCGGTGGGATCATGATCCAGCATATGCCCGAAGCCGGCGAGCACGTCGCGCAAGCGGGCGGCTCCGGCGATGGTGGACTCTTGCACGCGGCCGATATCGTGGCAGGCGAAGCCGGCGAGAATTGGAGCCGGGTCAACCTCCTCCTCGACACTGTCGAGGAGATGGAGCTCGTGGGCCCGGACGTGCAGCCGACCGACCTTTTGGTGCGCTTGTTTCACGAGGAAGCGCCGCGGGTGTTTGACGCCCAGCCGGTGACTTTTGGCTGTTCCTGTTCTGCCGCCAAAGTGCGCCAGTCGCTCTCGATCTACTCTGCAAAAGAGATCGCGACGATGACGATGGAGGATGGGCGGGTGACGGCGGATTGTCAGTTCTGCGGGGCACATTACGAGTTCGATCCTGAAACGCTGGGCTTTGAGGCGACGCGCGCTGTGCCGGATGACGAAGGGTGAGCGTCGCAGCCGGCCAAGGCCTGCGCGCGCAGCTTCGGGAGGCTGTCGCCACGCCGGGTCGCGCCTCGTCGGACTTTGATCTCAACGCCAAGGTCAGCCTCCCCGAGGGTCGCGTGCTGCGCGATGCGGCTGTCTTGGTTGCTGTGATCGAAGGCGAGCGGGGCGCTGACCTCCTCCTGACAAAGCGATCACCGCGGCTCAAGCACCATCCGGGCCAGGTCGCCTTTCCGGGTGGCAAGCTCGACCCCGGCGACGCCGATGCGAGAGCCGCCGCGCTGCGCGAGGCCCATGAAGAGGTCGGCCTCCTGCCCGCGAATGTCGATGTGATCGGAACGCTCGCGCCGCACCAGACGGTAACGGGCTTCTCTGTCACGCCCGTCCTGGCCATGGCACGCCCCTTCACGCCGGTGCCCGAGGCAGGAGAGGTCGCCGAGGCCTTTACGGTTCCCTTCGCACATGTGGCTGATCCGGCGAACTACGCCATCGAGCGGCGGCGCTGGCGCGGGCAATGGCGGCGTTACTATGCCGTGCCCTACGGCCCCTACTACATTTGGGGCGCGACAGCGCGCATGCTCCGCGCCTTGGCCGACCGGCTGCCGCAGTGACCCAAATCGATGCAGACTGGCTCCGAAGCTCGGCCGCCCGCGCCGTGACGGACGCCCTTCTGCAACGCGGCCATCAAGCGCTTTTTGTCGGCGGCTGTGTGCGCAACGCCCTCCTCGGCGCGCCGGTTTCGGATCTCGACCTGTCGACGGATGCGCGACCCGAGGAGGTCATCTCCCTTGCCGAGGCCAAGGGGATCAAAGCCATCCCCACCGGGATCGACCATGGAACGGTGACACTCGTCCACGGCGACACGCCGATCGAAGTCACAACCTTCCGCGCCGATGTCGCAACCGACGGGCGGCATGCTGACGTGCGTTTCTCGAACGACGTTTCTGAGGACGCGGAGCGACGCGATTTCACGATGAACGCGCTCTACTGCGATGCGGCGGGCGCGCTGATCGACCCGACGGGGCACGGTCTGAGCGACCTTCAGGCGCGGCGCGTGCGCTTTGTCGGCCTGCCCGCGCGGCGGGTGCGCGAGGATTACCTGCGCATCCTCCGCTTCTTCCGCTTTCACGCCTGGTATGCCGACCCGGCGGGCGGCGTCGATGCCGAAGGGCTCGCGGCCTGCGCAGAGGGGGCGGAGGGGCTCTCGCGCATAAGCGCCGAGCGGATCGGCGCAGAGATGAAAAAGCTCCTATCCGCGCCGGACCCGGCCCCGGCGCTGGGCGCGATGGCGCGCTCGGGCGTGCTTGCGCAGGTTTTGCCGGGCGCCGATGCCGAAACTGCCTTTCGGTTTATCACGTTGTCCCCATCAGATGCACCCATCCCCCGCCTTGTCGCCCTTGGCGGAGAGGATGTGACGACGCGGCTGCGCCTCTCGCGGGCGGAGGCAAAGACCCATGCCGATCTCACAGACGCAGCGGGCAGCGGCCAAGGCGCGGCTGAGCTCTCGTGGCGGCACGGCTCTGACACGGCGCGGGCGATCCTCGCGCTGCGCGCGGCCATGACGGATGTGCCGATCGCGCACGACGCAGAGCACGAGATCTCGCGCGGCGCCGCAGCGGTTTTCCCGGTAAAGCCGGCAGATCTTATGCCCCGCTACGAAGGGGCGGCGCTTGGCCGCCGCTTGGCCGCTCTCGAAAACGCGTGGCTTGTCTCCGGTATGACGGCGAGCCGCGCCGATCTGCTTGCCCGGCCGCAAGAATAATCCGCCGTTTCGGACCCGGCGGTTTTCGTGTAGGAGAGCGGGGCTATGTCCCCCACAGTTGCCGCCGCGCCTCTGCGCTCCGGCCCCGTTCTATCCCTCAGGCCAGCGCTCTGGCCGTGAAAGCTTGCACGATGTTTCGCTACTTCGAGAACCTCGTCGACCCCTACGTCGATTACGAGCTGCGCGACGCGCCGCCGCGCACGCTCTGGCCGTTTTTATGGGAGTATTCCCAGCCGTTTAAGCGTCTGTTCGGCTGGGTGACGCTGCTGTCGATCTGCGTGGCGATGATCGAGGTTGGGCTCATCTACTACATGGGCCGCGTCGTCGATATTCTGTCTTCGGCATCGCCAGCGACCGTTTGGCAAGATCATGGGCTCGAATTGACCCTGGCGGCCGTCTTTGTGCTGCTCCTTCGCCCGGCGATCCAGACGCTTGACGTGCTGATCCTCAACAACTCGCTTTTGCCCAATTTCGGCACGTTGATCCGTTGGCGGGCCCATCGGCACGTTTTGCGTCAGTCGGTCGGTTGGTTCGAAAACGACTTTGCTGGGCGCATCGCCAACCGCATTATGCAAACACCCCCCGCAGCGGGGGAAGCGATGTTTCAAGTCTTCGACGCGATTGCTTTTGCGCTCGCCTACATGGTTGGCGCCGCGATCCTGCTGCTCGACGCCGATCCCCGGCTGTTGCTGCCGCTTGTTGCGTGGTTCGTGCTCTACGGCCTTCTGGTGCGGTGGACGATCGCCAATGTGGAGCCGGCCTCCAAGGCGGCCTCGGATGCCCGCAGCGAGGTTACCGGTCGGGTCGTCGACAGCTACACGAATATTCACTCGGTTAAGATGTTTGCGCATCACGACCGGGAGCTGGCATATGCCAAAGAGGCCATCGAGAAGACGCGCCGCACGTTTCAAAAGGAGATGCGGATCTTCACGGTAATGGATCTCACATTAACGATCCTCAATGGCCTGTTGATCGTGGGTGTCGTGGGTTGGGCCGTTGTCCTTTGGGCGCAAGGCTCGGCCTCGGTTGGCGTCGTTGCAGCGGCCACGGCGCTGACGCTGCGGCTCAACGCGATGACGGGTTGGATCATGTGGGCGGTGTCGTCTTTCTTTCGGCAGCTCGGCGTCGTCGCCGAGGGGATGGAGACCATCGCCCAGCCGATCACCCTCGTCGACAAGCCCGCCGCGCCCGCGCTTGCCATGACGGAGGGGCGCATCGCGTTTCGGGACGTGTCGCACCATTACGGACGCGGGGCGGGCGGGCTCGATCGCCTGAGCCTTACTGTCGAGCCGGGCGAAAAGGTCGGCCTCATAGGGCGCTCGGGCGCGGGTAAGTCGACGCTCGTCAAGTTGCTCTTGCGCTTTTACGACGCCGAAAGCGGCCGGATCGAGATCGACGGGCAAGACATTGCGGGCGTGACGCAAGACAGCCTGCGCCGCCAGATCGGCATGGTGCAGCAGGACAGCGCGCTGCTCCATCGCTCGATTGCCGAGAACATCCTCTATGGGCGTCCCGAGGCGCGGGCGGAGGACATGATCGCCGCCGCCAAGCGTGCCGCCGCGCATGACTTTATCGAAGAGCTGACCGACCCGACTGGGCAGTCGGGCTATGAGGCGCAGGTGGGCGAGCGCGGCGTCAAGCTTTCGGGCGGCCAACGTCAGCGGATCGCGCTGGCGCGCGTCATCCTAAAGAATGCGCCGATCCTGGTGCTCGACGAGGCGACTTCGGCGCTCGACAGCGAGGTCGAGGCCGCGATCCAAGACACGCTCTATGGCGTGATGGAGGGCAAGTCCGTCATCGCGATCGCGCACCGCCTCTCAACGATTGCGCGGATGGACCGGATCCTCGTTCTCGACGCGGGCCGTATCGTCGAGGAGGGCACGCATACCGCGCTCCTCGGCCAGGGCGGGCTCTATGCCCGGTTCTGGGAGCGGCAATCCGGCGGGTTTATCGGCGCCGATGCGCCGGAGGCGGCAGAATGAACTGGCTCCGCCCCTCCACTCTCATCGACGCATTCGCGCCGTCCGAAGGCCCACCCCCGGACAGCCTCTATGCGTTCTTTCTCTGGAGCCTGCGCGGCGCATTCCCGGTGATGTGGGTCGCGGGGCTCCTCTCGGCGCTGGTCGGCACGCTCGAAGTCATCTCCGCCTTTGTGCTCGGCCGGATCATAGACACGGCGCTCGCCTCGGGACCGGAGGCGTTCTTTTCTGAGCATCTGGGGCTCATCGTCTTTGCGGGGCTCTTTTTCGTTCTGATCCGGCCGCTGACCTTTGGCCTCTCGGCCGCGGCCAACGGCGTCGCGGTCCAGCCCAACGTCAATCCGCTCGTGCTCTCGCGGCTGCATCGCTGGACGATGGGCCAGGCTGTGACGTTCTTTGACAACGACTTTGCCGGCCGCATCGCGCAAAAGCAGATGCAGACGAGCCGCGCCGTCACCGACGTGGTCTCCGAGATCATCAACGTTGTCTTTTTCGCGCTCGCGTCGCTCATCGGGGCGGCGATCATGCTGACGGCGATCGACGCGCGTATCGCCGCGGCGCTCACGCTATGGCTCTTTATCTATCTCGCGCTGATCCGGTTCTTCATGCCGCGCATCCGCGTCATGTCGAAGGCCCGCGCCTCGGCGCGGGCGATGGTGACCGGGCAGGTCGTTGACACGATCACGAACATCAAAACGGTCAAGCTCTTTGCTCACCACGAGCATGAGGACCGCGCCGCACTCAAGGCGATGGGCACGTTTCGGGAGCGCGCGGTGGACTTTGGCGTAATGGCAGCGACCTTCCGTGTCGCGCTGATGACGGTTGCAGGCGCGTTGCCTGTTGTCCTGATCGGCGGGACACTCCTGCTTTGGGGCGAGGGGATTGCGAGCGCGGGCGACATAGCGGCGGCCGGCGCCATCTCTATCCGCATCGCACAGATGACCGGCTGGGTCTCGTTTACGCTGATGCAGATCTACGCCAATGTCGGCGAGGTCGAAGACGGGATGCGCACGCTTTCGCCGCCCCACACGCTGCGCGACGATCCCGAGGCTGGGACACTGCCCGCGGGCTCTGGCCATGTCGCCTTTGACGACGTCACTTTTTCCTACGGACGCGGGGCGGGCGGCATCGCCAATGTCTCGCTGACGCTGGAACCTGGCGAGAAGGTCGCCCTTATCGGGGCATCGGGCGCAGGCAAGTCGACCCTCGTCTCCCTTCTCCTCCGGCTCTACGACACCGAGGGCGGGGCGATCCGCGTCGGCGGCCATGACGTGCGCGACATCACGCAAGAGAGCTTGCGGCGCCAGATCGGCATGGTGACCCAGGAAACCGCAATGTTCAACCGCTCGGCGCGCGAGAACATCCTCTACGGTCGGCCTGGAGCGAGCGAAGCGGCGATGATCGCGGCGGCGGAGAAGGCCGAAGCGCATTCGTTCATTCTCGGTTTGAAGGATTTCATGGGCCGCGAGGCCTATGACGCGCATCTGGGCGAGCGCGGTGTTCGGTTGTCGGGCGGACAGCGCCAGCGCATCGCGCTTGCGCGTGCGATCCTCAAGGACGCGCCGATCCTTGTTCTCGACGAGGCGACGTCGGCGCTTGACAGCGAGGTCGAAGCGCAGATCCAGCTCGCGCTCGAGCGCGTGATGGAGGGCAAGACTGTCCTCGCCATCGCGCATCGCCTTTCGACCATCGCCCATATGGACCGGATCGTCGTGCTGGACGGCGGGCGGATCGTCGAGGAGGGCAATCACCGCAAGCTCCTGGCCCAGGGTGGGCTTTATGCGCGCTACTGGTCCAAGCAATCGGGCGGGTTTATCGGGTTGAACGACGCTGCGGAGTAAACAGCGGTCGCCGGATCGGGCGGCAAAGCGTGACCCGATCGACCACGTCTCGCGTGGATTGCAACCTCGCGCACAGGCCACGCTTGCCGCCGCACCCTGCGGTGCGCATACCAATTTGCAAGCTATCGGAAAGGACGCGCACCCGTGCTGGCCAAGCTGAAAGACGTCATCGAGCACCCGCGTTTCGGCAAAGCCATCACCGGGGTCATCCTCGTAAACGCGGTGATCCTCGGGATGCAGACCTATCCGGCCCTGATGTCGTCGATCGGGCCGGTCCTCGATACGCTGGACACAGTCTGCCTCGGCATCTTCGTTCTCGAATTGATCGCCAAGCTCATCGTCTATCGCCTGCGCTTTTTCCTCTCCGGGTGGAACGTGTTCGACTTTCTCATCGTCGGCATCTCCATTGCGCCGGGGGCCGGGGCGCTCACGGTCCTTCGCGCGCTGCGGATCTTGCGGGTGTTACGCGTGGTTTCGGTGATGCCGGCGCTGCGCCGCGTCGTCGAAGGGTTCATCCGAGCCGTGCCGGGCATGGGCTCGGTCTTCCTGCTGATGGGGATCGTCTTCTACATTGGCTCTGTCATGGCGACCAAGCTCTTCGGTGAGGGCTGCCTGCACCTTGCCGAAGCTGCCTGCTCGCCGGAGCTTCACGCCAACATCCAAGACTGGTTCGGCTCGCTCGGCCAGTCGGCCTACTCGCTCTTTCAGATCATGACGCTGGAAAGCTGGTCGATGGGAATCGTGCGGCCTGTGATGACAGTCTATCCCCAGGCTTGGCTCTTCTTCGTTCCCTTTATCATGATCACGACCTTCGCCGTTGTGAACTTGCTCGTCGGCCTGATCGTCAACTCGATGCAAGACGCGCATGCCGAGGAGGGCAACGCCGCGACCGATGCCTATCGTGACGAAGTCCTTCAGCGGCTCCTCGCTATCGAGAGAAAGCTCGAAGCCCAGCACAGCGGCAAGACCGAGGCCAATCGGTAACGGCACAGAGTGTTGAAGAGCGGCGGCGATCTGGCCGCTTTGCTCTTGGGCGCACACCCGCTAAAGCATACTAGATATGGGATCAGGGACACGCGGAGCGCGATGATCGACAGGCGTACGGTTCTTTGCGGCGGCGCGGCCGGGCTCGCGCTCGCCGGATGCAGCACATCGAAATTCCGGTCCTATTCAGGGCCCGAGGTGACGCGTGTGCAGGTCTTCAAAGATCGGCGGCGGATGTACCTCATCCATCGCACGACCGTGCTCCAGCAATACCGCGTCCAGCTCGGCTTTACCGCGCGCGGGCCAAAGCGCTTTTACGGCGATGGCAAGACGCCGGAGGGCACCTACCTCATAGATCGGCGCAATCCGAACTCGGCTTTTCACCTCTCGCTTGGGATTTCCTACCCCAATGCCGAGGACATCGCCTTTGCCGAGGCGCATGGGAAGGATCCCGGCGGAAACATCTTTATCCATGGCGACCGGCGGCCCGGTGACCCGACCGGCCCTGATTGGACGGCAGGCTGCATCGCGGTCAAGGATCGGCAGATGGAAGTCGTCTACGCTATGATTGAAAACGGCACACCGATCGACATCTTCGCTTGAGGGCGGTCCGGCAGCACTCCGCCGCTCGCTCGGTAAGACCGTAGGCATCTGGGCGACACGCGTTTGCCGGTAGGGCCGGGTTAGGCCCCGGTCACCAATGTCCACCAGATCTTGCCGTTGCCCTCCTGGTGCCAGGCAAACCCAAAGGCGCGGGCCCGGGGATCGAGGATCACGGAGCGCGTCGCCGGATCTTCCATCCAAGCGGCGAGGGTCTCTCCTTCCGTCTCGAAGGTCTCAGAGATGTTTTCGCCTAGGAACTGACCCGCATAGCCCGTGCGCAGCACGCGGTCGATCGGCGACGACCCGTCGGACCCGAAATGCCACGGCCGGTTCTGCGCGGCCATGTCCCGGGCGTGGGTCTCTGCCGCCGCGGTCAGTTGCGGGCTGATCTGGAGCGGCGTCGCGCCGCGCGCGGCGCGCAAGGCGTTGATCGACTCCTCCATGCGGAACGGGATCTGACGGGCGTCGCGCGCCGAAATCTGGTAAATCTCCGTCCCGCCGATTTGCGGCGCTGGTCCACAGGCGGTGAGCGCCATCAAGACAGCGGCCATCGCAGCATTTCGGAGATGCATCGGCAGGTTCCCTCTTTTCCGCCGTCTCTGTTAGCCGCGCTGGCCGCGGCAGGCAAACACTTGGCCCAGTAGAACAAGGCTGCGACAGGGCATTCAATTGAGCTTGCGGCTTTCCCGCACTATCGTACCGTCGTCCGGGAGGACCGGGCGATCCTGTGCTGCGAGGATGTGCCATGACCAAAACGACCCGCAATTCTCTCTCGCGACGCCACTTCCTCGGTGCGACCGGGGCGGGCCTTCTCGCCGCGCCCATGGCTGTCTCGTCCTCGGCGGCCCAAGGCGTCTTTGCGCCCGTGCCAGACAACGACCCGTCGGTGCAGCGCAACATTTCGAGCTTCCGCGCGCGAGATTGGCGCCCTTACTTTTCGAGCACGCGCGGTGGCGCGATCCTCGTCGATATCGACTCGCGCGCCTTGCATTATTGGTCGGCCAATCGCGAGACCTATCGGCTCTACCCCACGTCGATCCCGCTTTCCGAAGACCTGACCCGCCGCGGACGGACCTCCGTCACGCGCAAGGTCGAAGGGCCAGGATGGGCGCCGACGCCCGCGATGAAGCGGCGCAATCCCGAATGGCCCGATTATGTGCCCCCGGGGCCGGACAATCCGCTCGGAACGCATGCGCTCTACCTGGGCTGGAAGTACTACCGGATCCATGGCACGCATGACACGCGCAAGATTGGCCGACGCTCCTCGAACGGGTGCATCGGGCTCTATAACGAGCACATAGAGGAACTTTTTGCGCTCGTCGCACCTGGCGCGCAGGTGTTGCTTATTTGACGAAATCGGTACGATGCCGCTCAAACCCACGCCGTGACCAATTGCAAAGCCCACGACCCTCTGCAATGGATGCGATCACGAGGATCTACTTGGGTGCGTTGGCGTCCTCAATTTCTGCGCCTGCGCTGTAACTGGAGGCTAATATGAAAAAAGTCGCTCTCGCCGTTGCGCTTTCGGCCGCCGCGTCCACCGCTTTCGCAGGTGGCCTCGACGAGCCGATTGTGGAGCCGGAAATCATCGTCGAAGAGACCGGAACCGCCGGCGCCATCCTGGTGCCGCTGCTCGTTCTGATCCTGATCGGCGCAGCTGTGGCCGCATCTGACTGATCGTCGACGCACCCCCAGCGAATGAAAAAGGCGGGGCTTGGCCCCGCCTTTGTCTGTTCGGAATAGCGTTTTCAACGCAATGGGCACCGTTGCCCCACCGGGGATCATCCGCCCTCGGCCGTCGCGATCCAGCCTTTGAGGTTGTCGTCGATGATCTTTGAGAGCGCGGCGATGTGCGCCTCGTCGTCATTCAGGCAAGGAATGTAGCTAAAGTCCTCGCCCCCGGCCTCCTCGAAGCTCTCGCGGATCTCTTCGTTGATCTCTTCGAGCGTTTCGATGCAGTCAGCCGAGAAGGCGGGCGCGCAGACCGCGATCCGCTTTTTGCCAGCCTCTGCTAGCCGCGCAACTTCCTCGACGGTGTACGGCTTAAGCCATTCCTCGGGCCCAAAGCGGCTCTGGAACGTCGTCACGATCTTATCGTCCGCCCAGCCGAGACGTTCCTTGAGGAGCCGCGTCGTCTTCTGGCACTGGCAATGGTAGGGATCGCCCTCCATAAGATACCGCTTCGGCACTCCGTGATAGGAGCAGACGAGCACGTCCGGCTCCTGCTCTAGGCCGGCATAGGCGCGCTCGATCGACTGCGCAAGCGCGTCGATATACATCGGCTCTTCGTAGTAAGGCTCGACGATGCGGGAGATCGGCTGCCACTTCTCCTTCATGAGGGCGCGAAAGAACTGATCGTTCGCGGTGGCCGATGTCGCGCCCGCATAATGCGGGTAGAGCGGGAAGAATAGGATCTTGCGACACCCCGCTTCGACCATCTCGCGCACCTTTGAGACCGTCGACGGGTTGCCGTAGCGCATGCAGAAATCGACCATGACGTCGGCGCCGTGCCGCGTTTCCATCTCCGCTTTGATCTTGGCGGTCTGCGCCTTGGTGATCGTCATAAGAGGACTCTCGCCGTCTGTCTCGTTCCAGATCGACTTATAAGCCTCGCCCGACGAAAACGGGCGTTTCGTCAGGATCACAAGCTGCAGGAGCGGCTGCCAGATGAAGGGCGAGTAGTCGATCACGCGGCGGTCGGAGAGAAACTCGTTGAGATAGCGGCGCATCGACCAGTAATCGTAGTTGTCTGGCGTCCCGAGATTGGCCACGAGAACCCCGATCTTGGCCGGCTTCACCCGCGGGTGATCGCGCGGCAGATGCGCGCCGGCGTCCGCAGCGGACTTTCTCTGAGGCGCCAGGGCGACGGCGACGGGCTTTGACGTGGCGTTTGCATCCAGCATGGCGGCGTCCTGTGGGTGATCGGATAAGCAAGCGTGCCCTGAGAGATAAAGGCGATGCGCGCGCGGTCAATCCTTCGGCCCAGGCAGCGGCCTCTCCTCCGCGCCGAGGGCATCGGCCAGGCGCTCTGTCGCCGAGCCCGGGCGGAGCGCCTTTGGCTGGCCGGGCCCGGGCGCCCAACCTGTCAGATAGATCACGTCGAAGGAGGCCGAGACGCGGCCGCCCGCAAGCGCACAGCTCTCGGCATAGAGCGCCGCGGCCCGCGGAAAGAGCGCCCGCGGCGGGATCTTGCGGTGCCGCGTGGCGAGCGCGTTCGTCTCGCCCATCGCGCGCAGATCCGTCATCAGATGCAGCGCGGTGGCATAGCTCGCGGCAACGGGCGCGGCATCGGCGACGGGCAAAGCAAAGCCCGCCCGTTGGACGAGCCCGCCGAGGTCGCGGATTTCGCCCATCGGAGCGACGCGCGGCGACAAGCCGCCCGAGATCTCCGCCTCCGCCTGTGCCAACACCCGGCGCAGCGGTGCGAGCGTCTCACCGCCCAGCGCCGCGCCGAGAAAAAGCCCGTCTGGCCGCAGCGCCCGACGGCATTGGACAAGCTGGCCAACCGGGTCGTCGGCCCAATGCAGCGCGAGCGCGTGGAGCACCAGATCGTGCGCACCCTCTTCGAGATCGAGGACAGCCGCATCGGCGACATGCCGCGCTTCGGGCAAAAACTGTGCCCAGAGCTCGGGGAAACCGGATACAACGGCAATGTCCGTAAACGTCCTGTTAACCTCTATCAGCCTTTGCTGGACCTCGGTGAAGACCGCGCGGTGGAGGAAGTCCGCCATGCCGCCTTGGCGGCGGCGCGCGCGGTTGCGGTGCAGAGCCAAGGCGTGGCGGTCGGTCAGCGTCGGAGTGCTCATGGCCGGGAGGTAGGCGCAGATGGGCATGTTGAACACCCTCATCGACGTTGTCTATCCGCCGCACTGCCTCTCCTGTGGCGGGACGGTGGGCGCAGGCGGTGGGCTTTGCGGGGCGTGCTGGCGCGAGGCACAGTTTCTCGGCGGGACGCGCTGCGATCTTTGTGGCGTACCGCTGCCAGGCGACACGGCGGCAGCCCCGCTGATCTGCGACGCGTGCGCCCGGGTCGAGCGGCCATGGAGCGCCGGCCGCGCCGCACTTGCCTATGATGGAACCGGACGCAAGCTCGTTCTCGCGTTGAAGCACGGCGACCGGACGGACCTGCCCCGCGCGGCGGCTGGCTGGATGCTGCACGCGGCCGGCGATCTCGTCACGCGGGACATGCTCGCCGCGCCGGTGCCCCTCCACTGGTTTCGTCTCTTCCGCCGCCGCTATAACCAATCCGCCCTGCTGGCCGCAGAGGTTGCCCGGCAAGCAGGGCTCTCTTGGTGCGCAGATCTTCTGCAGCGTAAGCGGGCCACGCCGAGCCAAAAGGGCAAGAGCCACGAGGCGCGCTTTGCCAACCTGGCCGAGGCGATCACGGCGCACCCAAAGCGACAGGGCCAAATCCCTGGTCGCACGATATTGCTGATCGACGATGTGATGACGTCGGGCGCGACCCTCGGCGCCTGTGCCGACGCCTGCCTCCGCGCCGGTGCGCGCGACGTCCGCATTCTGGTACTGGCGCGGGTGCTTCGAGATACATAGATGAAAGGGCTGTTGAGATGGAGGATCCATGCAGCCTGTCGAAATCTATACCTCGCCGCTTTGCGGCTTTTGCCATGCCGCGAAACGCTTGCTGACGTCAAAGAACGTGGCCTTTTCGGAGGTCGACATCTCACGCGAGCCGGAACGTCGGTCGGAGATGATGGGGCGTGCCGGCGGGCGGCACACTGTCCCGCAGATCTTCATCGGGACGACCCACGTGGGCGGATGTGACGATCTCTTCGCGCTAGAGCGTTCGGGAAAGCTTGATCCCCTCCTTGCGGGCCCCTGAGGAATGCGCGCAGCACTCGTACAGCTCAACGCGTCCGACGATCCGGCCGAGAACTTGCCACGGACCGCGGCGCTCGTCGCTGAGGCCGCTGACCAGGGCGCGCAATTTGTGCTGACGCCGGAAGTTACGAATTGTGTCTCAGGCTCGCGCACGCATCAGCGCGCGGTGCTTCAAAGCGAAGCGGAGGACGAGACCCTCGCCGGTCTGCGCGGCGCGGCGGCAACGCACGGGATCTGGCTGCTGATCGGTTCGCTCGGGCTCAAGCTGCCGGGCGAGGACCGGTTTGCCAACCGGTCTTTCCTGATCGACCCCGAGGGTACGATCGTCGCGCGCTACGACAAGATCCATATGTTCGACGTCGATATCTCCGAGAGCGAAACCTACCGCGAGTCGGAGGCCTATCGCCCCGGTGACAGCGCGGTCGTGGCCGAGGCGGGCTTTGCCAAAATCGGCATGACGATCTGCTACGACGTGCGCTTTGCCTATCTGCACCGGGCCCTAGCCCATGCTGGCGCGGAGATCCTGACCGTGCCCGCCGCCTTTTCGACCGTTTCTGGCGCCGCGCATTGGCAGACGCTCTTGCGCGCGCGGGCCATCGAGACCGGCGCATGGGTCCTCGCTCCGGCGCAAACCGGACAGCACCGCGTGTCCCGCGGGCGGCCGCGCGCAAGCTATGGGCATAGTCTGGCTGTCAGCCCGTGGGGCGACATCGTCGTCGATGCCGGGACAGGCCCGGGCGCGTTCTGCTTTGAGATGGATCTGGGCGCCGTGGCTGACGCGCGCTGTCGCATTCCGGCGATCCACCACGACCGCGCCTTTGCCGCACCCGGCCTGCCCTTATCGCAAGCGCGCCACACCCGCGCATGAGCGAACAGACCGACAGCCTCGCCGTTGCGCTCTTTTCCGAAGTGTTCACGGCAGACCAGTTGGCGCGCAATCGGCTTACCAAAGCGCTGCCCAAGGGGATGGAGATCAGCCATCTTGCAGTGCTCAATCATCTCGCGCGGATCGACGCGGAGCGGACGGCGGCACAGCTGGCTTCGGCGTTTAATCTGACGCGGGGCGCGATGTCGAATACACTGACAAAGCTCGAACGCGCGGGATACATCCATGTCCGCCCCGATTGGGACGACGCGCGGCGAAAATTCGTCGGTATCAGCCCGGCCGGGCGGCGCGCGCGGGACACAGCGATCGCCGCCGTCTCGCCGATCATCGCGCAGATCGTCGAGGAGATCGGGCCCGAGCGTGTGCGCGCGGCACTCCCCGTTTTGCGCGAGTTGCGCGAGCGGCTCGGGGCGGGGTGAGCCGATTTAGGCGGGCTTTGTTGCTGCCACGACGTAATTTACATCGAGATCGGTCTCCGAGAGCGCCCATGTCCAGCTCAGCGGCAGAAAGACCATGCCCTTGCGGTCGACTGGTGTGAGCCCTGCGGTTGTCAGGATGGTATCGAACTCATCGGGACGAATGAACTTCGCCCAGTCATGCGTGCCGCGTGGCAACCAGCGGAGCACGCGCTCGGCCCCGACAATGGCCATGGCATAGGCCTTGGGCGTCCGGTTGAGCGTCGATCCGAGGAACAAACCGCCGGGCTTCAGCAGACCCGCACAGGTCGTCAGAAACGCCGCTGGATCCAGCACGTGTTCGATCACCTCCATCGCGAGCACGATGTCAAAGCGCGCGCCTTCGCCGAGGACAGCCTCTGCAGTGGTCTGACGATAGTCGATCTCGAGCCCCATCAGCGCCGCGTGCCGCTCGGCGACCGGGATATTGGCCTCCGCTGCGTCGATCCCCGTGACGCGCGCGCCAAGACGGGCCATAGGCTCGGCAAGGAGGCCCCCGCCGCAGCCAATATCGATCAGGTCGAGCCCGGCAAAGGGCGTAGGCCCTGAGCGGTCCCGGTCGAACTCAGCCTCGATCTGCCGCGCGATATAGTCGAGCCGCGTCGGGTTCATCTGATGCAACGGCTTAAACTTGCTCTCCGGGTCCCACCAAGCCTCTGCCATCGCGTCGAACTTGGCGACCTCTGCGGCGTCGATGCTGGAGGTTGGCCCGGTCTCAGCTCTGGAAGTCGTCACGTCTCTCACCCTGCCCGTTTTCCGCGTGGCGCGCTCGCGCCCGCGGCTATATAGAGCGTGCATGGACAAGTTCGCATCTCCCAAGAGCGCGTCACAATACCTCTACCCGCCGGTCGACCCGTTCGATCAGCGCACGATGGAGGTCTCGGGCGGCCACCGGCTCTATGTGGAGCAATGCGGCAATCCCGATGGCCTGCCGGTCATCGTGCTCCATGGCGGGCCGGGCGGCGGCTGTTCGCCCGCGATGCGGCGCTATTTCGACCCGGCCGAATACCGCATCATCCTCTTTGATCAGCGGGGCTGTGGCCGGTCGCGCCCCCATGCCAGCGTCGAGGCCAACACGACCTGGGACCTAGTCGAAGACATCGAGGCCATCCGCGTCGCACTCGGTATTGAGCGCTGGATGGTGTTCGGGGGCTCATGGGGGGCGACGCTGGCGCTGATCTACGCACAGGCCGCGCCCGACCATGTTGCCTATCTCGCTCTGCGCGGCGTTTTTTTGATGATGCAGCGCGAACTCAAATGGTTCTACGGGGGTGGCGCGGCCCAGTTCTTTCCCGACCAGTGGGACCGGTTCACGTCGCTTATTCCCCGCGATGAGCGCGATGACATGATCTCTGCCTACCATCGGCGCTTGTTCTCGGGCGATCGCGGGATGGAAACGCGATTTGCCCGCGCGTGGACAGCCTGGGAAAACGCGCTTGCCTCGATCAGCCATGAGGGGCCGGGCGGGGACAGCCCAGCCGATTACGCACGCGCCTTTGCGCGGCTGGAAAGCCACTATTTCCTCAATGGCGGGTTCCTTGAGGCGGATGGGAAGATCCTCCACGATATGCCGCTGATCTCGCACATCCCGGGCACCGTTGTGCAGGGGCGCTACGATATGATTTGTCCGCCGGCTTCCGCTTGGGAGCTGACGGAGCGGTGGTCTCGCGGCGAGCTCAAGCTGATCGGGATGGCGGGCCACGCGCTCTCAGAGCCCGGCATCTCGGCCGAGCTTGTGCGTGTGACCAAAGCTGTCGCCCGGCAGGCGGATCGGCTTGGGCTCTAGGTTCATTGCGGCTGTCGCTCGGAAGTGCTGGCATGCGCCGCGCTAGCCGCCGCCGCTGATGGCCAGCGTTCTGGTCTCGATCATCAACTACCGCACGGCCGAGCTCACGCTGGCCGCTGTCCAAAGCGTTTTGGCCGATTTTGACGCGAGCCGCACCGCCGACCAATCGTTTGAGGGACAGGTTGTCATCGTCGACAACGCGTCGGGCGATGGCTCTGCTGAGGTGCTTGCCGACTGGATCGCGGATCAGAAGGTTGTGCCGGTGCGCCTTGTCTGCTCCGAGGTGAACGGCGGGTTCTCTGCGGGCCACAACCTCGGCTTTGCGAGCGGACGCTCGGAGTATGTCCTCGTGCTGAACTCCGACGCTGAATTGCGCCCGGGTTGCCTCGCCGCGCTCCTCCGCGCGGCAGAGGCAGACCCTGCGGCGGGCCTCTTTGCGCCGCGGCTCGAAGACGCGGACGCTAGGGTTCAAACGAGCACGTTTCGTTTCCCCTCTGCTGCGAGCGAATTCATCCGCGGCGCGCAGACCGGGCCCGTGACTGCCGCGCTGCGCCGCTGGGATGTCCCTCTTGGGCCTGCGCCCGACGCGGCCCAAGCCGGGTGGGCGAGCTTTGCCTGTATCCTCCTGCGGCGGCGGATGATCGAAGAGATCGGCCCGATGGATGCGGGCTACTTCCTCTATTTCGAGGATGTAGAGTTTAGCTTGCGCGCGCGGTGGGCCGGGTGGCGCCTGGTTCTCGTGCCCGAGGCGCGCGCCGTGCACCATCGCGGCGGGTCTGGCCCGGTCAAGGCGCTGACGGCAGAGCGGGCCCGCCTCCCGCGCTACTACTATGCGTCGCGCACGCGGTATTTCTACCAGCGCGGCGGGCGGCTTGGGCTGCTTGCGGCCAATCTCGGCTGGGCCTTCGGACGAGGCATCGCACAATTGCGGCGCCTCGTGGGTAAGCCTGTGCCGAAGGCTGTGTCGCGTGAGGGGCGCGACCTATGGATCAATGCGCGCGACCCGCTCGGCGCGCCCGTCGCGCCCGGGGAATAGCGCCATGGCGCTGCCGGACTTTCTCATCGTAGGGGCGATGAAGTGTGGCACGTCGACCCTCCACGCCCAGCTCGCCGCGCAGCCCGGCGTCTTTATGACGACGCCGAAGGAGCCCAACTTCTTTTCCGACGACGCCGTCTTTGCCCGGGGGCGGGCCTGGTATGAGGGCCTCTTCGCCGCCGCCAGGGCTGGCGACCTCAAGGGCGAAGCAAGCACGCATTATACCAAGCTGCCGACCTATCCAGAGACTGTGCCGCGCATGGCGGCCCTGCTCGCGCGGCCAAAGATCATCTATCTCGTGCGGGATCGGATGAAGCGCGCGCTCTCGCATTACGCCCATGACTGGACGATGGGCAAAGCGGGCCATGACGCGGAGGCGGCCTTTGCCACGCATCCGGAATTTGTGGAGTACAGCCGCTACGCGATGCAGGTTGCGCCGTATCTTGATGCTTTTGGGCGGGACCGCGTCCTTGTGGTGCGGACAGAGGATATGCAGGCCGATCCCCAGGCTCTGCTCTCTCGCGTCGGTGCGTTTCTTGGGCGCGAGGGGTTTTGCTGGCAAACACATGTCGCAGCAGAGAACCGCTCGATGGATCGCAGCCGTCGCCTGCCCTTTCACGAGTTGCTTGTCGAGAGCCAGATGGCCACGGCGTTGCGGCGGGCCCTCGTTCCGAAACCGGTACGCACCTGGATCCGAACGGCCCGCGCGCCGAAACCGCCGCCACAGCTCTCGCCAGGTCTTTCGGCCCGTCTCAAGGCCATCTTTGCCAAAGATCGGGACGACCTTCAGGCGCTGTTTCCGGGGCAAGAGCTGCTGTGATCGGGATCGTCGTGATCGGCCGCAATGAGGGCGCGCGGCTGATGGCGTGCCTGGAGAGCGTGCGCGGCGCAGAGGCCCACATCGTATATGTTGATTCCGGCTCGTCCGATGGCTCGGTCGCAGCGGCCAGAGGCGTCGGTGCCGATGTCGTAGAGCTCGACGAGAGCGCACCTTTCACCGCCGCGCGGGCCCGCAATGCAGGGGTTGCGCGCTTGGTCGAGAGCACACCGCCGGACGTCGTGCAGTTCATCGATGGCGATTGCACGCTCGCGCCGGGGTGGCTCGACAGGGCGTTGGAGGCCTTCGCGCGCGAGAGCGGTCTCGGCGTTGTCTGCGGTCGCCGGCGCGAGGTCTCGCCTGGGGCGTCGGTCTATAATCGGCTGATCGACCGGGAATGGGATACGCCGGTCGGCATCACCAAGGCCTGTGGCGGCGACGCGATGATGCGGCTTGCTGCGTTCCGCGCGGTGGGCGGCTTCAACGGAGCGCTGATCGCGGGGGAGGAGCCGGAGCTCTGCGTGCGCCTGCGCGCGGCGGGCTGGACGATCCGACGGCTCGATGCCGAGATGACGCGCCACGACGCGTCGATCACCCGGTTCGCGCAATGGTGGGCTCGGACGCGGCGGGCGGGCTATGCCTATGCCGCGGGCGCTCGGCTCCACGGTGCTCCGCCCGAGCGGCACTGCGTGGCCGAGCTTCGGCGGGCGCGGCTCTGGGGCGGAGTTCTGCCTGCGGTGAGCGTTGCCGTCGCTGCGAGCGTGACGCCCTGGGGGCTTGCGTTGCTCCTGGCCTACCCCGCGCAGGTGCTGCGGCTCTGGTTGCGCGACCGGGATGCAGCGGAGGCGACGTTCCTGACGCTGGGCAAGGTCGCCGAGGCGCAGGGCGCACTGCAATTCGGCTGGGAGCAGGCAACCGGGAAGAGCGCACGGCTGATCGAGTACAAAGGACGCGAGCGCTAGGTGGCTCGCGTCGCGGGCGGACGTGGACACCCCTTGCCACCGCAAAGTCAGGCGTCTATATCGCGTTGAACAGCGGCGCGTCGGGCCACGGTCCGAAGTTCCACCGGGAGTACTCGACGGGCCGCGAAGGCCCGTTTTTCGTTTACGACACCCCTCTATCCGATCCCGTTCTTAAGATCACACCCCGAGACTCGCCTGTGACCGACCTTGTCGCCAAGACCAATATCGATCAGCGCCTCGCCGCGATCCTCATCCCTGTGATCGAGGGGATGGGCTTTGAGCTGGTGCGCGTCCGCTACATGTCGGGCAAGACGAAGACGCTGCAGATCATGGCGGACCGGCCCGAGGGCGGCATCGAAGTGGACGATTGCGCCGAGATCTCGACGGCGGTGTCGGCGACCCTGGATGTCGAAGATCCGATCGAGGACGCCTACAACCTCGAAGTGTCGAGCCCGGGGATCGACCGGCCGCTGACGCGGCTGAAGGATTTCGCGACCTGGGCGGGCTACGAGACGAAGATCGAAACCCATGAGCTGATCGACGGGCGCCGCCGCTTTCGCGGGACGATCCACGGCGTCGAGGACGACGAAGTGCTGCTGGAGACGGACGTCGAGGGGCAGGGCCGCGCCGTGATCGGGCTCAAGTTCGACTGGCTCTCGGATGCCAAGCTTGTCCTGACCGATGACCTCATCCGTGAGATGCTGCGCCAGCGCAAGGCCGCGGGCGTGATCGACGATCAGAAGTTCGACGAGGTGGAAACCTACCTCGCCGATGACAGCGCTTCAGATGAAACCGCAAGCGGCATGGAAAAAGCCGCGGAACCGCAGAAGGACTGACCGATATGGCCATCACCTCCGCCAACCAGCTCGAATTGCTGCAAACGGCAGAAGCCGTCGCGCGCGAGAAGATGATCGACCCGGGCCTCGTTGTCGAAGCGATGGAGGAGAGCCTCGCGCGGGCCGCCAAGTCCCGCTATGGCGCGGATCTCGACATCCGCGTCTCGATCGATCGTAAGACCGGGAAGGCGACGTTCACCCGTGTGCGCACGGTGGTCGAGGACGAGGAAGTCGAGAACTACCACGCCGAACTGACGGTCGCGCAGGCCGGCGAATACTTGGACGACCCGAAGGTCGGCGATGAGATCCGGGATGAGGTCCCTCCCGTCGAGATGGGCCGGATCGCCGCGCAGAGTGCCAAGCAAGTCATCCTACAGAAGGTGCGCGAGGCCGAGCGCGACCGGCAATTCGAAGAGTTTCAGGACCGCGCCGGCACGATCATCAACGGGGTCGTCAAGCGCGAGGAATACGGCAACGTCATCGTCGATATCGGCCGGGGCGAGGGGATGCTGCGCCGGAACGAGAAGATCGGGCGCGAAAGCTACCGCACGGGTGACCGTATCCGCTGTTATATCAAGGACGTGCGGCGCGAGGTGCGCGGTCCGCAGATCTTCCTCAGCCGCACCGCACCCGAATTCATGAAAAAGCTCTTTGAGATGGAAGTGCCGGAAATCTACGACGGCATCATCGAGATCAAGGCTGTGGCCCGTGATCCGGGATCGCGCGCCAAGATCGCCGTGATCTCCTACGACAACTCGATTGACCCCGTGGGGGCCTGTGTGGGTATGCGCGGCTCCCGCGTGCAGGCCGTCGTCAACGAGCTTCAGGGCGAGAAGATCGACATTATTCCGTGGAATGAGGATCAGCCGACCTTCCTCGTGAATGCGCTGCAGCCGGCCGAGGTCAGCAAGGTCGTCCTCGACGAGGAAGCCGAGCGGATCGAGGTCGTCGTGCCCGAGGAACAGCTTTCGCTCGCCATCGGGCGGCGCGGTCAGAACGTGCGCCTCGCGAGCCAGCTCACCGGCCTCGACATCGACATCATGACCGAGGAAGAGGAGAGCCAGCGGCGCCAGGCCGAGTTTGAAGAGCGCACGAAGCTCTTTGTCGACACGCTCGATCTCGACGAGTTTTTTGCACAGCTCCTCGTCTCCGAGGGCTTCACCAATCTCGAAGAGGTCGCCTATGTCGAGATCGAGGAACTGCTCGTCATCGAAGGCGTCGACGAAGGCACCGCCGGCGAGCTTCAGGCCCGTGCGCGCGACCACCTCGAAGAGCTCAATCGCAAAGCGCTCGACCGGGCGCGCGCACTCGGTGTCGAACAAAGCCTCATTGATTTCGAGGGGCTGACGCCCCAGATGATCGAGGCATTGGCCGAAGATGGCGTGAAGTCGCTCGAAGACTTCGCGACGTGCGCCGATTGGGAGCTTGCGGGCGGCTGGACAACGGTCGACGGCGAACGTGTCAAAGACGACGGCCTTCTGGAGAAGTTCGACGTGTCTTTGGGCGAGGCCCAGGACATGGTCATGACGGCGCGGGTGATGCTCGGCTGGGTCGACCCTGATGATCTAGTGCAAGAGGCTCAGGAGGGCGAAGAAGGCGCCGAAGCTGAGGAGGAGGCGCAGGTCTGAGCGCAGCAAGAGCCATGACGCGGGGCGGCGCGAAGCGGGAGCGGGAGGGCGAAAGCCTCCGCCGCTGTATCGCGACCGGTGTCGAACGCCCGAAGTCGGCGCTTCTTCGCTTCGTTGTCGGGCCCGAGGGCCAAGCCGTTCCCGACCTGGCCGAAAAGCTGCCGGGGCGGGGGATCTGGGTCTCGGCCGAACGCGGGGCGCTGGAGAGGGCGGTAACGAGGAAGCTCTTCTCGCGCTCGGCCAAGGCGCAGGTCGCGGTGCCCGACGGCCTCGTCGCCGCAGTGGAGGCGGGCCTCGCCCGGCGCGTGACCGAGCTTGTGTCGCTCGCACGCAAAGCGGGCGGCGCCGTCTCGGGCTACGAAAAGGTGCGCGCTTGGCTTGATGACGGTCGCGCGCATGTGCTGCTCCAGGCCTCCGACGGCTCGGAGCGGGGCAAGACGAAACTGAAACTGCCGCCCGAGGACGGGCCGACCATCGGTGTCTTGAGCGCTGGGGAATTGGGTTTGTCCTTCGGGCGGGACCGTGTAATACACGCCGCGCTCAGCGGTGGCGGACTCACGGCACGTATAGTATTAGACGCGGGTCGACTCGCTGGGCTTCGCGCCAGTGATATGGTCGGCATCGGGGCAGCGGCTCCGGAAAGGACGAAGAATTCGCATGAGCGACAGTGACGGCAAAAAGACACTTGGCCTCAAAAGCGGGCCCCGCTCCGGACAGGTGAAGCAGAGCTTCAGCCACGGGCGCACCAAGAGTGTGCTCGTGGAGACCAAGCGCAAGCGGGTCGTGAAGCCGCAGCCTGCTGCGAGCGGCAAACCGGCGGGCTCTGCGCCGGCGGGCGGAGACCCGTCGCGCCGTCCAGCGGGGATCTCCGACGCGGAGATGGAACGCCGGATGAAGGCGCTCGCCGCCGCAAAAGCGCGCGAAGCCGATGAAGCCGTCAAGCGCGAGGCCGAGGAGAAGCGCCGCGAGGCCGAGCGTCAGCGCCGCCGCGAAGAGATCGAAGCGAAAGAGCGCGAAGAGCGCGAGCGTGAGGTGGCGCTGAAGGCCAAGGCCGAAGAGGAGGAGCGCAAGAAGCGCGACGCCGAAGAAGCCGCGCGGCGCGAGCGCGAGGCCCCGGCGGCTGCAGCGGCGACGCCAGCGCCGGTCGGCGATCCTTCGGGCCGCGGCGGGGCCAAGCCCGCAACACCTGCGCGCAAAGAGCGCGACGACCGGACCAAAGACGCACGCGGCAAAGGCAAGGGTGACGGCGGACGCCGCGCCGGCAAACTCACGTTGAACCAAGCGCTTGCGGGCGGCGAAGGCGGGCGCCAGCGCTCGATGGCCGCGATGAAGCGCCAGCAGGAGCGCGCCCGTCAAAAGGCGATGGGCGGCCAGGAGCAGCGTGAAAAGGTCGTCCGCGATGTGCAGGTGCCCGAGGTCATCATCGTGTCCGAGCTTGCCAACCGCATGGCCGAGCGTGTGGCCGACGTCGTCAAAGCGCTGATGCAGAACGGCATGATGGTCACGCAGAACCAGCCGATTGACGCCGACACCGCCGAACTCATCGTCGAAGAGTTTGGCCACAAAATCGTCCGCGTCTCCGATGCCGACGTCGAGGACGTGATCACCGAGGTCGAGGACAGCGCGGACGATCTAACGTTGCGTGCGCCGGTCATCACGATCATGGGGCATGTCGATCACGGCAAGACGTCGCTGCTCGATGCGATCCGCAATGCCAAGGTCGTCGCCGGCGAGGCGGGCGGCATTACGCAACATATCGGGGCCTATCAGGTCAAGACCGAGGGCGGCGCGACGCTGACCTTCCTCGACACGCCCGGCCACGCGGCCTTTACGTCGATGCGCGCGCGGGGTGCCCAGGTCACCGATATCGTGGTGCTCGTCGTCGCCGCTGACGACGCGGTCATGCCGCAGACGATCGAGGCGATCAACCACGCCAAGGCCGCCAAGGTCCCGATGATTGTGGCGATCAACAAGATCGACAAGCCCGAGGCCAACCCGGACAAGGTCCGCACCGACCTGCTCCAACACGAGGTTATCGTGGAGAAGATGTCGGGCGAGGTCCAGGATGTGGAGGTGTCGGCGATCTCCGGCCAAGGGCTCGACGAGCTCCTCGACTCCATCGCCCTGCAATCGGAGATCCTCGAACTCAAAGCGAACCCCGACCGCAAGGCCGAGGGCGCCGTGATCGAAGCGCAGCTCGACGTGGGCCGCGGCCCGGTGGCGACCGTGCTAATCCAGAAGGGCACACTGAAGCGCGGCGACATCTTCGTCGTGGGCGAGCAATGGGGCAAGGTCCGCGCACTCATCAACGACAAAGGCGACCGCGTCATCGAAGCGGGGCCGTCCGTCCCGGTCGAAGTCCTCGGCCTGAACGGCACGCCCGAAGCGGGTGATGTGCTTAACGTTGTCGAGACCGAAGCGCAGGCGCGGGAAATCGCGGACTATCGGACCGAAAAGGCCAAGGAAAAGCGGGCCGCTGCGGGGGCCGCGACGTCGCTTGAACAGCTCTTGGCCAATGCAAAGGCCAACGAGAACGTCAAAGAGCTGCCGGTGCTCGTGAAGGCCGACGTCCAAGGCTCTGCTGAGGCGATCGCTCAAGCCCTCGAAAAGGTCGGCAACGAAGAGGTGCGGGTGCGCCTCTTGCATGCGGGCGTCGGCGCCATCACGGAATCCGATGTGGGCCTCGCCGAGGCCTCGGGGGCGCCGGTCATCGGGTTCAACGTGCGCGCAAACGCGCCCGCGCGAAACTCGGCCAATCAAAAAGGCGTCGAGATCCGCTATTACAGCGTGATCTACGACCTGGTGGACGATGTGAAGGCGGCCGCGTCGGGCCTCCTCTCGGCCGAGGTTCGCGAAAACTTTATTGGCTACGCCGAGATCAAGGAGGTCTTCAAAGTCTCCAACGTTGGCAAGGTCGCCGGCTGTCTGGTCACCGAGGGTGTCGCGCGGCGCTCGGCGGGCGTGCGCCTCCTCCGCGACAACGTGGTGATCCACGAAGGCACCCTGAAGACGCTGAAGCGCTTCAAGGATGAGGTGAGCGAGGTCCAATCCGGCCAGGAATGCGGGATGGCGTTCGAAGCGTACGAGGACATTCGCCAGGGCGATGTCATCGAGATCTTCGAGCGAGAAGAGGTCGAACGCACGCTCGCCTAGGGCGTTTCGCGCAAAACCTGGATCACAGCTTAGTGCGAAATGCAGTGCAGCGTTCACGCTGTGCCGGCTAGTCACCTTTCGCTAATGTCTCAGGTTCAAGGGGAAACGCTGAAGAGGCCTGCAGCCAGCTGGCGGAACGAACGACATCAAAAAAAAGAGCGCCGAAGCGGCGCTCTTTTCCTTTGGATGGATGACCGTACGCCCTCTCGCCGTATTGATTAAGCCGCGCGAGGCAGGACCGGCATGCCCGCATAAAGCGTCTTGCCGACCCGGATCAGTATCTTTCCGTTTTGAAGCTGGCGAACAAAGGTACCCTGAACCGACACACAACTTCCAAGAACAATCGTGCGCAGCATTGCTGGCCTCCGTAACAATATTGTTCGATAAATATAGCGCCGATCCGTTCACGGAACACGTACAAAGTTGTCACAAACCGGCAAAATGCGCTGCTTTTTTGCGCAGTGTGAGAAGGTTACTCACAGCCAATCGCGCAAAATGGGGATAAGTGGGAGGTCGGCCGGGGGCATTGGATAGTCTCTTAGCCGGTTGGGTCGCGCCCAGGCCAATCCTTGCCCCTCCCGCGATTCGGGCTGACCTTCCCACTTGCGGCAGGCAAAGAGCGGCATCAAAAGGTGAAATTCGTCGTAGCTGTGGGAGGCGAAGGTCAGCGGCGCAAGGCAGCTTTCCCAGGTCCCGATCCCCAGTTCTTCTTCGAGTTCGCGGATCAGCGCCGCTTCTGGCGTCTCGCCCGGCTCGACCTTGCCGCCTGGAAACTCCCATAGCCCGGCCATCGACTTGCCCTCGGGCCGCTGCGCGAGGAGCACGCGGCCGTCGACGTCGATAAGGGCGACGGCGGAGACAAGGACAACTTTCATCCCCGGCGTCTCCGCCCGCGCCTTGCTGCGGATGAGCCGGCGGGACAGGAGTATTTGCGCCAAGCTGATGGGGGCGTGGGAGCGCTCATGACCGATAGTCGGCGTTGATGGCGATGTAGCCGTGGGTCAGATCGCAGGTCCACGCGGTGAAGGCGCCAGGGCCGAGGCCGAGATCGGCGCTGAGCGTCAGCTCTGCCCTCTTCATGTAGGCGGCGCCCTCTTCCTCGCGGTAGCTGGCGGCGAGCTGACCGTTTTCGGCCAGAAGGTGCGGGCCGAGATGCAGGGTCAGACGGTCACGGTCGGCGCGCGCGCCGGACTTGCCAATGGCCATGACGATGCGCCCCCAATTCGGGTCCTCGCCGGCGATGGCCGTCTTTACGAGCGGCGAGTTGGCGATGGCGAGGGCTGCGCGCTTGGCGTCTGGCACGTCTACCGCTCCGGTCACACGGACCTCGACAAACTTTGTCGCCCCCTCGCCGTCGCGGACCACCAGATGGGCGAGATCGCGCATGACCGCGTAGAGCGCTTCGGCAAACGGGCCGTCAGTCGAGGTGACTTTGGGGCCTATGCCGGTCGCGGCGACGAGAAGCGTATCCGACGTCGACGTGTCGCTGTCGACGGTGATGGCGTTGAACGTGATCGCGGCGAAATGCGCGACCATTTCCTGAAGAAGGGGGCGGGCGATCTGGGCGTCCGTAAAGACATAGGCCAGCATGGTGGCCATATCCGGCGCGATCATGCCGGAGCCCTTGGCGATGCCGGCGATGTGGATCGGCCCGTCCGGCGTCTCAATCACACGGCTCGCCCCCTTGGCAAACGTGTCGGTCGTCGTGATGGCGCGGGCGGCGTCTTCCCAAGTCGCATCCGGCCCCTTGGCCAGGCTGTCGAACACCGCGGTAACGCGACCCGCGGGCAAAGGCTCGCCGATCACGCCCGTTGAAGCGGTGAAAATGCGGCGTGGGGGCAGGCCAAGCTGCGCGGCAAGCGCGTCGGTGATCTCTGCGACCGCCTGTTGGCCTGCGACGCCTGTGAACGCGTTGGCGTTTCCCGCGTTCACGAGAAAAGCGGCGCCCTCTGTGCTTTCATCGCCGATCTTTGTCTCGCAATCGAGGACGGGCGCGGCGCGTGTGGCCGATTGCGTGAAGACACCGGCCAGTGTGCTGCCGGGCGCGAGCGTCGCCAGCATCACATCGGTCCGGTCGGTGTAGCGCACGCCCGCCTCGGCCACGGCGAGCCGCACGCCCCGAACCGCCGGCATGCTGGGAAAACCCGCGGGCGCAAGCGGCGAGACCGGGAGCTGTGCCATGGGCCAGGCTTAGGGCGCCACAAGGCTCATGTCGGAGAGCGCTGCCGGGTCGATCTCGACCTCGGCACGGGTGACCTCGGCGGCTTCCACGATCTCGGCGATATGCGCGGTGACCGCTGCCGATTGCAGCTCTTGCTCGATCTCGCCGCGGACCTCTTCGAGCGGGGGCGCTTCGGCGAGACGCTCTTCGTTAAGCGTCACCACATGCCAGCCGAACTGTGTCTCGACCGGGGGCGAGACGTCGCCGGGCTCGAGCGCAAGTACGGCCTCCTCGAAAGCGGGGACCATCTGCCCTGTCGTGAACCAACCAAGCGCGCCGCCATTGGGGCCGGACGGGCCCGTCGAGTGCTCCTGGGCGAGCGCAGCAAATTCAGCGCCTGCTTCGAGCTCTTCGATGAGGGCGATCGCTTCCTCCTCGGTCTCGACCAGAATGTGCGACGCGTTGAACTCCTGGCTGGGCTCGGCATCGGCAAACCGGGCGTCATAGGCGTCCTGCAACGCGTCTTCGGTGACGGCAGCCTCAGAGACGATGCCGAGCGCTTCGCCGGCAAGAAGGCCCGATCTCTGGTTGTCGATGGCAAGCTCGGTCGCCTTGGTCGGCGCGCTCAAGGATTGAGCCAGGGCAATTTGCTGTATCAACTGGTCAAGAATGCCGGGGAAGAGAACGTCATCCGGCAATTGGCGGTATTGCGCGGGGAGCGTTCCCTTGGCGACGATCATGTGACCCAGCGTGATGTCGGTGCCGCCAACCGTCGCCACAACGGTATCGGCGTCATACTCCTGGGCCGTGACGCTTGCGGCGGCGACGCCCATGCTCAGGACAAGGGTCACCGCTCCGGCAAGGCGGGATGTGCGCGCATTCATCGTTTCGGGCTCCTTTGCTGCCGCGCTTTCGCGCGACGTTGACAGCTATCGGGCAGCCCCTTACATCCCACGGGTCCGAGGGCCGGGCCGCACTCGTCACATGCTTGGTAGCGCTGCGTGAGAGGGGGGGCAAGGCGCCCTCGCAACACGAAGACGTCACACGACGACGTGCAGAGAGAAGCGGACATTTCATGCTGGGCATCGGAACTCTGGGAAAGAAGATCTTCGGGACGCCGAACGACCGCAAGGTCAAGGCCACGCGGCCCGTCGTCGAGAAGATCAACGCGCTGGAGCCCGAGTTTGAAAAGCTGAGCGATGCGGGTCTGATCGAGAAGACGGCTGATCTGCGCGCCCGCGTCGAGAACGGCGAGAGCCTCGACACGCTTCTGCCCGAAGCCTTTGCCAATTGCCGCGAAGCGGCCAGGCGTGCGCTTGGTCTCCGCGCCTTCGACGTCCAGCTTATGGGTGGAATGTTCCTCCACCACGGCAACATCGCCGAGATGAAAACAGGCGAGGGCAAGACGCTGGTGGCGACCTTTCCCGCCTATCTCAACGCGCTCGGTGGCGCGCCTGTTCATATCGTGACGGTCAACGATTATCTCGCGCGCCGCGATGCCGAGTGGATGGGCAAGG
This sequence comes from Pseudomonadota bacterium, assembly GCA_038745585.1. Lineage (GTDB taxonomy): Bacteria > Pseudomonadota > Alphaproteobacteria > Rhodobacterales > Rhodobacteraceae > HLUCCA09. Next base: position 452,689 of record JBCDLH010000001.1, read on the forward strand.
TCTATGCGGCGCTCGGCATGACGACGGGCATCGTCGTCCCCCAACAGCCCGACGCGGAGAAGAAGGCCGCGTATCAGTGCGACATCGTCTATGCGACGAATAACGAGCTCGGGTTCGACTACTTGCGCGACAACATGAAGTCCGAGCTGGCCGACATGTCGCAACGCGGGCACGGCTTTGCGGTGGTCGACGAGGTCGACTCGATCCTGATCGACGAAGCGCGGACGCCCCTCATTATCTCGGGTCCGAGCCAGGACCGGTCGCGCCTCTATAAGGATGTGGACCGGGTCATCCCTGAATTGACCGACGAGCACTACACGCTCGACGAAAAGCAGCGCAACGTGACCTACACAGACGAGGGCAATGAGTTCCTCGAAAAGCGGCTGCATCAGCTTGGCCTCCTTGAAGAAGACCAGACGCTCTACGACCCCGAGAGCACCACGATCGTGCACCACGTCAACCAGGGCCTCAAAGCCCATAAGATGTTTCAAAAGGACAAGGATTATATCGTCCGCAACGATGAGATTGTCCTGATCGACGAGTTTACCGGGCGGATGATGGCCGGGCGGCGCCTGTCGGATGGTCTCCACCAAGCGATCGAGGCCAAGGAAGGCGTCGACATCAAACCCGAGAACGTGACGCTCGCGAGCGTCACCTTTCAGAATTATTTCCGTCTCTACAGCAAGCTGGCGGGTATGACGGGCACGGCCTCGACCGAAGCCGAGGAATTCCAGACGATCTACGGCCTCGGCGTGGTCGAAGTTCCAACGAACAAGCCCATCGCCCGCGACGACGAAGACGATCAAGTCTACCGCACGGGCCGCGAAAAGTATGACGCGATCACCGACGCGATCCGCGAGGCGCATGAGCGTAAACAGCCCGTGCTCGTCGGAACGACGTCCATCGAAAAGTCCGAGATGCTCTCGACGCTGCTCGAAAAGGCCAAGATCCCGCACAATGTGCTGAACGCGCGGCAACACGAGCAGGAGGCGCAGATCGTCGCCGATGCGGGCAAGCTCGGCGCCGTCACCATCGCCACCAATATGGCCGGTCGGGGCACCGACATTAAGCTTGGCGGCAATGTCGAGTTTAAGATCATGCAAGCGATTGCCGCCGACCCCGAGGCGCATCCCGATGAGCTTCGCGCGCGGATCGAGGCCGAGCACGAAGCCGATGAGGCCAAGGTAAAGGAAGTCGGCGGGCTTTATGTGCTTGCCACTGAGCGGCACGAAAGCCGCCGGATCGACAATCAGCTCCGCGGCCGCTCTGGCCGGCAGGGCGATCCGGGGCGCAGCTCATTCTACCTCAGCCTCGAAGACGATCTGATGCGCATCTTCGGCTCGGACAAGCTCGACAAGATGCTGAGCCGCCTCGGCATGAAAGAGGGCGAAGCGATCATTCACCCGTGGGTGAACAAGTCGCTCGAAAAGGCGCAGGCGAAGGTCGAAGGGCGCAACTTTGACATCCGCAAGCAGCTCTTGAAGTTTGACGACGTCATGAACGACCAGCGCAAGGTTATCTTTGGCCAGCGCATGGAGATCATGGAGGCGGAGGACCTCTCCGAGATCGTGCAGGACATGCGCTATCAGGTGATCGACGATCTGGTCGACACGTTCATGCCGAAGAAGTCCTATGCCGATCAATGGGAGACCGAAAAGCTCTACGCTGCGGTGCTGGAAAAGCTCGGGCTCGACGTGCCCGTGATCCAGTGGGCGGATGAAGAAGGTGTCGACGACGACGATGTGCGCGAGCGCCTCTACAAAGCGTCGGACGAGTTGATGGCCGGCAAGGCCGTCGCCTTTGGCCCCGACAATATGCGTCAAATCGAAAAACAGGTGATCCTGCAGACGATCGACACAAAGTGGCGCGAGCATCTTTTGACGCTTGAGCACCTGCGCTCCGTCATCGGCTTTCGCGGCTATGCCCAGCGTGACCCGCTCAACGAATACAAGACTGAAGCGTTTCAGCTCTTCTCCGGCCTGCTGGACGGCCTGCGCGTCGACGTGGCGCAAAAGCTGAGCCAGATCCGCCCGCTCTCCGAAGAGGAGCAGCGCCAAATGATGGAGCAGCTTCTCGCGCAGCAGCAACGGCTGCAAGCGCCGGCCCGGACACCTGAACCGGTTGGCGCAGGCGCCGCGCCTGAGGCACAGCCCGCGGGCCGCGCGGCTCCAGCGCGGGCGCCCGGGATGCCCCTGCCGGGCTCTGACGAATCGGACCAAGCGACCTGGGGAACCCCGGGCCGAAACGACCCTTGCCCCTGCGGCTCAGGGAAGAAGTTCAAGCATTGCCATGGCCGGCTCGTCTGAGCCACCGCTCCCCTGCTGGTTGTTTAGGCAAAGTTGAATCGGTTTATGCGCCCAAACGCGGCGATCAAGGCAGCATTGCGGCAGTGCTGCCGCGATTTGTCCCCAGGCTGCCTCATCCGCGCCCACTCCCATCCATATCGTTAACCAATCGTGAAGTACCGGAATGGCGGGAGGTGCATGGTATGGCGCTGCCGAAGTATTTGATTGAACGGGCTCGAAACGTTGGCCTGGTTATCGCGATTGCATTTGCCTGCGGCTACATCCTGCAGGAAAGCGAGCTGCTGGGGCCGTCCCCGCTGATCCCCGGAAATGTTCCGTTGGAGGCTGTCGCAAATGGCGACGCCGATGCTGAGTTTACCTCCGGCACGCGTGGCGCGTCTTCGGCGACGACGACCATCATCTTCCCGCGCTGATCCGCGCCAAACGTTATCGCGCCAGGACCACAGCCTGCCGCACATGCAGACGCTCTTCTGCGGCGCGGACAAGATAATGTCCGACATCAGCTCGTGAGATAAGGCCATTGCGCCATTTCGACGGATCGTCGAGCACCTTGTAGCGGCCGGTTGCAGCGCTGTTGGTGAGGATCACGGGGCGGACGAGCGTCCAATCGAGCGAGGTGTTCTGGATCATCTCCTCCTGCACGTCCTTGTCGGCATAGGCGCGGCCCAAGATCGCCCGGTGGCCGATACGCTCGATGCTGCTCATCGCCGCCGCGCTTTCCCCGGCACCAAAACCTGTCACGACGAGGAGGCGCCGCGGGCCAATCTCCTCCAAAATCGGCAAAAGCGCTTTGGTCACATCGGTGAAGAGCGTCACCTTGGCGAAAAACCGCCGCGCCGCCCGGCCGAGCCCTACCGCGAGGATCACTGCGTTGATCTCGCTGAGGGCGGGGCGGAGCGCAGCCGGATCCGTCGCGTTGCCCACGACGACGTCGAGCCCCGGACGCTGCGAAAGTCCTTCGCTGCTTCGAGACAGCGCCCGGACCTGGTGCCCTGCCTGCAATCCTTGCGCAACTGTCTCTTTGCCGATCCCCCGCGTCGCCCCGATCACCAGTAAGCGCATAGCAGCCTCCTTTTTGCCGTCGCAGAAAAGAGGGCGCGCATTGCTTTTGCCAAGGGGCCCCTTGTCACGGGCAAGCGACGGGTCTTTGCTGCTGCAAAAGAGGCGGGAGGACGATATGAGCATTGCAGTTGTGCCGGCCGAGGCCGATGCGCTCTTGGACTGGCTTGCCATGGCGGAGGCAATCGCGGCCGGACATGAGCGCCCCCGCGCCGAGCTTGGCGATACCTTTCTCTATCGAGGCGACGATACCCTCCTGTCGCGCGCGGCGTGGATCGGCGGGCTCGGGCTTGCTGTAAAGACGGCAACAATCTTTCCCGGCAATGCCGGCCGCGGCAAACCGAGCATCAACGGCGCTGTCTGTCTTTACGACGACGACAGCGGCGCGCTCGAAGCGCTCGTCGACTTTCATCTGGTGACCAAGTGGAAGACCGCGGCCGACAGCCTTTTGGCCGCGCTGCGCCTGGCGCCGCCCAAGGTGCTCAACATTCTGATCTGTGGGGCGGGCACGGTCGCCACGTCGATGGTCGAGGCGTATCGCGCCGCTTACCCCGAAGCCCGTATCGCGATTTGGAACCGGACCTCCGCCCGTGCCAAGGCGCTGGCCGAACGGTTGGGGGCCATCCCCGCGAGCGATCTTGAAACCGCGGCGCGCGCCGCCGACATCATCTCGTGCGCGACGATGGCCTCCGAGCCGATTCTGCGGGGTGCCTGGCTCCGCCCCGGACAGCATATCGACCTTATCGGCGCCTACCGCCCGGATATGCGCGAGGCCGACGACGAGGCTCTGCGGCGCGCGCGCCTCTTCGTCGACAGTCGCGAGACGGTGCTCGACCATATCGGCGAGCTGAAAGATCCGCTTGCCCGTGGCGTCATCGCGCGCGGGGACGTGATCGCCGATTTCTACGAGCTTGCGTCGTTTGTCCGGGAAGAGGACGACATCACACTCTTCAAGAATGGCGGCGGCGCGCACCTTGACCTGATGGTCGCGCGCGACGTCCTCGACCGGTGGCTGGCGCAATCCTCGGTCGTCTCCTGACCGCGCGCCTTCGGGCACTCTGGGCTGCGCGCGTCTGAGATGGGCTAGCGATTGTGTCGGCGCGCGCGCGGCGCTACCTCGTCGGCGAGCTGAACGAGAATCACCCAATGCGCGCCCCCGAATTTGAAGCCTCGTTGCACGACGCCGCGCTCTATCCGCAGGCCTGGCGCATTGTGCTCGGGGTGCTGCTTACACTCTTCATCTGGATGGGAGGCACCGCGCTGATCCTCGCGGCGGCGACCGGCGTGGTCGCGGCGCAACAGGGCGCGTTCGGTATTCTGCCGTTCCTCAACTCCCTCGCGGCGCCGGACACGCCGGTCAAGGTCATCCTGCTTCTGAGCACGTTCGCCGGGCTTGCCATTGGTGCCGTTGTGTCCGCCGGTGCGCTTCATTTCCGGGGCCCGGGCTCTCTCCTTGGGCCCTGGCCTGAGTGGTTACGTGGCTTTGCAACGGCCCTTGCCGTGCTTGTCCCTGCCTATGCCGCACTGACGCTCGTGGCCTTTGCCGTCGATCCACCGGTGCCAAACGTTGATCTCGCGCGCTGGGCCCTCTGGCTCCCGCTTGCGGTGCCGTTTCTCTTTTTGCAGATCGCGGCCGAGGAGCTTTTCTTTCGCGGCTACCTGCAGCAGCAGCTTGCGGTGCGCTACGCAAGCCGCGTCGTTTGGATGTGGATCCCCTCGGTCGTTTTCGCCGCGCTTCACGTGAGCCCGCAGGCAGGGGACAACCTGCCCCTCGTGCTCCTTGCTGCCTTTACCTTTGCCCTCATTGCCGCGGATTTGACCGAGCGGACAGGGTCGCTCGGCGCCGCGATGGGGCTTCACTTCGGCAACAACTTCTTTGGGATCTTCATCACCTCCGCCAGCGGCTCGATCACGGGCCTTGCGCTCTATCTCTCTGAGACGGATATGAGCGCCGCTGGGCCACAGAGTTTTGGCCTTTCGCTGACCGTTATCCTTTTGCTCGCCGTCTGGCGTGTGACAGCGTGGCTTCTGGAGCGCTAGACGACGCGGCACGCGCCCGGCCTCTCCCCCCCCCCGGGCGCTTCTTGTCCGCTTGTTTGCAATCGACTGCACACCCGCTTATGTCGAGCGCGTCTTTGCAAGGCCGCGCATGAACTGGATTTCCAACTACGTCCGCCCCAAGATCAACTCGCTGTTTTCCCGCCGCGAGATGCCGGAGCATCTGTGGACGAAATGCCCCGAATGCGGGACGATGCTGTTTCACCGCGAGCTTGCAGCAAACCTTAATGTTTGCACCAATTGCGGCCACCACATGGGGCTGAGCCCGCGCGCGCGATTTGCCACGCTCTTTGACGCGGGCGCCTTTGCCGAGGTGACCGTTCCCGAGCCGGTCCCCGACCCGCTCCACTTTCGCGACAGCAAGCGTTACACGGACCGGATGCGCACCGCCCAGCGCGACACCGGCGAACGCGAGGCAATGCTCGTGGCGCTGGGCGAGATGGGGCGGACGCCGATCGTCGCCGCGGCGCAGGACTTTTCGTTCATGGGCGGCTCGATGGGCATGTATGTCGGCAATGCCATTGTCGCCGGAGCGGACAAGGCGCGCGAATTGGGGCGTCCGTTCATCCTCTTTTCCGCAGCTGGTGGGGCGCGCATGCAGGAGGGTATCCTGAGCCTGATGCAGATGCCGCGCACGACCGTGGCCATCGAGATGCTGCGCGAGGCAGGCCTGCCCTACATCGTCGTGCTCACGCATCCGACGACCGGCGGTGTGACGGCGAGCTACGCTATGCTGGGCGACGTGCATATCGCCGAGCCCAATGCGCTCATCTGCTTTGCGGGCCCGCGTGTCATCGAGCAGACGATCGGCGAGAAGCTGCCCGAAGGCTTTCAGCGGGCCGAGTACCTTCTGGAACATGGCATGCTCGACCGAGTGACCCAGCGTCGGCACATGCGAGATGAGCTGATCGTCCTCGTGCGTCAGCTCATGGGGCTGCCGCCCGCCGTCATCGCCGACCTGCCGCCGCCCTCGGACATCGCGTCGGCCGAGCGTCCTGCCGAGCGGGCAGAGGACTGGCCCGAAGACGCCGAGACCGCCGCCCCGCCTGAGCCCGTCGAGCCGCGCCCATGAACGCCCCGGGCTACGGTGTCACGAGCGATGCGCTGCTCCAGCGCATGGCGGAGCTGCACACCCGCAAGATCGATCTGTCGCTCGACCGCTCCTTTCGTCTGCTCGCGGACCTCGGCAACCCGCACCACGCTGTGCCGGGGGTCGTCCACATCGCCGGCACGAACGGCAAGGGTTCGACCTTGGCCATGATCCGCGCCGGTCTCGAAGCGGCGGGTGAGGCGGTCCACACCTACACCTCACCGCATCTTGTACGTTTCCACGAGCGGATCGTGCTGCGCGGGCAGGACATCACCGAGCCGGCATTGGTCGATATCCTGTCGCGAACCCTGGCGGCCAATGGCGACCAGGCGATCACGCAGTTCGAGGCGACGACCTGTGCCGCCTTTCTTTCCTATGCCGAAACGCCGGCCGACACGCTGCTCTTGGAGGTTGGCCTGGGCGGGCGCGCGGACACGACAAACGTCGTCGCGGACCCGCGCCTGTGCATCATCACACCGGTCGACATGGACCATCAATCCTTCCTTGGCGAGACGCTCGCCGCGATTGCCGGGGAGAAGGCAGGCATCCTCAAACGCCGCGTGCCCTGCATCGTGGCCAAGCAGCAAGAGGCAGCGCTCGATGTCATCGAAGCACGCGCGGCTGCGCTCGGCGTCCCGCTCTGCGTTCACGGCCAGCATTGGCACGTGGCCGAGGAGCGTGGGCGGCTCGTCTATCAGGATGAGCGCGGATTGCTCGATCTGCCCTTGCCCGTCCTCCCGGGCCCGCACCAGATCGAGAATGCAGGCACCGCGCTGGCCGCCCTACGCCACCTCGGCCACGACGAAGAGACGTGCGCGGCGGCACTCGCCCGTGCCCGCTGGCCGGCGCGGATGCAACGCCTTGCCGACGGGCCGCTTCCGGCGCTCGCGCCCCGTGGCGAGCTTTGGCTCGACGGCGGGCACAACCCGCATGCCGCGCGCGCCATGGCCGAGACGTTGCGCCGCCGTGCGGCGGAGACGGGCGATGCCCGCCCGCTCCACCTCATCTTTGCGCTGCAGGGCGCGCGGGATGCGCGCCTCGTGCTCGCGCCGTTCTCCGCCCTGGCTGAACGGCTAACGGCCGTGCCCGTCCCGGACGAGCCGGCAAGCCAGCCAACCCAGGCGCTCGCCGCCGAGGCGCAAGCCCTCGGGATCGATGCCGATGTCGCCAGCGGCGTTGAAGCGGCGCTCCGCCGGATCGCGGCAGAAAGCCCCCAAGCGCGCGTTCTTATCTTCGGCTCGCTTTACCTCGCTGGCGCGGTCTTGCGCCTTCAGGAGGAGGGCGCTGACTAGCGACCGGCCTCCGCGCGCATCGGGCTCCCGCTTGAGACCGACGGACCCAGAAGAATCAGTCTTTGACGCCTGGCTCTGGCTCCGCTACATCTTGTAGTGTGTTCGAGCGGAACTCGGTTTTAAGGTATAGTCTGCGAGATATTGTGTATACGTGGCCGACGTGTGCTGGCAGCGCCCCTTTCGGCGCATCCCCAGGGATCACCGGCCCGTGTGCATCAAGGTTCCTCGTGGGGCAAGTGGCGGCAGCACCCCCATTTTCGCCGCGCTATCCCCGGTCAGCGCCCGCCCTCCCCAAGGGGCGGGCGCACTTATTTTCGATTGGCGTCTGGCGGCGGCCCGAAGGACGCATAAGCTTCGGCCCATGAAAGCGCAGCCCATGCTTCCCCTGGTCGAGGATGCGGCGCGGTTCCTGTTGCCGCCCTGGATCCGAGTGCCGCGGAGCGCCAGTGCCCCGGAGGCCGCCTTTGCCTCTGGCGCCGCGCTAGCCGTCTTGCATCCGCTGGTGGCGACGTCGAAGGCAGCGCCGCTCCACAACGTGCCCCTCGATGCGTTGAGCGACCGTCTGGCGCTCTATGCGGCGGAGGCGTGCGCCATCCTCATCGGTCGCCCGGAACGTGCCGAAGATTTGCGCGATGAGGTACATCTGTTGCGCGCCGGCGAGCGTCCGGGCCCGACCGGTGTTGTGTTCCAACGCTTTCGCGATGCGGGGCGCCGCACGGGCCCACGCTGCGCCCGCTGGCGTCTCCCGCCCCATCGCAGAGGCGTTTGGCCCTTGGTTTGCAGAGGCAGAGGGCGGGCCGGTTGTCCGTGCGGCGCGACTTCTTGAGCGCGCCCTGGACAAGGAAGGGGCAGATGAGGCCACCGCGCTGATCCTCGCCGATACCGCGCTCGCTCGGGCGCTCGGCTGGGGCCGGATGCTCCCGCTCGTGGCGCTGGGCTTACCGCGCGCGCGCCTCCGGGCGCGGGGTTCGGAGCTCGATCTCGCCTGTCACGGCGCGGTGCTGGCCGGCATCCGCCGGGCGCTTCCTGTTGCCGCCGACCTGTCCCGGGCCGCCGCGCGCCTGAGTTCTGTCGCGCCAAAACTCCGGGCCAAGCCAGCGGGGCGGGCCGTTGCGCTCTTTCTGAGCCAGGATGCGCTCTCCCCCGGCATCGCGCTGACCGCCCCCGCCGTCGGCTTGTCGGACCGTTCCGCGCGGCGGCTCTGTGACAGGCTTGTCTCGCTTGGCGCGGTGCGCGAACTCACCGGCCGCGCCACATTTCGCCTCTACGGGCTGTGAAGGGCCGCGCGATGGCAAAGCCGCGCAAAGCGATGCTGGATCGAGAGCTTGCCGACCTGCCCCAAGCGTCGCGCTGGCGGGAGTGGATGCGCCGGATCGAAGCAGCACTTTTTGCCAGCGCGGCCCCGCTCGACCGGGCCGCCTTGCGCCGGATCGTCGGCGATGCGGCCAATGTCGATCTCCTGATCGAAGATTTGCGTGCGGAGCTGTCGGACCGGCCCTATGACGTCGTCGCCGTAGGAACGGGCTGGATGATGCGCTCGCGCCCGGCCTATGCCGAGGCCATCCGCGCCGTGGCCGACACGGGCCCCCAGACGCTCGACCTCAGCGACCGCGACAGCGTCGTGCTCGCCGCCATCGCCTATCGTCAGCCGGTGACCCGCGCCGACCTCAAGCAGATCTTTGGCAAGGAGATTCCGCGCGAGCAGATTGGACGTCTCAGCCGGCAGGATTTGATCGCCGCCGGGCCGCGCAGCCCGCGCCCCGGCGCGCCCTACACCTTCGTGACGACGGAACGCTTTTTGCAGGTTTTCGGCCTCACATCGCTCCGCGACCTGCCTGATCTGGGCCAACTCGCCGATGCCGGGATCGACGTCTCGGGGGATTAAGGCACGCCATTCGCTCTGATTTCTCGCTTGAAGCCGCTGCAAACACTTCCTTCCATAAAAAAGGTCTATTTTGGCTAAAACCCGTCTCATTGTTTACCAAGTTCGCGGCTAGCCCAACCCCATCATCAGGTGCACTTCTCGCGACGCGTGGAGGCACGCCATCTCTTTGGGAGCCGTAAGATGCCATTCTCCTCGTCCCTCACCCCCTCACGGTTTGTGACCAGTTTCGCCGTCGCGATGATGATTGCCGTTCCCGCCAATGCCGCGCAAGATTTTGAATTCGACGGCAGTAAGGTGCGGGTGAACCTCTCCAACAAGCTGACCATGCTGGGGCAGAAGGTGGCCGCGGCGGGCTGCAGCATCGAGTCGGGTATCAACGTCGAGAATGCGCGCGAAGAGCTGATCAGTGCCAAGCGCGACTTCAACACGATCGTCACCGGCCTCTGGAACGGCGATCCGGCGCTCGGCATTCCCAGCCATGAAGAGAATTCAGTCGTCTTGCGCTCGCTGAAGCAGGTAGAGCGGGCCTGGGAGCCGATTGAGAGCGCGGCCGATGCGATGCTCTCGGGTGACGACATCGCGGCAGCCTCCGAGGTTATTGCGAGCGGCGATGCGGCCTTGGCCGAGGCGACCGGCATCCTCGCCTCCGACATCCTCAACATCTACTCGAACCCTCACGAGATGACGCAGAGCGATGCGCTCGCGCTCAACTTCTCGGGGCGTCAACGCATGTTGACCTATCAGATCTCGAAGTCGATCTGCGGTATTGCGAGCGGTAACCCCGCCTATGGCACCCAGGACACGCTCCAAGAGCACACCAACATGTACGGCCTGACGCTGAGCGCGCTGCAGGCGGGTATGGCCGAGGTTGGTATCAACCCGCCGCCGAACGAGCTCATCGAGAAAGAGCTTGCCGCGGTGGCCGAAGATTGGGCAAAGATCACGCCGGCGCTCTCCTCGGCGATTGAGACCGGCTCGGCTGACGCCAATGACGTCGGCGCGTTCGGCTCTGTCGCCGATGACATCGTCCTCGACATGGACAATGTCGTCACCCTCTACATGCTCGCGGCGCCGGATTCCGAAGATGTTTATCTGGTGGCGCTTGAGGATTATGCGCGCGAAGAGCTCGGCAAGTGGCTCGAGCAGCCCGCGCTCATCGAAGCGGTCCTCGCGCAGAACGTGGCGCACGAAACGTTGACACAAGCCGATATCGACGCGCTCGATCAGACGTGGCGCGCCGAGGCCAAGGCCGGCGGCGGCGATTTGATCGACCGCCTGCTCGCCGGCGACGCGTCCGAGTTCCTCCGCGTGAGCCAAGACGCAACCGCCGGCTTTGTCACCGAAGTCTTCGCGATGGACAATAAGGGCCTCAACGTTGCGCAGTCGGTTGAGACCTCGGACTATTGGCAGGGTGACGAAGCCAAGTGGAAGCAGACCTTTGGCGATGGTTCGGGCGCCACGCATATCAGTGAGGTCGAATTCGACGACAGCACTGGCGCGTACCAGACTCAAGTTTCGCTGCCGCTGAAGCACCCTGAAACAGGCGAGCTCATCGGCGCGATTACCTTTGGCATCAACGTGCAGTCGCTGCTCTGATCCGCGCGTGCATATCAAAAACGAACGGCGGCTCCAGAAAAGGGCCGCCGTTTTGCTTTCTAGAGTTCTGAAATCGATCAGGTGGCGACAGCTGCATAACGCAATCTGAGATTTCAGGAGTTCACTTCCATTTCTATTCACTCAGCTCAAGCAGACAATTCCAATCTGCGCTCTGACTTCATCCTTAATTCCCCAACAATTCCTACAATTCGACGCAATCTTTAGGAAACATCACGACATCGCTCGGCGCAAGACCGGCAACTCACAAATTGCGAGCAAAGAGTATGACCAAACGACAAACAGGTTACCGTCTTTCGACTGCGATCGCCCTGGTGATCGCGGCGGCTGCGGCCACGGCGGAGACTGTTACGCTGACTTCGCGAGAGGGCGGTGTGCAGATTACAGGCGAGCTGGTGTCCTATGACGGCACCTCTTATGTCATTGATTCTATTCTCGGCCGGAACCGGATCGACGCCGCAGCGGTGACCTGTGAGGGTCCGGGTTGCCCCGGCGACGAGATCTCGTTTAATGCGACTTTCGCGGTGATCGATCAGCCTGCGGCGTCGCTTCTTGACAGTCTGCTGACCGGGTTTGCCCGCGGGCGCGACCTCGGGCTCACGCGCGAGAATGCTGGCGCGTCTTTTGCTTTTGACCTGACCCAGGGCGACGATACCGAAGCCGGCCGGATCGAGGCGAGCGTTCTGCAACAGCAGTCTGCATTTGAGGCGCTTTTCGCCGGAGACATTGATTTTCTCGTCTCCACGCGCCCAATTGATCCCGATCTCGCGGAAACTTTTGTCGAGCGCGGTTTTGTAGATCTTCGCTCTTCCGAATATGAGCGGGTTGTCGCGCTCGATGCCATTGTACCGCTCGTTCACCCGGAAAATCCGGTGCGCGCAATTACACTGCCGGAATTCGGACAAATCGCAGCGGGTCGGATTACCAATTGGAACGAGCTCAACGGCCCGGACATGCCGATCCGTGTGATCCTCCCCGAGGCCGACAGCACCATTGGCGGCGTTTTTGAGGACCGGATCGTCCGGCCCAATCGTTTGCGTGTCGCGCGTGAGGTCGAGCGCGCGAATGAGGCAGATGCACGCGCCACTGTCAACGCCGACCGCACTGCGATCACCTTGGCCTCGGCCGCTCTCGCCGCCGAAGCGCGCCCCGTGCCGGTGCAGCTTGCCTGCGGCCCGGTCGCGCTTCCCAACGCGTTCTCGGTCAAATCTGAGGAGTATCCGCTGACGCGCCGCATGGTGATCTACACGTCCGACCGCCCGCTCTCACCCGAAGCGCAAGAGTTTCTGGCCTACACGACGTCCGCCGCGGCTCAGGCGCAGATCAGCGACACCGGATTTGTTGATCAAAACGTGCAGGCCATGCCGGTCGCGCTGCAGGGGACGCGCCTTGCCTCCGCGATCCTCTCGATGGAGGGCGAGGCCGTCATCAACGCGACCCGCGCTCTGGTCGAGAACCTCGCTTCGGCGGAGCGGCTGTCGACGACATTTCGCTTTACCGCGGGCTCGGAGCGGCTCGACAACAAAGCGCTCCGTGATATCGAGCGGATGGCAGACTATCTAATCGACGACGGCTTTAACAAGCGCGAGATCCTGCTCTTTGGCTTCACCGACAATGTCGGCCGGGCCGATCTCAACCAACGGCTTGCCCTGGAGCGGGCCGAAAGCGTGCGGCAGGCGATCCTCGCCTCCGCCGGGGGCCAAATCGCGCCGGACCAGATCCGCGCGTCCTCCTATGGCTCGATCGCGCCCGTAGGCTGCAACGAGACCATTGAGGGCCGCGCCTCGAACCGGCGCGTCGAAGTCTGGGTGCGCTGATGCCGCCGCCTATCCACCCATTATTGCACCGAGATCAAGAGTACCCCGATATGAAACGCAGACACTTTCTCTCCAAGGCGCTGACGGCGGGCGCCGGCGGCCTGGCCACTCCGATGCTCGCCACCCAAGCTGCGGCGCAGGGCATCGAGAGCTTTACCCTTCTGACGGATCGGCCCGAAAGGGGCGCAGCCTTCGCCGCACGCGTGGCCGCGATCACCGGCGGACGGATCACTATCAGCGTGACAGACGCCCCGGCCGATGTTGCCATGTTTGACCGCGTTGCCGCCGGGCAGGCCGATCTCTGCCTCGCGCCCTGTGATGCCTTCCTCGATCGTGCGCCTGCCCTCGGCCTCTTCGCGGCGATGCCCTTTGGCATGAGTTCGACCGAGGTCGAAGCGTGGGTCATGGCGTCGGACGGACAAGAAATGTGGGATGCGATCGCGGGCGACTTTGGCCTGCGCTTTTCGCTGGCCGGAGACGAAGGCACGGCGCCCCTTTGGTCGAAAGCCGCACTTGGCGATGTTGCGGGGCTCCAGGTTGGCGCGCTCGGCCTTTCGGCGCAGTCTTTTGACGTTCTCGGGGCGCAGGTGCTGGATCTCCGCTCCTCCGAGATCGCCCGCGGCGCGCTCGACATGATCGAAGGGCTGAGCCCCGCCCAGATGGTCGCCGCAGGGCTCGCAGAGGCGTTCCCCAACGTTTCTCTGGCCAACCCCAACCGCCCGTCGGGCCTCGTTGCGCTTGGCATGAACGCCGCGCGGATGTCGGCGCTGAGCGAAGGGGACCGGTTTGCCATCGAACGCACCGCGAAGGCGCACCACGCCGGCATGCGCACCGCGCGCTACCACGAGGATGCGTTGGCGCTTGCAAGCCTCGGCGCGACGGCAAGCCCGTTGCCGGACGCACTCTGGTCGGGGATGCGCGAGGCGGCCGAGGAGGTGCTCAACACCGTCTTCGAGAGCGGGCCCAAAGCCGCCGCCGCGGTCGACGCCTACATCTACTTTTTGGCCGAAGTCTCCATCTGGAGCGATATCGGCGAGGCCGCCTATTACGCCGGCCGCAAGCAAGTCGCCGCTCTTTGAGGCGCTGGAGGATCGAACATGACCGATAGCACGACTTCCCGCTCTCTCTCTCGCCGTCAGATCGTGACGGGAGGCGCCCTCGCTCTGACCGGCTCGGCCGCTCTTGCGGCGCCAGCGATCGCCCAAGGTGTCCGTACCCTGCGGATGGCGACATCCTGGCCGCTCAGCCTTGGCGGGCTCGGCAGCGGCGCGCAACGCGTCGCACAGAGCATCACCGATGCCAGCGGCGGCCGGCTCAAGGTCGACCTCTATGGGCCCGGAGAGCTTGTCGCTCCGCTCGCCGTCCACGACGCGGTGATGAACGGTGAGGCGGAGATGTATCACGCCGCTGAGTATTACTGGCAGGGCAAGCATCGCGGTTTCAACTTCTTTACCACCGTGCCCCTCGGCATGACTCATTCCGAGCAGGCCGCGTGGATCAGCCATGGCGGTGGGCAAGAGCTCTGGGACGAGCTCAACGCCGGCTATGGCGTCAAGGCCTTCGCCTGTGGCTCGACTGGCGTCCAGATGGGCGGCTGGTTTGACCGGCGGATCGAGAGCATGGACGACTTTCAGGGGCTGACAATGCGGATGCCCGGTCTCGGTGCACAGGTTCTCGCCACGCTGCAGGCCAACCCGGTCATGTTGCCGGGCGGCGGGATTGTCGAGGCGCTGTTTGAAAAGTCAATCGACGCGACCGAGTGGGTCGGCCCCTATAACGATCTTCAATTCGGCTTTCAGAAGCTTTTGACGACCTACATGTATCCCGGCTTTCACGAGCCAGCGACGATGGCCTCGACGGGCATCAACCTTGCCCTGTGGGAGAGCCTCGCGCCCGAGGATCAGGCCTTGATCGAAATGGTCTGCGAGGCTGAGATGGCGCTCATGTCCTCCGACTTCTACGGAAACAACGGCATCTCGATCCTGCAGCTCGTCGATGAGTTCGGCGTCCGACCCACGCGCCTGCCCGACGATGTCTGGACGGCGCTGGCGCAGGCTTCAGCCGATGTCGTGGCCGGGGTCGCCGAAGATGACGATCTCGCACGGCGCATCTATGAGAGCTATTCGGGCTACCAGCGGATGCTGGGCGGTGCTGGTCCGATCAGCCAGGCCGAGTACCTCTCGCGCCGCTCGCAAGAGGACCTTTTCCAGCTGATCTAAGCTCCTTGCCTGACCTTCGACCTCCAGGCAGCGCGGCCGTCACACAGTGGTGGCCGTGCATCGCGTTTGGGCGTCCGGCTAGGCCGGGACCAAACGTGCCGCGAGGTTGTCGAGCGCCTTGGCGTAACCCTCTCGATGGCCCGCGAGTCCGCCGGTGCCGACAAAGGAGGTGACCTGGTCCGTGAGCTTAAGCCGGGTTCCGCCGCCGTCCCGCTCGGACAGGTCGAACGTGATGAGGGCCACGGTCAGCATGGCACGCTCGTTCCAAAGCTCTTCCGTGAACGTGATCTGCCGATCCTCTGTCACGTAGTGATAGAGCACCTGCATTGTCCAACTGAGCGATCCCCCCGTCCCGCACCGCGCGGTCTCGCGCCCTCCGGTCCGAACGTCGCTTTCGTCTATGACAAACAACGTCTCCGGGGTCGGAGCCGACCACGCCTCTCGCTCCTTCGGATCGGTATACGCACGGAAAAGGCGGGCGGGCGGCGCTTGGAACGTGCGCTCAAAGACCAGCGTTTCGTGTTGAATATCCATAGGTCACTCCCCTTGCGAGCTGTCGACGTGACGGGAGAGCCGAGCGAGCCGTCCCTCCCACATGGCACGCCGCGCGCTAAACCAGGCATCGACCTCACGCAGCGCAGGCGCGTTGATGTAACAGGTGCGCACGCGTCCCGACTTTTCACTTCGAACCAGGCCGGCGCGCTCCAGAACCGCGAGGTGCTTTGTAAAGGCCGGGAGCGCCATGGCATGCGGCTTGGCGAGGTCGCTGACAGAGGCGGGCCCCTCTAGCAACCGCTCGACGACGGCGAGGCGCGTCCCGTCGCTCAAGGCCTGAAAGCGTGCGCAGAGAAACTTATCCATATGGTTAAGTAAAAGTTTAGGCGTGTCGATGCAACCAAAACTTAACCAAGTGGAAAACAATGCTCGGGGAGCGTATCAAGCAGAGGGTGGTGGCAGCGCCATACCCAAGCTGGCGCCCCCGGCCAATGCTTGGCTCGGCCGGGGGCGTTGGGCTCAGAGGCCCGATTTGGCGTAGGCCGTGTAAAGGCCGACGACGGCGTTCATGTCGCCGAGAAGCGTGTCGAGCTGCACGATGACATCTTCGCGCGTGTCCGCCCCGGCGGCTTTGCCCGCAGCAGCGCTTTCCAGGACGGGCTTCAATGCCGTCCACCCGTTCCAGACCGTTTCTAGTCCCGCCGCGATCTCGGGCGTTGGCGCAGGTTTGATGCCGGCCTCCGTCATCCCATCGCGCAGGGCCACGAGCGAGATCTCGAACATCTGCATTGTGCCCGCGAGGCTGCTCTGGAGCTCGGTCGAGGGGCCGCTCGACCACAGGAAGCACGCCTCCTTCGACATCTTCTGCGTCAGCATGCGCTGGCGGCCGGAAATGTCGACGAGCATGGCATCCGCCTGGGTCATCGCCGAGGGGTCTGAGTATTGGCCCGACAGCTCGCTGACAAGGAGCTTGGCGCGGGACAGCAGCTCCATGTTGTCAGCGCGGATCGTGGCGAAGGCCTCGGGGTCTGGCCCGTTGTTGAGCAGCTGTGCACGCGCTACGTCAATCGGCTCGAATCCTGAGCGCAACGTCACCAGTGCAGCAAGCGTTTTCCGCCGCGTTTCGACGCCGATAATGGCGAGATCCGCGTCGCCGAGTTCGAGCGCATTCACGATCTTCTTAAACTCTGCCCCGCTTGCTTCGAGCGTAGCGCGGCTGCGGGTGGCAGCGATTCCGCTGTGAAGGTTGCAGGCCGAGGCGGCAATCCGTTGCGACAGCATCCTCAATTTGCCGGAATAGTTGATCCGCTCGGTGGCTCCGACATCTTCGACGAGCGACATATTGGCGGTGGCGGTGGATGGTAAGGCCGAAACAGTGGCCGCGATACAAACTGCGCTCACGACGCGCAGGGTCGTTCCAAGTCGTTGCAAGGGGTACTCCAAAGTTACTAAGTTACACAGCCCACCCGTCTGCACGAAGACGGCGGGCCACCCCGAGGCAGCCCGCCGAATGCTTTAGCCGATCAAAGTAAGCAAGGTTTAGCTCGCCGTGCCGCTCTCGACCCAGATCTCGACGCGGCGGTTGATCGACCGACCTTGATCGTCGGTGTTGCACATCGCCGGCGCGGTTTCGCCATACCCGGTCGAGGAGAACGTGACATTCGTCAGCGCGTCACCGTACTCTGCCTGCAGCGAGCCGAGCACAGATGCGGCGCGATCCTTCGACAGAACGAGGTTCGACTCGTAAGGTCCGACATCGTCGGTGAAGCCCACGACCTTGACGCTGGTACCTTCTGGCAGCGTCTGGAGATAGTCGACGAGGCGGATCATGTCGATGCGCGCGCGCTCATCGAGCCGCGAAGAGCCGGTCCGGAAGCGGAAGGTTGTCGACAGACGGTCATGCGATTGCATGGACTTGAGCATCTCGGAGATGATCCCGCGCTCGAACGCGTCGACATTGGCATTCTGGAGCATTTGCGCGCGTGCGCTGTCGGACGACTGGCTTTGACGCTGGACGCCAAGGTTGATGAACCCGGCTTTCGTGATCACGCTGTCCGCCTCCGGGGACATCGCAAACTCAATCAGGTCGCTCGCCCAATCGGATGCACCGTCATCGGTGTTGTAGAGGTAGATACGCCGATTGAGCGCGTATTCCTCGGTCTTTGCGGCAAAGACGTTTGGCGTCATTGGCATACCGCAATGGTTGACAACCGTGATCGGCTTCGCACCGCGCTGGAAGGCATAGCCGACATAACCGATGCCGCCCGGCTCGCTGTTGACGAACGCCGCAAGGTCGTTGTTGGACTGCGCGATGAAGGCCCCGCTCACAAGGTCGGCGCGGTCACCCAGGAAGACGCGGTCTTCAAAAACGGCGCGGGACCCGGTTTCGGCTTCGCGCGCGCCAACACGGATCGGCTCGTCGTTGCCGCCGAGCTCGGACCAATTCGTCACGCGACCTTCGTAGATGTCCCGCAACTGCTCTTTGTTGAGCGTGTCGAGCGGGTTCGATGGATGCAGGATCACGACCATCGACTCAACGGCAATGATGTGCTCCTGGCTCGGCGAGACCATATTGCCCGCGCCGGCGTCGCGCAAGGCGCGCGCTTCGTTTGGCGTTATGCGCCGCGCCGCCATGCCGACCTCGGCCGTGCCGTCGAGCAAGGCGTCGAACGCATCGCCAGAGACGGTCGAGCGGATCAGGAAGCTGCCGAGTTCGTCGCCAAAGCCGGCATCGCCGACAAAGCTTGCCACGACATCCGTCGCAGTCGACGTCGCCACGACCGAAGATTCCGCGTCCATCGAACCGGCAAAGCCCGACATCAGCAGCGGCATCAGCGCCTCGCCCACCGTGTCGGAGCCGGCGATGGTCACGTCTGCCGTCACATCCTCAAAGGAGGGGCAAGCCGCACCTTCGCAGCGCACCCGTGCAGCAGAGATCCGCAACTCGCCCAGCGCGGTGCGAATGATGTAGTTGTCATCGACGAAATCCACAAACTCGCCCGTCAGGTTCACCGTGCCGTCCGCCGACTTCAGCGAAACCTCATTGGCCAACGCACCGGTAGATGCCAGGCCGAGGGCTGCAATCATCACAATGCGGGAGAGCGCCGTGCCCCGCTTGAGTTTTCCAAAAGTCATTGCGACCTCCGTTACGTCAGTTTCCTGCCGGAGGAGGGATGAAATGCGTCTGCTCGACTGACCTCCGGCGAACCAGGCGACGCCTCGGCTCGCGGGTAAAACACCAGCGCATTTGGCAATCAGTAAGACCGATTTAAGACAAATGTTGCCGGTTTTGGGAACACCGACCGCCCGTGCCTTGAGACCGGGGAAACGAGGGCTAAGCGAGAAACATCTTGTGGAACGCACGACAGGCAGCCCCAAGATGGGGCGGCTCAATTGTCCACAGAAGCGCACCTGACTTCTCGATTACCGCACCAATGAAAAAGGCACGACCCGATTGATGTCCGATTATCGACAATTTCGGCGAGACTTTTGCCCAATCGCTCGGGAATTCGAGCGCTTCGGCCACGGATTCAAGGCGCGCGACCTCCGGGGCCGGGCCGGTGCGGATCGGGTCCTTGTCGGTTGGAACCTCCAGCCACGAAGATGGGGCGGGCTGAAGCACGGCGCGGAACCGGTCGAATTGTGACGGCGGGACGACAGGGTAGGTCACGCCCACCAGCGCCGCCAGCCGTTCGACACCGAGGCCCGCGCCAGGCGGGGCGGCAAAGGGCGCGCCGGTTTCGGAGGCAACCTCGACCGGGTCGGTCAGTAGGTCGATCTGCATCAACAGCGACAGAAACGCCCGCTGGACCGGGTCTGGCGTCGGCGACAGCGGCTTGCCAACGAGCTGCGCGGCCACGCTGGGCATCAAGAGCCCTTGGACATCGCGCAACGCGAGCACGCGATGCCCCGAGACGACAAGGGTCAGAGACCCGCTCTCGCCGAAGTGGAAGGTGAGATCCTGGGCCAGAACGGTCTCGCCGATCTCAGTCAGAACCGCCTGCACGGGCGAGGGCAAGCCGTTCTCCGAGATCACCCGACCGTTCACACCAAAGCGTGCCGTTGCTTCTGACAGCGCGCCAAGCTTGCGCAAAAGGTCGTCTGGCCCGGTCATACACCGCCCTCTTGCGCGAGCGCATCGAGAACGGCCCGCGCTCGTAAGAGATACCCGTCGAGATCCGTCTCGGGCGCGCAAATGGCGCAGAGCGCATCGTCCCGGCGCACTGGGTCTCGCAGCGCGACCTCTAGGCTTCCGTTCTGGCTGCGCAAGACGGTGTCGGCGGCGTGCTCGCCTGCCCGTTCAGCGGCAGCAAACATGGCGACTGCACTGCTGCACATTCCGTCAAGCGTATCGCGACGCGCGGTCGAGGCGCTGCTCGAAACCAGCACGATCCGCGCTTCCAGATCCGCGAAAGCGATGATGGAACACCCCGGAAAGGCGGCGCGCAATGCTCCCAGTTCATCCTCTACACCCATGCGGGGTGCATGCCTGATTTCATCGGGATTGAGAAGAGGGGAAGCGGTGAGCCGCCAAGGGTTTGCCGCGGAGCGGCGGCGCCGTAACAGCTGCAAAACACCGCATGTGGTGCGCTGCCGAGCATGCGCCTGCGCGTGCCAAAGGGCCCGATGCACCGCGCGTCCGCCGGGCGCCGGATCGGTGTCTAGAGCACCCGCTCCGCATGTGCGGTGTAGAGCCGAACGATCTCATTCACGGCCTCTGCCCGCGTGGCCAGCGCGCGGATGACCGACGTGACGTCCCTTGGGGCTGCGCTGCCCCGGGTGATCTCGGCGAGGCGTTCCGAGAGCGTCGACATCTCTTCGCGGAGGTCCGAAAGCTGTCGTGCGATCTCATGCGTCGGGGCGGGCGGGATGCCGAGCGCCGGCAGACCGATGTGCAGGGCTTCGGCGCCGAGTGTTGCTTGCGAGAGGGCCGCCTTCAATGCCTCGACCGTCTCAGCGCTCTGTGGCGCGAGGGCCAGACGACAGGCATAGGTCGCGATCTCCTGCGCGAGCAGCGCCTGGCGCCCGGCAATGTCGATCAGATGCACATCGGCCTGCAAGAGCTCGAAGGGGTTCGCGTATTGACCTGCAACTTCGGCAAAAAGTGCGCCCGAGGTTCTGTGCAGGAGACCCTCAAATCGTAGGACGCGGGCGAACGCCTCGCTGTCCGGCCCTGCCGCGATGAGCGCGCTCACCTCCTCGCGCATCAACGTCCAGATAGCGCGCATATCATGGAGCTTGCGGAGGGTGCTGCTGCGCTGCTCCGCGCCAGCGATGCCCATCGCCGGATTGCCAAACTCCAGAGCATTGAGAACATGTGCAAATTCGCGGCGCGCCTGGATCAGCGCCGCGCGACCGGCCTCTGGGTCGATCCCGGCATGGAGCGCACAGGCGGCAGCTTGAAGCTCTTGCGAGAGCGTGCGCAGGCGATCCGCGGCCGCCAAACGATCCGCAGCGCCAACATCGGGCGGCGCAAGCATTGGCGAGACTGGGGCCGGGCGGCTCGCGGCTTGCCAATTGGGCTCTGCAGTGGCCTCAGGCGCGGTCAAACCGGCGAGGCTGGCACCGAGGATTATGGCCAGATTGAGGAGAGGGCGCGCCAAACGGGCAAACTGAAGACCGAACATGGCCACAGTTTAGCCGCAATCGCCAAAGGTGCAATTGCGCTGGTCGCGCCGGGCGGCCTTGTTTGCTCGTTGGAAACGATGCGCCGGAAAGATGCGTATTGAGCATCAGCGCGACATTAATCCGATCACATTAGGGCGCCGCGCCCGCGAGCGGACCTCAAGCACGCGCTTCTTGAGACGCGACCTTGCGAAAGGCGCGACCGCGCCCGCCCGCGTCCTGGTGCGGCGAAGCGTTAGCCCCGGTCGAGGACGTCGCGCAGCGCGTCAGGCGAGGCGGTCGCCTTCGACATCTCTTCTTTCAGCGCATCCATCCGCATTGCGCCGACCGAGGCGCCATCGCCACTCGGACGCTCCGTGCGGCGTGCGCCGCTCGGCTGAACACGGCGCGGCACGACCGAGGGCGAGTCCATCGCCGCGTCGGGCTTGTTGATCCGTTTCGCAAGCAGCGAAATCGTCGGCTTCGTCTTGGGTGCTTCGGACATGGCATCCTCCATAGGCATCTCGTCGGCCGAAGGGGCCGGCGACGGCGCCTCCCCGACCGGGCTTGCACGTTCTGGTGCAGGTTTGCGGCGGAGCGGACGCTGCGGCTCTTCGGGCGGCATGTCCGGCGTTAACTCCGGCTCGTGGCGGACCCGGAGTGAGGGTGCCTCGGGTTGCAGGGTCGGCGCCGGGGCGTGCTCCGGCTTGGGTTTCGGCGTGGGCACTGCCTCGGGTTGCGGCGCCGGCTCGGCGTAGGTCTGCCGCACCGGTTGCGCGGCCACTGGCGGGGCGCTGTAGGGCGCCGGCTCGTTGTCCGAGAACACCATCTCGGCAAATCCGTCGTCGGGTGCGAGCGCATAATCCCCAACCTCGTCCTGGGCTGGGCGCGCCTCGAGCTTTGGCGCGCGGTCCGGCAGCGTCCCATTCTCGAGCTCGATCTGCAGTTTGGCAATGAGCTCAATCAGATGCGCCGTAAAGGGCTCGGCACCGCTTGCATCCCACGCCTGTGGGTCGTCGCCGCCTGCGAGCGCTTGGGTCAGCGAAATCGGGAAAATCCCGGCAAAGTGGCCTTTCGTCTCGTGCCGAATGCGGGCGAGGACGCGTCCTCGGTCGCGCTTGCTGATGATCGTGTCGAAGCGGGTGATGAGCAGGAGGCTGCGCGCCTGCACATCCCCTGGGATCGAGCGCCAGACCTCGGCCTCGGACTGTCGCCACGCCTGATTGGCATGGGTGCACCAGAGGACCGCGTCGAGCTCAGGCACCAGCCGCTCCCAGACCTCGGTCGGCATGTTGGGGTCGGAGATGCCTGGAAAGTCGATCAGGTCGAACATGTCGAGGGCGTCCGACTGGGCATAAAGCCTTATCGAGCGCGTGCCGTCGATCGGCACCGATTGCAGATCGTCGAGCGCGAGCGCCTCGCGCGATCCGTCCAGGAGTTCGCGTTCGAGCGCAGGCGCGCCCGCGGTAATCCACACAGGCGAGAGGCGCGTGGCCGTCACGCGTTCGGTCAGCGGGCGGGCGCCGAGAAGGAGGTTGCATAGCGTGCTCTTGCCCGCGCTGAACTCTCCCATAACGCCCAGGCGCAATTTGCGGATGCCGTCGCTCATGCCGCTTTCTCCTCGATGCTCAGGAAGTCGTCGATCAGCGAGCGCAGCATGGCCATCCGATCCTGCGCCTCGGTGATGCCGAAGGCGCTCATCATATCTTCCTCGGTGCGTTCGCTGCTGTCGCAGACCTCGAGGATCTGCGCGGTTTGACTATGAAGGAAGCTGTCGAGCGTCTCCGTCGCGGCGCGGCGGATCGTCATGACATGGCTCTCGTGGAGCTGTTCGAGAAGCGGCGCGGTCTCGGCTTCCAAAAGGCTCCGGTAATGCGCGGCGCGGCTCTCTGCGCCACGCCGGCGATTCCACAGGCTCTTCCACCAGGAAGTCGAAAGATCGAGCGCAATGGTCGCCCCTAGGGTGACGGGCGGCGGAACCTTGGGAACGTCCGGCGGGGCGATCTGAAAGCCCTCCGCAGTGACCTGAAAGACATGCTGATAGGTCTGGGCAAACTCACCCGCCGCCGTCTTGAAGACCGCGTCACAGGCTTGCGTATAGTTCTTCGAGAGGACCAGAAAGCTCGACCGCAAAAGCATGCGGAGACCGTCAGCACTGTAGTTCCAGACCGCCTCTTCACCGTGACGGTCGAGGTGTTCCAGCAGTGTCTCCAACGCCCGGTCGAGGAACCGCATGCGGATCCGTTCGACGCGCTGGGCAAAGTCTGCCTCCAAAATGTCGAGCTTGGCCGAGAGATCGCTCCGGGCTTGGCTTTCCATGACTTCAAGCCGGTGGGCAAGGGCGGCGCGGTCAATCGGCGGCGCGTCTTTGCCGTTGAGCTTGATCGAGACAAGCGATGTCGAGACCAAAAGGCCCTTCGCGATGTTCTGGCCCTGATCGCGCACCGATTTCAGCGTCGCCGCGGCGGCATCTTTGGCGATGCGCTCGCCGATGGCATGGAAGAGTTCCGGCACGCCCGAAAGCATCCAGGCCAGATCGTCGACCCCCATACGCTGGGGATGCGCGCCGAGCTTGCGGGCGGCCAAGTCTTCGAGCCGGGCAATCTGTGCGTCGTCCATGCTCTCGGCTTTGCCCTGCAACGCCATGTTGGCCCAAATCGCGCTGCCAAAGACGATCTCGGCATCGGCCGGGCCCTTATGCTCGGCAAGCGTGGCGCGGATGCTGTCGCGGATCTCACTGATCTGCTGCTCGGGGTCGGGCAGCTCGTCGATCCGGTTAACGAAGATCACAAGGTCGCGCGACTTGACGTTGGCGATCATCCGGATCATCGCGAGATCGGCCGTCGTCAGCGCCTGGTGCGCCGAGAGGACGACGACGCAGAGCCGGCTGGAGCGCAGAGCATTGATGGTGATCTGCTCGCGCATCAAAAAGGTGTCGTTCACGCCGGGCGTGTCGCGCAGGCAAAGCGAGCCTGGCAAGTGGTCGACATCGAGGTAGATGTCGGCGGACTTTGTGATGTCGGCAAAGCGGCCCTGGCCGGAG
Organism: Pseudomonadota bacterium; assembly: GCA_038745585.1. Classification (GTDB taxonomy): domain Bacteria; phylum Pseudomonadota; class Alphaproteobacteria; order Rhodobacterales; family Rhodobacteraceae; genus HLUCCA09. The sequence goes on from JBCDLH010000001.1 coordinate 477,171, forward strand.
ACGGCGTGCTCTTCCATTGCCGGGTCATCGCCCATGCACACATAGCTTTGGATCAGGTCTTCGGTGACCGTGTCAAACTCGTGCTTTTGGCCGAGCAGAAGCTCAAACTTGCGCCCGAGCCGCGCGCGCGTCTTCTCGCGCATCTCTGTGATCTGCGCGTGGACGCGCTGCAGCTCTTCGTCGGCATCGGCGTTGCGCGCAAGCTCGCCCAACCGCCCGCCGCCTTGCACAAGGTTGTCCCACTCTTCGCGCCGGAAGAGTTGAAACGCCGCCTTCGGTGCGGTCTCGGCGCGCGGCGTGTTGAGGTGCAGCGACGTGACGACCGATGTCCACGGGTTCACATCGGCGGGCAAGAAGTCTGGCCGTCCGATCATCGCGTTCACGAGCGACGTCTTGCCAGCCTTGACCTGGCCGATCATCGTCACGCTCGGCTCGAGTTGGGTCAGTTGGAGCTGGAGCTTGCGCAGCGCCTTTGCCGGCTGCGGATCACACATGGTGCTGAGGTCGATCAGCAGATCCTGTAGCTCTTCAACTTCTTCGGCGATTTGGGCAAATGGCTCGAACCCGGTCCTGTGCGGTGCCCCGCTGACCTCGGAAACGGCGCCGCCAGCCCCATCTGCGGCAAAGGCCAAATTCATTTCGATCCCTCCTGACGCCCGCACCTTGCGGCCGCCGCCTGCGGGGTTTGGGCCTCTGCTCCTAGCCCACCCCGCGATTGTTTACGTTTTGCTAACCAATAGTTCCTCGCATTTTGTGGCAGGATCGTGGTCAAGCGGTGGGAATGCTCAGGCAGCGGCCGCGACCTCCTGCAAGCGCCTTTGCGCCTGCAGGAGAAGGCAGACGGCGTCGCCTGTCGCGGTGTCGGTGCGCTCCATTTCCATCAATTGGACGAGATCGAGGATGTCATGCGCCATCTCGCGCGCCGGCGCGATCAAGGGCTCATCCTCGCCAAAGGGGTCGCTCAGGTAGCTGACCAGCCACTCGGCATCGCCCAGCACATCCGACATGATCTGCTCGGACGCAGCCCTCGGATTGGTCCGAGCGATTCTCGCCCAGGTCCGGCCGCGCCCGGTCAGGTAGTGGATCGCGCCGCTGACCGTCTCCAGCCCCTCGGCCGAAAGCGTCTGCGCTGTGGGGGCGGCCTCGCGCGGTTGGGCCGCAGGTGCCGCCGCCGCGATCGGGCTCGGTTCAGGTACTGGTGCGGGGCGGATCTCTTCTGTCGATGTCTCCGGCTCCGCAGCGCGCGTCGACGGCGCCGGACGAAAGGAGATCTTGCGCTCTTCGGCGGCGGCATAGGCCGGGCGCATCGTCGGCGCGGGCGTCGCCATCGGCGCGGGCGCGCCGGTTTGCGCGCGATGCGCGGTGATCCCATGCCGCGGCGCTTCGCTCGCCGAGGCGTGCACGGCGGCGGGTCGCGGTGTCGGTGCGGCGGCTTGCGTGACCGGGTCAATGGAGGCTGGCTCAACCGGGGTTTGCCCGGCCTGCGGAACGGCTTCGCTGGCTGGCTGCGCGGTCTGCCGCCCAATCGGTGCGCCGGCGGCAACAGCGCGCGCGGCATTCAGAACGGCAGCATCGAGCAGGCTCTCGGCCGCGTTCCGCACGCGCGCATAGCCCGCATCGACCTTTTCGATAACTGCGGCGGTCAGCGCCTCTGCACCGCTCACGCGAAGGACCTCGCCGACCGACGCGCCGCCTTGCTTGAGCGCATTGGACGCGCTGCGGGCATCAATCGGCCGAACGATCCGAGAGGTGCCAACAGCGCGCGCAGTGACGTCTTCGAGCCGTGCAGCGATCGCGCTGGGCCCGCCCAAACGGTCGGCCCGCGTCAGTGCGACAAGGGCGTGCTTGCGCAACCCCGGTGGCAAGCTTGCAAGCAAACGCTGCTCGGTTTCGCTCATCGCGGAGGTGCACCAGACAATCAGATCGCAGCGCGATGCGGCCCAGGACAGAGCGCGTGCCTGCGTGGCCTCGTCCCCGTCTAGGACGACTTCGAGCAGCGCGATTTTGCGCAGCATCGGCAGGTCGCGCTGCATCGAGATGAAGATCGGGTTGCCCTGGGTCAGCTCTGCGGCCGTCGCCGCGCCGAGCGTTCGCGTCGACCGGTCCGGATAGGTGCAGGTCGTGACCGGGGGCAGGCCCCAGGCGATCTGCGCCGTTGGCAAAGGGACGCCCTCGGGCAGGATGTAGGCGCCAGCGAGGAGGTTGAAGACGCTGGTCTTGCCTGTGCCGCGCGGCCCCATGACGGCGACGCGCACCGGCGAGACAAGCCGCGACAGGAGCGCTTCGGCCCGCGTGGCCTGCTCGGGGTCGAGCCGGTCGGCCTGCAGCGCCTGGCGTAGACGGTCTTCGACGGCGGAGAAGTCGGACAGCATGTCAGGTCCCCGTTGCCCGCGGTTCCCGCCCGCCCGCCATTGGGCCGGCACCGGCCGCGGCGCGGTTGCTCATAAAGACAGGCGCAGCGGCGGGCTCCTTCTTGCCCGAGCCAAAGAGGCCTTGGGCGTAATCGGCAAGCTTGCTGCCATCGAGGAGGCGCGTCGTCGTCTTCGATTTGTCGCGCGGCATCGCCATAACCGGGTCGAGCCGCATCTCGTCGGTGTGGTTCACCTTGATCACGGAAAACGAGATATTGTCCTGGTCGGGCTCGTGCAGAGCTTCCAGCGCGGTCAGCAGCGTCGCCGCGATTTCCGAGGCGCTGCGCTTGCGGTTGCGGTGGATCAGGCGCTCGATCTCGGGCTCGTCGAGAAACTGGAGCCCATCGCTCGACACCACGACAATATCCCCCGTTTCAAGCTGAAACGGCGTGTCCGGGCAATCGACGCGGGCGACCGTGTCTCCCAGAATCGCCGATGTCAGACAGTTACGATCCGGGTGGTCCTTTGCCGCGGCGGCGTCGAGCATGCCGGCCTTGACCATCATGTCGATCTGCGGGGCCATCGAGTGATCCTCGTTGAGCTGCATAAGCTTGCCCCGCCGCATCATGTAAAGCGGCGAATCCCCGATCGACGTCCAGAACATCTGCGGCCCACGCATCACGAGCGAGATCAGCGTTGCGCCCATCCCGGCGCGTTCGGGCTGTGCTTTGACGTGGTCGCGCACCGATGCGTTGGCCTTTGCCGCGGCCGAGGTCAGCCGCGCGGGGATGCTCCTGGCCTCGTCGATAAAGGTCGTCGATTGGCGCTTGAGCATGCCGTAAACTTCGGTGACGACGATCTTGCTCGCCACATCGCCCGCCGCATGCCCGCCCATGCCATCGGCGAGGACGACAAGGCCGATATCTTCGCCAACCGGGAAATCGGTGACGAGCGCGTCTTCCTGATAATCGCGGCGGCCCTGACTGAGGGCCGAGGCCACTTCAAAACGCGGGTTAAGACGACGGCGCATACGATCCTCCCTCTGAAACACTGTCTGCTTGCCAGACGAACTCTTCTCCGCAGAGCGCAACGAAACGCAGCTTGGTCTCTGCTATGCCGATGGTTGCCCCCGAGGCGAGGTCGGTCTCGCCATTGACGGGCACGCCGCCAAGCGTCAGCTCCGCCCTGGCGGGCGCGAGGCGAAACGTGCCCGCGGCTGCGTCGTGGATAACTTTGGCGGTCTCCTCGCCCGCGCCAATCTCCGTCGTGCCGGAGACGAGCGTAGTGACGGTGCCGCGGGACGCGCCCGTGATCGTGACCACCCAGCCCACAGGCAGCGTCGGATCGAAAGGTGGCGGGCTGGCCGCCTCGGGCGCCGCGATCTCTGGCGCAAAGATGTCGAGCGCATCCTCGGCCGACGTGTCGAAACCGATCATGCGCGTCTTGTTGCGCCGCTTGCCGCTCGCGGCGGTCTCGGCCGCAGCGGCCGCCGGAGCCAGAGCCGGCGCCGGAGCGGATGCTGGCGCCGGAGCAGAAGCTGGCGCAACCGGAGGTGCGTTGGCTGGCGTCGGGGCCAGGGGCGGCACATCGGGCATGGCCGCTGGCGGAGTGGCATCGTCCTCATCGAAGAGCCCGACGCCGCCGGGCTGGGCAGACTCGAACCCAATCATGCGGGTCTTGTTGCGCCGTGCGCGCGCGCCGGCAGCACCCGTCTGGCGGCCGCCCGCTTCGCCTTCGGAAAGATCCCAGATGTTGGTCGCGTCGCCGTCCGGTTCGATCTTGTCGGTCAGGTCGTTGATCATCTCCGCCGCGGCGGCAGACTTCTGTGCCTCCTGACCGGTGCTGGCAGGCCTGACCTTTTCCGGCGCAGGCGCTTTGGCGCCAGACCGACTCCGAAAGAGATTGGAAAAGAACCCCATCGCTTTGCTCCGTTTCCTCTATCCACTGGCCGCCTCGTGCCCCGTCTCGGGGTGCCGCGGTCTCTAATTTCCGGCTATGTCCGCACCGTAGTCGAACCCGCTGACCCACATTTGGCCATTGCGTTGCACGGCAAATGAATGGCTGGTGGCGCCCTCGGCCGTCGCCGCTTGAAGGGCGTCGGCAAGGCTTGTCTGCCCGTCGATCATCAGATCCGTGCCGAGATGCGCCACCAGGTGATCGCCCGGCTGAAGGTCGGTCTGGCTGTCGCCCGGCAAGCTGACGAGGAGCGTCTTCCAGACGTCGCCGTCAAATCGGGTCTCGAACACCATCCCGTTCATCAGCTGTGTCTTTTGAATGATGGGCAGGACGATCACCTGCTCCTGCTCGCGGCCCGTTGAAGGGTCGCGTACGCCAAAGGCCACGGGGATTTCGGTTTGGCCGGACAATGACACGATCTCGCGCAAGATCGGCTCGATCTCGGTCAGCGCGTTGATCTCTACCCCGTTGACGGACACGACCGGCACGCCGCTGTCGAGCTCGAAGGGCAAGTCGACCGACCACAGAGACTGCACGAGCGAATTGGATTGGTTGCTTGCCGGGCCAACCGCCGCCGCTCTCCCTTGGGCGGGTGCGGCTGCCAATGTCGGCGCGGGGAGGTCCTCCGTGCCCCGCTCAGTGGTCGGGCTTGCGGCCAGAGCCGGCGCGTCTTCAGGCTCGGGCGCGCCAAGGTCGACCTCCTGTCCAACGATGGCCTCGCGCGTGTCAGCGCCGGGCGCCTCCTCGGCCGTTTCTGCCCGGGGCAGAGCTTGCGGTGCGGCCGCGAGCCGGGCTGTTCGCGCCGCCTCTGACGGCGGTAAGGCGGCCGAGACGATGCCCGCCGCCGGGCGGCTCAACGTCTGCTCGACGAAAACGCTTGTCCGGGCGGCGGAGACGGGCGCGCGCAATTCATCGGCGACCGGCGCGGCCTCGGCGGGAGCAATCGTGCCAAATGAGGCGCTCGCGATCGGCCCCGGTACGGCGTCGAACACGCTCTCGGCCAGCGTGGCATCGGCCGCGGTCGCCACTTCGTCCGCGGTTTCGGGCGCGACGGGCGCGCGCGCTGTCACCGGCGCCTGGGGCCGTCCTTCGATGGATGCGGCCGCTTGGTCGGCGGGCCGCGCGGCGAGCACCGCCGTCACCGACGCCGCATCCACGGGTGCCCCTGACGCATCGGCAAAGTCGGCGGCCTCTGCGGCGCTGGCGCTCGAGAGCTCGACATTGGGCTCAGCGCGCGTTGCCGGCTCGGCGCCGACGGTGCCCGGCGTCTCCGGGCGCGGAAGCGGGCGGACCGCTGCAAGGTCCTCAGCGGCCAGTGGTGCGTCCGCGGCGTTGGCCGTGAGCGCGGTCTCGTCCGCGCGCAAGGGCGGCGTGTCTTCAACCGGGGCGCTCACGCTCCGCGTCGGTGCGACCGGCGCATCAAGCGGGTCGGAGGCGGTTTCGGCGCCGGTTTGCAATGCTGTCGCGGTTTCGGTCAGCACTTGCGTGTCTGCCGCGGGCGGCGGCGTCAGCGGCGCAATGCGCTCGGCGACCTCCGGTGAGGGTTCGCTTGCCGGCAGCGGCGCCGCAAAGGACGGCGTCACGTCCGCGGTGGTAACCTCTGCGTCCGGCGGCGTAGACCCCTCGGCCGGCGCAAGCGTGCTCGCCTGATCGGTGCCGGGAACAAAACGCGCGAGGTCGAACTGCGTCGCAACGATCCCGGCAACGACTGCGATCGCAGCAGCAGAGCCGAGAAGCAGCCCGACGCTCGAATTCCTCTTCCGTCCGGGGGCCCGCGCCATTGGCGTTTCTATCCGCGAGGTCGGGCGCACGGTCCGCGTCACGGCCCGCGAAACGACGTTGCGCCGCCGGTCGAGGAAATCGAGCCAGTCTTCGGCTGATTGCAACCGATCTTTCGGCATCAGCGCCATTGCATGGTCGATCGAGCGCAGGACGTTGCGGTCATAGCCCTTCGCACGGCCGACCAGCGAGACATAGGGATCGTCCCCCTGTCCTGCGACGGCGCCAAGCCGCGTCTGGCTGTCGGGCGGCAGCTCTCGCGTGATGACGTGATAGAGCGTAGCGCCCAGGGCGTAGAGATCGCTCGACGCAGTCTGCTCGGCCCCGGAGATGTAGAATTCCTGCGGTGAGTAGCCGTCCTTCACCACGCGTAGGGCCGAAAGGACGCGGCTTTGTTTCGACGCCTGCTCTCGGGCGGCGCCAAAGTCGATCAGGATCGGGTTGCCATCGGGCTGGATCAGAATGTTGTCGGGCGAGATATCGCGGTGCAGCATACCCTCGGCATGGACGAATTTGATCGCGTCGAGGATCTGCCGCAAGATCGTTGTCACTTCCGCTGGATCGCCTTCCCACGCGCTGTCTTCGAGCATGTCGAGAAGGTCACGTCCTTCGATGAAGTCGAGCGACATGTAAGCGGTGTTGTTCTCTTCAAAGACTTGGTGCACGCCGACGATGTTGGGGTGAACGAGCTTGGCCAGGCTCCGCGCCTCCTCGACGAAGAGTCGGACGATCGACGTCAATTCGTCGTGGTGCGAGCGCGAGCGCGCCTGCACCTCGGTCTTCACACGGCGACAGAACGCGGCCGGGAAGCACTCCTTGATAACGATGTTCCGGTCGAGACTGTTTTTGGCGAGGTAGGTGATCCCGAACCCGCCCGCGCTCAGAAAGCGCGTAATCGTGTACTGCCCCTGCAAGAGTTTCGTGCCGGGCGGCAGCTCGTCGGCGAAATTCTCGCCCTCATTCTCAACCACGGAGAGGTGTGCTGCTGTCATCGGTCAACCGTTCGAAATCTGACATCAATCGGGGCCTCTGCCCCAGGAGTGTTCACGCGTGGCAACCGACTTCTTCTTCAAACTTGTTTAAAAAATGTCCGATCCCAGCGCATTTCATGGAAGTTGCGCGTCAGGGGGGGGTGGGTGGTGGAAAAAATGCGCGAGTTCAACAAGTTGCCAGGGCTTCGCTCCAACGGGCGGCCTCGGCCGAGCGGTTCGGCGCGGTCGACGGAGGATCAACGGCGTCGTCTGCAGCGCGCCCATTTCCGCAGCATTGTCGACCGCATGCGGGCAAAGGGAAAGTCTTGCCCTTTGCTGATTCCCTGCTGCACGGGCCTGTCGCAGGGGATGTGCGGCTCGAAGCCGCGCTGGGCGCGCATCTCAAAGGCGAAACATCAGCCATTTGTGTGGCTTGTGGGCCAGCGAGGGCGCGCGCGACCGGCGGTGTCCGGTTTTGGATCGCCGTCACTCGGCGCGAGATTTATCCACCAAACGCCTGAAGCTTAGTGTAAATGACTCTTGACAGTTGAAATTGTCAGAAAATATTGACATACTGGCGAAACCGGGCGGTCCATTCGGTAGGGCCGTTCGTGAAGCCGGGGCACGGAATGGCTCATCGCGAAAGGCCGCGCTCCGCTTCGGACTGCAACCAAAGCGTTTCGCGAAGACCGAGTGCCAGCTCTCGCGAAATTCTGTGTCGGCCCAAGGGCTTGCACGCATTTCGCCGCTTGCCGTTGGCGTGGGTGAGAGCGGAAGCGCTCAACGTAGGAGATCGGATATGTCCGATGACCCAGATAAAGTCTGGCCAACTGGCCTCACGCTCGGGGAGGCTGAGGAGGTCCACAGCTACCTGATCGACGGCACCCGCGTTTTTGGCGCAATTGCGCTTCTTGCGCATTTGCTCGTCGCCGTGTCGACACCATGGCTCGGCTGAGGAGGACACCATGAATAACGCAAAGATGTGGCTCGTCGTGCCGCCCGCTGTGGGTGTGCCGATTTTTCTGGGCGCGGTCGCGGTCGGATCCTTCTCCGTCCATGTCGCCGTCTTGAGCAACACGTCCTGGGTGTCGGACTTCCTGTCGGGACAACCGCTCGGCTCGGGTGACGAGATGGCTGCGGCCAAGATCAACGCAGAGGCTGCGACGGCGCATGCCTCCTATGCCGCGCCGCTCGAAAGCGGAGCCCAGGAGATCACCGTGATCCTCCCGGACGGGACGACGGCCAAAGCCATCCTGCAGACAGACGCAGTCATGGCCTCGGCCGCGGCGCCGCCACACCTACCGGCGCATTAGGCGGGCGCAAGCCCACGCCAATAGCGACCGCCCTTCAGCTTTGGGCGGTCTGCCACCCCTTTCGTTGACGATCCTTCGGGTGCGGCCCATGACGTTCGACTTTCGCTCCTTTGCCCTGCAGAAGCTTGCCGGGATCGCGCCGCGTTACCTTCCCTTTGCCGACGTTGCGACTGCGGACGTCTCGCTTGCGCGGCTGCTCCGGCTCTCGCTCTTTCAAGTGACGGTTGGCATGGCGCTCGTCTTGCTGGTTGGGACGCTCAACCGCGTGATGATCGTCGAGCTCGCGGTACCGGCCACGCTTGTGGCGGGTATGCTCGCCTTGCCGCTCCTCTTCGCGCCGTTCCGTGCCTTGATCGGGTTTCGGTCCGATGCACATGTCTCCGCCCTCGGCTGGCGCCGCGTGCCCTTTATTTGGAAGGGCACAATGTATCAATTCGGCGGCTTCGCGATCATGCCCTTCGCATTGCTCGTGCTCTCTGGCTATGGCGAGGCGGTCGACGCACCGCGCTGGATCGGTCTCTCCTCGGCGGCGCTGGCGTTTCTCCTTGTCGGCGCTGGCCTTCACATGGTGCAGACAGCGGGGCTCGCGCTTGCCGCCGATCTCGTCCGCGACGAGGATCACCCCAAGGTCGTCGGGCTGATGTATGTCATGCTGCTCCTTGGAATGGTCGCGGCTGCGCTCATTTATGGCGCACTTTTGGAGAATTACTCGCCCGGTCGCCTGATCCAGGTGATCCAAGGGAGCGCCGTGCTCACCGTAGCCATCAACCTCTTCGCCCTTTGGAAGCAGGAGGCACGGGATCGGCAGCGCGCGGCCAAGATGGCGCGCGCCCCGCGCGCCTCCTTTAGGGCCGCGTTTTCCGCTCTCCTCAGCACGGACGGGACAGTGCGCCTCCTCGCCGTGATCGCGCTTGGGACATTCGGCTTTGGCATGGCCGATGTCTTGCTGGAGCCCTATGGCGGGCAGGCGCTCGGCTTTTCCGTCGCGCAGACGACGAAGCTGACGGCGCTCCTTGCCGCGGGCACGCTGCTGGGCTTTGCCCTTGCCGCCCGGCGCTTGGGTTCGGGCGGGGTACCGGCAAAGCTTGCCCTTGTTGGCGCCGCTGTTGGCATTCCGGGGTTTCTCGCCATCATCGCGTCCGCCACGTTCGTCGGTGCCCCGCTCTTTCTCGCCGGCACGCTGACCACCGGGCTGGGCGCCGGCCTTTTCGGCCACGCGACACTGACGGCCGCGATCCGTGTCGCGCCCAAAGGGCAGGTCGGGCTCTATCTCGGGACATGGGGGGCGGTGCAGGCGACCTCGGCCGGGATCGGCATCGCCGTGGCCGGGATCGTCCGCGATATCTTGGTCGTCTATGGCCTAGCAGGCGCGGATGCGTTGCACCGGCCCTACATCGCTGTCTTTACGATTGAGATCGTCTTCCTTGCTCTGGCCGTTTTGGCGGCCATACCGCTCGTCGGTCCCAAGGGCCGGCGGCATGCCGAGCCCTTACCGGCAAAGGCCCATACCAACTCTGTGGAGGTCCCATGACAACGGTTATCACGCGGTATTTCGAGGATGCGGCGCAAGGCCGGGCCGTTGCCGACAAGCTCGTTGGAAGCGAAGGACTCCCGGAGCGGATCGTGCGCGTTTACGAGACCTCCGCGCGCCTGACCAACACGCTCACCGAGGCCGGCGTCAAGCCCGAAGCCGTTAAGGCCTATGCCGAGCGGATGGGCTACGGCGGGGCGATTGTTCTGGTGCGCGCGGGCTACAAGCCGCTCGGCGTCGCCCGAACAACCCGCCGCGTTTTGGCCGAGGGCGGCGCGGTCGATCTCGGCGGGCTCAACGAGGAGGCGCGCGTCAAGGAGGACCGGATCCCGGTGCCCAAAGTGCTCGAAGGTCAGCCCCTTCTCCTGACCCGCAAACGCGATCCAAAGAGCACGACCTTCCACATGGCCAATTGGCCGATCCCGCTTCTTATTCGCAGCCGACGCAAGCCGCTGCGCCCGGTGATCCCGCCCCATGGCCGGATGGCGAACTGGCCAATCCCGCTGATCTGGCGGCGCGCGCCCTATACCGGTTCGATCATCGCGCCCCATGCGCGAATGGCCAACTTTCCTATTCCGCTGCTGAGCGACCGGAAACCCTACACGAAATCCATCATCCCGCGGCACGGTCGGATGGCCAACTTCCCGATCCCGCTTCTCAGCGGGCGCAAGCCTTACACAGGTTCGCTCATTCCCCGGCACCAGCGGATGGCCACGTGGCCGTTCCCGCTTCTGATAAACGGCAAGACGGGAACAAACGCGCTGATCCCCGGCGGGCCGCGGATGGCGAATTTTCCGATCCCGCTTCTCAGCGGGCGCAAGCCCTACACCGGATCGGTTATTCCGCGGCATGGGAGGATGGCTAACTTTCCGATCCCGCTCTTGAGCCGACGCAAGCCCTATAACGAGATGGCCATTCCCCGCCACGGGCGCATGGCCGCGTTCCCTTGGCCGCTTGTGATAAAACGCGACGGGCAGGACGGGTTTTCGCTCTCCAAAAAGCTGGGCTGGCCGACGATTATCCGCCGCAAACCGGCCTAGGATCGCACGCGGCATTGGCGCGGGCCGCCGCGGGCCCGCCCCCTGGGCGCGGCGCCATCGTCCCTTTACGCCCGGCGCGTGCTTGCCCAAAACGAGCGCTATGCCGAACCCGCTCTACGATAGCCTCTTTGCGCCCCATGCCGGCCAACACACGCCGTTTCTCCACCTGCCCGATGGGAGTACTTGGACCCATGCCGCGTTTCTCGCCCGCGCGGCGCAATTCGCCCATGTGCTGCGCGGGGCTGGCGTAACGCCCGGCGACCGTGTCGCTGCGCAGATCGAAAAGTCGCCTGAGAGCCTCGCGCTCTATGCCGCTTGCGTGCAGGCGGGCGCCGTCTTTCTGCCGCTCAATACCGCCTATACCGCCGATGAACTGACCTATTTCATCGAAAACAGCGGCGCGGCCCTCATCGTCTGCGATAGCGCGAAGCGCGCGGCCGTCTCTCCGCTGGCCGCCGCGTTCGGCGCCCGTCTCGAGACGCTCAACGCCGATGGCACCGGGAGCCTTGCTGCCATGGCCGCGGACAAGCCGCAAAGCTTTGAGACGGCCGCACGAGATTTGGACGATCTTGCAGCACTCCTTTACACATCGGGGACGACCGGGCGCTCCAAAGGCGCGATGCTCACACAGCGCAATCTGTTGTCGAACGCCGAGACGCTGGTGCAGGCCTGGCGCTTTACGCCCGAAGACGTGCTCCTTCACGCGCTTCCGATCTTTCATACCCACGGGCTCTTCGTCGGCACCAACATTTCGCTCATCGCGCGCGGGGTGATGATCTTTCTGCCGAAGTTCGATGTCGAGCTTGTCCTAGAGCATCTGCCCCGCGCGACGACGATGATGGGAGTACCGACGTTTTACACCCGCCTACTCGAGGATCGGCGTTTCGATGCAGGGGCCACCGCGCATATGCGCCTTTTCGTGTCTGGCTCTGCCCCGCTCCTTGCCGAGACGCATGAGCGCTTTTCCGCGCGGACCGGACACAAGATCCTTGAGCGCTATGGCATGACCGAGACCAACATGAACACGACAAATCCCTATGACGGCGAGCGCCGCGCCGGGACGGTGGGCCAGCCGCTTGCCGATGTCGCGCTCAGGATCAGCGATCCTAACACCGGAGCGCCTGTGCCAGAAGGCCAGGTCGGTCAGATCGAAGTGCGCGGGCCCAACGTCTTTAAGGGCTATTGGCAGATGCCAGAGAAGACCGCCGAAGAGCTGCGCCCCGACGGCTTCTTTCAGACCGGCGATCTCGCCCGCCGCGATGCGGACGGCTACATCCACATTGTCGGACGCGCCAAGGACCTAATCATTTCGGGCGGCTTCAACGTCTATCCCAAAGAGGTCGAACTTGTAATCGATGCGCAGCCCGGCGTGCGCGAAAGCGCCGTCATCGGTGTGCCCCACGCCGATTTTGGGGAAACGGTGCTGGCGATCCTGGTGCCAGAGGCGGGCGCAACGCTCGATCTGGAGGCGATCGAACGGGCGATCCGCGCGTCCCTTGCGCGCTTTAAACATCCCCGGAAGCTGCTCGTGGTCGATGCGCTGCCACGCAACACCATGGGCAAGGTGCAGAAAAATGTGCTGCGCGCGGAGTATCGGGACGGTTGCGCCGAGGCCTGATTGCGCGCGCAGTCGCCCCGGCCGGCGGGCATGGCATGACGGCGCAAGGCCAACGATGGAGCCGGATGGAACGGTCCAATCTCAGCGTAAAGTGGCTTGAAGTGTTTCAGGTCGTGTCGCGCTGCGGCTCGGTCCGCGACGGGGCGGCGGCGCTCGGCATTTCGGTCAGCACGGCCTCCGACCAGCTTGCAAGTCTCGAACGCGCCGTTGGGGCGGCGCTTCTCGACCACTCCAAGCGGCCCATGCGGCTGACCTCCGAGGGGGAGACGCTTCTCCGGCGGGTCGACGAGGCGCTTGGCCTTTTGCGCAAGGGCGTGACGGAAATCTGGACCGAAGATCTCACCGTTATCGCGCGGACCTTGCGGATTGCCCATGTCGAGGATTTCGAGACAGATGTGGGGCCGGAACTCGCCCGGCAGCTCTCGCGTGACCTGCCCGCTTGCACTTTTGCGTTTCTGACACGGCCGAGCCACGAGGTCTTGGAGCTGCTGCAAAGCGACCAGGTCGATATTGGGATCGCCTCCGCGCCAGAGATTGAGATCCCAGGCGTCGCCGAAGAGCCGCTTTTGAACGATCCGTTTCTGCTGGTGCTCCCGCAGGACGCGCCGGTTCCGGGCGACCTCTTTGACTTGCGGCACTTGGCGGAGACCCTGCCCTTGCTGCGCTATTCCAAGCAGCAGATGATCGGGCGGCGGATCGCGGCGCAGTTGGCACGCGAGAGCCTCGCGCCGCCGAGCCGGATGACCTTTGAGAGCACACATGCGATCCTCTCGATGGTTGCCGCCGGGCAAGGCTGGGCGGTGACGACGGCACTGAATTATCAGCGGGCGCAGCGCTATCAGGATGCGGTGCGTCTCACCCCGCTGCCCGGAAAGGCTTTCGCCCGGCAGATCTCTCTCTTTGCGCGGCGGGATCTTCCGCCGCCGCTTACCGCCCTCGTGTCGACAACCTTGCGCAGGACGCTCGACACGCGGATCCTGGCGCCCGCCCTCGCGCGCCACGACTGGCTTGGCGAGCGGTTTCACCTGAGCAATCCCTAAGGCGGGCCTTGCCTTGTGTCACAGCAGGATCGGGAACGCTTCGCGGATGCGCGCCCCCTGTTCGTCGCTCAGATAGTCTGGACGGTGACGGGCTAGGATCTCTTGCGCGACCGCCTTTGCCCGCTGCCAGGCATCGGGCGCGCCGTTTTCGGCCCACGTCGTAGGCGCGTCGCGGTCTGCGAGCTTGGGGTAGTAATAGTCGGTTTCCATGACGGCGTAGGTTTGCGACGCCCCCAGAAAGTGCCCCTCGCCCAGCACGGCATCGCAGATCACATCGAAGCCCAGCGTCGCATCGGTGACCTCGACCCCGCGCAGCGCGCGATAGATCGCGCCATGCATGTCGTTGTCGAGCACGAAGCCCTCGAAGCTCGCGCCCAAGAGCGAGGCCGTCATCCCCGAGCTCTCATAGATCAGGTTGCCGCCTGCGAGCCCTGCCGCAAGCGCGGTAATCCCTTTCTCGGCCCCATATTGCGCGTCGATGGCCTTGGCGTCGGTCATCGAGGCCGCGACGCCCGAGGGCAGGCCGAGCCAGTTGGAGACCTGCGCCGAGGCCGCGTTCATCACGGCGATTTCGCCCCCCGCGCCGGCAAAGGCCCCCGTCCGCAGATCGATCACGAGGGGCCAGTTGGAAAAGACCATGGGATGCCCGGGTTTGATCGCATGGACCATGACAAGGCTTGCGAGGGTCTCGGCCAGCGACTGTGCGAGAAAGCCCGCAAGCGTCGCCGGTGCCGTCGCGCCCGACTGCGCGGCGGTGATGCAAGAGACCGGGATATTGTGCGCAAGGCACGCATAGGTCACGTCGACGGCATCGGCGCCAAAGCGCATCGGCGAGATAACCGGGCTGATATGCGCTTTGAGGAACGGCCGCTTGGCAAAGGCCCCCTCGCCCCCCGCAGCGATGTCGAGCATCTGAACGATCGGCGCGACATGTTCGGCGAGGGTGAACGACGTGGCGACCGGCTTCGTCGTGTTGCGGATCAGGGCGTAAGCGGTGTTGACGTCGAGCTTGAAAGTGTCGGGCACGTCGGTCGCCACGCAGCAACGGGTGAACCAGCTCACGTTCTCAAGCGTGTCCTGCAGCCGCGTGAAATCGTGAAGGTCCTGCAGGGTCGACGCGCGATAGAGTCCGGTCTTTAGGTCGAGCGTTTGGACAGCGGCGCCGCCTGTTCCAAAGTGAACGGCCTCACCGCCGACCTCGATGCTGCGATCCGGGTCTCGCCCGTGGAGGGGAAAGCGTTTGGCGGCCGCTGCGATGGCCTCCTCGACGAGCGCGCGAGGAAAGCGGAGGCGTCCGTCGCCCCGGTCCTCGGCCCCGGCCCCGCACATATCCGCGGCGAGGCGTGGGGGCACCTCGCCCATGCCAAGCTCGGCCAGAAGGCGCAGCGCAGTGTCGTAGATCGCGCGGACCTCGCCCGCGTTGAGCGGCGCGTAGCGGCCGCCGGGCTGCCCTGGGGGTGCCGGGTTCGCCGGGCCCATGCGGCGCTGGGCGAGCCTGTCTTTGCGCCCGCCGCTCCGCCGGGATGTTGACCGGGTGCGCGTCTGACTCATCGTCGGTTCTCCTTGGGTATCAGAGCCCGCGCGCGCGGGCTGTCTGCAAGGGTTTTCGAAAGAGCGCGGGAAATCCGCATCCCGCATTCGCTTTTTTCGGAATGACGCTTCGGCTCTTGATCGGGCGCGGCGGGCACGCCGAGATGCGGGCGGCAAAGGGAGCGGCAGCGGGAGCGGCTGGCATGCGCACACGGACAAAGGTCGTCGTCATCGGCGGAGGCATCGCGGGATGTTCGACGCTCTATCACCTCACGCAGGAGGGGTGGTCCGACGTGATGCTATTGGAGCGGGACGAGCTCACCTCGGGGACGACGTGGCATTCGGCGGCCCAAGTCACGAATTTCGGGATGAACCAGACGATGGTCGGCCTCAAGAGCCACTCCATCAAGCTCTATAAAGAGTTGGCGGACGACCCGGATTACCCGATCAACTACCACCACGGCGATGGCGGCATCCGTCTAGCCAATGAAGAGCGGCAGATGGATGGCTACCGCCACTTTGCCTCAATGGCGCGCGGGGTGGGCGTCGAGTTCGAGGTGATCGATGCCGAGGAATGCGCCCGGCGGCACCCGCTGATCTCGACCGACAACCTCATCGGCGGCCTGTGGGACCCGATGGACGGCGATATCGACCCCGCGCAGCTCTGCCAGGCGCTGGCGCGGCGCGCGCGGGCGGCGGGGGCGGAGGTCCACCGAAACACGCCGGTGACGGGGCTGCGGCAGCTCGAAGACGACACTTGGATCGTCGGGACGCCGAAGGGCGAGATCGCGGCCGATATCGTCGTCAATGCCTGCGGCTATCGCGTCAACGAGGTGGGCGCGATGATGGGCGTGCACCACCCGGTGATGTCGATGGAGCACCAATACTTCGTCACCCAAGAGATCCCGGCGATCCGCGAGGCCGCGCACCGGATGCCGCTCCTGCGCTGCCCGATCAGCGACTATTACTGCCGCCAAGAGAAGAACGGCCTCCTTGTAGGCTTTTACGAGCAGGCATGCCGGACCTGGGGGATGAATGGGATCGACCCCAAATTCTCCAACGCGCTCTGCCCGGATGACCTCGACCGTGTCACGGACGTGCTCGAAGGCGCCTTCGCCCGCATGCCCGCGCTGATGGAGGTCGGCATCCACACCATCGTCAACGGGCCGATCACCTATACAATCGACGGTGCGCCCCTCGTCGGGCCGATCCCCGGCAAGCGCAACGCCTATTGCATTATCGGCCTGCGTGCGGGCCTTGGCGAGGGCGGCGGGCATGGCTGGCTCTTGGCGCAGCAGATCGTCCACGGCGAGGCGTGCTATGACACCTGGGTGATCGACCCGCGAAGGTTTACCGGTCACGCCAATGTCGAGCTTTGCGCGCTGAAGGCGGTTGAGGATTACCAGAACGAGTTCCGCTTTCACTATCCGCACGAGCACCGCCCGGCAGGGCGCCCCGCGAAGACAACACCGCTGACGCCGGTTCTCGCTGCAGAGGGCGGCGAGTTCGGCGTCGTCAGTGGCTGGGAGCGGGTCGACTACTTCAAGCCCACGCCAGAGTTCACGGAGACGCTCGGCTTTCGCTTTAACGAAGTGCACGACGTCGTCGCCGACGAAGTCCGCGCCGTGCAGGAGGGCGTGGGACTGACCGAGGTCAGCGGGTTCAACCGGTTTGAGATTACGGGCGCGGATCGCCACGGCCTTCTTGACCGATTGATATGCGGCCGGATCCCGCGAAAGCCGGGCCGGGTCGGGCTGTGCTATGTGCTCAACCGACAGGGCATGCTGAAGAGCGAGGCAACGCTCGCCAACCTCCCTGACAGTGAGCGTGGCGCGGGGCGGCTCTGGTATGGCTCGGCCGCGGCGTCCGAGTTTCACGACGTGGATTGGCTGACGGGCCATCTCCGCTCCGGTGAAGACGTCAACATCCGCGCGCTGACCAACGACATGACGATCCTCGTGCTCGCCGGGCCAAAGGCGCGCGCGGTCCTCTCCGAGGTCGCGCGGGGCGACTGGTCTGCGGCGGCGTTTCCTTGGCTATCTGTCCGCGAGGCCTTTGTCGGGATTGCCCCAGCCGTCGTCATGTCGGTGAGCTTCTCGGGAGAGCTTGCCTATGAGATCCATGTGCCCAACGCACAGCTCTACGCCGCCTATCTCGCCTTGCGCGCAGCCGGGGCGGCGCATGGGCTTCGCCTTTTTGGGAGTCGCGCGGTGGAATCCATGCGGATTGAAAAAGGCTATCTGCATTGGAAGAGCGATATTCTGACCGAGTTCGATCCGTTCGAAACAGGCCTCTCGCGCTTTGTGCGGCTTGAGAAGGCGTTTGTCGGTCGCGATGCGCTGGTCCAGCGACACAATCATGGCGTGGGCAAGTCGCTCGTGACCTTGCGCGTCGATTGTGCCGATCGCGCGGCCCAGGGCGGCGCGTCCGTCATGCGTAACGGGTCGGTTGCGGGTACGGTCACCTCGGGCGCGTGGGGGCACCGGGTGGGGATGAACCTTGCCATGGCCTTTGTCGATCCGGCGCTGTCTGGCGCTGGCACGGGGCTTGAGATCGACATGCTCGGTGAGCGCTTTGGCGCCGAGGTGATCCCCAGCGGCCCCTATGACCCCGAGCATGCGTTGGTGCGCGCATAGGCCCGCCTTTGGGCTGGCCGAGTGCTGACATTTTTGTGACACTGCCTTGGCGAGGGCGCTGCTAGAGATCGAGGCGCAGCAGCAAGGACAGTCACATGCAGACATGTAGGGTCGGTGCTCCGGGCCGCGCGCCTTCGCCGGGTGCGTTGCTTCGATGAGCGGGCGTCGCCTCACACGGCGCCGCGTGCTTGCCGCGTCGGGGCTTGCCCTACTCGGTGGTGCGGGCGCCCTCGCGCTCGGCGGGACGAACCTCTTTCTGGCCGCGATTACCGAGACCGTGGAGGGCGCACAGATCGACGCGCCCACGGCGTACCGGCTCGCGACGGAAGAAGGCATTGTGCTGATCGACATCCGCCGCCCAGAGGAATGGGCCGCGACGGGCTCCGGCGCAGGCGCGCACCGGCTCGACATGCGGCGTCCGGACTTTCTGGACGAAGTGTTGCGCCTGGCCGAGGGGGATCGGACGCGCCCGATCGCCGTGATCTGTGCCCGCGGCGTGCGTTCGGCCCGGCTCTCCAACGCGATGGCGGAGGCGGGCTTTACCAACATCATCGACGTGCCCGAGGGCATGATCGGCTCGCCCGCTGGCCCGGGCTGGATCGCGCGCGGCCTGCCCTTGGTGCTGGGCTGATGCGCGCCGCGCTCGCCGCCGCCGCGCTTATGGCCGCCGCTGTGGCGCCTGCGCACGCGGAATGCGGCCTCGGTGAGCCGACATGCGACGTGCCGCTCGGCGCGTACCGGATTGCGCTGCCCGAGGGCGACGGCCCGCACCCCGCTGTTCTCTTCATCCATGGCTTCGGCGCGTCGAGCGAGAGCGCGCTGCGCATGGGGTCGGCGATGGTCGCGCGCGGCTATGCCGTTATCGGGCCCCAGGGTCTGCAACGCGACGGCGGCAGCGGGCCGACGAGCTGGAGCTTTATTCCCGGGCGACCGCAGGCGCGCGACGAGACGGCGTTCTTTCGTGAAGTGATCGACGATGCTGCCGCACGGCACGGCATCGACCCGGCGCGTCTCCTCCTCACGGGCTATTCTATCGGGGGCTCTCTCACCTCCTACATTGCCTGCGAAACGCCCGGCTTCGCCCGCGCCTATGCTCCGCTTGCCGGCGCCTTTTGGCGCCCCCATCCGCCGCTGGATGGATGCGCGGGGCCGGTCGACCTCTTTCACACCCATGGCTGGGTCGATGGGACCGTCCCCATTGAGGGGCGTCCGCTCGGGGGCGGCGCGATCCGACAGGGCGACGTCTTTTATGCGATGCAGGTCTGGCGCGAGACAAACGGCTGCACTGGTCTGCGGCCGGACCGGTTCGATGTCGGGGACCTCTATTGGCAGCGGATCTGGGAGAGCTGTGAAGCAGGCTCGCTCCGTCTGGCGCTTCATCCCGGCGGGCATGGCGTGCCGCCCGGATGGGCCGATCTCGTCATCGACTGGGCCGAAAGCCTCTCGGACCGCGCGATTAAGTAATTACTCGGCCGCGATCAACCCGTCATCGTCGAGCACGCGGCGCAGTTGCGCCCGGTTGGCCGCGGCGGCGCGGATGATGGCGGGCGCGTTGAAGACCTCGGGCGTGCCAAGCTGTCGGTCGAGCCAAGCAAACCGCGTCAGACGCAGGCCGGAGAGCGCCGAGAGCGGAACGGCGCCCACCAGCGAAACCGCGATCGGCATGAGCCAGAGTGAGACGAGCCCGAGCGCCATGCCAATGCAGAGCAGGACACCCGTGACCGTTTCGAGCATATGGAACCGGACGAGAGCGCCGATCCCATACCGCCCGCCACGGCGGGATTGCGGCGCCCAACGCTCGCGAAAGCCGAGCGCGGTGCGGGCAACGGCAACGCTCTGTTGGACCATCAAGACCGGCGCGTAGAGGATCGACAGGATCACCTCGGTCGTGAACGACAGGACGAACTGTGCCCGCCCGCCGAGATCTTCGATCCGGAGCCCCGTCCGCCGAAGGGCCAGCGCACCGAAGACTTTGGGCGCCAAAAGCATCCCATACATAAAGAGCAGGATGAAGAAGCTGTTGATGTGGGTCATCTCGGGCCAGACGACTTGCGGATTGGCCCCACTGAAATAGCGCAGCACGTTCTGCTCCGCCCCCGTGCCGACAAGCGCCCAGATCACGATAAGCGCAAACCATGCGGGGGAGAGCAGATAGCTCATCGCGCCGTGAAAGAGGTGAAACCGCGTTACCGGGTGAAAGCCGCGCGCGCAGAGCAGCGTCAGGTGCTGAAGATTGCCCTGGCACCAGCGTCGATCCCGTCGGACAAAGTCGATCAGGGTCGGAGGCACCTCCTCATAGCTGCCGCCGACGCGGGGCAAGAAGCGCACGCCCCAACCCGCACGGCGAAGCAGGCCGGCCTCGACAAAGTCGTGGCTAAGGATGAGTGCCCCTTTGGCACGCAACGTATCGACCTTGGGCAGCCCCGCGCAGGAGGCGAAGGCGGCGGTGCGGACGATCGCGTTATGGCCCCAGTAATTCCCTTCGCGGTCCGACCACGTGGCGAGCCCCTCGGCCAGGGCTGCGCCATAGATTGTCGTCGCAAATTGCTGCACTCGGCCAAAGAGCGTGTCTGCCCCGAAAAGGCGTGGAAAGGATTGGATCAGGCCGACGCTCGGATCGGCGGCAAGCTCGTCGGTCAGCGCGAGGATCGCGTCGCCCGACATCAAGCTGTCGGCATCCAGAACAAGCATTGCCTCATAGCCACCGCCCCACCTCTCGACCCAATCTGCGAGGTTGCCGACCTTCTTGTCGGTATTGTCGGGCCGGCGGCGATAGTGAATCGCGCCGATCGGCTTGCCGCTGAGGTGAAAGCGGGCGTTGAGCGTGGCAAGCGCGCGCTGCTCCTTGGCCGCGATGGCGGCGTCGCGCGTATCCGACAGGATGAAAAGCGTGTAGCGATGCGCATGCGGAAGCGCGCCGAGCTCTTCGAGCATCGCCGCGGCGTTGCCGAAGACATCGGCTGGCTCTTCGTTGTAGATCGGAACAAGGAGTGCGACGTCCATCGGCGCTGACATCTGCGGTGCCGGGCGCGTGCGGCGCGTCAGGAGGCGCAGGATGCCAATGCTTGCGACGCTGACCGAGAGCGAGATCCAGAAGAACGTGACGACGATCAGGCCGATCAGCACCCCTTCGAGCCAGGACAGACCGCCCACGGCGAACCACTCGGTGAGCGCCGCGCCGACAAGACTTGTCGTGGCCGCGACGGGGAGGAACGTAGCTAGGCGCCAATGCCAGACGGCGCGCCTTTCGGCCATGCCGGGCGCTGATCCGTCGCGATAGGGGCGGCTCAGATCCTGGATCGGGCGCGACAAGGGCGCGTCGGGCGGCATCCCGGGCGTGCTGAGATGGAGGCGGATCGGCTCGGTCACGCCGTCCACCGGTAGAGCCAGACCTCGGTCAGCGACTTGCCGTCCTTCACGAGCTGCGCGCGCAGCTCCGCCGCCTCGCCGCCCTCGGGGTCGAACTTGAACGCAAGCCGCCAGCCGCCTGTCCCAGGGTTGCGTTGCAGCACGCCGTCCGACACCGCACCGCGGTTTGAAGAGATGTGCCGCACGATCCCGTCCATATCGCCGTCCAGCGCGGGGTGCGGGGCGAAATCGACCGTCACGATCATGTAGGGCTGCGTCTTGTCGAAGCCCTTTCCGATCCGCGTGTTGAGGATGCGGGCGACGTCGCGCGGGCGTGGCGGCTCTTCTCCCCAGATCATTTGATAGGTGAAGCGGTGCGGGGCACGGGGCGGCAGCGGCGCGCGCGGGCGCCAATAGGCGACGATGTTGTCGTAGATCTCTTTCTCCGCAGGGATCTCGACCAGCGTCACCGCGCCCTGGCCCCAATCCTCGCCGGGCACGACCCAGAGGCAGGGGCGCCGCTCGTAATGCGCTTCGAGATCGGCGAAATCCTCGACGTCGCGGGCGCGCTGCATGAGGCCAAAGCCGCGCGGGCCATCGTCGACAAAGCTCGACACTTGGAGCTTCCGAGGGTTCGCCAGCGGGCGCCACAGAAGCTCGCCTGCGCCGTTCCAGACCATGAGCCCGTCACTGTCATGCACAGCAGGGCGGAAATCGTCAAAGCGCGTGCGGTTCGTCTCGTCAAAAAGAAACATCGACGTGAGAGGGCCGAGCCCGACATGGGCGAGCGCGCGGCGGGGAAAGAGCGTGGCCTCGACATCCACGATGGTCTGCGGCCCCGGCATGATCGAGAAGTGGTAGGCACCGGTGGTGGAGGGCCCGTCGAGCAGCGCATGGACCTTGACCATGCGGTCGCCCGGTTCGGGCGTGTCGACCCAGAAGCGCGTGAATTCGGGGAACTCCTCGCCCCGATCCTCAGCCGTATCGAGCGCGAGGCCGCGCGCGGAGAGGCCATAGTTCTGCCCCGCTCCGATTGCGCGAAAGTAGCTCGCGCCCTGGAACACCATGAATTCAGTAAAGATCTCGGGCCGCTCTAGCTCCGCCCGCAGGCGGAAGCCCGAATAGCCCATCGTCTCGTCGATGGGCAGGTCGGGAAACTGATCGGTGCGGTCGAAAAGGTCGATGTCGAAGGCAAGCTTCCGTGCCTCCCCTCGTTCGACGATACTGATCTCGACGGGGCGAGGGAAATAGAGGCCGGGATGGAAGAAATCGACGCGGAACGGGCGGCGCGTGCTGCTCCAGAGGGCCTTCTGCGAGTTGAACCAGATCTTGCGGTATTGATCGTATGTGAGGTCGCGCCAACCGGCGGGGACCTGCGGCAGCGGGCGGTAGGGCGCGCCTGCGAGGCGTTGTGCCTCCAGCAGGAGCCAGTCGCGGGAGAACGGGCGCCCTTCGCTTTTTTCGAGAGCGCCCGATTGCGCGTGGGCCACGCCAGAGCCAGCGGCGCCAGCCGCAGCAAGAAGCGCAAGGATCGACCGGCGCGAGAGCGTCATGCGGGCTTGGCCTTTGGCCGCCAAGGCTGCCCCTTCACCCAGGCGACGAGGTAGGCCACGCCAACGAGCGAGGCGACACCGATGAGGTTCAGCGCGACGACCGTCCAAGTCTCGCGTCCGAGAATATCTAGCGTGAAGCCAATCAGGCGGGCGAAGACCATGGAGAAGACGAAAACCGCGAGCGATTGCTGCCCGATCTTCATGATGATCTGCACGATCCAGGCCCAGCTGCGCGAGGCGATGTCCTGCCCCTCGGGCCTCAGGCGCGCGCCCTGCGCGCCGGCGGCGACCCAGAAGAGATAGGCCAGCGCCAGGAACTGCACGTAACGCAAGATGCCGAAGTCGGACTTCGTGAACCAGCCGCGGTTCTCCGTCCGCCACTCGCGCGCCCACTCGAAGCCGAGCTCCCGCACGCCGATATTCGACAGCGGGACATTGGCAAGCACGATGAGAGCCGCGAGCGCAATCAGGCCCCAGGACACGGGCGGCGGCTTAATCCAGCCGATCATAAAGGCAAAGCCGGTAAAGAAGATGAGCTGCCAACCGAACGGGTTGAAAAACCACTCTCGCTCCGACCATGGCTCCGCCGGAAAGTTGATCGCGACGGCTTCGGCACCTGCCCATTCCCAGAGCGCGCTCTGCGCGAGGATCCAAAGGACGGCCATGGCGCCAAAAGTGTAGAGCGGGTTGATGCGTCCGAGAGCGATCATAAATGGCATCATCGCGAGGATGACGAGATACATCGGCAGGATGTCGAAGTAATTCGGGACGTAGGTCAGCGTGAAGAGGCCGATGAGCTGCGGCGCGGGTTCGGCGAAAAATCTCCACAGGTTCAACTGGCCGATATAGTTGCGCGGGCCGAGCTGCGTCTCGTTCAGCACCGCCATCAGCATCGCGATGGTAAAGAACATCGCGATATGGGCCCAGTAGACCTGCCAAACACGAAAACTAACCCGGGCCGTGCCCATCGTCCAGCCGGCGCGCTCAAAGGTCCGTCCGAAGGCAACCGCGGAGGCCATGCCGGAGCAAAAGACAAAGATCTCGGTCGCGTCGGAGAAGCCCCAGCGGGCTGGGATCCACGAGGTAAAGAAATTGCCCGGCGTGTGCGCGAAGAGGATTATGATCATCGCGATGCCGCGATAGAAATCGAGCCGCGGGTCGCGCACTTTGGCAGAAGGCGCGGCTTCGGAAGCCGCGGCCCGGCCCGGCGCGCCCATGTCGGACATGATGCTTGCGATTGCCATCTGTGCGTCTCGTCTCTGTCAGCCGTGGAGTGCGGGGCTGGTCGTGGTGCGGGCTTGGCGGGTCAGCCCACCCCCTTTGGTATAGCGCATCCCACGCGGATGACCCGCGCGGGAACCCGCCCAGGACGTTGATCGCGCGGCATTTTCGGCAGATCTCCGCTGAGCAATGTGGATCTTGCCCAAACGTACAGCGTCACCGAGACGGTCGGCGGTCATCGCAACTCCGATTCTGAGTGGCCCCTCATGTGAGAGTGGGCATAGATGCTGCGCGGCAGCGGTAAATGCTTGCGACAGCGGTTTGACGGACATGTGAGCCGTCCCGCCCAATCCGTGATCGTTTGCTTCAGCCGCGTATGGGCGTGGACCCGGACTGCGCCCCTGGCGCAGTGCCCTGGGCCAAAGACCAGTTTCCACAGGAGCAGTGCGGTTCGGCGATGCGATCAGAGCCGGTCTCTCTCCCCGTTGAGCCACGCCGTCACCGCTTCGGTATCCTGGCCGAACCGGGGCGGGGCGCGGTCATAGCGGACGGGCGTCGCCGAGAGCTTGAGCGGATTGCCGATCAGCTCCACCGCGCCGCCCTCCGCCTCCGCCTGCGGGACGGCGACGCGCATTTCCCGTGCCGCGACCTGATCGCTCGCAAAGACCTGTTCGAGCGTGTTGACCGGCCCAACCGGCACCTTGCGCGCCTCAAGCCCTGCGATGATCTCGGCTTGCGTGTAGTTGCCCAAAAGCTCCTCGAGCAGCGGGATCAGCGTTTCGCGGTGGTCGATCCGGGCAGGGTTGGTGGCAAAGCGGGCGTCTCCGGCAAGATCGGGTCGGCCAAGGAAATCGCAGAAGCGCACGAACTGGCTGTCGTTGCCCACCGCAACGAGGACGAAACCGTCGGCGGCGCGGAACGTCTGATAGGGCACGATGGTCGGGTGCGCGTTGCCACGGCGCGGGCGCGGGGCGCAGGTCGTCAGGTGCGCCACACCCTCGTTGATCAGCCAGGCGACCTGCGCGTCGACCAGAGCGAGGTCGATATGCTGGCCGTCTCCCGTTCGGTCGCGGTGGCGCAGGGCGGCGAGGATGCCCACGGCGGCATACATCCCGCACATCACATCCGCGATCCCAACGCCGACCTTCATCGGCTGACCGTCGACCTCGCCCGTCAGCGACATGATCCCGCCATAGCCCTGCGCCATCAGGTCATAGCCCGGTTTCTCGCGGTTGGGCCCGGTCTGCCCAAAGCCGGAGATCGAGCAATAGACGAGCGCCGGATGCGCGGCGCAGAGCGTCTCGTGGTCGAGCCCGTACTTGACCAAACCGCCCGGTTTGAAATTCTCGATGACGACGTCCGCGCGGGCGGCGAGCGCCCGGACAAAGGCCTGCCCCTCGTCGGTGGCGATATCGGCCGCGACGGAGCGTTTGTTGCGATTGGCGGACATGAAATAGGACGACAGGTCTGTCTTTTTGCCCGAAGTGTCGTGGACAAAGGGCGGGCCCCATTCGCGGGTATCGTCGCCCGACGTCTTTGGGTTTTCGATCTTGAGGATCGTGGCCCCCAGATCGCCCAGGAGCTGTGTCGCCGTTGGCCCGGCGAGGATGCGGCTCAGATCGAGCACGATTAGTCCATCCAGCGCGCCTGTCATCGTTGTCCTCCCGTCGCCGCAACCGCTTGCGCGCCATAAGGCCGGGATCGGGCCAGGGCGCAAGGGCGGCGGGGCGACAGTCGCGCAAGGGTGAGCCGGGCTGGGCGCCTAGCGGCCGTCTTCGTCGGGGTGATCGGCGCCGGCGACGGGCTCGCGGTGCCCTGTCTCGCGGTTCTCAGTGTCTCGATTGTTGGTTTCGCGGTGCGCGGTCCCGTCGTCGGTGACGGTTGGGACGCTCTGCTGGGGCTCGGACGGGGTGTGTTCCGCTTCTGCCTGTCGCGCGGCGTGCTTGCGCGACATCTGCAGGTGCAGCGGCGGGGCTTTGCCTGTCTTGTCCTCGCCGAAATAGAGCGTCTGGTGCGGGAACGGGATCTCGATGCCGCGCTCATCGAAGACGTCTTTGACTATGGCATTATACGCGCGCCCGATCCCCCATTGCTGGCCGGGGACCGTCTTGATCCGAGCGCGCATAACAAGCTCGCTCGGGCCAAAAGCGTTGAGACCGAACCATTCCAAATCGCCGATGATAAACGCGGCCTTCTCTTCGTCGCTGCGCAGCTTTTCAAAAGCGTCATGCATCGCTGCGCGCACATCGTCGACATCTTCGCGATAGGCCACGCCGATATCGGCGACGTAATATGCGAAATCGCGCATGTAGTTGGAGATCTTGGCCGCCGACGAGAACGGGATCACATGGACGACGCCCGAGAGATCCCGCAACGTGACGGATCGCACGGTCAGCTTTTCTACGGTGCCGACCGTCCCCCCGGCATCGACAACGTCGCCCACGTTCATCGCGTTCTCGGCCTGAATGAAGATCCCTGAAAAGATGTCCTCGACCATCTTCTGCGCGCCAAAGGAGATCGCGAGACCGATGACGCCGGCTGAGGCGATGAGCGGGCCTACATTCATGCCGAGCTGCGCCAGCGAGGTGATGATGCCGATGATTATGAGGGCCACCGTGACCGCGTTTTTCAACAGCGTCAGGAGCGTCGTTTCCCGCGGGGTTGGAACGGAACCAACAAAAGGGTTGAGGCGATAGTCGACCCAGCTTGTCATCGCAAGCCAGAGGAGCGAGAGCAGGCCAACGATCAACAGAACGCTAAAGAGGCCGCTCGAAAACTGCTCAAGGACAGCGCCCGACACAAAGCCACCCACATTCTCCCACCCGAGCGCGGAGAGAAGCGTCAGGAGGATGACGAAAAAGATGAAGAAGCGAACGATCGTCAGATAGGCAGGGCGGATTTGGTTTACGCGTTCCTCAAGGAGCGGCAGGCGCTCGGTTATGAAACCGGGCAGCGTGACGCGCTGGGCGGCGCGTTCTGTCAGTGCAGAGAGGACAATGCTGCCGACAATGGCGATGAGGGCAACTTCGGCAGTGTCTTGCAGAAGCGGGAGGAGGACGTTGCCGGGCCGCGTAAGCACCGACAGCAACACGTATGTCAGGTAGACGAGGACCGGCCAATGCCAGCGCAAGGCCAACGGGCGTATGGCGACGACCAGAGCGCTGTCGCTCTCGGGCTGGCAAAGCCACCTGCCGACGCGCCGGGCCTGACTTAAGACGTAGACGATCAACGCCGTGACGACGACCGTTGAGAGGACCGCCGCCGCTGCGCGCCCAACGAAGACCGAGACGCCGTCGCCGATCACAGGCACGAAGAGCAATTGGCCGTAGCCCGTCACATAAATCAGGATCCAGCCCACGTGCCAAAGATGCCGCGCGCCGGCGTCGGGCAACGGCACCATGCGAAGCGCCTCCGTCTGAGGCGAGAGCACCATCCGCATGAGGGTCCGGGCGACTTCGACTGCAAAAAAGGCATTGAGAAAGAGCGCTTGGGCGTCGGTCAGGATGGGCTCGTCGTTTTCGCCGGCGGTGACGAAGCCGGTCGTGACGAGGCCGATAACCCCCAAAAAGACGGCTACCGGGAGTGTTGCGATGTCGAGCGCCGAGGACATCAAGCGCAAGAGGAGCTTGTTGATCCAACCGGCTGTCTCCCCGGCAGCGGCGATGCGCCTGCGAAACGGGCGCAGGAGACGGCGCAGGACGAGGAGTGTGCCATATATGTAGATGGCGGGCCAAAAGATCTCGGCGATTGCGCTCTGCAGAGCGCCGTTTTCAAACATACGCCCTGAGAGCATGACCGTGTTGGGGATGCGTTGGATGCGCAGCCAAATGTCATCGAGCTCATCGACGATAATGCTGCCGATCAGGCGCGTTGCAGAGATGGCCCGGTCGCCAAACGTCTCGACCGGCTCGGTCGCCACGCTGGAGGGGACTGTTTCGGGCGGGGGCGCCTCGCTTTCCGGCGCGGCGGCGCTCGATGCAGCTTCAAGCTCGCGGATGAGCACTTCGCGCGCAGCGTCGTCGCGCAGTATATCGATCAGCGCCTGCGTGGGGTCGGACAGACCTGTCGCGGGCGCACTCGTCTCGGGCGAACCTTGCTCTTGGGGCGGGCGATCGGTCTGCGCTCCGTTGGCGTCAGGTGTGCTGGTCTCGGGCGTTTGGACACCGCCCAGCCCCCCGGGAATGCCGGGGATCGGCAGCGTTTGAGACTGCGAAGGTCCAGTCGCGGAGGCGAGGCCCAGCAGAACGATTGCGCATGCAATAAGGGCACGCGCGGTCAAAAGGGCGGCGGGTTGCATCCAAGCTGCGTCGCATGGCTCTTTGCGGGTGACAAGCCCTGCACCCCGCGCGCCCCGATGCATTATCCCGCGCGGCGCCCTCGCCTCTGCGCTTGTACTCCGCCAAGGGTTGGAAGAGGATCGCGCCGGCACACGAGACAGGGGAAGAGGCATGGGCAATTGCGGGTGCTGCGGTGACTTTTGACTGCGTTTTGCGCGGTGGAACGGTTGTTACCGCCACGGCGACCCTTCGGTCGGATATCGCCATCGCTGGCGGCAAGATCGCTGCGCTCGGGCACGGCCTCGGACCGGCGGAACGCGAGATCGACGCAACTGGCCGGATCGTCACCCCGGGCGGGGTCGACCCGCATTGTCATATCGAACAGCTCTCGGGCATGGGCGTGATGTGCGCCGATGACTTCGAAAGCGGCACGGCCGCTGCCGCCATGGGCGGCACTACGACGGTGATCTCTTTCGCCGCGCAGGGAAAGGGCCAACGCCCCGCCGATGCGGTCGCCGATTACGCGTCACGGGCCCGGCGTGGGGCGCGGATCGACCACGCGTTTCACTTTTCGGTCACCGACGCCTCCGTGCCGCACTTTGCCGAAGATATCGCCGCGCTCGCGGGCGAAGGCCATCGTTCGGTCAAGGTCTTTACCACCTACGCGATCGCGCTGAGCGATGCCGAGATCCTGTCGATCATGGATGTCACCGGGCCGGCCGGCGCGCTTCTTTGCGTCCATGCCGAGACGGATGCCATTGTCGCCCGCGAGCGGGCGCGCCTCTTGTCAGCCGGGCGGACGCGCCCGCTCGATCACGCGGCGTCGCGCCCAAAGGCGGCGGAGGTCGAAGCGGTGCGCCGCACCTGCCGCTTTGCCGAGCTGACGGGCGCGCCCACCATGGTGTTTCATGTCACCTGTGCCGAAGCGGTCGACGAGATCCGTGCGGCCCGGGCGCGTGGCGCGCCCGTCTGGGCCGAGACCTGTACGCATTACCTTTTCCAGACCGAAGCCGATCTCGACCGGCCGGGTCTTGAGGGCGCAAAGTGGATGTGCTCGCCGCCCCAGCGCAGCCAGGCCGACCGGGAAGCGCTCTGGGATGCGCTCTCCGAGGGCGTTCTTTGCCTCGTCTCGTCAGACCACGCGCCCTACCGCTTTGACGAGACGGGCAAGCTCTCGGCCGGGCCCGCGCCCAGCTTTGACAAGATCGCCAATGGTCAGCCGGGGCTGGAGCTGCGTCTGCCGCTCCTTTTCGATGCGATGGTGACCAACGGGCGCCTGGGGGCGGAGAGGTTTGTCGCGCTGACAAGTACGACCCCGGCCCGGCTTTACGGCCTCATCGGCAAAGGCGATATCGCACCCGGCTATGACGCCGATCTGGTGATTTGGGACGCCGATCGCAGCCACACCTATGGCGCGAACGATCTCCATGACAATGTGGGCTACAACCCGTTCGAGGGGCATACCGTGAAAGGCTGGCCCGAGCGCGTGATCCTGCGCGGCGACGTCATCGTCGAGAATGGCACGCTCCACGCCGCACCCGGCACTGGGCGCTGGATCGACCGGCCCAAGCTTGGAGGAACCGCATGACCCGGCCCGACGGTGCCTCCCTTTCCATCACGTTTCTTTACTACAAAGATCTCGCCGCGGCCTGTGCCTTTTACGAGGATGTGTTGGGGCTGACGCTCGCCATCGACCAGGGCTGGTCCAAGATCTATCAGATCTGCCCTGGCGCCCACATTGGCCTTGTGGATGAGACCAAGGGCTTTCACAACTCCGAGCCGATAAAGCCGGTGCAAGTCTGCCTGCGCGTGCCAGACGCCGATGCCTGGTACGCTTGGGTGCGGGAGAAGGGCGTCGCAAACCTCTCGGAGATGTTTGAGCCCGAGGGGATCGGCATCCGCGCCTTCGTCTTTGAAGACCCCGAAGGCTGGCAGATCGAAATTCAGACCCCGACGCGGGAGGGCGCATGATGACGGTTGAAGCAGGCAGAGCGCAGCAATGGCACGGCGGCACATGGCAGCCGCGCCCGGCGGGCGGCGGCCCGGGCCCGGATGCGGCCCGCGCGGGGCGGGCTCTCATCGTGATCAACCCAAATTCCTCTGCCCATGTGACGGACGGGATTGCCGCGGCGCTCACGCCGCTTGAAGCGTGGGGCCTCCCGATCCGCTGCGTCACGTTGGCCGAAGGCCCGCCCGGGATCGAAACCGATGCCGAAGCCGCAGAGGTTGTTCCCCCGCTTCTCGCGCTGGCTGCGCGGCTCGAAGGCGAAGCGCTCGGCTTTTCCATCGCCTGCTTTTCCGATCCTGGGTTGCATGCGCTGCGCAGCCGGACTGCGCTCCCGGTCACCGGAACAGGCGAGGCGGCGTATCTGGCGGCGATCGGCCTCGGTGAGCGGTTCGGCGTGATCTCTGTGCGCTCCGGCTCGATCCCCCGGCACCTGCGCTACATCCGGTCGCTCGGCCTGATGGCGCGCTGCGCGGGCGACCGCGCGCTCGATATCGGCGTGGCGGACCTTGCGGGCTCGCCCGAGACGGCGCCGCGCATGATCGAGGTGGCCGAGCGTCTGCGCGACGACGACGGCGCTGATGTGCTGGTCTTGGGCTGTGCCGGCATGGCGCATTTGCGCGCCACGCTCGAGGACGCAGTCGGCCTGCCGGTCGTTGAGCCCTCGCAAGCGGGCGCGGCGCAGGCGCTGACGCGGATCGCCCTCGGCCTCGTCACCGCCCGATAGGAGAGCTCGCCATGCTGGATGAAAGCGCCTCCGGCGTCTTTACCATTGCGGTTACGCCGTTCCTGCCCGAAGGCGCGCTCGATCTTGCGAGCATCGACCGGATGGTCGAGTTCTATGCTGCGCAGGGCGCGACGGGGCTGACGATCCTCGGGATGATGGGCGAGGCGGGCAAGCTGACGGCCGAAGAGGCTGTGACCGTGATCCGCCGGGTCGTTGGGCGCACGGAGCTGCCGGTCGTCGTTGGCGTCTCCGCGCCCGGCTTCGCCGCGATCCGGTCCTTGAGCCTCGAGGCAATGGAGGCAGGGGCGGACGGCGTGATGGTGGCGCCGCCCGGCACACTTCGCACCGACGATCAGATCCTTGGCTATTACCGCACGACGGCCGAGATGCTCGGCGAGATCCCCTTCGTGCTGCAGGACTTTCCGCTGGCCACTGGCGTGCAGATCGCGCCCAAGGTGATCGACCGGATCGTTGCAGATTGCCCGACCTGTGTGATGCTGAAACATGAAGATTGGCCGGGCCTCGAAAAGATCTCCGCCTTGCGCAAGTCCGCCGCTGCGGGGCAGCGCCGGATCTCGATCCTCACGGGCAATGGCGGGCTCTTCCTGCCCGAGGAGATGGCGCGCGGGGCCGATGGCGCGATGACGGGCTTTGCCTTTCCCGAGATGATGGCCGAGGTCGTGCGGCTCTACCATGCAGGCGAGCACGCGCGCATGCATGCCCTCTTCGCCGCTTACCTTCCGATGATCCGTTACGAGGGCCAACCCGGCGCGGGCCTTGCCATCCGAAAGTACACCCTCGCCAAGCGTGGCGCGATCGCCCATCCGACCCTGCGCCAACCCGCCGCCGCCCTCTCGTCCGAGGCCATCGCCGAGATCGAGGCGCTGATGGCGCGGCAGGAAAGAAGCCTCGCTGCGCTCGGATAGGGGGCGCTGCCCCCGCCGCCTGCGGCGTCTCCCCCGGAGTATTTGGACCAAGATGAGGGAGGGGCGCGCGCCCGTCTTCTTTGGGCTTCAAATATCCAACCGCGACATCTCGCCCGGGCGCGGCGCTGGAAGAGCGCGGACCGCGCGCCATCTCCCCGACGCGACAGGATTTGTGGGAGAGGCGGATGCCGGTCAATGCGATGATGGTCTCGGCGGGCGACGCGGCGCGGGTGCTCTCCGAAGGGTGGGCGGCGCAGCGAGACGGTCGGTTCACCGTGTCATGGATGCTCCATGGCGCGCCAGGCGTGGGCAAGACGCAGATCGTCGAACAATTGGCGGCGCGGATCGGCGCGCGGCTCTTTGACCTCCGCCTGACGACGATCGAGCCGCAAGACCTGCGCGGGCTGCCCTATTACGACCATGAGGCGAAGACGACCGTCTGGTATCGGCCAGAGGACCTGCCGGACGATCCCGATGCGCCGTCGGTGCTCTTTCTCGATGAGTTGACCGCCGCCGCGCCGACCCTGCAGCCGACCGTCTACGGCCTCCTGCAAGAGCGGCGGGTCGGGCGGCATCGCCTACCGGGCTCAGTTTTTATCGTGGCGGCGGGCAACATGGTCGAGGATGGGGCGGTGGCCTATGAGATGGGAACCGGCCTCTCGGACCGGCTGGTGCACCTCCATGTGCGCGCAGCGGCGACGGATTGGCTCGAAAACTACGCCGTGCCCAAGGGTCTTAGCCCGGCCGTCACTGCCTTTATTCGCACGCGGCCCGACCTCTTGGAGACGACCGAGCGCGCGCTCGAACGCGGGCACGTGATCGCCTGCACGCCGCGCTCCTGGGAGCGGGTGTCGCATATCGTGGCCCACGTGGCCGACCGGCGCCTCCGCCAGATTATGGTCGCCGGCACGGTGGGCGAAGCGGTCGCCGCAGAGTTTGCCGTGGTGGCCGACGATATCGCGGCGACCGTGCAGGTCACCGAGATGCTCAAAGCCGGCGCGCGGGAGCGATGGGAGATGTATCCCGAGACGATGCATGGGTTGACGGCACTGATCCACGGACTGGTGGGTGTCCTTGAGGAGAGCAACGCGCCAGGGGTGATCGAGATCCTTGCGGGCATCCGCGATCTGCGCGCGAAACGGCGCGAGGAGGCCTTTGGCAAGATGCCTCTCGGAGAGCTAACGACCTATGGATTTGAATCGCTCATTCGCAAAGGTTTGGATCTCGGTCTGCAGGACGCGTTCCTGGCCTCCCCTGCGTTCCAGGCGTATTCGGAGGAGCGGCAGGCGGCGGGGCTCGCGTGAGCTTTCCCGCCCCGCCCAAGCACCACTCGACGCGGGCCACGCGGGCGCTGCAAAAGCTCGCTGAGACCGACCCCGCCTTTGCCGCGCTCTCGCTTTGGATCGAGCACCGCGACGCCGAGCCCGAGGCGGAGCGGGGCATCGACACCGCTCTCGACGGCGACCCCAAGGCGCCCGCTTGGACGGATGGGCGTACGATTTACTACGCGCCGGCCTTTGAAGCGCTGCCGCAAGACTGTCAGATCGGCGTCGCCGCTCACCAGATCCTCCATGTTGCGTTGCGCCACCCGGCGCGCGACAGGGCACTGCGCGCCCGGCTCGGCCCCGCCTTTGCGCCCCGGCTCTTCAACATCGCGGCGGACGCGCTGGTGAATGAGACGCTGATTGCAGCGGGCTATGCCCTGCCGCGCCCCTGCATCACGCTGACCCCGCTCCACGCCTTTGTGCTGCGGGACGAGACGCCCGTCGCCCAAGCCCTGGCGAAATGGGACGCGGAGGCCCTGACGCTCGCGCTGTCGGACGCCGAGATGGAGCGGCGAAGCGCGGGCTCGGGCGAGGGCGACGCCCCGAAGGATGCGAGCACAGCCGAGGGGGAGGCAAGGCAGGCCGCCTTTGCCCCGGACATCGCCGCAGAGCGCCAGCCGGGAGGCGGCGATGCGGAGGAGGCCGAAGCCGATGCCGAGTGGCGCCAACGCCTGACCCGCGCGCTAGAGGAGGGGCGGCTGGCCGGACGCGGGATCGGGGCGCTCGGCTTTCGGCTGGGCGATATCCCGACATCGGAGATCCCGTGGGAGCGGCATCTGCGACACCTGGCGATGCGCGCGCTCCTCGAAGAGCCGCAGCCCGATTGGGCGCGCCCCTCCCGCCGCTGGACAGGGATGGAGGCGCAGTCGCGCGCCGCCGGCGGGCGCACACCCGCCTACGAGCCGGGTCGGCGGCGCGACCGGGCCGTGCCGCGGCTCGCGGTGGCGATCGACTGCTCTTCTTCCGTCGACGATGCGCGCTTGGGCCTGTTCGTCGGACAAGTCGCCGGGATCGCGCGGCGGGCAGGGGCAGAACTCCATGTCATCGTCTTCGACGACGGCGTGCGCTCGGTCGCAAAGCTGCCGACCGGCGGGGTTGAGGCCGCGCTCCGGCGCCTCGATCTGGCGCGGGGCGGGGGCACAGATTTCACCGGCGTCTTTGCCGAGGCGGCGCGGCTTGCTCCCTCAATGCTCATCGTGCTGACCGATCTCGATGCGCCAGTGCCGCCGCCGCCCGCGGGTGTGCCGCTCCTCTGGGCTGTGCCAGAGACGCCGGTGCAACGCCCGGCGCATGGGATGGTGTTGGATTTCTCGATGTGAAGGGGTGGCGGGATTGATCTGGCGCGCGCCGCCGGACAACCGCTAGTCCAACAACCGCTAGTCCTCATGTCTCCAATACCTGTCCACCCCACCTATGCGAGGACCGGAGAACAAGCTGTGACACCGCCTGCCAGAAGGGTGGCGCCGCGACTGGTGAGCTGCGCGCTTTCTTAGAGCCACGTCCCTCCCCGACCCAAGCTCAGCGGTGACGGCCGACACAGCGCCAGCCTGCGGGGAGAGCCTGGCCCTGGCGCGGCGGCCGTACGGCCTGTGCGCTGTGCCGGGTTTTACGTGCGACACTGGGTGAGCGATCAGGCCTCACCCTCAATCCAACCGCCGCACCAACAGTTGGTTCGTGGGCCCGCGCTTCGTCTCAAAGAGTTTGATCGCTTGCACCAGATCGGAGAACTTTTTCTTCCCGTAGGAGCGCGTGTCGAAATCGGGGTTTGCGGCCACGACGAACTGGCCCAATGGCCCCAGCGCATACCAATCGTCGTCCTGATCGATGCTGTCCATTGCCTTCAGAATGAGATCGCGCGCCTCGTTCAGGGGCTTAATTTCCACCTCCACCACAGTGTTGGGTTCGACCTCTTCCGCCTCTTCGGCCTCCCTTTTGCCGCGTCCGCGCTTGGGCTTGCGTGGCGCAGGGGTGGTGATGTTTTCAAGATAGATGAACCGCTTGCAGGCCCGGACAAAGGCGTCCGGCGTCTTGCGCTGTCCGATCCCATAGACGTCGAGCCCCTGCTCGCGGATGCGGCTCGACAGCCGCGTAAAATCGCTATCGGAGGAGACGAGCACGAAGCCGTCGAAGCGCCCGCTATGCATCAGGTCCATCGCGTCGATCACGAGCGCAATGTCGGAGGCGTTCTTGCCGACCGTGTTCGCGGGCTGGTGGTGCGGTACGAGCCCGTACTCTGCGGTGACCTTCGACCAGCCGCGCATTTGCTGGCTCGAGAAGTCTCCGTAGCAGCGGCGCACGCTGGCCTCGCCCAGGGTCGCAATCTCGTCGAAGATGGCTTGGGTGTATTGTGGCGAGGTATTGTCGGCGTCGATGAGGACGGCGAGCAGGGGGCGGTCATCGGCCATCGGGCCACTCCTCAATCAGCTCTTTGTAGAGAACGAACGCGTCGACATAGCCCGCGCGTGGATGCCGAAAGGCGCGGGGCAGCCGACCGACCTCGGCATAGCCCTCGCTCTGCCAGATATGCAACGCGGGTGCATTGGTCGCGACGACGAAGTTGAACTGCATCGCGAGACAGCCGCGCGCACGTGCCTCTGCCTCGGCATGGTGGAGCATGGCCCGGGCCAGGCCTTTGCCGCGGGCGGCGGGCGCCGTGACGAAACCCGCATTCGCAACATGGGCACCGCCGCCCTCCTTGTTCGGGCATATGTAAAATGTGCCGAGTGGCGTGCTGTGCTCCTCGGCCAGAAAGACGGAATGCGGCGCATCGGTCCAATAGGCGAGCCCATCCTCGCGCGAGATGTCGGACGCGACCGTATAGGTCTCGCCGGCGCGAAAGGTGGGCTCCAGCAGCGCCCAGAGCGCATCGGCGTCACACGGCGCGTATGGGCGGATGGTAAGAGCAGTGCGCATACCGGAGGTTTGGGCATCGGCCCGGCGCGTGGCAAGCCGTTTGACGTCCCGCTATTCGCCGAGTGCGATGCCCTCGCGCCGCGGATCGGCCCCGCCTTGGAGCGTGTCGCCGACGACGATGGCATGGAGGCCCGAGGTCAGCCCGCGGGCGTTCACCTCATAGCCGAGCTCTGTGAGCGCTTCGGTGAGGTCTTCGGCCGAGGTGCCTTCTTCGACGTCGTAGGTCCCGAACCGGTTGACGAGATGCGGCATGGAAATCGCCTCCTGTATATCCATATTCCAGTCCGTATGGGCGATGATCGTCTTGGCGACATAGCCGATGATGCGCGACCCGCCGGGCGAGCCGATCACAAGGGTCGGCGCGCCATCCTGGAGCACGATCGTCGGCGACATCGAGGAGCGGGGACGCTTGCCGGGCTCCAGCCGGTTGGCAATGGGCCGCCCCTCGTCATGGGTGCTAAACGAAAAGTCCGTCAGCTCGTTGTTGAGAAGAAAGCCGCGCACCATCAGCCGCGAGCCAAAGCCGTTTTCGATGGTCGTCGTCATCGACAGCGCGTTGCCGTCCGCGTCGACAATGGAAATGTGCGAGGTCGAGGGCAGTTCGAGGCTTTGATCTGGCGCCCAGAGCGTTGCATGGTCCCATTCGGGGCTGCCGGGGGAGACGTCGGGCAGCGCAGCCTCGCCGTCAAGCAGAGCCGCCCGGTCGGTGAGGTAGGCTGGATCGACAAGCCCCTCGGTCGGCATCGGCACAAAATCGCTGTCGGCCATGTAAAGCCCGCGATCGGCAAATGCGAGGCGCGAGGCATCGCCGATCAGGCGCCAGGCCTCGGCACTCTCCGGCCCGAGCGCGGCGAGATCGTAATTGTCGAGCATGCCGAGGATCTGGCCCACGGTCAGCGCGCCCGAGGAGGGCGGTCCCATGCCGCAAACAGCGCGGTCGCGGTAGGTGGCGCAGACGGCAGGACGCTCTTTGACCTCGTAGAGTGCCAGATCCGTCGTCGAGAGCAGGCCCGGATTGCCCGGCGCGGTGCGCACAGTGGCGACGATGTCGTCGGCAATCGGGCCATTGTAAAAGGCATCCGCCCCGCGCGCAGCGATGGCGCGCAGCGTGTCGGCGTAGGCCGGGTTCACGAGCGTGTCGCCCGCCTCCAAAGCTGCGCCGCCGGGAAAGAAGTAGGCTTCGGTCGTACGAAAGCGGCGCAGACGCTCTTCCCCGCCCTGGACCATCGCTGCGAGCCGCGGCGAGACGGAAAAGCCGCGATCGGCGAGCTCGATCGCCTCGGAAAAGAGCGAGGCCCAATCCGCCTCGCCCCAAAGATCATGGGCGGCTTCCATGAGGGCGGGCGTGCCCGGCGTGCCGACGGAGCGGCCGCCGATGACAGCGTCCCAAAAGCCCAAGGTCTCGCCTGCGGCGTCTTGAAAGAGGGTCGGCGTGGCTTCGAGCGGCGCGGTCTCGCGTCCGTCGAGTGTGGTGACCTCGCCCGTTGCGGCATCGTAGTAGACAAGAAAGGCGCCGCCCCCGAGCCCCGAGCTTTGCGGCTCGACCAGGCCGAGCACGGCCTGAACGGCCACCATGGCATCGGCCGCGCTTCCGCCCTCGCGGAGGACGCGCGCCCCGGCCTCGACGGCGAGCGGGTTGGCGGCGGCGACCATCCACTTCTCAGCCTCGACCGGCGCGCCGGCCTCCTTGGCCGCAAGCGCGGCGGCCGCGGCATCGGAGAGGGCGCCGAACGCGCTCGTCGCTCCGGTCTCAAGTTCGGGGTCGACGGCATCGGCGGCCTGCTGTGCGCTGAGCGGTAGAGCAGTGACGAGCGCAAGGAGCGCGCTTGCAGTTTTGCGTACCATGATGATCTCCCCAGGGGTTGCGCCGCTTTCGGGCTATGCCCGCGATGGTGACACATCCCAAGCGACTGCGCGAGGTGGAAGCGGCAGAGGGGGCCGTCTGCCCCCGCGCCTACGGCGCTCCCCCGAGAGTATTTCGGCCAAGATGAGGGAGGGGGCGGGGGCGCCCAGGCGGTGTTTGGGCGTTTTCGCGTGGGATGCGCGCCGGAAAACCCGGGCGGATGACGCGGAGGCCGCCGGCGGTCCCCGAAGGACCTGCTTCGAAGGACCAAGGAGCGTCTGGTCTGTCGGAGGAGACTGCGCTCGCGTTGCGGTGCCGGGCATCGGTCACGGTCGGGTTTGCCCTGGTGCGCTGCCCCGCGCCGGTTGGACTCCGCGCGGCGCCTGCGGTATGCCGCCAGGGATGCAACGCCGAGGGGCTGGCATGGCGCGCACATCGTTGACGTTTTGGGGGAGCCTTGGGGCGGCGGCGCTGCTCGCAGCCTGCAACCCCGCGCCGCCCTTCGAGGAGGTGAGCGACCCGTTTGCGCCGTTGCCCCAGGCCCAGCCCGTCACAACCGGGCCGATTGCGACGCCGGGCGTGATCTCGGATGAGGTCATCGCGCCGGCCACGGGGCCAATCATAGGAACTGGGCCGATCGCGGGGTCTGGACCGGTGGCGACGGTTCAGACAGCACCGCTAAATGCGACCGGCACGGCGCCGGCGGAGACGCCGACCGCAGAAATCGGGGCCGGGACTGGGACCGGCATCGGCACCGGTATCGGGATCGGGGCCGAGACGGACGATCCGAGCACGCCGGGCGACACCGTCCTCGCCGATGGGCCGGGCGGCCTTCTGGAAAGGCTGCCGAATACATGCCAGCTCGAAAATTACCAACAATATCAGGATACCGACGGCCTTGTCGCTGTGGGCCTGGTGACAGACAGGCCCGCGCGGCTCGTGGCGCCGGGGGACATCGTGAGCCAAGTTTACGATCCCCAGCGGGTGAACTTCTATACCAATACCGAGGGGCGCGTCGTCCGGATCAGCTGCGGATAGGCGCAACTTGCCCAGCGCTCCGAACGGCGTCGAGGGTTTGGCTCGTCGACAGAGCCTGCGGGTCGGTCACGAGTTCGATGAGCGAGACCCCTCTGGCCCGAAGCGCGCGGGAAATCGCTGGGCCTGCCTCGGCGCTCGTGCGGAGCGTTTCGCCCGTTCCGCCGTAGGCGCGCGCCAGATCGGGGATATTCGGGAGGTAAAGGTCGGTGCCCGAGACGCGGCCAGGATAGTGCCGCTCCTGGTGCATGCGGATCGTGCCGTAGCGGCCGTTATTGACGACCAGAACCGTTAGGTTGACGCCGTACTGCGCGGCCGTCGAAAGCTCGTTGACCGTCATCTGCAGGCAGCCGTCGCCCGCAAGGCAAAGGACAGGACGGTCGGGGTGCCTCAGGCCAGCGGCAATGGCGGCGGGCAGGCCATAGCCCATCGATCCAGAGGTCGGCGCCAGCTGCGTACCGAAGCGCTTGAAGCGGAAGTAGCGGTGCAGCCACGCGGCGTAGTTGCCAGCTCCGTTCGTTACGATGGCGTCTTCGGGGAGTGTATCGGAAAGGGACGCGACAACAGCTTCGAGCTTGAGCGCGCCGGGTGTTTCCGCCGGGCTCTGCCAGGCCTCATAGAGCGCGCGTGCCGCCGCGCGGCGCGGGGTCGCCGCCATGGCAGGGCCAGCGGCGGCGGTCAGAGCGCGCAAGACCTCGGCCGCCGGGGCCACGTAGCCGAGGCCGGGCGTGTAGACGCGCCCGATCTCGCTCGGATCGGGGTGGACATGGATGAGCTGCGGCTGCGGTGTCTCGGGCGCGAGGAGGGTGTAGCCGCTCGTCGCCGTCTCGCCGAGGCGCGTGCCGAGCGCAAGAACGGCGTCGGCCTCGGACAAGAGACGCCCGAGCGCCGGGTTCTGCCCCACGCCAAGGTCGCCGCAATAGCCGGGATCGCGGTTGTCTAAATAGTCCTGCCTGCGGAACGGCACGGCCACGGGGACATCGAGCGCGGCCGAGAGCTGCGCAAGATCATCGGCGGCGGCCTGAGACCAGCCCGACCCTCCGGCAACGATTAGGGGGCGCGCGGCTCGTCGCAAGCGGGAGAGAGCCTGCGCCGCGAAGGCGCGATGATCGGGCAGGGGGGACGGCGCTGCGGGGCCAAGATCGGCGACGCGGGCCCGGGCCGAGAGCATGTCTTCGGGGAGCGACAGGACAACCGGGCCCGGCCGGCCAGACGTTGCGACCCGAAAGGCGCGGGCGATGAACTCGGGCAGGCGCGCCGTGTCACCGATCTCGGCGGACCATTTGACGAGCGGCGCGAAGAAGGCCGGAAAGTCGACCTCCTGAAACGCGCCGCGCCCGGCAAACCCGCGCGGGATCTGCCCGACGAAGGCCACAAGCGGCGTGCCGTCGTGCATCGCGACATGAAGGCCCGCGGCGGCATTGGTCGCCCCCGGCCCGCGCGTGACGAACAGGACACCGGGCCGGCCGGTCAGCTTGCCATCGGCCTCGGCCATCATCGCAGCCCCGCCTTCCTGGCGGGCCACCACCGTTTCGATCCCGCTTTCGTAAAGGCCGTCGAGGGCGGCGAGAAAGCTCTCACCAGGCACGCAAAAGACGCGATCAACGCCGTGCAGCTTGAGCTGGTCGACGAGGATCTGCCCGCCATGGCGATCCATAAGCGCGTCCCCGCTCACGTGTCCTTGCAGCATCACGGCCTCCTCGTTGCCGGCGCAGCATGGGCGAGGGGGGGAGCGGCTTCAAGGGCGGGCAATGCAAACCGGCTGGCACTGGGCCGGGAGGCGACTATGGTGCGGCGAGCAGCTACGGAGAAACCATGACTTTGAAGCTTTTGGGCCTGTGCGGGTCCCTACGCGCCGCCTCCTTTAACCGCAAGCTTATGCTCGAGGCTGCGCGCCGCTTTGGCGCGGCGGAGTTCGGCGAAGGCAACCTGCGGCTGCCGCTCTACGATGGAGACCTTGAGGCGAAGTACGGCGTGCCGGCAGACGTGCAAACGCTGGCGGATCAAGTGGCCGGCGCGCATGCCGTGCTGGTCGTCACACCGGAATACAACCAATCCCTCTCAGGCGTCCTGAAGAACGCGCTCGACTGGATCAGCCGCGTCGAGGGCAGCCCGTGGCGGGACAAGCCGGTCGCCTTGCTCAGCGCGGCGGCCGGGCGTGCCGGAGGGGCGCGGGCGAACTACGCGCTGCGGCTCTGCATGGCGCCGTTTCGGCCGGTTGTCGTCAATGGGCCCGAAGTCCTGATCGCGAGCCCGTCAAAGGAGTTTGACGAGGCCGGAAACTTGGCGGATGGCCGCTACGCGCAAGATCTCGACGCGCTGATGGCCACTTTGCGGGCGCAGGCGGAGCAGCGGCAGGTCGGCTGAGCGAACGCACCCGTCGCTGCCCCGCAGCCCGATCTCGGCGGGCCCTCGCCGGCGCGCTTGCCCTGGGCCCGCGGCAATGCGAGCCTATGCGCAAAGCACGCCAAACGCGTTGCGTCGTGAGCCAGCTAAGTCGTGGGTCAGCTAAGTCGTGGGTCAGCTAAAATGCGCGCCCGACCGGCGGCATTGAGGGGAGGGCAGACCAGATGCCCCTAAGACACATTTTGGCGGTGCTGCTGGTCGCACTTCCGTGCGCCGCTTGGGCGCAGGCGGACAATGGACCGAGCCGACCGAGCTTTCTGCAGGCGATGGGGCTTCTGGACGTCCAAAACGTCGACATAGCTCGCGACGGGGCGCCGTTTGCGAGCCTGTCTCTGCCGCAAGGCGAGGGTGTACGCGCGGTCGCGCGGGACCTCGGCGATGCGGCGGGCGAGGTCATCGCCGCCTGGGACTTCGTGACAGAAGACGGACGCTTCATTGAGTCGATCACCCTGACCACGGCGATGCTCGAACGGGGAGAGCCGGAAACGCGCCGCTTTGCGCTCGCCAACATGCTCGTGTTGCGGAGCTTTCCGCAGTTGCTGAACCAGTTCCCGGAGGCGCGGCTCCTCGCCTTCGGGCCGATGCCAAACGTGAACGAGCTCGACATGGTCCAGATGATCGGCACGTTCGAGACGCCGGAGGATCGGCGCGCGATCGTCTTTCGCCATATCGGCGTGCTGCGTTCCGACAGCGACGAAGTCTTGATCGCGATCGTCAACGTGGACACGACGCGGTTGCCGATCCGGGCGACCGAAGACCTGAACGACACGTTTGCCGGGGTGGCGCTCAACACGCTCAAGCTGGCCGACGCGCCGCCGGATGCTTCAGCCGCCGAGGACGCGCCAGCCGCGCCGGCAGAGTGATGTCGCTTAGTTTGCGCTAGGGAAACTTGGGTCAGGGAAACGATTGGCTCCGGGAGCGGGCATCGTTCGCAACACGGCGTCACTGCCGGTTCGGCAGGGTCACGTTCTACACACTTGGTTAATTCAATAACCCGGCATGGCGCATGGCGTCTTCGATCCGGTGTTTGACCGGATCGGAGAGGCCCACAAGCGGCAGCCGCACCTCCGGGGCGCAGCGGCCAAGGAGCGACAGCCCATACTTCGCGCCCGCAAGCCCGGGCTCCAGAAAGATCGCTTCGTGGAGCGGCATCAGCCGATCTTGCAGGTCGAGCGCTGCGGCATAGTCGCCAGCAAGCGTCGCCCGCTGGAATGCCGCGCAGAGCGCGGGCGCGACATTGGCGGTGACGGAGATGCAGCCGCGTCCGCCATGGGCGTTGAAGCCGAGCGCCGTTGCGTCTTCGCCCGAGAGCTGTAGAAAGTCTGGGCCGCACGCCATGCGTTGTTGCGAGACGCGGGCGATGTCCCCCGTTGCGTCCTTGACGCCGACGATGCGGGGCAGCTTGGCGAGCTCGGCCATGGTCTCGACGTGCATGTCGACGACGGATCTGCTTGGAATGTTGTAGATAATGATCGGCAACGCCGAGGCATCGTGCAGCGCTTTGAAATGCGCGATCAGCCCGGCTTGGGTCGGGCGGTTGTAGTACGGTGTAACGACAAGAAGCGCGTCCGCCCCCACCGTGTTGGCATGCGCGGCAAAGCGGATCGCCTCGGTCGTGTTGTTCGAGCCGGCGCCTGCGATGACGGGCACGCGCCCAGCGGCACGGGCGACGACGCGCGCGATCACCTCCTCATGCTCGGCGTGGCCCAGGGTGGGGCTCTCGCCTGTCGTGCCCACAGGAACCAGGCCGGACGACCCCTCGTCGATCTGCCAGTCGACGAGGGCGTCAAGGGCCTCAAAATCCACGGCGTCGCCTTTGAACGGGGT
Source organism: Pseudomonadota bacterium (assembly GCA_038745585.1). GTDB lineage: Bacteria > Pseudomonadota > Alphaproteobacteria > Rhodobacterales > Rhodobacteraceae > HLUCCA09. Next base: position 520,342 of record JBCDLH010000001.1, read on the forward strand.
GACCAATGCGGGCATCGAGCCCTCAAACGTCGCCATATCGCCTGTCCTCCCCCTCGGGCCATCTGCGCTTGCGCCCGCGTCCCTAGCGCCGTCCGCAGGGCTTGCCAAGTTTGTGAATTGCGCCGTTTGTGAGTTGCGGGAGGCGGTATCTGCGCTAGGCTCCCGCGCGCCCGACGCTGCTCTTGCCAAAAGGTCTGCGCAACCATGCGCTTTATCGCCGTTTTTGCTGTTCTGATCGCTGCGCTCCCGGCTCGGGCCGAGGTCAGCGAAAATGCGGCGGCGGCGATGCGGGTCGCGTTGCAGCTCGCACGCGAGGACGATTGGCGCGCCGCCGACGTCGCCGCAATCCCGGCCGGCCCCGCCGCGCGCGCCCTTGTCGAGTGGTACAAGCTTCGGGACGGGGTGGGCGACTTCGACGATTACCTTTCGTTCTTCGAGCGGTTTCCCGACTGGCCTGATCTCGATCGGTTGCGCAGTGCTGCCGAAACGGCGATCCCGCCGCGGGCGCAGCCCGAGCGCGTCCTCGGTTTCTTTGCCGGACGGATGCCCAGCACGCCGACGGGTGCGCTGCGTTTGATCGAGGCGCATCAGGCGATGAACCATTCGGGCGACGCGCAAGCGCTCGCAGTTTTGGCGTGGCGGTCGATGGTGCTCGGCGCAGAGGCGGAACGGCAGCTTCTGTCATCCTTTGGCACGCTGCTCGCGCCCCACCACGAGGCGCGGCTCGACGAGATGCTCTGGCGGGGTGCAGAGAACGCGGCGCGGCGCATGTATCCGCTCGTTTCCGAAGGTTGGCGGGCACTGGCCGAAGCGCGGCTGGCCCTCGCCGCACAGGCGCCCGGCGTCGACGCCCGGATCGAGGCGGTGCCGGCCGCGCTCGCCGATGATGCGGGCCTTGCGTACGAGAGGTTTAATTGGCGGGCGCGGCGTGGCCTCCGCGATGGCGCGATCGCGTTGCTCGATGCATCGTCGAGAGACGTCCAAGCGCTGGGGCAGCCCGAACGGTGGGCCAATTGGCGACGGATTTATGCGCGGATGCGGATGCGGGAAGGCGACCCCGAAGCGGCCTATCGCCTGGCAAGCCGGCATTTTCTGATCGAAGGGGCGGCGTTTGCCGATCTCGAGTGGCTTTCGGGCTTTCTCGCGCTGCGCTTTCTAGAGGATCCCGAACTCGCGCTTTTTCACTTTGACCGGTTCGCGGCCGCGGTTGAGACGCCCATTAGCCTTGGGCGCGCTGGCTATTGGCGCGGTCGGGCCTACGCCGCGCTGGGCGACGCAGAGAGCGCGCAGGCGGCCTATCGCGAGGGCGCGCGCTGGCAAACGAGCTTTTACGGTTTGCTTTCGGCTGAAGAAGCTGGCGTCCCGCTCGATCCCGTCCTCACCGGCCAAGAGGCGTTTCCGCCGCTTGACGGCTCCGTCGTTGGCGCAAGCAGCGTCTTTCAGGCCGCACAGCTTTTGATCGCGGGCGGTGAGCCTTGGCGGGCTGAGCAGTTCCACCGGCATCTGGCGAGCGTGCTGGAGCGTGATGAGGTCGGCACGCTCGGCACCGCACTGGTCGAGGCAGGCGAGATCCATATCGCGCTCCGCATGGCCAAGCGCGCGGCGCGCAACCGGATCGTGATCCCCATCGCCTATTTCCCGCTGACCTCCGAGATCGACGCCGATCTGCCCGTCGAGCGCGCGCTGGCATTGGCCATCGCCCGGCGCGAGAGCGAGTTCGACCCGGTCGTCGTCTCGCCCGCGGGGGCGCGCGGGATGATGCAGCTCATGCCGGGCACCGCCCAAGATGTCAGCCGTGCGCTCGGCGTGCCCTATGATCGCGATGGTCTGACCTTGGACCCGGCCTACAACATTCGCCTCGGGGCCACCTATCTCGAAGGCTTGATCGACAGCTTTGGCCCAGCGCCGATCCTCGTTTCGGTCGGCTACAATGCCGGGCCAGGCCGGGCGATCGATTGGGTCTCGATCAACGGCGATCCACGCTCCGCCGGCATCGACATCGTGGATTGGATCGAGCTCATCCCGTTTCGGGAGACCCGCAACTACGTCATGCGCGTCACCGAGTCGGTGATCAACTATCGCGCGCGGCTGGGCGGCGAGGCGGGGCCGGTTGAGATGCTCGATTATTTGCGAAACGGCTGAAGCCTGCCGGAGGGCTGACACCGGCACCATGGCGGGGGTCTTTCGGAGCGGCCTTTACCCATCCGTCGCCTGCCGCTGCCGCATCAGCGTGAAGAGCCCCGCCATGATAACGACGGCGCCGCCGACCGCAACGTTCCATTCGAGCGTCTCGCCAAAGACAAAGAGCCCGAGCCCCGCGGCAAAAACGAGCTGAAAATAGGCGAAGGGTTGGACTGCGCTTGCCTCGGCGATTTCGTAGGTCCGGATCAAGAGCCAATGCCCTGTCGCCCCCGTAACGCAAAGCGCGCCCATCCAGAGCCAATCGATCGCGCTCATAGGCTCCCAAAACCAAAGGCCGACCGCCGTCATCGCCAAGGCGCCGACCGTTCCTGTCCAGAAAAACGAAGTCGCGGTACTGTCCTTTCTGCCCGCATAGCGGGTCAGGAGGCCATAGAGCGCAAACATCGCGGCCGAAGCGAGGGGGACGAGGGCGGCGGGCGAGAACACGGCGACCCCCGGCTGGAGGATAATCAGCACGCCGATAAAGCCGACGCCGATCGCCGACCAGCGCCGCCAGCCGACACGCTCCCCCAAAACGGGCCCCGAGAGCGCAGCGACAAGCAGCGGATAGCAGGCAAAGACGGCATGGCTTTCCACCAGGCCCAAAAGAACAAAGGCAAGCACCATCACGCAAATCTCGGCTGCGAGCAAAAGCGCGCGCCCGATCTGCAGGAGCGGTTGCTCGGTCGCAGCCGCGGCGCGGACGCCCGCGCGGCGCATTGCGATGGCGATCACGAACGCCGCAAAGAACCAATAGCGGATCATCACGACCATCAGCACGTTGTACTCGGCGGCGAGGTGCCGCGAGATCCCGTCCTGCATGGCAAAGACGAAGGTCGTGGCGATCATCAAAAGAATGCCGAGCCGCGTGTTTTGCTCGCTCATGCGGATCGGACCAGGATGCCGCGGCTCATATGCCGTTTGCGGCCAAAGCCCGGCGCGCGCGTTACGGTAAAGCCCGCCTCGGCGAGCGCGCGGCGGACATGGCCTGCCGCGGTGTAGGTCGCGAAGGTGCCATTGGGCGCGGAATGGTCGGCGACGGCCGCGAGGAGCGGCGCTTCCCAAAGCTCGGGGTTCTTGGCGGGCGCGAACCCGTCAAGAAACCACGCTTCGGCTCGGCCGCGCCACTTTGGCAGCATCAGGCGCGCGTCGCCGACTACAACCTTTGCGTGAAGCGGTCCGATCTCGGCGTTCAGGCCCTGGTCCGACCACGCGTACAAAAGCTCTTGGGCCAGAGGTTCAAGCGCAGCAAAGGGCGCGAGCGCACGTCTAAGCTCGGCTCTTGCAAGCGGATAGGCCTCAAACCCGACATAGCGCGGGCGAACGCCCAGCGTCTCGGCCAGCCGCGCCAGCGCCAGCAGGTTGAGACCAGTGCCGACGCCAAGCTCGGCCACGACGAAGCCATCGCTGAGCCGCGTCCGCAACCCGTTGCCGTCAAGAAATACGTGCTCGGTCTCGGCGAGCCCGTCCTCCAGGGAGTAGTAGGGATCGTCGAAGCGGCGTGAGACGGGCACGTCCGCCGCCGTCCACTCGATCTCACCGCCTACTCCGCCCATCTTGCGCCTTTCCGGTAGCGTCGGGCAAAGGCCGCTGGCCTGCCCGACCTGGCTTCGCTATGCCCCACGACACGCGTCCCGCAGCGCGCTCTATCGGGAGGCACGCCCCCTTGGCAAGAAAGCCCGACATCACAGTCATGGGCGGCGGCATTTTTGGCCTCTCCTGCGCTTGGGAGATGGTCCGTCGCGGCGCCCGCGTGCGTCTGGTCGAAGCGCAGGGCATCGGCGCGGGGGCGTCGGGCGGCGTGGTCGGCGCGCTTGCGCCGCACGTGCCCGAGCGGTGGGACAGTGTGAAAGCGTTTCAGTTCGATAGCCTTTTGGCGGCGGAGCCGTTTTGGCGAGAGGTCGCGGCGTCGGGCGGCGGCGACCCCGGCTATGCCCGCACGGGTCGGCTGCAGCCGGTCGCCGATGCGCATGGCCACGCCCGTGCACTTGCGCGCGCAGAGGGCGCCACGACGCTTTGGCAGGGCAAGGCCCATTGGCACGTGATAACCGCTGATCATGCCGGCAGCTGGGCGCCGCAGAGCCCGACGGGCTGGCTTGTGCAGGACACGTTGAGCGCGCGGCTAAACCCGGCGGCGGCCTGTGCGGCCCTCGCTGCCGCGCTGCGCGAAAACGGTGCCGAGATCGTCTTGGGCCAACATCAGAGCGCCGCGGGGCCGACGCTCTGGGCCACGGGCGCGGCGGGCCTCGCCGCGCTCAACCGCGACGTTGGGTGCAAGGTCGGCCGTGAGGTCGGACGCGCCATCAAAGGGCAGGCCGCGCTGCTCCAGCTCGACCGCCGCAATGCGCCGCAGCTCTACGCCGACGGCCTGCACGTCGTTCCCCACGCGGATGGCACGGTTGCTGTCGGGTCGACCACCGAGCGTGAGTTTGACGACCCCGAAAGCACCGATGCGCAACTCGACGACGTGCTCGCCCGCGCCATTGCCGCCGTGCCCGAGCTTGCGCCTGCGCCCGTTCTTCGCCGCTGGGCTGGCCTGCGCCCGCGCGCCCGCTCCCGTGCGCCGATCCTCGGGCCGAGGCCTGGCCACGCGGGGCATTTCATCGCCAATGGTGGCTTCAAGATCGGCTTCGGCATGGCCCCGGGCGTCGCCCGTGTCATCGCCGACCTCGTGCTTGAAGACCGCGACACGATCCCCGATGCGTTCCGCCTTGACGCGTGCCTAGCGCGCTGATGCCTCCCACCGGGGCAAGAGCGCCGCGCGGACCCAAAGCGCGGCCATGCGCCGGATCACGAGGAGGTTGAACGCCATCGCCGCCATCCAGACCGCATCGCCGCCGATGAAGATCGCCGCCTCGTTGAGCACGATCAACAGCGCCGACCGGAGCGCGGAGAGACCCCGATGCGCGCGTGCGACCTGGGTCTTGCCCGGCTCTGAGCCCGGGTCTCGCGTCAGCCGGAAAAAGCGTATCCCGTCGATGACGAGGATGAGGAGCGGCCCAAAGGTCAATAAGCGCTGCATCACGAGGGGAGTGTTGAAGCTTGCCAGCCCCACGAGGACGACGCTGACTGTGGCAAAGGCCAATCCAGCGCCGAGGGGATCTTCGCGCAACATTCCGCTGGTTGCCGCGACCCAAGAGATGGAGAGAAGGATGCTGAGCGTGATCGCCAGGACCAGCGGTTCAGCGGGCAGCGCAAGCGCGCTCAGCCCCGCGTAGAGGCCGACGAATCCGACGGCCTTAGCGGCGTCCAGAGCAAGGGCGCGCGAGCCCAATGGTGCCAGTTGCGTCTCACGAAAATCCTTAATTTCCATGACGCCAAGGTAAGCACGGCAGACGCAAGGGCAATCGGCCGGAGCGGTTCGGTCGCAGGCTAGACCTTGAGTGCGAGCCGCACGGCGAGCCAGGCCACGAGGAGGGTCGCGATCTCGACCGGCAACATCTGGGCAAGCTCGGCCGCGTCCGCTTCGACCGGCACGAGATAGAGAGCAAGGCCAGAGCCCGGGCCAGAGAGCGCTGTGCCCATTAGGGCGAAGGCGTTGATCCCGATGTGAAAGCCGAGCGCCGCGCCAAGCGTGCCCGTTCGCCCGGTGAGGTCTGCGGCGAGAATGCCAAAGAGCGTTGCCCAGATCATAAAGGCGACTGCGTTCGCCCCCGCCGAGCCCGGCGCAAAGTGGAGCGCCCCGAAGAGGAGCGACGGGACCAAGACCCAGGCCGGCCAGGCGCGCACCCGTGCCGCAATCTGCTGTTGCAGGTAGCCCCGAAAGACGAGCTCTTCCGTCCCGGCCTGAACGGCGATGGCCGACAGAGAGAGAGGCAATAGCGTCAGCCAAAGCCCAACACTCATCTCATCGTTGCGCAAAAGGCCGAGATCGGAGGGCAGCAACAGCGTCAGCCCGGAATAGAGCGCGAGAACGGCAAGCATGGTGCGCAGGAAATCCGAGAGCGCCGCCTCCCACGGGCCAATGAGCGATCTCAGCCCACGACCATGCAAACCGCTGAGGGCCATCGCGAGGCCCGCGCCGAAAAAAGCGTAGGAGAAGAGCGACAGCAGGACCGCACGGGGCGTATCGCCATAATATGTCGCCTCGTCCAGGAGCTCGCGCATGAAGGACGGCCCGAGAAGGCTCGCCAGTACCGCCATGGCCAACTGATAGAGCGCGAGCCCAGCAGCGAAGGCGACCGCGAGCCCTGCCACCGTGCGCCACGGCTCGGCGCGGTCGCCCGCCAAGGCGACGAAGGCCGCATGGGGCGCATATCCTCGATGGGTTTTGGGCATCGCTCGTTCCTTCTCCACCTAGGCCGTGGCGCGGGCCAACACAATCCGGGTCGCGCCTCGTCAGGCACTTGCTTGCCCCGCCTGGGCGCGGCGCGTATCCCTCCGCCAACCGAGGATCCCCGAGGAAGGACGAACACACGATGCTCAAGCGCAAGTGGGACAAATCCAAGCTGCCGAGCCGGCACGTGACAGAAGGCCCCGCCCGAGCGCCGCATCGCTCATACTACTACGCGATGGGGCTCAATGAAGACGAGATCGCCCAGCCCTTTATCGGCGTGGCGACGTGCTGGAATGAGGCGGCGCCCTGCAACATTGCGCTGTCGCGGCAGGCCCAGGCCGTGAAGCTTGGCGTGAAGTCGGCCGATGGGACGCCGCGAGAGTTTACCACCATCACCGTGACCGACGGGATCGCCATGGGCCATGAGGGCATGCGCTCCTCGCTGGCCAGCCGTGAGGCCATCGCCGACACCGTCGAGCTGACGATGCGCGGGCATGGCTATGACGGGATCGTGGGCCTTGCAGGCTGCGATAAGTCGTTGCCGGGGATGATGATGGCGATGGTGCGGCTCAACACGCCCTCTGTCTTCATCTATGGCGGGTCGATCTTGCCCGGCCGGCTCTATGGCAAAGACGTCACTGTGCAGGATGTGTTCGAGGCGGTCGGCATGCACCAGGCGGGGAACATGACTGACGAGGCGCTTGCTGTGATCGAGCGCGTGGCCTGCCCTTCGGCTGGGGCCTGCGGCGGCCAGTTTACCGCCAACACGATGGCCTGCGTCTCCGAAGCCATCGGCCTTGCCCTGCCCAACAGCGCCGGCGCCCCGGCCCCCTATGAGAGCCGCGACCAATACGGGATTGCGAGTGGTGAAGCGATCATGATGCTGATCGACAAGAACATCCGCGCGCGCGACATCGTCACCCGCAAGTCGCTCGAAAACGCGGCGCGGATCGTGGCCTGTACCGGCGGGTCAACCAATGCCGGGCTGCATCTGCCGGCCATCGCGCATGAGGCCGGGATCGATTTCGACCTGATGGATGTCTGCGAGATCTTCCGCGACACGCCCTACTTCGTCGATCTCAAACCCGGGGGGCAGTATGTCGCCAAGGACATGTACGAAGCCGGGGGCGTGCCCGTCGTCATGAAGGAGTTGCGCAAGGCGGGCCTGATCCACGAGGATTGCATGACCGTCACCGGCAACTCGATGGGCGAGGAACTCGACAAGATCGAGGGCAAGGCCGATGGGCGTGTTGTCTATCCGGTCGAAACGCCGATCACGCCCACGGGCGGGGTCGTCGGTCTGGAGGGAAACCTCGCCCCCGAGGGCGCAATCGTGAAGGTCGCGGGCATGGCCGAGGACGAGCAGGTCTTCACCGGGCCAGCGCGCGTATTCGAGTGTGAGGAGGACGCTTTCGCAGCTGTGAAGGCGCGCGAGTACAAAGAAGGCGAGGTGCTGGTGATCCGCAACGAAGGGCCCGTGGGCGGGCCCGGAATGCGCGAGATGCTGGCCACGACCGCCGCGCTGTCGGGCCAGGGGATGGGCAAGAAGGTGGCGCTGATCACCGATGGCCGGTTCTCGGGCGCCACGCGCGGCTTTTGCGTCGGCCATGTGGGCCCGGAGGCGGCTAAGGCTGGCCCGATCGGGCTCCTGCAGGACGGAGATGTGATTACCATTGACGCGATCAAAGGCACGCTTTCGGTCGCGCTGACCGACGAGCAACTCGCGACGCGGAAGGCCGCGTGGCAGGGCCCGCGTCCGACGATCTACAACACCGGTGCGCTTCATAAGTACGCGCAGCTTGTCGGCGGCGCGCGGAAGGGCGCTGTCACCCATCCCGGCGGCGGCGCCGAGGCGCACACCTACATGGATCTCTGAGCCGCGCCGCGGCGGCGCCCCGCAAACGCGGGGCGCGGTGCCTCCGGCAGGGATATTTTAAGCCCAAAGAAGGGTATGGTGCGCTTTGCATAGGGCGCGGCATGTGCCGTGACGCTGCGTTCGTCGTGACAGAGCTCGGCCTGCAACCCATGACAAGTGTCTGGGAGAACAAGGGGCTGGGAGGATTGCCATGACCGCGTACCCGCATCTGCTCGCGCCGCTCGATCTGGGGCATATCACGCTGCCCAACCGAGTGCTGATGGGCTCGATGCATACCGGTCTCGAAGAGGTCGGCGATTGGCAGCGGATCGCGCGCTTTTACGCCGAGCGGGCGGAGGGCGAGGTCGCGCTGATGGTTACGGGCGGGATGGCGCCGAACCGCGAGGGCGGCGTGCTGCCGGGAGCGGCGGGACTCTTTAAGCCTAAGGACATCGCCAACCACCGGATCGTCACCGACGCAACGCACGCAGCGGGCGGGCGTATCGCGATGCAGATCCTCCATGCCGGGCGCTATGCCTATTCGCCGGAAGCCGTTGCGCCCTCTGCGATCAAGTCGCCCATCTCGCCCTTTCCGCCGGCAGAGCTCGACGCGGCGGGGATCGAAAAGCAGATCGCCGATATCGCGACCGCGGCCGCCCGCGCGCGCGAGGCCGGCTATGACGGCGTCGAGATCATGGGGTCGGAGGGCTATCTGCTGAACCAGTTCCTCGTGGCCCATACCAACAAACGCACCGATTGCTGGGGCGGCAGCTATGAGAACCGGATGCGATTGCCCGTCGAGGTGGTACGGCGGGTGCGGGCGACGGTCGGCCCCGATTTCATCGTGATCTACCGGCTCTCGATGATTGATCTCGTGCCTAACGGCTCGAGCTGGGAGGAGGTCGTTCGCCTGGCGAGGGCTATCGAAGCGGCAGGGGCCACCCTGATCAATACTGGGATTGGCTGGCACGAGGCGCGCATTCCCACGATCGCGACCTCGGTGCCCCGTCGCGCCTTTGCCTGGGTCACGAAACGGCTGATGGGCGAAGTCTCAATCCCGCTTATCACGTCGAACCGGATCAACACGCCCGAGGTCGCCGAAGACGTCCTCGCCGAACGCTGCGCTGACATGGTGTCGATGGCGCGGCCGTTCCTTGCCGATGCCGGCTTTGTCCGCAAAGCGCGAGAGGGGCGGGCGGCCGAGATCGCGCCCTGCATCGCCTGCAACCAGGCCTGCCTCGACCACACATTCGAGCTCAAAGTGTCGTCGTGCCTTGTGAACCCTCGCGCCTGCCACGAGACTGAGCTGCGCTATGCCCGGGCGGACGTGCCGCGGCGGATCGCCGTCGTCGGCGCCGGGCCCGCGGGGCTTTCTGCGGCGCTGGTCGCGGCAGAGCGGGGGCATGCTGTCACGGTGTTTGAGCGGGACAAGCGGATCGGCGGTCAGCTCAACATGGCGCGCCGGATCCCCGGCAAGGAGGAGTTTCACGGGCTGGTCGGCTGGTTTGAAACGATGCTCGGCGTGCGAGGGGTAACGCTGCGGCTCGGAGAGCGCGCGACGCCCGATACGCTCGCGGCCTATGACGAGGTGATCCTTGCGACCGGTGTCTTGCCGCGCGATCCCGGTATCGACGGCGGATCGGGGCCGAACGTGTTGAACTATATCGACGTGCTGCGCGGCAATGCGCCCGTGGGCCAACGCGTCGCCATTGTCGGGGCCGGCGGTATCGGCTTTGACGTGGCGCAATTTCTTGCCCATGGGCCGGGGCACAGCGCCAGCGAAGACCTTGCGCGCTGGCGTCGGCTCTGGGGCGTCGCCGATCCCACGGAGGCGCGCGGCGGCCTCTCGCCCGAAGGCCCGCAACCCGCGCGTGCGGCGCGGCAAATCACGCTCCTGCAACGCAAGGCCGAAAAGCCAGGCAAGCGCCTGGGCAAGACGACGGGCTGGATCCACCGGGCAGAGCTTAAGTTGCTTGGTGTCACGATGCGGTCGGGCGTCTCCTATCGCCACATTGCACCACAGGGTCTTTGGATCGGCACCGATGCGGGGGAGGAGCTCTTGGAGGTTGACACCGTCGTGCTCTGTGCCGGGCAAGTGCCGGAGCGCGCGCTCGCCGATCGGCTCCACGAGGAAGGCATCGCGCACCATGTGATTGGCGGGGCGGATGTCGCCGCCGAGCTCGACGCCAAGCGGGCGATCGACCAAGGGGCACGGCTGGCGGCGACGCTATAGGGGCGTTGGCTCGGGCGGCGGGCGCGTGGCGGGCCGATTGCCCAGCCGAGGCGCGAGCCGGCGAGCCGGTGTCGCAGGCCGGGATGTGGCGCTCTTGCGGCGCTGCCCCAAAGCCGCCGTAAGCCGTTAACATCGCACAAACCCAAGCGGGCAAAGGAGAACCTGCACCCGACCCTGGCCAGTCTGCCGCTTCCGCTCCCGCCCCGCGCGAGTTTCCAGGCTGGAACCTTACCCAACCAAACCGATCTATTGTCGCGCGTTCGTCCCACTCGTGCCGTATTTGACGCCGATCACCCGCTCTCAGACACCCGTGGGGGCGGTTGTCCGGGGATACGAATGGATAGACTGACTGAAATGGAAGCCTTTGCCACGGTCGTGGACCAGGGAGGCTTTACCGACGCTGCCAAGAAGATGGGCATTTCGAAGTCCGCTGTCTCCAAGCATGTGTCCTCGCTCGAAGCGCGCCTTGGCGCACGTCTGCTCAACCGAACGACGCGGCGCGTTTCGCCCACCGAAATCGGGCTCGCCTATTACGACCGTGCACGGCGCGTGCTCAACGATGCGGGCGAGGCAGATGCACTGGTGACATCGATGCAGTCGGCCCCGTCGGGCCTTCTGCGGATCTCGGTCGCGACCGATTTTGGCGTCAATCACCTTTCCCCGATCCTCGGGGACTTCCTTGCCGAGTACCCCGACATCACCGTCAATATGGTCCTTAACAATCGCTATGTGGAGCTGATCTCGGAAGGCTTTGACATGGCGATCCGCATTGGCGAGCTTGAGGACAGCACGCTGCGCGCCCGCAAGCTTGCCACGACGACCAAGCGGATGATCGCGTCGCCAAACTATTTCCAGGCCTATGGCCGCCCGATGCGGATCGACGACCTGAATGAGCACAAGCTTCTGCACTACTCAAATCAGTCGGCGGGCAACCTGTGGAAGATCATGGCGCCCTCGGGCGAGAAGCGACAGGTCCGCACGACGGGGTGGCTGACGGTGAACGACGGCCAATCGCTGCTCAACGCCGCGGTTGCCGGGCTCGGCATCGCCTACCTGCCGGATTTCCTCTACACCGACGCGCTGCGCGACGGTACGGTCGAAGAAGCGATCCCCGATCTGCCGGTTGAGCCGCTTGGGATCTATGCTGTGTATCCTCCGGGGCGCTTTACGCAGCCGAAAGTCCGCGCTTTCATCGACTTCCTTGTCAAGCAATTCGCCGATCGCGTTGAAGGGCACTGGTAGGCCGCGGCGGCTCGGTCTCGCAGCCGCCTCTCCCTCTGCGCGTCCTCAAAGCGGCCCGTCAAGGATGACTTCGACACGCCGGTTGCGCTCGCGCCCCTCTGGCGTGGCATTGGGTATGAGCGGCGCGAGATAGCCCACCCCTTCGGACCGGATCCGTGCCCCGTCGATCCCATACGCGTCGATGAGACGGGCCCGCACGGACGCGGCGCGGCGGCGCGAGAGCTCGATGTTCCCGCTCAGGGCGCCCTGCGCGTCGGTATGGCCGACAAGGACGATCCGCTGTTCGGGGCGCGCATCGAGATAGGTGGCCAGGTCCTCAAGCGCGTCGAAGCGCCCATCCCCGAGTGCCGCCGAACCTGTCTCAAAGCTAAGCCCGGAGAGGACCGCGCGCCCTGCCGCCTCAAGCTCTGCGCCGAGATCGCCCTCTCCGAGTGCTCGCGCAACAGCCCCAAGGCCGGCGCGCGGCGCAGTTGCCGCGCCTGGGCGCACATCCGTGACTTGGACAAAGCCCAGCGCGTCGGATCGGCTGACCATGATCGTGACCCAGGCGGTGCCTTCCTCCGTCGCGGTCTGGGCGGCAAGAAAACGGTAGTCTCCGAGGTCCACAAACATCTCAGGCGGGGGCAGCGTGTCGGTTGCAAAGCGAAACTCGAAACCGCCACAGCCCCGCGCCTCACAGCTCAGGAGCAGGGCATAGCCCGCCTCCGTCAGCGCGTCGCGCAAAGGCGCGAGAATTTGCTCGGTGGTCATGCCCGGAGAGCCGATCTGCCACACGCGTCGCCGGACATCGCCCTCGGCCCGGATCGACTGAACCTCGCCCGCCTGCCAGACCGTAACGGGCACGCGCACGGTCGTTGCCGGTACGCTCTCTTGTACGACTTGGCGCGCGGTAACCGGCAGAGCAACTTCGAGGGACTGCGCCAAGGCCGGACCGCAGGCAAGCGCGGCGAGGCACGCCCCGCGCCAGATCATCCGCTCTGGCTGGCCGTTGGGGCGGGCTCTTGCCCACGACCGCTCAAGCGGTAGTGATAGGATGTGACATCCCGCAATCCGAGGCCGCGATAGAGCGCCAGCGCAGGCATGTTGGCCCGCGTGACGAGGACCGCGAGCGCTTCGGCCCCCTGCTGCGCGGCCCAGCGCACGGCGGCCACCATAAGGGCACGGCCGAGCCCCGACCGCCGATGCGTCGCTGCGACTTCGAGGGCGTGGACCATCGCAAGCCGTCCGTGGCAGGCGGCAAAGGCCGTGGCCGCCGGCGCGTCTCCCGCGCGGCCGAGAAAAGCAACGCGTGGCCCCGCGACCCGGTTCATCACCGCGAGCCGGCCGGGCCCGATCCCGCCCGCGGCCCAGATTTCTCGCTGGCGGGCAAGGGGCGGCCAGGCGACCTCGAACGCCATAAGCGGCGGGAGCGTTGCGGGCAAAGCACGAAGCGGAGCGAGCAGGCCGAGCGTCGGATCGACCTTCGTGTACCCGCGCGCCTCAAGCGCTGCGTCGAGCCCGTCCTCTCCCTCCCGCACCATCACAAGAGGGGGCTGGCCCAGGGCCATCTGCTTGCGCTCCATCGCGCGCAAGCCCGCCTCGGGCGCCATCCGCTTGGCCGCAGAAACGCGCTGACCGCCGCCGCGGCCTTCGCCCACGCGCCAGCCATCCGCATCGTGGCACTTTGCCGGCGGCCAGGTCGCCTCCAGCGTCGCAAAGATCTCGGCTTTGCCGATCTTGGGGGCCGGCGCAACCGCTGTCACCGGAGTGCCTCGGGGAAGAGCCCGGCCAGCTCTGCCATGGCCGCGTCGAGGCGGCTGGGATCTGTGCCTCGTATGACTACCGTCGCGCCATAGGCGCCGTTGCGATAGGTCGGATAGCAGCCAACGGAAAGCTCCGCATAGCGCAGGGCAAGCTCGGCCAGGGGGGCGGCGATGTCGCCCTCGCCACGCGGAACGTCGAGTGATTGGGACAGCATGGGCGGCCCGCCCGTCAGCGTCGGCAGGACAGAGGCGACCATTGCCTGAAAGACGCTTGGAACCCCCGCCATCACATGGACATTGCCCATGCGAAAGCCGGGCGCGGCGCTGATCGGGTTGTCGATGAGATCGGCGCCTTGGGGCACGCGGGCCATGCGCAGGCGCGCAGCGTTGAGCTCAATCCCTTGCGTGTCATAGTGCGCCTGCAGGCGCGTTCGGGCATCCTCACGGACACCGATCTCGGCCCCGAAGGCCTCGGCGATGGCGTCGGCGGTGATGTCCTCGTGGGTTGGCCCAATCCCGCCCGAGGTAAAGACAGTGTCCCAGCGCTCCGAAAGCGCCCGCACGGCGGCCACGATCTCGGCCCGGACATCGGCGACCATCCGCACCTCGCAGAGCGCGATGCCGTGCTTTGTCAGCTCCTGTGCGAGGTGGTGCATATTGGCGTCGCGCGTTCGCCCCGAGAGAATCTCATCGCCGATGACGAGCATCGCGGCGCTCGGTTGGGCGGTGTGGGAAGACATGGGGCTCCTCGGGGTCGTGGATTGCGGAACGGCAGCGGCCGGGCTGTTGGCTTGTATGGCTGCGGCAAGCTGTATAGGGCGCGCGCCATGCGTTTTCCAACCCCGCTCGTTCCCGCGCGGCTTATCCGCCGGTATAATCGCTTCCTCGCCGATGCGGTTCTCGAGGGCTCGGGCGAAGCTGTGACCGCCCATTGCCCGAATCCAGGCTCGATGATGGGCCTGAAGGCGCCCGGATTGCGGATCTGGCTCGAGCCGGATGACGATCCGAAAAAGAAGCTCAAATATGGTTGGCGTCTGGTCGAGCTTCCGGACGGGCATTGGTCGGGCATCGATACCGCCGTGCCCAACCGCGTCGTCAAAGAGGCGCTGGAGACCCGCGCCGTGCCGGCCCTCGCCGCGTATGGCGGCGTGCGGGCCGAGGTAAAGTATGGGCGCGCGAGCCGGGTGGACTTTCTTTTGAGCGAGGCCGGACTGCCTGACGCCTATGTCGAAGTCAAAAATGTGCATCTGAGGCGCGCGGCAGACTGGGCCGAGTTTCCCGACAGCGTGACGGCGCGCGGTGTCAAGCATCTTGGCGAATTGACCGCCATGGTGCGGGACGGCCACCGAGCGGTCATGCTCTATCTTGTGCAACGGACCGATTGTGCACGGCTGAAGATGGCCGCCGATCTCGACCCGGCCTATGCCGCAGCCTTCGATGCGGCTCGGGCTGCCGGGGTCGAGATGCTTTGTCATGGCACGGAGATCGACACCGCCTCGGTTCGGCTCGGTCCGTCGCTTCCTGTCGATCCCGGCGCGCAGAGCTGAGCACTACCTTTCACTCTGCACTGCAGCGCCCTATGTAACGCTCAAAGCGGCGAATTTCTGCCCAGCGACCATCCGAATAGGCCAAATCCGTGGACGAAGCGCGCAGCAAACTCACAAAGGACGGTATCCGCCTCTACGAACCGGCGGACTTTGGGGGCATGCGCCGCGCCGGCCGCCTCGCGGCCGAGATCTTGGATGCCGTCGCGCCGATGGTCTTCCCCGGCCAGACGACCGGCAAGATCGACGCTGAGATTGAGCGCCGGGTGAGCGGCGCCGGCGCAACCTCGGCCACAATCGGCTATAAGGGCTATCAGCACGCGTCGTGTATCTCGGTCAACCACGTGGTCTGCCATGGCATCCCGGGCGACAAGATCCTCAAGGACGGTGATATCCTCAACATCGACGTCACGGTGATCGTCGACGGTTGGTTTGGCGACACGTCGCGGATGTATGTCGCTGGCAAGCTCTCGCGCAAGCCCGAGCGGCTGATCGAGGTTACGCATGAGGCGTTGATGCGCGGGATTGCAGCGGTCAAGCCCGGCGCCGCCTTTGGCGACATCGGCCACGCGATTCAAAGCTTTGTGGAGAGCAATCGCATGTCCGTCGTGCGGGATTTCTGCGGCCACGGGCTCGGCCGCGTCTTTCATGCGCCGCCGAACGTGCTCCATTACGGGCGTCCGGGGACGGGGCCTGTGCTCGAACCGGGGATGTTTTTCACGATCGAACCGATGGTCAATCTCGGGCGGCCGGAGACCAAGGTCTTGGCCGACGATTGGACCGCAGTCACACGCGATAAGTCGCTCTCGGCACAATTTGAGCATTCCATCGGTGTGACGTCGGAAGGCGTGGAGATTTTTACGCTGTCGCCTGCAGGGCTTTTTCACCCGACCTACGGCTGAAGTTTCGCGGCCTTGCCATTGATGGACCCGCGGATCGCCGCGCTACTCGTCTTCGTTGTGCGACGCCTCGTCTTGCCACCGTTCCCACAGGAGGAGTAGGAGCGGGCGGCCGCCGAGCGAGCCGTGGATATCTCCCATCAGCACCGGACCGGTGGTGCGCCGTGGCGGTGCGCCGCCGGTGTCGGCTGCGGCGTCTGCCCGGGGGCGGAGGAAGAGGCTGGAGACGCGTGTTGCGACGGTCATTGCGCAAAGTTAGCGCGCTGACCCGGGCGTGTCACGAGCGCAGAGGGGCGAGATGCCTCCGGCGGCGATATTTGACGCAAGAAGAAGATGACGGACGAAGAAGACATGGCCCGGACGCCCGGCATCAGGGGGCGCGGAGCAGCGTCAAATGTGTTTCGCCGTAGCGCCGCGTATCGAGCAGCGTAAAGCCGTGGGGCGCAGGGTGGGCCGCGTTGTCTTCCAAGACGATGGTCGCCCCGGGGGCGAGCCAGCCGCCCGATCCGGCAGAGCCAAGGGCGCGGACGCCCAGGTCGGTGCCGTAGGGCGGATCGAGGAAGACAAGGTGAAACGTCTGGCCACGGGCGTCGCCGAGGCGCGTCGCATCGCGCCGCCAGACCTTGGCATTCCCCTGGGCCTTCGCGCGGACGATATTCTCTTGCAGCAGCGCGCGGGCCTTGGCGCCATCGTCGACAAAGGTCACTTCTGCGGCGCCGCGAGACAGGGCTTCCAAGCCCAATGCGCCCGTCCCTGCGAAAAGATCGAGGACGCGGGCACCGGTCAGCAAGACGTCGTCGCGTGCGTCGAGCAGGTTAAAGAGGCTCTCGCGGACACGGTCGGGCGTCGGGCGCAGATGCGCCGATGGGTCTCCCGGGCCAAGCGCTGCAAGGCGCAGCCCGCGGTTCTTGCCCGCGACGATCCGCATGCCTAGCGAAGCCCATTGGTGGCGCGGGCCACGGCGCTACCGCATCAGCATTTTGAGCTCGGTCTCCGGGTCTGCGACGAGGGCCGGATCGGGGCTCTTGCCCGCTTCGATCAAGCGCTTGCCTACCATGTAGGCGCGCGGGTCGTTCATCGCGTCGACGGCGAGCAACTCCGCCCCGCGATAGTACCAATGCGACGTGCCGGGCCGTGTGACGACATGATCGTAGCCCGTGTTCAGACCGGCGATCTGCAGCTTGAGGTCGTATTGGTCGGACCAGAACCAGGGTTTCGGATCGTACTCCTCCGCTGCGCCCGCAATGTTTGCAGCCACGCACTCGGCCTGGTCGATGGCGTTCTGCACCGACTCCAAGCGGATGCGTGTGCCGCGATAAGGCAGCGAGGCGCAATCGCCGGCGGCCCAGACATGGGGGGCGGAGGTCTGCCCCCGCGCATCGACGCGGATCCCGTTTTCGACCGCGAGACCGGCGGCTTCGGCAAGCGCTGTGTCCGGGTTGATCCCAATGCCGACGACAACGAGGTCGACAGGGATCTCTGTTGCGTCGCTCAGCACCGCGGCCGACACCGTCTCCTCACCTGTCAGACGCTCAAGCCCGATCCCCTCGCGGATGCGTACGCCGTGGGAAGCGTGGACATCGCGGATGTAGCGCGCGGTCTCGTCGGCCGCGACCCGGCCGAGAATGCGCTCGGCCATTTCAATGAGCGTCACCTCAAGCCCGAGGGACGCAGCAACCGCCGCCGCTTCGAGCCCGATATAACCGCCGCCGATGATCAAAGCCCGTTGGCCCGCCTGCATCGCCGGCGCCATCGCATCGACATCGGCAAGGTTACGCACGACGTGGACGCCGCCGAGATTGCCCCCGATCGCGCCCGGCAGGCGGCGCGGAGAAGAGCCGGTCGTCAACACGAGATCAGAAAAGGTGCGCCGGGTGCCGTCGTCGAGCATGACGTCCTTCGCCGCAAGGTCGATCGCGGTGGCGCGGGTGCCAAGGCAGAGCTCGATGTCGTTTTCGCCGTACCAAGCTTCGGGCTTTAGAAAGAGCCGCTCAAGCGCCATCTCTCCTTTGAGATAGGCCTTGGAGAGCGGCGGGCGTTGGTAGGGCGGCACCGGCTCTGCCCCGATGAGCGTGATCGGGGTGTCATGGCCCAAAGACCGAAGCTTGGCGATGCAGGCCGCTGCCGCTTGACCTGCGCCGATCACGACCGTTCGAGACATTCCCAACCCCATTTCCCGTGCGCGTCTTTTCGCATTCCGGGCGGACCCTACATGTCTCGCGAACCGGGACGCAATCGACGAAGGACCTGATCATGACGCTTGAAGCTGGAATGCGCCTGCCCGACGCAGACCTCTTACGCATGGGGCCGGACGGGCCTGAAACGGTGACGCTTTCAAGCAAGCTCGGCGGGCGAAAGGTCGTCGTCTTTGCCCTGCCCGGTGCGTTTACAGGCGTATGCTCGACCGCGCATCTACCGAGCTTTATCCGCACCGCGGACGCCTTCAAAGAGAAGGGTGTTGAGGAAATCATTTGCATCTCCGTCAACGATCCGTTTGCGCTTCATGAATGGGGCGCGGCGACGGGCGCGCATGATGCGGGTATCACCCTGTTGGGCGATGCCAGCGGGGACCTAACGCGCAGCCTCAAGATGGACTTCACCGTCCCGCAGATCGGGCTTTATGGCCGCTCCAACCGTTATGCGCTGCTCGTCGACGATGGCGTTGTTTCGATCGCATCGATCGACGAGCCTGGCGTGTGCGATGTGTCGACCGGTGAGCGGCTGCTGGAAAAGCTCTAAGCGGCTCCCACCGGGACCACCCTATCCTGCGATCCGCTCTTCGGCGCGTCGCCGGGCTTGATCAGTCCGCGCGCGGTGGATCTCTGCGACGAGGCGCTGCTTTTCGAGAGGTTTTGACACGTAGCCGTCAAAGCCGAGTGCGAGATAGCGCTCGCGGTCGCCCTCCATAGCATCGGCCGTCATCGCTAGGATCGTGGTCTTGCGGCACTTGCCCGTGCGGCAGAGCGCCTCGAGCACATCTTCACCGGTCATTGCGGGCATGTGAATGTCGAGCATCACGATGTCGGACATCTGGGTCTCGAGCATGGCCAGTGCTTCGGGCCCGCTGCTGGCCTCGCGAACGGTGAGGCCTGACGTGCAAAGAAAGCGTCGGGCAATGAAGCGATTGGTGTGAATGTCGTCGACAATCAGCACGGAGAGCCCTTCGACATCGGCCAAGGGCGTCGCGGTCCCGTCGGGGCGCAGGATATCGCCCCGCATCGTTTCGATAGGGATCCGAAGGCGCACGGTCGCACCGCCGCCGACGCGATTCTCGATCTCCATGCTGCCGCCAAGAAGGCTCAGCAATTGCTCGGTGATCGCCATGCCGAGCCCCGTCCCGCCAAGGCGCGCGCGCTGCTGGGCAAGGCCTTGTTGGAATGGAACGAAAGGACGTTGCAGGAGGGCAGCTTCGAAGCCTGGCCCGGTGTCGCAGACCGTGACAGCGAGGTGATCGGTTCCGTCCGCGTTGGCGACACGCTCCACCTCAACGCTGACCGCCCCGTCATTGGTGAACTTCACAGCGTTCGAGATGACGTTCATCACGATCTGACGCAGCCGCAGCGGATCGTAGACGGCCATTTGCGGCACATCTCGGAGATCCAGCGTGAACGCGATCCCCTTTTCGCGAGCGAGAGACTCAAACAGGTTGCAAGCGGACTCGATGTCTTCCTGGAGGCGCGCCGGCATCGGCGTGACCCGCACCTTTTGCGCCTCGACGGAGGCCATGTCGATCACATCGTCGAGAAGCGCGAGAAGCGTCCGCCCCGAGCGCATCAGCAGGCTGTAATAGCTTGGATCGTGCCGCAAGTGCGGCTGTTCCTGAAGGAGGTACCCAACGCCGAGGATGCCATTCAGCGGGGTACGGATCTCGTGGCTCATCGAGGCGAGAAACTGCGATTTGGCGCGGCTTGCGGCCTCCGCCTTTTCCTCGGCCACCAAAAGCTGACGCACGAGCCCGTTCGTCGTCGCGATGGTATTGGCGAAATAGCCGAGAAGCCCGACCACGCCACAGGCGAGCATCGCGGACCACGTGTAGTCGCCGGTCTCAACGAAGAGCCAGATGGGTAAGAAGAGGCAGGCGAACACGAAAGCAAGCGCATTGCCAAAAGCGGCGCGCAGGTAAGGCGCGCGAATCGTCGAGACATTCACCATCCCACCGGCGATGTAGATCATCGCAGACGCTTTTTCGTGGACTTCGGGCTCCATCCAAAGGAGCGCGCCGGGCACGAGATAGGTCGCACTGTTGAGGAACGACAGCACCGAAAGCAGTGGCGTCGAGATCTGCCCGCCAGAACGCGTGCGATCGAGAAGACGCCAGAGCGCAAGCTCTGTCAGCAGGTAAGGCACGAGCCAGACCAGCACGAACCAGCTTTCGATCAGATAGGCGGCGACCGCCATGGCAAAGGCTGCCGCTGCATTGCGCGGGAGACAATCGCGCCACATGCTGCAGCGCAGCTGTTCGAGCTGCTTATCGCGCAGCGCAATGCGGCGTGCGTCTTGCATGGGGCGGGCGGCCTGTTGCTCAAATCGCGTCGACCGACCATGCGCGGCTTACGCGAACGACGCAACTCCACTTCGCGCGATCCGTGTGCCGTTGCCGTCGCATGCCTGTCGCGATGAGATCAGCCCGCCATGGCGTCCATGGCTTTGGCGAGGGCGACGTCGAGCGGCGAGAGCCCACCGGCGTCGTGGGTCGTCAAGGTCACCTCAACGGTGCGGTACACGTTGGACCATTCGGGATGGTGATCCATCTTTTCGGCAACTAGGGCTGCTCGGCTCATCCAACCGAAGGCTTCATTGAAGTCTCTGAACTGAAACGTTTTTGTGATCGCATCTCGGCCATTGACGAGGCTCCACCCAGACGCCAAGAGCGGCTCGAGCATACTTCGATCATCGAGTTTCTCTGCCATCAATCGTGGTCCTCGCCGGTGCGTTTGAAGGGGCCGTATGACGTCAGGATCTCCTTCTCCTGATCAACGGCACGGGCCTCAGACTGTAAGTATTCGTCGATGGCGCGGCGGAAATTCGGCTCGCCGATCCAGTGTAGCGAATGCGTATCAACCGGGAGATAGCCCCGCGCCAGTTTGTGTTCGCCCTGCGCGCCAGCCTCGACAGTTGCCAAACCTTGATCAATCGCGAAGTCGATTGCTTGATAGTAGCAAAGCTCGAAATGAAGGCATGGGTGGTCCTCGACGCAGCCCCAGTACCGGCCGAAGATCGCCTCGCGGCCGATGAAATTGAGCGCACCGGCGACGTTGCGCCCACCACGCGCAGCGAGAACGAGGAGCATGTCGTCGCAGAGCGTCTCCTGCGCGATGTCAAAGAACCGGCGCGTCAGGTAGGGCGTGCCCCACTTTCGCGCGCCCGTATCTTGATAGAAGCGCCAGAAATCGTCCCAATGCCGCGCTTCGATCTCCTCCCCCGTCAGCGCGCAGATTTCACCACCGAATTCGTGTGCAGTGCGGCGCTCTTTGCGGATGTTCTTGCGCTTGCGCGAGGAGAGATCGGCGAGGAACGCCTCGAAGTCGGCGTAGCCGCGATTTTCCCAGTGAAACTGCTGTGTGCGCCGGTGCAGGAGGCCAAGCTCTTTGCCGATCTCGACCTCTTCGGCGGTACAGAACGTGGCGTGGATTGTGTCGACGCGATTGTTGTCGGCCAGCTGTGCCGCGCCTTGGAGAAGCGCCGCCATGCCGGCGACATCCCAGCCCGGCTTGGTCAGAAAGCGGCGGCCTGTCGCTGGCGTAAACGGCACGGCGATCTGAAACTTGGGATAGTAGCGCCCGCCTGCCCGCTCATAGGCATGCGCCCAGGAATGGTCGAAGATGTATTCGCCCTGGCTGTGCGACTTGGCATAGAGCGGTGCAGCTCCAACCATCTCGCCATCGGCGTGGGCGGTCATGTACATCGGCTGCCAGCCTGTCCCCGTGCCGACCGAGCCGGATTGCTCGAGCGCGAGCAGAAACCGGTGCGTTGTAAAGGGATCCATAGGCCGCCCCCCCTCGGCCGCTTCGGGGCAGGCGCAGGCATCCCAGTCGCCAGCGTCGATCTCGGCGAGCGCACGGTGCATCTGCACCTCGATCTGGACTTCGGGCTGAGGCTGCGCCGTCATGGAGGGCTCTGTCTGGAATGGGGGCTTGCTCGCCGCAAAGGTGGCCCCCGGTCGCGCACCGTCAAGCCGGAACGCCAGGGATGTAGTGCTCGAACGTGATGTTGTCGGCGATCTGGCGGGCCTGCACCTCCTCCGCCGCGCTTTTGATCGTCCAACAGAGGATCGCGCGCCCATCGGCTTTTAGCTCCGCGACGCGCGCCGAGTGAAGATCGGTCCATTGGTGGCTGATGAAGCTTGCGCCAACTGCTTCGGCGGCTTCGATCCGCGCAAGCGCGCTGAGGTGCTCGACCGGGAGGGTTGGCCAAGCGTGCGGCCTGAATGCACAGGTGACGAGCCCGCGCGGGCGCTCTGGTGCGGTTTCCGCGACGTGGCGGACCATGTCGGGACTGAAAGACATAAACGCAAGCGGACCGTCATAGCCGGAGACATCGTCCGATGCGGCCGCCTCCAGCCGGCCATCGCTCGGCCCCAGCACGCCGCTTTGGTCTTTCAGTTCGACCAGCAGCGGCACGCGCCCATCGATGAGACGCAGGATTTCTGCGAATGTCGGGACCCCCTCCGCGGTGAAATCAAGGTCGATCCTGCCGAGCTCTGCGGCGTCTCGCGCACGCACGGGGCCGTTCTCAGCCGTCAGCCGGTCCAGCTTGTCATCGTGGAACACCATCGCCACGCCATCCGCCGAGAGCTGCAGGTCGATCTCGATGCCAAAGCCGTGCGCGATTGCCGCCTGCATCGCGGCGCGCGAGTTCTCCGGCGCGCCCGGACCGTGCAACGCGCGATGCGCGATCGGACGCGCAAGAAAGCCCGACGGCAGCGCGACGCGCGTCATGCGATCTCAAAGATCCCTTCGATTTCGACCGCCACGCCGAGGGGCAGCGACGCGGCCGAGACCGCCGAACGCGCGTGCCGGCCCTTCTCGCCCAGCGCTTCAACCAGGAAATCGGACGCGCCATTGATCACCTTGGGCTGATCGGTGAAGTCGGGCGTGGAATTGACAAAGCCGGTGAGCTTGACCACGCGCGAAAGCCGCTCGATATCGCCGCCGCAGGCCGCTTTGACCTGGGCCAGCAGCGAGATCGCGCAGAGCTTGGCCGCCGCGGCGCCCGCGTCGACCTCCATCGTCTCGCCGAGCTTACCCTGGACGAGCCCGTCCGCCCCCAGGCTGATTTGTCCCGAGACGTAGAGCGTGCTGCCCGCCTGCACGAAGGGCACATAGTTTGCCGCGGGCGCCGGCGCGTCGGGCAAGGTCACTCCGAGTTCGGTGAGGCGGGTTTCGATGGGGCCGGGCATAGCATTCTCCTGTGGCTCGTGGGTGTGCGGACGCTAGCGGCGCGCGGCCAGCGATGGAAGCCGTCGGACGTGCCCGGAGCAGTGGCAGCTCTCGGGTGAGCCACGCGTGCCGCCCCGGGTTTCACCGCCCGCGCTGTCGGCGCATAGTCCGCACAACGGGACGCACCGACGAAAGGCGCAGCGTGAAGAGACGTGCCTCTCAACATCAGAATTGCCGCCGACAGCGTGAGCGCACCTGTGCGGCGCTCCTGGCGCTTTGCGGTGTTTTGGGTGCCGCGGCCATGGAGGCCGTGGCGCTCGATGGGCGCTACAAGCTGACCGAGAGCGCGCAATGCGATGCGGCGAACGATCTGGGACTGCTCCGGATCGAGGACGGAGTTCTCTACGGCGCCGAGAGCCGGTGCCGCATGACCAACCGTCTGGACATCCGCGACATGAACGGCGCGCTCTTTGACATGATCTGCATCGGTGAAGGGTCCGGTTGGGAGGAGCGCGCGATCCTCGTGCAAGCGGCGAGTGGTGGGCTCATCCTTGTCTGGGATGGCTATGCTTTCGAATATGAGGCGTGCCCAAAACCGCCGGTTCGGCCACGCCCGCGTCCAGAATAGGCGCTCCCTGCGCCGGCGATGTGGGCCGACCGCTTACGCTGCGTTCAGTTTCCGAAGAGGCCTTCGAGAACGCCGATAAGGCCGCGCAGCTCCCGCTCGAGTTGGTTTGCCGGTGGGGGCGGGGGCGCGCGGCGTTGCTGCTCTTGTTGCGGTGTTTGCTGCGCTTGGGCCTGGGCGCTCGGCTGCGTGGGAACGTCCATGGGCAGGCCGCGGACCTCTCGACCCTCGTGGACGCGCAGCATCGTCTCGCGCCAAATCTCGGCGGGGAGGCCACCGCCGGTCACGCCCGTAAGGGGCGTATTGTCGTCATAGCCCATCCAAACCCCGGCCACGTAATCGGCGGTAAAGCCGAGAAACCAAGCATCCCGGGCAGCTTGCGTCGTCCCCGTCTTGCCCGCAGCGGGACGTTCGCCGAGCTCGGCGCGTGCGCCCGTCCCCGCCTCGACGGTGCGCGCCATCATATAGACGAGGCTCCGCGCCGCTTGTTCGGAAATGACGCGCCGGCCAAAGCCGCCATCCTGGCCCATCAGGGGCTCCGTTTCGCCGCGCAGCGTAATCTGCGTCATGCCATAGGGGAGGACGGCGCGGCCGCCATTCAGAAAGCCCGCATAGGCGCCCGTCATTTCCATGAGGGTCGACTCGCTTACGCCGAGCGCGAGTGCCGGCCCGTCGGCGAGGCTGGATTCGATGCCGAAATCTTCGGCAACCTTCTGGACAACGTCGCGGCCGACGAACTCGGAGATCTTCACGGCGGGGATGTTGAGGCTGTCGGCGAGCGCGGTCGTTAGCGTGACGCGTCCGGCAAAGTCGCGGCTGTAGTTTTTTGGGCAGTACGCGCCCGAGCCCGGTACGTCGATGCAATAGGGCTCGTCGACGACCGTGTCGTTTGGCCCATAGCCGAGATCCATCGCTGCGGCATAGATGAACGGCTTGAACGACGAGCCCGTCTGCCGTTTGGCCTGCACCGCCCGGTTGAACGCGCCGGAGACAGACGTGTCGCGCCCGCCGACCATCGCGCGCACTGCGCCATCGGCCGACATCACGACGATCGCCGCCTGCGCCTCGGAGCCCTCGCGCACACGTTCGGCAAAGACGAGCTTCATTGCCTCCTCGGCGGCGAGTTGAATCTCTTGATCGAGCGTTGTCCGGAGGACGAGATCTTCTTGCGCGTCCTCCAAAAGAAAATCAGGGATCGTGCCGACGACCCAGTCGGCAAAGTACCCGCCGGTCGACTGATCGGCCGCATCCGAAAGCACGGCCGGATTCGCCCGTGCCTCGGCATAGGCGGCATCGGTGAGGTAGTCCTGGTCGTGCATCAGACGCAACACGGTCGCCGCGCGACGCTGCGAGCGCTCAAGATCCGCGGTCGGCGCAAAACGCGAAGGGGCGACGAGAAGGCCCGCGAGCATCGCCGATTGCGGCGGATCGAGCTTGATCGCCGGGATCCCGAAATAGCGCTGGGCCGCCGCTTCGAAGCCGCGCGCGGAGGCGCCGAGATAGGCACGGTTGAGATACACCGTCAGGATCTCGTCCTTGGTGTAGCGTGCCTCCATCGCCATCGCATAGAGCGCCTCGCGGATCTTGCGCCAGATCGTCGTACGCCGGCAATCGGCCTCGTAGGCCGCTTCGCTCTCCCAGTCGCTCGGGTTGTACGGAACGCCGAGGCACAAAAGCTTTGCCGTCTGCTGCGTTAGCGTCGAGCCGCCATGGCCCGAAAGCGGCCCGCGCCCCTCGCTCAGATTGATCCGCACAGCCGAAGCGATCCCGCGAGGGCTCACCCCAACATGCCAGTAAAACCGGCGGTCTTCGGTCGCGATGACCGCGTTCTTGAGATGGGGCGAGACCTGATCGACGGTTGAAATCCGGTCAAACTGCTCCCCGCGCCAGGCATAGACGGCGCCCTCCCTGTCAAGGAGCGTGACAGAACCGCGCGCACGCCCGTCGATCAGTGCGTTAATGTCGGGCAATTGCGCGTAAAAGTAGAAGACGCCGCCGCCGATGAGCAGGCCGACCAGAACGGCCACACGCCAGAGGAGGCCGATAAAGAGCCGCATCAGAAGGGCAAATGCCGCCGTCAGCCATCCCAGGGGCCCGCGCCGCCGCGGCGCCGCTTTGCGGCGCTTCGACGGCGCCTTGGCCGCACGCTTGGGCGCCGGTTTCGCCGCAGCTTTGGACTTGGCGTACCGCTTGTCGGCTCGTAATTTGGGCTGTTTCCCGCCGGAGGACGCCATCGGGCTCTCCTCGTCCTGCCTCTGACTCGCAACATTTTCGTTTCGTTGGGGTGATACCGCGCCGCGCCGGGTTTGAGGAGCCTTCTCGCACAATCTGGGCCTTTTGCTTTTGCCCAATTTTTCATCTCCCACCACCAGTTGTGCAAAAATTGTGCAAATTCCAGGGCGGCGCCCGTTCTTCGTGCCGCACGCTTTCTTGAAGGGCCGCGACATTTCGCGGCGTGTTCGGCTCCGTGAACCGGCTGGGGGGCAATCCCGGCCCAGAGAAGGGGACGCACGTGAAACTGATCATTGCAGCAATCAAGCCGTTCAAGCTGGAGGAGGTGCGTGAAGCGCTCACCGCCATCGGCGTGCGCGGCATGATGGTGACGGAGATCAAAGGGTTCGGATCGCAATCCGGCCACACCGAGATCTACCGGGGCGCCGAATACGCCGTGAACTTTGTGCCCAAGGTCAAACTGGAGATCGCCGTGTCCGCGGGCATGGCCGATCAGGTCGTTGAGACGATTCAGAAGACGGCGAAGACCGACAAGATCGGCGATGGAAAGATCTTCGTGCTCGATCTGGCGCAAGCCGTTCGGGTGCGCACGGGCGAAACCGACCAAGACGCGCTGTGACGGTGCAGTAAGAGACTAGGGGAACACATAGATATGAAAATGAGAACATTCCTGCCTGTCCTCGCCGCAGCGATTGTGCTGCCGGCGATGGCCATGGCGCAAGATGCTGAGGCGGCACCGGCGGTGTCCGACGAGATCGTCTGGATCTTCAATTCGCTGCTCTTCTTGATCGGCGGCTTTCTCGTCTTCTTCATGGCAGCCGGCTTTGCCATGCTCGAGGGCGGTCTGGTGCGGTCCAAGAACGTGACCATGCAGATGACCAAGAACGTCGCGCTCTTCTCGCTTGCCGCGATCATGTATTGGCTGATCGGCTACAATCTGATGTACCCACT
Organism: Pseudomonadota bacterium; assembly: GCA_038745585.1. Taxonomy (GTDB): domain Bacteria; phylum Pseudomonadota; class Alphaproteobacteria; order Rhodobacterales; family Rhodobacteraceae; genus HLUCCA09. The sequence goes on from JBCDLH010000001.1 coordinate 547,501, forward strand.
CGGCGATTGGGCGATCGAGGGCTACTTCTCCGGTCTGTTCCCGTCCTGGGGCGTGCTGGAGCCGGTGGGCGTTGCGCTCGCCGATGCCGACGATCCCTCCTATGCCTCGACCGGGTCTGATTACATCTTCCAGCTGATGTTCTGCGCTGCAACGGCGTCGATTGTGTCGGGCGCCGTGGCCGAGCGGATCAAGCTTTGGCCGTTCCTGATCTTCGTGGCCGTGCTAACCGGCTTCATCTACCCGCTGACGGCGTCCTGGCAGTGGGGCGGCGGTTGGCTCTCCGAAGCCGGCTTCTCCGACTTTGCAGGCTCCACCGTGGTGCATGCCTGTGGCGCGGCCGCCGCTTTGGCCGGTTGTATCGTGCTCGGCCCGCGCTTGGGCAAGTACAAGGACGGCAAGATCAACCCGATGCCCGGCTCGAACCTCGCGCTTGCCACGCTCGGGATGTTCATCTTGTGGCTCGGCTGGTTCGGCTTCAACGGTGGTTCGCAGCTTGCCATGGGCTCGGCCGGCGATGTGGCCGATATCTCGCGGATCTTTGCCAACACCAATATGGCCGCCGCGTCGGGTGCTGTGTCGGCTCTAATCCTGACGCAGCTCCTCTACGGCAAAGTCGATCTCACGATGGTGCTGAACGGGGCGCTGGCGGGTCTTGTCTCGATCACGGCCGAGCCGCTGGCGCCGTCGCTCCTTCTCGCGCTGATCATCGGCGCAATCGGCGGTGCGATCGTGGTCTTTACTGTGCCGCTCCTCGACCGGCTCAAGATCGACGATGTCGTCGGCGCGATCCCGGTGCACGGCTTTGCAGGCATCTGGGGCACTTTCGCTGTCGTCCTGACCGGCGGCTACCACGGCGAAGCCGCTCTTGGCACGCAGATCCTCGGGATGGTCGCGATCATCGGGACGACGTTTGTCCTCTCTCTCATCGTCTGGTTCATCCTCAAGGCTGTGATGGGCATCCGCGTCACCGAGGAATCCGAAGTCACCGGCCTCGATGTCGCCGAACTCGGCATGGAAGCCTATCCGGAGTTCTCCAAGGGCTGATCTCCTTCCTGTCAGTCCTACCTTCTGGCCCCGGGCGCGCATCGTCCGGGGCCATTTTCGTTCGAGGACTGCGCGTTAGCCCAGAATGGTGGCAATCGCCCGTGCTGCCAGCGGGATGCCAGAGGTCGGCAGACCGGCAAGGTTCACCCGCCCGTCATCGACGCCATAGACGCCATACTCCGCCCGCAGGCGCTGCATCTGCTCCGGCGTCGCGGGCAACAGCGAGAACATGCCGTTATGCGCGGCAAGAAATCCGAACCGATCTGACCCTGTCTCTCGGCGCAGGGCAGCGGCAAGCCCCTGGCGGACGCCTTGGATGCGCGCTCGCATGGCGGCGAGCTCTCCCTCCCAGCTTGCACGCAAGTCCGGATCTTCGAGGATCATGGTGACGAGCCGTGCGCCATGGTCCGGCGGAAACGAACAGCTTAGCCGGTTGAGGCTCGCCAGTTGCGCGGCGAGTGCCGCGCGCTGCGCCGCTTTCGGCACCACAGCAAAGACGGCGCCTGCACGTTCGCGATAGAGCCCGAAATTCTTTGAGCCTGAGACGCACAGAAACAGCTCGGGCACCGCGCCCGCCAGCACACGCAGACCTGCGGCATCCGCTTCGATCCCGTCGCCAAAGCCGTGATAGGCAAGGTCCACCAGCGGCAGTACACCGGTATCGGCGCAAAGCGCTGCGATCTCCGTCCATTCAGCGATCCCGAGATCCACACCGCTCGGATTGTGACAACAGCCATGGAGGAGTAGGACGTCGCCCGGTCGCATACCGGCCAGATCCTCCGCTATCCCTGTGCGGTCGAGCGCGCCGGCGGACCGCTCAAGATAGCGGTAGCGCCGGTGATGCAGGCCGACGGCGTCAAGGATCGCGGTGTGGTTCGGCCAGCTTGGGTCGCTGACCCAGATCGTCGCGGCAGGGCTTATGTGCTTGATCAGTTCTAAGGCGTGGCGCACGGCCGCCGTGCCCCCGGTCGTCGCCGAGGCCGCGACACGGTCGGGCGGGACGGCGCCGCCAAGCGTCAGCTCGCGCAGCGCTTCGCAAAACGCCGGGTCGCCTGCGAAATCGACATAGCTCTTCGTCGTCTCCGTCGCATAGAGCCGCGCCTCGGCCTCGCGCACCGCGCGCATGATCGGCGTCGTGCCCTGATCCGTGCGGTACACCCCAACCCCAAGATCGACCTTTTCTGGACGTGGATCTGCGGCAAAGGCGCGGATTAGGGCAAAGATCTTGTCCTGCTGCGGCGCGCCGACCTTGTTAAACATGCCTCCGGCCCCCTCGCCCAGGCTCAATCGGGGACTTCTGCAGCGTCGATCGAGCGGGTCAGCACGCGCCGGTGCTCAGTCCGCCGCGCGGGCACGAAGCCAACCCGCTGATAGAGACCGAGCGCGCGAGGGTGGTCGAGCGTGCAGGTGTTCACTGTCATCCTCTCGACGCCGGGCTGATCCCATCCGATGCAGACCGCGCTTTGCAGAAGAAAGCGGCCAAGACCGGTGCCGACCGCCTCAGGCACAAGGCCAAAATAGCCAATGTCGCAGACGCCCGCGGTATGGGTATCGAGGAGGAAAAAGCCGTGCGGCCAGCCATCGCGCATCAGCGTATAGAGAGCGGTCCGCTCATCGGCGAGCCAAGCGGTCAGGTCTGCCCCGTCTTCGTTGTGCATATCCTCCCACGCATAGTGCCGCCCGACGGCATCATAGAGCCCGAGAAAAAACCAGCGCGGCGGCGCCACAGCGCGCAGGAGCGCGGCGGGCCGCCCGGCGGGCGCGGACGGATAGCCATAGGCAGGACGCGACGTCATCTCGAGCCAGGTGATCGTGTAGGAGACTTCGGTGCCTGCCGCGGTGACGCTCATGGTTCGGCGTCCGCCGCGGGGCCTGTTTCAACGGCCAGGTCCGGAAACTGTCCCCATTCCGACCACGAGCCGTCATAGAGGGCGTTTCTGTCGTGCCCAAGCCGCGCCAGGGCAAGCGACAGGATCGCCGCCGTCACGCCCGAGCCGCAGGTCGTGATGATCGGTTTCGCCAAATCGACACCTGCCGCATCGAACGCCGCGCGCAGGGCGGGTGGATCTTTCATCGTCCCGTCGGGGTTGACCAGCAGACGGTAATGGAGGTTGCACGAGCCCGGGATGTGCCCCGGGCGCAAGCCCTCGCGCGGCTCCGGCTCCTCGCCCGCAAAGCGGCCCGGAGCGCGGGCATCGACAATCTGCCAATCGCGGAGCTTCGCGGCCTGGGCAACCTGCGTGACGTCCCGCACCAGATGCGCCTGGCGCGCCGCCGTCATGTGGCGGTCGCGGACGAGCGGCGGCAGGTCTTCGAGCGGATGCCCCTCGGCCTGCCACTTGGGAAAGCCGCCGTCGAGCACGGCGATGTCGGTCTTGCCCATCAAACGAAAGAGCCACCAGACCCGTGCGGCCGAGAATAGACCGGCCGTGTCGTAGACCACGACTTGGTGCCCATCGCCCACGCCCATCGCGCGCATCCGGCTCATGAACTTTTCGGGCGGTGGCGCCATATGGGGCAAGTCCGAGCGGCTGTCGGAGACCTCGTCGATATCAAAGAACCGCGCGCCGGGAACATGCGCGTGCTCATACTCCGCCTTTGGATCGCGCGCGTCACCGGGGAGGTAGTAGGAGGCATCGAGAACGCGCAGGTCTGGATCGCTCAGATGAGCGGCGAGCCAGCTCGTGCTGACAAGGGTTCGGGGGTCATCCTGCATGGGGGGCCTGCTGAGCTTACGATCTCTCTTTGATGCTTAATGCTGCCGAGTCAGAGGGGCAAGGCAGAGGCCCCCAGGAGCGCGGTTAAGCGTGGGACGCGGATGGCGACGTCCTCTGCTCGGTTGCTCGGCGCGCCGTGGGGCAGAGCAGAGGACGGCGCCGGCATCGCGCCTCTGGCTTTGGCGCCTGGCCCTGGTGCGCGGCGCCCTAGAATTGGACGACGCTTTAGGGCGCGCGCGACACGACAAAGCGTGCGGCGCGCTTGGCTGGAAGGTCGGCAGACTCAACGATGTCGAAACCTGCATCGCGGATTGAGCGTTCCAGCGCCTGGCCGCTGAGAAAGCGCACCGGCGGCGCAAGCCCAACAAGTCGCGCGAAGGGGACGAGCACCCGCAGCCAGAGACCGAGATCTGCAAGACAAACCGTCTTTGAGATAAAGAGCCCGTCGGGCGCGAGCCGGGCGCGGATCGCGCGAAGCGCGGCGGGAAGGTCGTCGACCAGATGCAGGACGCTGAACGCAAGGACCGCATGATAGGGCCCGATCGGCGCATCGACGACGTCTGCTTGGATAAAGTTCAAATGCGGAAGCGCCGCTGCCTCGGGCTTAGCCCGCGCGATCTCGAGCATCTTGGCCGAAAAGTCTGTCGCGTCGTATCGGACCGTGTTTTCGGCCAGAAGGAGCGCCGTGCTCCCGGTGCCGCAGCCCACTTCAAGCACCTCCGCCTTTTGGGGAAGCTGGTGCCGCACGCGATCCAGCGTCTCGGCATAGGCGTCGGGAAAGGCAATGGGGCTCGCGGCGTATTTCTTGGCGGCCCTGTCCCAGAAGGCGGCGGATGACATGGCGTTCTCCGACTTGGTTGATCGCATCGACGCCAAGGAACGGGCGCATTCAAGGGGCGTCAACCGATGCGGCGGCGATCCGCGAAAGCACGCTCTCCGGCCCTAACCGTGCTCCTTCATCAGCCGGCTCTTCTGCCGCTGCCAATCGCGCTTGGCCTCGGTTGCGCGTTTGTCGGCGACCTTCTTGCCCTTGGCGATTCCGATCTTGAGCTTTGCGATGCCGCGATGGTTGAAGTAAAGGACGAGCGGCACTAGCGTCATGCCCTTGCGCTGCGTTTCCGCCCAGAGCCGCGCAAGCTCGCGTCGGGAAACGAGGAGCTTGCGGCGCCGCCGATCCTCGTGGCCGAACATGGCCTGCTCGTAGGGGGCGATGTAGCTGTTGACGAGCCAAAGCTCCCCGTCTTTGACCTCGGCATAGCTCTCGGCGATCTGCGCGGTGTTGAGACGGAGGCTTTTGACTTCCGATCCGGTGAGAATGATCCCGCACTCGAGATCCTCCTCAATGGCATAATCGTAGCGCGCGCGCCGGTTCTCGGCGATCACCTTGTAGTTCGTGTTGTCGTCACGCTTGGCCATAGCGGCGGGGTATAGGCGCGGTTTGCGTGTCGAACAAGGCTGGCGCGCTGGATGAGTGCCCACTCCGAAAGGGCGATGCTGCGCCCTTGTTGTGCCTTCTGCTGAGGCGCGAAGCACACAGGCGCGCAAGCAACGCCTGCAAGGCCTCTGCGCCATCGCAGACAACTCGCTACGGGCTCGCGTTGTCTTTCCAAGTGGCCGAGTCCCGCTGGGAGACTGGCTTGGCGGGCATCAAGCGCTGTCGCTCGTCCGTTGTTGCGCCACCCCATGGTACGCCCTTCGCGGGGCTTCGGGCATGGATCGAGGCGCATTTCCTTTGCCTCGGTCCTTCGCAAAAACGCCCTTGCGCTGTTCTACCGCAGCCGCGTGAGCAGATCGAGCGAGGCGTAGCCATCGGGGACGAGGCCCGTGCGCTTCTGATAAGCGCGGATCGCGCTGACGGTGTTGGGCCCGATCATGCCGTCGACGCCCTTCGTGTCGAAGCCCGCGCGTGTCAGCCGCTCTTGCAGCTCGCGCCGTTCCGAGGAGGCGAGCGCCCGGTCGCCCCGGGGCCAGTTCGCGGCGAATGCGGGCCGCCCGACGATGCGGTCAGCCAGGTGCCCGACCCCGATCACATAGGCGTCGGCGGGGTTGTACCGCTCGATCACCTCGAAGTTTTCGAAGACCATGAGCGCCACGCCCTGTGCCCCCGCGGGCAAAAGGATCGAGCCGCGCCCGTGGTTGGGCACCTCGCGCCCGTCGATGCCGACGACTCCGAGCCGCGCCCATTGCCGTGGCGTCTTGGTCGTCTTGCGCCCGCTCAGTGCAAAGTCAAACCCGTCGGGGAGCCGTACTTCGACGCCCCAGGGCTGCCCGGTCACCCATCCCTTTTTGGCGAGGTAGTTGGCGGTGGAGGCGAGCGCGTCTGTCGGATCTTCGCCCCAAATGTTTCGGCGGCCATCTCCGGTGAAATCGACCGCATAACGGAGGTAGCTGTCGGGCATGAACTGCGTATGTCCCATGGCGCCGGCCCAGGAGCCGCGCATCGCGCGGGGGCTCACATCACCATCGTCGAGTATTTCGAGCGCAGCCAAAAGCTGTGCCTCGAAAAACGCGCCGCGCCGCCCATCGTAGGCGAGCGTGGCAAGAGAACGGATCACATCGTTCGAACCGCGATAGGAGCCAAAGGACGTCTCCATCCCCCAGACGGCGACGACGATCGAGGCAGGCACGCCGTAGCGCCGCTCGATCTGCTGCAGCACCGCTTCATTGGCACGGTAGGCTGCGCGCCCGTTGGACACCCGGCTGGCAGAAACAGCGCTGTCGAGATAGTCCCAGATCGTCTTGGTGAACTCAGATTGATTGCGGTCGAGCCGGATGACCTCGCGGTCATAGCGCATTCCGCCAAAGGCAGCCTCCAGCACTTGCACCGAGATGCCCTGTCGTCGTGCCTTGCGCTTAAACTCGGCGATCCAACGGTCAAACCCCGCATCGCCCGTTGCCGCCGCGGTGACACGCGCCGCTTCGGGCCGAGGAAGCGGCGCGTCACCCATGGCCGTGGTCGCAGGCCGCGCAGCCGGACGTAGGGAGGATTCGACCGCCGTTGCACCGATTGCCATAGGCGGCAAAGAGGCGAGGCCCGCTGTAGAGCCCGCCAACACCGCGATCGTTGAAGCGCGTAAGCCCCACGCGCCGATACACTGCCGTAAAATGGACCCCATGGATCGCCCTGCCTGAGACCGCCGCGTTCATTTTTCGAACACTATAGCGCGACACTAGCGCGCACGGAAGAAAACAGGGTTAACGCCGGAGCTTTTTCGCCCACGAAGCGCCTTACGCAGGGACCCCTCATTTGCGCTTTCGGCTGACTTTGCGCCCAGGCTTTTCGGATTTCGCTTTGGCAGAGCGTGCCCGCGCCTTTGCCTCCATGGCCTTGCGCCGCCCGCCGCCGGCTTTGCCCGCCTTACCGGGGCGTCCCCCGCGCCGGTAGGGCCCCGGACCTGCGCCGGAGGCGACGACCTCCTCGCCCGCGATCTCAAGCGGTTCGAGCATGAGCCCGCCCGTGATCGGCACGGCTTCGGTCAGCCGCGCGCGGACCCGCATCCCGAGCGCGATCTCGCGCCCAGTCTCGGCGCCCATCAAAGTGTTGGTGTCGCGGTCATGGTGAAAGAATTCGTCGCCGAGCGCCCGGATCGGGATAAGGCCGTCGGCCCCGGTCTCGTCGAGCTTTACGAACACGCCAAAGCGGGCGATGCCGCTAATCCGACCCTCGAAGTCTTGCCCGACCCTCTCGGACAAGTACGCCGCAAGGTAACGGTCGGTCGTGTCCCGCTCGGCCGTCATCGACCGGCGCTCGGTCTCCGAGATCGCCTGCGCCGTGCTGTCCAGGTGCTCGATGTCGCTCTCGCTTAGCCCGTCCTTACCCCAGCCATGAACCGAGATCAGCGCCCGGTGCACGATCAGGTCGGCATAGCGGCGGATCGGCGAGGTAAAATGCGCATAGGTGCGCAGAGCGAGCCCGAAATGGCCGAAGTTCTGCGGCGCGTAGTAGGCCTGCTGCATAGCGCGGAGGGTCGCCATGTTGATGAGCTCCGACAGATCGGTGCCGGCAGCGGCGTCGAGGAGGCGATTGAGGTGCCGGGTCTGCAGAACTTGCCCTTTCGCAAGCGCGAGGCCAGAGGCCTTCGCCGTCTCGCGCAAGGCTTCGAGCTTGTCGGCGTCGGGCTCTTCGTGAACGCGAAAGAGCAGCGGGGACTTCTTCGCAACCAGCGCCTCACCCGCCGCGACATTGGCCAGGATCATGAACTCTTCGATGAGCCGGTGCGCATCGAGCCGGTCGCGGAAGTTGACAGAGGTGACCGCGCCTGCCTCGGAGAGCTCGATATTGCGCTCGGGCAGGTCGAGATCCAACGGCTGCCGGCGTACCCGCGCCTTGGCCGCCGCGCAATAGGCCGCCAGGAGGGGGGCAAGGACCGTGTCGACCAGCGGACCGGTCTTGTCATCCGGCGCGCCGTCAAAGGCGGCTTGCGCCTGCTCGTAGGACAGTGAAGCCGCAGAGCGCATGATGCCCCGGTGAAAGCTGGCCGCGATCACGTCGCCGTCGGCGGAGAGGCGCATCCGCACGGCGATGGTCGCGCGCGGCACGCCCTCATGCAGCGAGCAGAGATCGCCTGAAAGCCGGTCAGGCAGCATGGGCACGACCCGGTCCGGGAAGTAGGTCGAGTTGCCCCGCATGCGCGCTTCCCGGTCTAGCGTCGTGCCGGGGCGGACGTAATGGGCGACATCGGCGATGGCGACCCAAACAACATGGCCGCCGGGATTGTCCTCGGCCGCGTCGGCATGGGCATAGACCGCATCGTCATGGTCGCGGGCATCGGAGGGGTCGATGGTGATGAGGGGGAGATGGCGCAGATCCTCGCGGTCCTTCAGGCCCGCCGGCTTCATCGCGTCGGCCTCGGAAAGGACCGGGTCGGGAAAAACGTTGGGGATGCCGTGCTGGTGGATCGCGATGAGGGAGACCGCGCGCGGGCCAGACGGATCGCCAAGCCGCGTCATGATGCGCGCTTTTGGCAGGCCGAGGCGGGAGCGCGGGCTTGCCTGCTCAGCCTCGACGAGCTCGCCATCCTTGGCGCCGCTGGCATTGCCTTCGGGCACGAGCCATTCCCTGTCTGACCCTTTGTCGATGGGCGTGATGCGCCCGCCCTCTCCGTTGACACGGTAAATGCCGAGGATCGTGCGCGGGGTCGTCCCGATCTTGCGGATCAGGCGGCCCTCGTATTGATGCGCCTCGCCCGCGACCTCCTGCAAGCGCAAGAGCACCCGATCCCCCTCGCCGAGCGCCGGCTCTCCGGATCGTGGAATAAGGAGGATACGGGGTTCGGCGCCCTCGCCATGCCATTCGAGTGGGCGGGCCGTCAGATCGCCGTCCGCGTCGGGCGCGCCGATCTGCGCGACTGTGACAGGTGGAAGCTTATCGGTGTCGCGGTACTGGCCCTTGCGGCGGCCCAGATGGCCGTCATCTTCGAGCTCTCGCAAGAGGCGCTTGAGGTCGATCCGCTGGGCGCCCTTGACGCCAAAGGCGCGGGCAATGTCGCGCTTGGCGGTTTTGGTCGGGTTGTCCGAAATCCAGTCGAGGATCTGCGATTTGGTGGGGAGATCTGCCATGGGGCGGAGGTAGCACGCAGCCCCTTGCGTGTCACTTCGCGGAGCGGTTCGGCATGCCTCCGGCGGGGATATTTTTGGCCCAAAGAAGATGCAGGTCGGCCGCGGTGTCGATGTCGTCGAGCGTGTCGGCGAGGGCGACGGGATGCGGTAGCGTCGGCTGGGTATCGGCCAGAGCGTGTTCGGTCGACCAGCGGACGTTCTGCAGAAGGCCAGACGGGGGGGCGGATGTGCGGGAGAGGCCGATCCCCCAATAGCCGCCATCGCTGGCTGGGCCGAGTATGGCGGGCGCGCGGCCAAGGAGCGCGAAGGCGCGGGCGATATGGGGGGGGCTGAGGGCCGGGATATCGGCACCGACGATGAGAACGGGGCCAGCGGGCGCGGATCGAAGGAGGCGCGTCATGCGCTGACCGAGATCGCCGGGGCCCTGGGGCACGCGCGGCAGATGCGCAGGCCAGATGCGGGAGGCACAGCCCTCGGCATCGGGGGACACGGCAAGCGTGAGAGACCAGCGCGGATCGTCGAGCCGGCGGAGAAGGGCGCGGGCCTCGCGACGAAACCAATGCGCGGCGGCGATCGGCCCGATATCGGCGGCCAGGCGCGTCTTGACCCGGCCCGGGCGCGGCTCCTTGACCATCACGATGAGCTGGCGCCGCCACCGGGCGCGCTTCGGCGTCACGGCAAGGGGCGCGCCATGTCGCGGTGCAGGATCCCGGCATCGAGGTATTCCGGGCCATGCGCCGTGAAGCCGAGCCGCTCGTAAAACGACACGACGGTGATCTGCGCGCCGAGCTTGGCCTCGGTGAGGCCGGGCATGCTTGCTGCAAGGGCCAGCGCCGCGCGCGTCAGCGCCGCGCCAAGGCCCGTGCCGCGGGCGGCTTCGGCGACGCAGACCCGCTCGATCTTGGCGGCTGTGCCGACCACGCGCAGGCGCAACGCGCCGACCGGCGTCCCGTCTTGTCGCGCCAAAAGGTGCCGCGCTTCGCCGTCGCGGCCATCCTGCTCGTCAGACAGGGACACGCCTTGCTCAACGCAAAAGACCTGGTGCCGCAACGCAAGGCAGGCTGCGCGGTCGCTCTCCGAGACCGCCTCGGCAATCGTGACGCTCATGCGAAGTAGTCCTGCAGGATGCGGGTGTAGATCCGGTCGAGGGCGCGGATCTCGTGGATCTCGACATATTCGTCGACCTGGTGCATCGACGCGCCGATCAAGCCGAACTCGAGCACTGGGCAATGGCGCTTGACGAAACGCGCGTCCGACGTCCCGCCGCCGGTCGTGAGCTCCGGCGTGCGGCCCGTCTCCGCCGCGACGGCGCGAGAGACGAGATCGGAAAACGGGCCCGGCGCGGTCAAGAACGCCTCCCCTGACACCTTGGTGCGCATGCCGATCTGCGTGCTGCTCTCTGCGGCGATGCTGTCGGCTGTCTCCTGCAGCCACGCGATCAGGGAGGCGGCGGTATGGGTGTCGTTAAAGCGCAGGTTCACGGTTGCGCGGGCCTTGGCTGGGATCACGTTGGTTGCGGGGTTGCCGACGTCGATCGTGGTGACTGAAAGCGTCGTCGGGTCGAAATGCGCGGTGCCCCGATCAAGCTCGGTGGTGGCGAGGCGATGCGCCAGAGCAGCGACAGCATGCACCGGGTTGACTGCGCGGTGCAGATAGGCCGAGTGGCCCTGGACGCCCTCGACCTCGAACCAGGCAGAGAGAGAGCCGCGGCGGCCGATCTTGATGGTGTCACCCAAATGCGCGCGGGATGTGGGCTCGCCAACGAGGCAGACCGACATTGCCTCGCCCGCCTCCTCCATCCAGTCGAGCAGGGCAGCCGTCCCGTCGATGGCGTCGCCCTCTTCGTCGCCCGTGATCGCGAGGATCAACGCACCATCGGGCGGCGTCTGGGCGACAAAGCGCGTGGCCGCGGCGACGAAAGCCGCAACGCCCGACTTCATGTCGGCCGCCCCGCGGCCCCAGATGCGGCCCTGCTCGGATGCCCCGCCGAAGGGCGTGATGGACCAATCTGCCTCCGCGCCGATGGGCACGACGTCGGTATGGCCGTTGAAACCGAAGGTGCGGGCGTGGCCCTTCTGGCCCCATCGCGCAAAGAGGTTGGACACGCGCCCGCGATCGACGCGGGAGCAGGCAAAGCCGGCCGCGTTCAACTGGTCTTCGAGGAGGCGGAGCGCGCCACCCTCCTCGGGCGTAACGGAGGGGCAGCGTACGAGGTCTGCGGTCAGGGTAACGGGGTCGATCTCAGCCATGGCACGGGGTTACCCGGCCTTTTGCTCGGCTTCAATGGAGGCGTCTTGGCCGGTCCATGCAGCAGGCAGGTCCTCCATCGGCGGCCAGGGGCGCTTGGCATCGGCGGCGATCCAGGCGGCAACCCATGCGGGCAAGGGCGGGCTTTGCGGGTCGACCCCGAGGGCGGCGGCCAATTCCGCGGTGGGCACGATCCCGTTTTCGGAGGCCGCGGCCATGCGGATGAGCGCGTGGGAGGCGCATGTGCCCTTCCGCCACATCCCCTGCTCGGCGTAGATAAAACGGGCATCCCATCCGATAATCCGCGAGCGCATTTCGTAGCGTTGAAAGGCGCGGAGGCGGCGGCGGTAGCGCACCGAAGCGCCGGCATTGGTGCCGACCCAGCGGTTCTCACGCATCGCGCGGACGACGCCAATCCGCTGAAAGAGGACAACGCGCCCAAGATCGTAGAGCGTCAGGATGCGGCCGTTATTGAGCTCCATCCACGGGTCGATATCCCACGGCCAGCAGATGTGTTCCGCGCGATGCTCCTCGAGAAGACCCAAGGGAGGGGCGTTGCGGTGGCGGACGAGCTCTGTGACGAAACGAAAGATCGGATACATGGGCGGGCTCCTTCGCCGGAGACGATGACGCGCCGCACCGCAGCTTCAATGGCGACGTTCCGTCTGAACCGCGGCGGTCGCGCGTGCGAGCGCCTCCGCCGGTCGCTGGCCAATGCGCGCGCTCTTGGTTGCGCCGCGTCCATGCGCGTCCTACCTACGGCGCGCAGCGACGATGAGAGAGGAAAGGCCCCGCGATGTTTGCAATCTACGAGATCCTGCAGCTGATCCTCGGCGTGGTCTTTTTCATCATGATCGTCCACATCATCATGAGCTGGCTGATCAGCTTTAACGTGTTGAATTACCGTCAGCCGGTTGTCGGCCAGATCTGGGAAGGGCTGAACCAGCTCCTTGAGCCAATGTACCGGCCGATCCGTCGGATTCTGCCCGATACCAGGCCGCTCGATCTTGCGCCTCTCGTTGCCTTTGTCATCGTGATCGCGCTCCGCGACATTATCCTTCCGACCGTCTTCGGCCTACGCTAGGCGAGGCGCCGGTGGAGGGGCGCGCAGAGACAGGCGCAGAGGCGGGCGCCGAGACGGGCGCCGAGACGGGGCCCGTGCCGCCGGAGGCGCTCCTGCGGGACATCTTTGGCTTTGATGCCTTCCGCCCCGGCCAGGCCGAGATCGTCGCCGCGGTAACGGCGGGCGAGGATGCACTGGCCATCATGCCGACGGGCGGCGGCAAATCGCTCTGCTACCAGCTTCCCGCTCTTTGCCGCGGCGGCGTCACGCTCGTTGTCTCCCCGCTCATAGCGCTCATGCGCGACCAGGTCCGCGCGTTGCGCGAGGCGGGGGTCGAGGCCGGCGCGCTCACATCGGGCAATACCGAGGCGGAGACAGACGAGGTGTGGCGCTCGCTCGATGCGGGCCGTCTCAAGCTTCTCTATGTGGCGCCCGAGCGGCTTGCCTCGGGCGGGATGGACCGGGTGTTGCGCCGGGCCGGGGTGCGCCTGATCGCGGTCGATGAGGCGCATTGCGTCAGCCAATGGGGGCACGATTTTCGCCCCGATTACCTGCGCATCGGCGCGCTGCGTCGGGCGCTCGATGTCCCGCTCGCGGCCTTTACCGCAACGGCCGACGAAGAGACACGGGCCGAGATCATCGCGCGGCTGTTTGAGGGCGCGGCCCCGCGCGTGTTCCTGCATGGCTTCGATCGGCCCAACATCCACCTCGCCTTCGCGCCCAAAGCCTCGCCGCGCGCGCAGATCCTGAGCTTCGCCGCGGCGCGCAATGGTCGTTCGGGCATCGTCTATTGCGGCACGCGCGCCAAGACCGAGAGCCTCGCCGAAGCGCTCCGCGCCGCCGGGCACAGCGCGCTCAGCTATCACGGCGGGATGGAGGCGGAGGCGCGGCGTGACGTCGAGGCCGCGTTCCAGCGCGAGGACGGGCTTATCGTGGTGGCGACGGTGGCGTTCGGGATGGGCGTGGATAAGCCCGATATCCGCTGGGTCGCCCATGCGGATCTGCCAAAATCCATCGAGGCCTATTATCAGGAAATCGGCCGTGCGGGGCGGGACGGCGCGCCCGCCGAGACGATGACGCTTTACGGGCCAGATGACATCCGCCTGCGCCGGACCCAGATCGACGAGGGGCTGGCGCCACCCGAGCGCAAGGCGGCCGATCACGGCCGGCTCAACGCGCTTTTGGGACTTGCCGAAGCGCTGGGATGCCGACGGCAACAATTGCTGGCGTATTTCGGTGAGGAACTGCCGGAGCCGTGCGGGAATTGCGACCTCTGCGACGCGCCGCCCGAGACGTTCGACGGGACGACGCCCGTGCGCATGGCCCTCTCGGCGGCGTTACGCACCGGCGAGTGGTTCGGCGCGGGGCACCTTATCGACATCCTGCTCGGGGCACAGACGGAGAAAGTCCGCGCGCGCGGGCACGACGACTTGCCCACATTCGGCATCGGCACAGAATGGGACAAGCGGCAATGGCAGGCGATCTTTCGCCAGATGATGGGGCACGACCTTATGCGCCCCGATCCCGAGCGACACGGCGCCCTCCGGATGACCGAAAGCGCGCGCCCGATCCTGCGCGGCGAGGCATCGATCACGCTGCGCCGCGATGCGCTCCACCGCGACCGGACGCACCCGGTCGCCAAGGCCCTGGTGGCCGAGGAGGACGCGCCGCTTCTCTCGGCGCTCAAGGCCAAGCGGCGTGCGCTGGCGGAGGCGGGCCGTGTCCCCGCCTACATGATCTTCCCAGATCGGACGCTGATCGAGATGGCCGAGCGGCGGCCCGAGACGCTTGACGCGATGGCCCGGATCGGGGGCGTCGGCGCGAAAAAGCTAGAACGCTTCGGAGCGGCCTTTTTGGAGGTAATCACGGGCGACGCGCCTCAAGGCATGAGCCCGAGCCGACGCCGCCTGGCAGGCTCGGACGCCGCGGACATCTTCGATCGTTTGCATCAGGTGCAGCGCGCGCTCTCGCGCGGCGAGGACGGGATCGAAAAGCCCCTAAGCTGTACCAACACGACCTTGCGCCACATCGCTGAGCGCCGCCCCACGACGCTCGAGGATCTCGCGCGCATCCCCGGGATGGGAGAGCTCAAGATCGAGCGCTTCGGCGCGGCGTTTCTCCGTGTGATCGCCCAGGCCGGCTAGGAGCACCGATACGGGTGGACGCCCGCGCACCGGTGCATATCTTGGGGGAACAGGAGGTCTGCCCATGCTCGTTGTACTCTCTCCCGCAAAGCGCTTGGACTGGTCCGAAGCGACAGGCATCGCCCCAACGGCGCCCGCGTTTCAGGACGATGCGATCAAGCTTGCAAAGGCCGCCGGGCGCCTCTCCAAGCCGCAGTTGCAAAAGCTGATGGATATCTCGCCCGACCTTGCCAAACTCAACAAAGACCGCTTCGCCGCCTTTGCCGCCGAGCCCGAGACGGAGGCCCTCCGCCCCGCTGCGCGGGCCTTTGCGGGCGACACCTATATGGGCCTAGAGGCGCGCACCCTTGATGGCGATGCACTCGACTGGGCGCAGGAGCACCTGCGCATCCTGTCGGGGCTTTATGGCCTCTTGCGCCCGCTCGATGGCATACAGCCGTACCGTCTGGAGATGGGCTCTCGGCTGAAGACGCGGAAAGGGCCAGATCTTTATGCGTATTGGGGCGCGCGCCTTGCCGAAGCCCTGCGGGCGCAGGCCGATGCGGTCGGCGCGGAGACGCTGGTGAACTGCGCAAGCCAAGAGTATTTCGGCGCGGTCGATGTCAAAGCGTTGGGTTTGCCGGTCGTCACCCCGGCCTTCATGGAGGAAAAGCCCGGCGGACCGAAGATCGTAAGTTTCTTTGCGAAAAAGGCGCGTGGCGCGATGGCGCGCTTTATTGTCGAAAACCGACTGACGGATGCAAAAGACCTCCTTGGCTTCGACGCGGGCGGGTACGCGTTTGCGCCACGCCTGTCGGAAGCGAACCGGCCGGTCTTTGTGCGTAGCCAAGAGGCGGCGCAGCAGGCGGCGTGACGTTCCAAAGCTGATCCGGAAGAAAGGCGGTGAGCGCAGCTAACCCGCGACGGCGCGGCTCTCGGCTTCGACCGGCTGACAGGCGTCTGGGCAATGGGCCACGATATAGTCCATAATCTCGGCCCGTCGGAGGGGCTTCGTCAGGTAGTGGTCGATCCCGCTCGCGAGGATGTCTTCCTTATCACCGTCGAGCGCGTGGGCCGTCATCGCCACGATGGGCACGTGCCGCGCGGCGTCCAGCGGCAGCGCGGCCTCCTGCGCTCGGATCGCGCGCGCCGCGTCCTTGCCGTCGAGCCGCGGCATGGAGATATCCATCAGAATGAGGTCGGGCGCGAGGCTCTCGTAAAGGTCGACCGCTTCTTGCCCGTCTACGGCGAAGTGCAGGTCGATATCGAGCCGAGACAGCAGCTTTGACAAGACGAACCGATTGGTCTTGTTGTCCTCCGCCGCAAGGACGCGCATCAGGCGGGGCGCCTCGGTCTGTTGCGGCGCGCTCTTTTCCGGGCGCGTGGCGTGGACGGGGTAAAGCTCTGCAGCCTCAGCGCTTTTTGCGGGCGCAGGCGTGGTGTGCCCTGCTGTTGCCGGTGGTGTTTTCTCGTCCTGGGGCGAGCAGACGGACGCCTCCTCCGGCATTTCCACATGCGGCTGAGGTTGTTGCGCAAGCCGGGCTCCGTCGGCGGGCGGGTCCACCGGCGCCTCAGCGGGTCGGATCGTGCTCAAAGCCGCGACCAGCGCTCGTTCATTGCCTTCAACGCGCGGCCGTTCCGCCATTGGCACAGGGGAACCTACACCAGCGTCTGCTTGAACCTCCCTCGCCGGAAGCCGCGCAATCGCCGCGAAGAGGTCGCTCCGCAACACGGGCCGCGTCAGCACCGCATGGAGACCTTCGGGAAAGGCGCCGCTCGGGCGGCCGCTTTGCAAACGCGCGGCCTCCTGCATGGACGTGCAGACCAGAAGGCGCGCCGAAGGACAATCCGCCTCCGCGAGAGCCCGTGCGAGCTCTGTTCCCGTGGTGTCCGGCAGCGTGTCGTCGATCACCGTGATTTGCACCGGCGGGCGAGAGCGGACCAGGGCGAGCGCATCGCTGCCGGTCGTTGCCTGGACGACCTCGAGCCCCAGTTGGCTGAGCTGACGCACCATGATGGCGCCCTCATGCCCATCGGGGGCGACGACCATCGCGCGACCGATCGTGGTATCGATAAGGGGCAGCAGGCGCTTGGTCGGCTCGGCCGAGGGCAGCGTGATGCGAAAGCCAAAGCACGCGCCTTCGCCGGGCTCGGAGGCGACCCAAATCTCGCCCCCCATGAGTTGTACCAACTCCCGGGTGATCGCGAGGCCGAGGCCCGTCCCCTCAAACTTGCGGTTCTTCTCGGTTTCGACCTGCGCAAATGAGCCGAAGATATGCTCCTGCAAATCCTCTGGAATGCCGATGCCGGTGTCCTCGACCGTGATGGTCAGGCCCCACCCCTCTGCCCCCTCGTCATGGCAGAGGACGCGGATGAGGACATGACCC
The DNA here is from genome assembly GCA_038745585.1 of Pseudomonadota bacterium. Lineage (GTDB taxonomy): Bacteria > Pseudomonadota > Alphaproteobacteria > Rhodobacterales > Rhodobacteraceae > HLUCCA09. The sequence continues at coordinate 564,642 of JBCDLH010000001.1, forward strand.
TCCTCGGTGAACTTAACGGCGTTGCCCACTAGGTTGATTAGGATCTGCCGGATGCGCATCGCATCGCCGACGAGCTGCGTCGGCGAAAAGAGGTCGTAGTCGACGTGCAGGCCGAGCTTCTTGTCCCGTGCCGTCGGGCCGAGAAGGGTGACCACTTCGTGGAGCAGTCGCTCCAGATCGAACGGGTCGGGCCGAAGCACCATGCGCTCGGCCTCCATCTTGGAGAAGTCGAGCACGTGATTGATGATTTCGAGCAGCGCCTCGCCAGAGGATTTGATTGTCGAGACATAGAGCCGCTGTTCGTCGGCCATCTCGCTCTCAAGGAGCATCTCGGACATGGCGACGACACCATTCATCGGCGTGCGCAGCTCGTGGCTCATATTGGCGAGAAAGGCGGATTTGGCGCGGTTGGCCGCCTCGGCCTTGTGCCGAGCGTCGTCCAGCTCGACCTCCCGCTCTTTCAGCGTGGTGATGTCCTGCGCGACACAGACCATGTCGCCGTCCCGCGCACGCCTGTCGACGAAGCGATACCACGCGCCGTTCTGGAGGCGGATCTCTTGCGCGTCGGTGGGCGACGGCGCGTCCCAGCGTTCGAGCATCGTGGCGATCCATTCGCCAGGGCTCTCGCCCTGCAAGTCGACATGCCGCTCTTCGATCGCAATGCGCAAAAGCTCCAAGTAGAGCGTGCCCGGCCCGATCTTGTCGGAGTAGTTAAAGATCGAGAGCCATGCCGTATTGGCGGCGATCAGCCGATCTTGCGGATCGAAGACGGCAAAGCCGTCGCTGATCGTCTCGACCGAGTCCCACAGCCGCCGCTCGATGACCTCGACATGTTCTTCGGCCCGCGCGAGATCGGCTTTGACCTGCGCGGATTGCTCCTTCAGCCGTTCAGCCTCGCCCCGCTGTTCGATGATCTGGCCCGATAGCTTGTAGGCGTGCTGCGAGAGTTTGCGGTTGGCCTCAAAGAGCTCCCGGCTCTTGAGCTCCAAGAGGCGCTCGGCCGCCAGGCGGCCGCGCCGTTCGGCGGCAAGCCGGTCGGTCAGATCCATCGAATCGGGCCTCCTGCGCGGGGGTCTCTCGCTGCGCCGGGATCATGGCGTGGGAGGCTGAAGAGAGGCTTAAGCTGTGCATCTTCCAAAGGGCGGCCTCCCGAAATAGACCCGTGCCATGGACGACGTTTCCGGCCCGACGATCCAAGATGTCCTTGCTGCGCGCGTGGCACGGGGCGATTTGCGCGCCGATCCCGCGCAAGACGCCGCGGCCGAGCCGCTTGAGCGGATCCGCAGTGCGTTTGCCGCGCGACCCGCGCCCAAGCGCGGCGGCCTTGTACGGCTCTTTTCCAAAGCGCCCGAGCGGGCGTCGGTCAAGGGGCTATACCTCTGGGGCGGGGTCGGGCGCGGCAAGTCCATGCTGATGGACCTTTTCTTTGGCGCGGCCCCGGTCGAGCGGAAACGTCGCGTACACTTCCATGCCTTTATGCAAGAGATCCATGCCGCCCTGCATGAGGCGCGCAAAACCGGGGTCAACGATGCGATTTTGCCCGTGGCGGACGACATCATCGCCCATGTGGACCTCTTATGCTTTGACGAGATGCAGATAACCGATGTCGCCGATGCGATGATCGTGGGCCGGCTCTTTGACAAGCTTTTTGCCGCGGGCGTGACTGTTGTGACGACGTCGAACCGGCCGCCGCAGGACCTCTACAAGGATGGGCTCAATCGAGAGATCTTCCTGCCTTTCATCGCCCTCATTGAGGCGCATATGGACGTGCTGAAACTCGCGTCGGCACAGGATTATCGGCAGGGCCGCCTGGCGGGTAGCCCGGTCTACTTCACGCCCAACGACCATGGCGCGCGGGATGCGATCAACGCGCTTTGGGAAGATCTGATCGACGGCGAGGCGCACCCGCTGACCTTGCGCATTCAAGGTCGCGACGTTGAATTGCCAGCGTTTTGCAATGGCGTCGCCCGAGCAGGTTTTTTTGACCTTTGCGGGCACGCGCTGGGCCCGGCCGACTATCTCGCTATCGCCGAGGCGGCGCGCGTCCTCGTGCTGACCGATATCCCGCAGCTCGGGCGCAGCAACTTCAACGAAGCGCGCCGGTTCGTCACCCTGATTGACGCGCTCTATGAAGCACAGGTCCGGCTGATCTGCTCGGCGGCGGCCGAGCCGGAATACCTCTATATTGAGGGCGAAGGTAGCTTTGAGTTCGAGCGGACCGCGAGCCGGTTGCGCGAGATGCAGGCCGAGGGTTGGGGCGCGCAAAACTGAGGCGTGGTGCGTTCAGGCGAGGTGCCGCTCGCCCCGCGCCTTGGCGAGCCCGATCTGCCGCTGCCGCTCGCGAAAGCGCGCGCGATCCTCCTCGTCGAACGTGTCGATGCACGCAGGGCAGCTTACCCCCTCTTCCCAATGCGGCCCGGCCATATCGGCCTGCGTAACGGGACGGCGACACGCATGGCACATGCCCGCCTCTCCTTGCGCGAGGCCATGGCGCAGGGCAACGCGTTGGTCGAAGACGAAGCATTCGCCCTGCCACCGGCTTTCCTCCATGGGTGTCGCTTCGAGATAGCTCAGGATCCCGCCTTTGAGGTGATAGACCTCGTCAACGCCCTGCGCTTTCAAAAACGCGGTCGACTTCTCACAGCGGATGCCACCCGTGCAGAACATTGCAATGCGTTTATTCGCGAAGCGGTGCGCGTTTGCGTCCCACCAGGCTGGGAACTCTGAAAAACTCTTCAGCCCCGGATCTTCGGCACCATCGAACGTCCCAAGGCGGATCTCGTAGTCGTTGCGCGTGTCGATGACCGCGACGTCCGGAGCTTGGATGAGAGCATTCCAGGCTGCTGGGTCGACATAGTGCCCGACGCGCTCGGTCGGGCGGGCCTCCGGAGCACCCATAGTCACGATCTCGCGCTTAAGCCGGACCTTGAGGCGCGCAAACGGCATCGCTTCGGCCGCGGAATAACGCGCCGCCAGGCCCGCGCATCCCGGCCAGCGGCGGATATGGGCGAGCACGCGCTCGATGCCGTCGCGCTGCCCAGCGATTGTTCCGTTCACGCCTTCGGCAGCAATAAGAACCGTGCCGCGCACCGCCTCCCGCGCGCCCAATGCCGCAAGCCGTCCGCGTAGGAGCGCCGGATCCGGTAGGTCGGCAAAGCGATAGAAGGTTGCAACGGTGATCATGGCGGTCGGGGTAGGCGCTTCGGCGCGCCAGGGCAAGCGCCGGTGACGCTGCGCCGCTGCAGATGCTTGGCGGGATCGCGCGTTGACGCCTCGCCAGCGGCGCCGCAGGGTGCACCGATCTTGCGGACCACGCAGAAGAAGGGGGGACAGCATGACATCCGCGCTCATCGTCATCGACGTTCAGAATGACTTTTGCGCCGGCGGCGCGCTGGCCGTGCCCGATGGCGATGCGGTCGTACCCCGTATCAATGCGATGCTGGGGCAGTTCGACGTGCACGTCTTCACACAAGACTGGCATCCGCCAAAGCACTCGTCCTTTGCCTCTGAGCACCCGGGCAAGGCGCCCTTGGACCTCGTCGACATGCCCTATGGCCCGCAGGTCCTCTGGCCCGACCACTGCGTTCAAGGCAGCCCCGGGGCCACGTTTCACCCCAACCTGAAGACCGATCCCGCCGATCTGATCATCCGCAAGGGCTTTCGCCGCGAGATCGATAGCTACTCGGCGTTTTTCGAGAACGACCACGTCACACCGACGGGTCTCGAGGGCTATTTGCGCTCGCGCGGCGTGACCGAGGTCCTCTGTGTCGGGCTCGCGACGGATTTTTGCGTCAATTACTCCGCCGTCGACGCGGCCAAGCTCGGCTTCGCCACGCGTGTCGATCTCGGCGCGAGCCGCGGCATCGATGCCGAGGGCTCGTTGGCTGCAGCTTTGGGCACGATGGAGGGCGCAGGCGTTATGCTCCAGCGCTGATTGCGCACGGAAATCCAACGCAGGTTAACCGCGCCGCAACCCGGGTTGTGGTCAACTCCTGGCGCTAGCGCTCCCGCAGCTGGCAGGTGGGAGGAGGCGATGACACCGCAAACCGAGGCTGCCCGGCACAAGCTTGAGATGTACCAGATCCGGCGCAGTCCTGAGGGCCGCTTCGCCGCCTATTGCGCCGGGCGCGCAAAGCACTTCGTCTCGCGCCAGATCGTAACCGGCTTTTGCCTCGTCGCCTTTCTCCATATTGGCTCGCTGCAAACGACGCTGGGTGCTCTCGCCGTCGTGGTAACCGCCGATGCCTTCGAGTGTCTCCTTCTTTATCGGCTTTCTTTACGCCGTCCGATGCCGGACAGGCTGCCGATGCTCCAGGGGTTCACAGCGCTCCTGGGCGCAGTTCAGGCGTTCTCTTTGGTCTTTGCGGTCGTCGTGCTCGTTGAGATGGGTGGCGCAAACGTGCGCGCGTTGGCGGCGGTCATCTGCCTCGCGGCCACCTTCGACGCTGCGCTTCTTTATCCGTTGCACCCGGCGGCGGCGTTGACGCGGATCATGACGCTTGCGATCGCCCTCGGCGCGCTCTTTCTCTCGGCTTTCTGGGATGCGTCCCAGCTCGGGTCGGCAAGCGATCCGCGCTTCTTGCCCGATCTGGTCGCGGTTTTCCTGCTTGGAATGACGCTTCTCGCGTTCACGCGTCACATGCTCCGGGCGCGGTCGCGCAACGAAGCCCGGCAGGCGTTGGCCCTGGAAAACGCCTACCAACTTGCCGTTTCGGCCGAGCTTTTGGAGGAGTCGCGCGGTATGGCGACGCGGCTCGCCGCCGTTGCCGAGGAGGTCAGCGACAGCATCATCGTCAGCGACACTGCCGGCTGCATCACTTGGGTCAATCACGGGTTTAGCGCGCTCATGGGCTATGCCCCGGGCGATGTATTGGGCCAGCACATCTCAATGCTCAACATGCAGGATGCCGACCCGGACGCGGTGGAAACGCTCATGATGGCGCGGCGCGACGCGCGTCCAGAACGCGTGCAAGTGCGCAACCGCCGTAAGGATGGCACGGGCGTCTGGGTCGAGACGAGCCTCACGCCCATCTTCGACAGCGAGGGCGCGGTCAGCAGCATCATTTCGGTTGAGCGCAACATCGAACACATCAAGGCGCGCGAGGAGGCGCTGGCCGAAGCAGGGCGGCTCAAGCAGGCGTTTCTCGCCACGGTGAGCCATGAGCTGCGCACGCCGATGAACGGCATAATCGGCAACGCCGAGATGCTGTTGGAGACGGATCTGGACGCGGAACAATCCGCCATGGTGCGCACGATCGGCGGCTCTGGCGAAGCGTTGCTCATCATCGTTAACGATATCCTCGATTTCTCGGCGCTCGAAGCGGGACGCCTCTCTGTCAGTCCCGCGCCGTTCCACCTTCGCGCCTGCATCGGCGGGGTCGCCGATCTCATGCGGCCGGTCGCGGCGCGTAAAGGTGTGTCTTGCGTCTTGCAACTGCCGCCCAACCTGCCGCACCGGCTGCGCGGCGACGCGGGGCGCGTGCGGCAGATCCTGTCGAATCTGATCGGCAATGCGATCAAGTTTACCGACAAGGGCGAAGTTCGCGTCGTTGTCTCATGCAAGGTCGAAGACGGCGTCGCGCACCTCAAAATCGACGTCCAGGATACCGGGATCGGGATCGCGCCCGACAAGCTCGAACGGATCTTCGAAAGCTTTGCGCAAGCCGATGCAGAGATCGCCGGGCGCTTTGGCGGCACGGGGCTCGGTCTGTCGATCTCCCGGCAATTGGCGGAGGCGATGGGCGGTACGCTCACGGCGACGTCGACGGAGGGCGTCGGTTCGGTCTTTCACCTGGATCTTGCGCTGCCACTCTGCGCCGACGACGTGGATGCTGCGATGCCTTTGCCAGAGACAGCGCTGCCCCACGCCGGCCTGCCGGAGCCCATAGACGACCCTGGCCCAACGCGCCCGCTGTCGCCCGCCGCCGAGACCGGGGTCTTTGCCGGATGGCGGATCCTCATCGCCGACGACAACCCGGCGAACCGGCGCCTTCTCGAAGCGATGTTGCGGCAGAGCGGCGCGCGGCTCGACTTTGCCACCAACGGGCACGAGGCGGTCGCGGCCTATCTCGACGGTCCGCCAGACGCCGTGCTGATGGACATGCGCATGCCCGAGCTCGACGGGCCGGGAGCGGCGCGCCAGATCCGCGCCGAGGAAGCCGCACGCGGGGCGCGTGCCGTTCCGATCCTAGCCCTGACCGCAAACGCTATGCCCGAGGATCGTGCGGCCTGCGCCGAAGCGGGGATGACCGGCTTTCTCACAAAGCCCGTCCGCCGTGCGGAGCTCTTCGCCACGCTCATGCGCGAGGCGTCCCTGCCTGTCGCCGCAGACCGCCGCGCCGAAGCCTAGTCCAGCCGGTATCTCACCGAGCCCGGCGAGCGGCGTGGCCGCGCCCGTCGCACGCGCATCCGCCGACGCACCCCCATCCGGGACTTTCTCCGCCGTCACGTTCGGCTGGGCCGGCGCCTTTGTGCGCGGCGCCCTTCTCTCCTTTGCGGCCATCGGCTAGCGTTTCCGTCGGAGAGGAGCCCAGCCATGGTCGACATCGCCACACGCGTCTGGAACCACAAATGGAAAATCGACCCGATCGTGCGCTCGCTGATCGACACCGATTTCTACAAGCTCCTGATGTGCCAATCCGTATTTCGTAACAAGCCGGATACGCGGGTCACGTTCAGCCTGATCAACCGGACGCAATCTGTGCCGCTCGCGCGCCTGATCGACGAGGGGGAACTGCGCGAGCAGCTCGACCACGTCCGATCGCTCTCCCTCAGCCGTGGCGAAAGCACATGGCTGCGCGGGAACATGTTCTATGGCAAGCGCCAGATGTTTCGCCCCGACTTTATGGAGTGGTTCGAACGGTTGCGCCTACCGCCCTACATCCTCGAGAGGCGTGGCGACCAGTATGAGCTGACCTTTGAGGGCAGCTGGCCCGAAGTCATGCTTTGGGAGATCCCGGCCCTGGCGATCCTGATGGAGCTGCGAGGCCGCGCTGTTCTCCACGATATGGGCCGCTTCGAGCTGCAGGTCCTTTATGCCCGTGCCATGACGCGGATCTGGGAGAAGGTCGAGCGCCTGCGCGGACTCGACCAGTTGCGCATCGCCGATTTCGGCACGCGGCGGCGGCATTCCTTTCTGTGGCAGGATTGGTGCGTGCGGGCGATGCAGGAGGGCCTCGGCGACGCCTTTACGGGCACCTCGAACTGCCTCATTGCCAAGAACCGCGATCTGGAAGCGATCGGCACCAACGCCCATGAACTGCCGATGGTCTATGCCGCCTTGGCCGAGAGCGACGCCGCCCTCGCGGGCGCCCCCTATCGCGTGCTCGCCGATTGGCATGAGGAGCATGACGGCAACTTGCGCATCATCCTGCCCGACACCTACGGGACAGAGGGCTTTCTTGCGCACGCGCCAGACTGGCTTGCGCGGTGGACCGGGATCCGCATCGATAGCGGCGATCCGGGCGCGGGTGCTGAAACCGCGATCCGCTGGTGGCGGGACAGGGGCGAGGACCCGCGCGAAAAGCTCGTGATCTTTTCCGACGGCCTCGACGTCGACCGCATCGTCGAGCTTCAGGAGCGGTTCGTGGGACGTGTGCGCGTCAGCTTTGGCTGGGGCACGCTGCTCACCAACGATTTTCGCGACCTAGCACGGGGTGACGCCCTCGCGCCGTTTTCGCTCGTCTGTAAAGCGGTCGCTGCGAATGGCAGGCCGACGGTTAAGCTCTCGGACAATCCCAACAAAGCGATGGGGCCCGAGGCCGAGATCCAGCGCTACAAACGCGTCTTTGCGGTCGGCCACCAGGATGCCGCTCAGCTCGTCGTCTAGGCGAGAGCCCGTCGCATTGCCTCAATACGCCGCAAGAGGAGCGCCCTCCCGCCAGGCGCCGGCAAGGCGCAGGGCCCGCTCGGCATAGGCCCGCTGCCTTTGGTCTCCCGTTTGGGTGCGTGTCGCCGCCCAACCGCAGGAGGCGAGGGCGCGGAGGAGGAGGCAGAGCGAAACCTCCTCGGCAAGACCGGGCCGTGTCCCGCGTGCGCTTTGATAGCTTTCGAGCAGGGCGCCGGCGAGGTCTGCGTAGGCAGGCGCCTCGACATGGGCGATCAGCGCCGTCGCCAAGTCATATGCGCGGGGGCCAAGCCCGCAATCGTCAAAGTCGATCAGCGTCAGGGTTTGCCCATCATCAAGGACGTTATCGGGCAGCATATCTGCATGAATAAACCCGGTATCGAGCGTCTCTCGCGCATCGAGCATGTCGGCCAGCCTGCGGCGCAGGTCCCGAAGATGCGCCGCTTCGGAAGGCTTGAGCGCGGGGTTCTCCCAAAACCGGCCCCAGCGTGGCGCCTCCCCAAGAATGGCGTCGGCGCCCCATCGTGGGAGGGTGTCGAGCTGGGGCAAGCCTCCGTCGCCCACCAGCCCATCGGCGGCTTCATGGAACCGCGCAAGCACTTGTCCGAGGGCGGCAAAGCGCGCGGGCTCCGGCGCGATCGGGGTGCCGTCGGCCCACGTGACGACGCTGGCGGCACGGCCGTCCGGGGCGGTTGCGAGCCAGTGGCCCTGCCGGGTTTTTACGCCCACGGGGCAGGCCACTCCGTCGGCCGCGAGATGCGCGGTCCACGCGAGCTCTGCCGCGATTGCCTTCGGCGGACGGTAGCCCTTGCGGTGAAGCCGCAAAGCGGCGCGGGTGCCGCCCGGCAGGCGCACCTTGTAGACGGCGTTCTCTCGGGCCGCGAGCAGGCAAGGCGGGTCCTCGATCTCCCAGGCCGCAAGCAGCGCGGGGGCCAACGGCGCCGTCATTCCGCCGGCACCGAAGCATGCGCCAATGCGGCCTCCAACGCGTCGATCAGGCGATCCACATCGTGCCGTGCAAAGGGGAGGGGCGGGCGGATCTTTAAGATGTGCATCCCGCGCCCGATCCGCCCGATGAGCACACCGGCGTCCTTCATCCGCTCGACCACATCTTCCGCGAGCCTGGGCGTCGGGCGCCCGTCCAAGGCGAGTTCGACCGCCGCCATAAGCCCGTGGCACGTCCGCCGCGCAATGGCCGGATGCGACACGCTGCGCAGACCTTGCGCGAGATAGGCTCCGGTTTCGCGGGCATTGTTCTGAAGCCCTTCGCTCTCGATCACATCGAGCACTTCAAGGCCGGCCGCGGCCGCAACGGGCGTTGCCGCGAAGGTATTAAAGTAGCCAAAGTGCGCACGAAAGGCCGCCATCGTCTCCGGCGCCGTCACCAAAGCGGCAAGGGGGAAACCATTGCCCAGCGACTTGCCTAGCACGCAGATATCGGGCGTCACCTCCAAAAGGCCGTGACCCCAAAACTGCGACCCGAGCCGCCCCAGCCCAGGCTGAACCTCGTCGACGATCAAGAGCCCGCCGGCACGCTGCACCACCTCTACTGCCGGCGCGAGCCAGCCGGCGGAGACATCCGGCAAGCCTTCATTGGCAAAAACGGGGCAGACCACCAGCGCGGCGAGCCCGTGTCCCGCCGCGTCGAGCTCTAAGATAGCGTTGCTGATCTGCGCCGCAAACGCCTCCGGCTGCGCGGGGCGGCTGCCGCCGAGCGGAACCCGGTCATCGGGCGCGGGGATGAGGCGGATGTGGTCGGGATAGCCGCCGACGGGTGGACGCCGCGTCGAGAGGCGGGACACGGCGGCGGTGTTGCCGTGATAGGTATTGTCGGTCGCGATGATCCCGGTTCGCCCCGTTGCGGCCTCGGCCATGCGCAGCGCGACGTCCATCGCCTCGGACCCGGTGCAGGTAAAGAGCGCCTGGGAGAGTGGTGCCGCAAAGGTGGACGTCAGCCGTTCGGCGTACTCGAGAATGCCGTCATGGAGATAGCGCGAATGGGTATTGAGCCGGCCCATCTGGCGCGACACGGCCGCGACGACCTGCGGGTGGCCATGGCCGACATGGGGCACGTTGTTATAGGCATCAAGGTAGCGCTTGCCGTCGCGATCCGTGAGCCAGACGCCCCGCCCTTCGACGATGTGGACGGGCGTGCGGTAAAACGTCGGGACGTTCGGGCCGAGAAGACGCGCCCGCCGCGCCATTGCCGCTGCGAGATCGGGATCCATCACTCCTCCCCCGACACGCGCCCACGCAACGCCTTGGTCTCGGCGCGTTTGGCCTTGGACGCCAGCCTTCGGCGTTTTGAAGCAAGCGTCGGACGCGTCGCGATGCGCCGCTTGGGGCGTTCGGCAGCCTTGGCGATCAAAGCGGCCAGGCGCGTGCGCGCGATCTCGCGATTGCGCGCCTGGCTTCGGGTCTCGTCGACCTTGAGGACAAGCGCGCCGTCCTCTGTCCAACGACGCCCGGCGAGGCGTCTCAGCCGCGCTTTGACTGGATCGGGCAAGTTTGGGCTGCGCGCCGCCTCAAAGCGCAGTTCGACCGCCGTCGCGACCTTGTTGACGTTTTGTCCGCCAGGGCCCGACGCGCGAATGAACTGCTCGGTGAGTTCCCAATCCTGCAGCGTAATCTGGTCGCTGATGCGGAGCATCGCACCCTCCATTTTGCCCCGCCGGGCTTACCATGTCATAGCGGGTCAAGAACAACGCGGAAAAATGACGTCTTTTCGCATCCTTGCATTTTGTTAACGATCTTCGCACTGCAGCAGCTGGAGGGCAAAATGCTCAACGAGTTTAAGGAATTCATCGCGCGGGGCAATGTCATGGACATGGCAGTCGGGATTATCATGGGCGCGGCCTTTACCGCTATTGTGACCTCGATGGTCGACGACCTGATGAACCCGATCATCGCGATCTTCACCGGTGGGATCGACTTCTCGGGCCTCAAGGTCCCCCTGACCGAGGCGGCGGATGGACCCGCCTTCAACTATGGCAACTTCATCATGGCCGTGATCAATTTCCTGATCGTGGCGTGGGTCGTGTTCCTGCTCGTCAAGGGCGTCAACCGGATGAAGCGCATGATGGAGGCAGAAGCGGCGGAAAAGGAGAAGGAGCCTGAGGGCCCCACCGAGAAAGACCTGCTCATGGAGATCCGCGACGCGATGGTGGCGCAAAACCAAAGGCAAACGCCGGCAGAATAACGATGGACCTGTGCGCTCAGGTAAGCGGCCAGGGAAACGAAAAAGGGCCGCCTCATGCGAAGCGGCCCTTCCGAGCATCTAGGAGGTGGGATCGGTCAGGTGCGCCTGACGACTGCGACCCACGCGGGGGCGATTGCGCCCCGGGGCTGCCCTAAAGGCGTGCCTCCCGCGCTGTTCCGACACCTCTCTCCAGTATGACTCTCGACACTGGATCACCTCCTTTCAGTTGTTGCAGTTGCGCGCGAGGGTGGCACATAAGCGCCAAAAGTCAAAGCCTTTCTCTGCGTTGCGGGAGGAAGGCCGGTCTTGGCCGCCAAACACCGAAAAATCCTCAGCCTTAGGCCGAATGCCCTCTAGGCCCCTCGCGGCGCCATCGCCCGCAGGACGATAAGGCGGAAGGGCACGAGCGCAATGAGCGCGAGCGTCAGTTTCACCCCCCAATCGGCCACCGCGAGCGACACCCAGAGCGGCAGCACTGGCCCGGCGCCAAGCAGCGGCACGCCCTCTTGCGCCCAGGTCGGCGCGTTTGCGGGCTCGATCCCGTTGAGCGCTGCCGAAAAGGCCACCGAGAAGAAGATCGCGGTGTCCACCGTCGACCCGACCAGCGTCGAGACTAGGGGAGCGCGCCACCACGCACCGTCGCGCAGCCGATTGAAGACGCCGATATCGAGAAGCTGCGCCGCGAGGAAGGCGAGCCCGGAGCCGACCGCAATCCGAAGCGTTGTTGCGTCAAACTGCGCGGCGATCAGCGAACAAAGGACCCCGACGATAAATCCCACGACGACGACCTGGCGCGCGGGCCCGGTGCCGTAGATCCGGTTCATCACGTCGGTGACCAGGAAGGCGAGCGGATAGGTCAGCGCACCCCAGGTGAGCCAGTCGCCCAAGAGGTATTGCACGAGGATGTTCGAGGCCACGACGATCGCGGCCATGGCGAGAATGCCGGGCAGAGTTTGACGGGTCATAACGTGTTCCGTTTTGGCAAGGTTGCGGAGACTTGTCCGGCCAATAGCCCAGTGGGGGCAGCCAGAGAACGCGCCTGCTACTCCTGCTCCGCCACGGATGCAAGGGGCGGCACGCCGAGCAGCGCCTCGACGAGATGGGCCCGCTGAAACCAGCGTGTGTTGTCGTCGGCGACCATGAGCGCCCGAAGCTGCCCCGATCCGTCGCGCCAAACGCCGATCCCTTCGAGGTTGCCGTAAAGGCCGAGCGGCGAGGTAAAGACGACGCGCCCCGCGAGGACGCGATCCGACGAGCTTTCCGGGACACTGAAGCGGCGAACGCGATTGGCAAAGCCGACCCCGGCAAACCGCCGTTCCAGCAGGTATAGCGCTGCGTCCGGGCCGAAATCTGCGCCGACCGCCCGCCAGCCGCCGCCGCTCTCGAGCCGTGCGGCGACCTCCCATATGCCGGTTTCTGGTGTCGCGCTTGGCAGAAGGCGATAGAGCAGGAACGGGCGTCCCGGGGCGCTCGGACGTTCGGCGAGCGTGTAAAGCGCGCCGCGTGGCCCACGGGCGACGGCCTCCAGCCCGCGATTGGGGTGAAGATCGAAGCGCTCGGGGAAGCCGGGCTTCCAGGTCGCCCGGGCTGCGCCGGCCCCATAGCCGCGCAGGCGCGCGATACCCTCGAACGTGACATAGGCGTCTCCGTCCGGCTCGCGGATATCGAGCCCTTCGGCATCGGGAAACTCGTCGATCAAGTCATCGTAGAGCCCGGGCAACACGTGCGGGCGCGGCGCATCGATCCCGGCAAGCGTGCCGTCAGGCTCACGAAGGACGGCGCCCTGCGTCCGCATCCCACGGTCCGTTACGACCCAGAAACGGGATCCATCTTGGGAGATGTCGATGCCCGACCAACCGCCGACGATGGGCCCTGCATGGGGCAATTCCACGAGGGTTGCGCCGGGCGGTGGCCCGATCTCTCGCGCGATCAGGGCCGCGGCGGCAAGGAGCAGAAGGCTAACCGCGAGGGTGAGGGCCGCGATGCCCGCAAGCAGCGCTAACGCGCGGCCAGGACGCGCTCGCATTGCTGGGGCAGATCCGCCATCGTGTAGTCCCTCGAATTGCGGCGCCGGGGGGCCGGTTCGGCCGGTTTCTCGACCTTCTTTGGCGGATTGAGGTAATCCGTCACCCACCACATCAATGTGCTGTCGCACCCGTCACCACCCTTCGAAAGATCGGCCACGGTCGGGGTCTGCGTGACGCAGTAGCGGTCCCCCCGCGGACATTTGAGTCGCACATGGAAATGATAATTGTGCCCGAAGATGGGCCGGATTCTCTGCAGCCACGCCCGGTCGGCCCGCGTGGCGGTCTTACACATCTCGATCTTGACCGGTGCCGTGACGAAGACGCGGTCGACGCGCGGGTCGGAGGCGGCGGCCTTGAGAATTTCGCGGTGCGCGCGGGTCCAATTGCGGTTGACCGAACGCTGATCGGCCGAGCGGACGTTGATCGAGGAGAGCCGCTCGCGGTCGCCCCGACTAAGATTGAGGCGGGTTGCGGGCTTCATCCAGATGTCGATGTCGAGGCCGATCTGGTGCGATTGATGGCCCGAAGTCATCGGCCCGCCCCGCGGCTGGGAAATGTCGCCGACATAGAGGCCCTCCCAGCCCACAGTTGTCGCAAAGCGCGATAGGTCCTTGATGTAGTCGATGGCGACGGGATGCCCCCAATTTCGGTTGCGGCTGAGGCGCATCGCCTGCCAGGTCGGCCCGCTCTCGGGCAGTTGAACGAGCCCGGCGGCGCAGCCCTTGGCATAGGAACCGATGGCCGAGGCGGGCTGCGGCGACGCGGTCTTCTTGGCCCCAAAGAGCTGATTGGCGCGGGTTTGGGCCTCGGCCGCGGGCAAAAGCACCAAGGTCGCGGCAAGGGTTAGGCAGATTGCTGCGATGCGGGATCTGACGTCCATTCGTCCTCTGCTCCCTCTGGTTTGGTCCACACTAACAGAAAGAGCCCGATCAGAAAGAGCGCGATCAGCGGCGAGATGCCCGCACTTTGGCTGTTCGTGATGTCCGTGGTCACGGCGATCAGGAGCGGTGCGAGAAAGGCTGTCGCCTTGCCTGCAAGCGCATAGAGGCCGAAGGCTTCGGTCATCTGGTCGGGCGGCGCCTGCCGGCACATCATCGACCGGGACGCCGATTGCAGCGCCCCGCCTGCCGCCCCGATGCCGGCGCCGATCACGTAGAATGCGATGTCGGGGAGGCGCGAGCCCGCGTCGATTGCCACGCCGAACACCGCCTCCCGCGAGACGGAGATGACCATCGCGGCAAGCGCCGTCAGGATCAGCACGCAGGCCACGATGACGGGCTTTGGCCCAAACGCGCTGTCCGCTCGCCCGCCGATCCAGGCAAAGACAGCGGCCGTGATGACGGCGATGATCCCAAAGATACCGACATCGATGACTGTCCAACCGAGCACACCCGCCGCGTAGATCCCGCCAAAGACGTAAAACCCATTGAGCGCATCGCGGTAAAACATCGACGCACCGAGAAAGGAAAAGAGCGACGGACGGTGTGGCAGGCTCTGCAGCGTTTGTTTGAATTCGGGCACGGCTGAGCGGATCGCGGCGCCGAGCGGCAACGCGTCTGGGCGCGGCGGCTCCCGCACCCAGAGAAAGAACGGCACCATGAAGAGGACGAACCAAAGCGCCGTGAACGGGCCGACAAAGCGCGTCCCTTCGCGCATCTCCGGGTCAAGCCCAAAGACTGGCGCAATGCCGATTAGCGTCGTCCCGCTGGCGCTTTCGGCAAAGAAGAAGAGCATCAGCACAAGCGCGATCAGCCCGCCGAGATAGCCAAGCGCAAAGCCCGAGCCTGAGATCGCGCCGATCTCGTCACGCGTTCCGAGCGTCGGTAGCATCGCGTTGGTGAAGATCGTGGCAAACTCCATGCCGATGAGACCGAGCGCGAAGAGACATAGCGTCAGCATAAGGTTGAAGTCGTCGGGGGTCGCGAGCCAGAGCCCAGCCGAGCCCGCGGTATAGAGCACGGAAAAGGCGAGGATCCAGCGGATGCGCTGCCCGCCCTTATCCGCCGCCGCCCCGATCAGTGGCGCGAGCACGGCGATGAGGAGCCCTGCCGCCCCGACACCATAGCCCCAAGCCGCCTGCGCGGCCGAACCGTCGCCCAAGACCTCGGTCACATAAGGGCCGAAGATGAAGGTAATCAGAAGCGTGTTGTAGGGTTGGCTGGCCCAGTCAAAGGCATACCATCCCCAGATGCGCTTTTTGGCCGAGCTTGTCTTGCGCGCCATGCCTTGTCCCTTCCGCCCATCGGCCATGGGCGCAGTGAACCATGCAGGCACCAAGCCCAAAAGGGAAAAGCGCGGCATGGGGGGGCGGGGCGGCGACGGCCCCGAGGCCTGGCCCCGGACGATCTACTCGCCGACGACGATACGGCGCGCCTCGGCTGGGGGCGGCCCATTGCGGGACGTTCCGGCAAGGCCGGACGTTCCGGCGCGCAATTGCTTTTCGACTTGATCGACCATGTCCCCATAGCCCATGGGCCCGGTTTTGACGCCCGTCTGCCGTTCGCGCAGCGCCGAGAGGCCCTGCCCCATATTACTGTCGCTGAAGCCCGGTCGGCCGACATCGGGCGGTCGGGGGCCGTTGTTGAAAAAGGCCATACTGCCATCCATAAGGCCGCCGAAATCGGGCATCGGCGCTTTGTTGGCGAACGCGTAGAGGGCGCCATAGAGCTTGAAGGCGAGACTCAATTGGGCGTCCGACCCGCCGCCGAACGCACTGGCGCTGGGCGGTTCGGACATGCGCAGCCCAGCAAAGCCAAGCACCAGCGACAGGGAAATGATACTGAAAACGATACGGAAAGGTCTGAACATGTCGGCCCCGTCAAATCACTGCAATCTCAAAAACCTAAGCGGTCTGCTGTGGCGAATTTGAGGCGTTGCGGCCGGGCAAGCGCCGCCTTAGGGCGAGAGCCAAGCAATGACGATGGGCAAGGTCACAATCGACGCCGTCGTGGAGAAGAGGATCGCCGCCGAGACGCGCGTCGGGGCGACGCCGTAATGCTGGGCCAAAATGTAGACGTTGCCTGCCACCGGCAGCGCGGAGGCCGCGATCATCACCGTCGCGGCGAAGGGCTCGACGTCGAAGAGGACCAGCGCGGCGACGGCGACGGCAGCCGGATGCAACACCAGCTTTGCGGTCGAAAGCCAGAGCGCGACGCTGACCCGCTCCGCGCTCTGGCCTGCGAGCGACGCGCCGATGGCAAAGAGCGCACCGGGCGTCGCCGCGGCCCCCAAGAGCCCGAGAAAGCTCTCGAGCGGGTCTGGAAACGGCAAATCGAGGGCCGACCAGACAAGCCCCGCGCTGATCGACACGATCATCGGGTTTTTGAGAAGGCCCAAGCCGACCGTGCGGAGGACGGCCGGACGAATGCGCCCGTCGCGGCTGCCGACAATGAGGATGACAATCAGTGAGGAAAAGACGATGAGATCCATCGCGAGCAGCAGCATCAAGGGGCCGATAGCCTCTAGCCCCAAGAGCAGCACAAACATCGGCACGCCAAGAAAGCCCGTGTTGCCGATGACGGCGCATTGCGCCTCGACCGCGGTCTGATCAACCGGCAAGCGGCGCAAGATCGCCACGAGCGTTGCCAAAACGTACACCGCGACACTTCCTGTGAGGTAGGCGTAGATAAAGGGCAGGCTTACGATCTCGGACAGCGAAAGATCGGCCGAGAAGCGAAAGAGCATCGCCGAGAGGGCGAAGTAGAAGACGAATTTCGTCAGATACGCAGTGGCCTCGGGCGTGAAGAAGCCGGTGCGTCCGGCCCAATAGCCGACGCCGATGAGCCCGAAGAATGGCAAGGTTTCTAAGAAGATCGCGACCATCGCCTCCGCCCCTAGCCTAGCCGAGGCGTAAGGCCAAGATGGCCCCGCCTTGCCGGCAGGCGTCCGGGAAGGCTATGCTGAGCTGGCAGGAGGAGCGATGAACGTACAGCGCCAGCCCGATCGGTCAGCCGAAGTCCCCGCCAAGCGAGGGCGAAAGTACGACCAGGTGATCGCGGGCGCGCGCGAGGTGTTTCTTGCGGCCGGCTTTGAGGGTGCGGGCGTCGACGATATCGCGCGGGCCGCGGGCGTGTCGAAGGCGACGCTCTATTCCTATTTTGCGGACAAGCGGCTCTTGTTCATGGAGGTCGCCAGCATCGAGTGTCGGCGACAGACGGACGACGCGCTCGAAGAGCTCGACATGTCGCGCCCACCCGCCGAGATCCTGCCCTTTGCCGCGCACCGGATGATGGCCTTTGTGCTGTCGCCATTCGGGCGGGGCGTCTTTCGCATCGTTGTTGCTGAGGCCGAGCGCTTTCCCGAGATCGGGCGCGAGTTTTGGCTCTGCGGGCCGCAGCGTGGACGGGACATTCTGGCCGATTACATTCGGCGGGCCTGCGCGCGGGGCGAGCTGTCGGTCGAGGACCCTGCGCTTGCCGCAGATCAGTTCGCCGAGCTCTGTAAGGCCGATCTCTTCCCGCGGATGATCTTTGGCATTGCGCGCGATTTCTCGGCCGCCGAGCGTCAACGCGTGGCTGACGGCGCGGTTTCGATGTTTCTCGCCCGCTACGGGACCTGAGACGGCCGCGTCACGCTGATCACACACCCAGCCGCATCCAGGCTGCGATGCGCGGCCTATGGTAAGGCCCCCGATCCGGTCTGGACGGCGCCTCTTCCCCGTGAGAGCCTTTGGCCTTGGGGAGAGCAGCTCAACCGAGGAGCAGGGGCGCCCATGTATACAGTGATCGGAGGGTCCCGCAGCCGCGCGCTGCGCGTTTTGTGGATGATGGAAGAGTTGGGCGTGGCCTATGACCATGTCGCCGCGCCGCCCCGCTCGGACGATGTGATCGCGGTGAACCCAGCCGGCAAGGTGCCGGTGCTGATCGAGGACGGCACGCCGATCACCGATAGCACCGCGATCCTACAATACCTTGCCGATAAGCATGGGCGCCTAACCCATCCGGCCGGAACGCTTGATCGCGCGCGCCAGGATAGCCTCACGCAGTTCCTGCTCGATGAGTTTGATGCTGCGCTCTGGATGGCGGCGCGCCATTCCTTTGTCCTGCCCGCCGAGCTGCGCCAGAGCGCGATCAAGGACAGTCTGCGTTGGGAGTTCGAACGCTCGCAGAAGACGCTGGCCGCGCGCATGGCGGAGGGGCCCTTTTTGATGGGCGACATGATGAGTGTGCCTGATATCATCCTAACGCATTGCGGGTCTTGGGCGCATACAGCGCACTTTCCAGTCGTCGAGCCCCGCTTGCGCAGCTACCTCGACCGTATGGCCGAGCGCCCCGCATTGCAGCGCGCGATGGCCCAAGGCGCAGCCGCGAGCGCGTAATGGCAACGCTTGGCCCCACCCTCGTTCTTATCGGCCTGTTCGCCGGGCTCTTGGCCTTTGCACTCTGCCTCTGGTCGCTGCGTATCGCGCGCGGGGCGGAGCGGCTCGTGCCGAGGCCGGGGCGCATGATCGATGTGCCGGGCGGCGCGCTTCACGTCGTCGAGGCCGGCGCCAAGGACAAGCCGCCCGTCGTTCTGATCCACGGGTTATCGGGGCAACTCCAGCACTATACCTACGCGATGACCGACCTTCTGACAGGTGACCACCATGTCATCGCGCTCGATAGGCCCGGCTGCGGATACTCAACGCGCGAGACCGACGATCTTGCCGCTTTGGCCGAACAGGCGCGGATGATCTGGTCGGCGCTCGACACGCTTGGGGTGGAAAGGCCGGTCCTCTGCGGGCATTCGCTCGGCGGCGCGGTGGTCTTGGCCATGGCGCTCGAGCGGCCAGACGATGTCGCAGGTCTCGCACTCCTGACACCGCTGACGCATCCCGTGCGCAAGCCGCACCCTGCGTTTGCCGGGCTGGCCGTGCGCTCGCGCCTATTCCGCCGCCTTTTGGCCTACACCGTCGCTGTGCCCCTAGCGCAGCGGCAGGCGCGCGCGACGCTCGACGCCGTCTTTGCGCCCGAGCCCTGGCCAAACGACTTCGTGGTGCGCGCGGGAGGGGCGCTTGGGCTGCGGCCGAAAGGATATGTCGCAGCCTCTGGAGACTTTATGGCATCGGGCGATGACATGGTCGGACTTGCGGCGCGCTATGGCGAGATCACAGCGCCCGGGGCTGTGCTCCTGGCGGAAGACGATGCCCTCTTGTCGCCCGGGGAGCAGGGCGGGCCGATGGCGGCGCATGGCTTTTCCGTCGAAACGCTCAAGGGCCGGGGGCACATGCTGCCGATCACGGCGCCAGAGGCGTGTGTTGCCTGCATCCGCTCCGTGGCAGCGAAGGCCGAAAGCGCTCAAGGTGCGCGGGCATAGGCCGCCGCCGCGCGCCCAGCCCAGAGCCCTGTCGCGAGGCAGCCGGTAATGAGATAACCGCCGGTTGGGGCTTCCCAGTCAAGCATCTCACCGGCGGCGAACGTGCCTGGGCGCGCCTTGAGCATCAGGCCTTCGGTCAGCCCCTCCCACCGGACACCGCCCGCCACCGAGATCGCCTCATCGAGCGGGCGCGCGCCGCCATGGGCGATGGGGAGCGCCTTGATCCGAGCGGCGAGGGACGCGGGCTCTGACGGCAGCGGCCCGGCTTCGTGCAAGAGGGTGCGTTTCAACGGGGGCAGTCCGGTCGCCTTTCTCAGATGGTTGGCCATGCTCGCCTTGCCGCGTGGCCGGGCAAGGCGTGCGGTCAAGGCATCCTGGCTGAGATCTGGCGCGAGGTCGATCTCTAGCGCTGCACCATCGCGCAAAGCGGGCGACAGCGCATAGATCGCGCTGCCTTCAAGGCCCGTCTGCGAGACCATCGCTTCGCCGCGGACGCTTTGGGCGCCGACACGGAAGACGCAGGCCTTGAGCGGGGCGCCGGCATGACCGCGCATCGGCGCAGACCATGGAACGGCGATGCCGACATTGGCGGGGCGGAACGGCGCAAGCGGGATGCCGGCCGCTCGAAAGGGCGCGACCCAAGCTCCGTCCGAGCCGAGCCGCGCCCAGCTTGCCCCGCCAAGACAGAGCACGGTCACCGTTGGGCGAAGGTGGCGAGGACCGCTCTCGGTCTCGATCCGCTGCGCGCCCGCCCGGTCCCACCCGACCCAACGCCAGCGCACCTCGGTCCGCACACCAAGCTCGTTGAGCCGTGCGGCCCAGGCGCGCAGAAGCGGTGAGGCTTTCATTGCGACCGGAAAGACGCGACCGGATGAGCCGGTGAAGATCTCTTGGTCCAGCGCTTCGGCCCAGGCTTTGGCGTCGGCCGGCCCGAATGCGGCGAGCATCGGCGCCAACGGGGTCGCCGCCGCGCCAAAAGCGGCCCCGAAGGCATGAGCGCTTTCGTCCTTGGTGATGTTGAGCCCGCTCTTGCCAGCCATAAGGAGCTTTCGCCCGATCGACGGTTTGGCGTCAGCGAGAGTGACCGAGAGACCGGCGCGGGCAAGCGCCTCGGTCGCAATGAGGCCGGCAGGGCCACTGCCAACGACCAGCGCGGTGGGAGCGCTTATGGGCCTGCCCCGAAGTCTCTGTCCATGTGTCTCTCCCTTGCCAGCGCACGCCTGCGCGCCATTCTGACGGGTCACGGCCTGGGCGGCAAGCGATGGGGATGCATGTGACGGGGCAGACGAGCGAGGACGATCCGGCCGATCCGATCTGCCCCCTTTGCGCGCGGCCGATCCCGCGCGACGTGCCGCAAAGCCTGCATCACCTCGTCCCCAAGCTCAAAGGCGGAAAGGGCGGGCCGACCGTCCTGATGCATCACATCTGCCACAAGGAGGTGCATGCCGCGTTGACCGAGGCGGAACTGGCGCGCGTCTATAACACGCCAGAAGCGCTCCGCGCACATCCCCGACTTGCGCGTTTTGCGGCCTGGGTCGCCAAGCGACCGCCGGGGTTTTTGTCGCGCACGCCGGGGCGGCGGGGGCGGCGCTGACGGCACAGCGTGCCGTCAACTCGCGATGGCCTTGGCGATCGAGGCCAGCGACGCGTTCGCCGCGCTGGCGACGCTGACATTGGCAAAGCCGTTGTCGCTGTCGACCGCTTTAAAGAAGTCCTCATCGAGCGCGGTCTGGTACGCCTTGATCTTGGCAAGCGCCGTCTCTTTCAGCTTCGCGCGTTCCGCCTCGTCCTCGGCGTTCGTGACCTTGTCCAGGATATCTTCGAGATCTTCATCGAAGACGTTGAGGCGCGTGCTGAGCGCGCCGACCTTGCCCGCGATATCTGCAAGGTCGGGGTCTTCCTTCACGGCGTTTGCAATTGCGGTTTCGAGCTTTTGCATCTCGGAGTGCATCTTTTTGCGTGTACTTGCCCACAGGACGCGCGACTTTTGGAAGGCAACGATGTTGGTCTTTCCGCTTGGCGCGTCGCCACCGCCGCCCTTGGCCGCCGCGTCTAGGGCGGGCTTGAGCTTGGCGACGATCGTCATCGCCGCGGTGTAGTCTCCGGCAGCGGCCTTTTCGGTGGCCATCGCCCATGCCGCGCTGAGCTTGGTCGCATTTGCGGGGTTGGTCTTCATCGCCGCAGCGTAGAGCGGGTCAATGGCGGCCGCGATCCGCGACCACTTCGCGGCTTCGGGGCTTGGGGCCGCATCCTCCACGTTTGGCGTGCCGGTGACCGTGGCGAGCGCGGGGGCAAGCTTTTTCGCGACGGCGAGGGCGGATTTGTAATCGCCAGCCTCGGCCTTTTCCCTGGCCATCGTCCAGGCCGCTTCGAGTTTGGCGGCCGAGGGCGGGTTCTGCGCCATAGCCGCGTCATAGGCTTTGCCCAGCGGCCCGAGGAGCGCGAGCCACCGGGCCTGAAGCGGATCGGCGAGCTCCTCCTGCGCTATGTCGTCGAGGTCGGGAGAGGGGCCCGATTGACCGCCATCCCCAGCCAGGACGTCCAGATCGTCGTCGTCGCCCTCATCGCCGTCGTTGTCGATCTCGTTGCCGTTGGCGTCGAGGATCGTGACCTTGAAGGGGATGCCATTGTCTTTGAGGAAGACCTTCATCTGCCGGGCCATGGCTGGCGGCGGATCTTCCATCGCGCGCAAGAAGATCTTTTTCCCTTTCACCTGACAGGTGCCGTAGGCGAGTTTTGCCGTTTCCCCCTCTCGCTTGGCCAGGCGGGCGAGGATCTCGGCCTTCTTCTTGCGATGAAGCATGAAGATCGTGCCTTCCGGGTTCTTTCCCATGCAGATCGCATAATTCACCTCGCGCTTGCGGGCGACTTGGATGAGCGATTCCATTTCGGCGAGATCTTCGGCTTCCATCGGCATGGTCTGGTCCCTCCAGGCTCTTACTGTTGGTTAGGCTTCGGGCTTAGGAGAGCATCGAAGGGCCCGCAGCGCCATCATCCTTTTCATGATGGTAATGGGGTCTCCGGCGCCCTGTCGACGGTGTTGCACTCTTGCACGTCGATAAATCGCCTAATCCTTTTCATGAGACGCACACACTTATTCTAGATGCGCCCTTGGTTAAGCAATAACCGCAGGTTCCGAGGCTGGCGTTTTGAAATATGTGTGTTAGCGTCCCGCCGAAGCTTGAAGTGCCGCTAGGGCACCGCCTGGCCCCATGTGCCTCCGAGGAAGATTATGGACCTTGATGCCCTTCTCCAAAGTCGGTCTGACGACGCGCCGAGCGGCGACGACTTGGAGTATGATGCGGACTTCACGGACATGGAGATCGCCGCTCAACCGGGCGAGGAGCGTCAGGTCGGAGACACAATTACGCCGGGCGAGGACCCCGACTATAAGGAGGTTGCCCCCAAGGCGCTTTCGATCCTTGAACGCAGTCACGATCTGCGCGCCGCGATCTTTCTGGCCGAGGCGCAGCTCAAGATGAAGGGGCTCGCGGCTTTCGCGGAGTGCACGAGCTATCTTCGCCGGTGCCTCGACGAATACTGGGAGACGTGTCACCCGCAGCTCGACGAAGAGGACGACAACGATCCAACGATGCGAGTCAATGCCGTCCTCGCGCTGGCCGATCCCGACCGCATCCTGCGCAACCTCCGCAACGCGCCGCTCACATCGAGCAGGATGTTTGGGGCCTACAGCTTGCGGCAGATCCAAGTTGCAAATGGCGAGATCGAGCCGTCCTCGGCCGACGAAGAGATCCCGGATCGGGCCGCGATTTCGGCGGCCTTTGAGGATAGCGACGACGAGGACCTTTCGGAGACGCTGACAGGTGCGGTGACCGCACTCGGCGATGTGAAAGCGATCAGTGCAAAGTTCGACGAGGAGACGCCTGGTCAGGGGCCCGAGCTCGACCCGCTCGTCAAGCTTCTGCAGCAGCTCGTCCATCACCTCCGCGAAGGCACCGGCGCGGCCGACGAGGCGGCGGAAGACGACGTCGCTGGCGACGAGGGCGATGCCGCGGCAATGGCCGCAGGGCCCACGCGTGGCGGCGTTCCAGGCAACATCAACTCGCCCAACGATGTCACAGCGGCACTCGACCGCATTATCAGCTATTACGAACGAAACGAGCCTTCGAGCCCGGTTCCGATCCTGCTATTGCGTGCAAAAAAGCTCGTAAGTGCGGACTTTCTTACGATCATGAAGGACATGGCCCCGTTGGGCGTTGAAAACGTCAATCTGATCGGCGGAATCGAAGAAGAAGAGACCTACTAGCCACTCGGGTCGGCCGCCCACCACGCGGCTGAGACTCCCGTTTGAAGGATGCGAAGGAGCAAGGGCACATGTCGGGAAGTTCCCAGAAATTCATCGCGCGCAATCGCGCGCCGCGCGTGCAGATCGAATACGATGTCGAGCTTTACGGCGCCGAGAAAAAGGTTCAGTTGCCGTTCGTCATGGGCGTGATGGCCGATCTCGTTGGCAAGTCGGAGACGCCGCAGCCGGCCGTTGCAGATCGCAAGTTCCTCGAAATCGACGTCGACAACTTTGACGATCGGATGAAGTCGATGGCGCCGCGCGCCGCCTTTACCGTGCCCAACACGCTGACTGGCGAGGGCAACGTGGCGGTTGACATCACCTTTGAGTCGATGGACGATTTCAGCCCCGCCGCCATCGCCGCCAAGGTCGAGCCTCTGAAAAAGCTTCTCGATGCGCGCACGCAGTTGTCGAACCTGATGACCTACATGGACGGCAAGAGCGGTGCCGAGGACCTGATCGGGAAGATCATCCAAGACCCTGCGCTGCTGAAGACGCTCGCAGCGCAGCCCGCCCCCCAAACCGATAACGCAGAGCAGAAAGACGCGGAGTAACCCATGGCCGAAACGGAAACGGAAGTCTCTGGCGCCGGCGAAGCCACGGTATTTGGCTCGTCGGATTTCGAGAACCTCCTACAAAAGGAGTTTCGCCCCAAATCCGATACGGCCAAGACGGCCGTCGAGCAGGCTGTCAAGACGCTCGCCGAGCAGGCGCTCGCCAATACGGATCTGGTCTCCGACGATGCGCTGCGCTCGATCGAAGGGATCGTCGCTGAGATCGACAGAAAGCTGACCGAGCAAGTCAACCTTATCCTGCATCACCCGGATTTCCAGCAATTGGAAAGCGCGTGGCGCGGCTTGCATTATCTCGTCAACAACACTGAGACCGACGAGATGCTTAAGATCCGCGTAATGCCGATCGCAAAGAAAGAGCTGCACAAGACGCTGCGCAAATTCAAAGGGACTGCCTGGGACCAGTCGCCGATCTTCAAGAAGATCTACGAAGAGGAATTCGGCCAGTTCGGCGGCGAGCCCTATGGCACGCTCGTCGCGGATTACCACTTTGATCATTCGCCGCCCGATGTCGAGCTTTTGGGTGAGATGTCGAAGGTCGCCGCGGCCGCCCATGCGCCCCTGATCACGGGCGCCAACCCGACGCTCTTTCAGATGGACAGCTGGTCCGAGCTCGCCAATCCGCGAGATCTGACGAAGATCTTCCAGACGCCGGAATACGCCGCTTGGCGCTCGCTCCGCGAAAGCGAGGACAGCAAGTATCTCGGCCTCGCGATGCCGCGGTTTCTTGGCCGCTTGCCCTATGGCTCAAAGACCGATCCGGTCGAAGAGTTTGCCTTTGAAGAGGACACGGAAGGCGCGGATTCGAACAAGTATAGCTGGGTCAACGCCGCCTATGGCATGGCTGTCAACATCAACCGTTCGTTCAAGGAATACGGCTGGTGCAGCCGGATCCGCGGGATCGAGTCTGGCGGTGCGGTCGAGAACCTGCCGTCGCACACCTTCCCGACGGACGATGGCGGCGTCGACCAAAAGTGTCCGACCGAGATCGCGATCTCTGACCGGCGTGAAGCGGAACTTGCCAAGAACGGCATGATGCCCCTCATTCATCGCAAGAATTCCGACATTGCGGCGTTCATCGGCGCGCAGTCGCTGCACAACCCGGCCGAGTATACCGATCCGGACGCAACCGCGAACGCCAACCTCGCGGCGCGGCTGCCCTATCTCTTCGCGACTTGCCGGTTTGCGCATTATCTTAAGTGCATCGTCCGCGACAAGATCGGCTCCTACAAAGGTCGGTCGGACATGCAGAACTGGCTGCAGGAATGGATCGACCAGTATGTCGATGTGAACTCGGAGACCTCTCCGGAAGACGTCAAGGCGCGCCAGCCACTGGCCTCCGCCGAGGTCGTCGTCGAGGAAGTCGAGGGCAACCCCGGCTACTACACCTCGAAGTTCTTCCTGCGCCCCCACTATCAGCTCGAAGGCCTGTCCGTCTCATTGCGGCTGGTCTCGAAGCTCCCGAGCGAGAAGGGTTGACCCGCCCGCCCGCCC
>JBCDLH010000002.1:0-587044 GCA_038745585.1 Pseudomonadota bacterium
GCAGACGCTCGGCGACGAATGGGGTCGGCAGTGTATCCACCCCGATCTTTGGGTTGAGATCGCAAGGCCCGCCGCCGAGAGCTATCTCGCCGAGGGTGTGCCCGTCGTTTTCGATGACGTCCGCTACGCCAACGAGGCCGCCATGATCCGCGAACTTGGCGGTGAGATCTGGCGCATGGAGGGGCGCGCCGCGCCCGGCGTGCGCCCACACGCCAGCGAGGAAATCGACTTCGCCGCCGATGTGACAATCGACAATTCGGGTGACGTTGACGCCCTGGTCGCGACGGTCGCCTTGGCGCTCAAAGGCAGTCTGGGGATGAGGTCGAGCCTCTCCGAGGCTGTGATTAATGATCTGCGCGAAGTGACCATCGAAGAGATCTTCGAGGCAATCGCCTCAGACCCTAAGGCCGCTGCATCCTTGAGCTTTCGCGCGGCCGACGCTGCGATCAAGCGCATCGCCGAACTCGAGGCGGAGCTTGATGCGATCCGTTCACGCGGTGAGAAGGCGGCCTAATACCCAACCCGTTTCTTCGTGGGAACGGAATGCGCTGCGAGCGGTGCAAAGGGACGGGCGTGACACGGATAGGTCGTCCTCGCGCTGACGGCCGCCCGAACCGATGCGGCGCGTGCCGCGGAACCGGGCGGGTTCTGCGTCCACTAGAGGACATCATCAGAGATAGCGCCGCACAATTGCCCAAGGAAAACGATACAGAGTAACATGAGGAGAGTGAGTGTAGATGGCTTTTGACAACCCAACGAACGCCGGCCGCGTCGAGAAGATGATCGAGATCCTCGGTCATATCGACAAGAGCGCCAAGAGCAATCGGGCGAGCCAATCCGTTATTGCGACCCTCCTCGGGCCGCTCTGGGATGAGCTAGCGAGTGTCGGCGTCCCGGTGTTCGACAGCCCCAAAACTGAGGAGACAGGGGGTCCAGCCCTAGAGATCGAGTTCGTCGATCCTAGTCCGAAGCCTCAGATGCCACCTCGCTGGTCCGACATCCGCGCGATGATCGCAGACGCGGACACCGACGAGCTTCTCCTCGCACTCGCCAATATCGGCGATCAACTCGACAAGCGCATTCACGACATGCGCGCTGCGTAAAGGGTAAACCGTTATGACCAATGAGAGAGCGAGCCTGATCCTTCGTAAGCTGCGGAAGCGCCTGTCGCGCCAGCGCGAAGAATACCTCCGCGACAAGGGCGACATGAGGCCAGCGGAGTTTGCTGCGGCGATGGCCGACAACCAAGAGAGTGTCGAGGCGCTCGAAGTTGCGCTCAAGCGGCTCGGCCTGCGGGGCGCTTCGTGATGGCCCTATGCACGTATGAGGTCGCCGTTCTCCGGCACGTTGATGACCCCAAGGACAATGACGGAATCAAAACCGGCGCTGCGTTCTGGGCCGCAATCGAGGCGCTATCGGTGGGTGGCTACATCTCGGGCGGGCGATTGACGCAGAAGGGCCGGGAGGCGCTTGGCGTGGAGGCGACCCCGACATGACCCCCAAAGCCAAGGCCATCCTCACGGCGAAGATCGACCGCATCGCGCTCCTGACCCTACGCGGTGAGATCGCGAAGCGCTCCGGCCTACTCGAGATCTCGGCGGACGCCGCCGCCGAGATCCAGCGACTTCAACTTGAACTCAACAAGACCTTCAAAGGAGAGACGATATGACTGAGAAAAGAAGAGAAAGCTTTACTGGACTTATCGGCCTAGTGGTGCTCGTGGCTGGTACCTACTTGTGGGTTTCATCCTGGGATGAGAGCCCGGATATGGTCGGCTACTTCAAGTCAGACGGCACTACTGCGCCCCACAGTCGCGTCTATGCCTTTCACTTCGAGGAGGATGTTGGCGCTGAGGCGGCGGAGGAGGCACTCCGGCGAGCGTCCTATCAGAGCGAGGGCGGCCTAACGGTCGCGGTGCTATTTATCGGTGACGTGATGCTACCGCATGACCACCTGACGCTCGCACCTTCGTTTCAAGAGGCTATGGACGTGCTCCTTGAGGGCTTCACCGACTACTCCTATCGCCTGTCACTTTATCCAACAGGGAATGAGAAGTTTACCCTCAACGAAGGTGGCTCATGACGTCAGTGCGTCCATACCGGCCGGAGGATCTGGCCAATCGCTGGGGTTGCTCAGACGAGACTGTCAGGCAACTGTGCAAGCGCGGCGTCCTCAAACACTTCCGCGTGGGGAGGATGTTCCGCATCCCAGCAAAAGCAGTTGAGGAATACGAATGTCCAACATCAGTATCGGAAGGTTCCGAGGAGGGTTCTGTGTCTATTGGCGGGACGAGGTCGGACGACGACGGCGTCATAGCCTTGAGGCACGCACCCGAACGGAAGCCGAGGCGGAAGCAATAGAGGTCTATCGCCGAGAGAGCGCCCGCTCTGAGCCGCGGGGCGCAACGGTGAGCGAGATTTGGGAGGCCTACGTCAAGGATCTCGGCGATCGGCCAGCGGGCGTCACCATGGGCTATACCGGCAAGGCGGTCTTACAGCACTTCGGAGCTCACACACCGGCAAACATCGACAAGGACCTTTGTCTCGCCTACCGAGCCACGCGCCTCGAGCAAGGCAAGTCAGATGGCACAGTCCACACCGAGCTAGGCCACTTGCGCATGGCGCTCTCCTGGGCGGTAAAGACCAAGGTCATTGAAGAGGCGCCGGCGATATGGCGACCGGCGAAGCCCGAGACCGACAAGCGCATCCTCGACAAGGTGGAAATGCGCGCGCTCGTCGAGGCGACAAGGGCACCTCACACTCGTCTTGCTGTCATCCTACTTCTCGGGACCGCTGCACGTGTTGGCGCGATCCTAGACCTGACATGGGACCGAATCGACTTCGAGGCCGGATCAATCAACCTTCGCCTACCAGATAGCCGAACGCGCAAGGGGCGCGCCATTGTCCCTATGTCTGGGATGACGCGGGCTGCGCTCTCTTCGGCAAAGGAGGCGGCGCTCACCGACTACGTGATCGAGCATGGCGCCAAGCCGGTGAAGAAGGTGCGGAAGGGTATCCTCGCGGCCGTTGAGCGCGCGAAGCTGGGCCACGTGCGCATTCATGACCTGCGGCACACGGCGGCGGTGACCATGCTCAGCGAGGGAGTGCCGCTTGAAATGGTGAGTCAATGCCTGGGGCACAGCAACACCGCGATCACGTTCAAAACCTATGCGCGGTACCTACCGCAACACATGCAGCAAGCGGTTGATGTCTTGGATTTCATGGACATAAGAACCGCGAGTTAGGTTCACAGAACCAAGGATCACTTCGCAAAATCAGTTTCTTGGAACAAAATAAGCTTTGATTTCAGTGAGATAGTTGGTGGGTGATGAGAGATTTGAACTCCCGACATCTTCGATGTGAACGAAGCGCTCTACCACTGAGCTAATCACCCGCCGGGTGCTCCCTACCTGCCCTGATGCGGCGCTGCAAGTCCTGTCGCCGGTCCTCACTGCCGCCCACAACCCGGATCCGCCTCCCACGGCGCTTCAAAAACTGACCCCAAGCAAACGCTCTGCCCGCTTTTCGGGCAACGGAGGCCACTGGAAGCGGCGGATGCAGAGTGTCGTCTGGTCTGTCGGTCAGAAGGGGCAGAACACGGGGGCTCCCCGCCCGTTTGCCCGGGTGCCTTGCGTTTTGCTGCCGCGTGACCAGACCGCTTTCCATCGTCGTCGTCGAGCCCGATCCGGACCGGGCAAAGCTCATCGCCGAAACGCTCGGCGCGCCGGACAAGAACGACGTACACATCATTGGCTCAGAGAGCGGGCTCGCGCGGGCAATCTCGGCGCGCGACCCGGATATAGTGCTCGTGGACATCGCCAGCCCCTCCCGCGACGTCCTCGAAGAACTGACGCTTGCGTCCTCGCCGATGGAGCGGCCCGTGGCGATGTTTGTCGACCGCTCCGACGACGGGCTGACACGCGCGGCCATCGAGGCTGGCGTCTCAGCCTACGTCGTCGATGGGATGCAGCCCGACCGGATCCGCCCGATCCTCGATGCGGCCATCGTTCGGTTCCAAATGTTTCAGCAGATGCGCACCGAGCTTGAGGCGACCAAGCGCGCACTCGAGGAGCGTAAGATCATCGATCGCGCGAAGGGCCTCATCATGAAGGCGCGCGGCGTTGACGAGGATGAGGCCTACGCCCTTCTGCGGCGCACGGCGATGGACCAGGGCAAGCGCGTGGCCGAGGTGGCCGAGGCGCTCGTCTCGTCGGCGGGTCTCCTGTCGTGAACGCAACGGCGCTCCGTGCGGGTTTTATCCCGCTCGTCGATTGCGCGCCGCTCGCGATCGCGCGCGAGATCGGCTTTGCCGAGGAAGAGGGCCTGTCGCTCGAGTTGACTGCTGCCCCGTCCTGGTCGGCACTGCGCGACGAGCTGGCGCTGGGGCAGATCGAGGCCGCTCACATGCTGGCTCCCGTGCCGGTCGCGATGGCACTGGGTCTCGGCGGCATGCCCGCGCGGCTTGATGCCGTCGCGGTTCTCTCGGTCAATGGCAACGTCGTGGGTGTTTCGGCACAGCTGGCCGAGCGGCTCGCGGCGCAGGGGCACGAATTCGGCTTCGATGATGCCTACGCTGCGGGGCGCGCGCTGCTTGCTGCTGCGGAGGGGACGCTACGGATGGGCGTGCCGTTTCCGTTCTCGATGCATGCCGAACTTGTCTACTATTGGCTCGCGGCCCTCGGCCTGCCGAGCCCCCAAGGGCTCGACGTGCGCACGGTGCCGCCGCCGCTGATGGCGGCAGCGCTCGCGCGTGGCGAGATCGACGCCTTCTGCGTGGGCGAGCCCTGGGGCTCCATCGCCGTCGAAGAAGGGCACGGCGCGCTCCTCTTGCCGGGCTCGGCGATCTGGGCGGGGGCCTGTGAGAAGGTGCTCGCCGTGCGCCACGATTGGGCGGAGGCCGACCCGGTCCGCACGGCGCAGCTCATCCGTGCGACCTGGCGGGCGCAGCGCTGGATCTCTCATCCCGGCAACCTCTCGACGGCCTCCGAGATCCTCGCCGGGCCTGCCTATCTCGATATGTCGGCCGACATCGTCGAACGCGCCCTGACGGGCAGTCTTGTCGTCACAGGCGATGGCAAACGGCGCCACGTCCCGGGCTTCTTGCGCGTCTACGAAGGCGCGGCGGGTTTTCCCTGGCGCTCCCAAGCGGCCTGGATCGCCGACCGCCTCGCAGCGCGGCTGGGGCTCGACCGCGCAGCGGCCGCCAAGGCCGGACGGCAGGTCTTCCGCTCTGACCTATACCGTGCCGCGCTAAGCCCCTCGCTTGCCGATTTGCCCGGCGCGTCGGAGAAAGTCGAAGGCGCGATTCCCACGCCGACCCCCGTCGCCTCGCAGCGCGGGACGCTCGTATTGGAGCGGGATGGCTTTTTTGATGGCGCGGTTTTCGACCCGTCGGCACATGGATGACGCAAAAACTGGCAGCTTTTGGACTGATTGCTGCCATGCAGCATGAAATCCGTCCATGCGCACCATTTATACGTTGACGCTTCCTGGGCACTTGGGACTTCTTGCAGCATCGCAGGAGCAAGGGCGTTCCGCGACACCCGCGTCCCACCGCTTGGGACACTTCCAGGCAAAGCCGCTTGATCGCATGGCGCGTGTCGCGCTCCTGACGATCTGCGGCTTTTTTCGTTTTCCGGCGCCCTTCTCCTCCAGCTTGCGCCGTCCGACCGAAAGGACCTCTCATGACCTCCAAGCTGCTTTGCGCACTCGCCGCCAGCACCGCCCTCGCCGGCCCGGCCTTCGCCGAAATGCTCGACCTCGAAAAGGACGAGCTGACCTTTGGTTTCATTAAGCTAACCGATATGGCGCCGCTCGCGGTCGCCTACGAAAATGGCTACTTCTTCGACGAAGGGCTCTTTGTCACGCTCGAAGCGCAGGCCAATTGGAAGGTCCTGCTTGACGGCGTGATCGACGGTCAGCTCGACGGCGCCCACATGCTCGCAGGCCAGCCGCTGGCCGCTACGATCGGCTACGGCACCGAGGCGCATATCATCACGCCCTTCTCGATGGATCTGAACGGCAACGGCATCACCGTTTCGAACGAGATCTGGGAGGCGATGAAGCCCAACGTGCCGCTGATGGACGATGGCCGCCCGCAGCACCCGATCTCGGCCGAAGCGCTAAAGCCGGTGGTTGAGGATTACGCGGCCCAGGGCAAGCCCTTCAACATGGGGATGGTCTTTCCCGTCTCGACCCACAATTACGAACTGCGCTACTGGCTCGCCGCCGGCGGGATCGAGCCCGGGTATTACAGCCCAGAGAACATCACCGGTCAAATCGGCGCCGAAGTGCTCCTGTCGGTGACGCCGCCTCCGCAAATGCCCGCGACGATGGAGGCCGGCACGATCTATGGTTACGCCGTGGGCGAGCCGTGGAACCAGCAGGCCGTCTTCAAGGGGATCGGCGTGCCCGTCATCACCGATTACCAGATGTGGAAGAACAACCCCGAGAAGGTCTTCGGCATCACCAAGGAGTTCGCCGACGAAAACCCCAACACGACCCTTGCGGTCGTCAAGGCGCTGATCCGTGCGGCGATCTGGCTCGACGAGAATGACAATGCCAATCGGCCCGAAGCGGTCGAGATTCTAAGCCGGCCGGAATATGTCGGGGCCGACTATGAGGTGATCGCCAACTCGATGACCGGATTCTTCGAGTTCGAAAAGGGCGACAAGCGCGACATCCCCGATTTCAACGTCTTCTTCCGGTACAACGCGACCTATCCGTTCTACTCCGATGCGATCTGGTACCTCACCCAGATGCGCCGCTGGGGGCAGATCGCCGAGCAGAAGCCCGATAGCTGGTATGACGAGGTCGCCCGCTCCGTCTACAAGCCCGAGATCTACCTCGAAGCGGCGCGTCTGCTGGTCGATGAGGGCCTGGCGGACGAGGCGGATTTCCCGTGGGACAGCGACGGCTACAAAGCCGCGACGCCCGCCGAGGATATCATTGACGGCATCGGCTATGACGGCCGCACGCCCAACGCCTATCTCGAAAGCCTGCCGATCGGGCTGAAGGGCGATCAGCGCGTGGTCGGCAACGAGGTCCAGGGGTGAGGCCCGGGGCGGGACGCCGGTCGTCTATGAATGAGGCCTTTTGTACTCAGTGTCGTGGTCTCCGTCGCTTGTTCTCAGTAACGACCCGCGTCCGGCCCTCTAACGGTGGGAGGAGACCCGCCCTACGCGATCTCCCTGCGTAGGGCGGGGTCGTCCCACCGGCTGAGAGGCAACCCAAGAAGTAGCGTCGACGGTGCATCGCAAGCAAAGCCCGTGTCGCATCTGTCTCGGAGTTGGCCCCGGATGTGGCACCGGCCCCGCCCGCCCGTTTTGCGCCCCTAGACGGATTACGCCACAGGCCTCTCAACGCAAACACCGAGGGCCGGCGCCACCCGCGCCGTCCCGACACCCAAAACAGACACCTTCCCCGCGACACCCGCACCGGAGCCCGCCATGACTGCGATCGACCCCGACAGCCTTAGCAAAGACGCGGCCCGCGAGGCCCGTCGCGAACGGCTTTTCACCCGCATCACCAAGGCCGACCGCTGGTTGACCGTGCTCGGCCTCTCCTGGGTCACGCCGGTGCTGCGCGCCGCAGCCGGAGACAATCCGCGCGCCCAGGGCAAAGAGATCTGGCGCCTCCTCGGCGTGCCGGTTCTCGCGATTTCGGGCTTTCTCGTTCTCTGGGGTACGCTCGCGCCACAGGTGCAGACCTCCCTCGGCGCAGTGCCTGGGCCCGCGCAAGTCTGGACCGAAGCCGTCAACCTTCATGAGGACGCGCAAGCCAAAGCGGCGTCGGAGGCCGAGTTCAAGGCCCGCGTCGAGGAGCGCAATCAGCGGCTCATTGAAAACGGGCAGGCCGACCGGGTCCGCGACATCCCCTATACGGGCGCGCCAAGCTATTACGACCAGATCTGGACCTCGATCCAGACTGTCTTTTTCGGTTTCCTGATCGCGACCGTCATCGCCGTCCCCCTTGGGATCATGGCCGGCCTCTCGCCCACCGCGAACGCGGCGATGAACCCGATCATCCAGATCTTCAAGCCGGTCTCACCGCTCGCCTGGCTCCCCATCGTCACGATGGTCGTCTCGGCGCTCTACGTCACAGATGACGGCTGGTTCTCGAAGTCCTTCCTCAACTCGGCGATCACGGTCACGCTCTGCTCGCTCTGGCCGACGCTGATCAACACGGCCCTCGGCGTGAGCTCCATCGACAAGGACCTCGTCAGCGTTTCCAAGGTCCTCAAGATGAACACCTGGACGAAGATTACCAAGCTCGTCCTCCCCTCCGCCCTGCCCCTCATCTTCACAGGCCTGCGCCTGTCGCTCGGGGTCGGTTGGATGGTCCTGATCGCGGCCGAAATGCTCGCGCAGAACCCTGGGCTTGGCAAATTCGTCTGGGACGAGTTCCAGAACGGCTCCTCGCAATCCCTCGCCAAGATCATGGTCGCAGTCTTTACCATCGGGATCATCGGCTTCCTCCTCGACCGGCTGATGTACGCGATACAGTCCATGTTCACCTTCTCGAACAATCGGTGACCGATATGAGCGTTCTCGAACTCAAAGGTGTCTCTAAGAGCTTTGGCGAGGGCCTGCATCGCACCGATGTGCTCAAAGACATCGACCTGCAGGTCGCGGAAGGCGAGTTCCTCGTGCTCCTCGGCTTCTCTGGCACCGGCAAAACGACGCTGATCAACCTGCTCGCGGGGCTGGAGATGCCGACGAAGGGGAGCGTGCTCTATAAGGGAGCTCCCGTGACAGGCCCCGGCCCGGAGCGCGGCGTGATCTTTCAGAGCTACTCGTTGATGCCTTGGCTTACGGTGACGGGCAACGTGGCGCTTGCAGTCGACACGCTCTTTCCCAGCCTCTCGCGTGCAGATCGGGCGGAGAAAGTCGCGCACTACGTGAAGATGGTGGGCCTTAGCCACGCCACCACCCGCCGCCCGGCCGAGCTCTCGGGCGGCATGCGCCAGCGCGTCAACGTCGCCCGCGCGCTGGCCATGAACCCCGAGGTGCTGCTCCTCGATGAGCCGCTCTCGGCGCTCGACGCGCTCACCCGCGCCAACCTCGCGGACGAAATCGAGCATATCTGGGAGGCCGATCGCAAAACCTGTGTCCTCATCACCAACGATGTGGACGAGGCGATCATCCTCGCCGACCGGATCATCGCGCTTAACCCCGACGGCACGCTCGGCCATGAGTTTAAGGTCACGCTGCCTCGCCCGCGCGAGCGGGGCGAGATGAACCACAACGAGACCTTCAAAAGCTTGCGTGCCGAGGTCACGAAGTACCTCATGGATGTCGGGATCGAGGCCAAGATCGAGGGCTCCCGCATCCTGCCCGATGTCACGCCGATCCACGGCGTGCCGAGCGCGGTCGCAAAGGCGCAAGAGGGGCTGCGCGAGGACCGCTTCCTCGACTTCTCGCAGCTGCACAAGGTCTACCCAACGCCCAAAGGCCCGCTGACGGTGGTCGAGGATTTCGAACTCAAGCTCGACAAAGGCGAGTTCATTTCCCTTATCGGCCATTCCGGCTGCGGCAAATCCACGGTCCTGACGATGGCCGCCGGGCTCAATGAGATCTCTAAAGGCGCCATTAAGCTCGATGGTCGCCACGTGGAGGGCGCCGACCCCGAACGCGCCGTCGTCTTCCAGTCGCCCAACCTCTTCCCCTGGCTCACCGCCAAGCAAAACGTCGCCATCGGTGTGGACAAGGTCTACCCCCGCGCTTCCCAATCCGAGCGCCAAGACGTGGTCGAGTACTACCTCGAACGCGTGGGCCTCGCAGACGCAATGGACAAGCAAGCCGCCGACCTCTCGAACGGGATGAAACAGCGCGTCGGCATCGCCCGCGCCTTCGCTCTCTCGCCAAAACTCCTGCTGCTCGATGAGCCCTTCGGCATGCTCGACAGCCTCACACGGTGGGAGCTGCAAGAGGTGCTGATGGAGGTCTGGTCGCGCACGAAGGTGACCGCGATCTGCGTCACTCACGATGTCGACGAGGCGATCCTGCTGGCCGACCGCGTGGTGATGATGACAAACGGCCCCCGCGCGACGATCGGCAAGATCACCGACGTCAAACTCCCGCGCCCACGCAGCCGAAAAGCCCTCCTCGAACATCCCGATTACTACGCCTACCGCCAGGAAGTCCTCGATTTCCTGGAGGAGTACGAGCACGGCGCCACGCCAAAGCCAAAGCCAACCGTGGCACCAAAGATCGCGGCGGAGTGAGGGGGATGACGCGGAAGCTTATCGTCGTCGGGGCCGGCATGGCAGCGGGGCGACTCTTGGAGCATGTGACGGAGACCGGTGACGACTGGGACATCACGGTCTTCAATGCCGAGCCGCGAGGCACTTATGACCGGATCATGCTGTCGCCGGTCCTCTCGGGCGACAAAACCTATCCGCAGATCGTCACGCATGACGACGCCTGGTATGCGACGCGCGGCATCGCGACCCGCTTTGGCGAGCGCGTCACCGGGATCGACGCTGCCGCCAAAACCATCACCGGCGAAGACGGTACGCCCTTATCCTATGACAAGCTCGTCCTTGCCACCGGCTCCACCCCGTTCATGATCCCGCTCCCGGGCCATGACCTCGCCGGCGTCATCGCCTATCGCGACCTCGAGGACACCGAGCGGATGATGTCCCTCGGGCCCGGAGACAAGGCCGTCGTGATCGGCGGCGGCCTCCTCGGCCTCGAAGCGGCGGCGGGCATGGCGGCGCGCGGCGTCGACGTGACAGTCGTGCACATCATGGGACACCTCATGGAGCGGCAGCTTGACGAGGCCGCCGGGTTCCTCCTGCGCAAGTCCTTGAGCGACAAAGGCATCACCATCCGCTGCTCCGCAAACTCAAAGGAGATCCTCGGCGAAAACGGCCATGTGCGTGCCCTCCTTCTCGACGATGGGACGGCGCTGCCCTGTGACCTTCTCGTCATGGCCGTCGGCATCCGTCCCGCCACAGCGCTGGCCCAGGCGGCGGGGCTCAGCATCAACAAAGGCGTCGTGGTTGACGACCAGATGCGCACATCCGATCCCGACATCCTCGCCGTTGGCGAATGCGTCGAGCATCGCGGCGCCCTCTTCGGCCTCGTCGCCCCGCTCTACGATCAGGCCAAGGTCGCGGCCCAGACGCTCGCCGACCAGGACGCGACCTTCGTGCAAAAAGAGCTCTCCACGAAGCTCAAGGTCACCGGGTGCGACCTCTTCAGCGCGGGCAGCTTTGCGGCAACAGAAACCAGCGAGGACCTTGTCTATCGCGATCCAGCGCGCGGCATCTACAAGCGCCTCGTGATCGAGGAAAACCGCGTCGTGGGCGCTGTGATGTATGGCGACACCGGCGACAGCGGTTGGTTTTTCGGCCTGATCCGCGATGGCACCGATGTCTCAGACATGCGCGACACGTTGATCTTTGGCCCCGGCTACCACGGAGCGACCCAATCGGACCCCTCGGTGGCCGTTGCAGCCTCGCAGGATGAGACGGTCATCCGCCGCTGCAACGGCGCCCGCGAGGGCCAAGGCCGCCCCTTCGAGACACCGAATGAATACGCAGATCAAGCTGTGATCCGCGGGCCCCACCGCGACGGCGGGCGGCCCAGTTCGGCGCGCGCCGCCTGAGCCATGACGGCCGCGTCCCTGCCCCCCTGCGCGATCCGTACGACGTGCCCCTATTGCGGCGTCGGCTGTGGCGTGCGCGCGACGCCAGACGGCGCGGGCGGGCTCTCGGTCAAGGGCGATCCAGCGCATCCGGCCAATCTCGGGCGGCTCTGCTCCAAGGGCTCGGCCCTCGGCGAGACGATGCGCCACGACGAGCGGCTGCGCGCGCCGCAGGTCGGCGGCCAGGAAGCGTCCTGGGACGCGGCACTCCAAGAGGTCGCCGAAAGGTTCTCGGCGACCATCGCGACGCATGGGCCCGATGCGGTCGCCTTCTACGTCTCCGGTCAACTCCTGACCGAAGACTACTACGTGGCAAACAAGCTGATGAAGGGCTTCATCGGCTCGGCCAACATCGACACCAACAGCCGGCTCTGCATGGCCTCGACCGTCGCCGGCCACAAGCGCGCCTTTGGGACCGACACGGTGCCGGGCACCTATGAGGATCTCGACGAGGCCGACCTCGTGGTGCTCGCTGGATCGAACCTCGCCTGGTGCCATCCGGTGCTCTACCAGCGCCTGGCCGCGGCGAAGGCAGCGCGGCCCAGTCTCAAGGTCGTCGTCATCGACCCGCGCCGCACCGCGACCTGTGACATCGCCGATCTGCACCTTGCGTTGGAGCCGGGCTCGGACGTTGCCCTCTGGAACGGGCTTCTGGCACGGATCGGCGCGCGCGGCGCGTGGGACACGCGCTTTGTGACGCGTCATGTCGAGGGGTTCGAGGCAGCACTTGCCGCTGCGGACGAGACCGACCTTTCAGTGACAGGGCTCTCGCACAATGCATTGCGCATGTTCTACGATCTTTGGATCGACACCGAACGCACGGTTTCGGTCTTTTCCCAGGGGCTCAACCAAAGCGCGACGGGCACCGACAAGGTCAACGCTCTGATCAATTGTCACCTCGCCATGGGGCGGATCGGTAAGCCCGGGATGGGGCCCTTTTCAGTCACCGGGCAGCCCAACGCGATGGGCGGGCGCGAGGTCGGCGGTTTGGCCAACATGCTGGCCTGCCACCTCGACATCGAAAACGCCACGCACCGCAGCGCGGTCCGCGCCTTTTGGGAGGCGCCCGCCATGCCCGAGGCCCAAGGGCTCAAGGCGGTCGACATGTTCCGCGCGGTGGGCACTGGGCAGATCAAGGCGCTTTGGATCATGTGCACGAACCCCGCCGTGTCGATGCCCGAAGCCGACGCCGTCCGCGACGCGATCGCCGGCTGCGACTTCGTCGTCGTCTCGGACGTTACCGCACAGACCGACACCGCGCGGCTGGCCGATGTCCTGTTGCCAGCCACTGGCTGGGCCGAAAAGGACGGCACCGTGACCAATTCGGACCGCACGATCAGCCGGCAGCGCGCCGTCGTTCCACCGTCCGGCGGCGCACGCCACGATTGGGCGATCATTGCCGAGGTTGGCCGGCGCATGGGCTGGCCCCGCGCGTTCGACTATGCCTCCCCTGCCGAGATCTTTCGCGAGCATGCCGCGCTTTCCGGCGTGGCCGGCCGGCTCGGGCGCGACTTTGACATTTCGGGCCTCGCCGCGCTCTCGGACGCAGGCTATGACGCGCTTGCGCCCACGCGCTGGCCGGTGACGAGCACGCGGCAGGGCGGGCGGTTTTTCGGCGAGGGGCGGTTCTTTACCCCATCGGGCCGCGCCCGGATGCTGCCGCTTGCGCACCGCGCGCCGGTGGCCACGCCGAGCGCGGCATATCCGTTCCGGCTCAATACGGGCCGGATCCGCGACCAGTGGCATACGATGACGCGGACGGCTCTGGCGCCGCGCCTGACGGCCCATATCGCGGAGCCCTTCGTCGAGGTGCACCCCCAGGATGCCGCGCGGTTGGGCCTCGCTGCCGCCGAGATCGCGGAGCTGACCTCGCCCACCGGGCGCGCGCTCCTGCGCGTGCAGGTCACCGAGCGTGTGTCGCCGGGGCAGCTCTTCGTGCCGATCCACTGGACCGAAGAGACCGCGAGTGCCGCGCGGATCGACACGCTCGTTGCCGCGGTGACGGACAAAGTCTCGGGCCAGCCCGAAAGCAAGGCGGCGATCTGCGCGCTCGCCCCGTGGAACGCGGCTTGGTTTGGCTTTGGTGTCTCGGCCAGGCGCCCGGACCCGAGCACGGGCTATTGGGCACGCGCGCGCGTGCCGGGCGGCTGGCAAGTGGAGCTTGCTGCTGAGGCGGCACCGGACGCCCTCGAAGATATGGCGCGCGCGCTTTTCGGCCTGGGTGCCGACGCGCAGGCGCTGAGCTTTGAAGACGCGGCCCGCGGCACCCACCGGATCGCGTTCCTCGCCGATGGCGTGCTGACCGCCGCGCTCTTTGCCGCGCCGACACCGGTGGCGCTCTCGCGCCCGACCGTGGCCGCCGCCCTCGGCAGCGTGGCCACAGGCGATGTCCTGGCAGGCCGTGCCCCGGCGGACCGGCCCGATCCGGGCGCGACGGTCTGCGCCTGCCTCGGGATCGGCGCCAACACGATTGCCAATGCGATCCTCTCGGGCGGGCTCGTCAGCGTCGCTCAGATCACAGCCGCCCTCGGCGCCGGGGGCGAATGTGGCTCGTGCAAACCCGAACTGGCCGCCCTCCTCGCCGCCAATCCAACACGCGTGGCCGCCGAATGAATGTCCCCACCCGGCAGCGAATGCGGCGCGGCCAGGGGACACGACCCCAAAGCTTTCGCCCAAGACCCGCTAGGAGCCCGGAATGAAGACCTTTCCAATGTTTCTGCGTATGGAAGACCGCGAGGTCCTGATTGTCGGCGGCGGCGAACAGGCGGCGCAAAAGGCGCGGCTCATCCTCAAGACCGAAGCGCGTCTGACCTTCGTCGCCGATGCCCTCGACGCAGAGTTGACGGCTCTCGTCGAGGCCGGACACGCGACGTGGGAGCGCATACCCGCGGGGCCTGAGCGCTTGCGCCAGGCGGCGCTCGTCTTTGCCGCCTCGGGGTGCCCCGCCCTCGATGCGGCAACCGCAACGCTTGCGCGCGAGGCGGGCGCGCTTGTCAACGCGGTCGACCAACCGGCGCTCTGCGAGGCCTATACGCCGGCGCTCGTCGACCGCGACCCCGTCGTCGTTGCCATCGGAACCGAAGGCACGGCGCCGGTCCTCGCGCGCCAGATCAAGACCCGGATCGAGGGCATGCTGGAGCCGACCCTGGGCGGGTTCGCCGCCCTGGCCGGCCGGTTGCGCGGCGCGGTCGCCGCCACCGTGCCCCGGTCCGAGAGGCGCGCCTTTTGGCGTTGGGCGTTCGACGGGCCGCGGCGAAGCTTCACCGGTGGCGCGGAGTCCCACGCCGCACAGCTCATCAAATCGGCGATCTCGGCCGGGCAGGCACCGGAGACGGCCGGCCCAGGCTCGATCGCGCTGGTGGGTGCCGGGCCGGGCGCGGCCGATCTGATGACGCTCCGCGCGGTGCGGCGCCTGCAAGAGGCGGACGTCATTTTCTATGATCGCCTCGTCTCGCCAGACGTCCTCGAGCTCGCGCGCCGCGACGCCGAGCGGGTCTATGTCGGCAAGGCGCCGGGCGCCCATGCCTGGCCGCAGGATCGGATCGACAGAGTGATCGTTGCCGAGGCCAAGAAAGGGCGCCGCGTCGTCCGCCTAAAGGGCGGCGACCCATCGATCTTTGCCCGCGCTGACGAAGAGCTCAGCGCCGCACGCATGGCCGGCATTCCGAGCGAACTCATCCCCGGCGTGACAGCCGCATCGGCCGCCGCTGCAAGCCTCGGCCGTCCGCTGACCGAACGCGGGCGCAACGCCCGGCTCGTTCTCGCCTCCGCCATCGCCAATGGGGAGAGCGCGGCCGCCGATCTTAGCGCCGCGCTAACGCCCGGGACGACGCTCGCAGTCTATATGGGCCTTGGCGTTGCGGCCGAGATCCAGGCGGAAATGACAGCGCGCGGCGTGCCGGCCGACACCGAGGTCGAGATCGTCGCGCAGGCCTCGATGCAGAATGAGCAGATCCTGCGCACAACGCTCGCAGCGTTCAGCCGCGACGTCGCGCAAAACGGGATCCAAGCACCCTCCGTCTTGGTCTTTCGCCGTCCCCAGGCCCACGAGACGGCGAAGCTCGACATGGCGCGCGACGGTGCGCTTGCTATGGCCGTGTAAAGCCCTCGGGCGGTCGCTCCCTGCGCGCGGTGCGCCCGTTTCTGGCGTCGCATGAGTATTTTTGCCAAGCTGATGGGGGGCGGGCGCCGCGCCTTGGCGGTGCGTCTCAACCACGGCGATGAACCCTGTTTTGGGCGAAGAGGGTTTTCGGAAGAGTGACGCGGCGGCGGACTTGATGCGCTGGCATGCGGTGGAACGGGCGTGCGCGGCGGCAGACCTTGCCGGTCTAACATACAGCAATGCCATGCGCCGCCCGAGCCGCATCCGCAAGCGCCTCGGCACACCGCCTCGGGCGCGGTCGCGCGGGGCCGGCCCGGGCAAGCGCTGACCCGCACGTCCGGAGCCGCACCGAAGCGAGCGCCCTGATCGACCGACGGCATGTGGTCGGTCGGTCGTCCGGGGCTTGCGTCACGGTGGCCCCGCCATCTCTGCGGAGCGGCCCCGCCCGACGCGGACCACCTTTGCGCGGACCACCCTTGCGCCGACCGGATTGGAGCGGTGGCGCGGGGCGGGCGCCGGTTAGGGAGACGGAGGTAAAGCGTGGAGCCCCGACAGATGCCGCTGAAGCTGCAACAGCCCAGCCTTCGGACCCTTCGGTCGCGCCCTGCGCGGACGGGACGCGGGCAACGCCGGTTGCACCCCAGCACTTGGCCGGGCTTTTGGCGGGGCTCGTTGTCCTCCTCTTTCTCGGGGCGCTTCTCATCGGGCCGGCGGGGCGGGCATCGACGACAGGGCCGAGCCCGCGCACTACGACCGCGCACGGCTACATCGTATAAAAGAACTCTTCGCGCACGATCTTGCCGTCCGCGACTTGATAGATTGCAACCTCTTCCATCGGCATACGTTGCCCGGTGGCTTTTTCCTCGGCATCAATCTTGAAGGTCACCGCAAAGCGATCCTCGCCATGCAGGAACGGGCCGCCCACCTCGGCGGAATGGATGGTAAAGTTGCTGTCCCACCACGCATGCTTGCCTTTGATCCCTTCCAGGCCCGCCGTCTCGCGGCCCATCTCGCCCTGGGCGACCGCCTCGACCGAGACGGCATCCGCCGCATAGAGCTTATCGAGGTTCTCGGCTTCGCCGCCCGTCTTGCAGCCTTCGACCAACGCGTCGGCGATTTCTTTAAGTGTCATGGCACCCTCCTCATGTTCCACCAATGTTCTCAATTTGCATGGCGCCATGACAAAGGCAAGACACCCCGCAATTGCACCCCGGCGCCCCTCCGCCTATAGAGCCGCAATGCCCGATCGCGCGACTGAAACGGGGCGTGCCCCCGCCAACCGGCCCGACTTGCCGCCCGAGATCGCGCGGCGGCGGACCTTTGCCATCATCTCGCACCCGGATGCCGGCAAGACGACGCTCACTGAGAAGTTCCTCCTCTATGGCGGGGCGATCCAAATGGCAGGTCAGGTGCGGGCCAAGGGCGAGGCCCGGCGCACACGGTCGGACTTTATGCAGATGGAGAAGGATCGCGGGATTTCGGTCAGCGCCTCGGCCATGTCCTTCGATTACGGCAGCTACCGCTTCAACCTGGTCGACACGCCGGGCCACTCCGACTTCTCGGAGGATACGTACCGGACGCTGACCGCCGTCGACGCCGCAATCATGGTGATCGATGGGGCAAAGGGCGTGGAAAGCCAGACGCAGAAGCTCTTCGAGGTTTGCCGGCTGCGCGATCTGCCGATCCTGACCTTTTGCAACAAGATGGACCGGGAGAGCCGGGACACGTTCGACATCATCGACGAGATCCAAGAAAA
The DNA here is from genome assembly GCA_038745585.1 of Pseudomonadota bacterium. Taxonomy (GTDB): domain Bacteria; phylum Pseudomonadota; class Alphaproteobacteria; order Rhodobacterales; family Rhodobacteraceae; genus HLUCCA09. The sequence goes on from JBCDLH010000002.1 coordinate 17,510, forward strand.
CCTCGCCATCGACGTCACACCCGCCGCCTGGCCCATCGGCACGGGGTCGGACTTCGTCGGCTGCTACGACATGCTGCGCGATAGGCTAGAGCTGATGGACCGCGCCGATCGGAACCGCGTGGCAGAGAGTGTGTCCATTGAGGGGCTCGACGACCCGAAACTGGCCGCGCATGTGCCGGAAGGTCTGCTCGCGCAGTTGCGCGAGGAGGTCGAGATGGCGCGGGAGCTTCTGGCACCGCTCGATCTTCAGGCAGTGCATGAAGGAACGCTCACACCAATTTGGTTTGGCTCGGCAATTAACTCGTTTGGAGTGAAGGAGCTGATGGACGGTGTCGCCGCTTACGCGCCTGAACCGCAGCCCCAAGCGGCGTCGCCGCGCCAGATCGCACCGGAAGAGGGTCAGGTCGCGGGCTTTGTCTTCAAGGTGCAAGCCAATATGGACCCAAAGCACCGCGACAGGGTCGCGTTCCTGCGGATGGCCTCGGGGCACTTTACGCGGGGCATGAAGCTCACGCATGTGCGCACCAAAAAGCCGATGGCGGTGTCGAACCCGGTCCTCTTTCTGGCCTCAGACCGGGAGCTGGCCGAGGAGGCGTGGGCGGGCGACATTATTGGCATCCCAAACCATGGACAGCTTCGGATCGGCGACACGCTGACCGAAGGCGAAGCGTTGAAGGCGACCGGCATCCCCGCGTTCGCACCGGAGCTTTTACAGAATTGCCGGGCGGGTGATCCGCTGAAGGCCAAGCACCTCGACAAGGCCCTGATGCAGTTTGCCGAGGAGGGCGCGGCCAAGGTCTTCAAGCCGGTCATGGGCGCGGGCTTTATCGTCGGCGTGGTCGGGCAGCTCCAGTTCGAAGTGCTCGCGAGCCGGATCGAGCTCGAATACGGGCTGCCGGTGCGCTTCGAGCCGACGCAGTTTAGCTCTGCGCGCTGGGTCACCGGACCCGTGGCGGAGATCGAGCGCTTCACCGCAGCCAATCAGGGCCATATCGCTGAGGACAACGATGGCGATGTCGTCTATCTCACGCGCCTGCAATGGGACATCGACCGGGTCGAGCGCGATTATCCCGAGCTTACGCTGCGCGCGACCAAAGAAATGATGGTCTGACCACCTGCATGGTGCAGCGGCCGGCGGGCCAGCCCTATCTTGCCCGGTAGTGCGACCGGAATGACGGGATCGCCCCGCTTGGCTCTCGTGCCGGGCTCGTCTCGGCGCGAGGCCCGGGCGCGATCTGCATCCAAGAGGCGACATGCGACGGGATCTGGCTCGCGGCAGCAACGTTGCTGGGCGCGGGCGCTTGGAAGGGCGGCAGGTCGTCGACCGCCCAAATCGGCGGTGCGCCCGGTGCTGCGGGCGCGCCCTCGTATCCCGCGTAACGTTGTGGCAGTTCCGGCAGATCGAGAAAGAGGTCCGGCTCCGGCATATCAGGCCCCGCCGTCTGGTGCGGTCGCACAGGGCGCGCGGCGCCCGCGACAGACGCTTCGGAGGGCACTTGACCGGGGGCAGGCAGCGGCTGACTGAGATCGACGGGGGGAACGGGAACCGACCCAGAGGCGAGCGCGGCCGGCGCGTCGTCTGCCTGCGGGTCCGTCTCGGCCAACGGAGGGGGCGCGACAGCTTCGCCCATCGCAGCACCCGGCACACCGAGCGTGATACGCGGCAAGGGTTGGCTGAGATCGACCGGAGCCGCGGACCCGGCAGCAGTCCTGTCGTGGGCAGCATAGGTGGGGCGCGGCAAGGGTTGGCTGAGGTCGACGCTTGGCTCCGGCGCGGCTCGGACAGCAGCGCTTGCAACGGCCGGAAGCGGTTGGCTCAGATCGACCGGCGTCGGCTCAGGGTCAATCGGCAAGGGCGCGCCCTCCGCAGATATGGGTGCAACGGAAATCTGGCTCAGGTCTAGCACAGGCTCCGGCTCTGGCTCTGGCACGCGCTCGGCCTCGTACGCCTCGACCGCCATCACGGGCGCCTCGACCTCGTCAGTCGCTGCGCCCATGCCCTCAGCTTGCGCGTCTTCAGCCTCTAATTCTGAAGCCGCCGATGCAACGAGCCCCTGCGCCGGGGCAAACACGGTCTGCCCGCTGGACATCGCCGCCTGTTGCTGACGCGCGATCCGGAGGGCTTGGAGCTCCGCGGCCCGTTGCGCTGCCCGCTCCTCGATCGCCCGCGCCATGTTCTCTGCCTCGGTTTCAATGTGACGCTTCTTCTTCTTGGCTTTGCGCTCGCTCGGTGACGGCGCAAAGATCCCTGCCAACACGATCAAAGCAAGGAGGATCGGCGCCAAAGCAAGCACGTCGGCTTCCATCACCCGCTCGAAAAATCCGGCCCAGTACGCGGCAAACTCGTCCCAAAACCCTGGCTCGAACCCCGGCGCATAGGCCTGTCCGAGTAGTCGGTCGGATCCGCTATTCATCCCCGCCGCTCCACGATTCTTGGTCTAGAAGAAACAGTGTGTTGCATCGCTTTTCGGTGAAATTGTGTCAAAGCAGCGCCGATTTTTCGTCAAACCTGCAAGACTGCCTGGCTGGCTGACTAGTTTTCTCGTGGCATGAGAGCGGCTTATCAACGAGGCGTCGCAGCACAGTCTGCCCTGGGCGCGCCAAGATGTGCCGCAGTTCAGCGACCAAAGCGCGGCACGCGCTGCATCGGCCTGTAACACGCGGACTAGAGGGATCGGCGCCTTGGTCTCGCCCATGCGCGCCGGCGCCAACGCGCAGCAACTCTGCTCTCGGGGCTGGGGAGCGGCAAATCGAAAACCTGCAGATCTTCTCTGGACCAGCGCCCCAAAGCACGGTCTAACTGCTACGATGGAGCGAGGAACACAGCGGAACGGGCACACGCCCGCCGCCCCCAGCAGCATGACCGAAGACCATGTGGATCTCGACATCCGCGTGGGAGACCGCGTCGCGAAGACCACGTGTTACATGTGCGCGTGTCGCTGCGGCATCGATGTGCATCTCAAAGAGGGCGCGGACGGGCGGGATGATGTCACCTACATTGAGGGTAACCGCGACCACCCGGTGAACCAGGGCGTGCTTTGCGCCAAGGGTGCAGCGGGCATCATGCAGGTGAAATCCCCGGCCCGGCTAAGCGCCCCGATGAAGCGCATGGGGCCGCGCGGCTCGGGGCAGTTTGAGGAGATCACCTGGGAAGAGGCGCTGGAAACGGCCGTCTCCTGGATGAAGCCCCTGCGCGAGACCGCACCCCATAAGCTCGCCTTCTTCACCGGGCGCGACCAGAGCCAGAGCCTCACAGCCTGGTGGGCGCAGCAATTCGGTACGCCGAACTACGCGGCTCATGGCGGGTTTTGCTCGGTCAACATGGCCGCCGGCGGGATCTACACGCTGGGCGGCGCGTTTTGGGAGTTCGGCCAGCCCGATTGGGCGCGGACGGAGCTCTTTCTCCTCTTTGGCGTCGCCGAGGACCATGACAGCAACCCGATCAAGATCGGCATCGGGAAGCTGAAGGCGCGGGGGGCGAAAGTCGTCGGGATCAATCCGATCCGAACGGGCTATAACGCCGTTGCCGACGATTGGTACGGGGTGACGCCGGGCGCGGACGGTCTTCTCGTTTTATCGCTCATCCATCTGCTGCTGCGGGCCGGCAAGATCGACGCGACCTATCTCGCGCAATGGACCAACGCGCCCTGTCTCGTGGGGGCGGACGGCCTCCTCCTGCGGGATGGCGACGGCAAGCTCGTCGTGGTGGACCGGCAAAGCGGCGCGGAGACCCCTTTCGACGCCAAGGGCGTGCGCCCCGATCTCGGCGCAACCCTCACGCGCGACGGCGCGACCTGCCGCACCGTCTTTCACCACATCGCCGAACGCTATCTGAGCGCCGAGCATGCGCCCGAGGCGGTGGCCGACCGCATCGGCATCCCGGAAGAGCGCATTCGCGGCCTCGCCGCCGAGATCGCCGAGGCGGCCTTTGCCAAGGCGAGCACGCTCGCGCTGCCCTGGACCGATTTTCGCGGCGAGCGCCATGAGAGCTTTACCGTCCGCCCCGTCTCGATGCACGGCATGCGCGGCGTCTCGGCCCATTCCAATGGGTTCCAGACGGCGCGCGCCATCCACCTGCTGCAGGCGCTGATCGGCTCTGTCGAGGCGCCCGGCGGCTTTCGCTTTAAGCCGCCCTATCCCAAGCCGCCTGCAGCCCATCCCCGCCCCCATGCGGAGAGCGCGCCGAACACGCCGCTCGGCGGCCCGCCCCTCGGCTTCCCGCTCGGGCCGGAGCATCTGGCGGTGGACGCAGAGGGCCGGCCCCTGCGCATCGACAAAGCGTTTTCGTGGGAGCATCCGCTCGCGGTCCACGGGATGATGCATATGGTCATAGCGAACGCCGTGGCTGGCGATCCCTACGAGATTGACACGCTCTTTCTCTACATGGCGAACATGGCCTGGAACTCGTCCATGAACACCGCCCAGACGATGGAGATGCTGACCGCCAAGCGCGCGGACGGGGAGTATAAGATCCCCCGCATCATCTATTCGGATGCCTATTCGTCGGAGATGGTGGCCTTTGCCGATCTCATTCTGCCGGACACGACGTACCTAGAACGCCACGATTGCATCAGCCTTCTCGACCGGCCGATTTGCGAGGCCGACCACGCCGCGGACGCGATCCGCTGGCCGGTGCTGGAGCCTGACCGTGACGTGCGGGGCTTTCAGTCGGTCGTGCTGGATCTTGGCGCGCGACTCGGACTGCCAGGCTTTGTGGCGGAGGATGGCAGCCCGGCCTATGCCGATTACGCCGATTACATCGAGCGGCATGAGCGCAAGCCAGGCATCGGCCCGCTCATGGGCTTTCGCGGCGATGGCACGGCCGTCGGGCGTGCGGCGCCGGCGCCCGGGCAGATCCAGCGTTATATCGAGAATGGCGGGGTCTTTACCCACGAGATCCCTGAGGCTGCCCGCTTTATGAAACCGTGGAACGCGGACTATCAGGACTGGGCCGTCGCCTGCGGCATACTCGATGCGCCGCAGCCATACCTTCTGGAGCTGTATTCTGAGCCCCTGCGACGGTTTCAGGCCGCCGCCGAGGGTGAGGGGGAAGCACAGCCGCCCGATCACCTGCGCGCGCGGCTCACAGAGAGCATGGACCCGCTGCCGACCTGGTGGGAGATCCCGAAGGCCGAGGGCTACCCGATCCATGCGCTCACCCAGCGACCGATGGCGATGTATCATTCCTGGGGCTCGCAGAACGCCTGGCTGCGGCAGATCCACGGCCAGAACGCGCTCTATATCCCGCTGGAGATCTGGCAGGCGGAGGGCTTTTGCGAGGGCGATTGGGCGCGTCTCAGCTCCCCCAATGGCGAGATCGTGGTGCCCGCGGCCCCCATGGCCGCGCTGAACGCCAACACCGTATGGACGTGGAACGCCATCGGGAAACGCTCCGGCGCTTGGGCGCTCGACACGGATGCCAAGGAGACGACGCGCGGCTTTCTGCTGAACCACCTCATTGCCGAGACGCGGCCGGGTGAGGACGGAGCACGGCACTCGAATTCTGATCCGATCACCGGCCAAGCGGCCTGGTTCGACCTGCGTGTAAAGATCGAGCGGGTACCTGCGGCACAAGCCAGCTTGCCGCGCACCGGCAGCCAGGCCTCCCCGGTTGGCAAAGGGCCTGCGCAGCGCGCGGCACCCCAGCCCAAGCCGCAGACAACGCCACAGGCAAAGCCCCAGATAAAGCCCCAGATAAAGCACCGGCCGAAACCCCAATCGAAACCCGGGATCGCGGCCGAATGAGGGGCAACGCATGACGACGCTGCCGCCCGAACCCACCCGCAAATTGGGCCTTGTCATCGACCTCGATACCTGTGTCGGCTGTCACGCCTGCGTTGTCGCTTGCAAGAGCTGGAACGATGCCGGCTATGGCGTGCCGCTCTCAGACCAGACGCCCTATGGCACAGAGGCGACCGGCACCTTTCTCAACCGTGTCCATTCCTACGAGGTCACCCCCGAGGCGGGCCCGGCACAGCTCGTCCACTTTCCGCGCTCATGCCTGCATTGTGACGACGCGCCCTGCGTCACGGTCTGTCCCACCGGGGCCTCCTACAAGCGCGGCGCGGACGGGATCGTGCTCGTCAACGAAGACGCCTGCATTGGCTGCGGTCTCTGCGCTTGGGCCTGCCCCTATGGCGCGCGGGAGATGGATGTCGAAGCGGGTGTCATGAAGAAATGCACACTCTGCGTTGACCGGATCTACAACGAGGCGTTGCCCGAGGAAGACCGCAAACCCGCCTGCGTACGCACCTGTCCCGCCGGCGCCCGCCATTTCGGCGATCTCGGCGACCCAAATAGCGCGGTGTCGCAGCTCGTGGCCGAGCGCGGCGGGGTCGACCTGATGCCCGAGCAAGGCACGCGGCCGGTCAACAAGTATCTGCCGCCCCGCCCGCGCGACGCAGAGCCCGCGATCGATGTTCTGGGCCCGCTCCTTGAGCCCGTGGCAGAGACGCCCGAAGGCCTTCTCGGCTGGCTCGACCGGCAATTGGGAAAGCTCTGAGCCCGTGCACCCAGCGCCGTCCGTTATTCTCTTTACGACGCTGTCGGGCCTCGGCTTTGGTCTTTTGGCGTTTCTTGGGCTCGGCCTGCCGGCCCTGACGGGATGGCCGGCGCTTGGCGGCTACGCGGCGGGCTTTGCGCTCGCGCTCACAGGGCTCGTCGCGTCGACATTTCACCTGGGCAACCCACAGCGGGCCCTCCGCGCCTTTACCCAATGGCGCTCGTCCTGGCTCTCGCGCGAGGCCTGGGCGGCGGTCATCGCGCTTGCGCTCATGGGGCTCCACGCCCTCGGGCCGGTCTTTCTCGGCCAGCGCTTTGCGCTTTTGGGCGCGCTTGGCGCGCTTGCTTGCCTGGCGACGGTCTATGCCACCTCGATGATCTACACACAGATCAAGGCTGTGCCCCGCTGGAACATCGAGGCCACCCCCGCCAACTTCCTGACGCTGTCGCTTGCCGGCGGCGCGCTCCTGGCCGGGCAGAGTACGGTGGCAGCGGCGCTCCTGGCATTGGCTGGGGTCATCCAGATGTGGACGTGGCGTGTGGGCGACCGCGCCTTTGGGGCTGCAGGCTCCAATGCAGCGAGCGCAACCGGCTTACAGGATCGCGGCGCAGTGCGCGCCTTCGAAGCGCCCCATACCGGGCCGAATTATCTTTTGCGCGAGATGGTCTTTCAGGTCGGCCGCCGGCGCGCGGCCGCCCTGCGCCGGATCGCCATGGCCGCGGGCATCGTCGGGCCGCTTCTCCTTCTCGGCCTCGGTGGCGGAGCGCTCTGGAGCGCTTGGCTTGCGGCGGCGATCCATGCCGCGGGCGTTCTGGCAAGCCGCTGGCTCTTTTTTGCCGAGGCCGAGCACGTTGTAGGCCTTTATTATGGGCAGACTGGCGGGCGGGCGGAAAATCCGCCGCGCGTCGTTCACGGTTAACTCGACGATAAGCCTCCGGGCGCAAAACTGTCGCTCGCCGGGGGAGTGATTCCGGCGGCCCGGCGCAGTCCTGCGCTGGCCTAGAACGGGCAATCAGAGCGGAGTGGGCGATGGCCGGGCACGCGGTGGCGGATCATTTGACGTTGATGGCGCGCTCGGGGCTGATGACCCATGTGGCCGACCTGGAACCGCCCGTGACGGCGGCGGCGATGGCGCGATTTCGCGCCGAGGCGGGTATGCAGGCAAGCAACGTGATGGCGCTCTCGCCCGGCCAATTTGCGCTGTGCCTGCCCGCCGGGCTCGACACCCTCGCAACGCGCGTCCCGCATCGCTTGCGCCCGATCGAGGACTATCCCACCGCTCCGCCGCCGACGCGGCAAGATGGCGGATCCGAAGCCCTGCCCGCGCGCCGGATCCTGCCGCCCGGGTTGCGCCAGGATGATCCTGCGCCGGCGCAACATGCGGGGCGTCCCGCGTCAAAGCCCCCTACCCCGGCCCCAATCCTCGATCTGGCACGTCCCCCGGCGACAGCGGTTGGACGCGCGCCGGACCCGCTCAGCGAGGGACAGGTCACAACAGTGCTGGAGGCGTTGAGTGAAAGGCACATTGCGCTGGCCGCGTCGGTCGACCGGGTTGGCACACAGCTCGATGTGTGGGCCGAGCGGCACGCGGCGGACTTGCGCGAGACGGCGCGCACCGTTTTGGCAACGGTCGAGGGCTGGGAGGCGCGGCTCGGCGATGGCTTGGCATCTCTGCCTGACGAGATCGCGGAGCGTCTGTCGCACGCGCATCGCGCGGCACTCGACGCGCTTGCGGCCGAGCTCCGCCGCGCCGCCGAGGACGACGCAGCGCGCACGGCAGCGGGCGAGGCCGCGCGGGCCAAGGAAGGCGCTGCGGCGGCAACGGCGCTCGAAGAGCGAATTGTCGAGGCGATGAGCGTGCTCGACACCGCGCAGCGCACAGGGATAGACGAACTCCGCGCGGAAATCGGCGCGCTCTCGCTTGCGCGGGCAGAGGATGAGGCGCGATTGGCCGAGGGCTTCGCCGCGATGCGGCTCGGCCTGCGCGCCCTCAACGACCGGATGACCGAGCTCTCGGCGCAGGTCTCCGAGCGACGGTCCCCGCCCGAAACCCCGCCCGAAACCGCGCCTGTAACCACGGACGAGGCCGTGCCGATCCCGCTCCGCCCACCCGCTGCGCCGCGGCAAGACGGCGGCATGCAGGCAACAGCCGGCGAGCGCCCTGAAAACGCCTCCGCCCAGCTCCGCGCAGCCCTGAGCGCCGTTCTGGCCGAGTTGGACGCCCGCGCGCAGGTGGCCGGCCCGACCGCCGCCGCTCATCCGCCCGCCGCTCAGACGCCCGCCTTTCAGGCAACAGCACCGCACCTGCCCGTGACGCGCATCACGGCGCCGGGCGAGGGCGACTTAGGCGAGCGCCCGCCCCCCTCCGCGCGCAGCCTGGGCTAACCTTTTGGGCAGCGGCCGCACAGCGCGGAGTGCTCGAAGCAGAGGCGAAGCGCGCGGGCCAAACGCGCAGCTTCAGGGCCAATGGCGATGCGCAACGGCCAAGGGCCAAACACACGGGCCAAAGGCCAAACGCGAGCGCCAAAGACGATCCGCGACGGCCAAAGTCGGTGCGCGCGGGCCAAACGCCGAGGACGAGGGGCAAAGGCGCTGCGCGCGGGGCACACGCGCAGCGCAAAGCACTAAAGCCGATCACGGAGCGAAAACCACGCCATGCCGAGCGCCAGGAGCGGCGCGCGCAGGAGCGACCCGCCCGGAAATGCGCGGTTCGGAACGCGAGCCATCAGATCGAACCGCTCGGCCTGCCCGGCCATCGCATCGGCCGCGATCTCACCCGCGAGCGTCGCCAATGCCACGCCGTGCCCGGAATAGCCCGAAAGGCTAAGGACATTGCCCTTCACCCGTGTGAAATGCGGCATCCGTGTCCCCGTGACAGCCAGCGTGCCGCCCCAGGCAAAGTCGATCCGCGTCTCGGCCAATTGTGGGAAGACCTGCACCATGCGCTTGCGCACGAGCCCGGCAATGTCACTTGGAAAACGATAGCTATAGGTCTCGCCCCCGCCAAAGATCAGACGGTAGTCCTCGCTGAAGCGGAAGTAGTTGACCACAAACCGCGAGTCCGCGACGGCGCGATGGCCCGCGATCAGGGCCTCCTGCCCCTCGGGCCCCAAAGGCTCGGTCGCAATGACGAAGTTGTTGATCGGCATGACATGGGCCGCAACGCCTTTGTCGAGCGCGCCGAGATAGCCGTTGCAGCCGAGAACAACGAAGCGCGCCCGCACGGTCGCGGCCTCGGTGCGCAGCGTGACAGGGTCGCCATGCTCGACGGCCCGCACGCGGCTCGCTTCGCAGATCCGCACCCCCGCCTTCTCGGCCAAACGCGCAAGACCCAACGCGAAGTCGAGCGGGTTGAGATGGCCCGAGCCTTCGTCGAGCGTCCCGCCGTAATATGCTTTCGTTGCCACGATCTCTTGCAACGCCTCGCGGCTCAGGGGCGTGATCTTGTCATAGCCGTAATCGCGCGCAAGCTTTTCGGCATAGGCGTGGGACCCGCGAACGAAGGCGCGCTTGTGATCGGCGTAGACGATCCCCGTGTGAAACGGCACCGCAACATCGGGCAGGGCCGCAAGGGTCCGCACGAGCGTGACCGACGCACGTCCCATGGCCCAGAGCGCCAGCGCGTCGTCCTCGCCAAAGATCTCCTCCAGCACGTCTTGATCGACGCGCTGCCCTACGCCGGCCTGACCGCCATTCCGCCCGGATGCGCCAAAGCCAACGCGGCTCGCCTCTAGAAGGACGACGTCATAGCCCCGGCGCGCGAGATGCAGCGCCGTGGAGAGCCCGGTAAAGCCGCCGCCAATCACGGCCACATCGGCGCTGATCTCGCCCGCGGCGGCGGCGCGGACCGGCGGCAGCGTGGCAGCAGCAGCGTAATAGGAAGGCGGATACGCCCCGAGCGTGTCGTTGGCGGTGAGAAGATCCATCAGGCGGCCTGCAACAGACCTTCTTCCCCGAGCGTTTTGTGCGCGAGATCGAGCACGCGTGCCGCGCGCTCGATCAAAAGGTCGATTTCGGACCGCGTAATCACAAGCGGCGGCGCGATGATCATCCGGTCGCCCACGTGGCGCATGATGAGGTTATTGGCAAACGAGATCTCGCGGGTGAGGAACCCCGCCGTCCCGGTCTCTGCGGCAAACTTAGCGCGCGAGGTTTTGTCGGGCGTGAGCGCTAGCGAGGCCATGAGCCCCTTCGACACCGCTTCGCCGACCAGCGGGTGATCCGCGAGCGCGCCCCATTTCTCGGCAAGATACGGACCGACATCGTCGCGCACGTGCTCTACGATCCGTTCCTCTTGAAGCAGGCGCAGGTTTTCGAGCGCGACGGCCGCTGCGACAGGGTGGCCCGAATACGTGTAGCCGTGGTTGAAATCGCCGCCCGCGGCGATCACCTCGGCCACCGCGTCCGACACGATCGAGCCGCCGATCGGCTGATAGCCCGAGGAAAGGCCCTTTGCGATCGTTATGACGTCTGGCGTCAGGCCATAGGTCTCCGAGCCAAACCAATTGCCCGTCCGCCCAAAGCCGCAGATGACCTCATCGGCGATAAAGAGGATGTCATGGGCGTCGAGGATGCGCTTGACCTCGGGCCAGTAGCTCTCGGGCGGGACGATCACGCCGCCGGCGCCTTGGACGGGCTCAGCAATGAAGGCGGCGACATGCTCGGCGCCGATCTCGGCGATCTTCGCCTCAAGCTGACGCGCCCGTTCGAGGCCGAATGCGTCGGGGCTCATCTCGCCGCCCTCTGCAAACCACGCGGGCTGGTCGATATGGACGACATCGGGGATCGGCAGGCCTCCCTGGGCGTGCATGCCCTGCATCCCGCCGAGCGAGGCACCGCCCAAAGTCGAGCCGTGATAGGCGTTGCGGCGCGAGATGATCACGCGCTTTCGCGGCGCGCCTCGCTCCGCCCAGTAATGCCGCACAAGGCGAATATTGGTGTCGTTCGCCTCCGAGCCCGAGCCGGCAAAAAAGACGTGGTTGAGGCCCTCCGGCGCGATCTCGGCGATCTTGGCCGAAAGCGCGATGGCCGGCACATGGGTCGTTTGAAAGAACGTGTTGTAGTAGGGCAGTGCGCGCATTTGACGATAGGCGGCGTCGGCAAGCTCGCTTCGCCCGTAGCCGATATTGACACACCAGAGCCCTGCCATCCCGTCGAGGATCTCGTTGCCTTCGCTGTCTTTCAGGAACACGCCCTGGGCCGACGTTATGATCCGCGCGCCCTTTTCGGCCAACTCATCGCCGGCGGTGAAGGGGTGCATATGGTGCGCCGCATCGAGCGCCTGCAGCTCCGCCGTCGGCAGATGGTTGGTGATGACGTTCATGATACGCGTTCCCTTAACCTGACACTGTTTGGACATGCGCTGGGGGCCGCGCCCTGTCAATCGCGCAGGCGGAGCGGGCCGGCCCTGCCCAAGCCCCGGGCAGATACTCAACCCGCGCTCGGCAGTGCGACTTTCCCCTGTTGCCGCTGGCGAGAATCGCTTAGCCTCGCGCCAAAGCCAATAAAATCAGGCATTCTGAGGCCTGTGCTCTAACGGGAGTGTTCCATGACAAGCAAAGTGTCGATCCTGGCGATCACCGCCGCGTTTGCCGCCCACGCGGCCTTTGCCGATGAGGTGCGCGTCTATAATTGGTCCGATTATATCGACGAGGCACTGCTTGAGAAGTTCGAGGAAGAGACCGGTCTCGAGCTCATCTACGACGTCTTTGACAGCAACGAGGTGTTGGAGACGAAGCTTCTTGCCGGCGGATCGGGCTATGACATCGTGGTGCCCTCGGGCACGTTCCTCCAGCGCCAGATCGCGGCGGGTGCGTTTCAGCCGCTCGACTACGGCCAACTTCCCAATTCCGAAAACCTCTGGGACGTGGTGAAGGAGCGCACCGAAAAGTACGATCCCGGTCAGCAATACTCGATCAACTACATGTGGGGGACGACCGGCATTGGCGTGAATGTTGGCAAGGTCACTGAGGTGCTCGGCGCCGACGCGCCCATGGACAGCCTCTCGCTCATCTTCGACCCGGCCAACATGGAAAAGCTTGCCGAGTGCGGCGTGATGTTCCTCGACGCGCCCGTCGAGATGATCCCCGCCGCGCTCACCTATCTCGGAGAGGACGGCGACAGCCAGGACCCGGAGGTGATCGAGCTGGCCGAGCCGGTGCTGTCCGCTGTCCGACCCTACGTGACGAAGTTCCACTCGTCCGAATACATCAACGCGCTGGCCAACGGCGATATCTGCGTGGCGTTCGGTTGGTCGGGCGACATCCTGCAGGCGCGGGACAGGGCAGCCGAGGCCGATAACGGCGTCGAGGTCGCCTATTTTGCGCCAGCGGAAGGTGCGCTCATGTGGTTTGATCAGATGGCGATCCCGGTCGACGCGCCGAACCCCGAAGGCGCGCATGTCTTCCTGAACTTTATCATGGATGCCCAGAACATGGCGCAGGCGTCGAACTACGTCTACTACGCCAACGGCAATCTCGCCTCCAAAGAGTTTCTCATCGAGGACGTGATCGGCGATACGGCGATCTACCCGGATGAGGCGACGCTCGACAACCTCTACACCACCTCGCCCTACGACCCGCGCGTGCAGCGGGTGGTGACGCGCATGTGGACGCGGATCAAGTCGGGGACTTGAGAGCTTTCTTCACCCGGAATCGAGCCGAAGGCGCCGGGCGAGCGCCTGCTCGTCTCGGCGGGCTGGCGCTTTCTCACCGGCGTGCTGCCCTCCGAGGGACGACGAACTTGCACTATAAAGCGTACTGCTCCCGCGTCGCAGCGCCATCCCACGGGCAAGCGCGCGCCCGGCTCTTGTTACACACGGATGGTTCGGGGGCGGTCAATGTCTGACCCCGCCCCCGCCTCTCAAGCCGGCCCAGCCTGTGCATTTGCGCCCTGGGACGATCCGCAGGCGACGCCGCTGATCCAGTTCCAGGGCGTGACAAAGCGCTTTGGCGACTTTACCGCCATCGACGCGATCGATCTCGAGATTTATCCGCGCGAGTTCTTTGCCCTCCTCGGGCCGTCAGGCTGTGGCAAGACCACGCTGATGCGCATGCTCGCGGGCTTTGAGACGCCGACCGAGGGCACGATCACGCTCGACGGGCAAGACATCGTGCCGGTGCCGCCCAACAAGCGCGCCGTCAACATGATGTTTCAGTCCTACGCGCTCTTCCCGCACCTGACGGTCTACGACAACATTGCTTTCGGCCTGAAGCGCAGCGGCATGGATAAAGGAGAGATCGACGCACGTGTGCAAGAGATGCTGCGCCTCGTCCAACTTCAGAAGTTTGCCCACCGCAAGCCACATCAGGTCTCAGGCGGCCAACGTCAGCGCGTTGCCCTGGCCCGTGCGCTCGCTAAAGCGCCGAAGCTCCTGCTGCTCGACGAGCCGCTCGGCGCGCTCGACCGTAAGCTCCGCGAACAGACACAGTTCGAGCTCGTCGACATCCAGGAGAAGACAGGCACGACCTTTGTCATCGTCACCCACGATCAGGAGGAGGCGATGACGGTCGCCTCGCGGATCGCGGTGATGAACGAAGGCAGAATCGCACAGGTCGACACGCCGGGAAACATTTATGAAATGCCAACAAGCATCTACGTGGCAGACTTCATCGGTGACGTGAACTTGATCGAAGGTGGCGCAACAGCGCTCGGGGACGGAATAGTTGAGATCGCTTGGCGCGAGGGCGCGCCCGCGATCCGCGGCACGGCTCCCGCTCCGGTGGCCAACGGCCAGACGGCGACGCTCGCGATCCGGCCAGAAAAAATCTCGATTTCGCGTGAAAAACCCAAAGACCGTAACAACGTCGTGCCCGGCAAGGTCCACGACATCGGCTATCTCGGCAACATTTCGACCTACCATGTCCGGCTGGCCGACGGGCATATCGTCAAAGCCCAAGTCACCAATCAGCAGCGGATCTCACGGCGAGATTTCACATGGGAGGACGTGGTCTGGCTCTCCTGGTCGGACACGGCCGGGATCGTGCTCACCCGATGAGACGCGCGATGCGGGGGCGCGTGTGATGGATGTCCGCCGGTTCTCGCTCGTTGCGATCCCCTATGCGTGGCTGATGCTCCTCTTCCTCGTGCCCTTCGGCATTGTCCTCAAGATCTCGCTCTCGGACTATGCGCTCGCCATCCCGCCCTACACGCCAACGCTTGATCTTTCGGCCGGCTGGCAGGGATTGCGCGCGTATCTGAGCCAGCTCGACATCGAAAACTATGTCTTCCTCACGGAGGACGATCTTTACTGGAAAGCCTACCTGAGCTCGCTCCGCATCGCGCTCGTCTCGACGCTGCTGACACTCCTCATCGGCTATCCGATCGCCTATGCCATGGCCCAAGCCCCGGCGGAGTGGCGCCCGACGCTGATGATGCTCGTCATTCTGCCGTTTTGGACGTCGTTCCTCATCCGTGTCTATGCCTGGATCGGGATCCTCTCAAACGAGGGCTATCTCAACCAGGCGCTTCTCTTTCTCGGCCTGCCCGAAGCCACGATCCTCAATACGAATGTCGCGGTTTATATCGGCATCACATATACTTACCTGCCGTTCATGGTCCTGCCGATCTATGCGACGCTCGAAAAAATGGAGCCGGATCTGATCGAGGCGGCGCAGGATCTTGGCTGCACCCGGTCGGAGGCGTTCTGGCGCGTAACGCTGCCGCTCTCGCAGCCGGGGATCATCGCGGGGTGCTTCCTCGTCTTCATTCCAGCAGTGGGAGAGTTCGTCATCCCCTCGCTCCTCGGCGGATCGGAAACGCTGATGATCGGCAAGGTCCTCTGGGAGGAGTTCTTTAACAATCGCGACTGGCCCGTGGCCTCCGCCGTCGCCGTGATCCTACTCCTGCTTCTCGTCATCCCCATCGTGCTCTTTCAGCGAAATGAGCAAAAGCAGCGGGAGGCAGGCGGGTGACGAACCACAACGGCATGAGCTGGTTCAACGTCACCGCGCTCAGCTTCGGCTTTGCGTTCCTCTACATCCCGATGCTGATCCTCATCATCTACTCCTTTAACGAGTCGCGGCTGGTGACGGTTTGGGCGGGCTTCTCGACCAAGTGGTACGGCGAGCTCTTCCGGAACGAGCAATTCCTCGACGCGGCCTGGGTCACGGTAAAGGTCGCGGTCTTCTCCTCCACGATCGCGACGGTGCTGGGGACGATGGCGGCCTACGTCCTCGTACGGGGTGGCCGCTTCTTCGGACGGACGCTCTTTTCAGGCATGATTTACGCCCCGCTGGTGATGCCCGAGGTGATCACGGGGCTGTCGCTCCTGCTCCTCTTCATCTCAATCGGGCTCGACCGAGGCGTTCTGACAATCGTGCTCGCACATACGACATTTTCGATGTGCTATGTCTCGGTGGTGGTCTCGTCGCGCCTCGTATCTTTCGACCGCTCGGTCGAGGAAGCCGCCCTCGATCTCGGCTGCACGGCTTGGGACGCGTTCCGCTCGGTGACGCTGCCGCTCATCATGCCAGCCGTGGTCTCCGGCTGGCTCCTGGCCTTCACGCTCTCGCTCGATGACCTCGTGATCGCGTCGTTTACCGCGGGGCCTGCGGCGACGACGCTGCCGATCCAAATCTTTTCGTCAGTGCGGCTTGGCGTCAGCCCCGAGATCAACGCGCTGTCGACCATCCTCATCGCCATCGTGGCTTCGGGCGTCATACTCGCGTCGCTCATCTCCAAGCGCAGCCTCGTCAAACAGGCCGAGGATGCGCGCAAAGCGCTGCAGGCCGAGACAGCGGACGAAGCGGTGCGGACGCCTGCGCAGTGAGGCGCCATCCGTGACCTCGCCGGACTTTGCCGCAGACTATGACGCGTTCGTGGAGCGTCATGGAACGCCGGAGCGCATCGAATGCATGCTGTGCGACCTGAACGGCATCCTCCGCGGCAAGTGGATCCCGGGCGCGGGAGCCGCCAAGCTTGCCTCGGGCGGCGTGCGGCTGCCGCTGTCGACCTATGCGCCGAATATACTCGGCGAAGAGGTCCCCGAAAGCGGCTTAGGCATCGTCGTTGGCGACCCGGACGGGATGCTCGTGCCCATCCCTGGCACGCTGAAGCCCGTCCCCTGGTCGAAATCCGCCGCTCAAGTGCTGGTGGAGATGACGGAACTCGACGGGACGCCCCTGCCGACCTCCCCACGCGGCCGCCTCCGCGCAGTGCTCGATCGCTACGCCGCGCGGGGCTGGCGGCCCGTCGTCGCCATGGAGCTCGAATTCTACGTCCTAAAGAAGCGCGCCGCTCCAGACATGCCCCCGGTGCCGCCAGAGCCCAATTACGCTGCGCAGAATTATGACCTCGAAGCGCTCTCGCATCAGGACGACATGCTAACGGAGATCCTCGGGGCGTGCGCGGCGCAAGGCCTGGCGACCGACACGCTGGTGGCCGAATACGGGCCCGGCCAGTTCGAGATCAACTTCCACCACACCGATGACGTGCTGGAAGCCGCCGAGACGGCGCTCCTCTTTCGCCGTGTGGTGCGTGAAGTGGTCGATGGGTACGGGCTGGAGGCGACGTTTATGGCCAAGCCCTATGCTGACAGTCCCGGCAACGGGATGCACGCCCATGTCTCGCTCCTCGACGAGAGCGGTGCGAACGTCTTTTCGGCCGAGGCGGGCGTCGGTCAAACGCTGGGCCACGCCATCGCCGGTATCCTCGCGACGATGCCCGAATGCCACGCGATCTTCGCCCCGCATCTCAACTCCTACCGCCGGTTTCAGCCTATGGCCTTCGCCCCCTGCGCCCCCGACTGGGCTCTCGACAACCGCGCGGCGGGCGTGCGCGTCCCGGCGACCGAGGGCCCCGCCGCGCGGCTCGAACACCGGATCGCGGGGGCGGACGTCAACCCCTACCTTGCGCTGACGGCGATCCTGGGCGGCATGCTCTGGGGCATCGAGCGGGCGGCTCCCCTGCCCCCCGCCTGCGATGCGCCGGACGCCGCGCCGGCCGAGAGGCTCACCTCCGATTGGGCCACCGCGGTCAACCGTTGGGCCGCATCCGAGATCGCCGCCGACCTCTTCGGAGAGGTTTATCGCGACATCTACGCCGCCGTGCGCCGCGACGAGATCGCCAAGCTCACCACCCAAATCACCCGGCTCGAATACCGGACCTACCTGACGCGGCTCTGAGCGATGACCCGGCTCGAACGCATCGTGGAGCCTCTGGCCTATGGCGCCGCCCCTCAGCGCGAGAATTTCTGGCGGATGACGGCGTCGCCGCCCTCCGTCCCGGCGCTGGAGGGCGACGCGACCTGCGAGGTCGCTGTCATCGGCGCGGGATTTACCGGGCTCTCGGCGGCGTTGCGGCTGGCCGAGGCAGGGACCGACGTGGCGGTGCTCGACGCGCACGGGCCGGGCTGGGGCGCCTCGGGCCGCAACGGCGGGTTCTGCTGCCTCGGGGGCGCAGCACTCGGCGACGGGGCTCTCGCCAAGCGCTATGGAAGATCGGCCGCGGACGCCTATCTCGCGGCCGAGCGCGCCGCAATCGACACCGTCGCCGAAGCCCTCGACACCCACGGCATCGACGCAGATCGCCACTCCGAGGGGGAGACACTCCTGGCCCATTCGCCCGAGCGCTGGGCCACGATGGCCGAGTACGCCGAGGACACGCGGGCCCGCCACGGCGTCGAGGCTCGCCTCATCCCGCGCGAGGCGCTGGCCCAGGAGGGGATGGCAAGCCCAGAGTTTCATGGCGCGCTGCACGTGCCCATCGGCTTTGCCGTCAATCCGATGAAATATGTCCTCGGCCTATCACGAGCGGCACGCCGCGCCGGTGCACGGATCTACGGCGAAAGCGCCGTTACCAAGATCGGTCAAACCGGCGCCGGGCTCCGCCTGCATACGGCACTCGGTCGTCTCACGGCCAAAAAGCTAATCCTCGCGACCAACGGCTATTCCTCGGAGAATCTGCCGCCCTGGATGCGGGGGCGCTATCTGCCGACGCAGTCGAACATCCTCGTGACACGCCCGCTCACGGAGGAGGAAAAGCGCGCGCAAGGGTGGACGTCGCATCAGATGTGCTATGACACGCGCTATCACCTGCATTACTTCCGGCTGATGCCCGACAATCGCCTCCTCTTTGGCGTGCGCGGGCGCGTGCGCTCCTCGCGCGAGGTCTGGGCCGCGACCAAGGCGCAGGCCCGCGCCGATTTCGAGCGGATGTTTCCGGCCTGGCGCCATGTCGAGACGCCGCATTTCTGGCAAGGCCTCCTCTGCCTCTCGCGCAAGCTCGCGCCCTATGTCGGCCCGGTCCCGGACATGCCCGGCGCCTTCGCCGCTTTCGCCTATCACGGCAACGGCGTTGCCATGGGCTCCCATGCCGGGCGGCTCGTCGCCGATCTCGCCCTCGGGCGCGGCGCGGTCCCCGACGTGCTCGCTGCGCCGCCGGGCCGCTTCCCGCTTGGGCGACAGCGGCGTTGGCTCCTCTGGGGCGCGTGGCACCTGCACCGGATCGAGGATGCGCTGCGGGGATGGCGATGAGGCTTTCCTGCGTCAAGGGCACCCCGTCCCCGGTGCCGCAGCCCTTCAACCTCGCCGCCTATGTGCTGGCCGAGGCCGAGGCTTTGGCCGACAAGACGGCACTTGCCATTGTCTCGCCTCGAGGCGCGGCGCGCTGGCGCTACGGCACGCTCCTCCACGCGGTGCAAGGCATCGCCGCGGGCTTTCGCGCTGAGGGGCTTTTGCCGGGCGACCGGGTCCTTATGCGGCTCGGCAACGAGGTCGAGTTCCCGCTCTGTTTTCTCGGCGCGATCTGGGCCGGGTTGATCCCTGTCCCCGCCTCGGCCGCCCTCACGGTGCCCGAAATCACGCACCTCGCGGCAGAGCTGAACCCCAAGCTCATCGTCGCCGCCCCGGGCGTGAGCCTACCCGACGCTCCGCCCTGCCCTGTCCTGCCCGCGCTCGCCCTGCGCGAGATGGAGGCCGAAGGCCCGATCCCACCCGTAATGGGAGACCCGGACCGCCCTGCCTATATCGTCTATACGTCGGGCACCTCGGGCGCACCGCGCGGTGTCGTTCACGCGCACCGGGCAATCTGGGCGCGGCGCATGATGTGGGAGGGCTGGTACAGCCTCCGCCCCGAGGATCGCCTGCTCCATGCCGGGGCGTTCAACTGGACCTTCACGCTCGGCACCGGCTTGCTCGACCCGTGGTCGATCGGCGCGACAGCGCTGATCCCAGCCGAGGATGTCGACCCCGCCCAACTGCCGCTCCTGCTCAAGCGCTTCGATGCGACGATCTTTGCCGCCGCGCCGGGGCTCTACCGCCGCATCCTTCAGGACGCGCCCAAGATCGACGCCCCAAAGCTCCGCCACGGCCTCTCCGCCGGCGAGCAGCTTAGCGCCCCGCTCCGCCGCCGCTGGCAGGCGGCGACCGGCACGGCGGTGCACGAAGCGCTCGGCATGTCCGAATGCTCGACCTTCGTCTCGGGGAGCCCCGCCCGCCCCGCGCCCACAGGCGCCACCGGTTATGCCCAGGCCGGCCGGAGCCTCGCAGTGCTCGACGCGCGCGGCGCCCCCGTTCCCCGCGGCAGCCCGGGCATGCTCGCCCTTCACCGCGGCGATCCGGGCCTCATGCGTGGCTATCTCGGCGCGCCGGAGGAGACCGCATCCCGCTTCATCGGCGACTGGTTCGTTACCGGCGACACTGTCACCATGGCCGAAGACGGCGCCATTTCCTATCTCGGCCGGGCGGACGACATGATGAATGCAGGCGGCATCCGCGTCTCCCCGCTAGAGGTCGAGGCCGCCCTCCTCGCCCATCCCGGCATCGATGAGGTCGCCTGCGCCGAGGTCCGCGTCAAAGCCGATACAACGGTCATCGCGGCCTTCTATACCGGCCCCGCGCCCCTTCCCGAAGAGAGCCTCACCGCATTCGCGGCCGCCCGCCTCGCCCGGTATAAGCAGCCCCGCCACTACGAACACCGCGCCCACCTGCCCCGCGCCGCCAACGGCAAGCTCAGCCGCCGCGCGCTCCGTTCAGGCTAAGGCGCCTCCCCCATCTTCTTTGGGCCCCAAATATCCAAATCCCACAGCGGCATGCGCGCCGCGGCCAGAGTTTCTCGCAACTGGGCCTTCACATGCCCGCCTCGCCTGATACATCCGGCCCGTGATCAAGCTCGACATCCTCTCCGATCCGATCTGCCCCTGGTGCTATATCGGCAAGTTGCGCCTCGACGCGGCCCTTGCCGAGCGTCTCGGTGCGCCTTTCGCCATCGAATATCACCCCTTCCAGCTCAACCCCGACATGCAAGCAGGCGGGATGGATCGGCAGGCCTATCTCGAGGCCAAGTTCGGCGGCAAAGCGCGAGCGGCCGAGGTCTATGCCCCGATAGACGACGCGATGCGCGAGGTGGGCGTCGAGGTCGCATGGGGTGCGATCCAGCGGACGCCGAACACGCTCGACGCGCACCGTCTAATCCATTGGGCCGGACTCGAACAGGCCCAACTGGCCGTGGTGACCGGGCTCTTCGAGGCCTATTTCGTCGAGCATCGCGACATTGGCGACCATGACGTCCTTGCCGACATCGCCGACAGCGCAGAGCTTGACGCTGCGCTGATAAGGCGCCTCCTGGCCGGGGACGCGGACCGCGCCGACGTCGCCGCGCGCGACGCCCATGCGCGGGAGCGCGGCGTGACGGGCGTGCCCACGCATATCATTGCCGACCAGCACGTCGTGCCCGGCGCGCAGCCGACCGCACTCTGGCTCAAACTGATCGACGAGATCGCCGAGCAAATCCAATGAGCCCTCCGCCCCGAGACGCGGCACAAGAGGCGGCGCCTGCTGCACGCGTGGAGGCGGACCCTGTCGCGGCAGCCGCCGAAAAGCGCCTGAGCCAGACTGAGTTCATTGCGCTGATGGGCATCCTCTTTTCGACCATTGCCTTCGCCATCGACGCGATGCTTCCCGCCCTGCCCCAGATCGCTGCGGAACTGGCGCCCGAGGCGCCGAACCGCGCGCAGCTCATCATCACGTCTTTTGTGCTCGGCATGGGGATCGGGACCTTCGTGACCGGCCCGCTATCGGATGCGTTTGGGCGCAAGCCGATCATCATCGGCGGCGCCGTCCTCTACATCGCGGGCGCGATCCTGGCCTTCTTTGCGCAAACGCTGGAACTCATCCTCGCGGCGCGGTTTGTCCAAGGCCTCGGCGCCGCGGGCCCCCGGGTCGTCGCCGTTGCCATCGTGCGGGACCTCTATGAAGGGCGGACGATGGCGCGGATCATGTCGTTCATCTTCATCGTCTTCAGCCTGGTGCCCGCCATTGCGCCCACGCTCGGCGCAGGGATCATCTGGCTCACGGGCTGGCGCGGGATCTTTGGTGCCTTCGTGCTCTTCGCCCTGAGCTTTTCGGTCTGGATGGGTCTGCGTCAGCCCGAGACGCTGCCAGCGGCCAAACGCCGGCCCTTTCGCCTGACGGTGCTTTTGGCGGGCGTGAGGGAGGTTTTGGCCAACCCGATGGTACGCCTCGTCATCGCAACCCAGGCGCTCAGCCTCGGGATGCTCTTCGGCACACTCTCCTCGACCCAGCAAGTCTTTGACGTCACCTACGGGCAAGGGGCGCATTTTCACCTCTGGTTCGGGCTGATCGCGATCCTCGCGGCAAGCGCGAGCTTTGTGAACGCCGTCTTGGTCGAGCGGCTGGGCATGCGTGTGATGGTGACGGCGGTGCTCGCGGGACAGATCGGCCTATCGAGCGTCGCCTGCCTCCTGCTCTGGACCGGGGCGCTGGCCGGCCCTTGGGAGTTTGCCCTGGTCTTTGTCTGGATGACGGGCGTCTTCTTTCAGGCGGGGCTCACCATCGGCAATCTCAATGCCATGGCGCTCCAACCAATGGGCCATATCGCGGGGACAGCGGCCTCGGTCGTCGGCGCGGCGTCGACCGTCGGTGCCGTTCTGATCGCGGCCCCCATCGGACTTGCGTTCAACGGGACGGCGGTGCCGCTGGTGGTCTCGACGTTGGTCCTGGCGCTCGTGGCTCTATGGCTCATGCGCCGGGTGCGCCGCTTCGAGGACGAGGTGCCGGCGGTGGCTTGAGCCCCAATTGGGAGGGTGGATCGACGTGGGAGCCGTGCCAGCGCCGTCCCGTGGGGTGGCGCTGCAACGGTTGGGCGGCAGTGCTTTATCCCAGCCAAACCCCTCCTCAATCTGACCTAAGCGCTAACGGAGACAAAGCGCCATCCCGTGGGGACGGGACGGCGCTGGCACGGCGGCCTTCGGCCTTGATTCCGTGCCGGGGTGCGAAGCTCGATTGGCTTCAAGGTGAGCGAGTGAAAACGGGAGCGTAGCACGCGCCCCTACCCCTTCGCCTTCTCCGCCAGATCCCGCGCGATGGCGAACGCGCCTTGGATCTTGTCCTTCGTTTTCGCCCAATCCCGGCGCACGACGATTTTGTTGTCCTTCACCTTGGCCAACCCGTCCTGCGCGCTGACGAATTCCACAAGCCCCGCCGGGTTGGGGAACTTGTCGTTGTAAAACTGGACAGTCGCCCCTTTCGGCCCGCCATCGAACTTTGCGATATGGGCGCGCTTGCACATCGCCTTAATGCGCACGATGAGGAGTAGCGTGTTCACTTCCTTCGGGAGCGGCCCGAACCGGTCGATCAGCTCCGCCGCAAAGCCCTCGAGCTCGACCTTCTTTGACAGCCCCGAAAGCCGCCGATAGAGCCCCAGCCGGACGTCGAGATCGGGGACATACGCCTCGGGGATCAGGACCGGCACCCCAAGGTTGATCTGCGGCGCCCATTGCTCATCGGCATCCGTCAGGCCCTCAAGCTCGCCTGCTTTGATCTTGGCAATCGCCTCTTCGAGCATCTGCTGGTAAAGCTCATAGCCCACCTCTTTGATGTGCCCCGATTGCTCCTCGCCAATGAGGTTGCCCGCCCCGCGAATATCGAGGTCTTGGGACGCGAGCGTGAAGCCGGCCCCGAGCGAGTCGAGCGAGCCGAGAACGCGCAGCCGCTTTTCGGCCTGGGGCGTGAGCTTGCCGCGCGGTTTCGTCGTCAGATACGCATAGGCGCGCGTTTTGGCGCGCCCGACCCGCCCACGGATCTGATACAGTTGGCTGAGGCCGAACATGTCGGCCCGGTGCACGACCATCGTGTTGGCGGTCGGAATGTCGAGCCCACTCTCGACGATGGTCGTGGCCAGAAGAACGTCGTACTTGCCGTCGTAGAAGGCGTTCATCCGATCATCGAGCTCGCCCGCCGCCATCTGGCCGTGCGCGACGACAAAGGACACTTCCGGCACCTGCTCGCGGAGGAACTCCTCCATCTCCGGCAGGTCCTTGATCCGCGGGACGACGAAAAAGCTCTGCCCGCCCCGGTAATGCTCGCGCAAGAGCGCCTCGCGGATCGTGACCGTGTCAAACTCGGAGACATAGGTGCGGATCGCCAGCCGGTCGACCGGGGGCGTGCCGATGATCGAAAGGTCCCGCACGCCCGTGAGCGAGAGCTGCAGCGTGCGCGGGATCGGCGTGGCGGTGAGCGTCAGGACATGGATGTCCGAACGCATCTCTTTCAGCCGCTCCTTATGAGTGACCCCGAAATGCTGCTCTTCGTCGATGATCAGGAGGCCGAGGTTCCTGATCTTGACCTGTTTCGAGAGGACCGCGTGGGTGCCGATGACGATATCGACCTCGCCGCTTTCAAGACCTTTGCGCGTGAGCGTCGCGTCCTTGGCGGCGACAAAGCGCGAGAGCTGCCGCACCCGGATCGGGAAGCCGCGGAAGCGCTCGGCAAAGCTGTTATAGTGCTGCCGCGCGAGCAACGTCGTCGGCGCGATCACGGCGACCTGATGCCCCTGAAGCGCTGCGATGAACGCCGCGCGCATCGCGACTTCCGTCTTGCCAAAGCCGACATCGCCGCAGATCAGCCGGTCCATCGGTGTGCCGGCGTCGAGATCGCCGAGCACATCCTCAATGGCGCCGAGTTGGTCCTCTGTCTCCTGATAGGGGAACCGCGCGCAGAACTCCTCCCAGGCATGGGCCACAGGCTCGAGCACCGGCGCCTTGCGGAGCGCGCGTTCGGCGGCGATGCGGATGAGCTTGTCGGCGATCCGTCGCACCCGCTCCTTCAGCCGCGCTTTCTTGGCCTGCCAAGCGCCGCCGCCGAGCCGGTCGAGCAAGCCCTCCTCATGGCCATAGCGGGAGAGGAGCTCGATGTTTTCCACTGGCAGGTAGAGCCGCGCCTGATCGGCATATTCGAGGTGAATCATCTCATGCGCCGCGCCGAGCGCCGTGACGACCTCAAGCCCTTGATACCGCCCGACGCCGTGATCCACGTGGACGATCAGGTCCCCCGGCGTGAGCGATTGCGCCTCGGTGAGGAAGTTCTCCGCGCGCCGCTTTTTCTTCGGACGCCGAATGAGCCGGTCCCCGAGCACGTCCTGCTCGGAGACGATGGCAAGGCCGTCGGCGGTAAACCCGTGCTCCAGCGCCCAGACGACGAGATGCAGCGCGCCGCCGCCCTGCGACACCCGGTCGGGGATGTCACGGTGGTCTCGGATCAGCGTCAGACCCTCGACGCCTTCATCCTCCATCAGCCCCTTAAGCCGCTCGCGCGCCCCCTCGGAGTACGAGGCGACGACCACATGAGCGCCACCGCGCAACGCATGCACGTGGTCGGCCAAAGCGCCGAAGAGGCTCAGCTTCTCCTGCTGCCGCTCCGGCGCAAAATCCCGCCCGATCCGTCCGCCCGCGTCGATCACGCCCGGTCCGGGCGGCGACGGGAGCGGGGCAAGCTGCAACACGCGGTGCTCGACCAGTGCGTCGGCCCAACCCGCATCGTCGAGATAGAGCAAGCCCGGCGGCGCCGGTTTGTAGACGCTGTCGATCCGGGACTTGGCGCGCATCGCCTCGGCGCGATTGTCATAGCTGTCGGCGATCCCTTCCCAGCGGGCCACGCGCGCAGGCTCGACCTGGTCGTCGAGCGCGACGGAGGCTTCGGGCAGATAGTCAAAGAGCGTCTCCAACCGCTCGTGAAAGAACGGCAGCCAATGCTCCATCCCGGCATGCTTGCGGCCGGACGAGACCGCCTCGTAGAGCGGGTCGTCCGTCCCTGCCGCGCCAAATTCGATGCGGTAATTCTGGCGGAAGCGCGTGATTGCCGCCTCGTCGAGGATCACCTCTGAGACCGGGGCCAGCTCAACCCTCGACAACTTCTCGACGGTGCGCTGCGTGGCCGCATCAAAGCGCCGCGCGCCGTCGAGCACGTCGCCAAAGAGATCGAGCCGTACGGGCCCGTCCTGCCCGGGCGGATAGATGTCGACGATCCCGCCCCGCACGGCGTAGTCGCCGGGTTCCGTCACGGTGGGCGCTTGGACAAAGCCCATGCGAACAAGGAACGCGCGGAGCCGCGCCTCGTCGACCCGCCCGCCGACATCGGCAACAAAGGCCGCTTCGCGCAGCACCGCGCGCGCGGGCACGCGCTGCGTCGCTGCCGAGAGGGTCGTCAATACGACGAAGGGGGCTGGCAATACGCCCTGCGCCAACGCCGCCAGCGTCGCCATCCGCCGCGCCGAGATATCGGGGTTGGGCGAGACCCGGTCGAACGGCAGGCAATCCCAACCCGGAAAATCGACCACCACTGCCTGCGGCGCAAAAAACGCGAGCGCGGCCCGCATCGCCTCAAGCCGCTTGTCGTCTCGCGCCACATGGACGACCGAGCGCCCCGCCTCCAACTCGCGCGCCAGGAGCTGCGCGTCATAGCCCTCGGGCGCCCCCGAGACGGTGACGCGCCCAGGTTCGGGCGTCAGAGATCGTGCTGGTTGGGCCATGAAGCCGCTGACGTATCCGGCGCAGCCCCCATGTCAACGCAAAACCCGTCCACAGCGCAAAAGGGGCGGCCTGAAAATCGCCGCCCCCTTCTTCTTGCGTCAAATATCGCCGCCGGAGGCAGGCCCGCCCTCTCGGCCAGCCCACTGCTGGCGCTTAGCTGAACATGTCCGCCGTGATCCCCGCATACCACCCCAGGCTTTCCTCGTAGGTCTGCTTGCGTAGTGCTGCATCCTCACCCGTCTGGCTGATGAACGAGCCGGTGGAGGCGATCTTCTCCTCGGTCGGCTCATAGCTTGCGCCGACCTTCACACCGTCCTCGGTGGCGATCAGCGACCAACAGGTATTGGAGTATCGCGCCGGGAATACACGGCTTCCGGTCAGCTCGCCGCGGATCGTCATCGCCGCGACCTTGGCCTGGCTGTTGGCTGAAAAGCCCGATTTCGGCATATCACCCTGCTCGGACGCGTCGCCGAGGACATAAATATGGTCATCGAGCCGGGAGCGCATCGTGTCGGGCATGACGGGCGCCCAATTGCCGTCGGTCACGCCCGCGGCATGGGCGATCCAGCCGGCCTTCTGACCTGGGATGACGTTGCAGACATCGACTTTTTCCTCGACGCCATCGACATTGATGACCATCGCTGCGGGGTCGACCTCGGTGTTGTCGGCGCCGAAATCCGGTCCGATCCGCTCGATCATCCCCGAATAGTGGTTCTGCCAGCCCTCCTCAAAGAGCCCTTGCTTAGAGAACTTCTCTTTCGGGTCGACGATCAGGATCTTCGCTGTCGGGTTGG
Organism: Pseudomonadota bacterium; assembly: GCA_038745585.1. Lineage (GTDB taxonomy): Bacteria > Pseudomonadota > Alphaproteobacteria > Rhodobacterales > Rhodobacteraceae > HLUCCA09. Next base: position 44,571 of record JBCDLH010000002.1, read on the forward strand.
TCTCCTTCAAAAGATGCGCGACCATCGAGATCCGCTCATAGGGCCCCGGCGGGCAGCGATAGGGGTTGGGTGGGGCCACCATCGCATAGCGTCCGCCTTCTGGCATCGCCTCGATCTGCGCTTTGAGGAGTGCCACCTGCGTGCCGCCCTTATAGGCGTGGGGCATCGCGTCCTGTGCAGCAAGCGACCAGCCCGGCACGCTGTCCTCCAGAAAGTCGATCCCCGGCGAGATCACGAGCTTGTCGTAGGACAGCGTCTCACCCGAGGCGATGGTGACGGTCTTGGCGTCCTTGTCGACACCCATCGCCAGATCGTGGATCACGTTGATGCCGTAAGCTGCGGCAAGTGTCGAATACGAGTGCCCCAGATCGTCGTATTGCTCGAAACCGCCGATATAGAGATTACCGAAAAAGCAGGTGTAATAGGTCCGCTGCGGCTCGATCAGCGTGACGTCGATGGCGCCCTCGCTGTCCTTGGCGAGATAGCGCGCGGCTGTCGCCCCGCCGCAGCCCCCGCCGATCACGACCACATGCGGCCGGCCCTGGGCGCGCACCATCGGCGCGGCGAGCGTGGCCGACATCGTCGCGGCGGCGCCTAGGAAATTCCGTCTGTTCAAAGCCATTTTGAAGTCTCCCTGGGTTTGATGGGCCGCCGTCCTCTCGCGGGCCGGTCGGCATAGTCGCGGTCGGTGCCCCGGCGCGGGGCGGGCGGGCCGCTAGGGCTCGATTGTAGCGAAGTAGGCGGCCAGCGCCGCGATCTCTTCGTCGTTGAGCCGCCCCGCGATCATCTGCATGACAGCGTGCGGTCTGAGTTTACGTTTGTAGGCGTGCATGGCAACGACGAAAGCGTCCTCGGGCCATTGGGTGATGGATGGAATGCCCTGGGCGGAGCCATCCGCCTGGTGGCATGTCTTACATTCCGACGACAGGTAGGCGCCATACTCTGCGTCCCCAACCAGAGCGAGAATTTCGGGCGCGATGTCGTGATTGCTCGGGTTTGCGGTCCGCGGGGCTTCGGGGATATCGGCCGGGCTGTCGGAGTAGAGCCGGACAAAGGCCAGCAGGTCGGCACGTTCCTGCGGGTCTTCGAGGCCCGGATAGCCCATGCGCGTGTCCGAGACGAGCGCGAGCGGGTTTTCAACATAGGCGTCGAGCGTCTCGAAATCCCAGACCAGCCCATCGGCCCCCATCCGGACGAGCCCGTCAGAATAGGGGAAATCGCCATGTGCGGCCGCGCGGCGGCCAAAGAGGCCGTTGAGATGCGGGCCCACCGCGTCAACCGCGTCCCGTCCGATCAGATGACAGCCAGAGCATTCCTGCCAGAGCTCTTCGCCCCTCGCGGGATCACCGGTGAGCTCTGCCGCGGCGACGGGCCACGCCACTGCTAGCAGTGCGGCCGCGCAAATTCGCATAAGGACACAGCGGAGCGGGACAAAGCGGGCATCGCCCCTCATGGCTTCATTCGGCATAGGTCGAAAGATAAGCCATCACGGCGGCGATGTCGTCTGCGTCGCGAAAGCCACGAAACGCCATCCGCGTGCCGCGCATGTAGCCGCGCGGATCGGCGAGGAACGCGGCCAGCGTCTCTTCGGTCCAGATAAGGCCTGCTGCACCCGCCTCGGTCATGACGCTCGAATAGCGAAAGTCGTCGAGCGCGCCCGCTGTCCGCCCAAAGACATCGTTGAGATGTGGCCCGGTGCGGCTCAGGGCATCTGCCCCGATCTGGTGGCACGCCGAGCATTGGCGAAACGCCGCCTGACCGGCCGCGACGAGCTCGGGGTCGGGCGCCGAGGCGGCGAGGACCTCTGCGTCAAGAGGTGCTTGCTCACCGGATGCCTCCGCGGCCTCGGAGCCCACGGCAGACGCGACGACCACGCTGGCGTCGACGGCATTGGAGGCCTCCTCCTCGTCTTCGATGGTTGCGGCCTCCGTCGCGCTCCCCTCAGTCGCGCTGCCCTCCGTCTCCGGCGTCACATCGAGTACCGCCGCGCGCATCGTGACCTCCACACTCTCCTTGCAGTTTTCCATGCAAGGCTCGGCGCTGAAGGCCGCGTATTCGCCCGCGTCCCGGTCATCCATAAAAAAGTTGTCTTCGTTCGGCAGCCGCACCGCGGTGAAGTTCTCGTGGGACAGCTCAAAATCGTCCTCCACGATGCCGTTCGAATAAAGAATGTAGGCTGTGATCGCGTAGACCTCGTCGGGCTCGAGCGATTGGGAATAGCCAAAGGGCATCGCGCGGTAGATGTAATCATAGACCGTCGACAGGTAGGGCCAGTACGAGCCCACCGTCTTCACCGGTCGGTCATGGGTTAATGAGCCCAAGCCGCCCGCGAGGACCGGCCAGCGGCCCAAGCCTTCGGCAAAGTCGCCATGGCAGGCCGCGCAATTGTTGATGAAGACCTCCTCGCCGGTCCAGACATCTCCCGCGCCCTCGGGCAGGCCGGTCCCGTCCGGGCGGATGTCGATGTCCCAGGCGGCGATCTCTTCGGGCAGGGCCGCGCGGCCGAGGCCGTAGGTCTTGCCAGCGCCGGGATAGACCGGGCTTTCGGCGCCGTGGGCCACGCCTTGCGCCTGCGCCGCGCCAACAAAGGCCCCCGCGATCCAGCCTAACGCCGTGACGCGTGGGCTCTCCCATTCCAGCGCCGAATGCCCCTCTTCCGCGCCGCTCTGGCTCGCCCGCTCCGACAGGAGCACGACGGCTGCCGTCAGCACTAAGACGATGACGGCGACGAGAGCCAGCTGGTTAGGAAATTTCGACATTCTCGGCCACTCCGCGTGGATCGACATACCAGGTCTGGATGCCGTTGTTGTGGTAAATCGAATTCACGCCGCGCCACTCGCGGAGCTGGGTCTTGGTCGGCTGAACGTATCCGGTGCTGTCATGGGCACGGCTCTGCAACAAGAGTGGCGAACCGTCCCACTCGAACTCGTAATAGAACCGATGGAGCGACTTTTCGAGCGAGGGGCCGGAGAGGCGCGCCTTGTGCCAGTTCTTGCCGCCATCGAGCGTGACGTCGACCCGGGGGATCGTCCCCCGCCCCGACCAGGCCAGCCCCGTGAGCACGGTGTGGCCCGGCCCATGGGGGATCGGCGCTTGCGGGCTCGGTGAGGTGATGACCGATTTGGCGTCCATCTCCCAGGTAAAGCGGCGCGCTTTTCCATTGGCCAGAAGGTCGGTGTATTTGCTTGTCTCTTCTCGATGGTGCCAGGGCGCGTCGCCGATCTCGATCCGACGGAGCCACTTGACCCACATATTGCCTTCCCATCCCGGCACGACAAGGCGGAGCGGATACCCTTGCTCGGGACGGAGCGCCTCGCCGTTCATCTTGAACGCGAGAAGGCAATCGTCGAGCGCCTTTTCCATCGGGATCGAGCGCGTCATTGCGGAGGCGTCGGCACCTTCGGGCATGATCCACTTGGCCGAGGTCTTCACACCCGCCTGCTCCAGCACCAGGCGCAGCGGCACGCCGGTATACATCACGTTATGGATCATGCCGTGAGTGAACTGGCAGCCGTTGAGCTGCGCCCCGCGCCACTCCATCCCCGAATTCGCTGCGCATTCGAGGAAATAGACGTGGTTTTCGCGTGGAAAGCGCAGGATGTCTTCCATCGTGAAGATGAGCGGCGTATCGACCAGGCCGTTGACCATCAACCGATGCTCTTCGGGCGGGATATGGACCGCACCGGCATGGTGACGCTCAAAGCAGAGGCCATTGGGCGTGATGATCCCGTCGAGCTCGTGAATCGGTGTAAAGTTGACCGATGAGGTGGTGTCGGCGGTCAGCCACTCGACATTGCGGCGCACGACATGGGCCTCAAACTCCGACGGGCCGCCGTAGGGAAAGAGGTCGACGGGGTCGCCGAGCTCGCGCATCCAGGGCTTGAGCTCGGTGATGTTGGGGTCGGCCCCGGCGCGCGCCAGCGTCGCACCGCCCGCCACACCGCCAAGCGCTCCGGCGGCGCCGCCGAGAAAGGCGCGCCGTGTCGGACGCTTGCCAGAGCCCTTTCGCTTCGGCTTTGTCCCTTGGTGCTTGGCTGTCATGCTCTGGTCCTCCGGCTCAAACGGGGCGGGCTCAGGCGCCCACCACGGTCACGCTGTTGTTGGTGTCGACGGCAACGCTGCCATGCCTGCGGATGTGGCTTTCGACGACGTCCCAGACCGGCGGGCCTTCTGTTTCTTCGTTGACGCTAGCCCAGCCGGCAACGACATAGGCGCGCGCGGGGTCGATCTCCTCGCCGCTCGCCAGCAGCGTCATGTCGGAGATGCGCGCGCCCTGCGCCTTGGAGACGTCGATCTTGTAGCCCATGCCACCGACGCGGACCATGTCGCCGCCCTGCTGGTAATAGGGATCGACGTTGAAGAGGTTGTCGGCGACATCCTCCAGAACGACTTTGAGAAACTCGCCGGTCATCTCGATGCGGTAGCAATTGGGATAGGTCATCGAGGTGACGTTCCAGATATCCTCGCGCGTGATCTCTTGGCCCGGAAGGATCGACGGGCCCCACCGGACACCAGGAGAGAGCGCGATCTCGGCGTCGCGCTCGGCCAGCATCGCGTCGAGAATGAGATCGTCCCACGTGCCGTTGAAGTTGCCGCGACGGTAGAGCAGCGATTCCGACGTCCCGATCACCTCGGTGAGGTCCGCCTCGAACGGCGCGCGTTCGGCGTCGATCAGGGCGGCCATCTCCGGATCCGGGGCGATCACATCGGCAAAGATCGGAATGAGTTTTGTGCGATAGCCCATCATCCGGCCGTCGCGGATGTCGAGATCGATCCGGGTGACGAATTTGCCGTTCGAGCCCGAGGGCTGGATGACCGTCTCGCCCACGAGTACCGGCTCGGGCAACGCATCATGCGTGTGGCCCGACAGGATCACGTCGATGCCCGACACGATCCCCGCCATCTTTTTGTCGACGTCAAAGCCGTTATGGCTCAGCACGACGACGCAACCGGCCCCAAGCCCGCGCACCTCGTCGACAATGGCCTGCATGTTCTCGTCGCGGATGCCGAACGTATAATCGGGAAACATCCAACCCGGGTTGGCGATGGGCATGTAAGGAAAGGCTTGGCCGATGACGGCCACCAGCGTACCGCCCCGCTCGTACATGGCGTAGGGTTTGTAATCCTCCGCCGGTTCGTCCCACATCGCATCGAAGATGTTCTGCCCAAGCGCATCGAACGGCAGGCCGCGCACCAGCTCGCGCACCCGCTCCTGGCCAAGGGTGAACTCCCAGTGAAAGGTCATCGCATCTGGCCTGAGCGCGTTCATCACGTTGACCATGTCCTGCCCGGCCGTGTGGTAGCAGGTGTAAGAGCCGTGCCACGTGTCTCCGCCATCCAGGAGGAGCGCGTCGGGCCGGTCGGCGCGGATCGCGTTGACCACGGTTGCGACACGGTCCATCCCGCCCATCCGACCATAACCCTCGGCCAGGGCGGCGAAATCATCGTAGGTCAGAGCATAATGGGCGGGCGAGCCATCCTCGATCCCGTAGCGGCGGCGGAACTCTGCCCCGGTGATATGCGGCACGGCCCCCTTATTGTCTCCCATCCCGAGATTGATGCGCGGCTCGCGGAAATAGATCGGTTTCAGCTGCGCGTGAATGTCCGTGACGTGGATAAGAGAGACGTTTCCGAAGGTGTCGAACTCCAAAAGCTGATCTTGGGTCAGCGCTTGCTGCGCGGCCAGGCGGGACCAAGTGCCAAAACCCGACGCGCCGACGATGGCCGAGGCGGCCATGGAGGCTTGCAAGAAGTCGCGGCGGGAGATCATCGGCTCGATCCTTCGTCTATCGGGCTGGCCTTCCTGTGGCGCGGGGGCCTTCCTTTGGCTGGCAGGACCGTCGGCTACACCCGGCCCCGCGCCCTTCACTCTAGCAAACAAATCCACAAATGCATGCGTAAATCTGAATGTTTCTCGACAAAGAAAACCCCGCGCCGATGTGCCGGGCGGGGTGTTCCGCGTCAGTTGCGGACGGAGGGCGCTTCGACCGACAATCCGTTGCCGCGCGAGGCGACGTAAAGCTCCAGTGCCACAAGCTCGGGCGAGCCCGGCTGAAATGTCTCGGCCCGCGTGTCGCGAATGCAGCCCTTGAAGCGGCCTTGGGCCGTATTGAGGCGCGTGTTTTTCAGCCTGTAGACCGGGAAGCCGTTGATCTGACCCTGGCTCAGGTGATCGGCGCGGATCATGTTGCCGTAATTGTCCTCGTGACAATTGGCGCAGGCAAGTTGGAGCTGGCCGAACCGGGTGTAATAAAGCTCCCGGCCCTTTTCCCAGGTCGACGCCGCAGGGCCGTCGATGGCGACATCGACCGGCATCCCGCGGGAATAGACCGAGATCAGCGCCTCCATCGCCGACATCGGCCGGCTGTCGATCTTATAGGGCTCGGCCTGCATGTTCTCGGTCCGACAGGCATTGATCTGCATGCCGAGCGTGCGGACCTCGCCGGCGTCCTCGTTCCACTTTGGATAGACCGCGCGGACACCTGCCATCGAGGCCGCTGGCTGTTCGTGGCAGGTTGCACAGCTATTGCCCGCCGCCCCCTCGACCGTGTTCCACGTCTCAAGCGCGGCATCGACAAAGATAAACGCGGGGTTGTCAAAATCGTCCATCTGGATCGCTTGCGTCTGATCCGTCCGAAAGCGCCAGCCGGAATAGATCGTCTTGCCCACCCGATTCATGTGCTCGGGCGCCGGCGCATGCGTGACCATCTCGATCTCGCCGTTGACGATGAGGGTGTCGTTGTCGGGGCCCGTAGCCTGGGCCCAAGCGGCGGCTGATAGGGTGAGCGCCGCGAGGCTGGCGGCGGCCAGTCGCAATGTAGATACCATAATGTTCCTCCCTGGGCGCCCTGCCCCGGCATCGTTGCACCGGGGCCGGGCATTTTGGCCTGGGTCGAGGTCTGGGCGCGCGGCTCTCTTAGGACACTTCGACCGCGCCCGCGGCCTCGTAGGTCGAGCCGTCATCGTCGTACCAGGTGAACTGAAACTCACCGGTTTCGGGCACGACCGCCTCAAATTCGAAATACGGATTGGTCGAGATCGCGGGCTCCATCGTGACGTCGATCACGGTCTCGCCGTTGAAGGCGGCCGTAAAGCGATTGATGATCGACCGGGGGATAACCTCCCCATTGCTGTCGCGGCGCTGGCCGGATTCCATGGGATGCGAGATCAGTGTCTTGATCGTCACGACCTCGCCGGCCGAGGCCGTCTTGGGGACGCGAACGCGGGGCTTAACACCAGTTGCCATTGGTTTGCTCTCCTAAATTCGAGGTCGGGTCAGCCGCCGCAGCCGCCGATGGTGACTTTGACGGTCTGACTGGCCTGTACGACCGAGCCATCCGGCATCTTCGCGAGCGCGATGATGTCTTGCGTTCCCGCAAGGCGGATCCGCGTCGAGGCATCGTGCGACCCGGCCAGCGCGCCAAACTTGAACTCCGCCACACCCGGCAGCGGGTTACCCGTCGCCAGGATCATGATCGACGCGGCTCCAGGTGCCGAGACGGAGATCGGAACCGTGTTCCCGTTCTCGGCGATCTCGGGCGCTGTGAGCGTGATGCCGCCATCGCCAATAGTGGCGCCGGCAGCAAACTCCGCGATCTTGTCGTCAATCGCGGCGTTGGCCCGGTACGGAAGGACTCCGAGCGCAGCGGCCCCAAGGCCAAGCGCCAGCGTCTCGCGACGGGAAAAGTGCATATCCTTGCTCCTATTTTGGTTCGCGCGACCGGGGGCCGCCCTTGTCGGTCTTCTCAGCCTGGGCGCGTCGCCCGGGCTCACTCGGTCAGCGTCACGAGATAAGCCACCAGGTCTTCCACATCTTGGGCGGTCAAGAGCGGGGCGACATCGCCCTCATGTGCCTCGCCCGTATAGGCGTCGCCGAGCCGGGTGAAGCCGTCGGTCTTGTAAAAGGCCGGCATCATCGTGCCGGGAAACATATTCTTGGCGTTGGCGACAATCCCGCGGATCTCCGCCTCGCTCCACCGGTCGGCCACGCCATCAAGCGAGGGACCGATATTGCCATGGAACTGCAATTCCGCAAGGTCGGTCACGGCATGACAGGCGATGCAATTGCCCGCGCCCTTGTTCATCAAGACCTTGCCATTCTCGATATCGCCGTCCTGACCCGAGAGGGAAACAGGGATAGCGACCTCGTCCTCCCAGGGAATGTCGCCCGGCGCGATGGGCCCAGACACGGCCGGACTGGCCAGACACGCGGAGACGACAACTGCGGAGATAGCGCGTTTCATGGATCCTCCCGTGGCGGCGGCTTTGGGACTTGCGGCTCGACGCCTCACCGAGACGATAGACCAGCGACGCGTGATCGGGCAACAACAAATTCCATTATGTGAATTTCGCTGAACCCGCCAAAATGCCAAATGTTTCGCTGCATTGCAGAAACGAGAAAGAATTCTGCGCCGCGGCGCTTCTGGCGAACGATTGTTCTGCGTCGCGGCGAAATCAGGGATGGCGCGCTACGACGGCCATCCCAAGACAAACGGGCGTCCAGTGGAATACCGCGCTGTGCCAAAATCGGCCGCTTTAGTCGAACGTGCCGTCGTCGCGCTCGGCGATCCGGCGCGCGTGATAGCGCTGGAAGTCTTCGCCCGTCTCCTCGATCCTCGCATACCGCTTCTCGGCAACCCAGGTGAATAAATCGAGCGTCGTGCCGCGCCCAAAGGCCCCGGGCATCACCGCAACGGCCGCCTGCGCTACGCTGCTCCCCGCATCCGCCGCTTCGGGCAAGAAGAGCATGGTCGGCGTGAAGAGCACGCCCCATTTGCGCGCGAGTTCCTTTTCCGGCCGGGCCTCGCCATCGAGATCCGTCGCCTCGCGATCACCGTAGAGGTTGAGCTGCACGACAAAGAAGTTGTCGGCGATGTACTGCGCGACGACCGGGTCCGAAAACACCTCCTCGTGCATCTGCGTGCAGTAAATGCAGCCGCGCTGCTCGAAGAAAACGACGAGCCGCTTGCCCTCTGCCGCAGCTTCGGCGAGGTCTTCGGACATGTCGAGGAAGGTGTCGCGCATCCATGGCTGCTTGTGGAGGCCGTCATCTCCGATCCAGCCGTCGGCCCCGGCCGCCGGTGTGAGGAGGGCCAGCCCGGCGGCGAGCGCACCCGTCAGGGCGGCGTGGCGAACGATGGTCTTCATGGCGTCTCCTCCCATGTAAAATTTCTCAGCGTGCGGATCGTCATCATCCCAGGGTTGGGATGTAGTTCAGCATCCATTCGGCGATCCGGTTCATCTGGTTCGTGCCGATCAGCACACCAAAGACGATGAGCAGCGCGCCCATCGCCTTTTCCATCTTGTCGAGATGTCGCTTGAACCCCTGCATCCAGCGCATGAACGGCCCGATAAACGCGGCGGCCAGGATGAAAGGCGCTGTCATCCCGACACCGTAGGTAAAGAGCAGCTTGGCCCCGCGCGTCGCGCCCTCCGCCTCCGTCGCGGCGGTAAAGAGGATCGCGGCAAGCACCGGGCCGACACAGGGCGTCCACCCGAACGCAAAGGCGAGCCCGATCACGTAGGCACCGACGAACGACATGCTCGACGTGTCGCCAGGATCGACGCGAAGCTGGCGGTACAATAGCCCGATCCGGAAGACGCCGAGGAAATGCAGCCCCATCGTCACAATGAGCGCCGCCGCGACCATGCGCAGCCAGTGCATGTATTCGGCCACGAGCTGTCCAAAGGCCGAGGCCGTCGCGCCAAACGCCATGAAGGTCGTGATGACGCCGAGCGAAAAGAGCGTGGCCGAGACCACCGCGCGCGTCCGAACGGCAGGCGCCAGCGCCGCTGTCCCGTCCGGGTTGGCCGTGATCTGGTTCATTCCGACCCCCGCCATATAGGACAGGTAGAACGGCACGATCGGTAGGATGCAGGGCGATAGAAACGACAGAAGACCGCCGAAAAGTGCCCCAAGATAGGTCACGTCCAGCACGATGTCCTCCCCCGGACGTTGTCTTATTCTTGTATTCAGATTACGCTAGATGTTCTCGCAACGTCAATCCGCCTGCCATGATCCATTGCCGCTTTTCGATCCACCGCCTTTGCCAAGCCGTTGCGTTTACGTGCCTTTTGTCCGCATTGCCGGGCGCCCTGCGGGCCGAGGGGACAGGCTATTCGCTCGTCATGGTCGACCAGCCGGGCTGCTTTTACTGCATTCGCTGGCGTGAAGAGATCGGCCCGGCCTATCCCAACACGGAGTTTGGCGCCTACGCCCCGCTGCGCAATGTCCAGCTGCGCGACATCCCCGAGGATCTAAGCTTTGAGCGACGGGTGCTGTTTACGCCGACTTTCGTCGTGGTTGACGGTGCGGGCGTCGAAGTTGGGCGGCTTGAGGGCTATCCGGGGGAGGATTTCTTTTGGCCGATGCTGGAGCGCGTCCTAGCCGAAACGACCCCATTCGAGCCGGTCCCGCCGCTGGAGAATTGAGCCGGTCCGTACTTGCGCGCCAGATCCGATATCGGGTCAAGCAGCGCCGACATCGGGCACAGCCTCGGCGCAGAGCAGCAAAGACAGCAGCGTAAACCATATCGTATTTTGACATCGGGGAGGATTGCGCGTTTGCTTTAGTGCGCGCCACAGGAGCAGCAGATGGCCCTTCCGACGATCAGCGAAGACACGCCCGAGGCCGAGCTTGAAGAGATCGCCGCCAAGGCGACCGATGCGGCGACCTTTCTCAAGGCGATTAGCCATGAGGGGCGGCTGATGATCCTGTGCCATCTTGTTTCGGGCGAAAAGTCGGTGACCGAGCTCGAGCGGCTCCTTTCGGCGCGTCAGGCCGCGGTCTCCCAACAATTGTCGCGCCTCCGCCTCGAAGGGCTCGTCGTGCCCCGGCGGGAGGGCAAAGCGATCTACTACAGCCTCGCCGACGACCGCCCGCGCAAGATCATCGAGCTGGTCTACGAGCTTTTCTGCAAAGACAAGGCCTGTTAGCGTCGGGCGATCTGGAGCAGGCGCGAGGGAGGAGCGCGCATGTTCGACGCTTTGGCAGAGTTCGGCGTGACCGAACCCATGCTCGTGGCCGTATTTGGGCTCGTGGGCGGTGTTGTGCTGGGCCTTGCGGCGCGGCTCGGGCGGTTTTGCACGCTCGGCGCCATCGAGGATCTGATCTATGGCGGCTCGGACATCCGGATGCGGATGTGGGTCTTGGCCGTCGGCATTGCTGTCATGGGCGTCTTCGGATTAGAGGCGTTGGGCTTCGTCGCGCCGCATAAGACCTTTTACATCGCCTCGGGGTGGAACCCGCTTGCCCATATCGCGGGCGGCGTGCTCTTCGGCTGGGGCATGGCCGTTGCCGGCAATTGCGGCTACGGCGCGCTGGCCCGGCTCGGGGGCGGCGACCTGCGCGCCTTCGTGATTGTTCTGGTTATGGGCGTATCGGCCTATGCCGTCCTCTCTGGTCCGCTCGCCGCGAGCCGCATTGCGGCTTTTCCGCCGGATTTGCTCCAACCCGAGACACACGCCAGCTACGCGGCCCTCGGCGCGGCCACGCTGGGGGTGCCGCAAGCGGCTGTTGGACTCCTCGTCGGGCTTGCCATCACCGCCGCCGCGCTTTGGCCCGCGCGGATGCGGGCCCACCGGCGCGCCGTGCTTTGGGGCGCGGCGGTGGGGCTCGCCATCGCGTCGGGCTGGGCGGGAACGTCTTGGGTCGCCGCCCACGGCTTTGCTGCGGTGACGGTCCAGAGCCACACCTTTGCGCGGCCCCTCGGAGACACGCTCGTCTGGCTCATGCTCGCCTCAGGCCTGACGGCGGGGTTCAGCGTTGGTTCGGTCACCGGCGTCCTCCTCGGCGCCTTCACTGGCAGCCTGATCAAAGGGCACTTCCGCTGGGAAGCCTGCGAGGATGCGCGTGAGCTCCGCCGGCAGATCGGCGGCGCCGCGGCAATGGGGGTCGGCGGGGCGCTGGCGCTCGGCTGTTCCGTGGGCCAAGGGCTGACGGCGTTTTCCGTCTTGGCCTACGGCGCGCCGATCACGGTCGCAGCGATCTGGCTCGGCGCCTGGCTCGGGCTGCGTCAGCTCATCCACGGCTACGCCCCGTCCTGAACTTGCTGGATGGCGAAGGGCGCGGCAGGTTCGTTGGGGGACGACTGGGGCAACAAGCGGGGCGCTATGGACGACTATTATGACCTCGGCACCTATGCGCGGCCGCTCGCCTCGCCGAGTGCCGCATGCCGGGAATGGGCGCGGCGCGGACTCCTTTGGACCTACGGATTTCACCACGAGGAGGCGATCGCCTGCTACGATCGCGCGTTGGAGGAAGACCCTGCTTGCGCCTTTGCCCATTGGGGCCGTGCTTATGCGATGGGCCCAAACTATAATTTCAGTTGGGCGCTGATGGATGAGAAGGGCCGCGCCAAAACGCTCGCCAAGTGCCACGCCGCCGCGGCCGAGGCGCAAGCGGTGCGGCACAGTGCGACACCCGCCGAAGCCACCCTGATCGACGCGTTGAGCCTGCGCTACCCCCAGGCCCACGTGCCCGACGACATCGACGCGATGTCGGCCTGGAACACGGCCTTTGCAGACCGGATGGCCGAGATCCATCGCGCCCATACCGCCGATCTCGACATCCGCGCGATCTACGCCGAGGCGCTCCTCAACATCACGCCCTGGCAGATGTGGGATCTCACGACCGGCAAGGCTGCAGCGGGCGCGCGCACCGAAGAGGCGCAGTCGGTGCTCGAAGAGGCGTTTGCGACGCAGGAGGCTGCGTGGCAGCACCCTGGACTCCTCCACCTCTATATTCACCTCATGGAGATGTCGCCCTTCCCCGAGCGCGCCTTGCGCCACGCCGACGCGCTCCGCCCCGTCGCCCCTGATGCGGGCCATCTCGTGCACATGCCGAGCCATATCGACGTTTTGTGTGGGGATTACGCAGCGGTCGTCCAGAGCAACACCGATGCGATGCGGGCCGACCGCAAGGAATACGACCGTACGGGCGGGTCCAACTTCTACACCCTTTACCGGATCCACGATTATCACTTCGTGATTTACGGCGCGCTCTTTGCCGGCCAGTTGGACCCCGCCCTCCGCGCCAATCGAGAGATCCACGACACAGTGCCGGACGACCTTGTGCGCGTGGAAAGCCCGCCTATGGCGGATTTTCTCGAGCCGTTTCTGTGCTTTGAACCCCATATCCTCGTCCGCTTTGGCAAATGGCGTGAGATCCTTGCTTTGCCCATGCCGGACGAGCCCGATCTTTATTGTTCGTGGATCGCGACGCTGCACTATGCCAAAGGCGTGGCCCATGCCGCGCTCGGCGAGGTGGCCGCGGCCGAAGCAGAGCAGCGGCTGTTCGAGGCAACGCGTCTGCAGGTCCCCGAGACGCGGCTTCTGCACAACAACACGATGCCGGATCTCTTGGAGATCGCCGCAGCGATGCTCGCAGGCGAAATCGCCTATCGGAAGGGCAATTACGACGCGGCCTTCGCCCATCTCAGGCGCTCCGTCGCCCTCGATGATGGCCTGCCCTACGACGAGCCCTGGGGCTGGATGCAGCCGACGCGCCATGCGCTCGGCGCGCTCCTCTTCGAACAGGGTCATGTGGCCGAAGCCGAGGCGGTCTATCGCGAGGATCTCGGGCTTGGCGGCACACTGCCCCGCGCCTGTGTCCACCCCGACAATGTCTGGGCGTTGCGCGGGCTGCATCAGTGCCTGGTCGCGCGCGGCGCGATGGCCGAGGCGACACTGCTGCAGCCCAAGCTCGATATCGTCGAAGCCCGTGCTGACGCGCCCGTGCGGGCGTCATGCTTTTGTGCCCAGGCGGCGATGGGCTAGGACGGAGCGGTTGCGTCGCTCCCGCGCCCCGAGCGACGCGCGTCCCGGCACCGTTGCTGCACCTTCAAGCGACTGCGCGCGAGTGCGATCTCTGTTGAAGACGTATGGGTGTCTGAATCCTCCAGAATTATATTTATTTAGAATATTTGTGGATTTAAATTAAGGTAAAGCTTTAAGGCTTTGCCCGCTCATGGAACCGCAATCTCGTACACCGCCCGGACTCGTTCGGTCAGCGACACCTCGCCCTCCGCAATCGGCACCGACGCCGCTTCTGCAAAGCTTGTGGGCGCACGCATCATCACCGGCTGCTGCGCGGCACCGCCCGCTTCGAGCCGCAGGAGCGGCCCGAGCGTCACCCCCGCGGCCTCGGCAAAGAGGGCGGCTTGGCGTCGGGCTTCGGCAACAGCGCGGCGCCGCGCCTCGTCCAGCAAGGGCTCGGGCTCAGCAAAGCCGAAAGAGAGGCCGCGAAAGAGGTTTGAGCCCTGCCCAACCATTGCGTCGAGCACCGTCCCCAAATCATCGAGCTCCAGCACGCGCAGGGTCAGCGTTGTCTCTGCGCTATAGCCCACGATGCGCGGCGGCGTGTCGCTTTGCCGGTTGGAGCCATCGTATCGCGGCGAGAGCATAAGCCCGCTGGTCTGCACATCGCGCTCCGCAATCCCCGCCTCGGCGATCGCGGCGAGCACGGCGGCTGCTGCGTCCGACATCGCATCGACCGCGCCCTCGGCCGTCTCCTCTTCGCGCCGGACGCCGAGCGTGACGGTCGCCATATCGGGCGCTGCCGTCACGCGGCCCTCCGCCGAAACGACGATCCGCCCGGTGTCGACCAGCGTCTCCTGTGCCGGCGCCGCCAGCGGCGCCATGCTGAGTGCGCCGATGAAGGCCAGCGCCGACGCGAGCGGATGCCTTACCCAACGTCTACATCCAGCCTTCGCGCGCACGATGCGGCCGTTGAAGTCGAACATTGCCTAAGCCTCTCTCAATGGGTGCGAATTATCGGTCGGCGGGGAGGAGCCGAGCGGCGCCGCTCGCTTTTCATCTTGTCGATTCCTGCTATAACCTCGCGAAGTTTGAAACCTAAACCGGTGTCGTTGTGCCATAGCGGCGGACACTGGCCAGCCTCCACCGGTGAATGTCCGCTCCATTTCTCCTCCAGTTGGACCACGACGGGATCACGCTGCACCGCGATGGCGCTGACGCGCCACTTGCGCATGTGAAGCTTGACGCGCCCGCCTTTGATGCGGCCCTGGCCGAGATGCGCCGATGGGTGGCCGAGGAAACGGGGCTGTCGGGCGAAGAACCGGCACCGGTCGGGCTTGTCCTGCCGGACAGCCAGATCCTTTATAGCACCATCACCGCAAGTGGGCTCGACGAGATCGCCGACCGGGACCGCGTCCGCTTTTCCCTTGAGGATGCCACGCCCTACCGCCTCGATGAGCTTTGCTGGGATTGGCGGCTCGACGGGCGCAAGCTCCACATCGCCGTGATCGCACAAGAGACAATCGACGAGGCCGATACGTTCGCCTCGCAGCACGGCTTTGTGTCGACATCCTATACGGGCGCCGCGGGTAGCGGTCATTTCCCAGGTGCGCCCGTGTTTCGGCAGGGCGGGCCCGAGGTCGGGTCGGCCCAAATTAGCCCGGTCGAGACCGCCGTCGCAGCGAAGACCGTGGTCGGGTCAGAGAAAGGCGACGTTGCAGAGAAAGGTGACGGGCCAGAGAAAAGTGACGGGCCAGAGAAAGGTGGTGAGCAGACGCAAGCTGTGTTGGAGGACGCATCGCGTGCACCGACCCCGACAGCACTTGCGCCGGTGCTCGATGCGCCCGTGCTCGATGCGCCCATGTCCGATGCGCCCATGTCCGATGCGCCCATGTCCGAGGCGAACAGCGCCGAAGCGGCAAGGCCGCCGGCGCAACTTCGGCAGACAGGCACGACGACAGCCGTGGATCACCCCAACATCAGCGCTTTCGACCCCCAAGACCGGCCCCAAAACGACGTTTCGGCCTCTGCGACCGAGCCAGACGCGGCGCCGTTCGTTTCGGTCCGCGCGTCGCGAAACGACGGCGTCGCCGGACCGTCCGAGCTTTCAGGCATGGCGGGACTGGCCGACCAAGCGGCGCCAAGCGCCGTCTCGCCCTTCGATCCTGGGCTGGAACGCGGGCTCAAGCGGCTAAAAGGTGCGCTCCGCGGTTTGCGCATGAAAAAAACCGCGCCGCTGGAGCGCGCGCCCGTCCCGCTCACGCGCCCGAATGCGCCGCAGCGAGACGAGGGGGTGGCTCGCTCGGAGGGCCAGCGCGTAAATCCTATCGAACCACGGCTGACGGGGACGGTGGCAAGCGCCTCGTCGGTCGAAACCGCTAGGGCAGAGCGCGCCAAACGCGAACCGCGTGCTACGCGCGGTAAGGGCCTCACGCGCGCATCGGAAACGCGCGTTGATCCCGGCGCTGCGACGGCATCGGCCACCGCGCCGTCGTCCCAACGCCGCGGCACAGTCATAAAACGGCAGGTGACGGGCCGCGTCGTACCCGCCCCGATCGGCGCCGTTCCCAGCGCCACCCAGGCGCTGGACGAGGCCGACAGCTTGACAGTCTTCGGCGCCCGCCGCGCAAACCGCACCGAAGCGGGAGCGCAGGGCTCTCTCGGGGTCGCGCTGACGGCCGCTTTGGTCGCCATTATGGGGCTCGTTGGTCTGTGGTCGCTCTGGTTTGGCGAAGCACGCGAGAGCGCCACGGGAACGGAACCCGCCGCAGAAGCCGTCGCCGCGGCCAACGTCCCGCCGGTCCCGCTGCCCACCGAGGATGGAACAGCCCCAAGGGAAGATACCGCCCTGCTGCCGCAAGCACCGCAGACTTCGCCGCCCGAAAGGCTCCCTGCCGGGGCTATCGAGACGCCCACCGATCCGGAGCCGCCTACCCTCACCGAAGGCACCTTGCGCCCCGAAGCGACCAGAACGGCGCGCACCGAGGCAGAGACCGCGCCTCCCTCGCTCCCGATCGCCGCCCCGCAAGAGGCGCCACAAACCGCACCCGCTGCCACCATCACACCGCTAGAAGACGCCACGTTCCCACCGCGGGACGACACGGCGTCGAGCGCCGAGGCGGCTCAGACGCGCGCAAACCGCGCCGACGTTGCCAGCCCTTCGCCTGCGCCGATTGGCAGCCAGCAGTTGGGCCAGCAGTTGGGCACGCCACGAAGCCTTGCCCCGTCAGCCGTCTCCGAGGGCCCCGGGGTCGCCAGTGTTGCCGACACACCCACCCGTCCCGCCGCGCCGGCGCAGCTTCCGCGCACGCCCGCCACCGGAGCCTCGGCGACCGAGGGCATCCTGCTGACGGCGCCCCGGGCCGTGCGCGCACCTCGCATTGTGGAGGTGCCGGGTCTGATCCCCGCCGCGCTCACCCGACCGGAGAACGATGCGACGGCGCCGATCCGGCTGCCACGCGGACAGCTCTCGGGCGCGGACCGTCGCGACGTGCTGCCGGAAGACCCTGAAGCGCCGTTGCCGCCCGGATCCGTTCTCGGCGCCGATGGGCTTGTCATCCCACGCCCCGAAGGCGCATGGGCGCCCGGCGGCTATGCGCTCTATACCGGCCGTCCGCCTATCGTCCCGCCTGTCCGTCCGGGCGCTGAGACAGAGACAACCGAGGCGGCTTTGCTGCCCGAGGCCCTGGACGGCGAAGCACCGCAACCGCGGGAGGCAGAGCCGGGATCAACCGACATCAGTCAAGCGCCCCAAGCCCCGTTCGAGCTGCGCCCCCGTGCGCGGCCCGCCGACGAAAGCGATCCCGCTGTTCTTCCCGTGCCCGTGCCCGTGCCTGCCCCTGCGCCTGCCCCTGTGCCAGCGCCGCTGCCCGAAACCGGCGCAGCCCAGGAGCAGAATGAGGGCCTGCCGGCGGTCGAGGACGCCGACAGTCCAGGAGCGGAGGCCGCGGCGGATATCGACGCTGGTGCCGAGGCGGGCGCCGAAGCTGCGGAAGCTCCACCCCTGGCCGATCCGGCGCTCGCAGCGTTTCGTCCGCGCGGGCGGCCCGACAGCTTCGGTGAGGTCGCGGAGGCGCTCCGCGCCGAGACCGCGCGAGCCGAAGCCGTTGCGCAGCAAGAGGCACAAGCCGCGTCCGCGTCCCTCGCCGCAGCCGCGGCGGAGGCGGCCGCAGAAGCGGAGCGGTTGGCGGCGGCGGTTGCATCAGCGACCCGACTCGCCGTCGCCAGCGCGCCCGAGCCGCGAGCGCGTCCGGCCAACATTGCGCAGATCGCCGAGCGCGCGCAGCAAGCCGCGGCCCCGACCCCGCAGCCCGTCGCCGCGCAGGCCACGCCCACGCCGACCCCCACGCCGCCAACGGCCAACACGCAGACGGCCTCAGCGGCGGCGGCCGTCGCCGCCCCGGCACCCAACGCGCCGATCATCCGCCGCGCCGACCGCGTCCGCCCGAACCAGCCGTCAAGCGCTCTCGTCGCACGCCAGGCGACGCAGAACAACGCGCTGCGCCTGAACCGCGTGACGCTCATTGGTGTCTACGGCTCGGCGAGCCAACGCCGCGCGCTCGTACGGCTGCCTACCGGGCGCTACGTCAAGGTCCAGGTGGGTGATCGGGTCGATGGTGGCCGGGTTTCGGCGATCAGCCGCGACGCACTTCAATATACCAAGAGCGGGCGCGCGATCACACTGGAGATGCCGTCGAGCTAGGCCCGTCGCCGAAGGCCGGGGCAGCGCCACTCCGCAGAGCCGCGAAAGAGCCTCGCGCCCCTCAGGACCGGGCAGCGGAGCCTGACCTTCTTGCTGCACCGGTTTCGCGCAGCGCGGCACATCGGCGCTGGTGGCCCGTGCCGCAATCGCGCATGCTTAACGCGCAGCGGCGCGTCCGGCGGCCGCCCGCCTCCGCGCCCGCCCCCGCCCCAAGCCGGACCCAAGAGGATCGCACGCCATGTCGGGCTTTCTTTACTTTGCAACGATCTATCTCGCCGCCGCGGTGATCGCCGTACCGCTCGCAGCGCGGTTCCGTATGGGATCGGTCCTGGGCTACCTGCTGGCCGGCGTCGCCATCGGCCCGCTCTTTGGCCTTGTCGGCGGCGAGACGGCATCGCTGCGCACCTATGCCGAATTCGGCGTCGTCATGATGCTCTTCATCATCGGGTTGGAGCTTGAGCCGCGTACGCTCTGGGGCATGCGCACGACGCTGTTGGGCCTCGGCGGGCTCCAGGTCGGGCTGACGACGCTTGCGATGATGCTGGGCGGCATGGCCCTTGGCTTGCCCTGGCAGACGGCGCTCGCGATCGGTCTCGTCCTCGCGCTCTCTTCGACGGCGATCGTGTTGCAGACGCTTACTGAAAAGGGCCTGATGAAGACACCAGGCGGCAAGTCGAGCTTTTCGGTGCTGCTGACCCAGGACGTCGCCGTCATCCCGATGTTGGCGCTCTTGCCGTTGCTCGCGGTCGCGCAGCCGGACGACGCGCAGAGCTCGCTCTTTCTCTGGGGCGCAGCCCATGCGGCCGGGGTTGAAGAGGGCGGAATGTCGCTGGTCGAGGGCCTGCCGGGCTGGCAGGTGACGCTGATGACGCTCGCGGCCGTTGCCGCCGTGATCGTCGGCGGCATGTACCTGACCCGTCCGCTCTTTCGCTTCATCCACATGGCCAAGCTGCGCGAGATCCAGACAGCGACGGCCCTGCTCATCGTTATCGCCATTGCGCTCCTGATGACGCTGGTCGGTCTCTCTCCCGCCCTCGGCGCATTTCTGGCGGGCGTTGTCCTCGCCTCCTCAGAATTCAAGCACGAGCTTGAGTCGAACGTGGAGCCCTTCAAAGGCCTCCTCTTGGGCCTATTTTTTATAACCGTCGGCGCGGGGATCGACTTTGGCTTCCTTTGGGCCAGTTTCGGGACCGTCGTGGGCCTGACCCTCGCGATGATGGCGGCCAAGGCCGCGGTGCTCTACGGGCTCGCCGTTTTCTTTGGCATCACTGGGCGTGATCGCTGGCTCTTTACGCTCGGCCTCGCCCAGGCTGGCGAGTTCGGCTTCGTGCTCCTCTCCTTTGCCCTGCAGACCAATGTCATCGCAGGCGAAGCACAGCAGATCCTCCTGTTGATGGTCGCTCTCTCGATGCTGCTGACGCCGCTCGCCTTTATCGCGTGGGAAGCGCTGAGCGATCGGATGGAGGCGGGCGACGGCGCCCGGGATGCGCGCCAAGACCCTGACGAGATCGACGAGGACGGCCCGGTCATCATCGCCGGGATCGGGCGGTTTGGGCAGGTCGTCAATCGCATGGTCCAGATGTCGGGCACGCGCACCATCGTGCTCGACCATGACCTCAGCACCATCGAGCTGATGCGCCGCTTTGGCTTCAAAGGGTTCTTCGGCGATCCAACGCGGCCCGAGCTTCTGCACGCTGCAGGGCTGAACGAGGCGCGTGTCCTGGTCGTGGCGCTCGACGACAAGCATGCCGCGCTTCGGCTCGTGAAGTATGCGCGGGAGGCGCGCCCGGATCTGCATATCGTGGCGCGCGCCCATGACCGCGTCCACGTCTATCAGCTCTACGCAGCGGGCGCCGACGACATTGTGCGCGAGATGTTCGACTCAAGCCTACGCGCCGCGCGTTACGTGCTGGAGAACATGGATTTTTCGCCGTTCGAGGCCTCGGCCATGGAAAAGGCGTTCTTCAAACATGACCGCCGGATCCTGCGCGAGCTGGCGGCGCTGTGGCAGCCCGGTATCCCGGTCGAAGAGAACGAAGACTATGTCGTGCGCGCCCGTGAGTTAAACGCAGAGCTGGAAACCGAACTCGTGCGCGCCCTCGACAACCCCGAATTGGCCGAAGAGGCCGCGCGCGAGGATCGCAACGCAGCGAAGGCCGAGCTTAGCTATGCGGCGCGTAAATCAGTGCCGCGCAGCACCGAGGCGTAGACACGCTCCCGGCACGCAGCGTTTCAGCGCAGCGGTCCTTTGCAGCAGCGCCAAAGCAGCGGTCCTCAGCAGCGGCGCCAGAGCAGCGAGCCCGTTCTTCGCCGTCGAACGGCTCAGCGATCCTTGGGATCGAGTGCGTCGCGTAGCCCGTCGCCGACAAAGAAGAAGCCGAAGAGTGTGATCACGAAGAAAAAGAGCGGAAAGCCAAGCTGCCAGAGCGTGCCGTATTGCATCTGGCTGGCGCCGTCGTTGATCAGCGCGCCCCAAGATGTGTTGGGCTCCTGAACGCCCAGGCCCAAGAACGAGATAAAGCTCTCGTAGATGATCATCGAGGGCACAAGGAGCGTGGCATAGACGATGACCACGCCAAGCAGGTTGGGCACGATGTGCCGCAAGACGATCGTCATCGGGTGTACGCCCGTGGCGATCGCCGCGCGCACAAACTCTTTGTTTTTGATCGAAAGCGTCTGACCCCGCGCGATCCGCGCCATGTCGAGCCAACTGACGAGCCCGATGCCGATAAAGAGCATAAGGACAGAGCGGCCGAAGACGACGAGCAGCAGGATCAGCACGAACATATAAGGAATTGCCATCAGCACATCGACGATGCGCATCATGATCCCGTCCAGCCAGCCGCCGAAATAGCCTGCGATGGCGCCGTAAAGCGTGCCGACAATGACCGAGATCAGCGCGCCCACGAGGCCAACGGCCAGCGAGATCTGCGTGCCCTGCACCGTGCGCGCGTAAAGATCACGCGCCTGCTCGTCGACGCCAAACCAATGCCCGTTCGAGAACGAGGGACCGCCGGCCTCAGCGACATTGCCCAAAAGCTCCCAGTCGATCTCCTCGTTGGACCATTGGGCGAAGGCGTTACCGAAAAGGGCAAAGCAAGAGACGAAGATCAGCACAAAGAGCCCGGTCATGGCGGCCCGGTTGCGCGCAAACCGCTCCACGGCATGGGACCAAAGCGACCGGCCGCGCACGGGCGCGCCCTCTTCGAGCCGTGTCACGGTGTTGCGTCCGAATAAGACGACCATTAGCGATACCGAATCTGCGGGTCGATCCAGGCGTAGAGGATGTCGACCACGAGGTTGAAAAGAACGGTCAGCGCCCCGGTCAGGATGGTGATGCCCATAATGACGGGGTAGTCGCGGTTGAGCGCGGAATTCACGAAGAACTGCCCGATACCGCCCGTCGAGAAGTAAAGGTCGATGACGACCGAGCCGGTGATCATCCCGACAAAGGCAGGCCCGAGATAGGAGATCACCGGCAAGAGCGAGGGCATCATCGCGTGCCCGAGGATCACCCGACGCATCGGAAGGCCCTTGGCGCGCGCGGTCCGGATAAAGGGCTCTCCCAGCACTTCGAGCATCGAGGCGCGCATGATCCGCGCGATCGAGGCCATGAAAGACGTCGAGAGCGCGATCACCGGCATCAGCACGTATTGCCATTGCCCGCCCTGCCAGCCGCCGCCGGGCAGCCATCCGAGCCAGAGCGTAAAGATCAGGACCAGGATCGGCGCCATCACGAAATTGGGCAGGACCTGCGCCCCGACCGAGATCCCCACTGCGAGATAGTCGAGCCAGGAATTGTGGTAGACCGCCGCCATCGCGCCGAGCGACACGCCCACGATCACAGCGACGACAAAGGACCAAAAGCCATAGGTCAACGTGACCGGAAAGCCTTGGGCAATAATGTCGTTCACCGTCTGATCGGTGTAGATAAACGACGGACCGAAATCGAATTGCGTGACGATTCCAACGACATAGCGCCAGATCTGCACGAAGAACGGCTGATCGAGCCCGTACTTGGCCTCAAGGTTGGCCAGGATCTCGGGCGGCACGTTGCGCTCTGTCGTGAAGGGCCCTCCGGGGGCCGCGTACATCAGGCAGAATGAGAAGACGATCAGAATGAGGATCGTCGGGATCGCGATGAACAGCCGTCGGATGATAAAGGAAAGCATGGACCCGCCCCCAAACGAGAGCGGGGGCGCAACCGCCCCCACTCTGCCTCAGACATCAATCGTCGAGGACGACGCGGTAGAAGTTCTTGGAATACCAATTGTTTTCCGCATTGTTATAGGGCCAGCCCTTGATCTCTTCGTTCAGGAGGAAGGTGTTGGCGTAGTGATAGATCGGCGCGACGGCCATCTCCTCATAGAGGACCTTCTCGACCTGCGTGTATTGCGCATTGGGATCATCGGACGTCTTTGACTCGCGCATCAGCGCGTCCACGGTCTCGTTGGAGAACTTGCCATCGTTGGAGCCATGCGGCGTCGTCATCAGATCGAGGAACGAGGACGCCTCGTTGTAATCGGCACACCAGGCCGAGCGAGCCACGTCAAATTGCCCATCGCGCCGGATCTCGAGATAGGTCTTCCACTCGAAGTTTGACAGGTTGGTCTGCACGCCGAGCTTCTGGCGCCACATCTGACTGATGACAGTGGCAATCGCCTTGTGGCTCTCGGAAGTGTTGTAGATCAGGTCGATCTCCAACCCCTCTTCGGGCACGACGCCATCGGCAACGGCGGCATCCCATAGCTCTTTGGCTTTTGCGTCACGTTCGCTCTGCGAGATGGTGGAATAGGGGATGTCGGGCATCGCAAAGCCGTTCGTCTTGAGATGCGCGAGATTGTAGGCCGGCCATTGCCCACCTTTGAGGACCTGGCTCACGATCACGTCGCGGTCGATGGCATAGGAGAGCGCGGTGCGCACTCGAACGTCCGAGAGCCACGGTTCGGCATCGTCGCGATGATTGAACGCGTAGTAATACGAGCAGAGCCGCGGCACCGAGGTCGCCTCGGCCGGAAGCTCTTCCTGCAGCGCGGGAAACTGACCCGCGGGCAGCGGCTCCAAATGGTCCAATTCGCCCGCCTTGTAGCGGGTGAGCGCCTGGTTGGCGTCGTTGATAACGAGCCCTGTCACCTTTTCCATGATGACGTTGTCGGCGTCCCAATACATCGGGTTCTTCTCGCGCGTGTGGAACTCGTTGAGCACCAGATCGGTCAGCACGAAGGCGCCGTTCGACACCATGTTTTCCGGCTTCGTCCAGTCCGCGCCATGCGCTTCGATGGTCGCCTGATGCGCGGGAAAGAGCGTGGCATAGGTCGTCATCGCGGGGAAATACGGCAGCGGGATGTTGAGGTTCACCTCAAGCGTCAGATCATCGACGGCCCGCACGCCAAGCTCGGACGGGTCTTTTTCGCCCGCGAGGATCTCCTTGGCGTTCACCATCTCGGTGAGCTCTAGGTACCAGCCATAGGGCGAGGCCGTCTCGGGGTTCACCGCGCGCTGCCACGCATAGACGAAGTCATGCGCCGTAACCGGATCCCCGTTCGACCACTTGGCCGTGTCGCGCAAGGTGAACGTGTAGGTCTTGTTCTCGTTCGACGCCTCAAAGCCCGTCGCCACCCCCGGGATCAGATTGCCGTCCGCATCTTGGCTCATCAGCCCTTCAAACAGATCGCGGATGACATGAAAGCCGGCCGTCTCTTCGTTGAGCTGCGGGTCGAGCGTCGGAAACTGATCCAGCAGGCGATAGGTGAAATGTTGCTCTTCGGCGAGCGTCTCGCCCGTCACGGGATGTTTGTCGGCAGCAAATGCAGAGGTGCCCACGGCGAGCGCGAGCGTTGCGGCAGTCAGCCGGAGGGTCCGGGTCACGGTCATGGTTTTCTCCCTATGATTGCAGCGCCGCGCAGGTCAGGGGGCGCGGCTTTCGCAGCATGACAGGAATTGAGGACGCCCCAAGCGCGCGCGCGCAAGTCTCGTTTTGCAACAGACGCGCTATGTCGCAGCCTGTTTGGCGGGCATTTGCGCGACGCGTTCCCACGCTGCTGGGAGAATTGGCAGGCCGCTCAGGCGACGGGCGGCCACCGGGCGGACCCTTTGAAACGACGGGAAAACTGGGCTTCCGCAGCGTAAATACCTCTGCCGCAACGCCCCTGCCCCGGCAGGTCCGTCCGCGCGCCGATTGGCACTGCCAAGACGTCCCGCTAGAGACCGTGTAGACAAGGGAGGACACCATGCAATTTACCACGCGGCCCGAGCTCAAGGGCACTTTCGGCATGGTGGCGTCGACCCATTGGCTCGCCTCCGCCGTTGGCATGAAGCTTCTCGAAGAGGGTGGCACGGCGGCCGATGCGGCGGCGTCCATGGGCTTTGTGCTCAATGTCGTCGAGCCGCATCTGAACGGGCCTTTGGGCGATATGCCCGCGCTATACTGGCCCGCCAACGCCGATGCGCCCGTCGTCTTTTGCGGTCAGGGCCCCGCCCCTGCCGGCGCGACGCTGGCGCATTACCGCCAGGAGGGGCTCGACCTCATCCCCGCTTCGGGGCTCTTGGCAACCGTGATCCCCGGCGCCTTCGACGCCTGGATGCTGATGCTGCGCGACCACGGGCGGCTGAGCCTCCGCGCGGTACTTGAGCCCGCGATCCATTATGCGAGCGCGGGCCATCCGATCCTGCCGAGTGTTGCGGGCACCATCGCCGCCCTGGCGGATGTGTTTCGCGACGAGTGGCCGACCTCCGCGCCGGTCTGGCTGCCGGGCGGCCAGGCGCCCGCGCCCTGGAGCCTTTTTCGCAACCCAGATCTTGGTGCGTTCTGGCGGCGTCTCCTTGTCGAGGCCGAGACACAGACCGGGCGCGAGGCCCAGATCGAGGCGGCGCGGCGTGTCTTTAGCGAGGGGTTCGTCGCCGAGGCCATCGACATGTTCTTGCGGGACGCTTGCGTCCTCGACAGCACCGGCGAACGGCGCAGGGGCGTCTTGACCGGGGCGGATATGGCCGGGTGGAACGCGACCGTGGAGGCGCCAGTCTCGACGACCTATCGCGGTGCGACGGTCTGGAAGTGCGGACCGTGGAGCCAGGGGCCGGTCCTCCTCCAAGCGCTGCGGATCCTGGAAGGCAGCGACATCGCCGGGTTGGAGAGTGGGGGCGATGCCTTTGTGCATCTGCTGAGCGAAGCGCTCAAGCTCGCCTTCGCCGACCGCGAAGCCTATTACGGCGACCCGGACCACGCTGAGATCCCGCTCGAAGCGCTCCTTTCGGAGCGCTACGCCGGGGCCCGCCGTCGAGAGATCGACGCGGAGGCCTCGCAAGCGCAGCGCCCCGGCGCCCTGCCCGGCTTTGAGCGCCAAGCGGACGCGTTTCTTGCCCGCGCCGCCGCGGCCGAGGCGCGTCAGGCCGCCGGGGTGGGCGTGGGCGAGCCGACGATGGCGCATCTGACGAAGGCGAGGGGCGACACGTGCCACATCGACGTGATCGACCAGTGGGGCAATGCCGTCTCCGCCACGCCCTCGGGCGGCTGGCTCAAATCGAACCCGGTCGTGCCGGGCCTCGGCGTGCCGCTCAACACGCGTGCACAGATGTTTTGGCTCGATCCCGACCTGCCCACTTCGCTCGCGCCTGGCCGCCGCCCGCGCACGACGCTCTCGCCCTCGATGGCGCGGACGCGCGACGGTGTCCGCCTCGCCTTTGGCACACCGGGCGGCGATCAGCAGGATCAGTGGCAACTGGCCTTTCTGCTCCGCGTGCTCGACCACGGCATGAACTTGCAGGAGGCCATCGACGCACCGCTTTTTCATACTGCGCATCTGCAATCGAGCTTCTTTCCGCGCGCGACGCAGCCCGGGCATCTCCTCGTCGAGCCCGCCTTTGGCGCCGACACCATCGCGGCGCTGCGCGCGCGCGGGCACCGGCTGGAGGTCGCCCAGCCGTGGTCTGCCGGGCGGCTCTCGGCCGCAGCACAGGATCCCGGCGGGCTCCTCCGCGCCGCCGCAACACCCCGGCTGATGCAAGCCTACGCCATCGGGCGCTGAGCCGCGCGCTCAGCTTGGCTTTGCCGGCAACTCAGCCTCTTCGCCGGCGGCCGCCAGTTCCTCGGCGCCTTCGATATAGATCTCTTGCGCGGTCTCCACGAAAACCGGCGAGGCGGTCGGCGTGATCGGGGCATAGCTGACCGCCTCGTAATCGTCTTCGGCGGCATAGGCCGAGGGGCGCCGCGTCATCCGCCAGGCCGCATAGAGCGCCATTGCGGCCATGACCGCCGCCATAAAGAGCCAGAACCCTGCTGGACCAAAGACTGTGAGCGCGCCGCCAATCACCAATGGCCCCGAAATCGCCCCGAGACCGTTGACGAAGAGGAGCCCGGCCGAGGCCCCCGCCATCGCCTCATGCTCCAGATAATCGTTCGTGTAGGCGATCAGCAGCGCATAGAGCGGCTGTCCAAGCCCGCCATTGAGGAATGCCACGCCCAAAAGGACCCAAAAGAGGCCGCCAAAGAGCATCCCTGTCACGGCCACCAAGGCGCCGAGCCCCGCCACAGCCAAGATCAAGACCCGTCGGTCCATCCGGTCCGACAGCCAGCCGATCGGATATTGCAGCAGCATCGCCCCCAGAAAGAACGCCGCCACGAAGGCCGAAACCTGCGGCACGGTGAGACCCGCTTCGGTCGCATAGACGGCCGACATCCCGAACTGTCCGGCAAAGACCCCGCCCATCAAAAGCATGCCGACAAAGCCCAAGGGCGAGGTCTGGTAGAGCTCAAGGAGGCTCATCGATCGCGTAGCCTCAAAGGCGGGCGTCGGCTGGATCGACAAGAGGATCGGCGCAAAGGAGAGCGAGACCAACACCGACGGGATGATAAACAGAATAAAGCCCGACGGATCTCCGATGGCGACAATGCCCTGGGCCGTCACGATCCCGATCATCTGCACGATCATATAGGCCGAGAGCGTCTGGCCACGGGTCTCGTTCGTCGTCGAATTGTTGAGCCAGCTTTCGGCGGTGATGTAGACGCCCGAAAGGCAAAACCCGATCAACACGCGCAGGACCATCCAGGCCAAGGGGATCGTGACCACCGGATAGAGGATCAGGATCGCCGAAATGAGCGAGCCCAGAAACGCAAAGACACGGACATGGCCCACCCGGCGGATGATGACCGGCGTGATCCGAGAGCCGCCGAGAAACCCGACAAAATAGGCTGATGTGATGAGAGAGAGCTCGAAGGTCGTAAAGCCCTCAATGGCGCCGCGCACCCCCATGAGCGTGCCCTGAAGGCCGTTGCCGACCATCAGCAGCATCATGCCCAAAAGGAGCGCCCAGGAGCCTGCGATCACCTGTATCATTCCGCCGCCTCCCTGCGCTTGGGCCTCGCCCCGCCCCTAGCGTTTCGCGCTTGGCCTGGGCCCTACGAATGCGGCATCGCAATGTCGCGTTACGGCGTCTTGATGCGCCGGTCAGGCAACAGGAGCGACGCGTCCCCGTAGGAGAAGAAACGGTAGCGCTCGGCGATCGCGTGGGCGTACAGCGCCATGATCCGGTCGCGTCCCATCAGGGCGGAGACGAGCATCATCAGCGTCGATTTCGGTAAATGGAAGTTCGTCATCAGCCCATCGGCGATGCGAAAGCGAAAGCCCGGCATGATGAAGATGTCCGTGTCCCCGCGCCATGGGGCGAGACCGGCCTCCGACGCCGCCGCCTCGATCAGCCGGAGCGCGGTCGTCCCCACGGTGATGACGCGGCCACCCTCAGCGCGCGCCGCATTGACCGCGTCGGCGGCCGAAGCCGTCACCTCCCCCCATTCGGCGTGCATCTTGTGCGCCGCGATGTCGTTGACCTTAACTGGCAGGAACGTGCCCGCGCCCACATGGAGCGTCACCTCGGCAAAGCGCACGCCGCGCGCCGCGATCCGGTCAAGCAGCGCCGCGTCGAAGTGGAGCGACGCTGTGGGCGCGGCGACCGCCCCGGCGCGGCGGGCAAAGACAGTTTGGTAATCTTCCTTATCCTGTTCGTCGGCGGCGCGCTTGGCGGCGATATATGGCGGAAGGGGCATGGCGCCGGCGGCATTCAGGGCGGCGTCGAAATTCTCGCCCTTCAGCGAGAAATCGAGGTAAAGCTGGCCCTCGGCGCGCCCTCGTACCTGGGCTGAAAGCGCATCGGTAAAGACGATGGTTTCGCCGTCGCGGACCTTCTTGGCGGGTTTGGCAAGGGCCGCCCAAGTTCCGTCGGCGCGCGCCTCAAGGAGCGTAACCTCGATTCGCGCCGAGGTCTCGCCCTCCGCGCCGGTGCGGCGGCGTGTGCCCATGAGGCGCGCGGGGATCACTTTGGTGTTGTTGAGCACGAGAAGGTCACCGGGGCGCAGGATCTCCGGCAGGTCGTAGACATGTCGGTCCTCGGTGCGTGCGCCCTCGGCCAACAGGAGCCGGGCAGAGGTGCGCGGCCGGGCGGGCCGGGTCGCGATGAGCTCTTCGGGCAGATCGAAATCGAAATCCGAAAGCTTCATTCGGTGGCCTGCTCCGGCAGCGCTGGCGGGGCCGTGCGAAAGATCTGGCGAAACGCGCCCGGGGTCAGGATCGAGAGAGGATTCACACGGATTTCAGGAGCATTAACAGAGCCTTCAACCTCATAGTTCATCCCGAAAAGCCCCTCGCCCTCACGGGTAAAAATCTGCCCGATGGAGTTGACGAAATAGATCGGAGAGAGCACGCCCTGCAAGTCGATGCGCTCAGCGGCCGTGTCGTAGACGCCTTGGGCTGAGATCCCGAGAGAGGGGCCGACCGCCGACGCCGAGGTCAGCTCCACACCGGTAGGCGTTAGGCGAAAGGCCGCGCGGATGCGCGAAAAGGCGAGCCCGGGGCCGTTGAGCTGATCAAGAAGCCCCACGACCGAGATCGCATTCAAAAGAGCGGCAATGCCGGGTGCGGCGGTCACGCGGATTGCATCGACGCTGAGGGCGCCCTCCCAAATGCCCGCGGCACCCGGGCTCAGCGTCAGATCGAGCGTGCCGCCCCGCGCCTCCTCAAATGCGCCTGCCGCGGCGAGGACGGCGCCGGCATCGGCCGCGCTCAGCCGGAAGGCGGGGCGTCCGTCGCGACCGGGCGAGAGCGTGCCTTCGACGGCGGCCTGACCGTTGACGCGGCCCGAGACCGTGCCGGAGAGCCCGCCACTCCGCTGCAGATCCACGCGAAGTCCGGTCAGCGCGACGTTCTCGGCCAGCGTCAGCCGGTCCAACCTCCCCGAGATGCGCCCACCCGATGTGACCGCGGCCGCGCCGCCCCTTTCGAACCCGCTTGGGGCGCGGCTCAGGTCGACAGCGCCGCCACGCAGTTCGACGTCGGGCGCAGCTCCGGCCCCACCTCCGCGCAGGGTGAGCGGCGCGTCGAGCCAGCCGCCGAGGCGCACCCGGTCGAGATCGAGCCGGTCGAGCCCGCCGCCGGGCGCCAAGGTCAGCCGGCCAGTCGCATCGAGCCCACCGCCTGAGAGCGAAAGCCGTTCGACCCGCGGCGGGGCGCCCTTTTGGCCCAGCGCTACGAAAAGGTCGAGACGCCCGGTGCTCGCGGCCGATTTGCGCCAGCCGATAGCCGGAACACGCAGCCCAATCCCCTGCAAATCCGAGGTCAGGGTCAGGCGCGGCGCGTCACCCGCCGGAAAGACGAGCCGGACCGCGCCCGGGCCCGCGCCCGAGATCGTGCCGGGCGGCAGGGCGACACCGAAGGCGTCGGCGGCGTCTTGGGAGAGCGTGACTGTCCCCGTGATCTCGGCAGGTGGCCGCTCGAGCCCAAATTCCTGAAAAAAGCGCGCGCTCAGCGGAACGTCGTCGAGAGCGCCGCGTCCTGCAATGGTCAGGCCGCTCGGGTCCGCTGAGACCAGGAGCTCCGGCGCCGTGAGGAGACGCCCTGCGACCAAAGTCTCAGAGCGCACGTCGCGAAGCGCAGCGGAGAAGTCATAATCGATCTCCCCCGGCTGTACCCCCGGTTTGATCGGAATGCGCAACTCTCCGACAAGGTGCGCTTCCCCAGTGCCGAGATCCGTCCGCTGCCCGGCGCGCGACAGCAACCGGAGCGGCGGCTCGTCAAGGAGCGCAAGCGCCGCTGCGAGACTGCTCTCAGAGCGCCAACGCACCTCTGCTGTACCGGGTCGGGCGCGCGTGTTGGGGATCGTGAAGACCGAGCCTGCCACATCGACGGACCCGCCCGCGGGGGGCAGGATCTCGCCCGCCTCGACCGTCAGTGAAAAACGGTCTTGTCCAAGCGCGGCGCGCCCGGCCCCCTGCCGGATCGGCGGCAGGCCCCGCACTGCGCGCACCTCGGCCTCGCGAAAGCGAAAGCTCAGCGAGATATCGGGCCGCGCGCCCGGGCGGAGGCGGAGGCCCGCGCGTGTGCCGATCAACGCGCCGGCGAGGATATTGCGGTCGAGCCAGTCCCGCGTGCGGGCCGCGGCCGAGAGCGGCCAAAAGGTCAGCAAGCGCTGGGGCGAAATCTCTGGAACACCGACATCGAGTACCGCATGCAGGCCATCCGCCTCGCCCGTGATCCGGCCGCGCCCGACAAGGCGAAGCGGCGTGGCGGGCAGCTCTGCGATGGGCTGAAGCCGGGCGGGCGATGTGCCTGTTGCAGGCGGTGCGCCGGCGGGCGTCTCCAAAACCATCTGCCCGACCTCGACCTCGAAGGGCTGCAGCGTCACGCGCGCGTCAAGCGCGCCCCCGGTCAGCACAATTGGCGCAGGCAGATCCGGCACGGCATCGAGCCTGCCCTCGCGGAGGGCGATCTGAGCGGTCAGCGTTGTGGGGAGCGCGCCGGGGGGCCCGTGCAGATAGGCATGGCCCTCCGCCTCGAACGCCCCCGCCGGCGCCTCGACACTGACCTCGGAAAAGGCGATACGCCCTGCCTCGGGCCGAAACGTAAAGTAGGCCTGCGCCCGGTGAAACGGCACACCCGCCCCGCCGGCGGGCGCGAGCCGGCCAGGTCCGATCCCCAGCGTTCCGTCGAGCCGGCCAAGCGCCCCATCCGAACCGTAGGAGGTGATCAGTGTGCCGGAGACCGCAGCCTCGATCGGCGCGAGCCAAACGAGCGGCGGAACCTGGGCGGCAAGATCGGGCGCGGGAACGCCGTCGAGCAACGCCGAAAGCTGGAGATCGAGCGGGCCCTCGTCAGGGAAGGCTGCACGCAGGACCGCGCGCCCCGGCGTCTCTACCGCCAAGGTCACCGTGACCGCCCCGCCCCGGCGGGCAATGTCGAGCTCTGCATCGGGGACGCGCCAGGTGCGCCCCGACCTGACATCGGCGAAGGTCAGCGACAATGCGTCGAGGCGAAGGGTCTCGAGCGTCCGCAGTGCGGGGCGCGCGAGCGCGGTACGGATGCGTTGGGCCACGTCGGGAGGGGTGCGTGGCGGGGTGCCGCGAAAGAACGCCGAGAGGACTTCGGAGCCAAGATCGAGCGTCCCATCGGCGCGGCGGGTGATCCGGAGTTCGGCGCCGTTGAGGCGGAGACGGCGCGGTGCGGAGAAGACAGGAAAGAGCGCGGCAAGGCTGAGCTCGGCCTCGGCCATCGGCACGATGGCGCGTTCTGTCCCATCGGGCCCAAGAAGACGCACATCGCGCGCGATCAGTTGAAGCCTACCCTTGCCCTCCGCGGTGAGCGCGACTTCGCCGAGCTCAATCTCCGTCTCCAGAACTTCGGAGGCACGCTCGGCCAGGTACGTCACCACCACTTGCGGAAGCGAGACGCGGCGCCCATCGAGCAGGATCACAGCGCCAAAGACGACGAGCGCTCCGAGCCCAAGGGCCTGCAGCGTCATCACGAATGGCGACGTGAGCCACCGCGTCGCGACCGGTAAGGGCCGGAGCGGCGCCACCCGCCCAGGCGACTCGCCTTGAGCCAGTTGCCGCTTCGGGCTTGGCCCGATCTCGGCGGCCCGCTTGCGTTGTCCGTTCGTGCGCCGTGCGATGGGCTCCCATCCTTTCCCTTTAACTTCGCCCCCAGCGACCTAGAAAGGAACCGGAACGATGCCAGCCGCGAGGGGAATCGCAATGATCGAGCCGGGAACAGCCGCACCTGACTTCACTTTGCCGCGCGATGGCGGCGGTGAGGTTGCCTTGGCAGATCTCAAAGGCAAGACCGTCGTGCTCTACTTTTACCCCAAAGACGACACGTCGGGCTGCACCAAAGAAGCGCTGGCCTTCACCGAGCTTTTGCCCGATTTCGAAGCGGCGGGCGCGGTCGTGCTCGGCGTGTCGAAGGACAGCGTGAAAAAGCACGAGAAGTTCCGCGACAAGCACGAACTCAAGGTGACGCTGCTCTCCGACGATGAATCCGACATGAGCGAGCGCTATGGCGTCTGGGTCGAAAAGAGCATGTACGGCAAGACGTATATGGGCATCGAACGCTCGACGTTTCTGATCGACGGGACGGGCACAGTGCGCGAGGTGTGGCGCAAGGTGAAGGTGCCGGGCCACGCCGATAAGGTGCTCGACGCGGTAAAGGCGCTTTAGCCGGGCCCGCGGCTCGTGTCGCATCGAGGTCCACGGTGGCGCTAACGCTTTCGGAGATGGCGGTCGACGTCCTCAGCACGGCGGATGGACGTGAGAAGACGGCGCGCGCCCGAGCCCATGCCGCGTCCTGGCAGGCCGCGCGCGCGGCGGGCGGGGCGCCCGAGGTCGGCCGAGCTATGCCGCCGCCGCGCCCCGCACGTCCCGACCGCCCCGAGCTTCTCGACCCGCGCCGCGTGCCAAAGCGCAAACCGGGGACGGAGGCCGGACGCATCGCCATCCTTCATGCGGTCGCACATATCGAGCTCAATGCCGTCGACCTCCATTGGGACATCATCGCCCGGTTCGCCGAGACGCCCCTGCCGCTCTCCTATTACGACGATTGGGTGCGCGCAGGCGATGAGGAAGCCAAGCATTTCAACTTGGTCTGCGACTGTCTCGAAGCGCTCGGCGCCTCCTATGGCGTGCTACCGGCCCATGCGGGCATGTGGCGCGCGGCCGAGGACACAGCGGACGACCTCTTGGGCCGTCTTGCGGTTGTGCCGATGGTGCTTGAGGCGCGCGGCCTCGATGTGACGCCCGGCATGATCGAGATCTTTCGCAAAGCAGGAGACGAGGGCGCCGTGGCAGCACTCGAGGTGATCTATGGCGAGGAGGTGCACCACGTCGCGTATGGCTCGAAATGGTTTCACTTCTTATGTGGACGGCACGACATTGACCCCACAGAGACCTTTCACGCCCTCGTAAGACGCTACTTTCCAGGGGGCACCAAGCCACCCTTTAACGAGGAAAAACGCGCCGAGGCAGGCCTGCCGCCAGACTTCTACTGGCCCCTTGCAGGGACGTCGGCGCGGTGAGGTTCACGCGATTGTGTGGCCCTAAGGACACTACAATTTGTGTGCCTGTGCCTGCCATGCAGCCAT
Source organism: Pseudomonadota bacterium (assembly GCA_038745585.1). Lineage (GTDB taxonomy): Bacteria > Pseudomonadota > Alphaproteobacteria > Rhodobacterales > Rhodobacteraceae > HLUCCA09. The sequence goes on from JBCDLH010000002.1 coordinate 78,424, forward strand.
TTCGGCGACATGCCGCCGATCCTGCTGCGCAAAGTCGCACCCAAAACGGGACAAACTTGCCCCCTCCGGAATGTTTGCGTAATCGGGGTAAAATCGCGGGCGAGCGGCTGTCGTGTGGGGACAGGAGCTGCTTTGATCGCGCGATCACAAACTGAGCGACGCGACTAAGGGGACAGGTCTTGCGCGCACGGATCTCGCACCGCTTCCGCGGTTTTATTGAGGGCTATCTGCCCGAGCAGCGGCTGTACATGCGCTCTGACACGGATCAGACGCGGTTCATCCGGCTCTCGCCTGGCACGCAGGCGATCACGCTTTTCGGCTCTGCCGCTGTCGTTGGCTGGGCGATCATCGCGACGGCAATCCTATTGATGGATTCGATCTCTGCGGGCGACGCGCGCGACCAGGTCGCCCTTAACCAGAAGCTCTACGAAGAGCGCCTGAACGCGCTCTCGGATGCGCGCGACGCCCGCGCCGAGGAGGCCCGCGCTGCGCAAGAGCGCTTTACTGCCGCGCTGACTCAGATCTCGTCCATGCAATCGCAACTCCTTGCCTCCGAGGATCGCCGGCGCGAGCTTGAGACCGGGATTGGCGTCATCCAGGCGACCCTCCGGCGCACGATGGGCGAGCGCGACGCGGCACTGGAAGAACGCGACAAGCTCCGTGTTGCCATCGAAGACGGCGAGATCGGCCCGGCGGATGGCCGAGCCGCGATGGCCGAGGTCGAGACGACGCTCGACTTCCTGAACACCGCGCTGGAAAGCACGGCGGCCGAGCGTGACGAGATGGCCGCCAAAGCCGAGGAGGCGCTCGCCGAAGCCGAAGAGATGGCCTTTGAGCGCGATTTAATGGTCGCGCGCAATGAAAAGATCTTCACACAGCTCGAAGAGGCGCTGACCGTCTCGGTCGAGCCCCTCGAAAAGATGTTCTCCGCCGCGGGCCTTCCCCCCGAGCGCCTGCTCGACGCGGTCCGCCGCGGCTATTCGGGCACGGGAGGACCGCTGACGCCGATCACGTTCAGCACCAAGGGCGACGAGCCCTCCGAGCAGGAGCTGCGCGCCAATGCGATCCTCCAGGGGCTCGACCGGATGAACCTCTATCGCCTGGCGGCTGAGAAAGCGCCGTTCTCGATGCCTCTGAAGCCCGGCTACCGTTTCACCTCGCCGTTCGGGCCGCGTTGGGGGCGGATGCATAACGGCGTGGATTTCGCAGCGCCCGTCGGAACACCGATTTATAGCAGCGCCGATGGCGTGGTGACGTTCGTGGGCTGGCAGGGCGGCTACGGCCGGCTGATCAAGATCAAGCACGAATTTGGGATCGAAACGCGCTACGGTCACCTCTCGCGATTTCGCGTCAAGCAGGGGGATAGGGTCTCGAAAGGGGATCTCATCGGTGATATGGGCAACAGCGGACGGTCGACCGGTCCGCATCTTCACTATGAGACGCGGGTCAACGGGAAACCCATCGATCCTATGAACTTCATAAAGGCTGCCCGAGATGTTTTCTAAGAGCCGAATCAACGAGCCCGGCCCCGCCAAGGACGGCGATGCGCCCAAAGCGCCGGACGCCGCGGCGTCGAAGCCGTCCTCCGATCTACCGCCCCGCTCCTCTGCCCCTAAGGCCAAGCCGCCCGCCTCCGTCCTGTCTTCGGATCTGACGATCACGGGCAATCTCAAAACGTCGGGCGACATCCAGGTCGAGGGCACGGTCGAGGGCGATATCCGCGCCCACCTGCTGACCGTCGGTGAAGGCGCCACGATCCGCGGCGAGTGCACGGCAGATGATGTGGTGGTCAATGGCCGGATTGTCGGCCGTGTGCGCGGTCTCAAGGTCCGCTTGACGTCGACGGCGCGGGTCGAAGGCGACATCATTCACAAGACCATCGCGATCGAATCTGGCGCGCATTTCGAGGGTTCGGTGCAGCGCCAGGAAGACCCGCTCAACGCCAACGCAGCCGCCAACAAGCGCGTCGCCTCAGCCGCAAGTCCAGCGAGCGGCGGCTCTGCCGCTGCGGCGAAGGAGGCGTAACGCCCGGACCAAGAGCGGGAGCGCGGCATGGATCAGCGGGCGGACTCGGAGGCGGGCGCGCCCGCTTTTTCGTCTCGGTTCTGCGCGGCCAAGTCACGGCGCTACCTTCTGATCGCAGCGATCCTCGCCTCGGCACTCGGGTTCATCGATGGGACGGTCGTCGCCATCGCCCTGCCCGCGATGCGAGACAGTCTGGCGGCGACGCTCAGCCAATCCCAGTGGTTCTCAAACGCATACATGCTCACGCTTTCGGCGCTGATCCTCGTCGGCGGTGCAGCGGGCGACAGGTTCGGCATTGCGCGGGTTTTCCGCAGTGGCATCGTCCTCTTTCTGATTGCCTCGCTCTTTTGCGGGATCGCGCCCACGCCCAGTTCGCTGATCGCGGCGCGCGCGGTGCAGGGCATCGGCGCTGCGCTCATGGTGCCGGGCTCGCTCGCTCTGATTGCGCGCACCTACCCCGAAGAGGAGCGCGGGCGCGCCATCGGGATATGGGCCGCAGCTTCGGCGGCGACGACGGCGGCAGGCCCGCTGATCGGCGGTGCGCTGCTCTCTGTCTCGGGGAATGAGGCTTGGCGGCTCCTCTTTCTTGTCAACCTGCCGCTCGGCGCGATCGCGCTCTACCTGCTCCACCGGCATGTGGTCGAAGACGCGGTGACCGCGCCGGCCGCGAAGCTCGATCTGCCGGGCGCCGTGCTCGCCACTATCGCCCTCGGCTGCATTGCCTTCGCGCTGACCTCGGGCGGCCACGCCGAGGGGGCGGAGCCGGGGCAGACGATCGAGGGCAGTGGCCTCTCGGGCCTGGCGCTCGGCCTCGCCGGGGTTGGCCTGGCAGCGCTGGCGGCGTTCCTCTGGGTCGAGCGGCAGAGCCCGGCCCCGATGATGCCGCTGCGGCTTTTTACAAATGCGAATTTCTCGACCGCCAACCTTGCGACCTTCGTGCTCTACTTCGCCCTCTCAGGCATTCTCTTTTTCCTGCCGATGACGCTAATTGCGGGCTGGGGTGAGAGCGCGCTTACGGCGTCGCTCGTCTTTGCGCCGCTGACGCTGGCCATCGCACTCCTCTCCCCCCGCGTTGGCCGCTGGGCGGACAGGACAGGCCCGCGCCTTCCGATCGCGCTCGGCTCGCTCCTCGTTGCGGTGGGCTATGGGCTTATGGCGGTCGCGGCGCCGTTTCAGGCGTTTTGGTGGGGGATCTTGCCGGGCGGGACAGTAGCAGGGCTTGGCATGGCGCTGGTCGTCGCGCCGCTCTCGACGGCTGTCATGGCAAGCGCGGGCCGCGACGCGAGCGGGGCGGCCTCGGGCGTCAACAACGCCGTGTCTCGCATTGCCGGGCTCTTTGCCGTCGCGGGCTTTGGCCCTATCGCGGCCGCTGCCTATGCTGGCTCGGGCGGGCCCGAGAGCTTTGGCGCATTGACCGAAGCAGCCGGTCACGCGGCGGCGATGTCGTCGGCCTTTGCCACGCTTGCGTGGATCGCAGCCATCCTTGCGGCGGCCTCCGCGCTCATCACATGGCTCGGTCTGCGGACGCGGCAGCCCGCACGCATGTGAGAGAAGGGGCGCCAGAGCGCCCCTTCCCAGCCGCGCCTAGCCTTCGGCGGGCAACAGACCGGCGGCCTCGGCGGCGGCGACTTCATCGACGCTCAGCATGCCATCGCCATCGGCGTCGATCTCAGTGAAAGCCGCTTCGGTGAGGGCGGGATAGGTCGCCAGCACCTCCTCAAAGGAATACATCCCGTCGCCGTCCGTATCCTCCACCGCGGCGAGCACCGGGGCTGCAACCAGCACGGCCGAAAGGGCGAGAGGGATCCGAAGAAACGTCATGGTCTTTCTCCTTGTTGGGTCCGTCCGGCACCTGTTCGGCCCGGACGTGCGCCAAACTGCGTCTGGCGCACAAGAAGGCTAGAGATACGTTTTCGATGTGCCAGAATGCGCAGTGGCTTGCGCGATTGCCGCCTCAAACACGGCGAAGGGACGCCGCTGCAAATGCGACCCACGCCCGCGCGCAAGGTTTTGCCAGGGCCAAGGGCGCGCGTCGGCGGGAAGTCTGCGCATTTTGCAATCGGCGGCATGTCGCCATGGGCGATTCCCCAGTCGCAGGCGAAGTATCCATCGCGCGCGGTACGCGTCTAAGCTTCTGTTCATCCAGCGAAGGAAGCCGATCATGAGCCTGACCGACGCCCCGTATGACCTTGACGCCGTCCTCCGCCCGCTGGGTGAGGCGCGCGGCCTCCCGAATGCGCATTACACCGACGCCACCGTATTTGCCGAGGAGAGCACCGCTCTGCTCGCCGAGACATGGGCCGGCTGCGCCGTCGCCGCACAGGTGCCCGAGCCGGGCGACGCCCTCCCGCTCACCTTCGCCGGCGTTCCGATCCTCGTTGTGCGAGACCGCGCGGGCACGGTCCGTGTCTTTCAAAATGTCTGCCGGCATCGCGGCATGATTCTCGTCACCGAACCACGCAAGATCTTGGGCGCGATCCGCTGCCCCTATCATTCCTGGTGCTACGGCACCGATGGCCGCCTCGTCGCAACGCCGCATGTCGGCGGGCCCGGGATGAACGTGCACCCGGATGTCGACCGTGCGACCCTCGGGCTGGCCGAGATCCGCTCGCAGATCTGGCGGGACGTGGTGTGGGTCAACCTCTCGGGCACCGCGCCACCGTTTGAGGAGGCGTTCGCGCCGCTCATCGCCCGCTGGGCAGAGTTCGAAGCCCAGACGCTCTATCACGGCGGGCCGGAGAGCACCTTTACGCTGGACGTGGCCTGCAATTGGAAGCTGGCGGTCGAGAATTACTGCGAGAGCTATCACCTGCCCTGGGTGCATCCCGGGCTCAACAGCTATTCCCGCCTCGAAGACCACTATCACATCGAAGAGCCGGGCTCCTTCTCCGGCCAAGGCACGGTCGTCTACCGCCAGATGATCGCGGGCGCGGGCGACATTGCGGTCTTTCCCGATTTCGCTGGGCTGTCGCGCAAGTGGGACACCGGCGCGGAGTATATCGCGGCCTATCCAAATGTGCTTCTCGGTGTGCACCGCGATCATGCCTATGCGATCCTCCTTCAGCCCGATGGGCCGGGCCGGACGCGCGAGGAGATCCACATCTACTACGCCGCGCCAGACCTGCCCGAAACCGAGCGAAAGGCGAATGCCACGCTTTGGAAGGACGTCTTTGTGGAGGACATCTTCGTCGTCGAGGGGATGCAGGCCGGCCGCGCCGGGCCGCTTTTCGACGGCGGGCGGTTCTCGCCTGCCATGGACGGGCCGACCCATTGCTTTCACGCCTGGGCCGCGGATCGCATCCTCAAGCGGCGGCGGGCGGCCAGCGCGCTGACGGCGGCGGAGTAGCGAAGATGGGCGAAGTGCGCGCCTTTCCGGGCGGCGAGGTGAAGCAGTGCGAAGCTCGGTCGTTCGACCCAGGTGACCTGCCAAGTCTGGAAGCCCGTCTGCTCGGCGCCCACGATGCGGGCGACAAGGCGCAGCTCAGCCGGCTCTATGCCGAAGCGGCCGACGAGGTCGAGGAAGCGGAGGCGGCGGCCTTCTTCCTGACCCAAGCCTATGTCTATGCGCTCGATAGTGGGGCGCCCGAGTTCCGGCGTCTGCATGCGAGGCTAAAAGCGCTGGGGCGGGAAGCCTGAGCGCGACCCGATTTCGGCGCTACATGTGACATCCGTTTCTGCGCCCCACGTCTGACCTGGATGTCTGCACCCCTGCGTCTGACCCGCGGTGCTGCTGTTCTGCATCCAGGCCGGGAAGCTCACCAGCGCTTCTGGTCAGCCGAGCGCCTTTGCGCTCTCGGCGCGGGGCTCAGTTCGTCGGCACGCGCGCAAGCGCTTCGGCGATGGCCGGACGGATGCGGCTTTCGAGGATGTCGGACGTCACCGGCCCGGCAAAGCGCAGGACGACGCGCCCCTCGCCATCGATAACATAGGTCTCCGGCACGCCGTAGAGCCCCCATTCGAGCCCGGTCCGGCCCGACACGTCGGCGCCAATATGAGCGTAGGGATCGCCAAGTTCGCGGAGGAACCCGATCGCGTTGCCCGCCTCATCCTTATAGTTGATCCCGTGGATCTGAACGCCCTCTTCGGCGAGCGTCATCAGATGCGGATGCTCGACCCGGCAGGGCCCGCACCAACTGGCCCAGAAATTCACGAGCTTGACACCGTCTTCGCGGAGCACCGCATCCACCAGCAATTCGGCCCCGCCCAGGGGCGCGAGCGCCATTGCCGGTGCGAGCTGACCCTCCCGCGCGGAGGGGAGCGCATCGGGGTCTTCGCGCTGCATGCCGATGAAAAAGAGCGCCGCCAGCCCCGCGAAAAGGAAAGGCGGCGCCAGCATCAAGGGCGACACCCTAGCCATTGGCCCGCTCCCCGGAGGCCGCCGCAGCGACCTGCACGCTCATATCGCGCGGCTCTGGCTCTCCCCTCTCCGGCCCTCCACGTGCTGCCACACGGCCCTCTTCCATCCGCCGGAGCTTGTCTAGCGTGCGGCGCGCCTGCCAGAGCGAGGCGAGCACGACGAGCGCGAGCAACGTCAGCGACACACCATAGGCCGAGAGCACCCACACCGCGTATTTCCCCAGATCTGGCATCATCCCGCCATCCGCTCCCGCGCCACCAGCGCCTTCATCCGCCGTGCTCTGATCTCGGTCCGCGTGCGCAGAAAGACAAGCGCGACGAAAAGGAGCACGAACCCAGCGATGCAGACCAGGAGGGGATACCAAAAGACGTCGGCCACATTCTCCTCCTTATCGAGCGAGAGCGACGCGCCTTGGTGCAGCCCTTGGTTCCAGAAGACGAGGGCGTAGCGCGACAGGATCGCAAAGACCGAGCCCACAAGACAGAGAACAGAGGTCAGATCAGCGGCGGTGTCCGGATTATCGATGGCCGCCCAAAGGGCCATGTAGCCGAGGTAGAAGAGGAAGAGGACTAGAAACGAGGTCAACCGCGGGTCCCACTCCCACCAGGAGCCCCACATCGGCTGGCCCCAGAGCGCCCCCGTGGCCAGCGCGATCACCGTAAAGGTCGCGCCGACGGGGGCCGCCGCTTTGGCTGCAAGCGCGCTCACATGGTGGCGCCGGATGATCCAGATGAGCGAGGCCACCAGCATCATCAGCCAGGTGTTGATCGCCATCAGCGCCGCGGGCACGTGCAGATAGATGATCTTGACGGTGGAGCCCTGCCGAAAGTCGTCCGGTGTAAAAAAGAAGCCCCACACCAGCCCGGTCACCAGGCAAAGCGCCGCCCCGGCCGACACCCAGGGCAAGACTGCGCCGGACAACGCCATGAACTTCTTTGGATTTGCGTATTCCCATAGAGACATTGCCCGAATTTAGGCGCGGGGGCGTCAGGGGGCAACTGACATGGGCGTGGGAGGACGACGCATGTGGCCGGATGGCTCGGAGCCTTGGCCGCGGCGCGGGCGGTTCCACACGGGCGGGGTGTGGCTAGCGCAGGTTGACGCGGATTGCGGCAGCGGCAGCAAATGGCAAGAGCGCCCCGGCGGCCAATGTGATCGCGCCAAGCGCAGCAAGGGGCGTCCCCGTCTCCATCCCAGCGGCACCTCGTCGGGCGACTTCGGCCCCAAAGATCAGCGTCGGGATATAGAGCGGCAGCACGATCAAGCTGAGGAGCAGCCCGCCCCGTTTCAGGCCGACCGTTAGGGCAGCGCCGAACGTGCCGATTACCGAGAGCGCCGGCGTGCCCACCGCGAGCGAAACCGCGAGCCAGCCGTAGCCCTGGGGGTTAAGGCTGAGAAAGACGCCGAAGAGCGGCGCGGCCAGGGTCAGCGGCAGGCCGGTCGTGACCCAGTGGGCCAGGGCTTTCACCGCGGCAATGGCTTCGAGCGGAAGCGGAGTGGTGGCCAAAAGGTCGAGCGTGCCGTCCTCGTAATCGAGCGCAAGGATCCGGTCGAGCGACAGAAGGCAGGCCAAAAGCGCACCGAGCCAGAGGATCCCGGGCGCGATGGATGACAGCAGCGCGCTCGATGGTCCGACGGCAAAGGGCGTGAGCGTGACAACGATCAAAAAGAACGCAAGCGCGAGGCCAAAGCCGCCGCCCGCCCGCACCGATAGGACAAGATCGCGCCGCAAGAGTGCGATCACAGGAACGCTCCCGCATCGTCCTGCGCAAATGCGTCTGCCGCGTCGGGCGCATCGAGGGGTGTGCCGGTGCGATGGGAGGCTAGATCGAGCACCGCAGCGTCATCAAGACCGAGGTCGATATGCGTGGCGATGACAGCGAGCCCCCCCGCGCTGAGATGGGCGCGGATAGCGGCGGCGAAGCGTGCAACGGCGGCGGCGTCGAGCGATACGGTCGGCTCATCCAAGAGCCAAATGGGCCGGCGCGCGACGCAGAGACGGGCGAGCCCCAGCCGACGCTTTTGCCCGGCCGAAAGCGCGCCAGCGGGACGGTCGGCCAGGCGTGCGAGATCGAACGTGTCCAGGGCTGCGTTTACAGTATGAGCGGTGCTGTCGCTGCCATAGACCTCGGCCCAAAACCGCAGGTTTTCCGCGGCGCTGAGTGTCGCTTTTAGCCCATCGGCATGGGTGGCATAGGCGATCGCATCGGGTCCGGGTGTCGCCGTTCCGCGCAGGAACGGCTGCAGCCCGGCGAGGCTGCGAAGGAGGGTCGTCTTCCCTGCCCCGTTCGGGCCGCGCAGGATCAGCGCCGCGCCCGGCTCGACCGTTAGGGTCATGTCCGCCAGCAGCGTCACGCCGCCACGCGCAACGGCGGCGCGGTCGATCTGGAGGGGGGCGGGCGCCGTGTCGAAAGGCGCGGCCCATTCTGTGTCGTCCTGAAAAACGCGAGCCATGGGCGGCGCTTACAGGAAGCGTCCCGCCGCTTGAAGGGGGACAACCCGCGCGATCCGCCGCTGTCGCCCGATCGCATCTGTTCGCGCGGTTAGGCCCGACATGCCTCTGACGGGACCCATGTGAACCGGCCCATGGCCGTCTTGCCGGAGGCTTTTGCCCTCGCCCCAACGATAGGGCGCGCCTTCAGGCCGCAGCAAGCGCCGGGCGGTTCACCGCCATCAACAGACCCGCGCGGCGCCTCAGGCGCCGAGCGCCATCGGCGCTTCGGTCTGCAGATCCGGCTCTGGATCGCGCAGAACATAGCCGCGTCCCCAGACCGTCTCGATGTAGTTCGATCCGCCCGTCGCCGTCGACAGCTTCTTGCGCAGCTTGCAAATGAAGACGTCGATGATCTTGAGCTCTGGCTCGTCCATCCCGCCATAGAGATGGTTCAGAAACATCTCCTTGGTGAGCGTCGTGCCCTTGCGGAGCGAAAGGAGCTCCAGCATCTGATACTCCTTGCCGGTCAAATGGACGGCGCGCCCATCGACCTCAACCGTTTTGGCGTCGAGGTTCACCGTCACCTTGCCGGTTTTGATCACCGATTGCGCATGCCCTTTCGAGCGACGGATAATCGCATGGATGCGCGCGATCAGCTCTTCTCGGTGGAACGGTTTTGTCAGGTAATCGTCCGCGCCAAACCCAAAGCCCTTGATCTTGTTGTCCGTGTCGTCCGCACCGGACAGGATGAGGATCGGAGTTTCGACCCGCGCGAGGCGCAGATTGCGCAACACTTCGTGCCCCGTCATGTCCGGAAGGCCGAGGTCCAAAAGAATAAGATCGTAGTCATAGAGTTTCGCCAGGTCGATCCCCTCCTCCCCAAGGTCCGTCGTGTAGACGTTTAGGTTGGCGTGGGTCAGCATCATCTCGATGCTTTTGGCGGTCGCGGGATCGTCCTCAACGAGTAAAACGCGCATCGTAATTCACTCCAATGGATATCCGTTCACCGACACCATGGTCCCAAATGGTTAATTGCCCGTTACTGTTGGGCGATATCATTTCGTCTTCAACTCGAAGTTGAAGCAAATTGGATATGAAGTCTAACTCAACTTTAACGTGTGGCGCAATGACCTAAATTCGACGCGATGCTGCAACGCTAAGACAGCGAACCTTAAGGCGGGATTACTGCAGGTACGCGTTCGTGCCGTTTACGGGGTGGTCGTTCCGCAGTGACGGTACTTCTGCAAGGCGGTCGCCTTCAGCGCCTGCTCGCCATGCTCGGAGACGGCAGTGGACCAGCTTTCAAACTCCTCGTCCGACAAGCCATAGCGCTCCTTGGCCTCATCAAGCGTGACGAGCCCATAGCGCACGGCGCGCACCACGGCCGCCTTGCGGCTCGCGACCCATCGCCGGGTTGTGGCCGGTGGCAAGTCCGCCCGGGTCATAATCGAGCCATCCGGCAGCGTCACGGCACGCGGCCCGTCGATTTTCTTGATGAACATCACTCACTCTCCAGCTCGTGGGCCCAAGATTTCGCCGATTGCACTTAAGGATAGGTGAAGCGGAGCCTTGTGAGTGGTGGCAATTTTCCTATATTTCGCGCGCGATCCCGCCCCACACGCGAAATTGGACCCCACCATGGCGCTCGACCGCGACTCGTCGCTCAATTCGCTCGGCTTTGCCAAAGCGCCCGCCGAAACGCGCGTCGTCGTGGCGATGTCGGGCGGCGTCGACAGCTCCGTAGTCGCCGCCGAGCTCGCCTCCGAGGGCTATGACGTCGTCGGCGTGACGCTCCAGCTTTACGACCACGGTGCAGCGCTCGCCAAAAAAGGCGCCTGTTGTGCCGGGCGCGACATCCACGATGCGCGCCGCGTGGCCGAGACGATGGGCTTTCCGCACTATGTGCTCGATTACGAGAACACGTTTCGCGAGGCGGTGATCGACGAGTTCGCCGACAGTTATCTCGGCGGTGCGACGCCGGTGCCCTGCATTCGCTGCAACGAACGGGTGAAGTTTCGCGACCTTTTGGAGACGGCGCGGGATCTTGACGCCGATTGCATGGCGACGGGACACTACATTCGGCGCCAAGTCGGTGCGGTCGGGCCAGAGCTGCACATGGCGGCCGACCCCGTGCGCGATCAAAGCTACTTCCTCTTCTCGACGACGCCCGAGCAGCTCGCCTACCTGCGCTTCCCGCTCGGTCACCTGGAGAGCAAAGGCGAGACGCGTGCGCTCGCAGCCAAGCACAGGCTTGTCGTCGCCGATAAGCCCGACAGCCAGGATATCTGTTTCGTGCCGAATGGCGACTATGCCGCGGTGATCGAGAGGCTGCGCCCCGGAGCCGGCGAGCCTGGCGAGATCGTCGATCTCGACGGGCGCGTTCTCGGCGTCCATACCGGCGTGATCCACTACACGATCGGTCAACGGCGGGGCCTCGGGATCGGCGGCCTGGCCGAGCCGCTCTACGTCGTCAAGCTCGATGCCGAGACGCGGCGCGTCATCGTCGGCCCGAAGGCGGCGCTAGCCAAGCGGGTCGTGCCCCTGCGCGAGATCAATTGGCTCGGCGATGCCCCGTTGACGTCGCGCGCCGAATGGCATCTTACGGCCAAGATCCGCTCGACTCGTCCGCCGCGCGACGCGATCCTGCGGCCCACGGGCCCAACGAGCGGTGAGGTCGAGCTCATTGTCGCCGAAGAGGGCGTCAGCCCCGGCCAGGCCTGCGTCCTCTACCAAACGCAAAGCACGCGCGTGCTCGGCGGGGGCTGGATCACGCGCGCCTGACCGCGGGACGCCTGCGCGGACCGGGGTCTGACGGCGCCTTTCTCAACCCAACCCGTCGAGCACGGCCCGCGCCGCGCGCAGGCCCGGACGCTCCGCCCCGCGCCCGAGGCGCTCCATCGTCAGCGCCATCGCCGCGTCCTGCGCGCGCGGGTCATCCAACACGCTGGCGAGCGCCTTGGCGATGTTTTCAGGCGTGCACGCCTTGCCCATGCATTCGGGCACGGCGCGGGTCTCGCTGACGAGGTTCACCAAGGTGAAGGTGTCGATCTTGAGGAGCCGCGCCGCGATCATGCGCGTGAGCGGGTTGACGTCATAGGCGATCGCCATGGGGCAATGGGCGGCGGCGAGCTCCAGGCTCACGGTGCCGGAGGCGGCGAGGGCGGCGGTCGACGCGGCAAAGACCGCGCGTTTCTCGGCCGCATCGGGCGCAATCACATGCAGTGCGCCGGGCCAGTCCGCCGTTTCCGCGCGGAGCCGTGCCGCAAGATGCGGCAACGTGGGCACGACCACGGGGAGGTCTAGCGCCAGCAGATGCAGGGCCGCCCCAAAGCGGGGCGCAAGGCGCGCAACCTCGCCGGTGCGCGAGCCAGGCAAGACCGTGAGGATCGGGCCGTCGCCGAGCCCGTGGGACGCACGAAAGGCCGCGACCGCCTCAGGGGTCGCCTCGGGCTCACCGGCCACAGGGTGCCCCACGAAGTCACAGCGCATGCCCGCAGCTTCGAGATAGGGCGGCTCGAACGGCAAGAGCGCCAGCACCTGATCGACAAGCGGCGCCATCTTCGCCGCGCGCCCGGGCCGCCACGCCCAAACGGAGGGCGCCACATAGTGCACCACCCGCTGCGTTGGGCGCGCCGCGCGCACGGCTTTGGCGACGCGTAGGCAGAAATCCGGGCTGTCGATGGTGATCAGCACATCGGGAGGCTCGGCGAGCACAGCGCGCGCCGTCTCCGCGATCCGGCGCTTGAGGTGGACATATTTCGGCAGGACTTCGACAAGCCCCATGATCGATAGCTCGGCCATGGGAAAGAGCGAGGTGAGACCCTCCGCCGCCATGCCCGCGCCTCCGATCCCGGCAAAGCGGATGCCTGGGGCAAGCTCCCTCAGCCCGGCCATCAGCGCGGCCCCGAGCCGGTCGCCCGAGGGCTCACCCGCGATGAGAAAGGCGCGTGTCACCTGGGCGCTGCTTCTGGGTCTGGCGCGCCGCGCCGGACCCAAAGGAAGAGCCCGGCCGCATCCGCCGCCGCCACCGTTGCGGCGCGGTCGAGCACCATCACACCGCCGGCTTCGAGGACGACACCCGAGAGCCCGGCCCGCGCCGCGCCTGCAACCGTCTCTGGCCCGATCGTCGGCAGGTCGACGCGCCGGTCCTGGCGCGGTTTCGGCGCCTTATAGAGGATCCCACCGGCATCGAAGGGCGGCGAGAGGGCAGGCGGCGCAGCCGCGAGGCTTGCCAGCATCCAATCGGTCCCTGGCAGCGCCTCGACGGCGATGACCTGCCCGCGCCGCACCACGCAGGCTTGCCCGACATCTGCCGCACCAAGGGCCGCGACGACCGCAGCGCCGCGCCCGGCATCCGCGCCATCGGCGTCGTTCGGGCGCGCGGCGCTGAGCACGCCTTCGGGCGGCAAGAGATCTGGCGCCACCTCGGCGGCCGGAGTGACGCGGAGCCCCGCATCCTCAAAAAGCGAGAGCGCGATCCGGAGCGCGGCGTCGTCTCCACCAGCAGCAAGCGCACCGACGATCCGTTCGACAAGCGGTGCGGTCGCCGCATCGACGGCGGCCGGATCGAGCTTTGGGCGCTGCACCGCGCCGCAGAAACAGACCTCGGCCAGGCCCTCCGCCTTGAGCCCGGCGATGAGCGAACCCAGCGTTTCGAGGCGGAACGGCCGGTCGTTGCGCGGCAATGCCGCGTCAAAGCCCGCGATGCCGCAGACGAGCACGGGGCGCCCTGCCGCCTCGGATGTCCGCACGATATGCGCAGGCAGCGCCCCTGCCCCGGCGATCAGGGCCAATGGCCGCGCCATGGCCTAGTCCGCCCGGCCCGGCGTCAGGAAATGCCGGTCCGACGCGCCGGTGACGAAGTCGACGATCTCCTGGACATAGGCATTGTCGCCGCCCACCGTTCCGAGCGCGCGCGCCCGGTCGAGAAACGAGCCCTCTCCCGTGCTCAGCCGCTCGAAGGCGGCGCGCAGCTCGGCGATGTCGGCGCGTGAGACGCCGCGGCGCTTCAATCCGACAAGGTTGAGCCCGTCGAGCTTGCCCCGCGGCGCCTGCACCAGGCCATAGGGGATCACGTCATGGGCGACCATCGTGACCGCGCCGATGATCGCGCCGCGGCCCACGCGCACCCATTGGTGCACGCCCGAGAGACCGCCGACGATCACGTCGTCCTCGATGATGGCGTGACCCGCCAGCCCAGCGTTGTTGACGAGAATTACCCGGTCGCCGACCTGGCAGTCATGGGCGACATGGGCGCCGGCCATGAAAAGGCAGTCATCGCCCACGCGCGTGACGCTGCCGCCGCCCGCCGTCCCGGTATTCATCGTCACATGCTCGCGGATCCGCGTCCGCGCGCCGATTTCGAGCGCCGTGCGCTCACCCTTAAACTTGAGGTCCTGTGGGATCTCCCCCAGCACACAGAACGGGAAGACGACCGTGCCCGCGCCGATCGATGTCTGCCCGCTGACGACGCAATGGCTCTGGACCTGCACGCCGGCGGCAAGCTTGACCTCGGGCCCTATGACGCAAAACGGGCCGATCCGCACCCCGTGCCCGATGTCGGCGCCGGGCTCGATCAGCGCGGTCCGGTGGATCTGCGCATCCGCGTGGATCGTCATCCGGCCGTGCCCGGATTCGTGTCCGCCGCGGTCGCGTCCTGCAGCATCGCCGTAAACTCCGCCTGTGCGACGAGCTGCCCCTCGACAAAAGCGCGGCCCTCGAACTTGCCGACCTTGGTGCCGCCGCGCTTGATCTCGACCTTCATTTCCAGCACGTCGCCGGGAACGACCGTCCGGCGGAACTTCACCTTGTCGATGGTCGTAAAGTAGATCATCAGCGTCGCGTCCATCCCGCGCGAGACGCCCATAAGCACACCGCAGGTCTGCGCCATCGCCTCGATGATCATCACACCCGGCATGATCGGCTGGCCCGGGAAATGGCCGGTAAATTGCGGCTCGTTCGCTGTCACGCATTTGATGCCGGTCGCCGAGACGTCGGGCACGACATCGCGGACCTTGTCGACCAGCAGGAACGGATAGCGGTGCGGCAGGATCGTCTGGATGACGTCGATGCCGACCTCTCGCGGATGCGTTGGATCGGCGCCGGCAGGCTCGGAAGCGGTCATGGTCTCTCGTCGCTGGGGTTTGGGCCATCGCGCCGGCGGGCCAGGCGCGTTTGGCGGTGTCCGTTGCGGGGCGGTCTATCACCGGAGCGTCGGCGCCGGCAAGCGAGCCCGGCGGCGCGGCGTGAGAGGGGCGCCGCGGCGGCGCCCGCGCTCCAGGCGGCATGGCGGGGGTTACTCCGCATCGCCAGGCTCTAATGGGGCAGGCTCTTCCAGCGGCAGGGGGGAGAGCGGCACGTCGAGGGGCATATCGTCGAGTGGGATGGCCTCGTCGGGCGGCAGGATCGGTTCGGGCGGTGAAAGCCCTTCGCCGGCCCCGATCCTGGCGTCGATGCGGCCAATGGCGCGGCCCGTGACGTCGATCGTTTCGGCGGCAAAGAGGACGGCGCGGTCGTCGAGGATCGCGACGGCCCCAAGTTCGGCCACGAGCTCTGCCAGTATCGGAAGGGCCGCGCGCAGGAAAACCTGACGCTCGATCTCGTCGCGCCGCTGGAGCGCACGGGCCTTGCCGTCCTGCACCCGGCGCAAGCGGACGACCTTTTTGTCAAACGCGTCGGCCAAGGTGCGGAATGCCTCTTGGCCCAGCTCCGCGCGGCGCTCGGTCAGATCCCGCTCCTCAGCGGTTAGCTCTGCCTCGATGGCGCGGTTCTGGCGCGCGAGTTCCTCGGACGCCGCTGCGACTTCGGCAGCGATCCGGCGCCCGAAGCGAGAGGCCGTAAAGAGCCGCTCTTGGTCGAGCGTCAAAAGCGGCGTCGTCTGCCGCGCAACGGGAAAATCTGTGAGCCCGGTTCCGGGTGCAACGAGGCCGCCCTCCTCTTGCGCGCGGAGCGGCGCACCAAGCATGAGGGACACTACCGCAATCCCCGCAATGCCGAGCCCAACGCCGCCGCGTCCGAAGGCGCGCCCGCAGGACGCCATTCTCAGAACCGCGTCGAGACGGTGAACTCGAAGTTCTGTTCCTCGTCAAAGTCTTCCTGGACGATCGGGCGCGAGAAGTTAAACCGCAACGGTCCGAGCGCCGTGTCCCAAAACAGCGACACACCGGCCGCCGAGCGCAGACTGAACCCGTCATCGACCTCGTCGTTGCCGTCTGGACCGCCATCCGTATTGTCGAGGCTCCAGACCGAGCCGACGTCAAAGAAAACGCCTCCAGAGATGCCGTATTCGTCGGGCAGTCCGAGGGGAAAGTCGGCCTCGAAGCGCGCGACGGCATAGAGATTGCCGCCAAGCACGTCTTCGTTCTCGACGTTGAGGTCCCGCGGGCCGACGCCGTTGGGCTCAAAGCCCCGCATCCGACCCGAGAGCGAGAAGCGGTCGGTCACGCGGCTGTCTCCACCCGAAAACGCGACGGCCCCGGCATCGAATTCCGCCCTCAGCGTCACTTCTTCGTTGAAGATCGTCTGCCGTGCCCGTGCGCTGAACTCCGAGCGCAGAAACGTCGCGTCGTCGCTGCGATAGCCGAGATCCTGGCTAAAGCGGAGCAGGATGCCGGAGGTCGGATCGAGGCCGATGCGTCGGCTGTCGTAAGAGATCGCATAGCCGATAGAGTAGGAGTAGAGGCCGCCAAGGTCCTCCTCCTCCCTAAGGATCGCGGAGGAGCCCGTATCGGTCTCATCGTCGGAATCGTCGGGAAATCCGGTGTCGACATCGAAGACTTCGCCAAAGGCGAGCGCGGTGCGGAGTTCGAGACGGGTGGACTCGGACAGCGGGAAAGACACGCTTGGCGCGATCAACGCACGACGGGTGTCGAAGCGGGCATTGTCGCGGGTGGCTTCGCGATAAAACGTGTTGATGCCAAAGGTCAGATCGCGGCCGAGAAAGGCGGGCTCGACGAAATTGATCCCGAAATTCGTGGTGTCATCGGTCGCAGATAGGTCCGCCGACAGCCGCTGCCCGCGGCCGAGAAAGTTTCGCTCCGAGAAGTTAACCGTAAAGCCGAGCCCGGCACTGGTCGAAAAGCTGGCACCAAAGCCGAGGGAGCCGGTGGGCTGCTCCTCGACATCCACGTCAATGATGACCTGGTCAGGTGCGGTCCCTTCACGCGGGCGGACGTCGGAATTGGCAAAAAAGCCGAGCGCTTCGATCCGCTCGGCGCTCGCCCGGATCTCGCGCGCGTTAAAAGGGTCGCCCTCGACGACATCGAATTGGCGGCGGATGACACGGTCGAGCGTCGCGGTGTTGCCCTCGATATCAATCCGCTCAACAAAGACGCGCGGCCCGCGCGAGAGCACGAAGTCAATGTCGAGCGTGAGCGCGCGATCGTTGCGGGTAATGACCGGCTCGACGCGTACGAAGTCACGCCCCTCGCCCACGGCTTGCCGCTCCAAACGGGCGATATCGCGCTCGACCAAGGTCGGAGAGTAGACCACCCCCTCGCGCAGCTTCAGCGCGCCCTCGTAAACGGCCGGGTCGATATCGATGATTTCGCTCGTCACGCTGACCGCGCCGACGCGAAACTGTTGCCCCTCGCGGATGTTAAAGACGAGGGTCACCGCATCTCGGTTGCGGTCGAGCTGTGGCGTGGCCGACAATACCTGAAAATCGACATACCCGCGCGACTGATAGAAATCGGTGAGCAATTGGCGGTCAAACGCAACCCGGTCTTCGATTAGCGTGTCCGACCGGATGAGCTGACGGAAGACGCCGGCCTGTGTCGTCTCGATCACACGGCGGAGCCGGCGATCCGAATAGTCGCGGTTGCCGACGAAAGACACGCGCTCAATCTCGGTGACGCGGCCTTCCTCGATCTCGAAGACCAGATCGACGCGATTGTCTGTCCGGCGAATGATCCGCGGGGTCACGGTCGCGGCGATGCGGCCCTGCTGCCGGTAGCCCTCGGTGATCAGCGCGGCATCGGCCTCGGCCTGTGCGGGCGAGTAGACGCGGCGGACGCGCGATTGGATCACCGCAGCCAGCTCCTCGTCATCGAGCCGGCGGTTCCCTTCGAACGCGATCCGATTGATCGTCGGAAACTCCTCGACCCGGATCACGAGCGTGCTGCCCTGCGGGTCGACCTCGACACTCTCAAAAAGGCCGCTGTTCTGAAGGTTTTGCAGAGCTTGGTTCACCCGCCCCGCGCTGACCGCTTCGCCGCGCGGGATGCCGGCCAATTCAACGACTGTCTCGGGATCGATCCGCTGCGTCCCTTGGATATCGACGGAGTTGAAGACAAATGTCTGCGCCTGAGCCGAGAGCGGGACCAGCGAGGCGAGCGCCAACAGAAGTACTGCCAGTCCCATCCGGAACTGCGCGACTTGGCCCGTCGTATGCCTGCTCGTGTTCCGCCTGCTCTTTGTCCGCATGCCCCCGTTCGGCCCGCCGTGATGGACCGCACTTCTGCTCGCGTCGCCCATTTATGTCGCCCCCAGCGCCTTTTGTTGAAAAGGTGCTACCGGGCTTCGCGGGGCTTGTCAAAAGACCAAAGCGGCTCTCAGGCTCCTTTGTTTGCGTGCCGTTCGGTGGGAGAAGACACAGAAAAGCCGCGCGGGGGCGACCGCGCGGCAAAGGTAACGCCCGACGCCGGAATGGGCATGGGCGAGCTGTCGAGAGCGATCTAGGCTCGCGACCTCGTTTTTAGAGGCCCTGGAGCAGGATCGAGCTCAATCCTGCGCCAAGGCTGAGGCCGAGTGCAATCGCTCCAGTCATGACCAGTTTGTCGCCGTGCATTTCCCAGATCAAGCTGAGGCTGCGATAGCTCCTATTGGCGGTCTGCATGCGGATCTCCTTATCGGAACGGCCGCATCGCTAAGCAGGGAATGTGACTTTAGTTTGGCGCCGAGCGGAAGCCGGCGGCGAGACACCGCCGACGTCAGGGAGGCGCCAGGCGGTTAGGGACAAAAGAGATCGTTGCCCACGGCAAAGACCATCAGCGTCAGCATAAGTGTCAGACCGACCGCCATCAGACCGCGCAGCGCCCGATCCGAGGGCGGGCGGCCCGTCATCGCCTCATAGGCGTGAAAGACGAGGTGCCCGCCGTCGAGCACAGGGATCGGAAAGAGGTTGAGCAGCCCGACAGCGGTCGAAAGCACCGCAATGAACCAGATAAAGCTCATCGTGCCTTGGCTCGCAACTTGCCCCGACGTCTCGGCGATGCCGATCGGACCCGAGAGATTACAGGTCGAGATCGCGCCCGTGATCATATGCCAAAGACCCGAGAGGCTCGATGTCATGATGAACCAGGTCTGGTTGATACCGTAGCCGACGGCCTGAAGCGGGCCGGACGTCTCGGTCGCAAGGTCATAGGCTTGCCCGCCGGTGATCCCGATCAGCCAACGCCGCTCAAAGCCGCCCTCTT
The DNA here is from genome assembly GCA_038745585.1 of Pseudomonadota bacterium. Lineage (GTDB taxonomy): Bacteria > Pseudomonadota > Alphaproteobacteria > Rhodobacterales > Rhodobacteraceae > HLUCCA09. Next base: position 97,655 of record JBCDLH010000002.1, read on the forward strand.
CGAGCGGCAGATCGACGGGACGCGGGGCGAGCGCAAATTCGAGGATGTCGCCACCGGTGCCGTTCGCCCGCGGGCGCCAAACATCGAGCTGGAGCGCGCGGCCTTCGGCCTCGGCGACGATCTCCTGCAGCTGGCGAAAGGCGATGATCTCTTCACCGTCGACGGCGCGGATCACGTCGCCCCGTTGGAGGCCAACGTCCATGGCCGCCGACCGCGGCGTGAGGCCCACGATCAACGGCGGAAAGGGATGCGCGGCGTCGACATCGATCACATTGCCACCGCGCTCGACCGTGTAGGTCACGCTCGGGGCCACCGGCAAGGCTTCAATGGCCTCGGCAAATTGCGCCGTCGTCTGCGCCTCGACGCCGCCGATGGCGAGGACGGTGTCGCCAACTTCGAGCCGTTGCATCTCGGACGGCAGCGGCTTGACGGCGGCGATTTCCACCGGCTCCTTCGCCACGCCCTGGACCATGCTGATCGCGCCGAAAACGATGATCGATAGGATAAAGTTAAAGACCGGCCCCGCCGCAACCGTAAGCGCCCGGGCATAGAGCGGGGCGCCGTGCATGGTGTGGCGTTTGTCGGCCTCGGGGAGTTGGTCGTAATCGTCGGCCGCTTTATCCGACGCCGCCGAAGCATCGCCGAGGAACTTCACATAGCCGCCCAAGGGCAGCGCCGCGAATTGCCAGCGCGTCCCGTGCCGGTCGACCCGCGACAGGAGCACCGGCCCAAAGCCGATCGAGAACACCTCCGCTTTGATCCCGGTCCACTTGCCGACAATGTAATGGCCGTATTCGTGGACTGCGACGATGATCGACAGTGCGACGATGAACGCCGCGAGCGTCCAGAGCAGCCCGCCAAAGGTCGGGATCAAGCTTGTAATGTCCATGTAATCCTACGCTGTGGTCGCGAGATCCGCCGCAGCCTCGGCCGCGCGCTTACGGGCGACATGGTCCGCTGCGGTGACGGCATCAAGGCTTAAGCTGTCACATTTGAGGGCACCTTCGCCCGCCATCCGCTCCAGCACCTGTTCGACGACGGGGCCCATATCGGTAAAACGGATCTGTCGAGCGAGGAAGCAATCGAGCGCCTGCTCTTTGGCCGCGTTAAAGACCGCGCCGGCGAGGCCGCCCGTCTCCATCACGTCGCGCGCCAGGCGAAGAGCGGGCCAGCGCGTCTCACACGGCGCGCGAAAGCTCAGCGTGGCAATCTGCGCGAGATCAAGCCGCGCGACAGGCAAGGCGCGCCGTTCGGGCCAGTTCAGCGCGTAGCCGATGGCGTGGCGCATATCGGGCGGGCCGACATGGGCCATGAGCGCGCCGTCGCGAAAGCCGACAAGCGCGTGGATCAGGCTCTCCGGGTGGATGATGACCTCGATCCGGGCGGGATCGATCCCGAAGAACTCTTTGGTTTCAATGACCTCTAACGCTTTATTAAACATTGACGCGCTGTCGACCGTAATCCGCTGTCCCATATCCCAGTTCGGGTGGGTCGCGGCCTCCTCGGGTGTGGCTGCGGCCAGCTGTTCAAGCGGCCAGTCGCGGAACGCGCCGCCCGAGGCGGTGATCACGATGCGCTCGACCTCACTTAAGCGTTCGCCGACAAGTCCCTGAAAAATAGCAGAATGTTCGCTATCCACCGGAAGCACCGTCGCGCCGTGCTGTCGCGCGGTCTGCATCAGGAGCGGCCCCGCTGTCACCAAGCTCTCTTTGTTGGCAAGCGCAAGCGTCGTGCCCTGTTCCAGCGCGATGAGTCCGGGCGGCAGGCCGGCGGACCCCACGATCGCCGACATGATCCAGTCTGCGGGGCGAGTTGCGGCCTCTGCGATCGCCCCTGGCCCTGCGCCGACGGCGATCCCGGAGCCGGACAATCGCTCGGACAGCGCGTTGTAGCACTCGGGATAGCAGGTCACGGCGAGCTTTGCGCCGAGCAGCACGGCCTGTTCGGCAAGCCGCGCCACATTGCGCCCGCCGGTCAATGCAACGACGTCGAAGCGCTCCGGCGCACGGGCGATCAGATCGACCGTGCTCTCGCCGACCGAACCTGTCGCCCCGAAGATCGATACTCTGCGTACGGTCATAGCCTGAGCTCGGGCACGTCGACGACCAGCGCCACCGCCAGCATAAAGAGCGCAGCACCCAGGAGACCGTCGAAACGGTCGAAGAGGCCACCATGGCCGGGGATGAGGGCAGACGAGTCCTTGACCCCCATCCGCCGCTTCAACGCAGATTCCGCGATGTCACCCATCTGGGAGGCAAAGGACAGCACCATCGAGATCCATATTAGATCTCTGCCCGCATCCGTGAATGTGAGAAATAGCGCACCCACGAGCCCGGCCCCGGCCCAGCCCGCCACCGTGCCGGCCCAGGTCTTCTTCGGGCTGATCCGCGGCCAAAACTTGCGCCCGCCAAAGATCCGCCCTGCGAAATAGCCCAAAATGTCGGTCGCCACGACCACAATGACGAGCCAGAAGAGCCAAACGACGCCATAGGTCTCGCGAAACGTCACAAGGCCCCAGCCAGCAGTAACGATGGCCACGCAAAAAAGAAAAAACGTCAGGCGTTCGCGCCGCATGGCGCTCGCCCCGAGGGCGGCCGGAACGAAGAGAAGGAGCAGGTGCCAGCCGGCCTCCGTCGCCAGGAGCCCCGAGAGCACCGAGGCGGTCAACGCCGCAAGGAGCATCGCCGTGACATCGGCGCCTGGGCGGATCATCCGCGCAAGCTCCCAGATCATCACGGCCGTGACGAAGACCGCGAGCATCTGAAACCAGACGCCGCCGAGGCTGATCGCGATAATCCCAAGCACAACCATCCCCGCGCCCGAGATCAGGCGCGCGCGCAAGTCGAGCCAGCGGGAAGGGGCCGAGGCCAGAGGCTCAGCCACGCCGCGGCCCCCGGGGCATTCTAGCCCATCACCGCGCCAAACCGCCGCTCTCGCGCGCCGTATTGTGCGACGATGCGGGCAAAGTCCTCCGCGTAGAAGTCGGGCCAGAGCGTGTCGACGAACTCGTATTCGGCATAGGCCGATTGCCATAGGAGGAAGTTCGAGATCCGCGCTTCGCCGGACGTCCGGATCACGAGGTCGGGATCGGGCAGCGTATGCGTGTCGAGAAAGCGGGCGAGCGTTTCGGCATCGACGTCGTCCGCCGCCAGCCGACCGGCGGCAATCTCGCGGGCCAGGCGTTTCGTCGCCCGGGTGACCTCGTCGCGTCCGCCATAGTTCAGCGCGATGGTCAGGTGCACGTCGCCATTGGCGGCCGTCATCTGTTCGAGATCGTCCATGACTTGCTGGAGTTTCGGCTCCAGCCGCTCTCGGTCGCCGATAAAGCGGACCCGGACATCCTTTTCCATCAGCCGCCGAGCTTCTTTGACGATATAGCGCCGAAAGAGCGTCATCAGGCCCGCCACCTCGGCCTGGGTGCGGCGCCAGTTCTCGGTCGAAAACGCAAAGATCGTCAGGTAGCGCACCCCGAGATCGGGGCAGGCCTCCAACACCTCGGAGACGCGACGCGCCCCGGATTGGTGACCGAAAAAGCGGGGTCGACCCTGTTGTGCGGCCCAGCGGCCATTGCCATCCATAATGATGGCGACGTGTTCGGGGCCACTCGGGGGCGGAGCGGCAACGGCGGGGGAACGTTCGGGCATATCGGCCATGTCCTGATGAGGGGGAAGATGCGGCAGGCCCCGCGACCGGTGCTGCGAACCGGCCATGGGAAGGGCATGACAGCCTTTCAGACCTGCATGATCTCCCCTTGTTTGGTCTCAAGTGCCGCGTCGATCGCGGCAATTTGGGTGTCGGTCATCTCCTGGATTTCGTCTGTCCAGGCCTTCTGATCGTCTTCGGCCATGCCCCCTGCTTTGGCCTTTTTGATCTGATCCATCCCATCCCGTCTTACATTGCGCACAGCGACCCGCGCGCTCTCGGCATATTGCGCTGCGACCTTGCTCAGTTCGCGCCGCCGTTCCTCGTTCAGCTCAGGGATCGGCAAGCGGATCACCGTCCCATCGATCACCGGATTGATCCCGAGACCACTCTCGCGAATGGCCTTCTCCGCTTTGCCGACCAGTTGCTTGTCCCAGATGTTGACGGTGATCATGCGCGGTTCGGGCACGTTCACGGTTCCGACCTGGTTGAGTGGCGTCGTTGCGCCATAGGCGTCGACCGAGACCGTATCGAGCATCGACGCGGAAGCGCGACCGGTGCGCAAAGACGCAAATTCCTGTTTCAGCGCTGTCATTGCGCCGTCCATCCGCCGTTGAAGATCGTCGACGTCCGGCTCCTCAAAGTCCGACATGTGCCCGTTCCTCCAAGCATCTCGTTGACTGCCCTTAGGGTATTAGCGGCGCTTTACGCGGATGTATAGGAGCGGGCGCGTCCAAAAGGTGGCGCCAACGAAGGTGGGCGTGCCGGACCCCACGAGGGATGCGCGACCGGTGCCACCAGCGTCGGGCAGGGTTCACCCCGACGCCCCACCGCCAAAGCAACGCGCAAGCCGCATCATCGACGGGCCGCGGTTCGGCGATCCGACCGTTGTTGGGAGCACTTTATCTCACCAAGTCCGCAAAGGCCTCAAGCTGAGCGCTGACCCAACCCGATCGCCAAGCCGTGGGGGCGGCCGGCGATGGCGCGGCGGCCTGGCGGCCTTGTTTCCGCGCCGTGGTGCCACCTGTCTGAGCAGAGAGTCGGAGGGTTAGGGGCGCACCCAACGCCTGGTCCAGCAAGACCCCAAGCCAAGCCCCTTAATTCACAACCGTATAGGTCCCCTGCCCCGACACAATCCCTGCAAAGCCGCCCGGCTCGTCGAGCGAAAAGACAATGATCGGCAGGTTATTGTCCCGCGCCAAGGCAATCGCAGAGGCGTCCATCACCTTGAGATGCTTGGCCAGGCAATCGTCATAGCTGATCCGGTCGTAACGCACCGCGTCGTCATGCTTCATCGGATCCTTGTCGTAGACTCCGTCGACCTTCGTGCCTTTGAAGATCGCGGTACAGGCCATCTCATTGGCGCGTAGCGTCGCCGCCGTATCGGTCGTGAAATAGGGGTTTCCCGTACCCGCAGCAAAGATACAGACCCGCTTTTTCTCCAAATGCCGGACGGCACGCCGCCGGATATAAGGCTCGCAGATCTGATCCATCGGGATCGCGGAGATCACGCGCGTGAACACCCGCTCCTCCTCAAGCGCGGATTGCATGGCAAGCGCGTTCATCACCGTGCCGAGCATTCCCATGTAATCGGCCGTCGTCCGCTCCATCCCCTGGGCGGCGCCCGAGAGCCCTCGGAAGATGTTGCCGCCGCCGATCACCATGCAAATTTCGACCCCCATATCGTGCACGCTCTTCACTTCGCGCGCGATACGATGGACCGTCGGCGGGTGCAGGCCGTAGCCCTGATCGCCCATCAGCGCTTCGCCAGAGATCTTGAGGAGGACGCGGTGGTGGGTGGTGGACGGGAAGGGCGCCGCATCCGGCTCAGGCTCAGTGGCAGGCTGATCCATGGCATCGCTCCTTTTCCTTGGCGCCTCTGTGTCGGAAAAGCCGCAGAGCTTCAACCGCCATCGCCTGGCTTGCAAAGGATCAGCGCGTGCCCGCCCCCGATGCCGCCTCGATGACAGCTTTGCCCGCAGTTTTTGCGGGGCTCGACCGCAGAATGCCCGTGCTCATCGCCGGGCCGACCGGCTCGGGCAAGTCCGCGCTCGCGCTGCGATTGGCCGAGTCGCAGGGCGGCGTTATTGTCAATGCTGATGCGCTCCAGGTCTATGCCGAGTGGCGTATCCTGACGGCCCGGCCCACCGCAGCTGAGACCGCGCGCGCGCCGCATGCGCTGTACGGCCATGTGTCACGCGATGAGGCCTATTCCACGGGGCACTGGCTGCGCGAGGTCGGGACGCTGCTGCGCGGCGCTGAGCGCCCGATCCTCGTCGGGGGCACCGGGCTCTACTTTTCGGCGCTGACCATGGGTTTGGCTGAGATCCCTCCGGTGCCGGCCGAGATCCGGGCCGCCGCAAGCCAGCTTTCCGCCCAGGACCTGCGCACTGGGATCGACGCCGAGACGCGCGCGCGCATCGACACCGCAAACCCCGCTCGCCTGCGCCGCGCCTGGGAGGTCTTGCAGGCGACGGGGCGAGGTATCGCGGCCTGGCAGGACGCGACACCGCCGCCGCTCCTGCCCCGTAACAACGCGCTCTGTGTGGCGATCGACACCCCAAAGGACAGGCTGATCCCCAGGCTTGAAGCCCGGTTCGATGCGATGCTCGCCGCGGGCGCGCTCGACGAGGTCAGCGCCAACCTCGCAGGGTTCGACCCCGACCGGCCCGGTGACCGCGCGATCGGCGCCGCAGAGCTCGCCGCCGTGTTGCGCGGGGAAACGAGCCTTCCTGCCGCGCGCGAGGCCGCGATCATCGCCACACGGCGCTATGCCAAGCGCCAACGGACGTGGTTGCGCGCCCGGATGGCGGATTGGACAAGACTCCCGATGGAAGCCGCGCGCGGCACCGATTGAGGCAAAGGCAGGGTGCCCCGCTGCGACCATCAAAACGCAAGTTCCCGCTCAGTCGGTCGGCGGCCATGATTTTGCCTTGATTGCCCGGGGGCAGATGAAGATTGTCGCGACGATGACCCGCGACGACCGTCTCTTGGAACCCAGCCAGCACGCTGCAGCACGCCAAACCAGCGGGGCGATGCCACGCCTCCAGGCGCCACGCCCCCAAGGGTGTCGGCCCTAGCGATGGCGTCCCGTTCACCATTCTCCGCACGCTCCTTTGCCGACCGGGCTGCCGCGCGGCGCGCGGCGGCGCCCGACGCTTCGGACCAGGGGACAGAACGCATCACTGAGACAGCGCTCGAGGAGAGCGGTCGTCCAACACCGCAAGTCGTCGTCCCCGACGTCGAGCGCGCGCCCGCCAAGCCTCTGGAGCGGCACACGCTGCAACCCACCGGCAGGGCAGTTCCTGTTTCGACCGGCGCAGCCCACCCCCAGCACGAGCCGAGGGCACGGATCAAGCGCTTACCGACACATCTGTCCCGCAAGACCAACGCTGCCCCACCACTGATGCCGCAGGCGCCTGAGGGCACGCTGCGCCTCATCCCACTGCAAGCGCTCTCAAAGGGCGGCCGGTGGCGGACCGAGGCGATGCGCAGCTACCGCATGCCACTCCTTTTGTGGTTCACGCGCGGTCAGGGGCGGATCACACTTGCTGGCCTGACCCGCGGCTATGGCGCACATAACGCGATCTTTATTCCGCAGCGCACGATGCACGGGTTCGAGGTCACGGCACAGGTTTTCGGCACCGCGGTGTTCTTCGCCGAAACCGCCGATGTGCCATTGCCCGAACGCCCCGTGCACCTGCGCGTGCGCGACGCCGTCGCACAGGGCGAATTCACGACGATCCTCGAACAGCTTGGACGCGAGATCGAGGGCGACCGCCTCCAACGTGAGCGCGCGATCCACCACCATGCCGGTCTGCTTTCGGTCTGGCTCGACAGGCAGATCGCCCTCTCTGACGACGCCGCGCCAGACAGCGCCGCACTTCGCCTGGTCCGCCGCTTCAGCGAGATGGTCGAAGCGCAGCTTTATGCCGCCAAAAGCGTTGCCGATTATGCAGAGGCGCTTGGCGTCACCCCGACCCACCTGAGCCGCGTCTGCCGCGAGACCTGCGGGCGCTCGGCGTCCGATATCCTGGCCGACCGGCTGACCTACGAGGCGCGCCGCCTGCTCGCGGAAACATCGCTCCCGGTAAAGCAAGTGGCGCGCATGCTCGGCTACGGTTCGGCCGCGTACTTCACCCGCGCGTTCCAGAACCGTACGGGTCAAACCCCGACGCAGTTTCGCGCCGCAGCCTGATTTCACCCAGGCGACGCCGCGCATCCTCCGTTCGAAACGAACCTCTAGGCGTGGGCGCGTCCGATGGGGAAACGGGCGATGACCAACCTGTCGTTACGGAAAGTACGGTGCGAATGTCGCTTTTGAGCGATTCGCATGTCGTTTTTTTGCACTCGCGCCCGCATTGGCCCTGTTGACGCATCGCTTTTCTTCGTGCGGAATACGCCGCGGAAGGATTTGGCGGCAGCAAGTGGCAGATGCCAAGCGCTTTGCAGAGGCGTTGGCGCTGCGCTTCTTCGGCAAACTTGACCTTAAACGGCACAAAAAGTGCGACAGGGAGACTACAATGAACAACCCGATGAACGTTGGGGGAAAGGTCCACTCTGGGGCGAAAATGTATGCCCAGGAGCACCTCGACGGCAAATTGAGTCGTCGCGAATTCCTGACCCGTGCGACCGCGCTCGGCGTATCGGCGACCGCAGCCTACGGCTTGATCGGTGCAGCCGCACCGACCCCCGCCCACGCGCAAGCCCAAGCGGGCGGCACGCTGCGGGTGCAGATGACGACCCGCGGCCTGAAAGACACCCGCACCTATGATTGGTCGGAGATGGGCAACCAGACCCGTGGCACGCTGGAATACCTCGTTGAGTACAACAACGACGGAACATTCCGGGGCATGCTCCTGGAAAGCTGGGAAGTGAACGAGGACGCGACCGAGTATACGCTGCAAGTGCGCCCGGGCGTGACCTGGAACAACGGCGACGCGTTCACCGCCGAGGATGTGGCGCGCAATGTCGCGCGCTGGTGCGAGAGCGGTGTCGAGGGCAATTCGATGGCCGCGCGCATGGCGACGCTTGTCGACGATGCGACAGGCGAGGCGCGTGAGGGTGCGATCGAGGTGGTCGACGATCTGACGCTTATCCTCCGTCCTGCGACGCCCGACATCTCGATCATCCCGGGCATGGCCGATTATCCCGCCGCGATCGTGCACGCGTCCTACGATCCCGAGGACACGCAGAACGCCGTCGGCACTGGCCCCTATCTGCTCACTGAGCTCGAAGTGGGCGTTCGTGCCACGCTGGAGCGCAATAGCGACCACAGCTGGTGGGGCACCGACGTCTATGGCGGGCCGTTCCTCGACCGGATCGAGTATATCGATTACGGCACCGACCCTGCGGCCTGGCTTGCCGGCATCGAATCTGGTGAGGTCGATTTCCTCCACGAGTCAGTGGGCGAATTCATCGAGATCATGGATTCCATCGGCCTGCAAAAGTCCGAGGTCGTGACGGCGGCAACGATCGTTGTTCGGCCGAACCAACTCGCCGAGGTCGACGGGATACGCCCCTATGCGGATAAACGCGTGCGCCAGGCGATCCAGCTTGCGGTCAACAACGCCGTCTGCCTCGAACTCGGCTATTCAAACCTCGGGATCCCGGCCGAAAACCACCATGTCGCCCCGGTGCACCCCGAATATGCCGAGCTTCCCGCGCAAGAGACCGACCCGGCGCGCGCGGTCGAGCTTATGGCCGAGGCCGGCATGGCCGATTTCGAGCATGAGCTGCTATCGATCGACGATGACTGGCGCAAAAACACCACCGATGCCGTCGCCGCGCAACTCCGCGATGCGGGCATCAATGTGCGCCGCACGATCTTGCCGGGCTCCACGTTCTGGAACGACTGGACGAAGTATCCCTTCTCTTCGACGAACTGGAACCACCGCCCGCTCGGCGTGCAAATCCATGCGTTGGCCTACAAATCAGGCGCGGCGTGGAACGAGTTTGGATGGGAGAGCGCCGAATTCGACGCGCTCCTCGAGGAAGCGCTCGCCGTTGCCGATGCCGACCAGCGGCGCGAAACCATGGCCAAGATGCAGGCGCTGATCCAAGAGGAGGGCGTCACGATCCAACCCTATTGGCGTTCGCTCTATCGCCACATGCGCGAGGGGCTCGTGGGCACCGAGCAGCATATCCAGTTCGAACACCATCACTACAAGTGGGGCATCGCCGCCTAAGGGACGACAGAGGGGCCGCTGCGGCAAAGCGGCGGCCCCCTTCGCATTCGCCCCGGCCTTCGCCCGCATCTGTGCGCGATGTGGGTATCGATCGAGAGCTAGACCCAGGCCGCTCGCGCGGCCGCCCCGCCAACAGGGATTATCATGGCCCTTTTCATCCTGCGCCGCCTCGGCGTGATGCTGCTGACAATTCTGTGCCTGACGTTCATCGTCTTCTTTTTGACGAACCTCCATCCCAACCTGGAAAAGCTCGCCAAGACCCAGGGCAACATGCGGATGACCGACGAGCAGGTCGAAAGTTGGCTCGACGCGCGCGGCTATACACGGCCGGTTGTTGTCCGCTACGGCGAATGGCTCGGCATCGTCCCGGGCTGGACGGGCGAAGACGGCGATGGCAACCCGACCGGACGCTGCTACAGCCAGGGATTGGGCCTTGCCGATGGGGCTGAGCCGCCGACCCGCTGCGGCGTCCTGCAGGGCTATTGGGGCTATTCGACAGTCTTTAAGGCGCCGGTGCTCGACATCACCATGACACGGCTCGGGCTTACTGGGATCCTGATGTTTTGGGTGATGCTCGTCATGGTGCCGATGGCGCTTTTGATCGGTGTGCTCGCGGGGATGCGCGAGGGCTCTCGGCTCGACCGCTCACTCTCCACCGTCTCCATCGCCTCGACCGCCACGCCCGAATACGTCTCGGGCGTTATCCTGATCGCCGTCTTTGCGTCCTCTGCCGTCGGATTGCGATGGTTCAACGGTACCGCGACCAGCGCGATGGACAACGTCACCTTCGCCAACTTTACGCTGCCCGTGATCACCATAGCGCTCTACGGCATGGGCTATATCGCACGCATGACGCGTGCTTCGATGACCGAGGTAATGACCGCGCAATACATCCGGACGGCGCGGCTCAAAGGCGTGAGCTTTAGCAACATCGTGATCAAACACGCCCTCCGGAATGCTCTGATCGCGCCCTTTACCGTGATTATGCTGCAGTTTCCGTGGCTCTTGAACGGCGTGGTGATCGTTGAAACGCTCTTTAATTACAAGGGCTTCGGTTGGACCCTCGTGCAAGCCGCGGGCAACAACGATATCGAGCTCTTGCTCGGCGTCTCGGTTGTGTCGGTCGTCGTCGTTCTGGTGACGCAGCTGATCTCGGATATCGGCTATGTCTACCTCAACCCCCGCATTCGCATCTCCTAAGGACCGCGCGCCATGGACCCTCTCTCCTGGGGCGGTATCTTCGCCCAAATCTTTGTTCAGTTCACGCCCGTCTGGATCGCCATCGTGGTGGTCTTCGCCGCGTCGATCTACTTCAAGCGCAAGCTTGGCCTTTATGGAAAGCTCTTTGACAGCAATATCGGCATGATCGGCTTTGCGCTCGTGCTGTTTTGGATCTTCACCGCACTCTTTGCCGATCAGATCATAACGCATGATCCCCTGGTCCAAGTCTCAGGCATGAAGAACGCAAGCCCCGGCGCGCCTGTCCCGGATGGGACCGAGGGCGGTGCGTTCTACATTTTGGGGGGCGACAATCTCGCGCGCGACGTCTTTAGTCGGATGGTCGCCGGATCGACCGTCGTCATGCAAATCGCACCGCTCGCCACGCTCTTTGCCTTTATGGTCGGGATCACCCTGGGCCTGCCGGCCGCCTTTTACGGCGGCGCGCTCGACACAACCCTCTCCTTTTTGGCGAATCTCATCCTCGCCTTCCCCGTGATCCTGCTGTTCTACCTGCTGGTCACGCCTGAGATCGTCGAGACCGGCCTGCCGTCGTTTATGGCGATGGTGCTCTTCGTATTTCCGCTGGTTTTCATGTGGGTTTTGCTCAACTCGCGGTTCTACACCCAGCCGCAAAAGCAGAAGATCTACCTTTCGGCTGTCGTGGTGATCGGGGGGCTCTTGTATCTGTCGCTAATCAGTCAGGACCGGACCCCGATCAACTTTTGGCCCGATGCGCTCGACCTCTTCGACATTCCCGGCGGGATCCTGATCGTCTTCGTGGCGGTGGTCTTTGTGAACTCACCCACGGTCTTTCGCATCGTGCGCGGCATCGCGATGGACGTGAAAACCCGCGACTATGTCGCCGCCGCCCAGACCCGGGGCGAGGGCCCTTGGTATACGATGCTTTGGGAGATCTTGCCCAATGCCCGCGGGCCTCTCATCGTCGATTTTTGCCTCCGTATCGGCTACACCACGATCCTGCTTGGCACGCTCGGCTTTTTCGGCCTGGGCCTGCCGCCCGAGAGCCCCGATTGGGGGACGACGATCAATGACGGCCGCCGGCTCCTGTCGATCTATCCCCACCCCGCGATCGTCCCTGCCATGGCGCTGATGAGCCTCGTCTTGGGACTGAACCTTCTTGCCGATGGGCTCCGTGAGGAGAGCATGCGGGATTGATCCTCGGCCAAGGCTGGGGGCGCTGCCCCCAGACCCCCGGAGTAATTTTGCCAAGATGATGGGGGCAATCGCTGGTTTCTTGTGCAAAGCGAAGGCCGGGACGGGTGCGCGTGCGGGTGCGGCGCGCAAGGGCCGTGCGGATGAACAAGCTTTCTGAGCCTTGGCGCGCCGAGATATTTCGGGGGCTAGGGTGGTTCAACGCCTGTGAGACCTGCGCGCGCTTTGGCCGGGCCGGGTTTGATGCGCTTGGTGGATTGGGCAAGCGCGCGCGCCGAGGCGGGTAAAACGCCACGGGCTGGCGACGAAAGAGAGCAGGCGCGACAGCGCGTGGCCCGCGTGGGGCCGTCTTGGCGTATGAGGCAGGCTCGGAGCGACGGGGATCCTTTGGCCGAACGGCCCGCATGCCACGCCGTCGCGTTGTGTCATCCACCGCAACTGCCTGGCGCGAAAATCGTTTCAGGTTTTTTGCCCAGCGCTATAGGAGGGCGGCGCCAACCAAAGGAGGGCGCTATGCACGACATTCGTTTCATCCGTGACCACCCCACTCTGTTCGACGCTGCCCTGGCGCGGCGGGGGCTCTCGGATGTCTCGTCGTCCGTGCTCGCCATCGACCAGATCCGACGCGAAAAGATTGCCGCTGCCGAAGCCGCGCAAGCCGAGCGCAATGCCGCCTCCAAGGAGGTCGGTGCCGCCAAGGCGCGCGGCGATGAGGCGGAGTTTGCCCGTCTGCGCGCCCTCGTGGGCGCCAAGAAGGAGGAGATCGCGACGCTTGAGGCCGAGGCCGAAGCGCAAGACAAGGCGCTGACCGATCTTCTCATGACCCTGCCGAACCTGCCGATGGACGACGTTCCCGATGGCGCGGACGAGACCGACAATGTCGAAATCCACCGCTGGGGGGCGCCGCCCAACGCGGCCTTCGATCCCAAGGAGCACTTTGAGATCCCCGCCGTGGCAGACGCGCTCGATTTCGAGACGGCGGCCAAGCTCTCGGGCTCGCGCTTTGTGCTCCTGCGCGGGGTCGCGGCCCGGCTCCACCGGGCGCTGGCGCAGCTCATGCTCGACACCCACGTGACCGAAAACGGGCTGACCGAGATCAGCACGCCCGTGCTCGTGCGCGAGGAGGCGATGCGCGGCACGGGCCAGCTCCCGAAGTTTGGCGAGGACAGCTATCAGACGACCAATGGCTGGTGGCTGATCCCGACGTCGGAGGTCCCGCTCACAAACATCGTGGCGGGTCAGATCGTCGATGAGGCCGACCTGCCTATGCGCTTTACCGCCCATTCGCTCTGCTTTCGCTCCGAAGCGGGCTCGGCGGGCAAAGACACGCGCGGCATGCTGCGCCAGCACCAGTTCGAAAAGGTCGAAATGGTCTCGATCACCCATCCGGATCACGCGCGCGCGGAACTCACCCGGATGACGGAGTGCGCCCAAGGGATCTTGGAAAAGCTCGGCCTGCCCTATCGCACCATGGTCCTGTGCACCGGCGATATGGGCTTTGGCGCGCGGCGGACCCATGACATCGAGGTGTGGTTGCCCGGGCAGAACACCTATCGCGAGATCTCGTCCTGCTCGGTCTGCGGAGACTTTCAGGCCCGGCGCATGAACGCGCGGTTCCGCCCCGCAGGCGGGGGCAAGCCAGACTTCGTCCATACGCTGAACGGGTCAGGCCTCGCCGTGGGTCGCTGCCTGATCGCGGTCCTGGAAAACGGCCAGCGCGAAGACGGCTCGATCGCGCTTCCCCAAGTGCTGTCGCCGTATCTCGGCGGCGCGCGTGAAGTCTTGGCCGAAGGTACGCTGGCCTAGGCCGCAAAGGACTCTCGCCACGAGCCGCGTGCCGATTGGCCGTCTGCGCAACGCCGTCCCGCCCGTCGGGGCGGCACTTGACTGCCTAAACAGGAAGCGACCCGCCCAAACCTGCGCGCGCCCCGCAGAGCGAGCGCGCGTACGGAGCGAAGGCTCCGCTCACGCCGCCGTCGAGAAATCCTCTCGCCGGGGCGGGGCAACCGTAAGCCCGTAGCCGTGGGCATAGCGATAGGCGACACAGGGCGCGGGCGGCGCGACCATCGGTGCCGACAAGAGCCGCACCGGATTGCCCCAGGGCCGATGGCCGAGAATTGCCTCGACCTCCGCCATCTGCCGCTCCCAATCCTGCTCAATGCCGTTGCGGTCGCAGTTCTCTGGCGTGGCCCAAGACTCGTCCGGATGATCCCAGAGCGCCCCGCCGACCGCCCCCGCGCCCCATCGGGCAATCGCGGCACCGACCACCTGGAGAAACGCCGCGTCGCCTCGCGTCTCGGCCCGGAGCACCATGTCGCGCACGTAGCCGAGCGTCGTGGCCTGCGCGAGCCAGATCGCAAAACCTCCGGGGTTGACCTCCGGCTGCTTCAAAATCCAGGCGATGGTGTCGTGCTCGGCATCGCTTTCAATCCCGCAGAGCACCTGATGCCAGAGCGCCGGGTCACGCGGCGCGTTGCGTTGCAAGAACCCTTTGAGCCCGGTCGGCCCGAGCTTGACGGCGCCGTCCTGCTCCCAGCGCTGCATGGCCGCGCGGAAGGCCGCGCTCTCGCGCTCGTCACGCTCGGTCTCGGCACGCGCCTCGGCAATGGCCCTGCGCGCTGCCTTGACCCGCTTGGTTGTTTTCAGCCGCGCAAGGGCCGGCTTGACCGCGGCGCCCTCGGCCGTCAGCGCTTGGTGCAGCGCCCAAAGCTCGAAAACCTGCCCGGTCTTGAGGCCATCGAGCTGGCGGATCGGGTCTGGCGCCTTCGGGTCGTACTCTTGCAGCCGATTGATCAGGAAAGCCCGGGCGAGCATGTCCGGCGGGGGAGGCGCATCGGCGCGCCGAGCTCGGAGCATCGGCGTGGTGAGGGCGCGGGTCAGCTCGAAACGCAGGGCAGCTTCCTCGGGCACGCCCCGCCGCCCGGGCCAGCCCGCCCGCGGCCGCAACAGGCTTTGACGAAGACGGCGAGCGTGCTTGAACGCGGCAAGATGCGGATGGACGAGCCAGACGGCGAGGGCAAAGGCCGCGAGGATGAGCCACTCGGTTTGACCAAACTGCACATCGTCGCCCGGCGGCGTGGTCTGGACCCGGTGCAACACCCAGATGCAGGCGACGAGCCCGGCCGCGCCAAGTGCCGCCTGTCCTCGCCCAAGTCTCGTTCGCAGCATGCCGCCTCTCCAGTCTCGACCGCGCCTCAGTGTTCCGAAGAAGCGTGGCGCAAGAAAGGCAAGAGCCGGGCAGAGGCGTTGGTGCGCATGCAATGCCCGTGCGGCATGACCTCTGATACCCGGCGCCTGGCAACCGGCCCCTGGCAAACGGGGCCTGATACCGGCCCCAGGCAAACGGCCGCTGGCAACCGGCCCCTGGTACCGACCCCTGGTACCGGCCCCTGGTACCGACCCCTGGCAATCGGCCCCTGATGCCCGGCCACTGATACCCGGGCAAAGACCGACATAGCCCAATCGCACCTGCGATACCCGCGACACCGGACCCCCTGGAGCTTTTCCCCCCGACGCCCCACATAGCGGACATGGCAGATCTCCCGCCGCCCGACAGCGCATCCACAGACGAGACCGACACGCGCCGCATGAAGGCGATCTTTGTGACCGGCGCGGCGCTTGTCTTTGCCGTGGTCCCCTTCGCGGTGCCCTTCAACGGGTTTGACCCCAACGCCTTTCCGGTGCCGCAAGACCGGCCGCCCGTGCAGCCCGCGGGCTACGCTTTTGCGATCTGGGGGCCGATCTATCTCTGGCTCGTCCTCCACGCCTTCTTTGGCCTCGCCCGCCGGGCCGATGACGCGGCCTGGGATGCGGTACGCTGGCCGATTACGCTCTCGATGGTGCTCGGCGCGGCCTGGCTCCCCGTGGCGCAGTTTTCGCCGCCTTGGGCGACGGTCATGATCTGGGCCATGCTCCTCTCGGCCGTGACCGCGCTCTGGCGCAGCCCGGTGGCGGAGGATCGCTGGCTTCTGCGCGCGCCCATCTCCCTCTATGCAGGTTGGCTGACAGCGGCGAGTTGGGTCGCCATCGGCCTCCTTGGGGCGGGCTACGGACTTGGGCCGGAGGAAACTGGCTGGGCCTGGATCGGCCTTGCCGGTGCGCTGGCGACGGCGCTGGCCGTGACGCGCCTCGTTCCCAACGCGCCGTTTTACGCGGTCGGAGTGGTGTGGGCGCTCGTCGCCGTGGCAGCCGCGAATTGGGCCGCCAACTGGGCGCTCGTTGCGGTTGCCCTCGGCGGCGCTGCGGTTGTGGTGAGCCCCACCCTGGGCCAGCTCCGCGCCGGATGAACCCGCCCACGTGCGCTAGCGCTCGCCTTTGCCAAGATGCTTGCGCAGCTTCGATGGGCCCGGAGACGTCTTGCCCTTAAAGGGGTTCTTGTCTGCCTGGCTGCGAAAGGTCAGGCGGATCGGCGTCCCCGGCATGTCGAAATCCGCGCGCAAGCCATTCACCAGATACCGCCGATAGGCGTCCGAGAGGCCCTCGGGGTTCGAACACATAACGACAAAGCCCGGCGGCCGCGTCTTGGCCTGGGTGGCATAGCGCAGCTTGATCCTCCGCCCCCCCGGTGCCGGCGGTGGATGCGCCTCGACCATGGCCGAGAGCCATTGGTTGAGGCGCGCGGTGGGCACACGCCGGTTCCACACGTCATAGGCCGAGAGGACAGCGTCGCGCAGCCGGTCGAGCCCGCGCCCGGTCTGGGCCGAGACGGTGACGAGCGGCGCGCCGCGCAGCTGCGGCAGGAGCCGCTCGAACGCGTCGCGCAGCGCCTTGAGTTTACCCTGCTTGTCGTCTTCGACATCCCATTTGTTGACCGCCACAACCACCGCGCGCCCCTCTCGTTCCGCGAGATCCGCGATCCGCAAGTCCTGCTGCTCAAACGGGATCGCGGCATCGAGGAGGAGGATGACGACCTCGGCAAACTTCACGGCGCGCAGCCCGTCCGCGACCGAGAGCTTTTCGAGTTTTTCCTGAACGCGCGCCTTCTTGCGCAGGCCCGCCGTGTCGAAAATGCGCACCGGCGTGCCGCCCCATTCCAGGCTGAGGGCGATGGCATCGCGGGTGATCCCGGCCTCGGGCCCGGTGAGCAGGCGCTCCTCCCCCAGGATCCGGTTGACGAGCGTCGACTTTCCCGCGTTGGGGCGGCCAACGACGGCGATCTGGAGAGGCTTTTGGGGCGTGACCTCGCGCAGCGGCCCGTCGGCCTCTCCCGCACGTTCCAGCGCCGTGCCGTCTTCGCGCAGGGCAACATCCGTCTCCGGAGCCTCTGCCGCGCCGCGCGCCGCGAAAAGTTCGGCCAGCGGCACGAGCGCAGCGTAGAGGTCGGGCATCCCCTCGCCATGCTCGGCCGAAAGCGGGATCGGCTCGCCCAGGCCGAGCGCCCAGGCCTCGATCACCCCGCTTTCGCCTGCTGCCCCCTCGGCCTTGTTGGCCGCGACCAGCACGTGGTGCGCATGCTTGCGCAGGATTTCGGCAAAGACCTCGTCCGCCGCCGTCACGCCCGCGCGCGCGTCGATCACGAAAAGGCAGATATCGACCTCTGCCACCGCCCGCTCGGTCAGCTTGCGCATCCGGCCCTCAAGGCTGTCGTCATGCGCCTCTTCGAGGCCGGCCGTGTCGATCACGGTAAAGCGCAGATCGGCAAGCCGCGCCTCGCCCTCGCGCAGGTCCCGCGTCACCCCCGGCTGGTTGTCGACCAGCGCAAGCCTCCGGCCCACGAGCCGGTTAAAGAGCGTTGACTTTCCGACATTGGGCCGCCCCACGATTGCCAGCGTGAACGACATCGCAAGTTCCTCTCACGAACCAAAAGCGCCCCATAGCAAACCCGACCCGCGCCGAAAAGCGCAGCCTTTGCCCGGCGAATGCGCCCCGCCCATCATCTTGGCATAAATACTCCGGGGGAGTCGCCAGAGGCGACGGGGGCAGCGCCCCTAACCCCTCCGCCCGCATTAGCGGTAGGCGTGGAGCCGCCCGCCTGAGGACACCACGTAGAGCGTGCCATTGACGACCACCGGGCTCGTCGTCGCCCCACCGCGGATCGGCACCGAAGCGAGAAGGCTGCCGCTTTCAGGGTCAAAGCTCCGGATCTGGCCGTCATCGGAGGCCACGATCAGCCGTCCGCCTGCCAAGACCGGGCCATGATGAGCAAAGACGGCCTCGCGCCGGCGCGGCCGCTCGTTCTGAAAATAGGGCAGGTCGACGGCCCAGATCGTCTCGCCGCTCGCCGCATCGAGGCGAACAAGCTGGCCGAGATCGCTCACCGCAAAGACCGAGCCGCCGACGGGCCAGACCGGGCTCATGGCGCCTTCGGTCGCCGTCCAGATCCGCTCGCCCGTCGTTACGTCGAGCGCCGCGATGCGGCCCGAAGGGGAGCCCGCATAGATGACGTTGCCGTCGATCACGGGGTCGCCGGTGATGTCTGAAAACCCCGCATAGGCGCGGCCCCGTCGCTGACCGGCAAGCGTGGCCGACCAGACGCGTACGCCGCCACGACGGAGGGTCGCCACGAGTTCGGCCGAACCAAAGGGAAAGACAGCGATGCGGTCGGAGACGGCCGGTCCCGCGCCGCCAAGCGTCGAGGACGGGGTCGGCGCGCCCGGAAGCTGCCATTCAAGCCGCCCGGTCTCGACGCGCACCGCAAAGGCGCGGGTGTCGCGTGAGGTGACATAGACAAGCTCGCCAAAAGCGGTCGGCGCTCCGTCAACCGGCGCGTCGAACGCTTGGGTCCAGAGCAGGCGGCCCGAGGCGGGGTCGACCGCGTGAAGCTCGCCAAAGCCCGTCGTCGCAAAGACGCGTCCATCGGCAAAGGCAAGGCCGCCGCCCGTCGCGTCCTGCGCCCGTTCGCTCGGCGGCACGAGCGTCGTCGACCAGAGCCGCGCGCCCGCGGGCGAGTGGGCGACGAGGTTCGAGGCCGCGTCGAGCGTAAAGATCCGCCCGGCTGCGACGATCGGATCTGCGGTGATCGCCGCGCGGCGGCTGTCGCCTGCGCCGATCGACACGCTCCAGACCTCGTTGAGCGATGTTCCGAGGGCGGGGTGGCGGATGCGGTGCGCCGGCCCGCCATTGCGGTGTGACCATTCGGAATGGCTGACTTGCGCGGGCAAGGCGATCGGCTCGGACCGCGCGGCCACTTCGGGCACCTCTTGTTCGGGGAAGACGCCCTCTTCGGGAAGCGAGGCCTCAAGCGGCGTACGCACGTCAAATCGCGGACCTTCGAGCACGTCTTCGCGCGAACAAGCGGCGACTGTTAGGAGCCCGGCCAGGACCGCAACGATGGGAAAGCGAGGTTGCGCGCGCAGGGTCGTGTCGTCAGCTTGCGTCGTCACGGTCCGTCGCCTCACCCTGCGCCAGGGACGGGGATCTCGCCGCCAAGCGCTATGATGAGCTGGGCAAGGCGCTGGCGCAACGACGGCGTCAGCCCCTGTTCCTGGATGAGACTGCGCGCGCCCTCGAGCGCCGCGTCGGTCTGACCATCGGCCAACAGCGCCAGCACCTGTTGCTCGCGCGCGAGGGCAGCATAGGGCGCGCCGGGCCGCGCAAGCCGTTCGAGGAGTTGGTCGCGGGTCGTGGCGTCCACGGCCTCTTCGCCGATCAGCACCAGCTTGAGCGCAGCGAGATCCGAATAGACGAGCGGCGCATCGGGGCGCGCGGCGAGCGGCTCGAGCAGCGCGGCCGCCGCTGCGGCATCCTCGTCGGCCAGACGCTCGGCCGCTTTGAGAAGCACGAGGATATCGCCTGCAGGCCCGTCTGCGGCCAAGCCTTCGAGCGCGCTCTGACGGTCGGCTGCCTCGTCGCTCTCGAGCGCGGCCAGCACGGCATCGCCCAGCGTCTCGGCGGCATTCCGGCTTTGTGCTTTTCGAAATTCGTTAAATCCGGCGCCGCCGACGATCAGCACGACCGCGAGCGCGCCGATCCAGCCATAGCGGCGCAAATAGCCGTAGAGACGCTCGCGGCGGACTTCTTCGCTCACCTCATCGATGAAGCTGTCGGTATCGCTCACGTTTTGCGCTCCCTGCCGCATGGGCGCGCCCTTGGGTGCTGCGTCGCCCGGCTCTCCGTCCTCCGCCCGCGGGCCACTTCGGCCCTGCGCAGCGTCCCGAGCCTCCTAGCGCAACACTGCGCACGACGCCAGCCCTGCCCCGGCACCGCGCCCGCTCTGCTGCGCGTCTGCGCGCGCCGCAGCGCGCGATCTGTGACAGGGCGAGCACAAAGCTGCCGACGTTTCGTAGAAAATGCGAAAGATGCGCGCCTTTGGGCCCTTGGATAAGAGCGCCGCGGCCCCTAATCTAAACAGGTCAGTTTAGCATCCGTTTGTGACCTGGCTCAAACCGGTGGGAAGCGCGGCGCGTATTGCCGTTGCCGCCTTGCGCCGACCAAACAAAGGTGAGCGCGATGCGCGTCCTTCATATCGTGACAGCCCTTCTGGTTGCGGTTGCCATCTACATGATCGTGATCCAGAGGGACGCGCTTCTCGAATTTGCGGGCCGTTCCGAAGCGGCAGAGCCCGATCCCGCCGTCCCCGCCACCGCCGGTGAAGAGACGCCCGCAGCACTTGCGGGAACCGACGAAGGCCCGGAGCGCATCCGCATCGTCGCCATGGAATCAACAGCGCGGGAGATCGACACCGCCGTGCTCGTGCGCGGGCGGACGGAAGCGGCGCGGCAGGTCGATGTTCGCGCGGAGACATCGGGCCTGATCATCAACGACCCGCTGCGCAAGGGCGCGCTTGTCGAGACCGGCGACCTGCTTTGCGAAATCGCGCCGGGCACGCGGCAGGCCACGCTGTCGGAGGCGCGGGCGCGCCTCGCCGAGGCGCGGGCGCGCGTGCCCGAGGCGGCCGCCCGGGTCGAGGAGGCCGAGGCGCGGCTGGCCGAGGCCGAGATCAACGACCGGGCGGCACGCTCTCTCAATCAGTCGGGCTTTGCCGCCGAAACGCGCGTCGCTGCCACAGCGGCAGGCGTTTCTTCGGCGCGTGCGGGGCTCGAAAGCGCGCGGACGGGGCTCGAAAGCGCCGAAAGCGCCGTGCAATCGGCCCAGGCCGCCGTCGCCTCGGCCGAGACCGAGATCGACCGGCTGACGATTACCGCCCCCTTCGGCGGGCTTTTGGAGTCCGACACCGCAGAGCTTGGGGCGCTGATGCAGCCCGGGCAGGTCTGCGCGACAGTGATCCAGCTCAATCCGATCCACCTTGTGGGCTTCGTGCCCGAGGCCGAGGTCGAGCGTGTCTCGATGGGCGCGATGGCGACGGCGCGGCTTGCATCGGGCGGCGCATTGTCCGGTCGGGTGAGCTATGTCTCGCGCTCCGCCGATCCGGAGACGCGTACCTTCCAGGTGGAGATCACGGTGCCGAACGAAGACCTCTCGGTCCGTGACGGGCAGACGGCCGACATTGCCATCGCCTCAGACGGGGCCCCGGCGCATCTCGTTCCCGCCTCGGCGCTCACGCTCGACGATGAGGGCCATCTCGGCCTTCGCATCGCCGCAAGCGACCCCGCGATCGGGGATGTCGCGGCCTTTACCGAGATCGAGCTCGTGCGCGACACAACGAACGGCGTCTATGTCACCGGCCTGCCCGACCCCGCGCGCGTCATCATCATCGGTCAGGAATTCGTTACCGACGGCGTGCCGCTCGACGTCACCCTCAGAGATCCGTTTGCGGAGGCAACCCAATGACCGGCATCGTGCGTTGGGCGGCGGATCACGCCCGAATGGTCCTAGCCTTTATCGTGCTGTCGCTGGTCGTCGGCGGCTATGCTTATGTCTCGCTGCCCAAGGAGGGCGAGCCCGACATCGAAATCCCCGCCGTCTTCATCTCGGTCCCCTTTCCCGGCATCTCGGCCGAGGACGCCGAAAAGCTCCTGATCCGGCCGATGGAAACCGAGATGGCCGACCTCGACGGGCTCGACACGATGACGGGCACCGCCGTCGAAGGCTACGCCAATCTCGTGATGGAGTTCGAGTTCGGCTGGGACAAGTCGGCGACGCTCGCCGATGTGCGCGCCGCGATGGATAAGGCCGAGGCCAACTTTCCCGAAGGCGCCGAGAACTACACCGTCGACGAGTTCAACTTCTCGGAATTTCCGATCATTATCGTCAATCTCTCTGGCCCCTTGCCTGAGCGCACATTGCTGCAGCTTGCCAACGAGCTTCAGACCGAACTTGAGAGCTTAGAGCCGGTGCTCGAAGCCGCGCTCGCGGGCCATCGCGACGAGATGGTCGAGGTTGTGATCGACCCGCTTCTCCTCGAATCCTACAACGTGACCGCTGACGAGCTCGTCAACGCAGTAACGCAGAACAACCAGCTTATCGCAGCCGGCAGTGTCGAGACGGCGTCGGGCGCCTTCCCGATCAAGATCCCCTCCTCCTTCGATGAGACGCGCGACATCTATGCGCTTCCCGTAAAGGTCAATGGCGACCGCGTGATCACGCTCGGCGATCTCACTCAGATCAATCTCACCTTCGAGGACAGGGCCGGTACCGCCCGGTTTAATGGCGAAAACACGGTCGCGCTGCAGGTCGTCAAGCGGAAGGGCTTTAACATCATCGACACCGCCGCACTCGTCCGCGAGGTCGTCGCCGAGGAGCAAAAGTCGTGGCCTTCCGAGCTGCGCCAGGCCGTCCTTGTCGGCGCCTCGAACGACATGTCAGGCGAAGTGCAGTCGATGGTGCAGCAGCTTGAGGGCTCTGTGCTCACGGCAATCGCGCTCGTCATGATTGTCGTCCTGGCGTCGCTCGGGCCGCGGCCCGCGCTGCTTGTGGGCTTTTCGATCCCGACCTCTTTCATGCTCTGTTTCCTGCTCTTAGCGCTTGCCGGGATCCCGATCTCAAACATTGTCATGTTCGGTCTCATCCTCGCGGTGGGCATGCTCGTCGACGGGGCGGTCGTCGTCGTTGAATATGCCGACAGGCGCATCCGCGAGGGAGCCGGGCCAATGACGGCCTATGTTGAGGCGGCACAGCGGATGTTCTGGCCCATCGTGTCGTCGACCGCAACGACACTCTGCGCTTTCCTGCCGATGCTGTTCTGGCCCGGCGTGCCGGGCGAGTTCATGGGGATGCTGCCGGTCACGCTGATCTTCGTGCTCTCGGCCTCCCTCGTGTCTGCCCTTATCTTTCTGCCGGTCATGGGCGGGGTTTTGGGCCGGATGACGCGGTCGTTTTCGACCGCCTCTGACGCACTGCGCGCGACCATGCCCTGGGTGGTGCGCGTAGCCCTTGCGGCCGGTGCGATCTACGCGACCTTCCTGGGCGCGATGCAGGTCCTCAACCCGCGCTTTCTCTTCGGTCCAGAGGTCGGCGCCGCTGGAAGCGTTGTGGGCGTTGCGATTTTCGTCCTGGCCTCGGTCGCCACCGCGATCACGGTCGACGCCGCGCGGGTCAGCTTTCGCCCGCGGCGCATCCAGGGCGGCTATCGCCGCACCGCCTTTGGTCACTTCATCAAGCTGATTTCGGGCAACCCGGTGATGCCGCTCGTTGTGATCGGGGCGATCGCGTTCTTTGTCGTCACGGTCTTTGCAAGCTACGGACAGAACAATCGCGGCGTTGAGTTTTTCGTAGAGACCTCGCCCGAGCAGGCCATCGTCTATGTCCGCGCGCGCGGCAATCTTTCGGTCAGCGACAAGGACGCCCTCGTCGGCGAAGTCGAGGACGTGATCCTCGACACGCCCGGCATCAAATCGGCCTTCGCCTTTGCCGGTGAAGGCGGGCTCAACGCCAATACGGGCGGCGCCTCAGGCCCGCGCGACACGATCGGACAAGTTCAAATCGAGATGGTCCGCTGGGACGACCGCCCCCGGATCTCTGAGCCCGTGCGCCTCTTCGGCGTCCATCTGCTCGACCGCGAGGTGATAGACCCGACCTTCGACGGCAAGCGCATCATGGAAGAGCTGCAGACCCGGCTCGACCAGATCCCTGGGATTTATACCGAGGTCACCGAACTTGCCCAGGGGCCAGCCCAGGGCAAGCCTGTGCATTTGAGGATCAGCGGCGAAGACATCACCGCTTTGCAAGACGCCATTCTCCGCCTGCGCGCCCAGTTCGAGCAGACCCCCGGCCTCATCGACATTGAGGACACGCTCCCGCTGCCCGGGATCGACTGGCAGATCGACGTCGATGTCGAGAAGGCGGGGCGCTTCGGCGCCGATGTGGCGACGGTCGGCGCGATGGTCCAGTTGGTGACCCGCGGAATCTTTCTCGACACGATGCGCGTGCCGACCTCCGAGGAGGAGATCGACATCCGCGTGCGCCTGCCCGAGGAGGACCGCCTGCTTTCGACGCTCGACACGCTTAAGGTCCGCACCAATGACGGGCTGATCCCTCTGTCGAACTTTATCACCCGCACCCCGGTTCAGCAGCTCGGCCGCATCGACCGGGTCGACCAGGCCCGCCATTACGACCTGAAGGCGGATGTCCTGCCCGGCCTTGTCCGTTTGCTCGATCCCGCAGGCGACACCGTCGAGATCGTCACGGCCGCCGCGACCGAGCCGGGCGGCGCGTGGGAGACGCGGATCGCCGAGGCAGGTCTGCAAACCGTCCCGATCAACGCCAATGAGCGCATTGCGGCGCTGACAGAGTGGATCGAGAGCACGCAAGCGCTCGACGGCTTCGATTGGGAATGGACCGGCGATCAAGAAGAGCAGGCCGAAAGCCAGGCCTTTCTGTCTTCCGCCTTTGGGGCGGCTCTGGCGCTGATGTTCGTCATCCTGCTGGCGCAGTTCAATTCGTTCTACAACGCGCTTCTGGTGCTCGTCGCGGTGGTGCTGTCGACGACCGGTGTCTTGATCGGAATGCTGGTGATGGATCAGCCGTTTTCGATCATCATGACCGGAACCGGGATCGTCGCGCTCGCGGGTATCGTCGTGAACAACAACATCGTACTGATCGACACCTATCAAGAGCTTTCGGGATATATGCCGAAGCAGGAGGCCATCGTGCGTACGGCCGAGCAGCGGATTCGCCCTGTTCTGCTGACCACGATCACAACGATGGCGGGCCTCACGCCGATGATGTTTGGCGTCAGCCTCGACTTTTTCGGCGGCGGCTATTCCGTCGATAGCCCGACAGCCCTCTGGTGGAAGCAACTGGCAACCGCCGTCGTCTTCGGCCTCGGCATCGCCACGGTGCTCACATTGGTGCTGACGCCCGCGCTGCTCTCGATCCGCGTCTGGGCAAGCGAAGGGGCCTACCGCTCGCTGCGCGGTCTCGGCGCTTTGATCTCGGGCCGGGAGAGCCTCATCGCACGCGACGTGGCGCTTTCCCGCGCCGCCCGACGCACGGAGAGTCCGACGCTGGTCTTCGATCCGGCGGACTTCCTGCCAGCGCTCCCAGGCCTCACGCGCTCCGCCCTCGCGGCCCCGATGGGACCGGCTGGCGCTGCCGCTGAGAGCCCTGGCCCATCAACCGGTCCTGCGGCCGCCACGCGCGTCGCTGCCCCTCTCGAAGCCACGCCCGCGCCGCCAGAGCCCGACACACCGCCACCGGAGCCCCCCCTCCGGGCCGCCGAGTAGCGGCCTTGGGGCTCACGCCAACCGCGCCCCGCCCCACTTCTTTGGGCTCGAAATATCCCGGGGGAGGCGCGCCGCGCGCGACGGGGGCAGCGCCCCCAGGGGGCGACACGCAGGTGTGGCCTCGAACGTCCTGCGATGATCCTAGTCTGCGGCACGCTCCATCGCTTGCCGGTGCCACAGCCCGGCATAGCGCCCGCCGCGCGCCAGAAGCTCGGCATGGGTGCCCGACTCAGTCACCTCCCCGTTTTCCAGAACCACGATCCGATCGGCATCGGCGATGGTCGAGAGCCGGTGCGCGATGGCGACGACCGTGCGCCCCTGCCCCATCCGCGCCAGCGACGCCTGGATCGCCTGTTCGGTCGCGGTGTCGAGCGCAGAGGTCGCCTCGTCGAGAAGGAGGATTGGCGGGTCTTTCAGGATCGTACGGGCGATACCAACGCGCTGTTTTTCGCCACCCGAGAGCTTGAGCCCCCGTTCGCCGACCATCGTGTCGTATCCACCTGGCAGTCCCAGGATGAAATCGTGGATCTCGGCGGCGCTGGCCGCGTCCTCGATCTCGGCCCGGCTGGCCCCGGGCCGGCCATAGGCGATGTTGTAAAGGATCGTGTCGTTGAAGAGCACAGTGTCCTGCGGGACAACACCGATCGCGGCATGGAGGCTCTCACGCGTGACCTCCCGAACATCCTGTCCGTCGATCCGAAGCGCGCCGCCGGTGACGTCGTAGAAACGAAAGAGAAGCCGCCCGATGGTCGATTTGCCCGAGCCCGTCGGCCCCACAATTGCCAAAGTCTCGCCCGCGCCCGCGCGCAGCGACACGCCCCTGAGGATCTCGCGCTCCGGCTCGTATGCAAAGCGCACATCCTCGAGCACGACCTCCCCGCCTGCGACCTGGAGTAAAGGCGCGTCCGCACGGTCACGGATCTCGGGCGCCTGGCCCAACAGATCGAACAACTCGCCCATGTCGAGGAGGCTCTGCCGGATCTCGCGGTAGACCGTCCCGAGGAAGTTGAGCGGCACGATGATCTGCAGCATGTAGGCGTTGACCATCACAAAATCGCCAACGGTGTACTCCCCGGCCGCCACGCCCCGCGCCGCCAGCGCCATGACCGCCACAAGACCCGCGTTCACGATCAGAGCCTGACCTGCATTGAGCGCGGCAAGCGAGGACGAGGTGTTCACCGACGCCTCCTCGAACCGCGCCATTGCGCTGTCATAGCGGGCGGCCTCGCGCCGGTCTGCGGCGAAGTATTTCACGGTCTCGAAGTTCAGAAGCGAGTCGATCGCGCGCTGCGTGGCGAGGTTGTCCTCGTCGTTCATCTTGCGCCGAATATCGAGCCGCCACTCTGTCACCCGGAAGGTGAAAACGACGTAGAGGACAACCGTGACCGTCAGCACCGCGAGGAACGCAAAGTCAAACAGCGTCGCCAGGATCGCGGCGATCAGAACGAGCTCCAACAGCATGGGAACAATGGAGAAAAGGACGAAACGGAGGAGAAACTGCACGCCCTTGACGCCGCGCTCCATGATCCGGCTGAGCGCGCCCGTTTTACGCGCAATATGGTAGCGCAGAGAAAGCGCATGGATGTGCTGAAATGTGCGCAGGGCAAGCTCGCGCAGCGCACGTTGCGCCACCGCGGCAAAGACCACGTCGCGCAGTTCCTGAAACGCCGAGTTGAGGAGCCGCGCCCCGCCATAGGCCAAGGTGAGGCCGACGGCGCCGAGCCCCAGCATCGTCGCCGCGTCCGGCGTCTCGCCGGCCAGCGCATCGACCGCCTGCTTGTAGATGACGGGGATGCCGACGGCCACGACCTTGACCAAGACCATCAGCGTAAGCGCCGCAACGACGCGGATTTTTCGCAGCCGCGGCTCCCCGGAGCGCCCGGCAGGCCAAAGGTAAGGCAGGACGTCCCGCAACACCCGCAGCCCCCGTGCGCGTTCGGCGGCCCGGCGCGCCGCGGCACTACGCCCGTCGGTGGCGGACGGGGCGGACGGGGTCATTTCGGTCATCTTCACCCTGGCGCAGAGGCGGGGACGGGCGGCCTGCGCAGCCCGCGGCGGACGCCCAAGCTAGGCCCGCATGCGCCGGAACGCCAGACGCTCGGGCGCCGCATGGAGTTCCGTTCCGACCGCATCAGGTTTCGCAGCGTTTGCCCAAATTTTGCCACGATTGTTCCGCTTTCTCTTCTCTGTTGTGACCCCACTGTGGCACCGCCCGATGTCCCTTCGGCGGCGCTTGCGGGTCCCCCCTTTGGATGAGTGGATATGTTTGCTGCCATGACGACACGTGATGAAAAGACGGTCGCAGCGCGCGAGGATGCCTCTCCCTCAGCGCTGCGGCGAATCCTAGAGGGCTTTCGCGAACGCCGGCACAAGCGCGAGCTGGACCGGATGAAAAAGCACCTCGCCTGGACCGAACGCCAACGCGGTGTCGGCCAAACCGGCCGCCGTCCGCGCTAGCGGGCCAGGATCCTCAACGAGCTTGCGCGGGGCGGGCCGCTCGCCTGCCCCGCGTCTTCCACCCCCCGCCTTGATCCACCTGTCCTGCGCTGCTATCAGCGCAACGCCCGACGAAAACGCTCGGGCTTGTGAAAGCCGGACGGGACGAAGCGATGGATCAGAGCGCGCCCTCCTCCTCTCCCAGTGCCGCTCCGCGCCTCGAGGCAACGGGCCTGACGCGGCACTTCAAGGGCCGGCGCGTGGTCGACGATGTCTCGGTCGGCGTCGGAGCAGGCCAAGTGACCTGCCTCCTCGGGCCATCGGGCTGCGGAAAATCCACAACACTTAGAATCATTGCCGGGGTTGAAACCCAAGACAGCGGCACGATCCGGGTCGACGGCAGCGTCGTCTCCGATGCGGGGCAGCACCTGCCGCCGGAAAAACGCGGTATCGGTCTTATGTTTCAGGACTTTGCGCTCTTTCCCCATCTCAGCGTGGCCGACAACGTCGCCTTTGGGCTCAAGGGCGGCCTTCGGGGCAACCGCGAACGCGTCGCGGCTTTGCTCGAGCGCGTGAGCCTCGGGGCGTTTATGGATGCGTTTCCGCACCAGCTCTCGGGCGGTGAGCAGCAGCGCGTGGCGCTCGTGCGCGCGCTCGCCCCGCGACCGGCGATCCTTCTGATGGACGAGCCGTTCTCGGGCCTCGACAACCGCTTGCGCGACGGCATCCGCGACGCAACGCTGGCGCTCCTCAAGGAAGAGGGAACCGCTGTCCTTCTCGTCACGCACGAGCCTGACGAGGCGATGCGCATGGCCGATGAGATTGCCCTGATGCGCAACGGCCGGATTGTCCAATGCGGTGCGCCCCTGGACATTTACAACGCCCCAGTAGACCTTGATGCCGCTGCATTTTTCTCTGACGTCAATGTGATCCGAGGCGTGTCGCGCGGCGCGCGGGCCGAGACGCCCTTTGGCGCGTTCGCCACGCCGGGCCATGCCGACGGCACCGCGGTCGACATCGTTATCCGCCCGCAGCACCTGCGCATCGACTTTGACCGGAACGGGCACGGGCCGAACCCTTCGGCGGCCGACGGGGTCGCGGTGCGCGCGCGGGTCGAGCGGGCGCGCTACATGGGGCGCGAGAGCCTGGTGGAGTTCATCTGTGAGGCGCACGGCACGCGGCTCTTGGCGACCATTCCGTCGGTCTTTCTGCCCGCCCCCGGAACCCCGCTTTGGGTGATGCTGAGGCGCGACCGCTGCTTTGTTTTCGCAGCCGGAGACGCGCCGCGAGAGGCAGCGCTGGCGCAGGCCCGCGCCGCCGAGTAACGCACTTTGGTGGCTGCACACGCCGCGCGCGGCGGTGTCCAAAACCCAGGCGGCGCGAATTGCCTCTTTGAACCGCAGGCAATAACCCATAGATACCTGCCAGACGTTGATAGAGTTGCGCCGCGTCGACGGGCGAAAGCCGCCGCAGCGCCATCGAGGGAGAACAGCAATGGGCATCGGACAAATCGGCATTCCCGGCCTTATCCTCATCGCCGTTGTGGTGCTCGTCCTGTTTGGGCGCGGCAAAGTGGCGTCGCTGATGGGCGAGGTCGGCAAGGGCATCACGGCGTTCAAGAAGGGCGTGAACGAAAGCAAGACCGAAATCGCAGATAACAGCGCCGAGGCCGATGCGGCCACTGCCGCGCGCGACGTGACCGCCGAGGACAAGGACAAGGCCTAAGCGCACGTGCCGGCCGCGCGGGCGCCGAGCGCCCGGCCCGGCGTGTCCTGACGGTCCGTCCTCCGCCCCATGCTCGATATCGGCTGGTCTGAGCTTCTCATAATCGGAGTCGTGGCGTTGATCGTCGTCGGCCCTAAGGATTTGCCGGGCATGTTCCGGTCGCTCGGCCAGTTTACGGGCCGCTTGCGCAAAATGGCGCGCGAATTTAGCCGCGCGATGGATGATGCGGCCGACCAAACCGGCGCGCGTGAGATGGCGCGTGACCTCCGCAGCATGACCAACCCGCGCTCGGCGGCGACGAAAGGCTTCAAGAAGGCGGTCGGGCTCGACGACATTGAGAAAGACTTCGACCTGTCGAGCGACGATGTCGAAGACGAGGGCGCGCGTGACACGACCGCCAAGAGCTATGGCGCGCATACGCGAGAATTGGCGGAAAAACGCGCCGCAGAGGCCCGTGCGAGACGGGAAGACGCGGTAAAGCGTGCTAACGAACGGTCCGCGTCGTTCAACGGCTTTGATAGCCCCGAAAAAAGCCCCGCGCCGCAACCGGGCGAAGCGGCCCCCGCGCCGCCCGCGGCGTCGCCCGCGAGCGAGAGTGCGGTGGCCTCTGCCGACGCCCCGCAGGACAAAGCATGAGCGAGCGCGCGACGGACCCCACCGAGGCCCAAGAGCCCGCTGACGAGGTCGATGCGTCGTCGGCACCCTTGATTGAGCACCTGGCCGAGCTGCGCACCCGGCTTATCCGCTCGGTGCTCGCCTTCTTTCTTGCGATGTGCGTGTTCTTCGTTCCCGCGGGCGGCGGCGACTTTTTGGCGGAAAAGGTGCTTTACTTCGTGCTGCAGCCGATCTGCAGCATCCTTGAGGCGAACGGGCAAACTTGCAATCTGGTGTTTCTCGCACCGCAGGAGTACTTTTTCCTGCTGATCCGGATCTCGCTGATCTTCGGCTTTGCGCTGGCTTTCCCGGTGATCGGATTTCAGCTTTGGCGTTTCGTCGCCCCAGGGCTCTACCGATCCGAGCGGAACGCCTTTCTGCCGTTTTTGCTGGCCTCGCCGCTCCTCTTCCTCGCCGGTGCGGCCTTTACGCATTACGTTGTGACGCCGCTCGCCATGCAGTTTCTCATCGGGTTTGCCGATTTCGCGCCCCAAGTCGCGGATACAGTCGCGGGCGAGAATGCCCAGGGCGCGCCCGCGCGGACTGAGCCCTCGATCACCTTCCAGGCCCGGATGCAGGACAGTCTGGACCTGTCGCTCAAGTTCATCTTCGCCTTCGGCCTCTGCTTTCAACTGCCTGTTTTGCTGACGCTGATGGGCAAGGCGGGGCTCGTTTCGGCGGCGGGCCTGCGCAACATGCGCAAATACGCCGTCGTTGCGATCCTAACCCTTGCCGCGCTCATCACGCCGCCCGACGTCATCACGCAGGTGATCCTCTTTTCGGTTGTTTACGCGCTCTATGAGCTGTCGATCCTGCTCGTCGTCCGGGTCGAGAAAAAGCGCGACGACGCGCTCCGCGAGCAGGGCCTGCTCGACGACGACGAAGAAGAAGAGCCCGCGTGATCGGGCCGAAACGGCGCTTTCTGTGACCACGCCTCCCTTCGACGACGCGACGCTGACCCGGATCGCTGACGCGCTCGACCGGCTGAGCCCCCGGCCCGAGCCCGCGCCCGATTTCGACGCGGCGCACGCGTTTCTCTGGCATACCGGACCTGACCGACTGGAGCCCGTGGCGCAAGTTGCGCGGGTTGCGCTCCCGCTGCTCGTGGGGATCGACCGCTCCCGCGACACGCTCTTGGCCAATACCCGCCAATTCGCTCGTGGCCTGCCCGCGAACAACGCGCTCCTCTGGGGCGCGCGCGGGATGGGGAAGTCTTCCCTTGTCAAAGCTGTGCACGGCGCGGTTTTGGCCGAGGGGCACGCGCTCAAGATCGTCGAATTGCAGCGCGACGACCTGCCGACGATCACGCGCCTCCTTGCGCATTTGCGCAGCGCGCCGCACCGATTTCTGCTCTTCTGTGACGACCTGTCGTTTTCCCATGACGACCAGAATTACAAGTCTCTCAAGGCGGTCCTCGATGGCGGCATCGAGGGGCGGCCCGAGAACGTGCTATTTTATGCGACGTCGAACCGCCGGCATCTCATGCCACGCGACATGATCGAGAACGAGCGTGGCTCGGCGATCAACCCATCGGAGGCGACCGAGGAAAAGGTCTCGCTGTCGGACCGGTTCGGCCTCTGGCTCGGTTTTCACCCCTGCAGCCAGGACGAGTATCTCGCGATGATCGACGGCTATTGCGCCGCCTATGGCGTCTCGGTTGCGCCGGAGACGCTGCGCGCCGAGGCAATCGAGTGGCAGGCAACCCGGGGCGGCCGGTCGGGCCGCGTGGCCTGGCAGTTCTTCACCGATCTCGCTGGGCGCCACGGGGTGATGCTGGCGCGGTGACGGGTGCACCGCCAGCTGGTGGAGCGCCGCGGACAGGGCTTTGCCCGAGACGAGATCTTCGGCGCAACGCTCCACTGTGACGCGCGGCTCTCTGGCGGCTTAGCTCAACCAACGCGCATAGTCCGACACAAGAAGGTGCATCGGCGCCTCGTCTTCCTCGATCTCGGCAAAGCGGCCGAGCCCATCACGGAAGATGTTGTCCGTGAGATCGTCGTTGACGGTCGACACCTCGCCGATCAGCACATCGCCGCCCTCGCCCCAAAACGCGTGCCAATCGCCCGGCATCAGTGTGACGCTCTCGCCCGGGGCGAGCTTAAGCTTTTCGCCGGCGGAGAACGGCCGCGCGATCCCGTCGCAGCGCACCACGCCACCCCGATCCTCGGCAAAGCCGCCCGCATCGTCCGAGCCGTACAGCTCGACGACCAGGGTCGCCCCGCCGCGATTGATGATGTCCTCGGCCTTGATCACATGGGTGTGCATCGGGCTGAGCTGATCCTGGCGCGAAATCAGGAGCTTTTCGGCATAGCACATCCCGCCCCCGCGCTGCAGATCGGCCAGATCGCCGTTGCGCAGGGTAAAAAGGAAGAGCCCGACCGCGTCGAAGTCGCCTTGGCCGTAATCGGTGATGTCCCAGCCCATGCGCGCCGCGATCACCCGCGCGGCCGCGGCCTTTTGCACGGCAAAGGCCTCGGGCGACCACCAGGCAAAGGGCGGCAAACGAAAGCCGTGCGCAGCGATCATCTCCGCCGCATCGCCCATGATCGCGTTGATCTCGGATCGTTTCATCGCGTCCTCCCTGCCGGTGGCGCGAGCTTTCCGGGCGCACGGGCAAAGCGCAACCGCGAAGTGGGGCTTGGAGCATCATGCGCAAATCCGAAGCGCGGAATGCGGCCCGAAAACAAGGATGTCAACGCGTTGCACGATGCGCGATGGAGCCGTGACGTCGTCAAATGTCCTAGGCGGAGCGCAGCACAGTGCCGCGGCGCCCTTCGGCCCAGTCGGCGACCGCCTCGCCGAAAGCGGCAAAGAGCGGGCGCGAAACCGGGTCTTCGGCAGCGCGGTACTCGGGGTGCCACTGCACCGAGAGCGCAAAGCCGGGTGCGCCCTCGACGTAGATTGCCTCGGGCGTGCCGTCGGGCGCCCAGCCATCGATGACGATCCGCCGCCCCGGCTCTTTGATGCCTTGCCCGTGGAGCGTGTTGGTCAGCACCTCGGTCGCCCCGAAAACGCGGTGAAACGGCCCGCCCTCGGACAGGGAGACGATATGGCGAAGCGCAAATTTCTCCTCCAGCGTCCCGTCGGGCGGCATGCGGTGATTGTCGCGGCCGGGCAGATCGCGGATCTCTGGATAGAGCGTCCCGCCCATTGCCACGTTCACCTCCTGAAACCCGCGGCAGATCCCCAAAAACGGCTGGCCGCGGCGCACAAGCGCGCGGATGAGCGGCAGGGTGATGGCATCGCGGGCCCGGTCGAAGGTGCCGTGGGCCTCGGTCTCGGCCTCGCCATACTCCTCGGGATGGACGTTGGGCCGTCCGCCGGTAAAGAGAAAACCGTCGCAGCTCTCGACCAAATCTTCGACACGAACAAAGCGCGGATCGGCGGGGATCACGAGGGGCAGCGCGTTCGACACTTCAGCCACAGCTTCGGACGTCATCGTCCCACCGGCATGGGTGGGGTACTCGTCGTTGACCAGATAGTGGTTTCCGATGATGCCGACGACCGGGCGGGTCATGCTTCGCTCTCCCCTATTGGCCAAGTGATATAGCGTATTGCTGGAAAGACAACGTGAAGCGGCGCAGTCAGGCGTTGGCACGGACGCACAATGCGGCGTTTGCTATGATATTGGGCGGCGGCTTTGCACCGCGGCAGGCGCTCCTGTCTTGAGCGCGCAATACGCCGCCTCAGCTCTGGCCCAATATACGCAGAGAGGCCCGTGGGTCGCCCAACCCGCGCCGCTTGGACTGTTCTGTCGTCGTCAGCGCCTCGTTGGGACCGTCCGCTTTGGGGGCGCGTCCCCATTGCCCACTCAGGCGGGCCCCACTCAGGCGGGCCGATCCTTCGACGTATCTCCGCGCGCCCGGCGGCACCGATCCGAGCAATAGCGGACCTTGTCCCACACATCGGCCCACTTTCTGCGCCATGTGAACGGCCGGCCGCAGGTCGCACAGACCTTGCTTGGCAGGTCGCCCTTCTTGACGTGTCGTTTGCTGCGGCGCGCCATCAGAGATCGAGCTTCAGTTGCGAGGCAGGCATCGGCCCAACCGGAGGGGACACAGCGCCCGCTTTCGGCTCGGGGTCGCGCTGGAACCGCATCGGCACGCCGGGCTCTTTGCGGCTCGCGTGTTTCTTGACGATCTGCTGCGCCTCTTCGCGGAACGCCGCACCGCGCCGGACGCCCCAGACACGGGTGCTCGCCTCCTTGGCCGCCGCTTTGACGTCGACAATCGGTTCCGGATAGCGCCGACCGAGCACGCGAGCAGCTCCCTCCCAACGCCAAGGCTCTTGCAGATGGGCGTCGGGGACTTCGTCAAGCTCGGGCAGCCACGCGCGGGTAAAGACACCGTCCGGATCCTGGTCGCCCCCCTGCTTGACGGGGTTGTAAATCCGCACCGTGTTCATCCCCGTCGTGCCCGATTGCATCTGCGTCTGCGACCAGTGAATGCCGGGCTCGTAATCGGTGAAGAGCCGCGCGAGGATCGGCCCGGTCGCGCGCCAATCGAGCCAGAGATGGTAGGACGCGACCGCCATCAGCATCGAGCGCATGCGAAAATTGAGCCAGCCCGTCGCCCGGAGGTAGCGCATGCAAGCATCGGCAAAGGGGATGCCGGTCTCGCCCTGCTCCCAAGCGCGAAGACGCGCGGCGTCAGGGGTGGCGGGGCGCAGACGCTCATAGGCCGAGTGCAGACACTGGGTCTCGATCCGGGGCTCGTCTTCGAGCTTTTGCATGAAGTGATCGCGCCAGGCGAGCCGCGAGGTGAATGAGCTGAGCGAGCCGGACCAGCCCTCGCGCGAGCCCTTGACCTCCGCCTTGCGCGCCAGCGTCGCTTGATGCGCCTCGCGGGCCGAGAGCGTGCCGAGTGCCAGATGCGGCGAGAGGCGCGAGCACGCGCGTTCGCCCGTCAGCGGCGAGGACATGTCGCGCCGATAGGTGCGCCCGCGCTCGGTGAGGAACGAGCCAAGCAGCGAAAGCGCATGTGGCCGTCCGCCCGTCTGCCGCTCGGGGCACGGATCCGGCGCGAGGCCGAGCTCGGACGCCGTCGGCATGCGGCCGGGATCGATCCCGGCAGGTCCGGGCGCGCCCACGGGCACCGGAAGCTGCGGCATACGCAAGAGCCGTTCGCGCCGCCCGGCCCAGCCGTCCCGGCTCGTCAGCCGCCGCACGACGCCCGATTGCGCCAACTCGTCCCACGGGATGCCCGCCTCTGCCGCCCAGGCCGCCACGCGCCTGTCGCGCCCAAAGGTCCAGAGATTGCCGGTCTCTTCATGGCTGATCAGGCGCGTCGCGCGATGCTCATCCGCGAGCGCGGACAGGATCTCGACGGCATCGCCCACGCGCACCGCAAGCGGGAGCCCGATCTCTGCAAGATCCGCGCTCAACGCCGCCACGCATTCCGACGTGAAGGCATATTGCCGGGCGGATGTGTCGGGCAGCGCCCAATATGCCGGCTCCACGATGTAAAGCGGCAGGACCGATGTCCCGCTCTCGGCCGCAAGCGCGGCGGCATGGGTGAGGGCCGGGTGATCGGCGACACGCAGGTCGCGCTTAAACCACAAAAGATGCGTCATGGCCGAAGGGTAGGCGCCACGGGCGCCGCGCCAAGACCCCGGCATGCGCCGAGGGCCCAGACCGTGGCAAGCCGAGCGGCGCGGGCGCTCCGACCTGCCGGAGCCACGGCGTCACGCTTGCCGCGGCATCTGTGCAAAAAACGTCGCCAGAGACTTCTCGCGCTCGGCGCGGAAACGGCAGCCGGTCGGCGTCAGCGTCCGGATCCGGTCGACGCGGAACATGCGGAAATCCTCGCGCAGGTCGCACCAGGCGATCAGCGTCCAGACCTTGCCCCAGAACCAAAGCGCAAGCGGGCGGATCTGGCGCACGGTGTCGCAGCCCCCCTCATCGCGGTAGGCGATGGAGATGATCGTGCGTTGTTCAATCGCAGCGTCGATCTCGTCGATCCGGGTGCGCAGAAGCTCTGTCATCTCGCTGCCGATGGCGTGGACCTGCACCGCGTCGGCCCGCGCGCGGGCATCTTCGGGCAGGACCGACGCGATCTTAACGAGCGCCTCCTCGGCGGCCTCGGCCATCGCCGCCCCGCCCCACGCTTTGATAAAGCGCGCGCCCGCAACAAGGGCCGCGACCTCCTCGCGGGTGAACATGAGCGGTGGCAGATCGAAGCCTTCGCGCATCACATAGCCGACGCCGGCCTCGCCTTCGACCGGCACGCCCGAGCCCTGCAGGTCGGCGATATCGCGATAGATCGTCCGCTCGCTGACTTCGAGGCGCTCGGCCAGCATCCGCGCCGTGACGAGCCGACCGCCTCGCAAATGCTGGACAATGCCAAAGAGACGGTCGGCCCGACGCATCTCAGTTCGCCACGGGCGCGTCGGCCATGCCGCTAGGGTCCGGCGCTTTGGCTTCGAATAGCCCGACGGAGTTACCGTCCGGATCTTCGATATAGATGAACCGGCCATAGGGGATCTCGATGGGCCCGTAGAGCCGCTTGGCTCCGGCCGCGACCGCGCGGTCCGCGGCGGCCTCGGCGCTGTCGGCGACGGTCAGATGGACAGTCGGGCCGCGCCCATCGAGGGCGGGCTTGCCCTCATAAAGATGGATCGACGCGCCCAGCATCGGCGGGTCGGTGCGCAAGACCGCGGTCTTGTCGGGGCCCATATCCATCCGGTCAAAGGCGCCGCCGAGGATGGCCGTGTAAAACGCGATGCCGGTTTCGAGGTCGGTCACGGGCACTTCGGCCCAGACCAGTCCGTGTTCGGGCGTGTGGCCCGCCGCGGCGGCGGAGGTTGGCATGGTCTCTGCGGTGGTCATGTGCGTGGCTCCCTGGGGATTGTGTCCGATGCCCTGTCATCGCACACCCCTCCTGACAGGGTTCTGTCAGGAGGATGCAGGAGGGGGGATTTCTCCATCGAGACGCGGTTGAGCCGGACGCCGTTGCGCATCACCCACTCTTCCCCAAGCGCGGCCCAGCCGCGGCGTTCCAGAAAGGAGCGCAGCATGAGGCTCGCATGGGCGGTCATCACGGACCCTGGTCCCACCGCCGCTTCAAACCCGTCATAAAGCGCTCCGGCGAGGCCCGAGCGCCGCTCCTCGGGCAGAACGAAGAAGAAATCGATATGCGGCGCGAACTCCGGGGACCCGAGCCCGAGCGCCGTCAGAAACCCGCGCGGCGCACCGCCCCTTCTGGCCAGCCAAGTGCGGCCCCCGGCAAAGCGCTGGGCAAACCAGTGTGGCTCCGTCTCCTGTGGCACCCAGGCGCGGCGCTGCGCTTCGGTATAGTGCGGGCTTGCTCCCTCGCGGACGGCACGGGCAAAGATGTGCCAGCAGGCCCCGCGGTCGGAGGCACTGGCCCCGTGATCCGCAAGGGCCCGGATCTCTAGAGGCTGGATCTCGAGGGTCTGGATCTCGAGGGTCTGGATCTCAACGGTCATGTGTCGGCCCGCCTCCCGCCTGCCATGGCCGCAGGTAGGGATCGCAGGCCCGCGCGACAAGCCGAGCCGGCCAGGGCGAAGAGCCGCGCCCATCTGGCTCGCGAAAGCCGCCCCAACCCCACCGACTGCGATTGCTCTGCCCCCGGACTTCGCTAGGGTGCGCGCGACAGCAAGGAGCCGCAAGATGAAGGACGCATCCCCGCAAACGGTGTACCTCCGGAACTACCGGCCCTACTCGCACCGGATTGAGTCGGTTGAGTTGGTCTTTCGGCTCGACCCTAACGCGACCCGCGTCGTCTCGCGCATCCGCTTTGCCCCCAAACCTGGACGGACCGAGGAACCGCTCTTTCTCCATGGCGAGCGGCTAAAGCCGATTTGGACGCGGGTGAACGGCGTCCCGGTCAAGCCGCTGCCGGTCGACGGTGGGATAGAGGTCGTCGTCCCGGACACGCCCTTTACCTGGGAAGCCGAGGTCGAGATTGACCCGCAGGCGAACACCTCGCTCGACGGGCTCTATCTCTCAAACGGGATGTTCTGCACGCAATGCGAGGCCGAGGGTTTTCGCAAGATCACTTACTATCCCGACCGCCCCGATGTCATGGCGACCTTCACGGTGCGCGTTGAGGCCGATCTTCCGGTCCTCCTCTCGAATGGCAATCCGCGCAAATCCGGCAAGGGCTTTGCCGAGTGGCACGATCCGTGGCCAAAGCCCGCCTATCTCTTTGCCCTCGTCGCGGGGGACCTTGTCGCCCACAAGGACAGCTTCACGACCTCGGAAAAGCGAGACGTCGCGCTCAAGATCTGGGTCCGCCCCGGGGATGAGGGCCGTTGCGCCTATGCGATGGACGCGCTTAAACGCTCGATGAAGTGGGACCAGGATGTCTATGGCCGCGCCTATGACCTCGACGTCTTCAACATCGTCGCCGTTGACGATTTCAACATGGGCGCGATGGAGAATAAGGGCCTCAACATCTTCAACTCAAAATATGTGCTGGCAAGCCCCGAGACGGCGACCGACCGCGACTATGAGTTTATCGAGAGCATCGTCGCGCATGAGTATTTCCACAACTGGACGGGCAATCGCATCACGTGCCGCGACTGGTTTCAGCTTTGCCTTAAGGAGGGGCTGACCGTCTTTCGCGACCAGGAGTTTTCGGGCGATATGCGCTCCCACGCCGTCAAGCGGATCGACGACGTGCTGAGCTTGCGCGCGTCACAGTTTCGCGAGGATGCGGGGCCGCTTGCGCATCCTGTCCGGCCCGAGAGCTTTGTCGAGATCAACAACTTCTACACGGCCACGGTCTATGAAAAGGGCGCCGAGGTCATCGGGATGCTCAAGCGTCTCGTCGGCGATGAGGGGTATGCCAAAGCGCTCGCGCTCTACTTCAAGCGCCACGATGGCGATGCGGCGACGATTGAGGATTGGCTCAAAGTCTTTGAAGACGCGACCGAGCGGGACCTCGCACAGTTCAAGCTTTGGTATTCCCAAGCCGGTACGCCGCGGATCAATGTCACCGAAGCCTTCGCTGGGGGCACCTATACGCTGACCCTCGCGCAGCACCTCGGCCCAACGCCCGGCCAGCCGGAGAAGGCGCCGATGGTCATCCCGGTGGCAATGGGGCTTATCGGCCGCGACGGGGCCGAGGTTGTCCCGACCCGCGTGCTGGAGCTGACCGAAGCCGAGCAGAGCTGGACGTTCGAGGGGCTCGCGGCGCAGCCGATCCCGTCCTTGCTGCGCGGGTTTTCCGCCCCGGTGATCATCGAACGTGAGACGACCGAAGCCGAGCGCTTGACCCTGCTCGCCCACGACACCGACCCGTTTAATCGCTGGGAGGCGGGGCGCGCGCTGGCCAAGGACACGCTGCTGCGCATGGTCACCGAAGACGCCCATCCGGGTGCCGCCTATCTCGATGCGCTGGGGCTTTTGGCCGAGGACAAGAGCCTCGACCCCGCCTTTCGCGCCCTGGCCCTTGCGTTGCCGAGCCAGGATGATCTGGCCCAGACCCTGCATGAGGCTGGCGTCGTCCCCGATCCCCAGCGGATCTGGGACGCGACGCGGGCGCTCCGGACGGAGATGGCCGAATACCTCACGCCCGCGTTCGATCGGCTCTACAAGGGCATGAAGCCCCGCGGCCGCTACACTGCCAATGCCAACGCAGCCGGCAAACGGGCGCTGCGGAGCCGAGCGCTCGGCTATCTCAGCCACGTGGACCAGGGCAAGCGGGCGAGCGCGCAATTCGAGCAGGCCGACAACATGACCGAGACGCTCACAGCTCTCGGCCCCCTGATCGAGACCGGCCATGCCGAGGCCGCCCTTGCCGCATTCGAAAAGACCTGGCGCGACGATCGCCTCGTCATGGACAAATGGTTTTCCATGCAGATCGCCCATGCCGATCCCGCCGATGCAGCAGCGACGGCCAAGCGGCTGACGACGCATGCGCTCTTTGATTGGAAAAACCCCAATCGCTTCCGCTCTGTCGTGGGTGCGCTCGCCGTCAATGGCGCGGGCTTTCACCATGCCTCGGGCGACGGCTACGCTTTCGTCGCCGATTGGCTGATCAAGCTCGACCCGCTCAACCCGCAGACCGCCGCGCGCATGACCACAGCGTTCGAGACCTGGGCGCGCTATGACGCCGACCGGCAGGGCCAGATGCGCGCGGCGCTGGAGCGGATCGCGGCGACGCCCGATCTCAGCCGCGACACCACCGAGATGGTGAGCCGTATCCTCGGCTGAGCGCGCCGCCCTCGGCGACAGACGGACGACCGATTTCCCGGCGTCCGGCGTTTTATTGCCGGACCGGATGCTTAAATGAAAGGCGTCCCTCTGAGGGATGCGGCGGTCCATGCAACCTGCTAAGCTGTCGTTGCCTTGTCACGCGAGCATGGTGGGTGGGCCCATGAGAGATCGAATCGACCCTTTGATTGCGGAGCGGGCAGCCTGGCTCTTTCGCAACGATCCTTTCTCGAAGACGGCCCGCTATCTCCTCGACAAAGCACTCGGCTACGAGCGAACCATTGAGCTTGGCACAATGTTTCGCGACATGCCGACCCATGAGATCATGGCGACGCTGTCGGATCTCATTTGCCGCGAGGTCGAAATCAGCGGCATCGACCGTGTACCGGCCACTGGCTCGGCCCTGATCGTCGCGAACCATCCGACTGGGATCGCCGACGGAATCGTTCTTTGGCACGCGCTACGCGCCCGGAGGACAGACGCGTTCGTCTATGCCAATTCCGACATCCTGCGCGTCCTGCCGCAGTTTGAGAGCATGATCGCGCCGGTTGAGTGGCGTGTCGACAAGCGCACCCATGGCAAGACCCGAGAGACCATGGCCTATACCCGCCGCGCCATCGACGCGGGCCGGCTCGGCGTGATCTTTCCCTCCGGGCGCCTGGCCAAGCGGCGCGGGCTGCGCCTCCATGAGCGGCCCTGGATGGCCTCAGCGGCGATGATCGCACGCAAGTTCGATCTCGATGTGATCCCGGTGAATGTGCGCGCGCGAAACTCGGCGCTGTTTTACCTCTTTGACATCCTCCATCCGTCCTTGCGCGACATCACGCTTTTCTACGAGACGCTGAACAAGGGGCGGCAGCCCTATCGCGTCAATGTCGGCCGTCCGATCCCAGCCAAGAAGCTTTCGGCGAACTCGGCGGAGGCCATTGAGGATCTAAAGGCGCGAACGCTGCAGCTCGGCGGGCGGCACTCGCCCGATGTGTCGCTGGCGGAGGTGACGCGGCGTCCGCGCTGGGCGAAAAAGGTCGAGGGGCTTGCGGGCTATTGAGCCGTCGGACCACAGGCGCAATTGTGCCCTGTAAAGGACCCGAAACGCCCAGATTTTGGTAACCCATCCTTAAGGTTAATCGCTCAGAAAAAGCGCACGGCACAGGCTGGCGAGCCGATGGCCGTGCAGAAAGAGGGCGTCCCGGTTGTGGGTGTTCTGAGTGTGTGAAACCGGGCCGCCGACGGGGGCACGTTGGCCCCACCGCCTTCTTTCTGCTTCATCGACGCGGGCGCGCCATGGAGGTTGCACGCCGCTTGGCGCATCTCGGGCTTGGACGCGACGCCGTGCATCTGTGAGAAACGGACGCGGAGAGTGCCGCCAAAGCTTCGAACCCGCGCCCGAAACGATCGCCAAAGAGCGAAGTTTTAGCGCTTCGACCGAGGAGAGGCCTCGATCTAGAGCATCGTCCATAAAACTTGCATCACAGCGAGGAGCGCGAAGGACCCGCCTGACGGGCACCGTCAGGCCGCGCCGGTCCGCCCCCCCCCGGGGCGGCGCGATTGCGCCACCCGGGGGACCGGCTCGGGATCTGAGGGAAGGAGTGATGCAGGTTTTCTGGACGGTGCTC
The DNA here is from genome assembly GCA_038745585.1 of Pseudomonadota bacterium. Classification (GTDB taxonomy): domain Bacteria; phylum Pseudomonadota; class Alphaproteobacteria; order Rhodobacterales; family Rhodobacteraceae; genus HLUCCA09. Next base: position 139,992 of record JBCDLH010000002.1, read on the forward strand.
TAGCGCCGGGTTGCGGTACGCGATCCCAATGCGCGTGACGCGTGCCACAGCATCACGCTCATGGGTGACGCCTGTGGTCCGCGGCCTTACTTCTGGCAATAGGGCTGCGTGCTGACCCAGGTCCGCATGTCCTCGCGCTTGCGCGACGAATGGAATGGGCCCCAATCGGCGGCCACCCCACGCATGCCCCTTGAGACCACATTGTCGCGCGGCACGGTATAGGCCATGATGCGGATCGCACAGCTCAGGTTCGATGGCCCATCCTTCAGCGCCGCCCCCGACCGCGCCTCGCAGCCATAGCCACGCGCGGTCGCTGGCGCAATCTGGACAAGGCCGAACCACAGCCCGCCCCCGCCGACAGCGCTGGGATTCCAAGTCGATTCGTGCTTGGCGAGCGTCGAGATCAGCCCCGTCCAAAACGCCTTGCGTTGCTCGGTGTCGGCCTCCGGATAGGCTGGGCACCAGGCTTCGATGTCGCGCGGCGTCAGCTCAGGCAGTGCCGCGCCGTGGGTATCGAGCGCGGCAAAGGCCGTCTCTGTCCAAGCCTCGGCTTCGGGGTGATGATCCCATCGCATCGGCGCGGCCAGGCCCGAGGTCGAAAGCTCTGCTTGCGGGGCTTGCATGAACGCAAACATCGCGCCGTCCTCCGACACACAGGCCGAAAGCACGAAAGGCAGGACGAGGGAGATCAGCCCCAGGCGGACGCGACGCAACATTCAAAAAACCCCGTGAGTGGCAACCAGGCGTCCGTTTGGCGACCGACCGCTCAAAAAGCAAGCGCGAGGGCGTCGTTCGGCAGGATTCTGCCGAAGCTTCTTGCGCTTTTGCGAACCAAGCTGGGAACGCGTGGCGGGCCGATTGCCCGCGCCCCTCTTCGCCGCGCGCCGGCCCGCATCCCTTGCCGCGCAACCGCCCCTCCCCTACAACCCGTGCGCGCTCCGCCACACGCGCACGCTTGTCCCGAACTGGAGGCCCTCCCATGCTCGACCTCGCCTATGCCGCGCCAAAGCCCAAGGTGATCCAGGGCGCCAAGCAGGATTGGGAATTGGTCATTGGGCTAGAGGTCCACGCGCAAGTCTCTTCGCAAGCCAAGCTCTTTTCGGGCGCGTCGACCGGGTTTGGGGCTGAGCCAAACCACAACGTCAGCTTCATCGACGCCGGGATGCCGGGCATGTTGCCCGTCATCAACGAGTTTTGCGTGGCGCAAGCGGTGCGCACGGGGCTCGGGCTGAAGGCCGAGATCAACCTGATGAGCGCCTTTGACCGCAAGAACTACTTCTATCCCGACCTGCCCCAGGGCTATCAGATCAGCCAACTCTATTATCCCATTGTCGGCGAGGGCGAAGTCCTCGTGGAAATGGGTGCGGATGCGGACGGCAAGCCGACAGCGCGGATCGTCCGGATCGAACGCATCCACCTCGAACAGGACGCGGGCAAATCGATCCACGACATGGACCCTGCGCTGTCGTTTGTGGATCTCAATCGCACCGGCGTCGCCCTGATGGAGATCGTCAGCCGCCCCGATATCCGCGGGCCCGAGGAGGCGGCGGCCTATGTCGGCAAGTTGCGCCAGATCATGCGCTATCTCGGGACGTGCGACGGCAACATGCAAAACGGAAACCTGCGGGCGGATGTGAACGTCTCGGTCTGCCGGCCCGGAGACTATGAGCGTTACCAGGAGACGCAGGATTTCAGCCATCTCGGCACGCGCTGCGAGATCAAGAACATGAACTCGATGCGGTTCATCCAGGCCGCCATCGAATTCGAGGCGCGCCGCCAGATCGCGATCCTCGAAGATGGCGGCATGATCGACCAGGAAACCCGGCTCTACGACCCCGACCGAGGCGAGACCCGCTCCATGCGCTCCAAAGAGGAGGCGCATGATTACCGCTACTTCCCCTGCCCCGACCTCATGCCGCTCGAGATCGAACAGGGCTGGGTTGACGAGATCGCCGCGGCGCTGCCCGAGCTGCCCGACGCCAAGAAAGCGCGCTTTATGGGCGATTTCGGCCTCACTGACTATGACGCCTCGGTGCTCACGGCGGATGTGGACGCGGCGGGCTACTTTGAGGCGGTGGCCGAGGGACGGGACGGCAAACTCGCGGCGAATTGGGTGATCAACGAGCTCTTCGGTCGGCTAAAGAAAGAGGAGCACGAGATCAGCGAGAGCCCGGTGAGCCCCGCGCAGCTCGGCAGCATCTTGGATCTCATCGCAACGGGCGACATCTCCGGCAAGATCGCCAAGGACCTCTTTGAGATTGTCTATACAGAAGGCGGCGACCCGGCCGAGATCGTAGAGAGCCGCGGGATGAAGCAGGTCACCGATACCGGCGCCATCGAAGCGGCTGTCGACGCCGTCATCGCCGACAACCCCGCGCAGGTCGAAAAGGCCAAAGCCAATCCGAAGCTCGCCGGCTGGTTTGTCGGGCAGGTGATGAAAGCCACAGGCGGCAAAGCCAACCCCAAGGCCGTCAACGAGATCGTCAGCGCAAAGCTCGGTCTCTAGAACACTTCGCGCGCCCGTCGCTACACCGGCTCCAGCGTCGCGTGGGGTGAGCGGCGGCGCGACGGGAGTATTTTTACCAAGCTGATGGATGGGGCGGGCGCGGCAAGACGCGCGCGGGAGAGGTCAGCGGTCGGCGGGGTCCGGCGCCCTCGGCTCCGATTGGGGCGGATTGCCCCCCGCCTCCTCGGGGCTTTGGACAGGTTGAAACAGTTTCGCTAGAAGACGAGTCGGGTTGGCGGTGGAATATGCCCGGCTGTTCGGTTGGGGCGCCGCGGAGCGAGGACAAGGGTATGACACGTTTCGAATACAAAGTGGTGCCGGCGCCGTCGGCGGGGGTGAAGGCCAAAGGGCTCAAGTCGACGCAAGCGCGCTTTGCCCATGCGCTCGAGGGCCTGATGAACGAGCTTGGCGCCGAGGGGTGGGACTACGTGCGCGCCGACACGCTGCCCTGCGAAGAACGGTCGGGGCTGACAGGTCGTGTCACCACCTATCAAAACATGCTCGTCTTCCGCCGGGCCGCGGCGCCCGACGCGGAGGAGGCGCCAGTGGCCGGTCTGCTCGAAGCGCCAAGCGAGACGGAGAAGACAGCGCCAGATCGTACGGGCGCGGGCAAGCCAGAGCATGTTCCGAGCCTGGGCCCGGCGCCCGCCCCGGTCGGCCAGGCCGCGCCGCAAGGCGAGCCGCGGCTCAGCCGTTTCGACGTAGATCGCGGCGCAGATGCAGAGGACACGTCGAAGGCAGCGCGGGCGGCGGCGGTTGCGCTACGCTCGCTCCGAGGCGGCAAGGCCGACCGCCCCGACGAGGACAGTTCGATCGCCGCGCAATAGCGGGCGGAGCAGTCCAGCGTGTCGCTCGAAGCGCGTGCAACGGGGGTCGTGCGATACGCTGGCGTTATCCCGCGGTGCGCGTCTGTGGCATCGGCGCCGCCAGGATCCGACGTTTCTTGGCTCAATCCCGCCGTGCGGGCGTATCGAGATCGAGCGCGAGCGCATGGATCGCGGTCATAACCTCGGGCCCAAGAGCAGAATGCACGGCGCGGTGGCGGGCGATGCGTGAGCGCCCTTCAAACGCCGAACTGCGCAGGCGCACGGCAAAGTGGCTCTCGCCGCCTTCCTGATATCCCGCGTGGCCGCGATGCTGTTCGCTTTCGTCAACGACCGTGATCTCGGTCGGCGCAAACGCGGCTTCGAGCAATGTGCGAATTCTTGCCGTCATGGGCCCGTCGGCCGCAGGGTCAGGCGCTGCCGAATGGGGCGTGCCGGTCTGGCTTGCTGACATTTTCTGAGGCCCCCCCTTCTCTTGCTCGGCAGAGCGTCTAAACTCCCACGTCCGAGTCGGAGATAGCGACCGCGCGGGCGTGGCGCAAGGCGCCGGACCGCAGTGCACCGACCGAGCGCGGGCGAGGGTTTGGCCCGTGCCGAGATCGTGAAACCCGGGCGCATGCGCCGCAAGACAGGGATGCTTTCATGTCACGTCCAGATCCCTTCGGCTTCGATATCCGGGTGAGTTCGGACAAGAAAAAGCGCTCACGCGGGCGTCGGGGCATGTCGGGCGCGTTCGAAACCTCACAGCGGGTCTGTGACTTTCCCGGCTGTCAGGAACGCGGGCTCTACCGGGCGCCGAAATCCCCCGATGACCTCGATAACTTCTATTGGTTCTGCAAGGAGCACGTGCGCGAGTACAATCTGAAGTGGAACTTCTTCGACGGCAATTCGGAGGAGGAACTCGCTGCGCAAATGGACAAGGACCGGGTCTGGGAGCGAGAGACGAAACCCTTCAAACAGACCGCCGAGGAGCGCGCCTGGGCGCGGCTCGGGGTCGACGATCCGCATCAGGTCTTGGGCGACAACGCAACGCGGAACCCCGGCAAATCCGTCACCGGCACGCGAAAGCTGCCACCGACCGAGCGGCGTGCGATCGAGATCCTCGATGCCAAAGACCATTGGACGAAGGCGGAGGTCCGCAAGGCCTATAAGGCGCTGATCAAGGTGCTGCACCCGGACATGAACGGCGGCGACCGCTCCCACGAGGAGCAGTTGCAGGAGGTCGTCTGGGCCTGGGACCAGATCAAGGACAGCCGGCACTTCAAGGATTGAAATCGGGGCGGGGCAGCCACAAGAGCGCGCCCCGGGTGGCGGCATGGACGCCTGGGGGTTTTAAAGCGCGGCAAACCGATCAGCTCCAAGCGGACCCTTCCGCCTGGAGCTGATGATGCACTCTTGGGGCGACAAACCAAGATACTCGTCACCGGTGAGCGAACGCGGCTCGCACACAACGTCCCGAACGCGGACGGCACTTACACACACTCACGCATTCACGCACTCACGCACTCACGCACTCAAACCGACACAAACACACGCACGGGCCCGTCACACTGCGCGGCGGGACCGGCCCTTGTCCGCCGCAAACTTGTTAGCTGCCCCCGGGGGGCCGTCCCCCTGAGTCCGGCACGCTTCCCGGGGGCACCCGCCCAGAGCAACACTCCGGACGGGGCACTCATACATCTTCCACTCGTTCAATCCGTGCCCCGAGCACACACCAGTTCCTTGAACACACTTACAAACCTGGCATCGGGGCGTCTTAGCAGCCATCCCCCCAGGGTTGGCTTTCCATCGGTATGTCGGGGTCGGGTGTCAGCCAAAGGGCGCGGGGCGTACCATCTTTCGGCCAAAGGTGGCAGCGCCCGGCACGTGTGTGGCGGTGGATCACGGGCACGCGACAGTGCGGGGGTGCGGCCCGGCTTTGTCGCGCAACGAAGCATTAAGGTTGCCACGAGCGAAACGCTGCGGGTCTCGACGGCGCACAATCCCCTGCGCGGGAACGCCGCACCCTGCTGCGCGCCGCGCCGAGATGGCGCCGAGTCGCGGGGATTGGCGGGAAGCGCGGGGGTTGACGCACGCTGCGCTGCAGACGGCGTGCGCGCCGAGATCTGGCCGCGAGCGCCTCGGCTCTAGCAAGCTTATGGCTGCGCCGATGACGCGGGCGCGCCCTGGACTTGTTCCATGCTCACGACCTCAGGCGCATCGTGAGCGTGAGACGCCATGCTCGGCGGCGCCGCGTCTTTCGAGAGCGGGCTGGGCCACGCCGGCACACAGGATAGGCCCGGCAACCCGTCCATGCGGGCGAGTTTTGGAGGCTTCAATGCCCAAAAGAGACGCCGCGACGGCGGTCCAAGGGCTCTCGCTTGCGCGCTGAGCCCGGGTTTCGCTCTCGTCCAAGGCCCATCACCGACAGCGCCGCTCTCGACGCAAATGGCCACCTTTCTAGCTTCAGCGCCGCCCTTTCGCTGCAGGTGCGCCCGGGCCCGGCGCCTTTCCCTTGCAGCCTGCCGCGATATGTTGCACTTGCGCATCCGGGTCTGAGTGCTGCCGCGCGGGCGCGAGCGCCCGGGCCGCCAGTGCTGGCGAACAGACGAAGGAAGGATCCACCATGGCCGACGGGATGAGCGAGGCACAGGCCCGGCCCACCGAAGAGGTGTCCGTCCGCGAAGTATTCGGCATCGATGCTAACATGGTCGTCAAAGGGTTTGCCGAGCCGTCCGAGCGCGTGCCGGAGACCGATCCGACATATAAGTTCGATCCCGATACGACGCTGGCGATCCTTGCAGGTTTTTCGCACAACCGCCGCGTGATGATCCAAGGGTATCACGGCACGGGCAAGTCGACCCATATCGAACAGGTCGCCGCACGGCTCAATTGGCCTTGCGTCCGCGTCAATCTCGATAGCCATATCAGCCGGATCGACCTGATCGGAAAGGACGCGATCAAGCTCCGAGACGGCGTGCAGATCACCGAGTTTCAGGAAGGCATCCTGCCCTGGGCGCTCCGCAATGCCTGCGCCATTGTTTTTGACGAATACGATGCGGGCCGAGCGGATGTGATGTTTGTCATCCAGCGCGTGCTGGAGACAGACGGCAAGCTGACGCTGCTCGACCAGAACGAAGTGATCACACCGCATCCTTCGTTCCGCCTCTTTGCGACGTCGAACACGGTGGGGCTTGGGGACACGACGGGCCTTTACCACGGCACCCAGCAGATCAACCAAGGCCAGATGGACCGCTGGTCCCTCGTCGCCACGCTGAACTATCTGAGCCACGATGCGGAGACGATGATCGTGCTCTCCAAAGCGCCGCATTACAACACCGCCGACGGGCGCAAGCAGATCAGCCAAATGGTGACTGTGGCCGACCTGACGCGCACAGCCTTTATGTCTGGCGAACTCTCGACCGTGATGTCGCCGCGGACCGTCATCGCCTGGGCGCAGAATGCCGAGATCTTCCGCAATGTGGGCTATGCGTTCCGGCTCACCTTCCTCAACAAATGCGATGAGCTGGAGCGGCAGACGGTGGCGGAGTTCTACCAGCGCTGCTTTGACGAGGAGCTGCCCGAAAGCGCGGTCTCCGCGGCCGCCGCAGGCCGCTGAATGCCGCGCTCGTTCGCCGGGCCGTTGGGCTGAGGGCACGCTTGGCGGTGTCCGCGCCCCGTCTCGCAAGCACGGGCGTTACCATCCTCTGGGTCGGGATCGCCTCTTTGGGTGCACCGGACCCGTTGGACGCCGCGCCCGACAATGGCGCCGATCCATCCCGCGCGCACGTCGCTGCCCAATGCGCCGCGTTCTGGGAGGGTGCGGGTGTTCCGGCCCTCGCGGCGCCCTTTCGCCAGATCGCCGCGACCTCCGGATTGTCTCGCAGCGAGACCGAACGGCGCATTGACCGGCTTCGCCCAGAGATGGAGCGCCTCTCCGCAGACCGCGCCACCTCAGAGCGGGCCCAAGCGCTCTGGTTGCGGCACGCCGCATTGTGCAGCGGGTAGGCAAGTGTGGGCGATAGGCCACGTCAAAAATGTGGTCGGAATGTGATTAATTCCGCAGCAACCATTCTGACGTATCGTCCGTTTTGTGGGCGTTATGCGATCTCATCTCGCGCTCTGCGCGCTGCTGCTTCCAGGCTTCGCCTGGGCGCTTCCCAGTGCGCCCGCCGAACGCGCGGAACTCTTCGCCCGCTGCGCCGGCAGCTTTGCCGCAGAGGCGGAGCATCTGCGCCTAATGGGGGGCGATGCCCTGCCCCAAGTGGAGGAGACAGAGCGCATGTTTTCCCTCCTCCTCGACGCCACAGTTACCGGCGAGATGCGGACGGGCGACACCGCCATCGCCCTCCGCGTCGCCCGGGCCGAGGCGAGGCTCATCCAACGCGAACTTCTGACGGCCGCCACGTTCGCCGTCCATCGCACCCATCGCGACCCCGCCCGCCATGCGGCCGAGCGGCGGCTCTCCTTGTGTCAGAAGCTGCTGCTCGGCAGCTGACGACCCGCCCGCGGCCCTTCAGGCGTTAACGAAGTCTAAAGGCTTTCCTCGCCTTCACGGCGCGCCTGCGCCATCCTCGGGCTATGGACACCTTTCGATTTCTGCTCGCAGGAACCCTGATCATGATCGCCATTGCCGCTGCGCTTCCCGCGCCCGGCGCCACGCCGATGGACCGGCGCGACTTTGACGATGCCGCCGAGCAGGCCGCCCCCATGGCCGGGGCATCCTACGCCTATGCCCGTTGCGCGGGGCTTTACCGCTCCGTACGGCTCCATGCGGGTCGGCAGGCGCTTGGTGAGGCGCGGTGGGATTATGCCGGTCAAGTCGAGGCGGCGTTGCACCGCCGCGCCTCCCTCACGCGGGTCGAGGAGCAAGGCCAGCCCTGGACCTCCGCTCGCCTCCAGGCCGAACAGGACATCGCAGCCCTCGCCCGCCTCTATCTCAGCCGTTACCACCTGATGATCCTGTCGACGGGCCGCCCCTGGTCGCGCGACCCGCTTTGGGCCGAGGACAACGACACCTGTGGCGGGCTCCTCGACGGACTTTAGACACGCGCCCCATGGAACTCTCTGCCCCCGCAAACTAGGGTATGGGCTCAACGAGGTGGGCTCCATGCGACGCGACAACGACAACCCGTCAGAACCATTCAAAAAGGCGCTGGCCGAAGCCACGCGCGTCATGGCCGACGATCCCGACCTCGGCGTGACCTATTCGGTCGACCCGCCGGGCATGTCGACCGACCAGGTGCGCCTGCCGCAGATCTCGCGCCGCGTGACGCCCGAAGAGGTGCTGATCGCGCGCGGCACAGCCGATGCCTTCGCGCTTCGGCGCAAGTTTCACGACGAGGGCGTCGCCGCGCGCTATGCCCCGCAGGGCCAGATGGCGCGCGACCTTTATGAGGCGATGGAGACCGCGCGCTGCGAGGCTGTGGGCGCCCGCGCCATGCCCGGCACCGCTGGCAATATCGACGCCAAGATCGCGACCGAGGCCGAGCGGCGTGGCTATGCGCGGATCGACACGGCCTCCGAAGCGCCCCTCGCCGTCGCCGCAGGCTATCTCATCCGGCAGCTCGCCACGGGGCGTGACCTGCCGGAGGGCGCACAAAACGTGCTCGACCTCTGGCGCGAGCACCTAGAAGGCTCGGCCGCGGATACGCTGCCGACGCTCGACGATTGCCTTTCCGACCAAACGGCGTTCGCCAAGATGGCGCGCCGGATCATCGATGATCTGGGCTATGGCGACCAGCTCGGAGACGACCCAGACGATGTCGAGGATGCCGAGCAGCCAGAGGAAGCCTCGAGCGAAGACGAGGAAGTCCCACAGGACGGCGAGGACGAGCAGGATAGCCAGGAAGACGCCGAGGCAGCACCAGAGCAGAGCCAGGACGTCCAGGACGACCCGACCGAGGCGCAAGTCTCGATGGACGATGCGGCGGAGGCCGATCTCAGCGACGAACAAGAGCTGCCAGACGGTGAGGCCCCGCTCAAGCCGCCGCCGCCCGCGCCAATGTCCGAAGCCGACCCGAATTATGCGGTCTATTGCGACGCCTTCGACGAGGAAATCCACGCCGCCGACCTTGCCGATCCGGCCGAGCTCGAACGCCTGCGCGCCTATCTCGACCAGCAGCTTGAGCCGCTAAAAGGGGCGGTGAGCCGGCTCGCCAACAAGCTGCAACGGCGGCTGCAGGCTCAGCAGAATCGGAGTTGGGAGTTCGACCGCGAGGAGGGGATCCTCGATGCCGGGCGTCTCGCACGCGTTGTCGCCAACCCAACCACGCCGCTCTCCTTTAAGATCGAAAAGGACACCGAGTTTCGCGACACAGTCGTCACGCTCCTTCTCGACAATTCGGGCTCGATGCGGGGGCGCCCGATCTCCATTGCCGCGATCTGCGCCGACGTTCTGGCCCGCACGCTCGAGCGCTGTGCGGTCAAGGTCGAGATCCTGGGCTTCACCACCCGCGCCTGGAAAGGCGGGCAGGCCCGCGAGCGCTGGCTCGCCGATGGACGGCCGGCCACGCCTGGGCGGCTCAACGACCTCCGCCACATTGTCTACAAGGCGGCCGACGCGCCGTGGCGGCGGAGCCGCGACAGTCTTGGTCTGATGATGAAAGAGGGGCTGCTAAAGGAGAACATCGATGGCGAGGCCCTCGAATGGGCGCATCGGCGCGTAGTCGCCCGCGGCGAGGCGCGCAAGATCCTGATGGTGATCTCCGATGGGGCGCCGGTCGACGACTCGACGCTCTCGGTGAACCCGTCGAACTACCTCGAAAAGCATCTGCGCGACGTGATCGGCATGATCGAGCGCAAAAAGCTCGTGGAATTGCTGGCCATCGGCATCGGCCACGACGTGACGCGATACTACGACCGCGCGGTCACGATCACGGATGTCGAACAGCTCGCCGGCGCGATGACCGAACAGCTCGCCGCCCTCTTTGACCGCGACCCTCGCGCCCGGGCGCGCTTTTCGGGATTGACCGCGGTCAGCCGCCCCGTAAGCCACTACGCAAGGGCAACTCGTTGATGTTTCAGACCTTCGAGAGCGCGACGCGCCCCGAGCAAGGCCCGCCGCGTCTGGCTGCGCTGCGCGCGGCGATGGCGGCGGCGCATGTCGACGGGTTTCTTGTGCCCCGGGCCGATATGTTTCAGGGCGAATACGTCGCCCCACGGGACGAGCGGCTCGCCTGGCTCACAGGCTTTACGGGCTCGGCGGGCTTTGCCGCGATCCTGCCCGAGGTGGCGGGCCTCTTCGTGGATGGGCGCTACACGCTCCAGGCCGGAGCGCAGGTCGACACGGGCGCCTTTGTCATCGTGCCCTGGCCGAAGACGAAGCTCGGCGCTTGGCTCTCGCAGATGCTCCCGGCCGGTGGAACGATCGGCTACGATCCATGGCTCCACACGGTCAAGGAGATCGAAGCGCTGGAGGAGAGCGGCGCCGCGCACGGGCTCCACTACCGCGCCGTCGAGAACCTGATCGACCGGATCTGGGCCGATCAGCCCGCTCCGCCCGCCGCGCCGCTCCGCATCCACCCCGAGGACCTCGCCGGGCGCAGCCACGGCGACAAGCGAACAGAGCTTGCCGCCGATCTCGGCCATGCCGGCCAGGCCGCGGCCGTGCTGACCCTGCCCGACAGCATCGCTTGGCTCCTCAACGTGCGCGGCGCCGACATCCGCCGCAACCCGGTCCCCCAGGCCTGCGCGCTCCTCCACGAGACGGGCGCGGTCGATCTTTTTGTCGAGGCGGCGAAGCTCGACGACGCGCTGCGCGCCCATCTCGGCGCCGAGATCGCGCTGCATCCCCTGACGGCCTTTGAGACGCGGCTTGCCGAATGTACCGCCGATGTGCGGATCGACCCGGCCTCCTGCCCGGTTGCCGTCAAGCGCGCCCTGCCACGCCCCGTCCATGGCAAGGATCCCTGCGAGCTGCCGAAAGCCCGTAAATCCGAGGCCGAGATCAAGGGCATGCGGGCTGCGCATCTGCGCGACGCCGCCGCAATGTGCCGTTTTCTGGCATGGTTCGAGGCGGAGGCGCCAAAGGGCGCGCTGACCGAGATCGACGCCGTCCGACGGCTCGAAGAAGAGCGTCGTCGCGCGCCAGAGCTCATCGAGATTAGCTTTGACACGATCTGCGGCGCCGGCCCCCACGGCGCCATCGTGCATTACCGCGTGACCGAAGAGACGAACGCCCAGATCACGCCCGGCACGCTCGTTCTGATCGACAGCGGCGGGCAATATGTCGACGGTACGACCGACATCACCCGGACCCTTGCCACCGGCCCCGTCACGACGGCACAGCGCGCGGCCTTCACGCGGGTGCTGCGGGGGATGATCGCCGTCAGCCGCGCGCGTTGGCCCGAGGGCCTCGCCGGGCGCGACCTTGACGCGCTCGCGCGCCACGCGCTTTGGGCGGCCGGGCAGGATTACGACCACGGGACAGGGCATGGCGTCGGCGCCGCGCTGTGCGTCCATGAGGGGCCACAGCGGCTCAGCCGCGTCTCGGGCGTGGCGCTAGAGCCCGGTATGGTCCTCTCCAACGAGCCCGGCTATTACCGCGAAGGGCAATGGGGCATCCGGATCGAAAACCTCGTGCATGTGATCCCCGCGCCGCGCCTCGAAGGGGCAGACGAACGAGCGATGCTGGCCTTTGAAACGTTGACGTGGGTGCCGCTCGATCGGCGTCTGATCGCGGCGGAGATGCTGCATCGCGACGAGCGCGCCTGGATCGACGCCTATCACGCCGAGGTGGCCGAGCGGATTGGCCCAATCCTCGACGGCGCTGCGGCGGATTGGCTGCACCGGTCGACCGCGCCGCTCTGAGCGAGACATCTGACATCGAACTGTCATAGGAGGCAGCCAAAGCGAGGCGAACCTCGGGGCAAAAAGCACGACGGATCAGGGGAGGAGCAGCATGGCCGACCACATCAAGATTACCAAAGCCGCGGGCACATGGAGCATCCGCGCAGGGGGTGCCGTCATCGGGGAGAGCGCCAACGCGCTCGAACTGGCCGAGGGCACCTACACGCCGGTGATCTATGTCCCGCGCGCAGACATTGCGATGGCCTTTCTCGAAAAGAGTGCGCGCGTCACGATTTGTCCGCATAAGGGTGCGGCCACGCATTATACCATCGTCACCAAAAGCCGGCGCATACCGGACGCGGCCTGGTCCTACGAGACACCGAAGGAGGGCGTAGCGCGGATCGCCGGGCACTTGGCGTTTTACACCGGGACCGACGAGGTCACGCTAGAGCAAATCTAAAGCGACGCGACCACGCCCCTTTCACCCTAGGAGTGCTCCTCCTCCGCGGTCTCCGCCAAAGCGCGGTTATAGGCCGAGAGCGCATCGACGTGGAACACCGCGCCCAAAAGCTCTGGCTCTTTCTCCCCGCGGGTGCGGGAGAGGACCGGCAAGAAAGCGTGCCCGTCCCGCTCGAAGATCGGCATCGCCACCTCTAGCGTGTCCTGCGGCTCGAGCCAGATCCCCTGTTCGACCATCGCTTCGCAGGCCGCAACGGAGGCCGCGCGCGGGCTGTCTTTGCCGCGCATCAAAACCGCGGCGGAATGGATCGACAGGAGATAAGCCTGCGGCCCCGCCGCGAGGCGCACGCCTCGACGTTCGAGTTGCGTGAGGAAAAACGACCGGTCGACCGCCCGGCTCGCAATCGCCGTCGATGTCGAGACCGCGACCATAACGGCAAGCCCGGTCTGCCAGTCGCCCGTAAGCTCGAAGACGATGAGCGTCGTCGAGATCGGCGCGCCGAGGACAGCAGCGGCGACCGCGCCCATCCCGGCCAGCGCATAGAGCGTCTGCGATCCGGAGACTTCCGGAAAAATCCCCACTGCGACGACGCCGAAGGCGAGCCCAGTGAGCGCCCCCACCATCAGCGACGGCGAAAAGACCCCGCCGCCCATACGCCCGCCCATCGTGATCGCCACCGCGGCGACCTTGACGGCCACAAAGAGCACCGCCTCGGCAAAGCCCAGCCCGCCCATCAGCGCCACCGACGTCGTCTCATAGCCGACGCCGATGATGTGCGGAAACCAGATCGCGATGACCCCGAGCAGCGCCCCCGCCGCCGCCGGGCGAAGCCAACGCGGCAGACGCGTTCGCTCAAGTACGACATTGCCGAAATCCTCGGTCCAAAAGATCGCGCGCATCATTGCCGTGGCCACAAGCCCGCAGATGATCCCCAGAAGGAGAAAGGCGGGCAGTTCCACGTAAAAGCCGATGCTCTCTTCGCCCGTGACGTCGAACTCAGCGATATCGCCAAAGACGAGGCGCGAGATCACTGTGCCCGCGACCGAAGCGATGACGATGGGCGCAAAAGCGTGGACGGCATAGTGGCGCAGGATCACTTCGAGCGCAAAAAGCGTGCCCGCGATGGGCGCGTTGAAACTGGCCGAGACCGCAGCGGCGACGGCGCAGCCCATCAGATCGCGCCCCGTGACGCCATCGGCCTTGATCCGGTCAGAGACCCAGGAGGAGATCATCCCCGCGATGTGCACGACCGGACCCTCGCGGCCGGTCGAGCCCCCGGTCGAGAGCGTGATGAGCGAGGCAGCGGCCGAGGCAACGCCCTCGCGGCGTTCCACGCGGCCCTCTTTCAACGCAGCGCCCTCGATGACGTCAGCGACAGAGCGAACCCGGGCATCGTTGGTAAAGCGATGGAGGATCAGGCCGACAACGAGGCCGCCCACCGTCGGCACAAGCACCAGGAGCCACCAGGGCAGCGTCGCTGCAAAGGAATGGATCGTGCGCACATCGGTCGAGCCGTAGACCGTGCTCTGCAGGACCATGATCCCGAGCCGAAAGAGCACCGCCGCGGTGCCCGCAGCGATCCCGACGGCGAGCGCGATGAACCAGAACTGCACTTGCCCGGGCCCACGACGGAGGATCACGGCCCACGCCCGCGCGAGCCCGCGCAATCCGTCGCGCAGACCGAGGATGCGCCGATCCTTGCGCTCGATACGCGGACCGATCTTACGCGCGCCGCGGATGACCGTCCCGGTGTCGCGCGCTGTGGGAGCGGCCTTCAACGCTTGCGTCTCGGCCCGGCCCTCGGCGGCGGGCGGCAGCTCTGACCGGTTCGGTTCGCCTGCGCTGTCGTCGTTCACGTCTCACCTCGTGCTGGCCAGGCCCGCACCCATCGCCCCGCCACAGATCCGGGGCAGGCGCCACCACGCCCGCGCCGCGCAATCCGCCCTCTTGCTCAATGTGGCATGCCGGCCGGGAGAGGCCAACCGGCCCCTGCCCCGTTCGCGTGTTGACGCTTTGACGAATGCGGAGAATTGAACTGCGGGGATCGGGATCGGGAAAGTGCACCCCCTCCAACGCGCAGCGTGCGGTCTCGCGGGCTATGTAGGGTCAGGCAGAGAGTGGGTGCGCCCAAGTAGCCATTGCAACGATCGTGACTGAGCTTGCGCTTCCGCAGGCCCGGCCCTTCGAATAAGCTCGATTGCGCAGCCGCGGCGGTAACGGACAATGAATGGCGCGCGCCCCGAGGAGGAACGCCGATGACCTTGCACGACGCAATTGCCGATTTGAGCCACGAACTTGGGCCGCGGCTGCGAACGAGCGCCGCCGAGCGCGACCAGCACGCCCATTCGGAGAGCCACTTTCCAAGCACGTTGCCCGATGCGGTCGTCTACCCCGAAAGCACGGCGGAGGTCGCCGAGATCGTCCGCGCCTGTGCCGCGCGCGGCGTGCCCATCGTCGGCTGGGGCGCAGGGACGTCGCTCGAGGCGCAGGCTTTGGCGATCGAGGGCGGGCTCGCCATGGATTTCTCGCGGCTCAACCGGGTGCTCGAGATCAACGACGCAGATATGGATTGCGTGGTGCAGCCGGGGCTCACGCGCAGCGGGCTCAACGAGGCCCTGCGCACCACCGGGCTCATGTTCCCGGTCGATCCGGGCGCCGATGCCACTCTCGGGGGCATGGCCGCGACGCGCGCCTCGGGGACAACGGCCGTCCGCTATGGCACGATGCGCGAGCAGGTCCTCGGATTAGAGGTCGTCCTCGCCTCGGGCGAAATCATCCGCACCGGCTCACGCGCGCGCAAATCTGCCGCCGGGTACGACCTGACGGGGCTCTTTGTCGGCTCCGAAGGAACGCTGGGCCTCATCACCGAGCTGACGCTGCGCCTCCATGGACAGCCCGAAGCGACCTCGACGGCAACGTGCGCTTTTCCAGGCGATGCCGAGGCGATCGATGCGGTGATTGCGGCGGTGCAATACGGGCTCGCGCCGGCCCGTATCGAATATATGGACTGCGATTGCGTCGATGCGGTCAACACCCATGACGGCATGGACCTGCCCAGCGCGCCGCATCTGCTGGTGGAGTTTCACGGGACGGATGCGGGCGTCGCTGAGCAAGCGGAGCGCTTCGGCGAGATCGCGGCGGAGTTCGGCGCCGAACGCTTCGCCTGGTCCTCCCGCCCCGAGGCGCGGACGCGGCTTTGGAAGATGCGGCACGGGCTGTACTGGACCATCCTCAAGCTCCGCCCCGGCTGCCGCGCCATTGTCACCGATCTCTGCGTGCCGATTTCGCGCCTCGCTGAGGCGATCGCCGAGACCCGCGAAGATATCGCTGCATCCGGTCTCCGCGGGCCGCTTGTCGGCCATGTCGGCGACGGCAATGTCCATGCCTCTCTCCTGATCGACCCCGACAATACCGAAGAGCGCGCAATCGCCCAGGGCCTTGCCAAGCGGATGGCGGAGCGGGCGTTGCGGCTGGGCGGGACGGTCACGGGCGAGCATGGGGTCGGCGTTGGCAAGCTCGGGCATATGGCTGCTGAACACGGCGCCGGCTGGGCCGTCATGGGCACGGTCAAACGCGCGCTGGACCCGCAAGGCCTCCTCAACCCTGGCAAAATCGTTCCAGGCTGAGACGGGCGCAAACCTCCAATAAATCCGTCGCAGCGCCCCTCCCGAGCGCAGCGGACGCACCGGGCGCGCCGTCAGCCGGCTGTGGTCTTTAGGTGGGTCAATTGCCGGCCCATCACGTCGGCAACGAGATCGAGATCAGTCGTCTCGCCGAGAAACTCAAAGAGCCGGGCGAACTCTGCGTGATCGGCGACATACGTGTCGTAATGGAGCTTGAGACAGCGGTCAGGCTTGCTGGCGATATAGCGGTCAAACTCGGCCTCCCCCCGCGCCAGCATCTTGAGGACCTCGTCCCGAGGCTGGCTCTTCCACCAGCCCGATTGACACACCGCCTCATGGTCGCGCGTGTTAAAGACAAAGCGGGTCTGCGGAAACGTCGTCGCGATGAAATCAAGATAGCTGGCCAAGCTCCGGGGCTCGGCCATATAGCGGATCTCCTTAAATCCGCCGACCCGCGTCCCAGCCGGCAGGCGCAGAACTTGTCGGACAAAGGTATCGGCCAGGTCGAGGCGGTAGCGGTAAGGATCGATGTGCTCCATCCCATAGAACGGATGGGTCGGAACTGCCGTCGCGCCCTTGCCGGCGGGCGCTGCACGTGGACGCGGGCCCGGCGACTTGCGCAAGCGTTTCCAGCTCATGAACAGCGGACGGAGGGCGTCTCCATTCTCGCCGCGAATGCAATAGCCCGGAATACGGTTCAGCAGGTGCTGCAACAAGGTCGAGCCCGAGCGCCCATACGTCACCACAAAGACGTAGCCGTCTTTGGGCGCGTAAAGGCTGGCAAAATCCGACGATCCCGTGTTCACGCGATCTCCCTTGCTTTGGCTATGTCCCCGGCGGTGGCGCGTCCGGTTCCGGCGCGGCAAGCGTGAGTGTTCAACTGCGATGGAGTCAACACCAAAGCCAACCGCACTGCGCGTCTTGCGCCTCTCTCTTTCGAGCGCTCACGGTCGACACGCCCCGTCGTTTGCGGCGATGTAACGGCAAAAGACGGACCACGGCCGCTCAGGGCCCGAGCAGCGCCCGCGCCGCCGAGCGCGCCGCATCCGTCACGCGGTCGCCCGAGAGCATGCGGGCGATCTCGTCGACCCGTGCCTCGGCGCCAAGCGGCATCACATCCGACAGCGTCTCGCCCCCGGCGATACGCTTGGCCACGCGCCAATGGTGTCCGCCCCGTGCGGCGACCTGGGGCGAATGCGTCACCACGAGGACTTGCGCCGTCTCCGCGAGGCTCGCGAGGCGCCGGCCCACCGCATCCGCCGTTGCGCCACCCACACCCCGGTCGATTTCGTCAAAGATCAGCGTCCGCCCGCGGTCGCCGCCATGGAGGCAGACTTTCAGCGCCAAGAGGAAGCGCGACAGTTCCCCGCCCGACGCGATGCGGCCCAAGGGGCCGGCCGGCGCACCCGGATTGGTGGCGACGCGAAACTCGACTGCGTCGCGCCCCTCGGGCCCAGCCTCGCCAGGGGCGATCTCCGTTTGAAAGACCGCGCGCTCAAGTTTCAGCGGCGTAAGCTCCTGGGCCATCGCCGCGTCAAGCTGCATCGCTCCCGCCTGGCGGCCCGCGCTCAAGGCATCAGCCGCCGTGTTATAGCGGGCCTCTGCCTCCTCAAGCGCCGCCTCCAATGCGCCGAGGCCAGCCTGACCGCTGTCGAGCGCGTCGAGGTCGCGGCGCAGGCGCGCGTTCAACAGGGCTAGGTCATCGGCCTCCACATGGTGCTTGCGCGCAAGGTCGCGATAGGCGTGATAGCGGTCCTCGACGCGCTCGAAGTCTCCTGAATCGAAGGCCAGCCGCTCGGCCGCGCGGTCGACCTCGCGCTCGGCATCCGACAGCGCTTCGATCGCCCGGCTGAGCGCGTCGAGCGCCGGATCTAGAAGACCGTCCGCCCGACCGGCCGCACCCTCAAGTGCGCGTGCCGCATCGCGCAGAAACCGGCCGGCTGCCTCGTCACCGATCCCGGCCCGCGCCGCAGCAATCGTCTCACCGAGCGCTTGCGCTGACTTCATCAGTTGGCGGGTATCGGCTAGCGTCGCGGCCTCGCCCGGCACCGGACCCAGCGCGTCGATCTCGTTGACGGTGTGGCGCAGGAACGCCTCTTCCTCAGCGAGGGCCGCGATCCGCGCCTGGGCGTCTTTGAGCGCCGACGCGGCCTCGCGCCGCACGCGCCACGCCGCGCGAACCACTTCGCGCTCCGTTCCCAGCCCAGCATAGGCGTCGAGGAGCGCGCGGTGCGCGGAGGCGGCTAAAAGCCCGCGGTCGTCCTGCTGCCCATGGAGTTCGACCAACGTTGCCGAGAGCGCGCGCAGCGCGTCGCCCGAGGCGCGCTGGTCGTTGATCCAAGCGGTCTTTCGCCCGTCCCGCCCGTTGACCCGGCGCAGGATCAACTCGTCCTGTACCGGGAGTCCCGCCTCTCCCAAAACAGCCCGCGCAGGATGCCCCTTTGGGAGCTCGAACCATGCCGTGACCGAGCCTTCACCCTGCCCCAGGCGCACCAGCTCCGCGCGCCCGCGCCAGCCCAAAACAAATCCCAAGCAATCGAGCAGGATCGACTTGCCCGCCCCGGTTTCTCCCGTCAGCACATTGAGCCCCGGCTGAAGTTCCAGCTCCAACCGGTCCACAATCAGCATATCGCGGATATCGAGCCCCCTTAGCATGCCAGATCCTGAGTTGGGCACGTGCACGCGTCCCGCCCCATCAGCTTGGCAAAAATACTCCCGGGGGTGCGGGGGCTGGCCCCCGCTCCAGCGCAACACGCCAAAGCGGACCGGGCCAGAGAGCGCGGCATCAGATCCAGCGGCCCTCGATCGTCTGCCGGTAGATCCGGCGCAGCCAGCTTTCGCCCTCGGCCTCGGCCTGCAGCCCACGCTCTACCAAGAGCCGGAACGACGCCGCATACCATTCGGTATCGGCAAAGTTAAAGGCCAGGATCGCCCCCGCCGTCTGTGCCTCGTTTTCAAGCCCGAGCGACAAATACGCCTCAACCAGCCGGTGAAGCGCTTCGGCGGTATGGGTCGTGGTCTGAAACTCCTCGACAACGACGCGGAATCGATTGATCGCTGCGGGGAAATGGCTGCGGCGCAGGTAATAGCGCCCGATCTCCATCTCCTTGGCGGCGAGGTGATCAAAGGCGAGATCGAATTTCAGGATCGAAGAGCGGGCATACTCGCTTTCGGGATAGCGCTCGATCACAGCGCGGAGCGCCTGGAGCGCCTGGAAGGTCAAACCCTGATCGCGGCCAACCTCGTCGATCTGATCATAATAACTGAGCGCCAGCAGATATTGCGCATAGGCTGCGTCTTCATCAGCGGGATAAAAATCAATATAGCGCTGCGCGGCGGCGCGGCTGTTCTCGTAATCGCGGTCCGTGTGATAAGCAAAGGCTTGCATGATAAGCGCGCGCTGCGCCCACGCCGAGTAGGGATAGAGGCGCTCGACCTCGCCGAAAAGTTCGGCCGCGTCGTCCGCCCGCCCGGCTTCGAGTTGAAGCTCTGCTTGGCGAAAGATCTGCTCGGGCGTGAAGGTCTCAAGCGGGGCTGCCCGCGATGCGAAAAAGCCGCCACCGCCGCCCAGGCCAAAAAGCCCGCTGCTGCCCTCGCCCTCTGCGCCGCGCCCGCCCCCGCAAGCCGAGAGCGCCGCGCAACACATAAGCGCGAGGGCTGGTTTCAAGGGTCCGCGCGGTGCTCTCATCGGTCCTGTCGTTTCGGGCGGCGCTCGCGAGACGCGCCAAACGCCGCCTCCGACCACCAGTTTCGCTCCGTCTAGCACAGAAGATTTTGCTGTGAAACGGACTTAGGCGGCTCGGGCAAACACCGCCGCGTGTGTGACGCCTGCACGCCCGGACGCCACGTGAACGGAAACGGGCTCAGGCGACGGCAGCCAGGTCCGCGAGGCTCACTCCCATGCCCGGCAGGCGCCGCAGATGCGCCCCGTCGCAGGTGACGACCTCAAGCGCGCCGGGCGTCGAAAAGAGGGCCTGCAAGAGCCGGTTGGTCAGAGCGTGTCCGGCCCGGTGGCCGTGATACGCCCCAAGGATCGGCGCGCCGGCAAGCGCGAGATCGCCCAAGGCGTCGAGCATTTTGTGGCGCACCGGCTCGTCTGGGTGGCGCAGCCCGCCCGGTGTCAGGATCGCGTCCCCCTCGACAACGACCGCGTTGCGCAAGCTCCCGCCGAGCGCGAGGCCCGCCTCTCGCATCTGCTCGACATCCGCGCGGCGACAAAACGTCCGGCTATCACAGAGCTCGCGCACGAAGGCACCGTTGGCCATGTCGAGGCGGCGCGCTTGCCTGCCGATCGCCGCGTCGTCAAACTCGATCTCAAAAGCGATCGACAGGGACTGAGACGGGGTCAGCTGCGCCCAGGCGCCCCCTGCCCCGTCCACGCGGAGCGGCTTTGCAACGCGAAACGCCCGCAGCTCGGCGTCAAGCGCGCGGACACCAGCCGCTAAGATCGCTTGTACGAATTGCGCAGAAGAGCCATCTAAGATCGGCACTTCGGGCCCTGAAACCTCGATCATCGCATTGTGGATGCCGCAGCCCGCGAGCGCGGCCATGATATGCTCCACGGTCGAGACTGAAACGCCGTCTGCGTTGACGAGCCGGGTGCAGAGGGGGGCCTGTTCCACCAGATCCCACCGCGCAGCAATGAGCGGATCGCCAGCAACCGCATCTGCCCGTTTAAACCAAATGCCGAACTCTGCCGAAGCTGGCGAAAGCGTCACGCGCGCCGGCCGGCCGGAATGCAATCCGACGCCCGTTAGCGCGACGGACTTTCTGAGCGTCGTTTGCACCACTGCCCCCGTTCTGCCCAAGCGCCGCGCATGCGGGTATCCCGGGCGATCTTACGAACCCAACCCCACGCCGCTCGGCCAGGGTGTCGTCGGTGCGTGCGCGTCCATGCGCGGGCCCGATAGGCTCGGTTTCCACTCTGGCCGGAGATGCATATCCACGCAAAAACTGGCCCACCTGCCGACACGTGCCGGCCAATTCGGGATAGGCAGCGGGGGCAGTGTTCACAATTCAATCATTGTAACCGCCTGAAATAGACACTTTCCACGATCGGCGAGTTTTCGCCTGCGCAGAAATGTCGCGGCATAAGCCTTTGACTAAAAATGGAAAAGGTTCGGTGTGCCAACCGTTTTGAGCATTCATGCTCACGCCGCAGCGCGGAATTTTACCGCGCGGTCAACCGTCAGAGCGCCCAGTCGGACGCCCTAATCCTGAGCCGGAAGGCCAGACGAAGTGGAGCGACGGCGGGCGGACACCCGGCGCGCGCCTCTAGGTCTCAGTTCGCTTGCCGACGCAGGAAGGCCGGGATCTCGATGCGCTCTTGCTCGCCGCTCGGATCGGCATCGGGCGCAGCGTCTTCGTCGTAATAGGTCTGCGCGGGCGTCTGACGGGTCGCAACCGGGCGGCTCGCCTCGCCGCGCAGGTTCGGTTCGGTGCGTGGGTTCGGTTCGGTGCGCTCTGGCGTGTCGGCGACGCGCCCATCGCTGCGCCCATCGTTGCGTTCAGCGCCCCGCTCAACACCCCGTTCGACGCCATGGCCCGACATACGGTTGATGAAAGACGAAATGCCAAAGCGGCCGCCTGCGGCGCCGCTCGGATCTTGCCCCGCAGCCGGAGGCGGTGCGTCCGGGCGCGATTTGCCCACCGCGGCCTGCAGACGCGCCATTGCTTCGGGCGATGGCGTGCCCGGCGATACTCTTTCCGCGGCAGAGCCCGGTCGCGCGCCACCTTTAGGCGCCACAAAATCCGGTTGAGCGGCCTCATCGGTCAAGTGGCGCGGCGTGGTACGCGCGGCCTCCGGATTATAGGCGGGGGGCGGCAGCTCGTCGTCGGGATGCGCGGCCAGCCCCTCGGCCTCCGCGTCCGCATGTGCCGCGTGGCCGTCAAAGAGGCCGGGCTCGGACACGTCCGCCACCGGCATCTCAATATGCTCAGCGGCGATCTGGTGGAGCGCCGGCCCCTGGGGCTCTGCCTCCGGGTGGGGCGTGTCGAGCCGCAGCGGATCGGCCATGCGGCGGCGGGGCACAGGCGCGTCACGCTCCTCCAAAGATGCATCGATCCCGGTGGCCACAACAGAGACGCGCATCCGGCCCTCCATCGCACCGTCGAGCGTCGAGCCGACGATGATGTTGGCGTCGGGGTCGACCTCTTCGCGAATGCGGTTTGCCGCCTCATCGAGCTCGAACAGCGTCAGGTCATGGGCGCCTGTGATATTGATCAAAACGCCCTTCGCGCCCCTGAGCGAGATCTCGTCAAGGAGCGGGTTGGCAATCGCCTTCTCGGCGGCTTGGATCGCGCGCTCTTCGCCTTCGGCCTCGCCCGTCCCCATCATCGCCTTGCCCATCTCGTCCATTACGGCGCGGACATCGGCGAAATCGAGATTGATCAGACCCGGGCGGACCATAAGATCGGTCACCCCTTTCACGCCTTGATAGAGAACGTCGTCGGCGAGGCTGAACGCATCGGTGAACGTCGTCTTCTCGTTGGCAAGGCGAAAGAGGTTTTGGTTGGGGATGATGATCAGGGTGTCGACGACCTTTTGCAGGCGTTCGACCCCCTCCTCGGCCTGGCGCATCCGCTTGCCGCCCTCAAACTGGAACGGCTTGGTGACGACCCCGACCGTGAGCACGCCAAGCTCCCGCGCGGCTTGGGCGATGATCGGCGCAGCCCCCGTCCCCGTCCCGCCGCCCATCCCGGCGGTAATAAAGCACATATGCGCGCCGGCCAGTTGGTCGACGATCTCTTCGATCGTCTCCTCCGCCGCGGCCGCACCGATCTGCGCCTTGGCCCCTGCGCCAAGCCCCTCGGTGACCTTGACGCCCATCTGGATCCGCGCCGGCGCGCGGGATTGCTGGAGCGCCTGGGCATCGGTGTTGGCGGTAACGAACTCGACGCCCTGGAGCTCCTTTTCGATCATGTTGTTGACCGCATTGCCGCCCGCGCCGCCGACGCCGAAAACGGTGATGCGCGGCTTGAGATCGGCGTGCTCTGCTTCTGGCATGGAAAGGTTCAAGGTCATTGCTCCGGTCGCCTGCTTTTTGGTTGTCACGTGCCCGTCTGCGCGCCCGCGGCGGTGTCCGAAAGGCCACCGTCAAGCCCGCATTCCCCGTAATTATTGAGAAACATACCCAGCTGTGGACGCTTCGTCACGCGGAAATCGGCAGATTCATACCAAATATTGGCCCGAAAGCGGAGAGTCGCCAAAGTCTACGCAATCAAACAAGATGTTGGGTCGCACTCTTAAGGCACGTCTAAAGGCCCGCCGGACGGCAGGCTGCTAGCGTTTCGCTTTTCGGTTGTGCGGGGCGACTGCTCTGCCTGCCGCGTGGCACCTCTGGCGGGCGCCTTCCGCGGTAGCGTAGCAAGCAGGGACGGTGTGGTCACGCGGATTGTTCAGGAAAACTGCGAAACCAAAAACTCCAAACGCTCACTGAGAGGCGCAAGCCGTGCCAGCGCCGTCCCGTGGGTTGGCGCTGCAACGAAAGGGCTAGAGCGCTTTATCCTAGCCAAGCCCCTCACCACCCTGAGCTATGCGATAGCGGAGACAAAGCGCCGACCCGTGGGGACGGGACGGCGCTGGAACGGCGGCCTTTGCTCCGTGCCGGGGTGCGAAGATCCCAGGCCCCTACAAGATGCAGGCGGAGGTACTCGACTTACGGAATTACCAATTATCGCGAAACCAGCGCATCGCGCGGCGCAAGGAGCGGGCGGGATAGCGGTCGGCGGGCATCTCGAAATCCCACCATTCGTCCTGCGGATGGGCCGCAAAGAGGCAGAGCCCCACGGACGACGCAAAGGCCGGGCCCGCCGCCGCCTGGGGCAAACCCTGGACGCGCAAGGGCCGCCCGAGGCGAACCTGCTGGCCGAGAATGCGGCTCGCCATGCCGTCGAGCCCGGGGATCTGGCTCGACCCGCCGGTCAGTACGATCTGCTGCGCCGGCAGGCTATCAAAGCCGGCCGCATCGAGCCGCGCGCGCACCTCTTCGAGGATTTCCTCGACGCGCGGGCGCATGATCCCGATAAGTTCGGCCCGGCTGACCGTCCGCCGGTCATGCTCCCAATCGCCGGTATCGCCGCCGATCTCGATCATCTCGCGGTCGTCGATCCCGGTCGCCACGACCCCGCCGAACACGGTCTTAATCCGCTCGGCCGTCGTCATCGGCACCTGCAGACCTTTGGAGATGTCCGCCGTCACGTGCTCGCCACCGATGCGAACGCTATCGGCGTAAATCATATGTTTCTTGATGAAGACGGAGATCCCCGTTGCGCCTCCGCCAATGTCGATACAGGCGCCGCCGAGCTCCTGCTCATCTTCGACCAGTGCCGAAATCCCCGAGACATAAGCCGATGAGGCGAGCCCCGCGAGCTCCAGATCGCAGCGCTTGATGCAGTAGAGCAGGTTCTGGATCGCACCGTCTTCGACCGTCAGCAGGTGCATATCGGCCGTGAGTGCGTTGCCCAATTGCCCGCGCGGATCGCAAAGGCCCGAACGGTGATCGATGGCAAAGTTCACGGGCTGCGCGTGGAGCACCGCGCGCCCCGGCCCGATATCGGGCACATCGCAGGCCGCGAGGACGCGCGCAACATCGGCCTCATCGATGACAGTTTCGCCGAGCCGGATCTGCCCGTCGAGCCCATAGGAGCGCGGCCGGGCGCCGGAAAGACAGGCGATGACGTGATCGACACGCGTTCCCGCCATCTTCTGTGCGGCCTGGACGGCCGTGCGGATCGCGCGCTCGGTCTCCTGCATGGCGTGGACTTCGCCAAACGCGACCCCGCGCGACCGCGTTGTCGCCGCGCCGATCACGCGAAACGAGCTTTGCCCGGCGAGCGAGCCCACACCGTCCGAGAGCGGCAGCCGCTCGGGCCCGTCAAAGCGCAGCACGAGGCAGGCGATTTTGGCAGAGCCCACATCGAGGATGGCGATCACGCCGCGATCCATTGCCTGTTTTCGCATGCGCCGCATGGCACGTTGGGATTGGTAGAGATCGGTCATGGATTGGCTGCTCCAGGGGCCGGTCCGGACGCGCGCGGCGCGCGGATCCGGTTCAGTTCGTCTTGGGCAAAGGGCGACAGGCGCAGCGTCGGACGCTCGGCAAGCCGCAGGTCGATATCGGAGACGTCGCGGGACAAAAGATCCCGCGCAGCGTCGAGGGCGAGCACGTATTCGAGGGCGGCGACTGGGCCGGTCTCGGGCAGCATGATCCGCTGGCTGTCGGTCAGCACGATGTCCCAGCGCCGCGCGCCCCGCCGCTGCAAGCCGCGGACCCGTTCGGCGAGTGGCGCGGTCGCGGCAAAGAGCGCGAGCGCTTCTTCGGCGGCGTGATGCGCGCCGTCGCCTGCGATGAGCGGCAGCTCAGGCCAATCAGCCCGCGCTTGGGTGGCCGCGATCGGATGGCCCGTTGCATCGACAAGGATCAGCCCGGCATTCGAGCGCCAGATCAACGCAGGCTCCCGCTCGGTGATGTCGACCTGGAGGATGCCGCCGGGCCGGATCCGCACCCGCACCTCGGCCACCGCATCGAGCGCGGCAATCTCGGCCCGGATCGCATCAAGCTCGATATCGAAGGAGGAGACCGGAAAGCCGATATGGATGCTCTCATGGATCGCGTGGGAGAGCTCGGGCGAAGCCCCGTCGACCGCCATCAGCCGCACCATGAACTCGGGGCGCTCCTCGACGGCGCGCTGCATCTCGGCGGCGGTGTCGCGCAAAAGCTCGATCCGGGCTGCGTCCGAGGCCCACCAGCCAAGGATGGCCGCGAGCGCCCCGAGCGGCAGCCCGATCCGGCATGCGCGGCGGATCGACGGGCGGAGCCACATCCGTTCGAGCCGGTAGGCGATGCGCGAGGGCGCTGGATCGGCCTGGGCAAAGAACCTCACGGGTACGCTCCCCGCGCGCGAGCCACGCGCACCCGCGCGCAAGCCACGCGCACCCGCGCGCAAGCCACGCGCACCCGCGCGCAAGCCACGCGCACCCGCACGCAAGCCACGCCCAACCGCCCACGGCAAGCGCCGCGCGAGAGCGCGCCCCCATGGGCCATGGCATCAGTAACGGCTGCCCTGCTCGACATGCCCGTCCCGCCTCAAGCCGGAGCGCGCCTGTCCAAGGCGTCCACGGCATCTGATGGGGCACTGCCCCGCCTCAATTTGAGCCGGCTAGGTCCCGTGTCATCCACGCCCAACGGCCGTGTACAACAGAGAAGGAGGCTGCCCGCCCTCGCTTTTTGTTTCGTCGCCTGTCAGCGCTTGTCTGATCCGCCTTGCGGCGTCGGGGCCGGTTTACCGACCCTCATGATTTCCCAATCTAGCTCTATACCGTGCTGAGCGTAAACTCTTTTTCTGACCTCTTCGCCCAATCCCTCGAGGTCGGCGGCGGTCGCTTGCCGAGCATTGACGAGGAAGTTGGCGTGCTTTTCCGACATCTGCGCCCCGCCGCGCCAGGCGCCCTTCATGCCCGCCTCCTCAATCAGCTTCCAAGCCTTGAGGTCATGCACGTCATCGGCGCGGCCGGTCGAAGAAAAGCCCGCAGGGTTGCGGAAGGTCGAGCCCGCCGTCCGGTCTTTGGTGGGCTGGGTTGCGTCGCGCTTGGCGAGCTGCGCCGCCATCCGCTCGTGCAGCGTGACGGGGTCGCCCCGTTCGGCGTTAAAGGTCGCCTCGATCAGGACCCACCCCGCCGGCAAAGCCGAGCTGCGATAGGCAAGATCGAGGTCGTCTGCTGTCAGCGTGACCGTCTCGCCCGCACGTGTGACGGCGCGGGCCGTGCGCAGATGATCGGCGACGTAGGTGCCGTAGCAGCCCGCATTCATCCGCACCGCACCGCCGATGGAGCCTGGGATCGTGCGCAGAAACGTCAGATCGAGCCCCGCATCTGCCGCGCGCTTGGCCACCTGCGCATCGAGGGCCGCCGCCCCCGCCGTAACTGTCTCTTCCCCGATCTCGATGGCGTGAAAGGCGCGTCCGAGCCGGATCGTGACGCCCGGCAGGCCGCCATCGCGTACAATGAGATTCGATCCGACACCCATCGGAAAGACCGCAACATCGGCTGGAAGCGCGGCGAGAAAAGCGGCCAGATCCTCGACATCGGCAGGCTGAAAGAACCACTCCGCCGGCCCGCCAACGCGCAGCCACGTAAGCTCGGCCAGCGGCCGCATGGGCGTGAGCCGCCCGCGCGGCGTGGGCATGTCTGCCATCCACGGTTCCCTCTCTGACACCAGCCCGCCGGCGCCCACCGCCCTACTCAGTGCTCGAGGCGGGTTTCTCTTCTTCGCGCTCGTCCGTGGTAGCGCGCTTGGCCGGCGCCCGCCGCCCGCTCGCGCGCAACCAGCGAACCGCATAGACCACCGGCCAGCGTAGGATCGACGCGCCCGCGCCAAAGCACAAGAGGCCGACCAGCGGCCCGTTCTCGTAGGTCACAAATCCCAGAAGCGGGATCCCGATGGCAATCAGCACCACGGCCTGTGGCCAATGGCTCCGCTTCGAGGGCAGAAACGCAACGGCGCAGGCGACAATTGCCCAGAGGCAGGCTAGTGTCAGCGACAACGGCATCGCACTCTCCCGCGTTTGCGCGGACGAAGGCGTCCGCGTTCAGCCATCCTGCGCCTCAGCCGTCAGACGTTCAGGCAAGCGCCCCGCCCAGGTGCTGATCGTGCCCGCCCCAAGGCAGACGACCATGTCGCCGGGCTGCGTCTGCTCGCGGACCAGCCGTTCGAGATCGTCCTCGTCATGGATCGCGCGGGCATGCCGGTGCCCATGGCGGATCAGACCGGCCACAAGATCGTCGCGGCTCGCCCCCTCGATCGGCGCTTCCCCCGCCGCAAAGACATCCGCAATGGCAACCACGTCGGCCTCGTTAAAGCAGTTGCAAAAGTCATCAAAGAGCGAGGACAGCCGCGTGTAGCGGTGCGGCTGGTGCACGGCGATGACGCGCCCTGGCACGCCATGCGCCCCCAGCTCGGGCCCGACCGCTTGCCGCGCCGCCTTCAACACCGCCGCAATCTCGACGGGGTGGTGCCCGTAATCGTCGATAATAGTCACACCGTTCACTTCGCCCACTTTCGTGAAACGCCTGTTAACCCCGCCGAACTTTGCAAGCGCTGCGCGGATTTCGGCCCGCTTGATGCCAAGATGCCGGGCGACGGCGATGGCGGCGAGCGCGTTGGAGACGTTGTGATCCCCGGGCATTGGCAACGTGCAGCCCTCGATCAGCGCACCCTCGGCCTGGAGCGCCACATCGAACTGCGCCACGCCCTTGTCATAGCGCAGGTTCACCGCGCGCACATCGGCCTGGGCGTTGAACCCAAAGGTCAGCACCCGCCGGTCGGTGATCCGGCCGACCAGCGCCTGCACCTCGGGGTGGTCGGTACAGCAGACGGCGAGGCCGTAAAACGGGATGTTGGAGACGAAGTCGTCAAAGCCCTGGCGCAGGTTTTCGATCGTGCCCCAATGCTCCATGTGTTCGGGGTCGATGTTGGTCACAATGGCGATGGTCGCCGGCAGCCGGTTGAACGTGCCATCGCTCTCATCGGCCTCGACCACCATCCACTCGCCCTGGCCCGCGCGCGCGTTCGAGCCATAGGCATGGATGATCCCGCCGTTGATCACGGTTGGGTCTGCGCCGCCCGCATCGAGGAGGGTCGCGACCATCGTCGTGGTCGTCGTCTTGCCGTGTGTTCCGGCCACGGCGACATTCGACTTGAGGCGCATGAGCTCGGCCAGCATCTCGGCCCGGCGCACAACCGGCAGGCCCTGCGCCCGTGCGGCGTCGAGTTCGGCATTGCCCGGCTTAATCGCCGACGAGATGACGACGACCTCTGCACCCTGCAGGTTTTCCGCCGACTGGCCGAGAAAGACGCGCGCGCCCAGCGCCTCCAGCCGCGCCGTGATCTTTGAGGCTTTAAGGTCCGAGCCCTGGACGCTGTAGCCGTGGTTCAGCAGCACCTCAGCGATGCCCGACATCCCGATCCCACCGACACCCACGAAATGGATCGGCCCCACATCCTGGGGCAGTTTCGTTGCCGGGTTCATCATCGCGCTGCCGTCCATAAAGCTCTATCCGATCATCTGTTGCGTCGTTGCGGGCGGCCTGCCCTCGGCCAGGTCTTCGGCAAGCGCCACGAGGCGCTCGGTCGCATCCGGCCGGCCCACGCCCAGCGCGTTGGCCGCCATGCGGCGCGCGGCCTCGGGCTGCTCGAGGATCGCGGCGATATGCGCTGTCAGCGTCTCGGGCGCAAGCTGGCTTTCGGGGATCACGACGGCCGCCTCTGCCCGGGCGAGCCCGCTTGCATTGGCGCTCTGTTCATCGCGGAGCGCGGAGGCGAGCGGCACGAGGATCGACGGCCGCCCGATGGTTGAGATGTCGGCAACCGATGACGCGCCTGCCCGGCTGATCACAAGCTGCGCCTCGCTCAAGCGGCGCGGAATGTCGGCAAAGAACGGTGCGACCTCTGCGGCCACCCCGTGCTCGGCATAATAGGCCGCAACGCGCGCCTCGTCCTCCTTGCGCGCCTGGTGGGCAACGCGCAGGCGCCCGACCACTGCTAGCGGCAAAGCGGCAATGGCCGGCGGCACCACGTCCGACAGGATCCGAGCCCCTTGGCTGCCGCCGATCACGACGAGCGACATCGGGTAATCGCCGGGGGGAATGTAGGCCGCCCCCGCCCGCTCCAGCACTGCCCCGCGCACCGGGTTGCCGGTGTAGATGCCACAAACGCCCTCGGGCAGCGCCGTTGGCCATGTCCCACAGGCCACCGCGGCGACGCGCTTTGCAAAGACCTGGTTCACCCGGCCCAACACTCCGTTCTGCTCGTGGATCAGCCTTGGCAGACGCAAAAGCCACGCCGCCGCCATCGCGGGGATCGCCGGATAACCGCCGAAGCCGACGACGAGCGCGGGCTTTTCGCGCAGCATCGAAAGGGTCGCGCCCACGACCCCGCCCGCGAGCCGAAATGGAACGAGTGCCTTTGCCAGAAGGCCGCCCCGCGCAAATGTCGCCGAGGCGACGCGCTCGATCCGCACCGCTTTCGGAAACCCGCCCGCATAGCGCGCGCCCCGCGCATCCGTTGACAGAACGACCCGCCAGCCGCGTTCCAGCAAGCCCTCGGCGAGCGCCTGGGCAGGGAACATATGCCCGCCCGTCCCGCCCGCTGCGATGATGCAAAGCCGTCCACTCACAGCAAAGGCCCCGAGCACACGCGGCCCCGCCCCTGTCTTCTTTGGGCCAGCAAATATCCTCCCCGAAGGGCCGATCCGCCATCTGCGCCAGACAGAGCCATCTCAGCGCCCCCGCCCGGCGCGGCCAAAGAGATCTGCCATCGCGCCTTGGGGCCGCGCCCGCGTCAGCGCCAAAAGCGCGCCGAGCGCGATGCCCCCCGCAATGAGCGAAGACCCACCGTAACTGACAAACGGCAGCGTCATGCCCTTGGCCGGCAGAAGCCGCACCGCGACGCCCATATTGATCATGGCCTGGGCCGCGAACATGCAGGCCAGGCCTGCGCCCGCGAGCCGGATGAACGGGTCGCGCTCTCGCATCAGCCGCCAGAGCGCGCGCACGACGATCGTCGCGTAAAGCGCTATGATGAGGGCCACGAGCACGAGCCCGTATTCCTCGGCCGCCACGGCGATGATGAAGTCGGTATGCGCATCCGGAAGCGACCACTTCACCTGGCCCTCGCCGACGCCCACGCCGAAATAGCCGCCCTCGCGGATCGCATTGGTGGCAAAACCGAGCTGGGTCCTTGGGTCGAGATCGGGCGCGAGAAACCCGTCGATCCGCCGCGCGAAATGCTCCGAGCTCGAATACGCAAGGAGGCCCGCGCCGACCGCAGCGGCAGCGAGCCCCACCAGAAGGACAATCGACGCGCCCGCAATGAAATACATCACCCCCCAGGCAAAGAGGACAAGTGCGGCTTGGCCGAAATCGGGTTGAATGGCCAGAAGGGCGGCCACGATCAGCGCCACGCCAAGCGACATCGTCCGCCCCGGCGGACCGGTCACGTCATGGGCGGCCGCCATCATCCAGGCCACGAGGATCACAAAGCAGGGCTTGAGGAATTCCGAGGGCTGCAGGCTCGCAAAGCCCAGCGAATACCACCGCACCGCGCCCTTGCCGAAATCGGTCCCAAGAACCGGCAAAAGCGCGAGCGCCACAAGACCCGCGCCGAAGCCGAGCACACCGAGGCGGCGCACCAGTGCCGGCGACATCATCGAGACGACAAGCATGACCAGAAGCGCCATCGCCCCGAAGACGGCTTGCCGCTCGACATAGTGAAATTGGGGAAGCCCGTTGCGCTCGGCCAGCGGCACCGAGGCCGCCATGCCAAGGAGGAGGCCGATGCCGAACAACATAAAGACGCAGGCAATCGACCACTTGTCGACGCTGCGCCACCACCGGGGAAGGACCGGGTCCCCCGCCTGAAGGGGCGCCGTTCCATGGACCATCTCCGTCATGGAGTGTTGCCCAACTTTGCCTGTTTCTGCCATGCGCGCCGCGTTGGGCGCTATCCTGTCGCGGGCCTGTCTCGACCCCTTTGAATAAGATAACCGGACAATCCGGCCATGGCTACTGGAATTGTGCGCAGGCTGACCGGTGCGTCGGGCGCCCCGAGCTTTGGCATCTTGCCTGCCATTCTCGCCGACACTCCAACGGTCGCAGCCGGCGTTGCGCGCCTGCGCCCATCACGCCTCCCTGCGCACAACCGTCCACCGGCGCGGGCCCGGCAGGCGGTGGAGCGCGCGGGCGTCGCCGCGCATCGGCTCGGAGACCTCAAACCCCGCCTCGGCGGCGCCACGGGCCAAAAAGGCCACGATCTCTTCAGCGCGGGCGCCCGTGGCGCGCACCGGAAACATCAGCCCCGGCGCATCGCCGAGGCCCGCCTCGGCCTTTGCTGTGAGATAGGCCGCAGGCGTAACCGGATCCTCGGATGCGCCTCCTGCGCCGTCGTCTGTCGCTGCCGCGCGTTCGAGCGTCATGTGCGCGGGGCCCATCGAAGAGGGGCGATAGGTGATCGCGGCGATCTCTTCCCAGGCCAGAGCCACCTGCAATCGCCGCCCTTCGACACAAAGGCCGTCCTTGGTCAAAACAAGCGCGGTGCGTTCAAACGGCGGCTGCCGCCAGAGCCAGAGCGCCAGTGCTCCTGCCGGCAGCGCGACCGAAAGGGGCAGACCCGTCTCCTGCCAGCCAAACCCAAGCCGCCACGTCGCCTCGATCGCGCCCGCACCAAAGGCCAATGCCACGGCCGCAGGGATTGACACCCAACCCCAGTTGCGCGCGGTTGTCGGACCAAGGCGCCGGGCGGCGCTCATTCGGCGGCGTTGGCCGCTCCGCTCGGGTCGCGCCAGCGATTGACGATCGGATACCGCCGGTCGAGCCAAAAGGCGCGTCGCGTGAGGCGAGCGCCGGGGGCGGATTGATAGCGCTTGTACTCGCTGATGTAGATCAGATGCTCGACCCGCTGCACCGTCTCTCGGTCATAGCCCGCAGCGATCACCTCGACGACGGATTGTTCGTCGTCAATAAGCCGCTCCAGGATCGCATCAAGCACATCATAGGGCGGCAAGCTATCCTCGTCTTTCTGATCGGCCCGGAGCTCTGCCGAGGGCGCCTTGTCGATCACGCGCGGGGGGATGACCTCACCCGCCGGGCCCCTCATCCAGGAGCGATGTTCGCGGTTGCGCCAGCGGCAGGTCTCGAAGACGCGGGTCTTGTAGAGATCTTTGATCGGGTTGTAGCCGCCTGACATGTCGCCATAGATCGTGGCATAGCCGACGGCGACCTCAGACTTGTTTCCGGTCGTCAGCAGCATCTCGCCAAACTTGTTCGAGAGCGCCATCAGCAAGAGCCCGCGCAGGCGCGACTGAATGTTTTCTTCCGCGATCCCGCTATTTGTCCCGAGAAAGAGCGGCTGCAGCGTCGAGGACACAGCATCGCGTGCCGCGCCGATGGGGACCTCATCGAGGCGGCAGCCGAGCCGCTCGGCGACGCCCGCGGCATCTTCGAGCGAATGGGCGGACGTGTATTCGGAGGGCAGCATCACGCAGCGGACGTTCTCTGGCCCGACGGCGTCGGCGGCAATGACGGCGACGAGCGCGCTGTCGACTCCGCCTGAGAGCCCGAGCAGCACCTTTTCAAAGCCCGACTTGCGCAGGTAATCGCGCAGCGCCTCGACCATCACGCGATAGTCCTGCTCCCATGCATCAGGGTAATGCGCGACCGCGCCTGGCACCGCCTCCCATCCCTCGGCACCGTTGACGAAATCGACATGGGCGATGGCTTCCTCCATCACCGGGAGCTGGCGCACGAGCTTGGCATGGGGGTTCAGCACAAACGACGCGCCGTCAAACATCTGGTCGTCCTGTCCGCCGACAAGGTTGAGATAGACAAGCGGCAGCCCCGTCTCCACCACGCGCGAGACCATGTGGCCCATCCGGATATCGCGCTTGCCGCGAAAATAGGGCGAGCCATTGGGTACGATCAGGATCTCGGCCCCTGTTTCGGCCTGGGTCTCGGCCACATCCGCGTGCCAGGCATCCTCGCAGATCGGCGTGCCGATCCGGACGGGGCCGATCGTGTAGGGGCCGTGGATCGGACCCGCCTCGAACATCCGCTTTTCGTCGAAGACGTTGAAGTTCGGCAAATGGTGCTTGGAGATGCGCGCCTGCACGCCTCCGTCTTTGAGGATGCAATAGACGTTGTAGATCGCACCGCCTTCGGCATGGGGCAGGCCGATGCCGAGCGCCGGGCCATCTGCGCAATCCTCGGCCAGTCGCGACAGGTGCCGCGCGCAATCGGCGACAAAGGCGGGCTTCATCACCAAGTCCTGCGCCTGATACCCGGAAAGGAACATCTCGGGCAGGACCACCATGTCGGCCCCGGCCTCCCGACCGGCCTCCCACGCTTCGCGCGCCTGTGCCGCGTTTTCGGCGAGCGCGCCGACAGTCGGGTTCAGCTGCGCCAGGGTCAGACGAAAACGGTCCATCTTTGGCGGCTCCGCAAATCCCGAGTGGTGTTGCGCCCTTTTAGCAGCTTGCGGCTCGAAAGGAAGCGGCGGCGAAAAAGCGTTGCTCGCCTACGCGGCGGCACGTAGTTTGCCCACGACACGGATCAACGCGCTGAGCCGCGTCCCGCGCCTTCAAACCTATACGGTCGCCTCCCAGCCGGCTGGGCGGCCCTCCCGTTCCGGCTCTGAACCACGAGGCTCCAGATGCTCCGCTTCCGACCGGCCCGCCCCGCTTTCGCGCTCGCCCTCGCAGCGCTCCTCCTTGTCGGCGCCGCGCCCATGGCGGAGGCGCAGGTCGGCCGGATCGAGACCAAGCAATACGAAAACGGCGGTGTCTACGAGGGCACGTTCAAAGATGGCTTGCAGCACGGCCAAGGCACCTATCGTCTGCCCAATGGCTACGAATACACCGGCGCCTGGGTCGAGGGCGAGATCCTCGGCCAGGGCCAGGCCAGGTTTCCGGACGGATCGATCTATGAGGGCGAGTTTGCCCGCGGCCAGCCCGACGGGTTTGGCCGCATCGCCTATGCCGATGGCGGCTCCTACGAGGGCGCATGGATTGCGGGCAGCAAGGAGGGCGAGGGCGTCGTCGTTTACGCCGATGGCACGCGATTTGAAGGAACCTTCGCCGCGGGCCAGCCGACCGGGCGCGGCGTGCTCACGGCGCCGAACGGCTACCGCTACGAAGGCGATTGGGTCGCGGGCGTCAAGGAGGGCGAGGGCACAATCACCTATCCCGATGGCTCGCGCTACGAGGGCGGGATGGTCCAGGGCCAGCGGGCGGGCCAAGGCCGGCTCGTGACCGCCGAAGGGCTCGAATATGTCGGCACCTGGGACGGCGGACGCATCCATGGCGAGGGGCGCCTCGCTCAGCCCAACGGCGACGTCTACGAGGGCCAGCTCGTCAATGGCCGGCGCGAGGGCGAGGGGCGGATCGCCTATGCCAGCGGTGGCAGCTACGAGGGCGGGTTTCTCGGCGATCTCCGCCATGGACAGGGCCGCTTTGAGGGCGCCGACGGCTACGTCTACGAGGGCAGCTGGGCCGAGGGGCGGATCGAGGGCACGGGCCTGGTGCGCTATCCCGATGGCACCGTTTACGAGGGCGCGCTTCTCGACGGCCTCGCCCATGGCGAAGGGGCGATCACCTATCCCGATGGCGCGCGCTATGAGGGCGGCTGGCAAGAGGGCGTGATGCACGGCGCTGGCGTTGCCAGCTATGCCGACGGTACAGTCTATGAGGGCGCCTTCGTGGCGGGCCTGCCCGAGGGCGAGGGCACGATGACCTACGCAGACGGCTATTCCTATGCCGGCACGTGGCTGGGCGGCGAGCCCCACGGGACGGGGATAGCGCGCTATGCCAACGGCACGGTCTACGAGGGCGGCTTTGCCGAGGGCCTGCGCGCCGGCGAAGGTAGGCTCACGCGGCCCGATGGCTTTTCCTACACCGGCGGTTGGCGCGGCGGGCAAATGCACGGCGCGGGCCGCGCGACCTACGCGACGGGCGACGTCTATACCGGCAGCTTCATCGACGGACGCCGCGCGGGCCAGGGCGTCATCGTCTATGCCGATGGGACCGAGGTCGAGGGTCTCTGGGAAGACGGCCAACTCGTCCGCGAAGAGGCATCGAACTAAGGCGCCCGGCGCCGGCCCGGGTCGCGGACCAGACCACTCTCACTGAGGTGCCATAGGACCGCGCCGGCGTAACGCGCTGAAGGCCAACGATTTGCGTGATGCCGTTCAAGTGCAAAACTAGGGCTGTCTGAGCCTTGATTTGCGCAACAAAGAACGCCCAAAGAAACCAAGACGCCTTAGACAGACGCCTCTACGAGGCATGCAGGGTCAGCTGATATGCAGGACACCTGGCGCGGACTTGATCGGCGCGCGCAATGACCCCTTCGCGTGCCCTACCCTGCCTGCAACGCCATCACCCCGATCTCGCCCTCTTCCCGCGCCTTCATCGCAAGGGCGGCGGCGTGGGAGGCGGCTAGGGTGGTAAAGTAGGGGATGCGGTCGGTCAGGGCGACGTTGCGCATGGAGCGTGAATCCTCGACCGCTTGCGCGCCTTCGGTCGTGTTCATCACCAGATCGATCCGGCCGTCCTTCATCATGTCGACGATATTGGGCCGCCCCTCGTAGACCTTGTTGACGATCTCCGCCGTCACGCCGCCTGTCGCCAGATAGGCCGCGGTGCCCCGCGTTGCGACGATCTCAAAACCGAGCGCCACGAGCACCTGCGCCGCTTCCAAGAGCATCTCGGTCTTGTCGGCCTCCTTGATCGAGAGAAACACTCGACCGTTCCGCGGCAGGTCGGACCCGGCCCCCAATTGCGCCTTCAGGAATGCCCGGTGAAAGCTTGCATCCGAGCCCATGACCTCTCCGGTCGAGCGCATTTCGGGGCCGAGGAGCGTGTCCACACCGGGGAAGCGGGCGAAGGGCAGGACAGCCTCCTTCACGGCGAAGCTCTCGATCTTCGGCGAGACGAGATCGAAGGCGCCCATCGGCTCGCCCGCCATGAGGCGCGCGGCGATGGAGGCGATGGGCGAGCCCACGGCCTTGGCCACAAACGGCACAGTGCGGGAGGCGCGGGGGTTTACCTCGATGAGGTAGACCTCGTCCTGCCCTTCCTCGCCCGCCTTGACCGCGAATTGCACGTTCATCAGGCCGATCACGCCCAGCTCAAGCGCCAGCGCCTCCGTCTGCCGCTCCATCTCGGCGACGATCCCGTCATCGAGCGAGTAAGGCGGCAACGAACAGGCAGAATCGCCCGAATGAACGCCCGCCTCCTCGATGTGCTGCATGATCCCCGCGACATGTACCGACGTGCCATCCGACAGCGCGTCGACATCGACCTCGACCGCGCCGTCGAGATAGCTGTCGAGCAGGACCGGGCTGTCGCCAGACACCACGACCGCCTCCGAGATGTAGCGCTCAAGCTGCGCACGGTCGCGCACGATCTCCATCGCGCGCCCTCCGAGGACATAGGACGGGCGGATGACGAGGGGAAAGCCGATCTCGTCGGCAAGCTCCAGCGCGGCGGCGTCCGACGAGGCGATGGCGTTCTTCGGCTGCTTCAGCCCCAGCTTATGCACCAGCGCCTGAAAGCGTTCCCGGTCCTCGGCGCGGTCGATGGCGTCGGGCGTTGTGCCGAGGATCGGCACGCCCTCGGCCTCCAACGCGCGGGCGAGCTTTAGGGGCGTCTGGCCGCCGAACTGCACGATCACGCCCTTCAGCGTACCGGCCTGCTGTTCGACGCGCAGGATCTCCATCACGTGCTCAAAGGTCAGCGGCTCGAAATAGAGCCGGTCGGAGGTGTCATAGTCGGTCGATACGGTCTCCGGATTGCAATTGACCATGATCGTCTCATAGCCCGCCTCGGTCAGCGCAAAGCACGCGTGACAGCAGCAATAGTCGAACTCGATCCCCTGCCCGATCCTGTTCGGCCCGCCTCCGAGGATCACGACCTTCTGGGCTTCAGTCGGGCGGCTCTCACACTCGACCTCGCCCATCGCGGGGACCTCGTAGGTCGAATACATATAGGGCGTCTGCGCCTCAAACTCGGCCGCACAGGTGTCGATCCGCTTGAAGCTGGCGACGACGCCGAGATTGGCCCGCGCGCGGCGCACCTGCCCCTCGTCGCGGCCCGTGAGCTTGGCAAGCCGCGCATCTGTGAACCCAAGCATCTTGAGCGCACGCAGACCATCCGCATCGAGGGGCAGGCCGTCTTTGCGCAGCTGCGCCTCAGCATCGACGATCTCGCGGATGCGGGCGAGAAACCACGGGTCGTAGGCCGTCGCCGCGTTGATCTGACCGTCCGTGAGCCCGTGGCGCATGGCCTGGGCAATCACACGGATCCGGTCGGGGTGGCGCGCGCTCAGCGCCTTGGTGATCTGCGCGACATCGGGCGCACCGGGGATGGCGATCTCGTCAAACCCGGTGAGGCCCGTCTCCATCGAGGCAAGCGCCTTTTGCAGGCTTTCGTGGATCGTCCGCCCGATGGACATCGCCTCGCCGACGGACTTCATCGCCGTCGTCAGCTCGGGCTTCGCGCCTGGAAACTTCTCAAAGGCAAAGCGCGGGATTTTCGTGACGACGTAGTCTATTGTTGGCTCGAAGCTTGCGGGCGTGACCTTGGTGATGTCGTTGTCGAGCTCGTCGAGCGTGTAGCCCACCGCGAGCTTTGCCGCGATCTTGGCGATCGGGAAGCCCGTGGCCTTTGAGGCGAGCGCCGAGCTGCGCGACACGCGCGGGTTCATCTCGATGACAACCATCCGCCCATCGGCGGGGTTCACCGCCCATTGCACGTTGCTGCCGCCCGTCTCCACCCCGATCTCGCGCAAAACGGCAATCGAGCCGTTGCGCATCATCTGGTATTCCTTGTCCGTCAGCGTCAGCGCCGGGGCGACGGTGATCGAGTCGCCCGTATGCACGCCCATCGGGTCCACGTTTTCGATGGCGCAGACGATGATCGCGTTGTCCGCCTTGTCGCGGACCACCTCCATCTCAAACTCTTTCCATCCCAGCAGGCTCTCGTCGATCAGGATCTGCCCCACCGGGCTTGCGTCGAGGCCCGCCTTGCAGATCTCAAGGTAGTCGTCGCGGTTATAGGCGATCCCGCCACCGGTGCCGCCAAGGGTAAAGGCCGGGCGAATGATCGCGGGAAGGCCCACATGGCCAAGCGCGTCGCGGCATTCCTCAAGGCTCGTGGCGATGGTCGCTTTGGGGTTTTCGAGGCCGATCCGGTCCATCGCCTCGCGAAAAAGGGCGCGGTCCTCGGCCATCTCAATCGCGGCGCGCGTGGCGCCGATCATATGCACGCCGAACTTCTCCAATACGCCCATCTCTTCGAGCTTGAGCGAGGTGTTGAGGCCGGTCTGACCGCCCATCGTCGGCAAAAGCGCATCGGGGCGCTCCGTTTCGATGATCTTGGCGACGATCTCGGGCGTAATCGGCTCGATATAAGTGGCATCCGCGAGGCCTGGATCGGTCATGATCGTCGCGGGGTTCGAATTGACGAGGATAACGCGATAGCCTTCCTCGCGCAGCGCTTTGCACGCCTGGGCGCCGGAATAGTCGAACTCGCAGGCCTGTCCGATGACGATGGGGCCCGCGCCGATGATCATGATGGACTGGATGTCTGTCCGCTTCGGCATGGCCTGCCCCCCGCTCGATGCCCCGCCCGCGGCCCGTCGGGGCCAGGTCGCCGGCCCCTGCTTTGGCCGGTTGCGACCGCGTGGCACACGGGCGCTCACGACCAGAACGGGGGCGCAAATTCGCGGCGTTATTGCGGAGCGGGCGCCCGAGGGCAAGCGGCGAAGTGCGCAAGGCTAGGCCCCGGCGGGCGCGCTCTCGTCTTGCCGAGAAGACGCCGCTCCGGCGGCAAGGCGGCGCGCCGTCTGCGCCATCATAGCCCAGAAACCGAGCGTAACGGCGATGCCAAGGAGGATCTGCGGCACCGGCGCTGGAAAGAGGTCCAGCACGACTTTGTAGAACGGGATGCTCTGAAGAAGGCCGAAGAACAGAACAACGGCAAAGCCGCGTCCAAGCGGCGAGAGCCCCGCTAGGCCCGGCAGCATCAGAAGCGGCAGCACCATATAATGCAGCCAGGCAAAGCCGCCGAAGAGCGTCATGACAAGGTAAAGCATGCCGCCCGCAAGCCAGACCCTGTCTGCTTCGGGGGTCCGGCGCACAATCCAGAGCGTGGCCGCGGTGGCGGTGAGCGCAAGGAGTGGCACGGCGGTGCCGATCCAAGCGGGCTTGGCCACGACCTCTTTGGCGTCGACCTCAGCAAGCGGCACGCCCGTCCAAAGCGCGTCGAGGACCCAGAGCAGCGCCGCCGCGCTCGGGTTGATCGCCAGGAGAAAGACAATGCCGTCGAGCTCTGCGGCCGCCGTAAGGAAGAGCCGATGCGCCTCGACCCCCGCCAAAAGCACACTCAGCGCCAGAAGGGCCGCGCCGTAAAGGGCAAAGGCCCGCACCGCGCCCCACATCCCGCAGACCACGAACGCGAGGACCAAGAGACCGGGCGCGATCTTGATCGAAGCGGCAATGGCCAGGAGGAGGCCCGCTGTCGTCTGCCGGCCCGATTGCGCCCGTTCCAGAGCGCACAAACAAAGCCCGATCACGAGCGCCTGTGGCTGTAACAGATCGAAAAGAAAGAGCCCGGCGACAGAGCTCTCAAGGAGCAGCACGCTCAGCCCCGCAAGGACAAGGGGCGAAAAGCTCCGTTCCGGTATCATCCGGCGGCAGGCGAGGAGGCCCGCGAGCACAGCGCCGAGATGGAGAAGAACAAAGCCGTTGTAAAAGATCAGCGGATCGAGGCGCGCGGCGAGCGGGGCAAAGAGCGCGGCCCAGAGCGGAGGATAGACATAGCGGTTAAGATGCGCGCCGGGATAGCCGAGGGCGGCCGCCTCAGCGTCCCATTCAGGCGTCATCCCGTAGCCGATGATGTGGGCTGGCGCGGCATAGGCCAAGTCCCACGCGCCCTCCGCCGCAAACCGGGCGGCAAAGTAAAGCGCCGAGAGGTCGTCGGCCCAAACGTTCCAGTCCCGCAGCGCAACCGAAAGGGCCCAGCCGAGGAGCAGGACAAGTGCCGCGGCCTCCGTGCGTCGCGCTTGTGCGCCGTGGTCCTGCCCCATGGACTGCCCTCACCTGTGCTCTGAACGACTTAGCCGAGGCCGGACCCTGCGCAACCATAGCGGCAGGGCTACGAAGGAAGCGTGGCGAAAGTGGGGGCGGACGCACGCGTTTCCGCAATGCGCCTTTCGCGCGCCGAGTGTCAGGGTTGATCGGGCGGGCGTCGCGGGTGGGACGGGAGGCGGGGCGCGGCGCAGGGCGGAAGGCGGGGCGCGGCGCAGGGCGGAAGGCGGGGCGTGGCGCAGGGCGGAAGGCGGGGCACGGCGCGGCGCGGAAGGCGGGGCACGGCGCGGGGTGGCGCGGCCCCCCGCAGCTTTGATCCCCGGGCCGCAGGCTTGGGTCGGGGGCGGGTCACGCGCACGGGGCAAACGGATCTTCGGGATAGCGCACCCCGGTCAAGTAAAGCCCCTGGGGCGGACAAACGGGACCGCAGGCTGCTCTCTCCCGCGCCGCGAGCGCGCGGCGGACGTCCTCGGGCGTCCAGGCGCCGCGGCCGACCTGCGCCAGAGTGCCGACAAAGCTCCGCACCTGGGAATGAAGGAACGAGCGGGCGCGGAAGCGAAAGTGAAGCTCGGGGCCCTCCTCCGTCTCGACCTCGGTCACGCGCGCCTCGTCGAGCGTCTTCACCGGGCTCTCGGCCTGACACTCAGCGGCACGGAAGGTCGTAAAGTCGTGGGTGCCCGTGAGGACATCGGCGCCCGCCTGCATCGCTCCGGCGTCGAGCCCCGCCCCGTCTGCGCCCGACGGCACGTGCCAGACCC
The DNA here is from genome assembly GCA_038745585.1 of Pseudomonadota bacterium. Lineage (GTDB taxonomy): Bacteria > Pseudomonadota > Alphaproteobacteria > Rhodobacterales > Rhodobacteraceae > HLUCCA09. Next base: position 181,567 of record JBCDLH010000002.1, read on the forward strand.
GCCCACGCAGCAGAACCGGCGGCGCCCGGCGCGTCGATACCCGGTAGAGATACCGCCGCTCGACCGCCGAAAACCGCGCGTGCCAGTCTTCGGGCATTTGCGCCGCAGCGCGGATAGCAATGGGGTCGGGCCGAAGGTGGAAGTTCAGCGCCTCCGCGAGGCGGAAGGGCGACCAGGCCTTGCGGAGATCGGCCTGCGCCACTTGCCCTGTGGCGTGTACTCCAGCATCGGTCCGGCCAGCGGCGGCGAGCGCCGGCACGTCCGGCTCAAGCGCTGCAAGCGCGGCCTCGATGGCGCCCTGCACCGAGGGCCGGTCCGCCTGTCGTTGCCAGCCCGAGAACGGGCGGCCGTCGTATTCGACGAGGAGCGCGTAGCGGGGCATGGCGCTCGGTCAGCCTCGGCAGCGTGGCGGGATCAAACCCACCACATCGCGCGCGCGACCTCGCGGGCGGGTATCCGCGCGCGCGCGCGCCCCTGTGCAATCCGCCTTTGCGGCCGGCGCTGGGCGCGCCAAGCGCCGCCCGCCCGCCACGTCCACGCCGCCCGCCACGTCCACGCTGCCCGCCACGTCCACGCTGCCCGCCACGTCCACGCTGCCCGCCACGTCCACGCTGCCCGCCACGTCCACGCTGCCCGCCACATGCACGCCGCCCGTCACGTTCACGCCGCCCGTCACGTTCACGCCGCCCGACACGTTCACGCCGCCAGCAACGGCTCAACCCATCCGGTAATTCGGGCTTTCACGGGTGATCTGCACGTCGTGGACATGGCTTTCCTTGAGCCCGGCGCCCGTAATCCGAACGAATTCCGCCTTGCCGCGGATCGCGTCGACGGTTGCCGCCCCGGTATAGCCCATCGCCGCGCGCAGGCCGCCCACGAGCTGATGGATCACCGCGCCCGCCGGTCCTTTATAGGGCACTTGCCCCTCGATGCCTTCGGGCACCAGCTTGTCGGAGGCCGCATCCTTCTGAAAGTACCGGTCCGCCGAGCCGCGGGCCATTGCGCCGAGCGAGCCCATGCCGCGATAGGCTTTGAACGACCGGCCCTGGTAGAGGATAACCTCGCCGGGGCTCTCATCGGTGCCCGCCAGCATTGAGCCGACCATCGCGCAGGACGCGCCCGCCGCAATGGCCTTGGCGAAATCGCCCGAGAATTTGATCCCGCCATCCGCAATCACCGGCACATCGCCCGCGGCGCGCGCCGCCCGGGCGCAATCGAGGATCGCGGTGAGCTGGGGCACGCCAACACCGGCGACCATCCGCGTGGTGCAGATCGAGCCCGGCCCGATGCCGACCTTGACGCCGTCAGCGCCCGCGCCGATGAGCGCGCGCGTGGCCTCGCCCGTGGCCACGTTGCCCGCAAGCACCTGGACCTCGTTGGAGGCACGTTTGATCCGCTCGACGGCTTTGGCGACGCCCTCGGAATGGCCATGCGCGGTGTCGACCACGATCAGATCACAGCCCGCATCCATCAGCGCTTCGGAGCGGGCGAAGCCGGCATCGCCCACAGTCGTCGCCGCGGCCACGCGCAAACGGCCCAGATGGTCCTTGCACGCGTCTGGGTTTACGACCGCCTTATCGATGTCCTTAAGCGTCAAAAGGCCGGTGAGCCGGCCCTCGGCATTGACGACGAGAAGCTTTTCGATCCGCCGCGCCCGCATCAGGCTGCGCGCCTCGCCGAGATCCGCGGGCTCTTGGAGCATCGCGAGGTTTTCGGCCGTCATCATCGCATGGACCGGTGTCGCGTCGTCTGTGGCAAAGCGCATGTCGCGGTTTGTCACGATCCCGACGACGCGTTTCTCCTTGTCGACCACGGGAAAGCCCGTGATCCGGTAGCGCTCCTGCAGCGCTATGGCGTCGGCCAGCGTCTCCTCGGGGTGCAGCGTCACCGGGTTATAGACGACGCCGCTCTCGAAGCGCTTGACCCGGCGGACCTCCTTTTGCTGCGCGTCGATATCGAGATTGCGGTGGATGACCCCCATGCCGCCCGCCTGCGCCATGGTGATCGCCATGTCGCCCTCTGTGACGGTATCCATCGCGGAGCTGAGGAGCGGAATGTTGAGCGCGATCGACCGGGTGACGCGGGTGCGCGTGTCGGCGGTCGAGGGCAAAACCTGGCTCGCCGCCGGGACCAGAAGGACATCGTCGAATGTGAGGGCCTCGCGAATCTCCATCCTCGTCTCCCGTGGCGGATCGGTTGGCAGAGGCTTTTTGCACGGAATGGAGAGCGGCGAAAGGGGCGCTTGTGCCGCCTGCGCGTCACGACCGTTCGCGCATCAGACCCAACCGTGCCAGCGTCCGCCGCGAGATGCGGCAGAGGTCGGCGTGGCCCCGCATGCGGTAGTAGCTGAGGGCGATGGCACCCGCATAAAGCGCCCAGCCTTGCGCCCGGAGCCACTCTGCCTCGGGCACGCCGAGGGCGTCACGAAACGCGTCGCGTGCTGCGGGAGCGATCCAGGTCCAGGCCGCCATCGTGTCCGCCGCCGGGTCGCCGACCGAGGCCAGCCCCCAATCGATGACGCCGCACAAGGCCCCCTCCCGCGCGATCAGGTTGTCGTCCTTCAGGTCGCCATGGAGCCACGTAGGTCGTCCCTCGAACGGGACAGCGCTGGCCGCCAGCCACATCTCACGCCCCGCAATGGCATCGATTTCATCCCCGAGGAGATCAATCGCAGGCAGGATGCGCGCGGTCATCTCGGTCAGTGGAATGCCGCGGCCGTGATTGGCAGCACCTGCCCGCGGTGCCCCGTCGGTTGGGAGGGCCCGAAGCGCCGTCAGGAACGCGGCCAGGGCGGTTGCGGCGGCCTCGGGGTCTGCGATCTTTTCTGGCGCCGCGATCTCCCCCGGAATCCAGCGGGCGACGCCGAAGACGCCGTGGGGCATCGCGTCGGATTCTCCGATCAGGACGGGTTCGGGCACGTCGAGCGGCAGCGCGCTGAGATGCGAAAGCCACTCCATCTCCTTGCGGAACGCCGCCACGGCCTCGGCCCGACGCGGGATACGCACGACAAGGTCATCGCCCAGCCGCCAGAGCGCGTTATCCGTCCCGGGGCTCGCGACCGCCAAAAGCGGCAACGCTGCAAGGGCGGGCGCGTGCACCGCCAGGACATGTCGAACGGTCTCCGTCTCCAGGACTGGCTCTTCCATCGCAGCCCTCGCGACGTAGCATCGTTGGCAGACACCGCGCTTTAGATGACAGCCACCGCCGCGTCATGGATCCTTAAACGTAGAGCAGCGACTGGCCGTCGACGAAGACGTGCACCTTCGTCGGGTCGGCGCTCATTTGGAGTGTCTTGCCGCGCAGGCTTGTGTTGATCCCGGGGAGCTTGGCGATGACGGGGTCGTGGTCCGGCGCAGTGCGCTTGAAATAAAGGACCGTGACTTCGCCCAGGTTCTCGGCGATCTCGACTTGGCCGGAAAATGCGTAATCCTCGCCGTCCACCGCGATCATGTCTTCGGGCCGGATGCCGATGTTGCACGGCTTGCCCTTCATCGCCTCCGAGGAGGGGTACTGCGAGGTGACGATGCCGTGTCCGCTCCCGAGCCGCACCTTGGTCGTCTCACCCGTCTCCACGATCTCGCCGGCCAAAAGGTTCATCGAGGGCGAGCCGATGAATTGCGCGACAAACTCGTTGGCGGGCTTCTCATAGAGCTCCAGCGGCGCGCCGACCTGGCTGACGCCGCCACCCGCGAGCACGACGATGCGGGAGGCGAGCGTCATCGCTTCGACCTGATCGTGGGTCACGTAAATCATCGTGCTGTCGGGCATCGACTCCTTCAGCTGCGCGATCTCAATCCGGGTCGCCACGCGCAGGGCGGCGTCGAGGTTCGAGAGCGGCTCGTCAAAGAGGTAGACTTTGGGATCGCGCACGATCGAGCGCCCGATGGCGACACGCTGGCGCTGCCCGCCGGAAAGCGCTTTGGGCAGCCGATCAAGGTAAGGCTCAAGCTGGAGGATCTTGGCGGCTTTGGCGACGGCGGCGTCGATCTCGGACTGCGACTTCTTTGCGATCTTCAGCGCAAACGACATGTTATCGCGCACGGTCATATGCGGGTAAAGCGCGTAGGACTGAAACACCATCGCGATGCCGCGCTGCGCGGGGGGCATATCGTTGACAGTCAGCTTGTCGATCTCAAGCGTCCCGCCAGTGATCTTTTCGAGCCCCGCAATCATCCGCAGAAGGGTGGACTTACCGCAGCCCGACGGGCCGACAAAGACGATGAGCTCGCCCGCCTGAATATCGAGATTGATGTTGGAAAGGACGCGCACGTCCCCATAGGCTTTCTCGACATCCGTCAGCTTCAGGTCGGCCATGCCGCTTGTCCTCCCGTTCTTCGTTCTTCTCAGCCGTCCTCGGCGATGGCGTAGTAGGCCTGCCAGGGCGGCAGGGCGATCCCTGCGTCGGTGACGTCCGCCGCAAAGGGCGCCCCCTTGTCCTGCTGCCAGTTCCCCTCGGGCAGCGGGATGTCGTGCGCCGTGTCCGACAAGTTGAACGCGCAGTAGATCCGCCGTCCGTCTAGGCTGCGGATCAGCGCGATAAAGCCATCTTCGGCGCTGACGATCTCCATGTCGCCCTTCACCAGCGGCGGATGAGCTTTGCGAAAAGCGAGCATCGCGCGGTAAAAGGCGAGCATGCTGTTCGGCTGCCGCTCCTCGGCGGCCACCGAATGCGCCAGATGCTCGACCGCGACGGGGAGCCAAGGCTTGCCATCGGAAAACCCGCCATTCTGGTTATCGGTGTTCCAGGGGATCGGCGTGCGCGCGCCGTCGCGGCCCTTGAACTTTGGCCAAAAGCGCTTGCCGTAGGGGTCTTGCAGCTCCTCAAAGGCCACATAGGCCTCGCCGAGCCCAAGCTCCTCTCCCTGATAGAGGCAGACCGAACCCTGCATCGACAACAAGAGCGCGGTGTAGGCGCGGACGGCCTCGGGCGTGAGGCCCCAGCGCGTCGGGTGCCGCACCACGTCGTGGTTGGAATAGGCCCAGCAGGCCCAGCCCTCGGTCACGATCCGCTGGTAGCGCTCGAGCACGCGGGCCACTTGCGTCCCCGTGGGGAAGACACTCGAAAGAAAATCAAAATCGTAACACATATGCAGGAGGTCGTCTCCAGCGGTGTAATCCGCCTGGACCTGCGTCCCGCGCTGGCTCTCGCCGACCTCGCCTACGGACGTGATCGCGGGATATTCATCCATCACAGCGCGCAGGCGGCGCAGGAAGCCGAGGTTCTCCGGCTGGGTCTTGTCGTAAAGGTGGTTTTGGAAATTGTAAGGGTTCACCGAGGGTGCGGTATTGTCGTTGCGCTCTTCAGGTGCGAGTGGAGGATTGTCGCGCAAAGCTTTGTCGTGAAAATAGAAGTTGACGGTATCGAGGCGGAAGCCGTCCACCCCGCGATTGAGCCAGAACCGCGCGATATCGAGCAGCTCATCTTGCACCGCAGGATTGTGGAAGTTCAGATCCGGCTGCTCGCCGAGGAAGTTGTGCAGATAGTACTGCATCCGCTCGCCGTCCCACTCCCAGGCCGAGCCGCCAAAAATGCTGAGCCAGTTGTTGGGCGGCGTCCCGTCGGGCTTTGCGTCGGCCCAGACATACCAATCCGACTTGGGGTTGTCCGGGGAGGAGCGGCTCTCGCGAAACCAAGGATGCTCCGACGAGGTATGCGACAGCACGAGGTCGATGAGGACCTTCAGCCCCAGCTCATGCGCCCGCGCGATCAGCGCGTCGAAATCGCCCAGCGTCCCGAACAGCGGATCGACATCCCGATAATCGGAAACGTCATAGCCGTAATCGAGCATCGGCGAGCGGAAAAAGGGCGAGATCCAGATCGCGTCGACGCCGAGCGAGGCGACGTGCGGCAGCCGGTGGATGATCCCCGCAAGATCCCCCACCCCGTCGCCGTTGCTGTCCTGAAACGAGCGCGGGTAAATCTGATAGATGACCGCACCGCGCCACCAATCGGGATCCGACGCGCTCTGTGGCCGGTGTTGAAGAGCGGGGGCGGTGTCGAGAAAGCTCACGGCGCCCCCTACTTGACCGAACCGGCGAGGAGGCCCCGCACCAAGAACCGCTGCATCGAAAAGAAGACGACGAGCGGCACCGCGATCATGACAAAGGCCGCCGCCGCGAGGATGTGCCATTCGCCGCCACGCGAGCCCAGAAGGTTGGTCACGACAAAGCGCGTCATCACCGTGCTCTCGGTATCGGCGGGGAGGAAGACGGAGGCCACGAGAAGGTCGTTCCACGTCCAGAGAAACTGAAAGATCGCGAAAGAGGCGAGCGCGGGGAACGAGAGCGGCAGCACGATCTTCCAAAAGATCTCGAAGTCTGTCGCTCCGTCGACGCGCGCATTCTCGATGATGTCGCGCGGCAGGCCGACCATGTAGTTGCGCAGAAGATAGACCGCGAGCGGCAGGCCGAAGCCCGTATGGGCGAGCCAAATCCCGAGGAAGCTCTTCTCGATCCCGATCCAACTATGGATGATCGTGAGCGGCACAAAGGCGAGTTGAAGCGGCACGACAAGGAGCCCCACCACGATCGCGATCAGGAGCCCGCGGCCCGGAAAATCCATCCACGCCAGCGCATAGGCCGCGAAGGCGGCAATCACGATCGGGATGACGGTGGCTGGGATCGCGACGGTCAGCGTGTTGATAAAAGGGCCAAAGAGCGCCTCGTCTGAAAAAAGCATATCGTCGAGCGAGCGGCCCTGTTCGCGCGCCGCCTCCCGTTCCTCGGCGGACATATCCGTCAGGACCTCGGCATAATTGCCGGTGGTGAGTTGCGGTGGCGCAACGAGGGCAAAGGGCAGTGTCAAGGCGTCCTCAAAAGGCTCGGGCGACGTGGCCAGCAGCGTGCCGTCCGATGCAACGGTGACGGTGAGGTCGCCCCGTCCTTCCGCCGTCTCGCCCGCTTGCGTGTTGGCGCCACGCAGGCGCGAGGTGCCAAAGGCGTCTACGATGCGCTGGTCGGCGACATCGGCAGGCAGATCGCTTGCCGCATCAAAAACGTTCGTCTCCAGCCGCCAGAGCCCCCCCTCCTGCGCCTGATCCTCCACCGGCACCGAGATCACAAAGGTCTGCGGCGCGCCTTGCAGCGCCCGCCACCAACCGGTCTGCGATATCGCATCCTGATCGCGCAGCGACGTCACCAAAAGCCCGAGCGTCGGCACAATCCAAAGGATCACAAGCGCGAGCGTCGCAAAGTGGGTGACCAGGGTGAGGCCCGATTTCTGCCCCGCGATATTGTCCATGGCGCCACCTCCGTCACGTGAGCTTCATGCGTTAAGCCTCTGTTAATACACCTTCCCCGCGGGGAAGGTTTCAGCGCATCTCCGCGCGCGCTTGGCGGATGTTCCAGATCATCACCGGCAAAACGAGGATCATGATCACAACGGCAATCGCGGTGGCAAAGCCGTAATTGCCGCTGTCGAAGTACTGCATCATCTGCGTGGGCAGGATCTCCAGGTTGCGGTACTGGCTGCCCATCGCCGCAACGATGTCATAGACCTTGAGCACAAGGATCGTGATCGTCGTCCAGACGACGACGATGGTTCCCATGATCTGAGGCACCTTGATCCGGAAGAAGACCTGCATCGGCGAGGCGCCGTCGAGGATCGCGGCTTCGATGGTCTCCTCGGGCACGCCGCGCAGGGCGGCCGACAAGATCACCATGGCAAAGCCGGTCTGGATCCAGATCAGTACGACCATCAGCAAGAAGCTGTCGATGACCTGGCCGTCAATTAGCGTGACACCGTCCTCGGCGCCAAAGAACCCGCGGACCGCGTTGATCACCCCGATCTCGATCTCGGGGTGGTACACAAAGCTCCAGATCAGCGAGGCGCCGACAAAGCTGATCGCCATCGGCATGAAGATCAGCGATTTCGCGATATTGCCCCAAGAGAGCTTGTCGGTCAGCTGTGCCGCCAAAAGGCCAAAAAACGTCGACGCCGCGGGCACGACGAGCACCCAGAGGAGGTTATTCAGAAGCGAGACGCGGAACGTCTCGTTGCCAAAGATCTCCTGGTAGTTGCGGAACCATCCGCCATCGGCGGCGACACCCGACGTCACCGAGAGCCACGCCGAATAGAAGACCGGCACGACGAGATAGAGCCCGAGCGCAAAGATCGCGGGAAAGAGGAAGAGCCAGGGCCGGATCATGTTGGCGCGATTGATGTTGCGCCCGATGTTCTCGCCCGTGGCCGGGTAAATGTACGTATCGAGCACGTAGTTTGACGCCCAAAAATAGGCGAACATCCCGCCGACCCCGACAAGGATCGTGATCAGCCCCGATACGAGTACCGAGTCGAACATGCCATCCCCTCCCTTCGCGCCTTTTGGCGTCTTGCCGGATGCGCGGTCATCCCGTGACGACGCACCCCACGTCATGTGGCCAGCGCCCGGTTCGGGCGCCGGCCAGGGGCCCCATATCCCCTACTTGATCGCGTCCCAAGCTTCCTGGATCGACGCGGCCTCGCCCGCGGCGTCACCGGTGCGCATGTACTCGACCATGCCGGTCCAGAAGGCGCCCGCACCGATCTCCGAGGGCATCAAATCGGACGCGTCAAAGCGGAAGGATGTCGCCCCGAGCAGGATCTCCCCCATGCCTTTGAGCGTCTCGTCAGCGTAGAGCTCCGTGTTGACGCCCTTATGCGGGGTGAGGAAGCCGGACTGCGCCATCCAGATCTCATGGCTGATCGGCGTCTTCATGAACTCGATGAAGGCGCGCGCGGCGTCGTTCTCATCCGTGATCGCCCAGACCGTGCCGGCGCCAAGGACGGGCGAGCCCAGATCCTCTCCGGCGAAGGCAGGAAAGTAGAAAAAGTCGAAATCCGCATCATCGGGGAAGAAGGTCGGGATGAACGACGCCTGACGGTGCATGAGGCACGAGGGCGGCACCTCGAAAACGCCATCGGGGCTGTCGCGGAAATCCGTGCTGACAACCTCGGCGCCGGACATGCCGGTAAAGTCTTCGTTGAGCGCGAAGGAGCCAAAGGTTTCCATCGCGGCGACGACGGCCGCGTCGGTGAAGGGGATCTCATTGGCGACCCAGGCGTCGTAGGTGTCGAGCGGCTGCGTGCGCAGCATGATGTCCTCGACCCAATCCGTCGCCGGCCAGCCCGTCGCATCGCCCGAGCCGAGCCCGATGCACCAGGGCGTAAAGCCGTCCTCGACCGCCTGCTCGGAGAGCGCAATCAGGTCTTCCATCGTCTCGGGAATATCATAGCCCAACTCGTCAAAGACCGCGGGCGAGTACCAGACGAGCGATTTCACATCGACCTTGTAGAAAAAGCCGTTGAGCGCCTCGCCGCCCGCCTGCGCATTCATGCCCGAGGCGAGATCGACCCAGCTTTGCCCGGCGGCATAGTTCTCAGCGACCCAGGCCGCATCGTCTTCGGAGAGCGGTGCGATGTTGCCCGCCGCAGAGAGATCCGCCAAGAGGCCAGGCTGCGGGATCACGGCCATGTTGGGCAAGCCGCCCGTCTGGCTCGCGCGGCGGATCTCGCTTTCGAACGCGTCCGATCCGGCATACTCGACTTCGGCGCCCGTCGCCGCCTCGAAATAAGCGATGACGCTGTCGACGAGGTCTTTGTCGTCCCCGATCCACGGTCCGGTAATCGTCAGCGACTGACCCGCGAGATCGTGCGCCGCGGCGAACGCCTCGTAGCTGTCCCAATCAAAGCCGCCTTCACCGACGGCGAAAACGAGGTCTTGCGCGGCGACGGGGCCGGCGCAGAGCGCAAGACAAGCGGAGCCGGCCATCAAATGGCGTTTCATTTCTAACCTCCCAGTATTGCGCGCGGAATTCGAAGCGGCGCCTTTTTCTTGATCGACGGTCAAGCCGCGTGGCCGAACCGCGTTTGGATGGCCGCACGATACCGCCGTGGGAGGGTCTGTCAATGACGCGCGGCCCTTGCGGCGCCCGGATAAAAGGCGGATGAGAGCGCTAACGACGCGCGCTTTAGCAGCGCGAGAACCGCGCGCCACCGGGCTTGGACCGGGCTGGGACCGGGCTGCGACCGGAGCGCTACCGGCGACGCGCATCGCGCCCCAAAAGATCGATGCCGCCCCAGGTCACGCTGGCAACATTGGCGCGCGGTCGCCATGACGCGCCGCCGTGACGCGCCACCCTGACGCGCTATCGCGCACGCTTGGTGGCAGCGGGGCGGGGCGAAGCGACGCGGGGCGGGGCGGGGCGGGGCGCGCTGGCCCTGCCCCTGCCCCAAACGCGAAGCTCTACTGGGCGAGCGCGAACTCGATGCGCCGGTTGCGCTGCTTGTTGGCCGCGCTGTCGTTCGGCGCGATCGGCTGGGCCTCACCATAACCGACCGGGATCATCCGCTCCGAGGGCACGCCGGCTTGGGCGAGGAAATCGACCACCGAGGCTGCGCGTCGCTCCGACAGGATCTGATTGTTGGCATCCGAGCCGTCGCTGTCGGTGTGACCCGAGACCTCGACCTTGAGGTCAGGGCAGCGCGAGATGATGTCGGCGATGCTGTCGAGCACCGCGCGGCTTTCGTCGCGCAGACGCGCAGAGGCGGTGTTGAAGTAGATGTTGCCGGTCCGGCTGAGGATCTCGAACCGGCCGACGCATTCCTCGAGCGAAAAGTCGCCCGACGTTTCGAGCGCGACTTGCGTGGGCTGCGGCGTCGCGACGACAAAGCTCGACGTCGGCTGCGGCTCCTCAATCTGGGGCGCGGACGCCACCGGCGCCGTGTCGCCCTCGCTCGGCAGGCGCATGAAGACGAAATCGAAGTTGACGGTGGTCTGCGGCACGATGCTGACGCCGGCAGCCTCTTCAAGCTTGCCGCGCCCGACCTCTAGATCGTAATCGGCCGTCTTCAGCGTCACCGGCGTCGCCGACGACACCGAGACCATATTTTCGCCAAGCAGCGTGACGGCGACCTCGGCCTCGTGCGAATTGGTGATCCCGCGCATTGTCAGATCAAAGGGCAGGACCATGATCTTGCGGCGCTTTTCCGGCAGGTCGGCCACCATGTCTTCGGTCAGCGTGAGCGTCACCGTCGCTTCGGGAAACTTGAACGTTTCAAAGAAAAGAAACCGCATCCGCACGTTGCGCAGGTCGACCTTGGTGTCGACGCTGTCGAGCAGGATGTTGACCTTGGCCAGCCCGTTGGGCTCGATTCCACCTGTATAGGTTGCAAAGCTCGAGGTTTCGGTCACAGATCCGTTTTTGACGGACGTAAAGCGCAGGGCCGAAGCCTCGGCCTCGAGCACCCAGCCGGGCTCGAACGGATTGGCATGGGCAGGCGAAAGGCTCGTGGCGAGGGCAAGGCTGACCGCGGCAAGCCCGGCGCGCAGTGTTGGAAGAGTTCTCATAGTCTGATCCCTAGCATAACGTCGAATACTCGTGTCAGGCCCCAAGGGCGCTGAACGTTGGTAACCGGATTGCAGCAGAAAAGTCATCATTGTGCAGGACAATTGCCCCTTTCGGTTGCCAAGATGCCAATGACACCGAACTTGAGCAATGATATGGCGCGCCGCGCCGAACGCTGAAAAAGGAGAGCGGATGCGGGTTCTTGTTGCTGTTTCGTTTTGTCTGTCGCTGGTCATGAGTGTCTTTGTCGCGCGCGCTGCGGTGGCGGGCGAGCGCATCGCGCTCATCATCGGCAACGGGGCATATTCCTCGATCTCGCCCCTCGATAACCCGGTGTCGGACGCCCAGTTGATGGCGGAATCCTTAGGAAATATGGGGTTCGAGGTCATGCTGATGACCGATGCCGACCTTGGGACGCTCAAGCGCGGCGTGGCCGAGTTTGGCCGGGCACTGCGCGAGGCGGGCCCGGACGCGACGGGGCTTTTTTATTACGCGGGTCACGGCGTGCAGTCGTTTGGGGCCAATTACCTTCTGCCCACCGACACAGTCGTCAACGATCCCGCCGATCTCGATTTTGTGGCGCTCGAAGCACAGTCCGTCCTGAGACAGATGGCCTCGGCCCGCAACCGCACCAACATCGTGATCCTCGACGCCTGCCGTAACAATCCGTTCCAGGACATCCGCGATTTCGGCGATAACGGCCTTGCGGAGATGAAAGCGCCGACGGGCACGTTCCTGGCCTATGCCACGGAGCCTGGTGGCGTCGCGCTCGACGGCGTTGGCGACAACAGCCCATTTTCCGCCGCGCTTGCCCGCGAGATGCAGGTCCCCGGTCGGCCGCTTGAGGAGGTGTTCCGCAATGTGCGTATCGCCGTTCTTGAGGAGACTGCGGGCCAGCAAACGCCGTGGGACACGTCCTCGCTGACAGCAGAGTTCACCTTCATGGATGCGGCGCCTGTCGACCCGGCCCTCGTTGCTGCACAAGAATTGTGGGACGGCGTGAAGGCGACAAACGATCCGGTGCAAGTCATGCTCTTTCTTCGCGGCTATGGCGACAGCCCCTTTGCCGACGAAGCACGCGCAATGCTGGCCGCGTTGGTGGCCGAAGAAGTCCAAGGGGTGACGCCGGCAACGCCTGCGCCGCAACAGGCGCAACCCGATGCCCGCGAAGAAGAACTGATCGGCATCGCCCAAGCCTCGGGCGCACGCGCCGATTACGAGGCCTATCTTGCCGAATTTCCCGATGGGGTCTTCGCGGAGTTTGCGCTGAGCGAGCTTGCAACGCTGCGACCGAAAGACCCCATTGCGGGGCAAGAGGTCGCCGCAGCGCCCACGCCACCCGCCCCGAGCATCACCGCGCCGGAGCCAGAGAGCCTGCCGCGGACGGTCAGTTTTGGCCAACCCCTTGTCTCGGCGAGCCCCGATGTCGACGGGCTGACGATCCCAGAGTTGATCGCAGGTTCGCCGCTCTATCCGCCGATCGACGGGCTGCCGCCGGAGCTGTGGCAGGGGCAGACCTGCTCCAATTGCCACGAATGGACCCGTGCAACGCTCTGCGATCAGGGCACGGTCTATGCCAGCGCAAAGGACGTGGCCGAGCGCTCGCTGCAAAAGGTTCACCCCTATGGCGGCGGCTTCAAACAGGCGCTGGGCGTCTGGGCGCGCGACGGGTGCCAGTAAAGGCACGCGGGCGGGCGGCGCGTTCGCGGACATCGCGATGAACAGGCGGCATGGCGCGCGGGCGGCGCGTTCGCGACCGCCCCGCGTGGCAGGCCGCATGGCGCGCGGGCGGGCAGCGCGTTCGCGACCGCGCGAGGCAGCGCGCGTGGCGCGCGGGCGGGCAGCGCTTTGCCGACCGTTCCGCGTGGCAGCGCGCGTGGCGGCGTCACGCGCCTAAGCCGGAGCCGTCCGGCCGCTGGGAACGCGCAGCCGGATCAGGACGTAGCCCCAGAAGCGCCAGCTCAACAAGACGGCTGCGGAGGTTAGGCCGACGACGAGACCCATCCACACGCCCGGCGCGCCCCATCCGAGCACGAAGCCGCAGACATAGCCCGCGGGCAGCCCCACGCCCCAATAGCTGAGCGAGGCGATGACCATCGGCACGCGCGTGTCCTGTACCCCGCGCAGGATGCCCACGGCCATGACCTGCGCCCCATCCACCGTTTGAAACGCCGCAGCGAGGAACACGAGGAGCACGCCGAGGGCGACGATCTCGGCCCGCAGCGGCTCGTCCTCGCCGAGAAAGAGCCCAACAAGCTGTTCGGGCAGCGTCAGAAAAAGCAGGATCGTGACGGCCGAGACCGCGAGCGACATCCCCATGGCGACCCCGGCGCCCCGGGCCAGCGCGCCGACATCGCTCCGCCCAAAGGCTTTGCCCGCGCGAATCGTGGCGCCGTTCGAGAGCCCCATATGGATCATAAAGCCTGCCGTCGCGATCTGCAGCGCGATGCCGTGGGCGGCCAGCGGCACCTCGCCGAGCCATCCCACCATCACAACGGAGGCCGAAAACATGCCCGCCTCGGCGAGGCTCGTCAGCCCAATGGGCCAGCCCAGGCGGAAGACGCGGCCGAAGGCGGGCCAATCCGGCCGCCAAATCCGCTGAAACAGCACGTGATCGGGAAAGACGCGGAGCGCGTAGAGCGTCAGCACCACGAGCATCGCGACGTGCACCGAGACCGAGGCCAGCGCTGCCCCGGCAACGCCCAGTTCGGGCAGGCCGAACCGCCCGAAGATCAGCACCCAATTGGCCGCGGCATTCACGACCGCACCGGCGATCGTGGCCCAGAGGACAACCTGCGTGCGCTCGAGCGCGGCGAGATAGCTGCGCAGGACCATAACGGCGAGCGCCGGGAAAAGCCCCCAGCCGGCAATGGCCAAATACTGGGCCGCGAGCGCTGCGACTTCCGCTTCCTGTCCCATGGCGCGCAGAAGTGGCTCGGAAAAAAGCATGAGTGGCAGGCAGAGGAGCGCGAAGAGGACCGAAAGCCAGAGCCCCATCCGCGTCACCCGGCGGATCTGCTGGACCCCGTCGGCCTCCTCGCTCTCGGCGGCGACGAGCGGCATGACGGCCCAGGCAAAGCCTGATCCAAGAATGAAGAACACAAAAAAGAGGCTGCTTCCGAGCACGCCGGCGGCAAGCTCTGTCACGCCATACCAGCCGAGCATGAGCGTGTCGGTCATGCCAACGGCAAATTGCGCCAGGTGCCCCCCGATCAGAGGCAGCCCCAGCACAAGGAGCGCACGTGCGTGCCCCGCTCGGGTGAGCGGCAGAGATGCCGATGTCGCCATGTCCCGGCCATACGAAACCAGTGCGTCTTGGGCAAGCGCTTGGACCGGGCGCGCGCGTCTGGCGCGTCGCAGGTCCGTCCGCTTCGCGGCGCGGCGGCAGCGTGCCTATGGCGGCCAGCATGGTGGTCGGCATAGTGGTCGGCATAGCGGGCCGCCGACCTGCCTATTGGGTTTTGGTGCGTCAGAGGGCGGGGACGAAGAGGCCGACCCGAGCACCCGAGGCGTCAAAAAGTGTCAGGCGTTCAGCGCCGGTGCGGTACGTCGCGGCTTGCTGGAGCGCGGCGAGCATGCGCTGGTCGCGCGCCTCAAGATCGCCCGGACACGCCCGGCGGGTCCCCGCGAAGGCCTCGCCGAACGCGATCGCGCCACCCCCGACACGGACCGAGCCCGCAAAGCTGTTGCAACCGCCCGAAGCGCTCACCCGCCCGGCCCGGTCGAAGGTAAGCGTCGGAGCGGGCGCCGTCGTGACGGCGGTGCCGCCAAGCGCGAGGGCCTCCCACGCCGTCCCGGCGAGGGCGCCAGAGCGTGTGCCCGCAGGGCCAGAGGCGCTGACGGGCGCCACGGACGGGATGGCGGCTGGCGGGTCGTTCGCGCCCGGAGCGATCGTCGGGTCGGCGCCGACGCAGCCTGCCAGAGCGAGCGCGAGACACATCCAAGCAAGGACGGAGTGGCGCGGCTTGGCGTCTCTCGAGGCGGACGCACCGCGCAATCGAATGCGGGCGCGCGCGGCCCCGCCGCTGTCGTCCCGACGCCTGCGCCCCGCCGACCTCACACGTCGAGCTCTTCGACGAATTTCGCATTCTCGGAGATGTATTGAAACCGCAGCTCCGGCTTTTTCCCCATCAGCCGTTCGACGAGATCGCCCGTTTCACCGGGATGGTCCTCATCGATCGAGACCCGAATAAGACGGCGGGTGTCGGGGTTCATCGTGGTGTCTTTGAGGTCTTTGGCGTCCATCTCGCCCAGTCCTTTGAATCGGCTCACGTCGATCTTGCCCTTGCCGCCAAGGCCCTTTTCGAGCCACGCGTCGCGCTCGGCCTCATCGAGGCAATAGACGCGCTTGGCCCCTTGCGTCAGGCGGTAGAGCGGCGGGCAAGCCAGGTAGAGATGGCCCGCATCGATAAGCGGGCGCATCTGGGCGTAAAAGAAGGTCATCAGGAGGGCTGCGATATGGGCCCCGTCGACATCGGCGTCGGTCATGATGATGACCTTGTCATAGCGCAGGTCGTCGAGCCGGAACCGCGTGCCAAGCCCGGTGCCGAGCGCCTGCGTAAGGTCGCTGATCTCGGCGTTTGTCCCGAGTTTGGAAGACGCCGCGCCGAGCACGTTCAGGATCTTGCCCCGCAGCGGCAGAAGCGCCTGTGTTTCGCGTTTACGCGCGGCCTTGGCCGAGCCGCCCGCGCTGTCGCCCTCCACCAAGAAGATCTCGGTGCCGTCGCGGGATTGCGAGGTGCAGTCGACGAGCTTGCCCGGCAGGCGCAGCTTCTTTGTCGCTGACTTGCGCGCCGTCTCCTTCTCCTGGCGCCGGCGGATGCGCTCTTCGGCGCGCAAAACGAGGAAGTCGAGGATCGCGCCGGCTGCTTTCGGGTCGGCGGCGAGCCAGGTGTCGAAGCGGTCGCGCACCGCGCCTTCGACCATGCGCGCAGCCTCAGTCGTCGCCAGCCTATCCTTCGTCTGGCCGACGAATTCGGGCTCACGGATAAAGCAGGAGACCAGGGCCGCGCCGCCGGTCAGCAGGTCTTCGCGCGTGATCTGGGCGGCTTTGCGGTTCGAGGCGAGTTCGCCATAGGCTTTTACGCCCTTGAGGATCGCGGCCCAAAAGCCTTGCTCGTGGGTGCCGCCCTCGGGCGTCGGCACGGTGTTACAGTAGGACTGGATGAAGCCGTCGCGCGCTGGCGTCCAGTTGACCGCCCATTCGACCGAGCCCGGCTGGCCGAACTTCGCTTCAAAGCCAACCTTTCCGGCAAAAGCGTTGTCGGCATAGGTCGTGGCACCATCGAGCGTTTCCGACAGGTAATCGGCGAGCCCCCCGGGGAAGTGAAACGTCGCTTCGGTCGGCGTTTCCGCGTCGTCTTGCGCCGACTTCCAGCGGATCTCGACGCCCGAGAAGAGGTAGGCTTTGGACCGCGCCATCTTAAAGAGCCGCGCGGGGCGGAAGCGGCATGCGCCAAAGATCTCGCCATCGGGGTGAAAGATGACGGTGGTGCCGCGCCGGTTGGGCGCGGGGCCGACCTTTTCGACGGCCCCTTGCGGGATGCCGCGGGAGAACTCCTGCACCCATAGCTCGCGGTTGCGCGCAACCTCGACGCGGACATGGTCGGACAGCGCATTGACGACCGACACGCCCACGCCGTGCAACCCCCCCGAGGTCTGATACGCCTTGCCAGAGAACTTGCCGCCCGCATGGAGCGTGCAGAGGATCACTTCGAGCGCGGACTTGTCTGGAAACTTCGGGTGCGGGTCGACCGGGATGCCGCGGCCGTTGTCGCGGATCGTGACGGTGTCGTCGGCGCCAAGCTCGACCTCGATGCGCGTCGCATGCCCGGCCACGGCCTCGTCCATCGCGTTGTCGAGCACCTCGGCCACCAGATGGTGCAGCGCACGCTCATCGGTGCCGCCGATATACATACCGGGGCGCTTGCGGACAGGTTCGAGCCCTTCGAGGACTTCGATGGCGGAGGCATCGTAGGCGCCGCTCTCGGTGCCAGAGAGGAGATCTTCGGGCATTGGGACACTGCTCTTGTTGTTCTTTGCCATAGCATACGCCATATGTAGTATGCGAGGGAAGGGCCGAAGCGTCGGCGCTCGCCTGCATGTCAGAGGAGGGACGGTCGCGGAAATGTCGAGATGAACTCTCCTTCGAATGCCAGCTACACTATGCGATCCGCTGGCGTCGAGGCAGGTCCTTTGACTGCGTCAATGCGCAAGCCGTGCCAGCGCTCTGCTCTGCTATGGCAGGGCGGCCAGACCGGGGCGACATGC
This sequence comes from Pseudomonadota bacterium, assembly GCA_038745585.1. Lineage (GTDB taxonomy): Bacteria > Pseudomonadota > Alphaproteobacteria > Rhodobacterales > Rhodobacteraceae > HLUCCA09. Next base: position 199,162 of record JBCDLH010000002.1, read on the forward strand.
TCTTTGCTCGGGCCACGCCGCTCTGCGAGCCACGATCCGCGGGCGCAGCGCTCTCGCGCCGCTTCGGGGGGCGGGACGGCCCTGGCAGAACGGCGTTCGGCGGTGCAGCCCTGCCTTGGCCCGTGGGTCCGACGGTCGTATGCCGAGGCATGAGAGGACGCTAGAGAGGCTACTGGGCATGTGGAACGAACGGTATGCAGGTACGGACTTCCTCTTCGGCACCGAGCCCGCGCGGTTCCTCACCACCCACGCGCATCGGCTGCCGGACGCTTGCCGCGTCTTGTGCGTGGCGGACGGTGAGGGACGCAACTCCACCTACCTCGCCACGCTCGGCCACGCGGTTACCGCGTTCGACCCTGCCGCCAACGCTCTCACAAAAGCGCGCAAGCTCAACGCCGATCGCGCTGTGTCGGTCGCCTATCACCTCGCGGATCTCGAAAGCTGGGACTGGCGCCCCGCCGCCTTCGACGCCGTTGCCGCGATCTTTATCCAATTCTCCGCGCCACCCGAGCGCGTCCGGGCCTTTGCCCGCATCGCCGAGACGATCCGGCCCGGCGGTCTCTTGCTGCTCCACGGCTATGCGCGGCGGCAGATCGACTACAAGACGGGCGGCCCGCCGCTTGTGGACAATCTCTACACCCTGCCCCTCCTCGCCGAGAGCTTTGCGGGATGGGAGATCCTGCATGAGGCGGATTACGACGCCGAGATCGCCGAAGGCACCGCCCATGTCGGCCGCTCGGCGCTGATCGACTTTATTGCGCAAAAGCCAGCCTAGGGGCGAATTCGTGCCTTCGACACGCCGCTCGACCGCTCCGTTCACGCAAAAAGTTGCGCCTGCCGAGCGCGCTCTCTACCTAGGGGCCATGTCAGGACGCGCATTTCCGAGGCTGGCAAACCGCCGCTCCCGCCTGGGCAAACGCCTGCGTGCCGCCGCGACTGTGGCACTGGCCGCCTCCTTTGCGACCGGTCCGATCCTCCACGCCCATCCGCATGTCTTCATCGATACCGGCGTCGAACTCCTCCACGGCTCGGATGGACGGGTGGAAGCGGTGCGCATTACCTGGACCTATGACGAGCTCTTCTCGCTTCTCCTGTTGGAGGATCTTGGGCTCGACAGCGATTACGACGGGGTTCTGACCCCAGAGGAAACCGAGGCGCTACAGGGTTTCGACATGGACTGGCCCGAGGATTGGGACGGCGACGTCTATGTTGAGCTGCAGGGCGAGCGCATTGCGCTCGGCCCGCCCGAGCCCGAGGTTTCCGCACTCCTCGACAACGGCATGCTCTTTTCCATCCATACCCGCGCGCTCGACCGGCCCCTCGACGGAACCGGCGCACCGGTGATCGTCAAGGTCTACGACCCAACCTACTTTACCGCTTATTCCATCCTGCCTGACAAAGTCTCTTCGGCCGCCGAGAATTGCACGACGGCGGTGTTCGAGCCGGATCTCGACGCGGCTTATGCGTTTCTCCAAGCGGCAATCGCCGAGCTTGGCGCGCAGATCGCAGATCCGTTCGAGGCCATCGACTTTCCGCCTGTGGGGGACCGCTTTGCCGAAGAGGTCCGCCTGACATGTGGGCCCGAGGGGCACAAAGGTTGAGCGCGCGGGCCTTCGTTGCGCTTTTGGTCGTGGGGGCGCTTGCCCTCCTCTGGGCGTTCTGGGCTGGCGGCTGGTGGGATGTGCTCGCCCGCTGGGCCGCCGAGGGGCAGCGCGCGTTTCAAAACGCGATGGCGGGCGGCTTGCGGGCAGTGCGGGCGGGCGAGCCCGGCGCGGTCGCGACGCTCTGGGGGCTTTGCTTTGCCTACGGGTTCTTCCACGCCATCGGGCCCGGCCATGGCAAGATCCTAATCGGCGGCTACGGGCTGGCCCGCCGGGTGCCTGCCGGGCGGCTGATGGGCCTGGCGCTGGCCGCATCGCTGGCTCAAGCGGCGACGGCGGTGGCGCTCGTCTACGCCGGCGTGCTGCTCTTCAACTGGTCACGCGAGCGGATGACGACGATTGCCGACGAGATGCTTGAGCCGGTGAGCTATGCCGCGATCGTCCTCATCGGGCTCTGGCTGTTCTGGCGCGGCCTGCGCACGCTGTTGCGCCGCCTCGGCACCGTGGCGCCGGGTGGCGGCCTGGCCCTGGCGGGCGGCCCATCTGCGCGGGACGTGCCAGGGCTGCGATACGTCCTCGGCGAGGACCACGTCGCACGGCATAGGCATCGCCACAAGCAGGTCCATGGGCAGGTCCATACGCAGGTCCATGGGCAGGGCCATCAGGAGGAGCATGCACAGGGTCACGCCCACGCCGGCGGGCACGGGCACAGCCATGGCCCAGGCGAAATCTGCGAGAGTTGCGGGCACGCCCATGGCCCGACGCCCGATCAGGCGGCGGAGGTCAGATCGCTGCGCGATGCGCTCATCCTTGTCGGCGGAATCGCGATCCGGCCCTGCACAGGGGCGCTTTTCGTGCTGATCCTCACCTGGCGCATGGGGATCGAAACGGCCGGGATCGCGGGCGCCTTTGCGATGGGGCTCGGGACCGCGTCGGTCACCATCGCCGTCGCCCTTGGCTCGGTCTTTCTGCGCGAAGGCACCAGCTTTGCGCTGACCGGGACACGGGGAACCCGGAACGTGGCCCCGGTTTTCGAGGTGACGGCGGGACTTTTGGTGGTGCTCGTTGCGGGCCAGCTGCTGCTGCGGACGATGTAGAACGTGAAGAACTGGCGATGCGCGCGGCTGGTGTCGCTGGCGTGCGGCGCGACGTGCTGAGGCTCGCACGGAGGGCCGATTAGGGAACCACCGCGCGAAGTGCCGCCTTGCCGGCGCCGTTGCGCGGCTTGGGGGCGCCTTCAGGATCACGTACCCCGAAATAAAGCGGTCTGCGCGTCGGCCGCTATCTGCTCACCGCGCACCGCCTGTGGCCAGCCTTACCTGTTCGGCAAAGTCGTCGCCGCGTTGCTCGAAATTGTCGTATTGGTCAAAGCTCGCCGCCGCCGGCGCCAACAGCACCGTATCGCCCGCCTCCGCCTCGGCATGCGCGCGGGCCACAGCCTTTGCCATTGTCCCGCAGACCTCCGCGTCGACCGTGCCACCGAGGCGCAGCGCGAAACCCTCGGCTTCGCGCCCAATCACATAGGCCTTGCGCACGGCCCCAAGGGCGGGCCGCAGGCCATCGAGCCCGCCCTCCTTCTCCAAGCCGCCGCAGATCCAGCGGATCCGCTCGAAGGCGGCGAGTGCGCGGGCCGCGGCCTCGACATTCGTGGCCTTGCTGTCGTTGACATAGCTCACGCCGCCCGCTTCGGCGACGATCTGCGACCGGTGGGGCAGACCGGCAAAGGTCTCAAACGCCGCGCCGATCGTGCGCGGCGATAGGCCGAGACTGCGGGCGACGGCCCAGGCACAGCAGGCATTCTGGTGATTATGTGCGCCGGGCAGGCCCTTGATGCCGCGCAGATCGAGCGTGCCGATCTGACGGGCCTTGCGGTATTCCGAAAGGTGGCCTTTGCGGGCAAAGATGTTCCAGCCGGGCCCCGCGAGCTTTGACCCTGACGCAACGCGGATAACACGATCATCGCTCGGGGCCGTGGCGAGCTGACCTGCGAGAAACTGCCCCTCCGCTTCATCGACGCCGATGATCGCGCGGTCCGGCCCGCCTTCGGCAAACAGCCTGCGCTTGGCGGCAAAGTAGCCGCCCATGCCGCCGTGCCGGTCGAGATGATCGGGGGAAAGGTTTGTAAAGACGGCGATGTCGGGCGTTAGGGCGCGCGCGAGCTCGGTCTGGTACGAGGAGAGCTCGAGGACGAGGACGGCGCCATCCCCTGGCGGGTCGAGATCCATCACCCCGCGCCCGATATTGCCCGCCAATTGCACATCGCGCCCAGCCTCGCCGAGCGTGTGCGCGATGAGCGCGGACGTCGTGGACTTGCCGTTCGAGCCGGTCACGGCAACGACGCGGGGCATCTGGTCGAACCGGTCCCAAGCCTGCGTCGCGAGCGAGCGGAAGAAAAGGCCGATATCGTTGTCGACCGGGATCCCTGCGGCGAGTGCGGCGGCGACGCCCAGATGCGGCGCGGGGTAGAGATGCGGAATGCCGGGGGACAGAAAAAGCGCCGATACACCGTCGAGAGCGCCTTGGCGCGTCGGGTCGTGCAACGTCAAGCCCTCTGCCTCGGCCCGCGCCCGTGCAGCGCCGCCATCGTCCCAACAAAGCGGCGTCGCACCCCCCGCACGCAGCGACCTGGCAGCCGAAAGGCCCGAGCGCCCAAGGCCCAAAACGGCGACCCGCTCCCCCTCATGCCCGCGCGCTACGATCATCCTTGCCGGCCCCTGCCCTCGTGCTCCCGACGGCGTAAGTCAGGCCGCAACGGCGCGCAAGGCAGTGCGTGAGAGCGGCGCCAGGTGCAGGGTGAACCTGCGTTGCAGGGCCAAGGCTGCAGGCCGCCGATCTGGACGCCCCAATGGCACAGGCTTACTCTGGCGCCTGTGCACGCCGGGCGCGCCAGCCGCCGCGGCGCGCGGGTTTGCCCGGGGCGGCGCGTCCGGCGCGGAGCACCTGCGTCATTGGATGATCGGGCGCGCCCGCGCCGTAGCGGCCGAGAAGGTCCTCGATGGCTGTGGCGGGCGGCGTCTCGGACGGAAGCGACAGGGCCCAATCCATGAAGATCGAGCGGCACTCGGCCAAGGTGATCCCTTCGATCCGGTAGGACTCCCGGATCAAGCCCTTGGGATCGTTTGGATCGCGTGCGGAGTGTTGCGTCATCGGGTCTGGCTTTCGCTGGGGGATGGCGCGGGCGCCGCAGCGCGGGCGCCGTCGATCACATCGTCGATCAGCCTGGCGGCCTCCGCGCGCGCATCTCTGAGATGCATACAGAGCGCATCGATCCCGTCCTGCCCGGTTTCGCGCAACAGCACCGCCCGCGCGCCCTGGCCGAAGGCCTCTGGCGTAAGCGGGCCGTTATGGAGCAGCCGGGTCGCGCTCTGGACGGCGCGCGCCAAGCGGTAGGTCCGCGCCAGTGTCTCTGCGGTTTGCGCCGGCAGAATCCCGGCGCGGCGGGCAGCGTCGAGCTGCGCTTGCGTGCGGCGGGCGCTCGCGGGCGACAGAAGCGTGGCGGCCTGAGCCAGAAGCTCGATGTCTTGCAGACCGCCGGGACCAGACTTCACGTCGAGCGGGCTCTGCGGCGGCTTGGCCTCGGAGAGCCGCGCGCGCATTTTGCCGAGCTCGTCCCAGACCTCGCCCGCCGCCCGGGGCTGCGAGAGCACCTCGCTGCGCACCGCTTCGGCCGCCGCGCGCACCTCTGCCGCGCCGGCCACGCAGCGCGCCCGCGTCAGCGCCATGTGCTCCCAAACCCAGGCCTCGCCGCGCTGGTAGCTGTCGAAGGCCGCAAGCGCCGTCGCCACCGGCCCCTGCCGTCCGGAGGGGCGCAAGCGCATATCAACCTCGTAGAGTTTGCCGGCGGCCGTCGGCGCGGTCAGCGCCGTCACCAAAGTCTGCGTCAGCCGGGCGAAATAGGGCCGCGTGGCAAGCGGGCGCGGGCCTTGCGAGGCGTCCTCACCGGCCGGATCGTAGATGACGATCAGATCGAGGTCGGAGCCTGCGCTGAGCCAGCCCGCGCCGAGCGACCCCATCCCAAAGACGGCGAGGCCCTTGCCGGGCGGGGGCCCATGCTTTTCGGCGAACTGCGCCACCACGACGGGCGTGAGCGCGGCGAGCACCGCTTCGGCGAGCTCGGCATATTCGGTGCCGGCCTCGTCTGCGTCGGTGAGCCCGCGCAGATGGTGCACTCCGATCCGGAAGTGCCACTCCTTCATCCAGCGCCGCGCCGCGTCGAGCCGCGTCTCATAATCGGGCTCGGCGCGGAGCGTTGCGTCGAGCGCCGCGATCAGCGCGTCTTTGCCCGGCCAAGGGGCAAAGAAGCTGCCCGAGAGAACCGCTTCGAGCACCGAGGCGTTGCGCGAAAGGTACTGCGCGAGCGCGGGCGCAGTCGCTGCGATGTCAACGATCAGGGCCCGGAGCGCGGGGTTGGCCTCGAACATCGAAAAGAGCTGCACGCCAGCGGGCAACCCCGCCAGGAACCCGTCGAAGGCGGCCAGCGCCTCGTCGGGCCGGTCGGCTTCGAGAAGGCGGGCCAGAAGATCGGGCTTCAGCCGCTCGAAGATGGCTTGGGCACGGGACGAACGGAGCGCGGGATAGTGCCGCCAGCGGGCAACGAGCTCGGGCTCTGGGGCGATCGGGCCAGCGGGGACCGGCAGCGCCTCGGCATGCGTAAAGAAGCCTTCGGTGAGCCGGTGCACGTCGTCGAGCCGGGCGCGCAGCGCCTCCTGCCAGCGCATGGTGTCGGTCGTCCCGCACATCCGCGCAAGCCGCTCAAACCCATCCTCTCCGCTCGGGAGCGTGTGGGTGCGCGCGTCCGAGACGATCTGCACGCGGTGCTCGATCTCACGCAGCGCGCGGTAATGGCCGACGAGCGCCTCGGCCGCGTCCTCGGGGATCCAGCCCTTGGTCGCCAGCGCCTGGAGGCCGGACACCGTCCCCGGGACACGCAGATCCGGGTCGCGCCCACCGGCGATGAGCTGCCGGGTCTGGGTGAAAAACTCGATAGCACGGATGCCGCCCTGGCCGAGCTTGAGGTCCCGCCCTTCGAGCGTGTCGCCCTCGTGCAAGCCCTTATGGTCAGCGATCCGGCGGCGCATGTCTTGGGTGTCTTCGATGGTGGCAAAGTCGAGATGCCGGCGCCAAACGAAGGGGGAGAGACGCGCGAGATAGGCGCGGGCTGCCGCGATGTCTCCGGCCGCTGGACGCGCCTTGATGTGCGCTGCGCGCTCCCATGTCCGCCCCAGGCTCTCATAGTAGCGCTCTGCTGCCTCCATCGCGACGCAGACCGGCGTCACCGAGGGGTCGGGCCGCAGGCGCAGATCCGTCCGCCAGACATAGCCGTCGCCGGTTTGTTCCTGGAGAAGCGCCGTCATCTTTCGCGTCGCCTTGACGAACGTGGCGCGGGCCTCGGCGACGTCCGAACCCGCAAATCGGCTGTCATCGAACAGCACGATGAGGTCGATATCCGAGGAATAGTTGAGCTCAAAGGCGCCCATCTTGCCCATCGCGAGGACACACATCCCGGCCGCTGTCTCGATATCCGTCGCGCCCTGCCCTGGCACCGCGCCACGGGCGAGGAACGGGACGAGTGCCGCCTTCAGCGCGCGGTCGGTCGCGGCATCTGCGAACGCGCTGAGCGCATGGGTGACGGTTTCGAGATCCCACACGCCAGCGAGATCGGCGAGGCCGGCATAGAGCGAGAGCCGGCGCTTGATCCGGCGGAGGTCGGCGCCAACGGTCGCGTCCGGCGTCGCTTTCGTTTCGGCAAGGAGCTGCGGCAAGACATCCTCGGGCGCTTGCACGAGCGCCGCGTTCAGCCACTGGGCTTCCCGGGCCGCCAGCATGCGCAGGTGAAACGACGTGCCGGCCGCGCCCTCGATCACGTCGCGCACCGCCGCAGGCTGGGACGCAAAGAGCGACGCAACCTCCCGCCCTGCCTCGACGTCGTAGGCGAGCGGCAGGCGCAGGATCGCGTCGGCAAAGCGCGCAGTGGTCAGACCCGGGTCATCGGTGCTCAGTGCGGGGGACATGGCGGGATAGAGGGGATGCGCCGCGCCGCTTGTCAACCTCGGCAAAGGAGCGGAGGGGCCAGGCCAATGGCCCCTCTACGTGTTCTCCTTGCCCTGGCGCGTCGCACGCACAGCGCCTATGGCACAGCGAGAAAACGGGAGGAGCAGATGAGCAAAAGCCGCAAACGTGTCGAACGCGCGCTGGCAGAGGCTGGGCTCCGGACGCCCGTTGTCGAAATGGCGGGCGACTGCACGACTGCTGAGGCGGCCGCCACGACGTTGGGCGTCGAGGTCGACCGGATCGCAAAGTCAGTGCTCTTGAGCGGGGTCGACAGCGGGGCGATGTATCTCTTCGTTACCGCTGGCACCAACGCGGTCGACCCCGAGGCCGCGGCTGCACGCGCGGGCGAGCCGCTCGAGCGGCCGGGCGCGGCGCGTATCCGGAGCGCGACGGGCTTTGCCATCGGCGGCGTCTCTCCGGTCGGCCATCTCTGCCACGTCACCGCCTTCATCGATCCGCGTCTCTTCGATTTCGAGACGGTTTGGGCGGCCGCTGGCACGCCGCGGCACGTCTTCGAGGCGGCTCCGGTGGCGTTGCAGCACGCGATTTCGGCCACCAGAACACGCTTTACGTCGCCCTGAGTGAGAGAATTTACGTAGCAAAAACAGTGTGAAAGGAAGTGAATGTGAAAAACATTCACATATGGTATTGCACCCGGCTCACGCCATCGCCATCTGGTGTGATGTGAAAACGCTTCACATACGCAACATGGAGATTGAAATGACCCCCGCCCCCGTCCCTTCCGCCCCCCCACAGACGATGTCCTGGTTCGGCCGGGCGGAAGTTTGGCTCGACGACCGCGGCAAGGGCGCCTGGATCGCCGCCATGGTCCTCGGCTTCATCTTCTTCTGGCCGATCGGCCTCGCCCTTCTCGCCTATATGATCTGGAGTAAACGCATGTTTTCAGGCAAGTGCAGCTCAAAGCGCATCCGCAACCACTATGGCAGCTCGGTGATGACCTCGAGCGGCAACACGGCCTTCGACGCCTATCGCGCGGAGACGCTGCGCCGGCTCGAAGACGAGCAGGAAGCGTTCCAGGCGTTCCTCGAGCGGCTCCGCGCCGCCAAGGACAAGTCGGAGTTCGACGCCTTCATGGACGACCGCGAAAAGTCGCGCAAAGCCTCGAATGGCGATCCGTCGAACGGCGAAGCTGAGGGCGGGCCCGCCGCCGCCTAAGGCCCGTGCCTTGCCCAGGGTCCGGCCCCGCGCCGGGCCCTTCGGCGTCAAATCGGGTCGCGATGCGCCGCAAGGACGCGAGCGACGGCCCGGGCTCCGCCGGTGTCCCCCTGGCCGGCCGGAGAGAGCGGCACCGCCCTAATCCGCGGTGCCGCTCTGCGCCCCCACACTTGGCCGCCGATGCCCGGCCGCCCCCAATTGACCCCTCTCGGAGCTTGACCGATATGAGCACCATGACCGGACCCGACCTGCCCCACCTGCCGCATCCGGTGCGCGATGCCGCATTCTATGCCGGGGTCCCGGCGAAGCGCCTCGTGGCCTGGTTTGTCGATGCGATTGTCATCTTCGCGCTGACCCTCGTCGTAATTCCGTTTACGTTGTTTACGGCTTTTTTCTACCTGCCGCTCCTCTGGCTCGTGCTCTCCTTTGCCTACCGCACGGTGACGATCGCGCGCGGCTCGGCGACCTGGGGAATGCGGTTTATGGGGATCGAGCTGCGCACAGCGCGGGGCACGAGGTTTGAGCTGGGCGACGCGGCCGCACATACGGCGATCCACACGGTTGCCATGGCGTTTGTCCTGCCACAGATCGCCTCGGTAATCCTGATGCTGACGACGCCGCGCGGCCAGGGCCTGCCCGATCTTGCGCTCAACACCGTCGCCCTGAACCAACGCCGTTAGCGCGCCCCAGCGGTTCTGAGGAACCGATCTGAGGAATCGTCCGGTGCGCGCCTCTCGGATCCCTGGTGACACCCTGCCCCGCCGCCTGGCCTGCCCCGTCCACCGTGGCAGTCAGACGCGGCACCTCGGGGCTTGGCGCTACACTGCGGGGCTTGGCGCGGCGTACCCTGCCTGTTAGCGTAACGTATCACTCGTCCGTTCGCGCTGCTCTCGTTCTGCCCTCCTCCATGCGTCACACGCTTCCCATCGCGCCGCAATTCTATGTGACGGCCCCGCAGCCTTGCCCCTATCTCAAGGGTCGGATGGAGCGGAAGCTGTTCACGGCGCTGCAGGGCGAGCATGCCGAAGCGCTGAACGACTCGCTGTCCAAGCAGGGCTTTCGCCGGTCGCAAAACGTGCTCTACCGCCCGTCCTGCGCCGATTGTACCGCCTGCCTGTCCGCCCGCATCCGCGTGGCCGATTTCGAGCTAAGCCGCAGCCAGAAACGCGCGATGAAGCGCAATGGGCACCTGGAGCGGGCGGCGACGAGCCCTTGGGCAACCGAGGAGCAATATGCGCTCTTCCGGCGCTATCTCGACAGCCGCCATGCCGATGGCGGGATGGCCGACATGGACATTTTTGAGTTCGCCGCGATGATCGAAGAGACGCCCGTGCGCTCTCGCGTTGTCGAGTACAAGGAAAAGGGTCTGGCGGACCGCCTTTCCGCCGACGCGAGCCAGGGCGGCACGTCGCCCCATGTCGACAGCGATCTTGCCGGGGTCTGCCTTACGGATGTCCTCGATGACGGGCTCTCGATGGTCTATTCCTTCTACGAGCCGACCCTCGCGCGCCGCTCTCTCGGGACCTATATCATCCTTGATCATGTGGAGATTGCGCGCGCCGCGGGCTTGCCCTTCGTCTATCTCGGCTATTGGGTGCCGGGTTCGCCGAAGATGGGCTACAAAGCCGGGTTCAGCGCGCTCGAGATCTATAAGAACGGCACGTGGCAGGAGATCGGCGACCCTGAGACCCACGGCGCGGAGACCCACCCGCTCTCGATTGATCCGATTGCCGAGCAAGTCGCCAAGATCACGCTGCCGGACACGCGCGTCCCCCGGAAATAGCCGGTGGCGGCGCGTGGGATCGCGACCGTCACCCTCGTCGTGCCGGACTATGCGGCGGGCATTGCCTTCTTTTGCGAGGGGCTCGGCTGGGATCTCCTCGCCGATGAGGACCAGGGCCGGAAAAGGTGGGTCGTCGTTGCACCGAATGGCGGCGCTTCGGGGGCGCGGCTCCTCCTTGCGCGGGCGGACAGCCCGCCCCAGCGCGCCGCCATCGGCGGGCAGACGGGCGGGCGCGTCGCGTTCTTTCTAGAGACGGACGACTTCGACCGGGATGCGGCGCGGCTGCGCTTGGCGGGCGCGCGCTTTCTAGAGGCCCCGCGCGACGAACCCTACGGCCGCGTGGCGCAATGGCAGGACCCGTTCGGCAACCTTTGGGATCTGCTCGCCCCCGCGCTGCGCGACGCAGGCGCCGTCTAACACGGGCTTAGTTCGGGATGATGTCCGGAATGAAGGTGACGATGGCTGGGAACGTCCAGAGCAGCGTGAGCCCGATCACTTGCACCAGCACAAAAGGAATGACCCCGCGATAGATATTGCCCGTCGTGATGCCCGGCGGCGCCACCCCTCGGAGATAGAAGAGCGCAAAGCCGAAGGGCGGGGTCAGGAACGAGGTCTGCAGGTTCACCGCGATCATGATCGTGACCCATTTCGGGTCGAGCGTGCCGCCATAGATCACGGGGCCCACGATGGGCACGACGATGTAGATGATCTCCAGAAAGTCGAGCACAAAGCCCAAGACGAAGAGCACGAGCATCACGATCAGGAAGGCGACCATCTCGTTGTCGAAGCTGCGCAGCCATTGCTGGATGTAGTGCTCGCCGCCAAAAGAGATCAGCGTCAAGTTCAGGATCTGCGAGCCGATCAGGATCGCAAAGACCATCGCGGTGACCTTGGCCGTCTCGCGCACGACGGGGCTCAGGACCGTCCGGCGCCAGAGCACAAAGCAGCCAAAGCCGATCCCGAAGAGGGCGTAGAGATAGGCGGCCTGCGCGATAATGTAAGCGATCCAATTCTCGGCGCCTGCGGCCTGCGTGTTGACGCGCAAGTCAAAGTTCACCCCGATCAGGATCATGATCACGATGGCAAAGGCGCCCTGAATGATCAGCTTGCCCGACTTATCCTCCTCGACGAGGAGGCGATAGGCCGCGAGCAGGATGGCACCGCCGGCTCCGAGCGCAGCGGCGGGCGTCGGGTTGGTGATGCCGCCGAGGATCGAGCCGAGCACGGCGACGATCAGCACGAGCGGCGGGAAGACGACCTTGAGCAGGTCGGACTGCCCCATCATCGGGATCGCCGCGCGCATCCCGTAAATCACCATCAGGAACGGCAGGATGAGATAGAGAAACCGCGTGCCGGGCGACATCAGCGGGTCCATCACCGCGGCATCGATGAAAAGCGCGAGCGCGATGCCCGCCCCGCCGATCACCAGGGGCGCCGGGTTGGCGTTGGGCGTGATCCCGCGCGCGACGGAGAGGAGGATCCCGAAAAGGGCAAAGCCGATGGCGAGCCCGGTCCCAATGGGCGCGATCCCGGCGATGGCGAGTTCGGTCTTCTCTGCGATCTCTTCTTCGCTGAGTTCGGTGATTTCGGTGGGCCCGCCGGCCGCGTTGATCTGCTCCTGTTCGGCCAGGGCGCGGTCCCACGCTTCTTGGCCATGCAGATCGATCATCGAAGCCTGGCACTGCTCGGAGACGTTTGTGCGGAGCGAGGCGCGCTCGGGTGCGTCAGAGAAGATGCCGACGCTGACGGTCTGCCCGCCGATCACACCGGCCGAGCCGAGCACGACCAGCCCCACGACAAGCGCTGTGGGAACGCCGAGCAGCCAGGTCAGCCGCTCGCCCGGCGTGCTGGCCGATGCGGCGGTGGCGGTCCCATCTTCAAAGACCACAGGGGGCGCTTTGGCCGGGGCATAGAGCGCATAGCTGAAGGCAAAGGCCGCGTAGAGCCCGGCGAGCATCAGACCAGGTAAGAGCGCGGCTTGAAAGAGCGTACCGACCGAGAGCACGGCGGGCTCGCCTAGGAAGGTGAGCGCGTCCGAACAGCCAGCCAGCTGAGCGCGCGTTTCCTGCGCGGTGGAATAGAGATCGCCCACGAGCGTGCCGAGAAGCACGATCACGATGGAGGGCGGGATGATCTGCCCGAGTGTGCCCGAGGCGGCGATGACGCCGGTCGAGAGCTCGGGCGAGTAGTTGTTTCGGAGCATCGTCGGCAGCGCCAGAAGGCCCATGGTGACGACGGTCGCGCCCACAATCCCGGTCGAGGCGGCCAGGAACGCGCCGACAACGACGATGGAGACGGCGAGGCCGCCGGGCAGCGGCCCGAAGACGCGTGCCATATTGGTCAGCAGGTCCTCGGCGATGCGCGAGCGCTCAAGCGTGATGCCCATCAGAACGAACATCGCGACCGCGAGCAGGGTCTCGATGCTCTGCCCGGCGAGCACACGCTCGTTGATGCGGTTGACGACAAAGGACAGGTTGCGGTCGAGCGCGGTCTCCCAACCGGAGGGAAACACCGGCTCTTCGATACGCGGCAAGTCTGGGTATCGGAAGATCGATATGGCCTCGGGCCGGACCCCGTCTTGCACGAGCGCGTTATAGGCGGCGGACGTGTTGTCGATGGCTTGGTGGATCAACAGCCCCGCACTGTCGAGCGCGGCGATGATCCCGAAGGAAATGATACCGGCCCCGCCGATGGCGAAGGCCACCGGAAAGCCCGAGAGGATTGATGCGAATAGAGTCAGGAAGACTATGATGAGGCCAATCTCGACCCCGTCCATACCGAACAACAACATGGCTTAGGCGGCCCCTGAGTGAATTTCGTGTTGTTTTTCTTCGGCCGGGTCGCCGAGCGTATCGCGGTCGAGATGTTTGCCCTCGCTGGCCTCGCCCTCGCGCAACTCGCAAATCGAGCGCCAGATGACGGCGACGGCTTGCAGGAACACGAGCGCCGCAAAGAGGACGAGCAGCACCTTAAAAAGGAAGTAGGCCGAGAAGCCCTGGGGCGAGAAGCCTGTTGTCTCGACATTCCAGCGCAGGATCTGCGCGCGCTGCAAGAGCCTGTCGAGCGGGTCAGAGGCGGACGGCGCGGGCAGGATCAGGTGGCGCCAGAGGAAGAACCAAGCGTAGTGCCAGATCAGCAGCGACATTGGCATCATGAAGATCACAGCACCGACGATGTCGATGATCTTGCGCGCGCGGTAGGACACGCTGGCATAGAGGATGTCGACACGGACATGCCCGCCCTGAACGAACGTGTAAGAGACGCAGAGGGCGACCAGCATTGCGTTATAAAACTTGAGCGCCTCCGACCACCAGGAAACGTCGAACGTCACGGCCGTGCCGAGCCCGATTGAAATCTGGCTCACCGCGAAGATGCGCTGCACGAAAACGACGACGATCTGCTGTAAGACCATCAGCAGACCGGCCCACGCCGCAAACCGGCCAATGGTGTTTGCCGTCCCCTCCAACACACGCACGCCGCCCCACATGAAGCTCGGCCGCCAGAGGCCGATCAGCGTGAGCACGACCACCGTGTTGAAGACCACAAAGAAGAACTCGACCGACGCACCGTAATAGACGGTGCGCACGATCGCCTGCCCGTCTGACCAATTCAGCCAGGACTGCATGTTCACGATGGCGGCGAAGAAATTTACGAAACCCAGCAGGATCTGCTGGAAAAACCAGACGAGCGCGTCGAGCATCGTCCCCCCATCGGCGCGTTTGCCGCGCCTCTTTAGACCGTGCGGTGCACGCCCGTCGTTTCCGCTAGCGCCGCCCCGCCAAAGCGGGGAGACGCGATCTTTATGGAAGCGAGGCTAAGCCTTGTCCCTGTGGCCGAGCGCCGCGACGGCCTGCGCTTAGCTCGCGTTGACGCGGTTGCGCTGGCGCATGTACTCGCCGTCGGCCTGCTCGTACCAGTTGGCCGATTCCGCGATCGAGGCGAAATAGCTCTCGGCCGTTGCCGCATAGATCGGATCGCCCATGTTCTCCTGGCGAACCTCGGCGGAGGCCTGACCGAAGGCGTTCCACACGTCCTCAGGGAACTGACGGACGGTGACACCCTGGCTTTGCAGACGCGCCAGCGCCGCGCCGTTTTCGGCGAGCGACAGCGTGAGGTTCTGGGCGTAGACGGCTTGCGTGGCCACTTCGAAGATCTTTTGCTGCGCGGGCGTCAGGCTCTCCCAAACCTCGAGGTTGAGCGAGAGCGTCAGCGCCGAGCCGGGCTCGTGGAAGCCGGCAGCGTAGTAGATGTTGGTGATCTCCTGGAAGCCCAGACGCTCGTCGGCGTAGGGGCCGATCCACTCGGCGCCGTCGATGGCACCCGAAGAGAGCGCCTGATAGATCTCGCCACCGGGAATGTTCTGGACCGAGGCGCCAAGACGGCCGAGCACCTGACCACCCTGACCGGGCATGCGGAAGCGCAGGCCCTGCAGGTCGTCCGCGGAGGTGATTTCCTTGTTGAACCACCCGCCGGGCTGCATCGCCGTCGAGCCGCAGAGAAACGACTTGAGGTTGAAGAGGCTCGCAAGCTCGGTGTGCAGGTCGTGCCCGCCGCGGCGGTAGTACCAGTTCGACATCTCCTGCCCCGTCATCCCGAACGGGATCGAGGTGTAGAAGGCGAAGGCCGGATGCTGATTGAGGAAGTAGTAGTCGGCCGAGTGATAGAGGTCGGCCTGGCCAGCGGACACGGCGTCGAACACCTCAAACGCGCCGACCAGGGCGCCTGCGGGCTTTTTTTCGATCGTGAGCTGACCATCAGACATTTGGTTGATGTAGTCGACGGCAAGCTGTGCTGCGTCGTCGAAGACGGCAAACCCATCAGGGACGGACGTGACCATGGTCAGCGTGCGGTTGCCCTGAGCATAGGCCGGTGCGGCCAGCGATGTCGCCGCGGCAGCGGCGCCGCCAACAGCGGATGTTTTCAGAAAAGAACGACGATCCATGTGTGGACCTCCCCTTGGATAGATAACACGCCCGTTTTCCGGGCCGGTTCTTGTCGAGTGCGCGGACACTACTGATCCGTTTCAAAAACGCAAACCTCGATTGGGGGTGTTAGGGCTATCAAGCGCTTCAAATGGCGCTGTTTGATTGATCAAATGCTTGTCAGAGCGGCATTTCCCCAGTGTCAAGCCTGCCTAGCGCCGCGCAGCTCACGCCATGGCGGCGCACACCCAACGGCACTCTGCGCCTCTTGCGCCGCCCGAGCCCGCCCGGCATGGGAGCAGGGCAAGCCCCAAGTTTTTGTCGCCGGAGCCTCCTATGACCGCCCCGATCTACGCCGCCATCATGTTCGTTGCAGGCATCGGCATCCCGCTTTTGGCAGCGCTGAATGGCGGGCTCGGGCGGCATATGGAGAGCCCGGTGGGCGCAGCGGTGATCCTCTTTGGCGTGGCGCTGGCGGCAACGCTCTTGCTTCTCGCGTTTTCTGGGCTCGCGTCACTCGGCAAGGTGGCTGGCGCGCCGCGTCACCTGCTCCTCGGCGGGCTCTTCGTCGTGTTTTACGTTGTCTCGGTGACAGCCATCGCGCCGCGCTTTGGCGTCGGCAATGCCGTTTTCTTCGTCCTGCTCGGGCAGTTGGTCTCGGCCGCAATCATCGACCATTTCGGCCTCTTCGGCGCACCGCCCGCCCCGATCACGCTCGAACGGGCGGGCGGCATTGCCCTGATGGCCGCCGGCGTCGCGCTCACGCAGCGGGGCTAAGCCGACGGCTTAGCCCGGCCAAAGCGCGGTGCCGGGGTGAAACTGGGACCACGCAAACCAAAAGGCTTGATGGCTGCCGAGGTCAGACCCGTCGGCATCGACTGCGCGGATGCCCCCTGCGTCGAGCTCGAGCCGCACATTCTCAAAGCCGATCTCATCACCCGCCTGTAGCGCCAGGAACGCCGCGCTCCGCTGGAAGGCGACCGGCGTGCCCGACGCCGTCAGTACGCCGATAATGTCTTCGTGGACCGGCAGGCGCGGGTCGACATCGCCCACGGGGAAGATCGGCCCGTTCGCGTCGCGCCCGTTGCGAAAATCAAAGTCCCGCCCGAGCGCCAGCGCTTCGACGAGGACGGTCGTCTCCGGGTGTTCGGCCTTCCAGGTGCCCCAATCGGTCGTCACGACCGTGGCCTGTTCGAGATGAACGCCCTTTTCGGCGAGCGGCCCGGTCACAGCCTTGCCGAGGAACGTGTCGAAGACGGAAAACGTCTCGACATCGTACATCACTTTGTTCGACCGGATCAGCAGGCCCGAGGTCCTCAGGATCGGCCGCTCGACGCCGAGCGGCACCTCATCGGTGAAATAAGCCTGCGCGGCGCCGCAGAGCGTGCAATAGGGAATGCCGAGGTCGCGCCCGCCAAGTGTGTCGTTGACCATCTCACGCACTTCCATAATCTGGCGCGGATAGGCGCGGTACTCGCCGTTGACCTCGATCCCAAAAACGATGTCGTCATCTTCGAGCCACGTCGCCGCTTCGGCGGTGCTGACCGCAGGATTGTCGGCCGCCGGGATGCAGTTGCACGGCAGGTCCGTCGTGTCATAGGGCCGGTCATCGATCAGGACGCCGCCCCACGAGACCAGACGCCAGTCGATGTCGCCCTCGACAAAGATCCGGTCCCAGCCCGGCACCATACTGGTGAAGATCGCGCGCTTGGCGGCGAGGTAGTCGGGCGGGGCGGGAATGTCCCACGCGATGAGGTGATCGGTCACGATACCCCAATGGTTCTGGCCCGGCAGCTCCTTTTGCAAAAGCGCGGCCGCGGCGTCGCTCAACGCGGCGTTGATGCTTTGGCCTGCGGTGAAGCGCATAAGGTCGCTGATGATCCAAGCGAGGCGCGGGTCTTGGCTTGCCGTGATGACGGAGAGCGCCTCGCTCTGCGCTCCACCCCAACTGCGTTCAACGACACTGTCGATAAAGGCCGTCTGGATTGCCGCCTCGACTTCCACCGAGAGCGGCCCGTCCGGAACAGGCGGCGGCGCCCCGAATTGGTCGAGGGCATAGTCGGGCAGAGCGGGCTGGTCGTCTGCGGCAAGCGGCGCCGCAAATGTGAGCGCGAGCGCGATCGAGGGCAGCGCCAGGACGCGGCAGAGGAAGGGGCGTATCGAGAATGTCATGACCGGAGCTATCGCCTCGTTTTGCAAACCGCCCGTGCATGCGGCGGGCCGAGTGCGGGCTTCCGTCTTGCACGGTTACGGCAACGTCGGGCGAAACGCGCTCCGCTGCGAATCACGATCCGATCAGGGGCGAGTGAGGTCCGGCCGCGGCGCCGGCGCTGCGCGGGCCTCAGGCCTCGATCAACGCGCCACCCTCAAGGCGCAGTGTCCGGTCCATCCGGGCGGCGAGCGCTGGATTGTGTGTCGCGATCAGCGCTGCGAGCCCGGTCTGGCGGACGAGATCCATCAGAACGTCGAAAACCGTGTCCGAGGTCGCAGGGTCGAGGTTGCCCGTTGGCTCATCGGCCAAAAGGAGCGTTGGCGCATTGGCAAGCGCGCGGCAAAACGCAACGCGCTGTTGCTCGCCGCCCGACATCTCTGCCGGGCGATGCCCTGCGCGCGCTGTCAGCCCCACCGAGGCCAACAGGCTCTCTGCCCGTTCGGACGCGGCAGCCTGGCGCGTGCCAGCGGCGAGCTGCGGTAGGACGATGTTTTCCAGAGCGGTGAATTCAGGCAGCAAATGGTGGAACTGATAGACAAAGCCCACGAGGTCGCGCCGCGCCGACGTCCGCTCGGCATCGCCGAGATGGCTCATCTCGCGGCCCGCGAGCCAGACCTCGCCCGCATCGGCGGTGTCGAGCAGCCCCGCGATATGCAAAAGCGTGGACTTTCCAGCCCCCGATGGCGCGACCAGGGCGACGACCTCGCCCGCAACGAGGCGCAGACCCGCGCCTGAGAGCACACGGACCTCGCCGGGTTGCCCGGCGTTATAGGCTTTTTCGAGCCCGCGCAGGTCGAGCACCGCCTCAGCCAAGGCGGCGGCCTTCCGTAGCGCGCTCACTCATAGCGCAGCGCTTCCACCGGGTTCATCCGCGCAGCACGCCGCGCGGGAAATAGCGTCACGACAAAGGAGAGCCCAAGCGAGAGCGTCACCGCCGATAGCACATCGCCGAATTCGAGCTTGGCGGGCAAGTTGTAGATCCCGCGGATCGACGGATCCCAAACGCCCCCACCCATGGCCCAATTCACAAAGGAAAAGATCGGGTCGATATAGAGCGCAAAAAGGCAGCCGAGGATCACGCCCGCCGCCGTGCCGACAAAGCCGACGGAAGCGCCACAAAGAAAGAAGACCCGGAGGATCGCCCCCTCGGTCAGCCCCATGGTGCGCAGAATGCCGATATCGCGACCCTTGTTTTTGACGAGCATGATGAGCCCAGAGATGATGTTCATCGCCGCGATCAGAACGAGGATCGAGAGGATCACGAACATAACGTTGTCCTCGACCTCGAGCGCGCGCAGAAACGCGCCCGACGCATCGCGCCACGTCCAGATAAGCGCCCGTTCGCCCGCGGCACGCAGGAGATCGAGCGAGAGCTCGTGGACCCGGTCCGGGTCTTCGACCATCACTTCGAGCTCGTCCGCCCGCCCCTCTCGGTTGAAGTAGCTCTGCGCGTCGGCAAAGGGCATGTAGAGGCGCGTCCGGTCGATATCCCAGCGTCCGGCTTGAAAGATATAGACAACCTCGAACGTGCTGACGCGCGGCGATGTCCCAAAGGGTGTGCGCGCGCCGTCCGGTGAGATCAGGCGGATCCGGTCTCCCGGGTTGAGTTGCAGCTCCTGGGCGATGCCCCAGCCGATGGCGACGCCCGCGTCAAAGCGCGCGATGTCACCGCGAGAGACCTCGGCATCGGCGACACGGGGGATCGTCGCAAGGTCTGCGGCGGCGATGCCGTAGACCTCGACCCCGGCATTGCGCCCCCGTGCGGTGGCCATGACCTGGCCTTTGATGAGGGGTGCCACACGCGTGACGCCCGGGACGCCGCGGACGCGCTCGGCCATCGCGTCGTAGTCTTCGATGGTGCGGTCCTGCTGGCCAGTCTCGGTGACAGCGACGGCGTTGTAGACGGTGACATGGGCGTTGGCGCCGAGGATCGTATCGACGAACTCGGCCCGAAAGCCCGAGCGCACCGCGAGCGTGACGATCAGCGCAAAGACCGCGAGCGTCACTCCGATCAGCGAGATCCAGGTCATGACGCTGACCCCGCCCTCGGAGCGGCGGGCGCGCAAATACCGCCAGGCGATCATCCACTCGTAACGGGAAAAGGGCGGCGGCGTCTGGGCCAAAGGGGCGCTCCGGTGGCGGGCGGTTTCGCATGCGCAAGCTGCGCCGCCCCTAATCGCGCCCGCATGCGCCGCGGTCAACCACGTCGGCCGTCGGGCCTGAGCTTTCGTTGGGGCGGGTTCCCGGTCCGCCAAGGTTGGACACGCGGCGTGTGCCATGCCTCACGGCGGTGGGCGGCAACCGTCACAAACGGCCGCTGCAGGCAGGTGCGCGGGGTGGTCCTGCGCAACCGCTTTGTGGCGCCGCCCCGCCTGCTCACCCCGCCTGCTCACCCTGCCTGCTTGCCCTGCCAGCTCGCGCAGTCTTGGAAAACGGGCGGGCGTCGGCGCGGGCTTGCTAGTCGGCCAGGGACCGATCCGGCAGGCGCAGGACGTTGGGACCGCGGTCGAAGACGCCTTGGTCCTTGCGCGCGATGAGCCCGGGCAAGACGGCGCCGAGCACCATCTCACGGACCAGGGCCCGCCGCCGTTCGGCCTCGGACGGTGCGGACGGACGGGTCTCTACCAAGCCATCATTTGGTGTGCTGTTCGGTCTCATCGCCCCTCCTCCTTGATTCTGCGCGCGCCTCCCCGCCCGCGCAGCGCCCCGATCCGCGCCAGGATCGGACGGCGTCGTTAAAGAATGGTTTAAATGCGCTGGGTCGGCTTTGACCCAAATCAAGGTATAATATATCATCTTATGTATTCGGTGATCGTCGGGCCCCGCCCCCAACTCCGCCCCTAAACCCGGCCCGGCCCCTGAACCCGGCCCCGCCCCTAAATCCGGCCCCAACGCCTCCGCCGTCCCGTCCCGCCGCAGCTTGCGCGCCCCCCCTTGCCTGCTCTCCGGCGCTGTTTGCCGTCTTTAACCAAGCGAAAAGCGACGCTCTGCGCCGCAAACGGGCGGTCCGCGCCAACGACCCTACGGAACGCTGGCCTCTAGCAGAGGAGGCCCAAGATGAACGTTCACTCCCGGGACCGGCGCAAGATAGACCCCACGCGCGGCGCGCTTCTGCCGGACAATACGCCCAACGATGCCGACCGGGTGGAGATTGGCCCGACGCGGCTTGCGTTTGAGGAATGGGCGCAGGCGGGGCTCGATCTGCCGGACCTGCAGGCCATGCGCCGCTTCCGATGGGAGCGGCTCACGGCACAGATCCAGGCGCGCGACCTTGCCGGGCTTCTGATGTTCGACCCGCTCAACATCCGCTACGCGACCGACAGCACCAACATGCAGCTTTGGAACACGCATAATCCGTTTCGCGCGGTGCTCCTCTGCGCCGACGGTTACATGGTGATCTGGGACTACAAGCTCGCGCCGTTCCTCAGCGCGTTTAACCCGTTGGTGCGCGAGGCGCGGGGCTCTGCCTCGATGTTCTACTTTTCGACCGGCGATCGGACGGGCGACGCCGCGCGCGCCTTTGCCGGAGAGGTGATCGAGCTTTTGCGCGCGCAGGCGCCCGGCAACCGGCGCCTCGCGGTCGACAAGATCATGCTCGCCGGCGCACGGGCGCTGGAGGCCGAGGGCTTGGAACTTCTCGACGGCGAGGAGGTCACCGAAAAGACCCGCGTGATCAAGGGATCCGATGAGATCAAGGCCATGCGCTGTGCGATCCATGCCTGCGAGCGCGCGATGGAGGAGATGGAGGCGGCGGCGCGCTTGGGCGTCCCTCAGGGGGGCATGTGCGAGGATGACATCTGGGCCGTGCTCCACGCCGAGAACATCAAGCGCGGCGGCGAGTGGATCGAAACCCGCCTCCTCGCCTCCGGCCCCCGCACCAATCCGTGGTTTCAGGAGAGCGGGCCGCGCATCGTGCATATGAACGAGATCATCGGCCTCGATACCGACCTCATCGGCCCCTATGGCATCTGCACCGACATCTCGCGCACCTTCTGGATCGGCGACGAGGCCCCTCGGGCAGACATGGTCTATGCCATGCGCCACGCCCATGAGCACATCATGGAAAACATGGCGCACCTCGCCCCTGGTGTGACCTTTGCCGAACTCCGCGAGCGCTGTCACCCGCTCGACGCGAAATTTGTCAAACGGCGGTATAGCTGCTTCATGCACGGCGTCGGTCTCTGCGATGAGTGGCCCCATTTCGACTATCCGGACGCCGCGATCCCCGGCGCCTTCGAGGGCGTGCTGGAGCCTGGCATGGTGCTCTGCGTCGAGGCGCTCGTGGCAGAAGACGGCGGCGACTTTTCGATCAAGCTCGAAGATCAGGTGCTGATCACAGAGGACGGCTTTGAGAACCTCACGTCATATCCGTTCGATCCTGCGCTGATGGGGACGTAGGGCGCGCCCGCCCGGCGACGCGCCCATGGCCGCGTCGGGCCGTTTGCGTATTTGGAGCAGAAAGAAGGCATGGTCTGCGCGCCATCCTTGCCTTACTCGAGATCGGGAGTGTCATAGAGCGCCACAAAGGCCGGCATCCCGATCAGCCACCCGAGCAGGATAGGGCCAAGGACTAGAAGGGACGCGCCGTCTTCTTGATAGAGCAAGAACGCGCCTGCGATGGCTACCAAGCCGCCGCCGACACCTGCGA
Organism: Pseudomonadota bacterium; assembly: GCA_038745585.1. Lineage (GTDB taxonomy): Bacteria > Pseudomonadota > Alphaproteobacteria > Rhodobacterales > Rhodobacteraceae > HLUCCA09. The sequence goes on from JBCDLH010000002.1 coordinate 221,555, forward strand.
GAACGACATGGCTTTTGCTCGGGCGCTGGCCGCGCACCCAACGCACGATCGCCAAGAGTGAGACGATCAAGGGGACGGAGAAGGGCGCGATAAAGATAATGAACCCGTAATCCGTCCACGCGTCGCACCCATTCCAACAGCGAAGAGCGAATAGGGCCCACGCTGCCAACACCAGCAAAAATGCGGCCGGGATGGCAGAGAGCGCGTATGCAATATTCAGTGATCTCACCAGGCCACCTGTCGGAGCTATCTCCACAGATGTAGGAACCGACCCAAGGTCTCGCAACGCAGCGGCTCTAGGGCGTGCTTGATCTGCACGGATTGCCACCCCTATGCTCTCGATCGGTGGCAGCAACGCGCCAAACGCATTTCACGAGATCAGGAGGCGCACGATGTCTATCGAGGCGATTGCAAGAGACTTTTTCGATGCCTGCGAAACCGGCAAAGGCTGGGAGACGTGCAAAATGTATTGCCGCGACGGGGCGACGTTTTCGGGCCAGGCCGACGCGCTTGACGGGATCACCACGCTTGAAGGCTATGCCGAGTGGATGAAGAACCTTCTGACCCCGATCCCCGATGGCCATTATGAGCTGAAGTCGTTCTCGACCGATGCGGATCGGGCGATTGTCAGCGCGTTCGCCGTCTTTCGCGGGACACATACCGTCGACGGCCCGGTCCCCGCGACCGGTAAGACGATCGCCGCCGACTATGTCTACGCGATGGAATTCGACGGGGATAAGATCCGGCATATGACGAAGATTTGGAACGACGCGCATTCGTTGAAACAGCTCGGCTGGGCCTGAGGGCAGCCGCCCTTCGACCAACCCAACGCCCGAGTGCTGCCCCCAACGCTGCCCTGAATGCTTCACCGCGTCACCTCTGCGTGTCGCGCTGACATAAGGGCTTGGCGGGGCTCGCGGCGGTCACCATCCTGTGCTCCACCACCCACGGACCACCCCGACCGCAGGACAAGCCCCATGGAAAAGATCACCTTCGCCGGCGCTTTGGGCGCCAACCTGGCCGCGCGGCTCGACCGGCCGGACGGGCCGCACCGCGCGACCGCGCTCTTTGCCCACTGCTTTTCCTGCTCCAAAGACATCGCGGCTGCGCGCCGCATTTCGGCCCGGCTCGCCGCGATGGGCTTTGCCGTTCTGCGATTTGACTTCACCGGGCTCGGCCACTCGGAGGGCGAGTTCGCCAACACGACCTTCACCTCGAATGTCGGCGACCTCAAAGCGGCCGCAGCCTGGCTGGCGGGCCAAGGCATGGCGCCGAGCCTGATGATCGGCCATTCGCTCGGCGGCGCGGCAGTCCTCAAGGCCGCAGGCGAGATCGAAAGCGTCAAGGCAGTCACAACGATCGGCGCGCCCTTCGATCCGCACCATGTCACGCACAACTTCGCCCACGCCCTCGATGAGATCGAGGAGAAGGGTCAGGCGGAGGTGACGCTCGGCGGTCGCCCCTTCACCATCGGGCGTGATTTCGTCCACGACACCGCCGAGGCCAACATGGCCGCCGCTATCGGCGATCTGAAGCGCGCGCTCCTCGTGCTCCACGCGCCGCGCGACGCGACGGTCGGGATCGAGAACGCGTCCGATATCTTCCTCGCGGCCAAGCACCCCAAGAGCTTTGTCACGCTCGACGGGGCCGACCACCTGCTCAGCCGCGCCGAAGACGCCGACTATGCCGCCGAGGTGATCTCGGCCTGGGCGGTGCGCTATCTCGACCTTGCGCCAGAGGTCCCACCCCAGGGCGCGCCCGAGGGCGTTGTGCGCAGCAGCGAGGGCGACCCGGCGGGCTTTCTGCAGGACATCATGGCGGGGCCCGATCACCTCCTCGTCGCCGATGAGCCGAAAGCCTATGGCGGAACGGATCGCGGCCCCTCGCCCTATGGCCTCGTCTCGGCAGGGCTCGCCGCCTGCACGTCGATGACGATCCGGATGTATGCCCGACGCAAGGGCTTGGCGCTGGAGCATGTCTGGGTCGACGTCCTGCACGACAAGGTGCATGCGAGCGACCAAGACGGCCTGGACGGGGGCGGCGCCAAGATCGACCGCTTCTCGCGGGTGGTGCATCTGGTCGGCGCGCTCAGTGATGCGGACCGCGCCAAACTGATGGAGATCGCCGACAAATGCCCTGTCCACAGGACGCTTGAGGCCGGGGCCGAGGTCGTCACGACGGCGGCCGTTGCGACAGAAGCGGCCTGAAGACCGGCCGCAGCCTGGAACACCTTTAGAAACCGCCTTCTCCGCGAACGAAACACCGCGTAGCGGCAGCAGGGCGCGCCAGCGCTGTCTCGCGGCGTGGCCTCTCGAAACCGCGCCTCCCGTACCTAATCGCCGCGCCTGTCCGCTCGCCAAGCTTTGCTCCGGCGTCGGCACGGCGCCGTCCTTCGGCGGGACGGTCGCCTCCGGCCCGGCATGCGCGCTTTGGTGCAGGCTTCTGCCCCTGCCCCCTAGACCCGCGCCCTCAGGACCAGACGCGGCGCAAACCCTGCCGAGCTGCCTGCCTGCTCCGCCCGCGCGCTGGACATCGCGCCGCATGCGGGGCATGTCGCGCGTCAAGGCAGGGAGACGGGCATGGCGCAGCGCAAGATCATCATCGACACCGATCCCGGACAGGACGACGCCGTCGCGATCCTCCTCGCCCTGGCCTCCCCCGAGGAGCTGGACGTTCTGGCCATCACGTGCGTTGCCGGCAACGTCCCCCTCGCGCTCACCACCCGAAATGCGCGCATCGTCTGCGAGCTTGCCCGGCAAACGCAGATCCCCGTCCATGCCGGGTGCGACGCGCCGCTCTCGCGCCCGCTCGTCACCGCCGAGCATGTCCACGGCAAGACCGGGCTCGACGGCGCCGTCCTCCCCGACCCGACGATGCCGCTGGCCGAGACCCACGCCGTCGACGCGATCATCCACCATATCCGGCGCGAGCCCCCAGGCAGCGTGACGCTCTGCCCTCTCGGCCCGCTGACCAATATCGCCACGGCCTTGCGTAAGGCGCCCGATCTTGCCGAGCGCCTTGGCGGCATCGTGCTGATGGGCGGGGCCTATTTCGAGGTGGGCAACATCACGCCCGCGGCCGAATTCAACATCTATGTCGACCCCGAAGCCGCGGCCGACGTCTTTGCCTGCGGTGCGCCGATCACGGTTTTGCCCCTCGATGCGACCCACAAGGCGCTGATCACCGCGCCGCGGCTCGCGGCCATCGCCGAGATCGGCACGCCCGTGGCCGCAGCCGTGTCCGGCTGGCTCGACTTCTATGAACGGTTCGACCTCGAAAAATACGGCGGTGCCGGCGGCCCGTTGCATGATCCCTGCGTGATCGCCTACCTGCTCGCCCCCGGCCTCTTTACGGCCAAACACATCAATGTGGAGATCGAGACCGGCTCCGAGCTTACCCGTGGCATGACGGTTGCCGATTGGTGGGCCGTGACCGACCGCGCACCCAACGCGCATTTCGTCGGCGACGTGGACGCGGCCGGCTTCTTTGCGCTTCTGACCGAGCGGCTTGCCCGCCTCTGAGCCCCGCCGTCTGCGGTCCATCCTCTGAGCCCCGCCAGCTGAGCCCCGTCCTCTAAGCCCCGTCCTCTGAGCCCCGTCCTCTGAGCGCAACTCCCAAAGCCTAACTCCCGCAGGCCAAACCCCAGAGCCCAGTCCAATGAGCGCCAAGCTTACCCTCTGCGGCCCGAGCGACCTTTCCCGGCTCGACTCGCTCGTTGCGGCCTTTCACGCCGAAATGGCGCTCGAGAGCAGCGCCGAGACGCGTGCGACAAGCCTTGCGCCCCTGCTCGACGGTTCGCCCTATGGCGCAGCTTATCTGATCGGCCCGGCCCGCGCGCCCGTGGGCTATCTGGTCGTGACGTTCTCCTGGTCGATCGAGTTCGGCGGTCTCGAAGCCACGCTCGACGAGATCTGGATCCGTCCTGCGGTTCGCGGCCGAGGCATGGCGGGCGAGGCGCTGGCGGCCCTACTGGCCGCCCTCGCGCCCACGGGCGTCACGGCAGTCTCGCTCGAAGCTGAACGCGGCAGCGCCGCCTTCCGCCTCTATGAGCGCCTGCATTTTGCCCCGCGCGACCGCTACGTGCTCATGAGCCGCAAGCTCTGAGATGCGCAAAGCGTCGGATGTGCGCGCCACCGCTTGCGCTCCCCAGCCCCCGCCCCATCTGCTAAAGCACCAGCTGACGCGCCCCGGAAAGGCCCCATGCCCGACACTGCTGCCCCAAGCCCGATCCCCTTCGACAACAGCTATGCCACGCTGCCTGCGCGGTTCTACACCAAGATGGCGCCGACCCCGGTCAAAGCGCCCGAATTGCTGCTCCTCAACCGCGCCCTCGCCGCCGAACTCGGCATTGCCCCCGACACGCTCGCCACGCCAGAGGGCACCGCGTGGCTTGCGGGCAACGCTGTCCCCACGGGCGCCGAGCCGCTCGCCCAGGTCTATGCCGGGCACCAATTCGGCGGCTTTTCCCCGCAGCTCGGCGATGGCCGCGCGATCCTCTTGGGCGAGGTTGTCGACATCGCGGGGCAGCGGCGGGACATTCAGCTCAAGGGGTCTGGCCAGACCCCCTATTCGCGGATGGGCGATGGCCGCGCCTGGATCGGCCCCGTGATCCGCGAGTTCCTCGTTTCGGAGGCGATGCATGCCCTCGGCGTACCGACAACCCGCGCGCTCGCCGCGGTCGCCACTGGCGAAACCGTCTTGCGCGAGCGCCCCTATCCCGGTGCCGTCCTCACACGCGTGGCCAGCTCGCATCTCCGCGTGGGCACGTTTCAATACTTTGCGGCCCGCGGCGACACCGAGGCGGTTCAAACGCTGACAGATTATGCCATCGCCCGGCATTACCCCGAGGCCGAGGGCGCCCTTGGCCTTCTCAAGGCGGTGGTGTCCGCCCAGGCCCGGCTCGTCGCCCGCTGGATGGGCCTCGGCTTTATCCATGGCGTGATGAACACCGACAATACGACGATTTCGGGCGAGACCATCGATTATGGGCCCTGCGCTTTCATGGATGCCTATCATCCGGGCCAGGTCTTTTCGTCGATCGACCATCAGGGACGCTATGCCTATGCCCGTCAGCCCGAGATCCTCGCCTGGAACCTCGCACAATTGGCGACCGCGCTCCTGCCGCTGATCGATAAGGACACCGACGCCGCCATCGCCCAAGCCCAGGAGGCGATCACCGCCTACCCGGCCGAGGCACAAGCCGCTTGGGCCGCCACGTTTCGCGCCAAGCTCGGTCTGACCACCGAAGAGGAGGGCGACCCGGACCTTGCGATCCGCCTCCTCGAACGCATGGCCACCGCAAAGGCGGACTTCACCAATACCTTTCGCGGCCTCGCCGATGGCACCGCCAAGGATTGGTTTACCGACCGCGCCCCTTTTGAGGCCTGGGAGGTCGAGTGGCGCGCCCGTCTCGCCCGAGAGCCAGACCCTGCCGGCGTGCCCGCCCGGCTCGATGCCGCAAACCCGGCGATCATCCCCCGCAATCACCGGATCGAGGCCGCTATCGCCGCCGCGCTCGACGGGGATCTCGCGCCCACCCATGCGCTCCACACCGCGCTCGCCACCCCCTTTGCCGCGCCCGATGCCGCGACCAGGACCTTCACGCAGCCACCGACGCCCGCCGAAATCGTCCCCGCCACCTTCTGCGGCACCTGATCTACGCGGCCTTCAACGGCCAATCGCGCGAAACGCCGCCCCCCTTCTTCTTGCTGGAAATATCGCGGGGGAGGTGGCCCTTGGGCCGCCGGGGGCAGCGCCCCCAATATCTTGATCATCGCCTGCAGCGCCCCTGCAACGCTCACGAAGAGGTTCAAGAATTTGACCTAATTCTTTCTTTCTGCCTCCCTTTTTGCCGGTACGCTCAACAATCGCGGCCCCCTTGCTTTGCACGCCTGGATGCCCATGACGATTGCGACAGGTCACGACAGACGGGACGAGTGATGCCGATGGGATCCATGGACAGCACGGGCACGGGCCCTCTCCTTTCTGCGCGCAGGACGGCGCTTGCCTGGGCCGCTGCACTGACAGTGGTCCTAGCGGCCTGCGCGCCGGCGACGCCGCCCGAAATCCCGGAGCGGCGCGCGGCCTTTGCCGGCCCTCTGCCCCCGATGAAGAGCTTTGCGGCTGGCCGCGCCGCGCCGACAATCCGCTCGAACGGCGAGCTTGCGGCCGACTTTCTCGATCTCTCCTTCGAGATGGAGAGTGGGCGCCGGCTGACGGCGCTCTCTCGCTTCGAAGGCCCTGTCCGCGTGCGTGTCGCAGGGCAAGCCCCGCCGAGCCTCGAAGGCGACCTCGCCGCTCTCCTTGCGCGCTTGCGGAGCGAAGCGCGCATCGACATTGCCCGTGCGGGCGAGGGAGAGCCCGCCAACCTGATTGTCGAGGTGCTGCCCCGGCGCGAACTCCAGCGCCTCGTGCCTCAGGCCGCCTGTTTCGTCGTCCCGCGCGTCGGCTCATGGGAAGAGTTCCGCCGGGCCCGCCGCTCTCGCGTGGTCGACTGGACGACGCTGATCGAGCGGACCCGGGCCGCGATCTTCTTGCCAGGCGATGTCAGCCCGCAAGAGATCCGCGATTGCCTGCACGAGGAGGTCGCCCAAGCGCTCGGGCCGCTCAACGATCTTTACCGCCTGCCCGACAGTGTCTTTAACGACGACAATTTTCATACCGTCCTGACCGGCTTTGACATGCTCATGCTCCGGATCACCTACGACCGCGCGCTCCAATCGGGTCTGTCGCCCGCCGAGGTGTCGAGCCGCCTGCCCGGCATCCTCGCCCGGCTCAACCCGCGCGGTCAGGGCGTCCCCGGCATGCGCCCGACGCCGACGCCGCGGGCCTGGCAAGACGCGATCGAGACAGCCCTCGGCCCGCGTGCCACGCCCGCGCAGCGCCAGGCCGCCGCGCGCCGCGCCGTTCAGCTCGCCGGTGAAAACGGATGGACCGGTCCGCGCCGCGCCTTTTCGCTCTATGCGCTCGGCCGGCTCTCGCTGGCGAGCGACCCCGAGCTTGCGCTCGCCTCCTTCCTCGAAGCTGGCGCCATTTACCGGGCCCGCTCGGACACGCGGATCCAGGCGGCCCATGTCGCCATGCAGCTCGCCGCTTTCTCGCTCTCCGCTGGGCAGATCGACGGAACGCTGTCGCTGGTCGAAGACAGCCTGCCCGCCGTCTCGGCCTCGCAGAACGCCGCGCTCCTGGCCACACTCCTTTTGATCAAATCCGAAGCCTTGGAGCTCTCGGGCCGGACCGCCGAGGCCGCTGCCGTCAAGCGCGATGCGCTTGGCTGGGCGCGCTATGGCTTTGGGCCCGACGCGGTTGTGCGGGCGCGCGCCTCGGAGATTGCGAGCCTCGGGGAGCCACGCCTTGCCCCGGCCCGGGCAGAGCGCTAAGGCGCTGCGGCGAACCCCTTTCCGCATCCTCCCGGGAGCTTTCTATGGTCGTCATCGCCGCTGCCCTGTTTGGCGCCGCGCTCGGCGCGTGGCGCGCCCGTGCGCGGGGCGGGAGCCGGGCGGACATGGTGCAATACGGCGCGGCCCATGCCATCGCCTTTGGGCTCTTGGGGCTGTTTGCCGCAATCGCACTCGACGCGTATCTCTGAGCCCGCGATTGCCTCGGCGATTCCCGCGCGGCGGAAACTGCGCTAAGCTCCGCTCAAAAGAAACCGTCGGAGCAGATCCATGACTTTTCCCGTTCACGGCCCGCTTTGGGCCGCCTCCCTTGCCGTGGCGTTATCGCTCGTTTCGGCCCAGCCCGCAGACGCGCTTGAGCGTCGGGTGACTGTGGTCGGGCTCGATCGCGGCGACATGCTCAAGCTGCGCGCCGGTCCCGGCACCGGCTTTCGCGTGATCGTGGGCCTGCCCGAGGGCACGACGCTCATCAACCGCGGCTGCGACCGTGTGGGCGGCACGCCCTGGTGCGAGGTGTCGCTGGCCGAGGTGCGCCGGCTCCGCGGCTATGTCTCGGGGCATTACCTACAGGACGAGTGATGGGGCGGGGACGGGGGCTTACGCGCCTGCCGCCCCGCGCCGCGCAGCTCGCCGTCAGCCTTTAACCGCGCCGGCCGTCAGACCGCTCACAATCTGGCGCTGAAAGATCATCACGAGGAGGAAGAGCGGCGCGGTGATCGACACAGCCGCAGCGACCGCTTCGACCTGGTCGGTCGTCGTCGTCTCACGGTTGAAGTAGCCCGCGATGGCCGGGACCATCGTCTGGTTCTGCGCATCGAGGAGGAGCGATGTGACGAGAAAATCGTTGTAGGCCAAAAGGAACGAGAAGAGGCCCGTCGTGATCACGCCTGGCCACATGACCGGCATGATGACCCAACGAAACGCCTGGAAATGCGTGCAGCCATCGACGCGCGCCGCCTCGTCAAGCTCGGTCGGGATGTTCTGAAAAAAGCTGCGCAGCATCCAGATGGTGAACGGTTGGTTGATCGAGACCAGGACGGCGATGACCGCGAGCGGTTGACCATAGAGGGTCGGTGCATTCTCGCCCAAAACCGGCGCGAGAATCTCGGCTGAATTGATGAAAACGGGCAGGTAGCCCGCCACCAACACCGAATGCGGCAGCGCCCGGAAGACGAGCGCGATGATCAGAATCCAGAACGCAATCGTCGAGCCGGACCGTGCGAGCCCATAGCCTGCCAGCGTGCCGACGGTCAGCGAGATCGTGACGACGCCCGCCGTGATGATCATCGAGTTGGCGAAGTTGCGATAGAATTCGTTATCGGCCCAGACCGATACGTAATGCACCGTCGTCAATCCGAGGATCGGGTTGCCGAGCGGGCCGGCGATGGCGTTGAGCCCTCCTAGGATCAGCGGCAATACGAAGAAAAAAACAAGGATGAAGCCGAGCGCGTAGATCAATATGCCGCCGACCCAGCCGACGACGAGCAACCCCTTGGGCGAGAAGCGCGCAATCCAGTCGGGCAGGTTCTTGAAGGCCATCCGGACCGCGAAGAAGAGCACGACCAGCCCCAACGCGATGTCGAGGATCGACAGACCGTCGCCGTTGGCCTTGGTCTCCGGCCCGGTGATGACCTCCCATGGCGAGGAGGAGAACGCGTCCACTGGCGACTTGAAGCTCATCACCGCGATCCAGAAGATCGGGAATGCCGCGAGTAGGAGCCAGAAGGCGAGGAAACCGCCGGAGGCCAGCTTTAGGCCGAGGGGCTGACGCAGGGCTTTTGGGGTCGACATGCGCGTGCCTCCTCAGGTCTTGCCGTGGTGGTCGCGCCAGGTCCGGCGCAAAAGCGGGATGAGCAGAACCACGATCCCCACCATCGTCAGCATGGCGCTGGCCGAAGCCCGCGAGATCGCACGGTTCCCAGCGTCGTCGGGTGTGAGTAGATCGTAGGTCAGCCATTGCAGAGTGATGCGGTGGGCCTGGCTGGAGAAGCCAACGACCTCCTCGAAGGCGCGGTAGGCGTCCATTAGATGGATCAGCGCAACGAAGACGATGAGCGGCATCAGATGTGGAATAACGACAAACTTCAGTCGCTCCCACCGGCTCGCCCCATCGATAATCGCGGATTCAAGCGTGTCCTGGTTCACCGTCTGCAGACCGGCATAAAAGATCACAAAGGCAAAGGGCGCCACGGCCCAAACCCGGTAGAACATCATCAGAAACTCGATGGCCCAGCCATTGGCCGCGATCGAGATGTCGGTGTCGAGCCACCCCTCTAAGAGCGCGGTCACGATGCCGTCGCCGTAAAAGAGCCAGCGGATCGCCAGCGCGCCAACCACCGGCGTGATGATGAAGGGCAGCAGCGAGACGAAAATGATCGGGCCTTTGATCGACTTCGCAGCGTTGTTGACGGTGATCGCGATGGCGAGCCCGACGCCGAGGACCAAGGGTAGGGTGACGAGCGTAAAGGTCAGCGTGAAGCGGAGCGCCGCCCAGAAGTCGATATTCAAGATATCGCCGATGGCACCCGAGGCGAAGGCCTGCCCCATCTCGGCGAGCCCGAGCACGCGCGCATAGCTCAAAAGACCGACCCATTCGGTCGTTGTGACGGGGTTGCCCGCCTCGTCGAGGATCGGCTGCGTTTTGATCTCAGTGGTGCAGGTCTGCTCCAGGAAGCCTGCGGTACAGGTCTCAACCTCGACCTGTTCGACGACCGGCTGCGTGATCTGAAAGCTCTGAAGAAACACGCTGACGAGCGGGAAGGCGATGAAGATCAGCATCAGCACCATCGAGGGCGCGACGAACCAGAAAAAGGTGCGGAACTTCATGGGGCTCTCCCGAGGGGCGTCCGGGCAGCGGCGGCGCCCAGATCGTGGCGCGTTTCGCGCGTGTGAGAGGGGCGCCGGGCCGCGTCGGCCGCAGCCCGGCGATTGGTCGTGGGGCGTCTACTCGAGGAGGCCCGCCTCTTCGGCCGCCGTCAGGTAGGCGGCTTGGATCGCTTCGAGCGTCGAGCCGGCATCGCGATCACCCGTAAAAAAGGCGGGGAGCTCATTGCCGAGAACTGTGTGCATGAGGCCCATCTGGCTCGTCGAAGGATAGGACGGCGGCGCGGGCTGCGCCGTCGCCGTCGCAATCGCACCGGCGGCCAAGCGGTTCGGCTCATAGCCCTCGACCAGCCAGATCGCCGCGTCCTGATGCGCCTGGACCATCTCGCTGTCGAGCCCTTCCATCGCCACGCGGAAGGCGGCCTCGGCGACCTCGTCGGGGATGTTCTTGGCGATCACGAAGCCGTCCCACCAAAGCGTCGTCGCCGGGGCACCGCCCTCCATGGCGAGGGGCGCGGCGGCCGCGTTGACCAGGCCGACGACCTGGCTCTCGGCCTCATCGTCCATGGCGCCGCCGCGGCTGGCCCAGAGGTTGGCCATGGCGATCTTGCCCTGCTGGAACTGCTGTTGAACATAGGTGCTGTCCGACACAAGGACTTCGGGATCGGTGAATTCCTTTAGTGCCAACATCATTTCGAGCGCCTTCGCCGCAGGCTCGGATGTTGAAATTTCGGCAAAGGCATCGCCGGTCAAGGCGCCGCCATAGCCGTTGTACATGTTCACAAAGTCCTGGGCGAGGTTCCAGCCCGACTTGAGCGTCATGCCGAGCGGATACTCGACGACACCAGCCTCCTGAATAGCGGCGGCGGCCTCAAGCACCTCGTCGTAGGTGGTCGGCACGTCGAGCCCGAGGTCGGAGAAAATGTCTTCGCGGTACATCATGTGCTGCGTGTTGACCATCATTGCGACGGCCATCGTCTGTCCGTCGATCTTGATGAGCTGGTTCGGGCGAAGATTTTGCCCATATTCCGCGATGAGGTCGTCGAGCGGGCGGATTGTCCCCTCGTTGAGAAGCGGGGTGATCGTGCCGTTCGCGACGCCGCCGATGGCATAAAGCGAGGGGTTGGCGGCAAAGGCCGAGGGCTGTTTCTGGCGGAACTCCTGATCGAGCTCGGCCTCGAAATTTCCGCACTCCGCCATCGCGTCGGTCACGGCCTTCCACGCCTCAAAGCCCGCGCTCAGCGACGAAACCGGCGTTTCGTTCTCAAAGCTGCAGGCGAAAGCGCCCGTCGCGGCGACGCTGACGACACTCGCGAGCAGGAATGATCTTAGGGTCATGTTTTGTGTCTCCCTGATATTGGCCGGCTGGGGCTCAGACGCCGCCGCCGACGCGTTCTCCGGTTGTGGCGTCGAAAACGTGGCAGATGGAGGCGGGCACTGAAAAGTGCGCCATCTGTCCGATTTCGATGCGATAGTCTTTGTGCGCTTTAACGGCGACGAGGCCGCCACCGGCTTTCACGGTAATCATCGTGGCATCGCCGAGCAATTCCAGCGTGTAGACGGTCGCATTGACCTGTGCCGTCGCATCCGAGACCTTTGCGTCCTCGGCACGAAAGCCGAGCGTGACGCGGCCATTTGGCCCGGTCAGTCCGCTCACCTCGACGCCCTCGGTGCGGAATGTGCCGTCCTGCAGGTCCCCTTCCATCAGGTTCATCGCAGGGCTGCCGATGAAGGACGCAACGAACGTGTTGGCCGGATTGTCGTAAATCTCGGTCGGTGTACCGACCTGCTGAACGATGCCTTGCTTCATGACGACGACCCGGTCGGCAAGGGTCATTGCTTCGATCTGGTCGTGGGTGACGTAGATCGTCGTGACCTTAAGCTCGTGGCTCAGGTTTTTGATCTGGGCGCGGGTCGACACACGCAGCTTCGCGTCGAGGTTCGACAGCGGCTCGTCCATCAAAAAGACGTTGGGTTCGCGCACGATCGCGCGGGCGAGGGCCACGCGCTGGCGCTGACCGCCCGACAGCTCGGCGGGCTTGCGGTGCATAAAGGGTTCAAGCTCGACCATCGCGGCGGCGCGATTGACCCGCTCGTCATGCTCGGCATCGGGCACTTTGCGCACCTTCAGCGGGAAGCGGATGTTCTCGTAGACATTCATATTGGGGTAGAGCCCGTAGGACTGGAACACCATAGCGATGTCGCGGTCCTTCGGATCGAGATCGTTCACGACCCGGCCGTCAATGCTGATCGTGCCTTCGGTGACATCTTCGAGACCCGCGATCATGCGCATGGTCGTGGTCTTGCCGCAGCCGGACGGGCCAAGCAGGACCAGAAACTCCTGATCTGCGATCGTCAGATCGAAATTGTCCACGCCGACGAAGCTGCCCCAGCGCTTGCCCACGTTCTGCAGCCGAATCTCAGCCATCGCACCCCCGTCCTGTTGCCGCGCCCTCTCCGTTGCCCGGAAAAGTGGCGTCTCTTCATTGTCGCGGTCGCAGCCTTGCAGGCCATGCATAGCCGGTTTGCAAACCTATGCAAGAAAGCTAGACACATCGGAGCCGTTCTGCCAACCCCTTCGTACAGAGAAAAGAACACGGGACGTGAGGGACAGGCAATGGCGGGGTTTCGGGAACGGGCGCATAGCGGCTTGAACCGACTGATCGCGGCCGATGACGCGGATTTCGGCACGCTTGCCCGAGATCTCATCGCCGCGGGAACGGTGTGGGATGTGGCGGCTCCAGTGAACCGGCTCGAGGGGCGCGATGCCGTAATCGAGCAGTTTCTTCGGCCGCTCCGAGCGGGCCTTGCCGCGTGTCGGCGCCGCGACGAGATCTTTCTCGGTGGCCAGAACATCCGCTCCGAGGGCGGAACCTGGGTTGCCGCCGTCACGCATTATGTCGGCAACTTCGATGCAGCCCTCTGGGGCGTCGATCCCTCGCACCATCTCGCCTTTTTGCGGGCCGGAGAGTTTTACCGGCTGGATGGTCCGGCGGGCGCCGAGGAGATCACCCAAGCGCGAATCATCGTCGATTTGCCCGACCTGATGCGCCAATGCGGCGCCCAACCCTATGACGCCCATCTCGGCACCGAGATGCTCTTTCCGGGCCCGGCAACCCATGACGGTGTCTTGCCCGCATCGGACCGCGGCAAAGCTACGATCGACCTCGTCGAACAGATGATCGCGGATCTGCACAAGTTCGATCCCGAAACCAAACACTCCCACGGCCAGACCGGAGAAGACGGCGCTTGGGACGAGCACATGCTCTGGTATGGCCCCGGTGGGATCGGCGCGAACTACCTCTGGGACGGGTTTCTCAACGACCACCGCGCCCCCTTCCTCCATGCGTTCCCCGACCGGAAAGGGGGCAATCATTACTGCCGATTTGGCGATGGTGACTACGCGGCGATCTCAGGCTGGCCGTCGATGACCATGACCCACACCCAAGAGTATCTGGGTGTGCCGGCCTCAGGGGAAAAGCTCAGCTTGCGCGTCATGGACTTTTACCGTTGCGATTATTCCCGCTATCCCAAAGGCAAGATCGCGGAAAACTGGGTCTTGCTCGATTATGTCGATCTCTTTGCACAGATGGGCGTTGACCTTATCGCCCGCGGAAACGTCCGCATCTGACCGGGCGCTGGGCGGCGGACTGCCCCGATGATCGAGGTCTTCGGCACGGCGCAAGACGGACGCGAGATTCGCGCCGTAACGCTCCGTGCGGGACAGACCGAGGCACGTGTGCTGACCCTCGGTGCGATTCTGCAGGCGTGTCGCATGAGGAAGCGGGCGCTGACCGTCGGCGCGCCACATCTGGCAGCGTATGACAATGGCCCGCTTTGCTTTTTCGGCGCCGTGATCGGGCCGGTGGCCGGCCGGATCGGCGGGGCAAACGGACGGATCGACGACGCGGCCATCGCGATGGAGGCCAATGACGGCCCAAACGCGCTTCATAGCGGGAGGGCGGGCCTCCATAGGACGGTCTGGGACATCGAACGGCACAGCGCCGACGCCGTGACCCTGGTCGCCGAAGCGGCGCCTGGGGATGGCGGGTTGCCCGGCGCGCGGCGCTTTCGCACGACCTATGCGGTAAACGAGCGCGGGCTGCGCCTGGAGTTGGAGGGCGAGACGGATCGACCGACCTGGATCAACCTCACGCAGCACAGCTATTGGCATCTATCGGACGACATAGGGATCGACGGACACAGCTTAGAGGTCGCGGCGGATACGTATCTGCCCATCGACGGGGCGACCCTGCCCACGGGCGAGATCGCGGACGTGTCAGGCACAGCCTTCGACTTCCGCTTGGCGCGCGAGATCGGCCCGAAAGACCGTCTGGATCACTGCTTTTGCCTGCCCAAAGCGCGAGAGGGTCTCAGAAAGGCGGCACGCTTGGCGGGTCGAGAGGGCTGGTCTCTCGCCCTCTCGACCGATGCGCCGGGGCTCCAGATCCACACCGGCGACGGTGTGACGGCGCAACGTGCGGGCCCCGCCGGGGTCGACGTGCCGGGGCGGCCGGGCCTCGCACTCGAAGCGCAAGCCTGGCCCGACGCGCCGAACCACGCCCATTTCCCATCGATCCGGCTCGATCCCGGGCGCATCTGGCGCCGCACGCTGGCGTGCGAGATCAGCCCGCCGTTGCTCTCGTAAGCTCTAGGCCTGTCATCCACCTCGAAAGCGCGTGGATGCCCCCGAGTTCACTGGACAGGGCCGGACTCCAGATCGAGCAAAAACAAGGCGTTGCTTGGGCAAGCGGTCGCCTCTGGACAGATCGGGATGAATTAGTTGTCCACTACAACACCGAGCGCCCACATCTAGGCTACCGCAATCAGGGCCGGAGGCCCATCGAAACCATCATGTCATTCGTTAGCCAAGAAGGTTAAGTGGACATACAAGCGATGTGGGCCTCGTAGAGCATTTCCTTGAGCGGGTGGAATGGTCGCCTCTTCGCAGCGGTGATCAGCCCGGCCCGAAGAGCGCCCACGGAGGGCGAAAGATCATAGCCTAAACCTCCATTCGCCTTAGAAGGTCCCGACATCAACGTGGTCAGAAAGTCGTCGTGGGCGTCTTCCCAACGGACGCCGTTGAAGGGCTCGGCGCACGGCATGTTCTCTATGTGCCTTACTCCGGAAATGATCGGGCCGGTTTGAACGATCTCTTGCGAGAATTCGTTGAAGGCCATTTTGTTGCGCAAGCGCGGATCGGATTGCAGTATGATCGCGACGTTGTGGGCGTTGTTCTTCAGGGTGAGACCGTTGAGACCGCCGTAGGAAAGGCTGTTGTTCCAATTGACGCTGGGCTCCGGGAGGTCGATCCTCACGCTCGGCTTTACCGGGTCGTCGGATTTCTCTTCTGGCTTTTCAGCTTTCTTGGGTTGACTGATGTAATCCTTATCGTATGCGTCCGACTCTTCCTGCTCTGCCGGGGGCTGATCTCCCGGCTCGCTCAACTCGTCGAGCATTCCGTCGAAGTCGTACCTCTCCGAGCGCCGTATCTCGCTCGTTCGGTCGTCCTTCTTCGCGAACTCAGACATCGCCTTGAAGCTCGGGCGCTGACCGATGGGACCTTCGAGGTCTTCCTGACTGTCTTTGTCCACGAAGTTGTGGATTCGCGTGGCGTCGAAGACGTTCACCAGTTGCTCTTGGCACGGGTCGGAGCCGTGGTGCGAGAACATGAACTTGTCGTCGTAGAAGATAGCGCCGTCCGCGCTCGTTCCGTGGAGGTAAGAGGCTCGGGTCACGACCCCTTGGTTCCACTGCGTCGGCTCGTAAAGACCTTCAAGCGGGCCCCCCTCGGAGATTGCCTCGGTGAAGGACCATGCCCGGCAGAAGGCACCGATCAGGCCGTCCTTTTCTAGCGGGTCTTCCGCTTCATCGGCCGCCTCGCGCGGTGTGGGTTCGCCGGGAAAGGTCGGCCAGTTCTTGCGGTCGTCGAGATCGCCGTATTTCTCGCTGCCCCACGCTAGAAGCTCGTCGACATCGAGCATCGAACCGTGTCGAAAGCCCTGTCGATAGTGCCGCTCCATGTCACGGGAGTAACTCCCAAGGTACATGAGCTGTGCTGGGCGCGCTGAGACCATGTCGAACAGTTCGATGTTCTCTCGGTCACAAACCAGACGGCAGACCAGCGAGTATTCATCGGGTCGGATCGGGCGATTCGCTAAGATCGCAACCCGGACCTTGGGGTTCTCGGGTGTGTGAGATCGCGTCGTGTGGAAGAATTGCTCTACGCCGCGGAACATAAGGCCTTCTTCGAGTAGTTCGAGGGCGCCCGGCGTGAAGTAGTCCCCGTCGAGTGTTATGACCCGGCGACACTGCACCGACTTCCGGTTGCGCTTGTCCTTATCGATCCCGGTTCCCATCCACCAGCCGTTGCCCTTCTTGAGCGCCTTCTGCTTGAGGTCGGGTAGCGCCTTGTACTCGGCAAAAGTTTCTTTCGTTTTCAGTGGGTCGAGAACGTCTTCGCGACAATCCCCCCATGAGGTTTCTTCAGACTTGGCTTTACCGAGGTCACTTGCTCTGCCACGGGCGATAGTCACCCGCTGGTTATCGTTGTTCATGTCAGACATGCAGCTCTTCCTGTTGGCTGAGAGTGCAGTGTCAGTCTTGAGATGCAGCGCGCGCTTTTTCAGAGATGAAGGCGTCCAGCCAGTTCTCTGGCATTCCGGACGCGCGTTCGGAGAGCTTGACGAACGGTGGGAACTGCTTCCGCGCAATGAGCGAATACACTTGCGATTTGCTCATTCCGCAGCGGGCTATCACCTCGCTTGGGCGAAGAATTCTCCCTCGAGGCCGAAGCTCATTCCAGAAGCCCTCGCCCGTCTCGGTGTCAGTGGTCATGGTGTCTCTCCGACTACAGGTTCGTCCTGAGAAGACCATGACAGATCAACTGCATGCCAGTTTAGTGCAGGAAGTCCGCGTGTTCAAACTACTTCCTTCCGGCGGAGGTCGGTGCCTCGCCATGCGCACCGCTCCAAGCATCCAGAGAGCCTCTCCAGCACACCTCTGCATGCTCCCATCGCAGGCCGTTGGAGGAGCGGTGTCCCGTCAGATTGGGGAAGCTCTGTAGGTCAGGGCTTTGTTCTCGCATAGCTTCCATCAGCTGCTTTCGGAGCGTACCAAGCGGTGGGACTTGCCACTCCAACTTCTTGCTTACGAGTGTCGCACTATGACAAATGAGGGGTGTGGTCGCCTCTGGCGAGACGGACTCCCGAACACTCTGCAAAATGAAGTTACCGAGTGGGCCCACTCGCCCAGAGTCTGGATCGATATCAATTCGAGGCTTTCGACCAAAGACAGCCTTAAACAAGCCGATTGCCGTGGGATAGAAGTCGCGTAGGGGACTTGGCGGTCTGCCAGTCCGCTTCAGGTCCAATTGCTTCGCCTGAAGCCTCATATCGCTCAACCAACGAGACACGTCTTCTCTGAACGCAACAGGCATCCTTGGCGGGAAGAGGTCATGTTCCCGCAATTGAACCGACATCTCCTCGTATGTGTGAAACGCTTTGGAGAGCTTCTCGATTTGCTGGAGGCGTTCTTTTGTGAGTTGTCCACTTCCGGGTGCTCCAGCGAAGCTTTCGTAAATGACGATATTGAGCGCTTTGGCGAGGAGGCGGCTGTTGACTCCGTTGCGTGGGCTCAGCCCCGTTGCAAAGATAATCCGATCCGCTGCAGCTGTACTGATCGTTCGCGGTTTGCCATACGGTCGAGGCGTTTCACTCTCTTCCGGCATTAGAAGAACTCCCCGTATGCAAACTCATCGAGCTGATCGGCCCACCATCGCGCCAAGCGCACCCGCTCGTCCCAATGCTCGCCGCGGACATAGGCACGGCGGACATCGTTCCCTTCAACGTGCGCGAGCGCGCGCTCGATGGCATCGGCGTGCCAGAGCCCCGACTCGTTTGCGAGCGTGCTGAACGTCGCCCTGAAACCATGGGCCGTCATCTGGTCCGACGCGTAGCCGAGCCGCCGGAGCGCCCCGTTCCATGTGTTTTCGGACGCGGGCTTTTGCCAACTCCGGGTTGAGGGGAAGAGGAGATCGCTGGTCCCAGTCAGCAGGTGGAGGTCCCGCAGCTTCTCAATCGTTTGCCTCGCCAGCGGAACGCGGTGCGGGCGCCGCATCTTCATGCGCTCTGCTGGAACCCGCCAAACGGCTTCGTCCAAATCGAACTCCGTCCACTGAGCGTGGCGGAGTTCACCGGGGCGGGGCGCAAGAAGAGCCAAGAGCTGCAGCGCAAATTTGGTCGTCGCTTGACCGTTGAAGTCCTCGATCCGCACCAGTAGCTCGCCCAGTTGGTCGCGGTCGATGAGCGCTGCGCGAGAGGTCACTTGCGGTCGGATGAGCGCACCCTTGAGGGCTTCAGTCGGGTCTGATCGGGCACGACCCGAGGCAATCGCATACCGGAAGATCGCACTAATCGTAGACCGCAACCGGCGGGCCGTTTCATAAGTCCCGTTCTCCTCGACCTTCTTCAAAACGCTCAAGATGTCCGGCGCTTCGATCTGCGAGATCGGGCGACCCGCAAGATCGGCTTCGGTGAACGCGACCAGCCACGTTTGTTTCTTCAGCGTTTGCGCCGCGCGGCCTTCCTTGCGGAGCTTGTCGAGATACTCCTCTGCGACGCCACCGAAGGTGACGGCGCGCTCGCGCTCGTCCTGCAGGCGGGCCTGCTTGCGCTGCTCGGAGGGGTCGAGACCATCAATTAGTTGGCGCTTGGCCTGATCGCGTTTCTCGCGCGCGTCCTTGAGGCTGAGGACCGGATAGGGACCGAAGCAGAGAAGCTTCTCCTTGCCCCGAAAGCGATACTTCAGGTGCCAAAGCTTCGACCCACTAGGGTTCACCTGCACGTAGAGACCCCCTCCGTCGAACCTCTTGTAGGGGCGCTCCGCGGGCTTCAGATTCCGTAACCCACTATCACTCAAAGGCATGATTTTGGGAATCGCATTGATGTGGTCCTGCCTTCCACCCCCAAATCCACCCCCAGATCGCGAGGATGCCCCCGGAGGCCACTGGACAAGGCTGGACTCCAAAACGAGCAAAAACAAGGCGTTGCTTGGGCAGGCGAACGCCTCTGGACAGGTCTGGATGAGGTGATGGTGCCCGGGGGCGGAATCGAACCACCGACACGAGGATTTTCAGTCCACTGCTCTACCCCTGAGCTACCCGGGCACGGGAGGGGCGACCGATTTTCGGTTGCGCGGGTCTAGACCTTGGCGCGTTGGGGTTCAAGAGGCTTGCGGCGTAAGTTGTGGTCTTGCCCGGCGTCGCCTCTGGGCGCGCGCGCTCTCGGGCTGGGGAGGTCCACCTTCGGTGACCACGGCGCCTGTCTCTTCGGAAACGCGGCGCGGCTTTGCCTGGGCGGGGCACAGACCGCCGCGCGCGCCGTTCGGCCACGCACCACCCTAACCTCTGCGGCCTACTCCACAGTCACCGACTTTGCGAGGTTCCTTGGCTGATCGACATCCGTGCCTTTGGCGACGGCGGTGTGGTAGGCCAGGAGTTGCGCTGGCACGGCGTAAAGGATCGGCGCGAGAACAGGCGCAACCGCCGGCATGACCAGCGTCTCCCAACAGCCGGCGCCCGCTTCGGCAACGCCTTCGGCGTCGGAGATTAGGAGCACGCGCCCGCCGCGCGCCATCACCTCTTGCATGTTCGACACGGTCTTTTCGAAGAGGCCGTCGCGCGGGGCGAACACGATCACGGGGACGGACTTGTCGACAAGCGCGATGGGCCCATGCTTTAGCTCGCCTGACGCGTACCCTTCGGCGTGGATGTAGCTGATTTCCTTGAGCTTCAGTGCGCCCTCGAGAGCGAGGGGAAACATTGGCCCCCGCCCCAGAAAGAGCACGTCACGCGCCTCTGCGACGAGCTTTGCGACTGATGCGATCTCTGGGCCGCGCGCCAAGGCGAGGTTGAGGAGCCCCGGCAGCGCTTGGACCATCGCGAGTTTCTCGGCCGCCGCTTGACGAGAAAGCGCAGCACGGTCGACCCCGGCACGGAGCGCGAGGAGGTAGAGCACCGCAAGCTGGCAAGTGAACGCTTTCGTCGAAGCGACGCCGATCTCGGCGCCGGCCTGGGTCGGGAGGACCAGAGCCGATTCGCGCGCAATCGTGCTCTCAGGCACATTGACGATGGAGGCGACCGTCTCAGAGCGGGGCGCGGCATAGCGCAGGGCTGCCAGCGTATCGGCCGTCTCTCCCGATTGGGATACAAAGAGCGAGAGGGTCCGCGGCGGCATCGGCGGCTCGCGGTAGCGGTACTCGGACGCGACATCGATGTCCGCCGGGAGCCCGGCGATCTGCTCGAACCAGTACTTCGCCACGTGGCAAGCAAACGATGCCGTGCCGCAGGCGACCATCGACACGCGGTCAAGCGCGGCAAAGTCGATCCCCGGCGCGGGCAGGACGATCTCGCCATCGGGCAGATAATGCGCCAGGGTCTCGGCAAGGACGGTGGGCTGCTCGGCCATCTCCTTGGCCATGAAATGCCGGTGCCCGCCTTTTTCGATCTGACCAGCGTCGATCCGTACGGTCTTGGCCGGCCGATGGACCGGAATGCCCTCGGCGTCGCGAATGTCGACCGTGTGTCGGGTCAGAACGGCCCACTCCCCCTCTTCGAGATACGTCACGCGGTCGGTCATCGGGGCGAGCGCCAGGGCATCCGAGCCGACAAAGACCTCGTCTTTCCCGTGGCCGATTGCGAGCGGGGAGCCTCGACGGGCGACGACCATGAGATCGTCCTCACCTTCAAAAAGGAATGCGAGCGCGAACGCGCCTTCCAGGCGCTTGAGCGTTGCGTGCGCCGCATCGACCGCGCTCATGCCGGCGTTGAGATAGTAGTGCGCGAGGAGCGCGATGGTCTCGGTGTCGGTCTCGGTCTCTGCGCCGAGATTGGCGGCGGACAGTTCTTCGCGGAGCGCCTTAAAGTTTTCGATGATCCCATTGTGGACCACGGCAACGGGCCCCGCGCGATGCGGATGGGCATTGGCGACCGTGGGCGCACCGTGGGTTGCCCAGCGCGTGTGCCCGATGCCTGCCGTCCCGGTCAGCGGCTCGTGCACCAAGAGATCCGAGAGGTTGACGAGCTTGCCAACGGCGCGGCGCCGGTCGAGCTGCCCGCTCGTGAGCGTAGCGATCCCGGCGCTGTCATAGCCGCGATATTCGAGCCGCTTCAACGCTTCCACAAGAAGAGGGGCCGCTTCGTGCTGACCCAAAACACCGACAATTCCACACATGACACTTCCTCTGCTGAGGGCCCTCGCGACTGCGGCGGCTCAGGGGGTACGTTCTGCTTTTATGGCCCGCAAACGCGCCATCAGTTTGGCGGCAAGCCCGGGTTTGTTCGTCTGTCGGGCGCGGCCGAGGGCAAGCGCGTCGTCCGGGACATTCTCAGTGATCACCGAGCCCGAGGCCGTCATCGCGCGCGCGCCGACGCGAACGGGTGCGACGAGCATCGTGTCCGAGCCAATGAAGGCCGCGTCGCCGATCTCGGTGCGATGCTTCATCACCCCGTCATAGTTGCACGTGACCGTCCCGGCGCCGATATTCGCGCCCGCGCCAACCGAGGCATCGCCGACATAGCTCAGATGATTGACCTTGGCCCCAGGGCCGATCTCGGCGGCTTTGACCTCGACGAAGTTGCCGATCTTGGCCCCGTCGGCGATCTCGGCGCCGGGCCGCAGCCGGGCATAGGGCCCAACGACAGCATCGGCGGAGACATGGGCGCCTTCAAGGTGGGAGAACGCGCGAATATGCGCGCCGGTCTCGACCGTGACGCCGGGCCCGAAGACCACCATCGGCTCGACCGTGACGTCCCGCCCAAGCACCGTGTCCCACGCGAAATGGACAGTCTCGGGCGCTGTCAGCGTCACGCCCGCCGCCAAAGCATCGCGCCGGGCGCGGGCCTGAAACGCGGCTTCGGCCGCTGCGAGATCCGCACGGGAGTTGACGCCGAGCGTCTCGGCCTCGTCGCAAAGCACGATGCCGCAGCTCTCGCCTTGGCCGCGGGCCAGATCCGGCATGTCGGTCAGGTAGTACTCGCCGGCTGCGTTGTCGTTCGTGATCTGGGGCAAGAGCGCGGCCAGACGCGCCGTCGCGCAGGCAATGACACCCGAATTGCAGAGCGTGATCGTGCGTTCGGCGGGGCTCGCATCTTTGTACTCGACGATCCGCTCCAGCGATCCATCCGCGGCACGCACGAGCCGCCCGTAGCGGCCCGGATCCGCCGCCTCGAAGCCCAACACGACGATCGCATGGTTCGCGAGAGCCTTTAGCATGGCGCGCAATGTGTCCGGGCGCAGGAGCGGCGTGTCGCCGTAGAGGACGAGGGTGTGGCCGCCCGCGCCCCCAAGGGCCGGCATCGCCTGGAGAACGGCGTGGCCAGTGCCGAGCCGCTCGGCCTGTTCGGCGATCGCGGCCTCCGGGAAGACGCTGCGCGCGGCCTCTCCCACCGCCTGGCCGCCATGGCCCGTCACCACGACCACACGCTCGGGCGAGAGGCTTAACCCCGCGCGCAATGCATGGTGGAGAAGCGGAGCGTGGGCGACCTCGTGGAGCACCTTTGGCCGGTCCGAGAGCATGCGCTTGCCCTGCCCCGCCGCGAGGATCACCAATTGGAGGCCCATGCCTGCCCGTCCCTTTTGCCCGCGCCCGTTTGCCCGCGCCCTTTTGTCCGCGCCGCTATGCCCACGTTGACGCGCCCGCGTTGACGCGCCCGCTGCTACGACACTGCGCCTGTCAGCGGCCCCGTCGCCCCTTGCCGCGCGCCCGCTACGTTAATACCCAGCCCCTTGTGTGCCGCAAGGGCGCGGGGCGGCCTGTCCGGTCACGAGAGGTTTCGGCATGTTGCATCTCGGCCCAGCAGCAGGCCTACAACGCGTGCCGAAGGCGAGGCTCGGACCGGGGCTCGGACCGGGGCTCGGACTGGCGCTGGCGCTGGGGCTGGGGCTAGGACGGGAAAGGACTGGGGGATGCGCAGCGTCATTTTCGATCTCGACGGCACGTTAGCGGATACATCGCGCGATCTCATCGCCGCGGCCAATGCCTGTTTCGTTGCGCGCGGCCACGGGGAGATGCTCGACCCGGGCGCCGACGCCGCCACCGCCTTTGGCGGCGGGCGGGCGATGCTGCGGCTGGGGTTCGAGCGGCTCGGCATCGCGGACGAGGCGCTGGTCGATGCCGATTATCCCCGCCTGCTCGCAGCCTACGAGGCGGCAATCGACCGGCACACCACGCTCTATCCCGGCGCGATGGCGGCGGTCGCGACGCTGAAGGCCCGCGGCTTTGCCGTCGCGATCTGCACCAACAAACCCGAGGGCCTGGCCCGGCTGCTCCTGAAGCGGCTCGGCATCCTCGCTGAATTCGGCGCGCTCATCGGCGCGGATACGCTCGCAACACGCAAGCCCGACCCCGCGCCTTTCGAAGCGGCCGTTGCGGGAGCCGGCGGCACGCCCGGCCGCGCGCTCCTCGTGGGCGATACGCAGACCGACCGCGACACCGCGCGCGCGGCGGGCGCGCCCATCGTCCTCGTCACGTTTGGGCCCGCAGGCGATGCCGTTGCTGCTCTCGCCCCCGACGCGCTCTTACCCGCCTATGCCGAATTGCCGGGGATCGCGGAGCGGCTTTTGCGCTAGCGCTGCGCCCAGCCGCAGCTAGGCGGGGCGGGGCGGGGACAAGGGCCACACGGCACCCTGCGGCAGGATACTCGACGCCCAAACGACGGGTTGGCGCTTTCTCTGGAGGCCCCTAGGTCCACCCGGGGCCGAGATCGGCGCGCGTGCGGTCGATCCAGTGCTCCTGGAGCCAGGCGCAGGGGCGGGCGTGACGCAGAAGGTTGCCGTGCCAGCCGTCGATGACCTCCTCCATCTTTGGCCGGCCGTGAAAGCACACAACACGGGCCTGGGACGGCAGGCGCGGCGGAGCGAGAAAGCTGGCCGGAGGCCAGCGCAGGCAATCGTGTTTGAAACTGACGACCTGGTCTGCGGGCAGATAGGCGAAGGCGCCTTTCTCTTGGGCCAGGATCGACGTGTAGCGTTGCTCAGAGCCGCGGGCGCGCGCGACCGCGCCCGACGGGTCGGCGGCGAGGGTCTCATAGAGCCAGGGGTGCCGGGCGGGATCGTAGCGGAAGACCGAGCCGTGACCCGTGGGCCGACCACGTCGCGCCTCGACCCAATCGGCGCGCATTGCGACCTTGCCGGGGGCATGGACCAGCAGGTCGTCGAGCGCCCCGGTGATCACCACGTCAAGATCGAAGCCCAGCACGGGCCCGTTGAGATCCGGGATGAGCCCGGGGCGAAAGAGGCTCACCTTGCGCATCGCGCCTTGGCGGTTGGCGACGGCCAGGGCCGCATCCATCTCGGCGCGGAACGGCTCGTCCGGGAGGGGGAGGATTTCGATGTCGGGGTGCAAGCCGTCGGATTGCTCGGTCATGCAGAGAAAGCGTGTCGGCGCGGAGAGGTTGCGCCGCGCGCCAGAGTAGAGGCGATTGACGTATTCAGGGCCGAAAAGCGAGCCCCATTTGATGCAGATCACCGTCGCATGCGCCATGTCGCGCTGTAGCCCGGGGGCGAGAGCGGCGCCAGGGCTTTGGCCTTAGGGGCGGCCGACGGTGACGTCCCCGATTGCAGGCTGCGCCTCACACGGGCGCACCGGCACACGGCCACGCATCGGGCTCCCGGGCGATTTGAAGGCGCCTCGCCCCCGGGGCTGGCCCGCGCCGCCTAGGCTGCAGGCATCCGGCGCTCCACAACCTCGGCCCAGTAGGAGCAGCCTGCAGGGATCACGTCATCGTTAAAGTCGTAGGCCGGGTTGTGGACCATTGCCGTGTCGCCGTTGCCGACCAGGATATACGCCCCCGGCCGCTCGTTGAGCATGAACGAAAAATCCTCGCCCCCCATCGTCACGGGCGCTTCGGCGATATCTCCAGCCACCGCGCGTGCCACGTCCCGGGCAAAGTCTGTGGGCTCCGGCGCGTTGACCGTGACCGGGTAGTTCCGCTTGTAGGTCACATGGGCCTGGCCGCCAAAGGCCGCGGCGGTGCCGGTCGCCAGGGCCGTGAGGCGCGCTTCGGCCATGTCGCGGGCCTGCTCGGAGAGGGTGCGCACCGTACCCTTCAGAAACACCCGCTCAGGGATCACGTTATGCGCTTTGGACGCCGTCTCAAAGGACGTGACCGAGACCACAACTTGATCGACCGGGTCTGCGTTGCGCGACACGATGGATTGCAACGCGACGACGATATGGGAGGCCATCAGTGTCGTGTCGACCGTGTCGTGGGGCTTGGCGGCGTGCCCGCCCCTACCCTCGACCTCGATGCTAAAAAGATCGGCCGCGGCAAAAAACGGCCCCGTGCGGATCGCAAAGCTGCCGACCGGTTGGCCCGGCCAATTGTGCAACCCATAAACCTCCTGAATGCCAAAGCGCTCCATCAGCCCGTCTTCGACCATGGCGCGCCCGCCACCTTCGCCCTCTTCGGCGGGCTGAAAGATGATCACGGCCGTGCCGTCGAAGTTGCGCGTCTCGGCGAGATAGCGCGCCGCGCCAAGGAGCATCGCCGTGTGGCCGTCATGACCGCAAGCATGCATGGCGCCCTCTGTCTTTGAGGCATAAGGCGCGCCGGTGATCTCGGTCATGGGGAGCGCGTCCATATCGGCGCGCAGGCCGATGACCTTGCCGCTCGATGTGGCGCGCCCGCGGATCACGCCGACGACGCCTGTCCGGCCGACGCCTTCCGTAACTTCGTCGACGCCGAAGGCGCGGAGCTTTTCGGCGACAAGCGCGGAGGTGCGATGGGTTTCAAACCCAAGCTCAGGATGGGCGTGGATGTCCTGGCGCCACCCGGTGATCTCGGGCAGCATCTCGGCGAAGCGGTTCTTGACGGGCATGGCTTAGGCTCCCTTTGCTCGAAAAAAGCGTAGCCGTGCCGCTGCCGCCCCGCCAGCCCTTAGCGCAGGGAAGCGCGCGCCCGGGAAGCGACAACGACCAAAGCGGGTGCGGAAAGGTCCGTCCGTCTCCTTTCGCGGCGCGCGGCGAACATCCGGCCGCTTCGGCGCGCGCGGTGAGAACGCCCGTTCTGAAGAGCAGCGGCGCGCGGGACAGCCTTCTCTTGCGCGCCGTTGCGTCGGCTTTTGGCACGCCGTATCAGCGTGCGTCCGACCGTTTGCATAGGAGCTGGCCAATGTTTGAGTCGCTCGGATTTCAATTCCTCACTGCCCCGGAGGCGGCCATCTGGTTTGGCCTTGTCCTCGGTCTCGCGTTTGGCGCGATGGCACAAATCAGCCGGTTTTGTCTGCGCCGTGGGCTTGTCGTCGGGCCCGACCGCCGCGCGGCCCTGGGCGTCTGGGCTCTGGCGCTGGCTGTGGCGCTCCTCGGCACGCAAGCGGCTGTGGCCATGGGCTTTGTCTCCTTTGATAGTCACCGCTTTCTCGCCGGCGACCTACCGGTTGTCGCTGTTCTTCTCGGCGGGCTCATGTTTGGCGCTGGCATGGTGCTGACCCGCGGCTGTCTCTCGCGGCTGACGGTGCTTGGGGCATCGGGCAACCTGCGGGCGCTGACGGTGCTTTTGGTGTTCGCCATGGTGGCGCACGCGGCGTTGAAAGGTGTGCTGGCTCCGGTCCGCGTCGGCCTTGGCAGCGTGACGGTGCCCCTGGGCGAGGCCGCGTCCCTTGCTGCGCTGCCTGGCGGCACGCTCTTTTGGACGGGCCTCCTCGCGGTGAGCGCGCTCACCCTCGTCTGGCGCTCTGGGGCGCCGCTTCGCGATCTCGGCTTTGGCGTCGGCATCGGCCTTCTCGTGCCGCTCGGCTGGGTCGGGACGGGCTATGTCCTCTACGACGATTTCGACCCGATCGCGCTGCAATCGCTGTCCTTTACCCTGCCCGCCGCCGAGACGCTCTTTTGGGGTGTGGCCTCGACCGCCATCGCGCCGACCTTCGGGGTCGGTCTTTTGGGCGGCACGGTTGTTGGGGCAGCCGTGGCCGCCATTTTGTCGGGCGCGTTCCGGTGGGAGAGCTTTGAGAGCCCCGCACAGACCGGGCGCTACAGCGCGGGGGCCGTGCTGATGGGCTTTGGCGGCGTCCTCGCGGGTGGCTGCACGCTGGGCGCGGGCCTCTCCGGAGTGGCGACGCTCGGCGTCTCTGCGCTCCTCGCGCTCGGCGCGATTGCACTCGGGGCAATGGCGACCGACGCCGCCTTGCGCCGGAGCGACGAACGCCAGGGGACACAGAGCCCAGCCCCGATCGCAGCCGAATAGCCGCTCTATCTCTCTACTGTAGGCGCGCTCCTACGGGGGCGCGCTTTTTGGTGCGAGGTCTTTAGACGGACACGTTGGTTCCGCCCCCGTCGATCAACAGGTTTTGCGCCACAATGAACCCCGCATGCTGCGAGCACAGGAACGCACAGGTCGCTCCGAACTCCTCGGAGGTGCCGTAGCGGCGGACGGGGATCGTGGCCTCGCGTTTGGCGCGGGCGTCCTCCAGGCTGATCCCTTCACGCGTTGCGACGCCCGTATCGAGGCTCACGGCCCGGTCGGTCGCGTGGATGCCGGGCAGAAGATTGTTGATGATGACGCCGTGCTCGGCCACTTGCCGCGCCGTCCCCGCGACATAGCCCGTGAGGCCCATTCGGGCCGAGTTCGACAGCCCAAGCGCGGGGATCGGGGCCCGCACGGATTGCGACGTGATGTTGACGACGCGGCCCCAGCCCTTGTCGATCATCTTTGGCACGAGCGTCTTCATGAGCGCGATCGGCGTCAGCATGTTGGCGTCGAGCGCTTTGATAAAGTCATCGCGGTCCCAGTCGGACCAGAGGCCCGGCGGCGGGCCGCCCGCGTTGGTGACCAAAATGTCGAGCGCGCCTGCCGCCTCCAAGACGGTCGTGCGGCCCGCCTCGGTCGTAATGTCCGCCGCGATGGCCGTGACTGGCACGCCGTGGGTCTGCCGGATGGCCTCTGCGGTCGCCTCGAGCGCCTCGGCCCCACGGGCATTGAGCACGACCTCGACGCCGGCTGCCGCCAGCGCCTCGGCACAGCCGCGCCCGAGCCCCTTCGATGACGCACAAACGAGCGCCCGCTTTCCCGCAATCCCCAGATCCATGGCCGATCTCCCCGTTGGTCTTGGCTCGTGATACGTCACCGACCCCTATCGCGGGGCCGCGCCCCTCTGCAATGACCTGCATTGGCGTAAGGGCGCCCCAAGCCAATGCACGGGCATCTTACCGATGCTTAGGGTAAAGGTCTCAGCGGCGGCCGTGCACGGTGTCCCGCCGCCCCAATCGGGTCGCTCGGGGTCGGCGTGACGCGGATTGAACGGGGATGCGATGGGCGAACGCGCCGCGCCTACGCCGCGCCCCCCTCAGAACTCCAAAGAAAAAGAGCCGTCCCAAAGGACGGCCCCCTCATTACATCCGCGGTGCGGTCCGCTAGGCGGCCGCGCGGCCGATCAAGACCTCGTCTATCCGCGCTTGGGCATCGGTCTCGCCCGTGCCCGAAACGGCGGCCACCTCGCGGGTCAGCCGATCAAGCGCCGCTTCGTAGAGCTGACGCTCCGAGTAGCTTTGCTCGCGTTGATCGTCGGTCCGGTGCAGGTCGCGCACCACTTCGGCAATCGCGATCAAATCGCCCGAGTTGATCTTCTGTTCGTATTCCTGCGCCCGGCGCGACCACATTGCCCGCTTGACCTTGGCCTTGCCCTTGAGCGTTGTCATCGCTTTCGAGACCACGTCTGGCGAGGACAAGCTCCGCATCCCAACTTCCGTCGCCTTATGCGTCGGCACGCGCAGGGTCATCTTATCTTTGTCGAAGTTGATCACGAAAAGCTCCAGCGAAATGCCGGCGATTTCCTGTTCTTCGATCGAGATGATCTGCCCCACCCCATGCGCTGGGTAGACGACGTAATCGTTGGGACGAAAATCGAGCTTCTTGGTCTTGGTCATGCGTTTTCCTCAACTGCCCGACCGTAGAGCCGACAGAACCGCTGCCGAAAGCGCGGGCCTTCGGAGCGGTCAGCGACTTCGCGCCTGCATTTTGCCACCGAGCGGATGGCGGCAAAAGTCGGCGCGCGTCAGGTCATTTTTACCATAGCAGAGGATGTATAGCACATTTTTGCGCATATTGCTAGGGCAGCGCCCGTGGCCCAAGGCCCCGACACGCTGTGACGCTGGGTCGTCCCGCGCGGGTTGGGTTACCCGCCCTCGCCCGCCTCCTCCGAAAAGAGCTCCATCTTGCCCGGTTTGCCATCTTGTGCGTCGGCATCCGGGAGCGCGTCTTTCTTCGTGATAATCACTGGCCACATCTCGGAGTATTTGCGATTGAACTCGACCCATTGCTCCATCTCAGGCTCCGTGTCGGGCCGGATGGCGTCGGCCGGGCATTCGGGCTCGCACACGCCGCAATCGATGCATTCGTCGGGATGGATGACCAGCATGTTCTCGCCCTCGTAGAAGCAATCCACAGGGCAAACTTCCACGCAATCGGTGTACTTACAGGCGATGCAGTTTTCCGTAACGACGTAGGTCATATCCTAACTCCGCGATGCATCTTCAGCTAGTTCAGCCGGACCGGACCTGCAACTGACCCAGGTCAGAAATCGGAGAGATTGCGACGATCTTTCTTCGTGGGCCGCGGACCCTTGCGCCCCTGCGTTTGAGGGCCCTGTGCCGCTCCGCCAGAGGGCGCGGCGGTCTCGGGCGGCGCGCGGTCCTCATAGCAGCTTTGCGCCTCGGGCGCGGGTCCGCGGCGGACCGGCAGCGCAACGATTTCGACGACCCGGATCGCGTTACCCTGTGGAAAGGTCAACGTGTCGCCAGGGCTGACGGGGCGCGACGGTTTGGCCACCCGCGTCGCGTTTACCCGCACCTTGCCCTCGGAGACGAGCTTGGCCGCGAGGCTCCGGGTCTTAAAGAAACGTGCCTGCCACAGCCATTTGTCGAGCCGTTCGCTGCCCGCCTGGCGCGGCGCGTGCGGGTCGTCTTCATCAAAGGGAGGCGCAGCGCCGTCGGTCAGGATTTGTCCTTTAGGCCCATCAGCGCGGCGGCGAACGGGTTATCTGGGTCGATCTCCTTTTCGCGTTTCTTGGGCGGACGGGCCTCATAGGTTTTGGCGCCCTCCTTGCGGGGGCCGGGTTTGCCTCCGCGCGGTTTGCCGCCCTTATCCCCACCCTCGCGCCTGCCCTCGCCACGGGGCTTGCCGCCTTTGGCGCCTTTCGGGGGCCGCTTGCTCTTGGTGCGCCCACCGCCTGCGTCGTCCGAGCGGCCGCGCCGGGCGCCACCACCTTGGCGTCGCGGCGCCCAGGTGAAGGTGTAAAACACCTCGGTCTCGGCTGGTGTCTCTGCGTTTGGCCCCGTGTCTGGCCCCGCGTTTGGCCCTGTGTCTGGCCCCGCGTTTGGCCCTGTGTTTGGCCCCGCGCCTGGCTGCGTTTCTAGCTCCGTCGCGGGCTCCGCATCAGGCTGCGTGCTCGGTCCCGCACTTTGCTCCCTGCCGCGCTCGGTGTCCGGCGCGACAACGCTGCTTTCGAGCGCAGCGGCCGGCGCGTCCTCCGCTGTGCTGTCTGTTGGTGATGCGTCAAGCTTGCTTGGGGTCGGATCGTCGCGGCCTGCGGCGTGCGCCTCCACAGCGACGTCGACAGTCTCGGCGACTTGCGCCCCATCGGCCACATCGTCCTGCGGTGTCGAAAGGTCGGCGGTGGCCTGTGTGTCGACGATCCCGGCTTCGGTGTGGATGGCCAGAGCCGCGCCAGCTTCGTGCGCCACCGCTGCGCCGACATCCTCGAGGGAGACATCGGCGAGTGAAATCCCGTCCGCCGCGCCAGCGTCCGCCTCCGCAGACACGGTTTCGGGCGGCGCGCCCGTCGCCTCTTTCGGCGCGGGTTTGACTTTTGGCCGCTCGCCCCGATCGGCGCGGTAGCCAAGCCCCTGCAGCAGGTCGGCAAAGTGCTCGAGCGTCATGCCCGTGATCGACAGCATGTCGGGCTTTGCTTCAAAACCCGCGCGCGTGTCCTCGGCGCGGATCTGATCGGCGAGGCGTTCGAGCATATCGATACGGATCGCTCGGGCCCCCGCCGTCCGATAGCCCGACATCGCGGCATATCCCTCGGGCGCGTCCTTTGGCGCCGGGATCGTCACGAGGCCGGGTGGCGGGCTCTCGGGGAACTCATCGAGGCCCTTCCAGAGCGCCCACAGGACCAACCGCAGCCGCGTCGGCGCAGGCTTTAGCATCAGCGGCAAGAAAATCGTAAACTGGCCGAAGCGCACGCCATGCTTGCGCAGAAGCCCGCGATCCGCCTGCTCCAACGCCTTGACATCGCTGGCAACTTGGCCCGCGCGTGGCAGCACGCCGAGCCCCTCGATCATCTGGAACGCAAAGCCGCGGGCGAGCCCCGTCAGCGCGTCGTCCTTTTCGAGGCCCAAGAGCGGCTCAAACAGCGTCGCCACGCGACGGTCGATGAAATGCTTCAGGCGACGCTGGACCTTCTCGGCAACCTCCGTGCCCGCTTCCTCATCGACAAAGGCCACGACGCTTGGGCGCAACGCCTCAGCGCCCTTGGAGAGCCGCCCGACCGCGTGCTCGCCCCACATCAGCCCGCCCTGTTCGGTAAAGTCGATCTCGGTGTCGGGCGCATTGTAAAATCGGTCCGCGCGCAGGTGAAACTGCGGCTTGAGCGCTGCCACGGCCGCCTGGCGCAGGGTCTTGGCCTCGTCTCCGGTCGCGGCCTTGTCGAGCGTAAAGCGAAAGCCTTCCAGCCGCCCGGCGAATTGCCCCTCAACGGTCACTTCGCCCTTCTCGGTCACCTCCGCCACGAGGCTCTCCTTCTGTTTCAGGCGGCGGAGAAGAACGCTCGTCCGCCGATCGACAAATCTCTGGGTCAGCGCGTGATGAAGCGCATCGGACAGGCGATCTTCTACCGAACGGGTCGCCCCGCGCCAATGACTTTCGTCATCAAGCCAGCCCGGACGCTGCGCGACATAGGTCCATGTGCGGATATATGCCAAGCGCTTTGAGAGGGCGTCGATATCGCCGTCGGTCCGGTCGATGCGCTTGACCTGCTGTGCCATCCAATCATCGGGGACACGGCCGAATTCGTGCAGAAAGCCAAAGAGACGCTCGACGAGCCCGGCATGTTCGGCGTGCGAGATCCCGCGGAAATCGGGGATCCGGCAGACGTCCCAGAGGAGCGCGACGTCGCGGGGGCGGACGGCGCGCGCGCGGATCGGGGCAAGCTCGGCCATGGCCTTGAGCGCCGACAGGTCATCCGCCTCCCGCGCGCGGACCAGCCGCTCGTCCTTCGGTGCGGCTTCGAGCGACGCAATCAGACGGTCGAGCGCGCCGAAATCGAGCGTGGCGTTGCGCCATTGTAGCTTTCGGATCGGGGTAAAGCGGTGCGCCGTGATCGCCTCGACGACCGCATCGTCGAGGGGTGGCGCCTCGCCGGTGACACCAAATGTCCCATCCGTTTTGTAACGGCCGGCCCGCCCGGCGATCTGCGCCAGCTCATTTGGTGCGAGCGCCCGCATGCGCCGGCCGTCAAACTTCGCGAGCCCCGAAAACGCGATGTGACGCACATCGAGGTTGAGCCCCATACCGATGGCATCCGTGGCCACGAGGTAGTCGACATCGCCGTTTTGATAGAGATCGACCTGAGCATTGCGCGTGCGCGGGCTCAAGGCGCCCATCACGACCGCACAGCCCCCTTTCTGGCGGCGGATCAGCTCTGCGATGGCATAAACATTCTCGACCGAAAAGCCGACGAGGGCGGACCGCGCGGGCATGCGGCTGATCTTTTTCGACCCGGCATAGCTGAGGGTCGAGAACCGCTCGCGCCGCATGATCTGAACCTTGGGGATCTCTGCCGCGATCGCGCCGCGCATCGTGTCCGAGCCGAGAAAGAGCGTCTCATGCTGCCCCCGCGCGCGGAGGAGCCGGTCGGTAAAGACGTGGCCGCGTTCGGGATCGGCACAGAGCTGGATCTCATCGACGGCGAGAAAGTCGGCGCCGATATCGGTCGGCATCGCCTCGGTGGTGGCCACCCAATACTGCGCCCGCGGAGGCACGATCCGCTCTTCGCCTGTGACGAGGGCAACGACCGACGGCCCGCGCAGCGCCACGATCCGGTCGTAGACTTCACGCGCCAAAAGGCGGAGCGGCAATCCAATGACGCCAGTGCGATAGGCCAGCATCCGCTCGATCGCGTAATGCGTCTTGCCCGTATTCGTGGGGCCGAGGACGGCTGTGACATTGGCCCGGCTCATGGCGCTCGGCCCTCGCGATGCATTGGATGCAAATTTAGCCTAGCGCGCGCCGGGCAACAACCGGATGCGGTCGTGGCAGCGTACCCGGCGCCTCGGTTGCCGCTAGGGCGGCCGCTTGGCCGGGCTTAGAGCGTCTCGCCTTCGAGACGGCTGGAGAGTTGCTCGATCCCGTTGATGACATTGGGCCTGTGCGGGTGCAGCGCTTCGACCTCGCGCAAGACCTTGAGGGCCTCCTTCTCAAGCTTCAACTCTCGCAGGATCGTGGCAAGGCCAATCATCGCCCCAAAATGGCGCGGCTCTAGGGCCAGCGTCCGCGAGATGTCTTCAAGCGCGAGGCCATATTGCTCCATCCGGAACCAGGTCGTCGCCCGCGCGTTCCAGCCCTCGGCAAAGTCTGGGGCGTGGTCCGTCAGGGCCGAGAAATGGTCGAGCGCCTTGTCAAATTCGCCGTCACTGAGCGCCTCGCGGCCGCGTTGGAGCAGGAGATCCATTGCAGCCGAGCCCGATTTCGACCACTCGCGCGAAATCGATTCCTCGATCTGCTCCCAGCCGGGCTGTTCTGGCTTGGCCAGTTCGCCGAAGAGCCGGTCGACTTCTTCGTGGTCAGGGCCGGCCTGCGCGATGGCGTGCGATAGGGTCAGGGAGGTTGCAAAGCACGCCACGCTGACGCTGCGGAAAATCGCGTGTCTGATATCCATGATCTCGAATGTAGCATCCCGTCGCGCTCTGCCAAGAGAGCGAGGTTTAGATTGCTGTGGCGTGGCGCCGCCGCCAATAGCCCGCCAGCACTCGCGCCGCTGCGTCGGACTTGCGCCTTGCGCCACGCAACCTTTACGGCAAAACACCAAAGACAAATGTCCAAGGACAAAGGAACCTACATGTCCGACACAATTGCAGAGGCGGTTGCCGTTCTTGCGGAGAAGTTCGACGGCGCCGAGATCGGCGGCACGGCGAAGTTCGATATCACCGGCGAAGGCTCGATCATGATCGACGATAGCGGCGTGCGCGCCGGCGACGACGACGCGGACGTCACGCTCAGCGCGGATCTCGAGACGTTTCGCGCCATCCTCGACGGCGAGACGAACCCAACCGCCGCCTACATGACCCAAAAGCTCACCGTCACCGGGGACCTCGGCCTTGCGATGAAGCTCGGCTCGGTCCTGGGCTAGCGCCGCGCTCGGATCGTGGAGCCCGCCCCCTTCTTTGCCGAGATCGCCGATGCGGCCGCCGAGGCGCATGCGCTGTGGGCGATGGCCCCCGACGGGGCGCGGGTGCGGCTTGCCCTGCTGGGCGAGGGCGCGCGCGGCACGATCCTCCTCTTTCCCGGGCGGACCGAATTCGTCGAGAAATACGGGCCGGTCGGGCGGGCCTTTACCACGCGCGGCTATACCGTCGTTGCGGTCGACTGGCGAGGTCAGGGCCTGACCGAACGATTGACCCAAGATCCGGCCGTCGGCCATGTCGACCGGTTCGAGCAATACCAGCATGACGTGGCCGCCCTCGTGCAGGCCGCAGGCGCTCTCGCCTTGCCCCGCCCGTGGCACCTGATCGGGCATTCGATGGGCGGTGCGATCGGCTTGCGGGCGCTGCATGGGGGATTGCAGGTGGCCTCCGCCGTCTTTTCCGGGCCGATGTGGGGGATTGCGATGTCGCCGCTCCTCCGCCCCGCCGCCTGGGCGCTGACAAGCGTGTCGCGGCCCTTGGGCTTTGGCGGCAAGATCGTACCCGGCTATGACGGCAGCTCCTACGTGGTAGAGGCGCCGTTCGAAGGCAATCTGCTGACGACGGATCCCGAGGTCTTTGCCTGGATGAAGGCACAGCTTGCTGCACATCCCGAGCTTGCGCTGGGCGGCCCATCGATGACCTGGG
The DNA here is from genome assembly GCA_038745585.1 of Pseudomonadota bacterium. Classification (GTDB taxonomy): domain Bacteria; phylum Pseudomonadota; class Alphaproteobacteria; order Rhodobacterales; family Rhodobacteraceae; genus HLUCCA09. The sequence continues at coordinate 256,876 of JBCDLH010000002.1, forward strand.
TGAACGAGGCCTTGCGAGAGTTGCGCGGGCTGGCGCGCTTGCCCGCGCCCGATACCCCCAGCCTCTGCGTCGTCGGCTCGAACGAACGCATTGTGGAAACGCCCGCAATTCGGGCACAAATGGCGCGCTGGCCAGGCGGCAAGCTCATCGTCGAGGCGGGCGCCGAGCATGAGCTGATGATGGAGCGTGATGAGATCCGCAGCCGCTTTTTCGATCTCGCCGCCGCGCATTTCGAAGCCGCGAGCCTAACCGCCCGCGCGTCCTAGAGCGTCGTATGGAAACCTGACCCTTCTGTATCTCCGCTTTGCTACGTTGCGCCCGTCAACGTCCCTGGGCGAGGTCGCCGACGGGACGGTGTATGGCCTCTGAGCGCTTTGGCCCGACCACGTTTGCGAGCGAGCCAGCACAGTCTCTCCTGATCATCTCGAACAGGTGCATGCCGCGACCGCGGACCACGGACCACAGATCGGAAGGAAGAGAACATGCACACGGTAGCACGGCCGGCAATCATCGGCATTGACGTTAGCCAAGACTGGCTGGACATTCATTGCTTGCCAGACCTGCGCACCCTAGCACGGATTAAAGGCCGTAAGGCTGCCGTGCCAGCGCCGTCCCGTCCCGTTGGATTGCCGCTTAGTCTCCGTTATCGCTGAGCTTGAAGCGGAGAGGGACTTGGCTGGGATAAAGCGCTCAGGCCAACCGTGGCAGCGCCACCCGACAGGGCGGCGCCCTGACGGCTTGCGCTTCGTCCAAATGGACAACACGTGGACCAGGTTTTCTGGACGACGCGCTATCGCTGGCTCGTCGAGATCGGCAGCTGCTGGGGCTCGGCTGGTGCGTGGCCGAGAAAGCCAAGCAGGCCCGATCACCATTGCGATAGCAACACCCTGACTTGGCCCCTCGGACCTGGCGCTTTTTCCTCCGCTGGTCCACCTTCGGAAAAGCGGGGGAAACCGCGCGCGCACCTCCCCGCGGCAGTATCCACGCCCGCGCTCCGCGCCGCGCACCTCCTATGGCCAAGCCCGGCGCCATGCTCTATCTGCCCGGCGGGGCCAGCCTGGCCCGCATGCCCGCGCGGCGCAGTTGAGGAGACGCCCCCGTGCCCGACACGGCCAACCCAGACCTGCACGATGCGATCTCCTCGATCGAGGAGATTATCGATGCCGCCCGCAATGGGCGCATGTTCATCCTTATTGACCATGAGGACCGCGAGAACGAGGGCGATCTCGTCATCCCCGCTCAAATGGCCACGCCCGACGCCGTCAACTTTATGGCCACCCATGGCCGCGGCCTCATCTGCCTTGCGCTTCCGGGCGAGCGGATCGACGCGCTTGGCCTCCCGCTGATGGCCTCGACCAATTCGTCACGCCACGAGACCGCCTTCACAGTCTCCATCGAGGCGCGCGAGGGCGTGTCGACGGGGATCTCCGCCCATGACCGGGCGCTGACGGTTGCCGTCGCTATCGACGCCTCGAAAACCGGCGCGGACATCGCAACACCGGGCCATGTCTTTCCCCTGCGCGCGCGCGATGGCGGCGTCCTCGTCCGCGCGGGCCACACCGAGGCCGCCGTCGATATCGCGCGGCTGGCCGGTCTCAACCCGTCGGGCGTGATTTGCGAGATCATGAACGAAGACGGGACAATGGCGCGCCTGCCCGATCTCGTCGCCTTTGCGCAGCGCCACAACCTCAAGATCGGCACGATCTCTGATCTCATCGCCTATCGCCGCCGCAACGACAATCTCGTGCGCGTCCGCGCCGAGAGCGAGATCGAGAGCGAGCATGGCGGGCGCTGGCAGATGCGGATCTACACCGACGAGACCCAGGGCGCCGAGCATATCGCGCTGATCAAAGGCGACATTTCCACGCCGGAGCCCGTCCTTGTTCGGATGCACGCCCTCGACCCGCTGCTCGACATCGTCGGCACCGGGCCGAAGGGACGCGCGGGCGAGTTTGGCCATGCGATGGAGGCGATTGCCGCCGAAGGGCGTGGCGTCGTCGTCCTCCTTCGCGACCTCCACATGAAGCTTGCAGCGGCGGCGGAGGTCTCGCCCCAGACGTTGCGGCAATATGGGCTCGGCGCGCAGATCCTGTCCTCGCTCGGGCTCTCGAAGCTCGAATTGCTGACGAACTCGCCCTCGCCCAAAGTCATCGGGCTCGAAGCCTACGGGCTCGAAATCGTTGGCACCCGCAAGATCTCGGAGCTCGGGTAATGGCCGGCCAAAGCCACTATACGCTGCCGCGGCCGAGCTTTGCCGCCCCGATGCCGAAGGTCTTGATCGTGGTCGCCCCCTATTACCGCGACATCGCCGATCACCTCCTGGCCGGCGCCCGGGCCGAGCTGGAGGCTGTGGGGGGGCGACACGAGACAATCGAGGTCCCCGGCGCACTGGAAGTGCCGACCGCAATCCGCATCGCGTACCGGCAGGCCAGCTTTGACGGGTTTGTGGCGCTCGGCTGCGTCATCCGGGGGGAAACCACGCATTACGAGACGGTGTGCAACGATTCGAGCCGTGCACTGCAGCTCCTCGGTCTCGAAGGGGCTTGCATCGGCAACGGCATCCTGACGGTCGAAACCTATGACCAGGCGGCGGTCCGTGCCGATCCCGCCGAGCAGGACAAGGGCGGCGGGGCCGCCGCAGCCGCGCTCCATCTGATCGCGCTTAGCCGCAAGTTTGGGCCGAAGCGCAGCGGCATCGGCTTTGTCCCCCGCGGCGCTGACACGCTCTTGGCCGGCGACGCAGACGCGCCCAGCATCGCGGAGCGCCCCGAATGAGCGAACCCGCCGCCACGCGGCCGGACCGCGAAACCCTGAAACGCCGCCGCGCCGCCGCACGGCTCTACGCAGTCCAAGCGCTCTTTCAGATGGAGGTGTCGGGCCAGACGACGACCGCCGTGGAAAAAGAGTTTGAGGATCATCGCTTCGGCGCCGTCACGCCCGAGGGCGACGAAATGGAAGAGGGCGATGTGGACCTCTTCCGAAAGCTCGTCGATGCAGCGGTCAACGAACAGGCGCGGATCGACCAGATGACCGACCGTGCCCTTGTCGCAAAATGGCCCATCGCCCGCATTGACCCGACGCTCCGTGCGCTGTTTCGGGCAGGCGGCGCCGAACTCCTCGGCAAGGGCACGCCGCCCAAGGTCGTCATCGTCGAATTCGTCGAGGTCGCGCGCGCCTTCTTCCCCGAAGGCCGCGAGCCAAAATTCGTCAACGCGGTCCTCGATCACATGGCGCGGGAGGCACAGCCAGAGGCGTTTTGAGCTCCGAGGCGCCCCGAGACAATGGGCCGTGGCGCGGGTCTGACAAACGCTGGGACGGGCCGCTGTGAAGGGCCGCTGGGCGTTCGATTTGAGTATTTTTGCCAAGATGAAGGGGGCGCCTTTGGGTGCGGGGATGCGGTCTGGACACGGGGATCTGCATTCTGCCCTGTTCACGCGTGGGATTGCGCTCTAAGTCTCTGCTAAACCGGGAGTATCCCATGCCGAAGCTTGTCCGCCTCTACATCATCCAATCCGCCATCGGCTTTGCGATCGCTGCGGCGTTCGTGGCTATGCTGTTGTGGTTCAACGTGGCCAATCTCTGGCATCTTGTGACCCACACCGACGCCGGGCCGCTCGCGGCCTTTTTGCTTTGGCTTTTCAATGGGATCGTGTTTTCGGGCGTCCAGTTCGGCATCTCGGTTATGCGCCTTGCCGAGACGCCTAAAGGCCGCGACGGCGGCCGGCGCGACCCTTTGCCGGTTGTCGCTCCGGCTCCGCTTCCTGTGCGGGCAGAGGCACCACCGAAGGCGTGATCGCGCGGCTCTAACGGTCGATGGCGTTTCGGATGCGCCGCACGAGAAACCAGACCCCGCCAACGACGAAGGGCGTGATCAGCGCGAAGGCCGCTCCCTCGGAGAGACCGACGCCTTCGGCCGCAGGATACGCGAGATAGGCGACAAGGTTGACCGCGTAGTAGCTGATAGCGACGACAGAGAGCCCCTCAACCGTCCGCTGTAGCCGCAATTGGAGATCGGCGCGCCGGTCCATCGACGACAAGAGCTCGGCATTCTGCGCCTGCCGCTCCACATCGACCCGCGTCCGCAGGAGATCGCCGGCGCGAATTGCACGCTCCGCCATGGCCGAGAGCCGTTGCTCGGTCGACTTGACCGTGCGCATGGCCGGGTCGAAGCGGCGCGCCATGAACTCCTCAAAGGTGGGCCGCCCCCCAAACCGCTCCTCACGCATGACCTTGATACGGTCGCTCACGATCGCTTGGTAGGCCTCCGTTGCGCCAAAGCGGAACATCGTGACAGCGCGGAGCCGTTCAAGCTCGGAGGCCACGCGCAAGAGGTTCCGCAACTCCGCCTCCGCCGCGCCCTCAGACACGGTCATGTCAGAGATCAGCGTCGTCAGGTCCTTATCGAGCGCGCCCATCGCGCCGGTCAGGTCTTTGGCGCGGCGATAGCCCAGCATCGACATGGCCTTGTAGGTCTCGATCTCCAACAGTCGCTGGACAATCCGGCCGACACGGCGCGCGCCGGTATCCGGGCGCACAAAGATCGCAAAACGCATATGCCCGCTCGGGTCGATGCGAAAGTCCCCTGCCATGATCGCGGTCCCATCATGGATCCGCGACACGGCGAGGCTTTCGGGCACGAACCATTCGAAGGCTTTTGGCAGGACCGTTGCCTCATTCTCCTCAGGCAGGACCTCAACACGTAAAAGCGCCGACGTGACCCGTGTGCCGGGCGCCCGCGCCAGCCAATCGACCGGCAGCACGTCGAAGGCTGTGGGGTCAAAGGCGCGTTCTGGCGTGCCGGGGCAGAAGATCGTGTAGGTCACGAACTCCGTATGACACTCCCACTTGATCCGATACTTGCCCAACTCCCCAAAGTAATGCGTGGCGTCCGGCTTTGGATGGGTCGCCCCATGCCGGTCAAGCAGCTCCAAAAGATGCGCGCGGTCGAGATCGCGGTCCCGCGCGGCGGCGTCCTTGGGTTGCTTGATCGCGAGGTAGACAACGTTGCAGGGCGCATCGAGCGACGGGAACGGCCGCGCATGCAGCTCGTTCGCCAACTCATAGCGAAGCGGGTGATCGGTCAGCGCGAGGAGCGGCGTGGCATCATTCATGCGCGGGACATAGTGCCGCAGGGCTACCCTGTAAACGTCGCACGGCACAGCGTATGTCAACAGCGCCGACCTCATCGTTTTCAATGCAGCGAAAGAGACCGGCCACGCGAACGCATGCTCTATTCTCAGGCTCGGCGCGCATGGGCTCATGCGCCGCAAGGAGTGCGAGACCTTGCCGCTTTACATTTCCGATAATTTCACTCAGGTTCATCTCAGCTACCTGTCGGGAGCCATAGCGAACGCCAGCATCGGGGCCGTCACACAAAGGCTAGTCATGACAGACGATAGCCCGCAGCGGCCCGGCCCCGGCGAAAAGGAGACAAAGATGGACGGCACCTTCCAGCAGAATGATCTGCAATCGACTGAGGCGTCCGCCCCCACCTCGGCTCAGTCCGCAGCGATGGCGCGCGCGCCCGTCGAGACCATCCCCGCCTACGACGTGCGGCGGATCATGGGCAGCGGCAACACCGCGCATATGGTTCTTGACGGCCAGGCCTATACCTTGCGGATCACTCGGAGCGGGAAGCTGATCCTGACCAAATAGCGACCTTCGTGGCAGCAAAGGACAATGCGGCGTGGCAAAAAAGGTACTGAGCCCCTGTATCAGCGTGTGCAAGTTTAAGAGACAAGGGCCCGGCGGCGCGCATTGCATTGGATGCTCGATGACGAAGACGCAGAAAAAGCTCTTCAAATCGCTCAGGAAAGACGACCATCGCAGCGCGTTTCTCACCCTGCTGACGGCCCAACAGGACACCATGGGTAAGTACACCGCGTGGGGGCCGGCCTACGTCCAGCGCTGTCGTAAAAAAGGGGCGCGCATGCCTGCGACTTTGGAGCTCGCCCATTGAGCGCGCCATGCGGTTTGGGGCAGGCGCCTAAGGAAGATAGCGCGGACGGTGGCGAGGTCTGAGTGACAGGTGGGCAACTTGCCCACCCACATCACCAAGCCCCTAGACCGGTGCTCGGCTAATCGGTCCACTCGTCCTGCGTGGGGCACGTCGCCCGCGCGTGGCCCGCGCGTGCGACGTCACTCCAAGTGCGCGCGCAACATCCAGGCAAACTTTTCATGGACCTGACCGCGCGCGATGCAGAGGTCTTCCGTGAGCGTGTCGCCGTGCTCTGCGGCGAGTTCACCGGCCTGAGCCAGGGTCGCGGCCACGATCTGTTGCGCTTCAAGCATCTTGGCAATCATCTCACGATCGGTCGCGCGCCCCTCGTGCTCTGACACCTTGGACCGGTCGAGCATGCCCTTGAGCGTTCCCTCGGCATGGCCGCCCACCGCTTTGATCCGCTCGGCGAGGTCGTCTTGGCCTTCGAAATGGTCTTCGTAAATCTTTTGAAACAGATCGTGGAGGGAGCCGAACGCCATGCCCGTCACGTTCCAGTGAAAGTTCTGGGCAAGCATCGTCGTCACGACGGTCTCGGCAACGCTCTGATTCATCGCTTCGACAATTTGGCTCGTGACGTCGGGGCTCAGGTCAGCAGCAGTGCTGGTCATGGCAAGAATCCTTCTGTTATATCAAAAGCCGCCGCAGGCGGTCCTGCGGTCGCGAAGCGGGCGGCGGATGTCGCTGGCGGCGGCTAGCTTGGAATTATTCTAAACCGAAGCGACGAGGATTCCAGCCCCTCCCGACAAAAACAGGAAAAATCTTGCGTGCGGCGCGGGCGGCGCCTGGCAGATCCGTTGAAAAGTCAGATCTCGCGAGACGGGGCGCGCTAAGCTGCGCGCAGCACGTCGAGGAAAGCCCGTCGGAGTGGCGGCCGAACCCGGCTGCCGACCAGCAATGCCAGGCTGTCGATGTCGCCCGCCGCTTGCGCAACAACGCATCGCACCAGCCACGCCTCGTCGAACGACGCAAGCTGTGCACCAGGGGCGTGGAACACCGGGCGCCGCCCGATCACCTCACCGAGCGTCAGAACAAGCGCCTCGGTGGACCCGCTGGCTGCCCCGGGGCAGGCCAGCCACCGATGCGCTTCGGAGAGCGTCATGTTGCGACCGCACCGCGCACGCTTTGCCGCCTCCCGCACGCGCGTCAAAAACATCACACCGTCCTCGCCAAGTTCATCGACGGATACCGACGGCGGTGGGGAGCGGCGCGGGGCAAGTTCCAACCCTTGGGGCTGAACAACCTGGAAAGGCGTGGATGAAGGGCGCGGCGCGAGCATGGTCAAGAGTACCGGTGTTGCTTTCCCAAGTGATATAGTCAGGAAAGCCGCAAAACACCAGAGCCGCGTTGACGCGGGCCTGCGCCGATCGGGTCCGGAGTGGCCCCATACGCCGCGCCGAACTGCGCCAGAGCACCGCGCCTTGCCCAATTGAATGGTGAAGCAGCCAATGATACCTTACCGACATGGCACAAGTCCGCCCGTCTCTGCTCTCGCGCATCGGTCTACTCTGTCGCGCCGTCGCGGTCGCGCTGTTGTCAGGCTGGCTGACTGGACGCGACTATGGCGAGGTCGAAGCCCGGCTCGCCACGCGCTCTCTCAAAGAACAGACAGCCATCGTCGGGGCCACACTCACGGGCCTCTTCCTGCTCGCGCTGCTTGCCGCGCAAGCGGGCGTGGTCGGCCTCGCGCTCTACGGGATCGCCGTCGTCATCGTCGCGCGCTAGAGCGCAGACGCCAGGACCTCACGACATCGTGAGATTGACGTCACAGGCGCCGCAGCCCCCTGCAAGACGTTGCAAATTCAAGGTAAATCTGTAAGCGAGATGTGCCTTTTCCACGTATACAATTGTATTCATGAGATTTTCCGCCTCAGCATTCATCCGATCTGAAGAGCACTTCGTCTAACAAGCACGACCCCCGACGCCAAACGCAGTCTCACAGAAAGGACGGACAACATGGATTTCGGTCTCGGCATTCTGACCTTCGGCACGCTCGGTTTCATGGTCGCCTTTGGCTATCTCGGCGCGCGCGCCACGGAAAAGCAACGCCGGCAAGGCGGTCCAAAGTCGACCCTCGCGGCTGACACGCCCAACACCCGCGCTGAAATGGAAGGCGCTTGATCGCACCGATTAGGGGGGCACTGGGCGGCGCTAGCGTGGCCCTTTGGCCCCCCGATACCCTGTTGCAACCACGAATTTCTCAGACGAATCTGACCGGCTCGCGGCGGGCTTTACGTTCGCAACACGATCGAATCGGCGCTTCAGATCAGCTTGCAACGTACCCTCCGCACCACCCGCAAGCACCTTGGCCACGAACGTGCCGCCCCGGTCCAGCACATCGAACGCCAATTCTGCCGCCGCCTCGCACAGCGCCACGATCCGCAGGTGATCGGTCTGCTTGTGGCCCGACGATGCCGCGGCCATGTCGGACATCACGACATCCGCCGGACCGGCTAGCCACGTCCGCACGGCCGCATCGGCGCCCTCCTCGAGAAAGTCTATCGTCAGGAGCGCAGCGCCCGGGATCGGCTCGACCGGCTGCAGGTCGAGCCCGAGGACGCGCCCTTTGGGTTTGCCCGGAGCGGCGCCCAGCGCGTTGACGCGGGTCACCGCCACCTGAGACCATCCGCCCGGCGCGCAGCCGAGATCGACCACCCGCGCGCCGGGCGTCAGGAAGCGAAACTTGTCATCCAATTCGAGAATTTTATACGCCGCGCGTCCGCGATAGCCCTCGCGCTTGGCACGCTGAACGTAAGGGTCGTTGAGCTGCCGCTCGAGCCAGCGGGTCGATGAGAGCTTGCGCCCCCGAGCGGTCTTGACCCGCACCCGCAAGTCACGTTGCCCCCGCCCGCTCGACTTCTTTGCCATCGTCGCCTCCGCCCCCCACCGCGGCAGGGAGCCCACCCGCAGGATCTGCCTTCGGCGACGATATTTGGAGCAAGAAGAACGGGAAGACCAGCAGAGGACCGGCATGGCGTCATGCGCCCCCTCGCCCGCTTCTTCTTGCAGAAAATATCGCCGCCGGAGGCGCTAAAACGGCCCCTCTTCCAAGACGCCGTCGGCCGACATTTGGGCGTAGAGCAAGCCTTCGCGCAGGCCGCGATCGGCGACCGACAGGCGGTCGGTGGGCCAGACCCGCATCAGCGCTTGCAGGATCGCCGAGCCCGACATGATGAGCGCCTGCCGATCCTTGCCGATGCGTGGATCGCGCCGGCGCCCGGCCTCGCCCAAATGCAGATAATCGCGGATCACGGCGTCGATCTGGTCCGACGTCATGCGCAGCCCGTCGACCTTGGTCCGGTCATAGCGGCGCAGACCAAGATGCGAGGCCGCAACCGTCGTTACGGTACCCGATGTCCCGATAATTTGAAAACCATCGCGGGTCTGATCGGATTGATAGGGCGAGAATTCGGCCAGCTGTTCCTCGAAGTACCAGCTCATCAGCGCAAACCGGGCGGAATCGTCTTCGACATCGCGGAATTGGTCGCGGAGCGTCGCGACCCCGAGCGGAACCGATATCCAGTCCACCACCTTCGCCGAAGGAAACGGGTCGCCCGCCGACTGAAACCCCTTATGGAGCCGCATGATCGCGCGCGGCCGATCCGGCCCCGGCACGCGGCTGAGGTCGATCCAGACAAGCTCGGTCGAGCCGCCGCCGATATCGACAACGAGGAGCTGTTCGGTCTTGACAGAGACAAGCGGCGCGCAAGACACGACGGCAAGGCGCGCCTCTTCCTCTGGTTCGATGACTTCGAGGTCGAGCCCGGTCTCGCGCCCCACGTAATCGATGAAGTCGCGCGCATTGCTCGCACGGCGACACGCCTCGGTCGCCACCAGCCGCATGCGGCGCACGCTGTGTTTCATAAACTTTGTTTTGCAGATCTTCAGCGCCTGCACAGTGCGCGCCATCGAGGCCCGGCTGAGCCGCCCTGTCGCCTCGAGCCCGGCACCGAGCTGCACGGATTTCGAAAACGAGTCTACGACATGAAACTGGCTGCCCTTGGGCTGCGCCACCAGCATGCGGCAGGAATTTGTCCCCAGATCGAGCGCCGCATAGGGCGACACCGGGTCTGGCGGTTGCGGCGCGGGGGTATCGACCGGTTTAGGGAACGCGCCCACGCCATTGGGACGCCTGGGCGCCATTTCTGCGCCCTCCACTTCGAGTTACTCAGAAAGTAATCTTTCACCCCGTTTTGCGCAAGCTCGGTAAACGGGCACGTCGTCCCTCACGCCGCGCGCCGTTCGCCCGGCGCGGGGACGGTCATCTCTGCAGCGTGCACGCCCGATTTCGGGGCGTTGCGCAAAAGGTCGTCGCTGCGTGCCACGATGTCGATATTGGGCTCCCATCGCGGGGGACAGCCGCGTATGGCAAGGGGAACGAGGCCGAAGCAACAAGAGGACCGTGCCAAATGCCGGATGTCACCATCGTTTATTGGCGCGATATCCCGGCGCAAGTGAAGGTCGGCCGTGGCCGAAAGGCGGCAAAAGCGCCCCTGACGGAACGGTTCGAACAGGCCATTGACCGCTGCGCGATGCGCGCCCGTACGACGGATGCCGACGCCTATACCGCCGAGTTCCGCACCGCCGACCCCTATCCGGTCGAGGGCGAGCCACAGGCGGTCGCCGACGCCGAAGCGGCCAGGATTGAAGCCGAATACGGGCCCGACCGGATTAAGAGCCTGATCGACAATGGCGGGTGGGACGCCCGCTGACCCGCATCCCCGCCCAACCCGTCTTCCGCCACCTTTGGGATATCACCATGGCCCTGCTCCCCTTTAAGAAGAAAGACCCGGCGCCGAGCGCCGATCTCACAGCCGCTTTTCTCCGCGGCTACTCCATCGAGATTATGCCGCGCACTGCCGCGAAGGTGGCCGATTTCCGAGCGCTTTTGCCAAAGGGAACGCGGGTCTACATCGCCCATATCGAGGACACGCCGATCGACGACATGGTAGCGACAGCGCGGCGCATCGCCGACGACGGGTTTGAGGTCATGCCGCACTTTCCGGCCCGGATCATCGCCGACCGGGCGATGCTCGAAGACTGGATCGCGCGCTATCAGGACGCCGCTGGCGTGCGCGCGGCGCTCCTTCTCGCCGGCGGCGTCGACACCCCGCGCGGCGCGTTCGCCTCCTCGATGGAGCTGCTGGAGACGGGCCTCTTCGACAAGGCGGGCTTTACCCGGCTCCACGTCGCCGGGCACCCCGAGGGCAACCGCGATATCGACCCCAAAGGTGGCGATGACGCGGTGATGGCCGCGCTCCGTTGGAAGCAGGCCTTCGCCGAGCGGAGCGACGCCGACATGGCCATTGCCACGCAATTTGCCTTCGAGGCCGAGCCGATCATCGCTTGGGCCGAGCGTCTCGCCGCCGAGGGCATCGATTTGCCGATCCATATCGGCGTCGCCGGGCCCGCCAAGCTCCAGACGATGATCAAGTTCGCCGTGGCCTGTGGCGTCGGCCCGTCCTTGCGGGTGCTGCAGCGCAGGGCGCGAGATGTGACAAAGCTCGTCCTGCCTTTCGAGCCCACCGACCTTGTTGCCCGGCTGGCCGCGTACAAGGCCGCCCGACCGGATTTTGGCATCACGCAGGTTCATCTCTTCCCGCTGGGCGGGGTCAAAGCCGCCACCGATTGGGCAGCGCGGACCCTGGGCGACGTGCCCGGCGCCGCGGATGCCGCGACGGGTGGATAACGCCCCGCGTTTTGGGCCATAACAGCCGCAAACGTTTCAACCCCAAGCGCCGGGCCGAGACGGCTCCGGCCAGCTGGAAAGAGTTCCCATGACGCGCACCGTCGTCGCCAGTAAGACCAAGACCGTGACCATCGGCTTTGACGAGCCGTTTTGCGTGATCGGAGAACGGATCAACCCCACGGGTCGCAAAAAGCTCGCCGCCGAGCTTGAGGCGGGCGACTTCTCAACCGTCGAGAAAGACGCCCTGCAACAGGTCGCCTGCGGGGCGATGGTCCTCGATGTGAACGCGGGTGTCGTCTACAACTCCAACCCCGACCCGAACCAAACCGAACCCCCACTGATGCGGCAGGTCCTGCAGACGGTGATGGCTCTGACCGACACGCCGCTCTGCATCGACAGTTCGGTGCCTGCCGCGTTGGAAGCCGGGCTTGAGGAGGTCGAGGGGCGGCCGCTTCTCAATTCGGTCACCGGTGAGGAGGAGCGGCTCGACGCCATCCTCCCGCTCGTCAAGAAGTATGACGTGCCGGTGGTGGCGATCTCCAACGACGACACCGGGATCAGCGAAGATCCCGATGTGCGCTTTGCGGTGGCCAAAAAGATCGTCGAGCGCGCCGCCGATTTCGGCATAGCGGCCCACGATATCGTGGTCGACCCGCTCGTCATGCCGGTGGGCGCGATGGCGACAGCAGGGCGGCAGGTCTTTACGCTGGTGCGCAAACTGCGCGACGAGCTTGGCGTCAACACCACCTGCGGCGCATCGAACATCTCGTTCGGTTTGCCCCACCGGCACGGGATCAACGCTGCGTTTCTGCCGATGGCCATTGGCGCGGGGATGACAAGCGCGATTATGAACCCCGTGCGCCAGGTCGAGATGGAGGCAATCCGCGCTGCGAACTTTCTGATGGATCACGATCCGAACGGCGCGCATTGGATCGGATTCTCGCGCGTGCTGGACGCGGTCAAAGAAGGCGCCACCTTTGCAGAGGCGAGTGCGTCGGCTGCGACGGCGGCCGCTGGGCGCGGCGGGCGGCGGCGGCGACGGAGCGCGTAAGAGTTAGGAGAGCGTTTACCATTATGTGCGCAAGTGGGATCCATGACATCTTTGACCGACATGGCCCGTGTTGTGGGCGCGCCGTCCAGCCAAGATTGGTTGGACCAAGTCTTTCGCGCGAAATCCGCGCAATCGGGTGGCGTCGTCCGGCGCAAGGTGCGCGATGTGGAGCGCGAGGTCGGACGCGGCGCGCTCGAGTTGGAGGTGCGACGCCGCGGCTTTCACATGATCGAATGCGGGGAAGACTTTGTCATCCTCTGCACATCGGCACCGATCCGCATCGTCTGCTAAACGGCGCGCGATCGGACGCCCGGCTCCAAATCCTTCTAGAAGGATTTGCCCGGGGCGAATTTTCTAGAAAATTCGCGGCGCCCTGGAGCCCGCGATGACCGATCCGCTCGTCGTATTCACGCCCTCGGGAAAGCGCGGGCGGTTTCCCGTCGGCACGCCCGTGCTGACGGCGGCGCGGCGGCTTGGCGTCGATCTCGACTCGGTCTGCGGCGGGCGCGGCATCTGCTCACGCTGTCAGATCGCGCCGGCCTTCGGCGATTTCGCCAAACACGGTGTGACCTCCTGCGAAACCGCACTCTCTGCCTGGAACGCCGTCGAACAGCGCTATGACGACAAGCGCGGGCTCAAGCCTGGGCGCCGTTTGGGCTGCCAGGCCACGGTGCAGGGCGACATTGTCATCGACGTGCCCCCCGAGAGCCAAGTGCACCGGCAGGTCGTGCGCAAAGCGGCCGCGGAACGCGCCATCGACATGGACCCGGCAACGCGCCTCCTTCTCGTCGACGTCACCGAACCGGACATGCACGAGCCTTCGGGCGACCTGCAACGCCTGCGCCGAGCGCTCGCCGAGGCTTGGGGGATCGACGCCGTCACCTGCCCGCTTTCCGTCCTCGCACGCCTGCAGCCCGTGCTCCGCAAGGGCGATTGGCAGGTTACCGTTGCGCTGCACCAGCCCGATCCCGAAGGCGCCGCAACGCTCCTCGATATCTGGCCCGGCTATCGCGAGGGCCCGCTCTATGGCTTGGCGATCGACCTTGGCTCGACGACCATCGCCGCCCATCTTTGCGATCTGACCACCGGCCGTGTCCTGGCCTCTTCGGGCGCGATGAACCCGCAGATCCGGTTCGGCGAAGATCTGATGAGCCGCGTCTCTTACGCGATGATGAATGCGGGCGGCGATGCCGAGATGACGCATGCCGTGCAGTCTGCCCTGTCCGAGCTCGCGGCCGCTCTGATCGAGGAGACCGGGATCGCTGCGCGCGACCTCGTTGAGGCGGTCGTCGTGTGCAACCCGGTGATGCACCACCTGCTCTTAGGGATCGATCCGGTAGAGCTTGGCCAAGCGCCCTTTGCGCTGGCGACGTCCGAGGCCGTCCGCCTCGCCGCGGCCGATATTGGCTTCACCGCGGGCAACCCGATGGCGCAGGTGCACCTCTTGCCCTGTATCGCTGGCCATGTCGGCGCCGATGCGGCCGCGGTCGCCCTGTCCGAGGCGCCCGACCGGGCCGAGGCGCTGACCCTTATCGTCGATGTCGGCACGAATGCCGAGATCCTGCTCGGCGACCGCGCGCGCGTTCTTGCCTGCTCCTCGCCCACTGGGCCCGCCTTCGAGGGCGCACAGATCTCCTCGGGCCAGCGCGCAGCCCCTGGCGCCATCGAACGCATCGAGATCGATCCCGTAACGAAAGAGCCGCGCTTTCGCGTGATTGGCTGCACGCTTTGGTCCGATGAGCCGGGCTTTGCCGAAGCCGTCGGCCCCGGCGGCGTGACGGGGATCTGCGGCTCGGGCATTATCGAGGCGGTCGCAGAGATGCGCATCGCGGGGCTCGTCGATGCGTCGGGTCTCATCGGCTCTGCCGCCCAGACCGGGACCGTGCGCTGCGAGCCCGCTGGGCGCACCCATGCCTATCTGATCCATGACGGCACGGCCGACGACGGCCCGCGGATCACCGTCACACAAGGCGATATCCGCGCGATCCAGCTCGCCAAATCCGCGCTCTATGCCGGGGCGCGTCTCTTGATGGACGAGCGCGGTGTCGACCGCGTCGAACGGATTGTTCTCGCGGGCGCCTTCGGCGCGCATATCTCCCCCAAACACGCGATGGTCCTCGGCATGATCCCGGACGCCGCGCTCGACCACGTGACCTCCGCCGGCAATGCCGCGGGGACGGGCGCGCGCATGGCGCTTCTCAACCGTCGCCTGCGAAAGGAGATCGAAGGGACGGTTCGCCGGATAACGAAGGTCGAGACAGCCATCGAACCGCGCTTTCAGGAGCATTTCGTCAACGCCAACGCGCTGCCCCATGCGGCCGATCCCTTCCCTGAACTCGCGCGTGTCGTGCATTTGCCCGATGTGAGCTTTAACAGCGGCGCGATGGGCGCGACCGGCGCAGGGCAGGAGGGTCGGCGCCGACGCAGACGCCGCGCGTGAGGCGCGCGCTCTGGGCGCCGCGACAGCCGGCATACGGTGGGCGCCCGCCCGAGCCTCTGGCGCGAGCGACCGCCCGACGGGGCCTTGACGGATCCCGCACCGCACCGTACGCCGCTCCACGCGCGGGTGTAGCTCAATGGTAGAGCAGGAGCTTCCCAAGCTTAAGACGAGGGTTCGATTCCCTTCACCCGCTCCATGCTCTGTCCACGCTCCCGCCCGGTCAGACGACCCCAAACAAGACCGGCCGCGCCCATGACCCCGCCCTATCTCACCCCGCTCACCCGCGCGCAGCTCGATGCGGCAGGCGTGCCAGAGGTCTGGCCGTTCGGTCTCGCGGATCGGGTGCGCTTTGCTGAGATCGACGCGCTCGATCACGTCAATCACACCGCCTATCTGCGTTGGTTCGAGAGCTTGCGCGTGCTCTACATGCGCGAGCGCGGGATCAGCCCCTATGATGGAACGGGCCCGCTTATCGTGCTGAAATCGGTGCATATGGAGTATAGGCGCGAGATGTTCTTGGGAGAGGACTACGTTGTGACCGCGCGGACGGTCGAAGTCCGCCGTGCGTCGCTTGAGATGCGCTACGCCACCTTTGCCCCGGACTTGCGCGCCGAGGGCAGCGCCGTAATCGTCCTAATGGCGCGCGATGGCTCCGGTAAGCACGCGCTGAGCGAAACGCAGCGGACGCGGTTGGTGGATCTGGACGGGGCGGTGGATGCGCGCTGAGCGGACGCGGACGCGCAATCGGCCCTCGCGTGTCGGTGCGTTGCTTTCGAACGCCGCGCCACGGCGGCAGCGCCGTCCCCGACGCAACCACAGGGCGCACCGGCGCTGTCTCGCTCTTTGCACGCGTTGATACGGTCCGCCACTGCGGCGGGACCGCGCTGGTACGACGGCCGATCCGCCGTGCTATTGCGCGCGGGTGCGCCGTTTCAGCGGCTCAGGCAGCCTGTCTGAGCCCTTCAGCCGCTGCGCGCGGCAAAGATCGCCAAGTGCGTCCTACCGCTGCGCCCGGAGATGCGCGGCGAGAAAACCGGTGGAGCTGTCCCGGCTTGCGGCTGCTTCGGTGCCCTCCACCACTGGCAGCAATGCCTGAGCGAGCTCTTTTCCCAGCTCCACGCCCCATTGATCGAAGGAATTGATGCCGAGAATCACGCCTTCGACAAAGACGCGGTGTTCGTAGAGGGCCACAATCTGCCCCAAAACCTCGGGCGTCAGGAGCGGGTAGACCAACGTCACAGACGGCCTGTTGCCCGGAAAGGACTTTTGCGCAGCAAGGCGTTCGAGCGCGTCGGGAGCGAGGCCCTTGCCCTCAAGCAGCGCGCGCGCCTCGCGCAGGGCGCGGCCGCGCATCAGCGCCTCGGATTGCGCCAGGCAATTGGCCACCAGCAGGTGATGTTGATGGGCAAGATCGGCTTCGTGGCCCCGGGCGCCGACCATAAACTCGCACGGCACGATGTCAGTCCCCTGGTGGAGCAACTGATAGAACGCGTGCTGGCCGTTGGTGCCGGGCTCGCCCCAGACGATTGGGCCGGTGACGGCCGCAACCGACTTGCCATCGGGGCCGACGCGCTTTCCGTTGCTCTCCATTTCGAGCTGCTGGAGATAGGCCGGCAGCCGCGCGAGGCGCTGCTCGTAGGGGAGGACCGCGCGGGTCGGATAGCCGAGCACCTGCCGGTGCCAGAGGCCCACGAGCGCGAGAAGGACGGGCATGTTTTCCTTGAAATCGGCGGAGAGAAAGTGCCGGTCCATTTCCTGCCCGCCGCGCAGAAACGCGCGGAAAGCTGTCCCGCCAATGGCCATCATCAGCGAGAGCCCGATCGGCCCCCACATCGAATAGCGCCCGCCGACCCAATCGGCAAAGCCGAAGACGCGGGCGGGGTCGATGCCAAAGCGCGCCGTCTCCTCCGCGGCCGACGAGAGCGCGGCAAACTGATCAGCAGGCTCGTTGACCCGCTCGCCCATCCAGGCGCGGGCCGTGGCCGCGTTCGTCATCGTCTCGATGGTTGTGAAGGTCTTGGAGGCGACGATGACAAGCGTCGTCTCGGGGTCGAGCGGACGCAGCACATCGGTGATCGCTGCGCCGTCCACGTTGGAGACAAAGTGACAGCGTGGGCCGTCGTGATAGGGCGCGAGCGCCTGCACCGCCATCGCGGGGCCGAGATCCGAGCCTCCGATGCCAATATTGACCACATCCGTGATCGGCCCGCCCTGCCCTTCGAAGATCCCGTCGCGCACGTCGTTGGCAAAGCGCTCCATCCGGTCGAGCGTTGCCAGGACCTCGGGCATGACATCCGCCCCGTCGACCATCACAGGCCCGCCATCGAGGTTGCGCAAGGCGGTATGGAGAACGGCACGCCCCTCGCTCTCGTTGACCTTGGCACCGGAAAACATGGCGTTGCGCCGCGCCGCGACCCCTGCGCACTCGGCCAATTCGAGGAGGAGCCAACGCCCCTCGGTGTCAATATTGGTCTTTGAGTAGTCGAGCAGAAGCGCGCCCGCTTCGACCGAAAACTCATTGGCCCGGTTGGGGGTCTCAAAGAGGCTTGCGATCCGGCGGCCTTCGACATGCGCCGCGCGCGCTTTCAGGCGCGACCATGGGCTGCTTGGCTGTTCGGTCTCAGTCATCTCGTTCTTTCTGCCCATCAAAACGCTTCAACAGCCGCCAAGAAGAGGCGACGAAGAAGGGGGACGCAACGTCATGGCGCCCAATGTATCGTCGAGTTTGTCAAAATTGTCTGAACCGGTGCCGCACTGGGTTGAAGTCTTTGGGCTTTTTCGAGGGCCGCGCGCTTGTCTGCGCCGGTCAAGACCAGATGCGTGCGCAGCGCACCCGAGAGTGCCGGACCGGTGAGGCTGATCCGCGGTTCGGGCTGACTGGGCGGTTCGAGATAGGCGAGCGGCGGCGCCGTCGGTGCGAGCGCCGCCTCGAGCCCCGGCGTTCGGGCAAAGAGGGAGGCGGTGTGCATATCGGCACCCATCCCCAGCAGCAACACGTCGAGCGGGAGCTTTGCGGCGAGCGTTTCGCCAAGGGAGGCGGCATGGGCCACGGGGTCGGTTGCCGGGTCATAAAGAGAGACGAACGTGGCCTCCGCCGCCCGCCCCTGGACCAGGCGCTCCCGGATAAGGCGTGCGTTGGAGCGGTCGCTTTCGAACGGCACGCAGCGCTCATCTGTCGGCAAGACCGTGACGCGCGCCCAGTCGAGCGGAAGCGCGGAGAGCACGTCAAAGAGCGGGCCGGGCGTTGTCCCGCCCGGCACAGCGAAGGTGACCGCATCATGGGTCAGGAGTGCTGACTTCAGATCGCTTGACAGGCTGTCGGCGACATCCATGACCATCAGGTCCGCGTCCGGATATTCAATCAAATTCATGCTTTGAGCTCCCGCCAGCGCCGGTCATCGCGGTGCATCAGCGCCTGGGCATCGACTGGCCCGTCGCTGCCTTGGGCATAGGGTTTGGGGCGCTCGCCGCGCTCTTCCCACCCAGCGATGACCGGGTCAGTCCAGGCCCAGGCGGCCTCGACCTCGTCACCCCGCATAAAGAGCGTCTGGTTGCCGCGGATCACATCCATGATGAGGCGTTCATAGGCGTCGGGAATGGTGTCGGCATCCGGGCTCAGCGCCTCTGCAAATGACATGTCGAGCGGCACATCGACCAGCCGCATGCCACCAGGGCCCGGCTCTTTGATCGTCACGCCGAGTTCGATCCCCTCATTGGGCTGCAGGCGGATCGAGAGGATGTTGCGGTGGACGCCCCGGCCGACGCCGAAAATGGAATGCGGCGCGTCCTTGAAGACCACGGCAATCTCGGAGGTGCGCGCCTTGAGCCGCTTGCCCGTGCGCAAATAGAACGGTGTCCCCGCCCAGCGCCAGTTGGAGATGTGAAGCCGCATCGCGATAAAGCTCTCGGTCCGGCTCGACTGGCTACCGGCATCTTCGCCGTAGGAGGGGCCGTGCGTCCCCTCTTCATATTGACCGCGCACGAGCAAACGCGGGTCGGCCGGATCGAGCGCACGGATCACTTTGAGCTTTTCATCCCGCACGGCATCTGCGCCATAGAGCGAAGGCGGCTCCATCGCGATCAGGCACAGAAGCTGCATCATGTGGTTCTGCACCATGTCGCGCATCGCGCCCGCGCGGTCATAGTACTCGGCCCGCCCGCCGACGCCGACAGTCTCGGCCACGGTGATCTGGATGTGATCGACGAACTGGCTGTTCCAAAGTGGCTCGAAGAGGACGTTGCCGAAGCGGATCGCCATTAGGTTCTGCACGGTCTCTTTGCCCAGGTAATGGTCGATCCGGTAGATCTGCGTCTCGTCGAAATAGCGCGCCAGATCGTCGTTTAGCGCGCGGGCCGACCCCCGATCGTGGCCGAAGGGCTTTTCGACAACGATCCGCGTGCTCTCGGACGCGCAGGCATAGGTCCGGAGCCGTTCCGCGAGCGGACC
Organism: Pseudomonadota bacterium; assembly: GCA_038745585.1. Lineage (GTDB taxonomy): Bacteria > Pseudomonadota > Alphaproteobacteria > Rhodobacterales > Rhodobacteraceae > HLUCCA09. Next base: position 276,501 of record JBCDLH010000002.1, read on the forward strand.
GAACAGGTTCGGCCCGACGGAAAAGTAGAATGCGCGGACGATGCCTTTGCGCAACCGTGCTGCGAGCGCGTCCCAGCCGCCGGTGCCCGTCGCGTCGATCTGTTGATAGCCGATGGCAGCCAGAAAACGCTCTTCCGCTTCGGGATCGCGCTTGCTTGCTGGGACGAACTCTTCGAGCGCGGCGCGCACCATCTCGCGAAACGCGTCGTCATCGAGATCCGAGCGCGCAGCGCCGATAATCCGCGCATCGTCGGGCATCTGGCCATCGACGAGGCGGAGGTAGAGCGAGGGCAAGATCTTGCGGCGGGAGAGGTCTCCCGTCCCGCCAAAGATCACCAGATCGAAAGGATCCACCGGAATGATACGCGCAACCATTGCCTTATCCTTTGCGCCCGCGGCGCTCCGCTCGGACGCTTCGCAGGGCAGCGACAGAACCCGCGCCGCCGACGGCCCCGCGTGCTGTGAACCCGCGTGCTGTGAACCGGCGTCCCGTAAAGATGCCCTGCCCCTCGACCAAGCTCTGCCCCAATCCTCCGCTGTGTTTCGATGTGCCATCCTGCCGCCGCGCGGTGTCGTTAGCGCAAACATGCCCCTCAGGGAAGGCATCACATGGCTGTCATGCGCTACGCCTTTCCCCTTTCAAGCCCCACCATGAACGTCTAGCCCTGTGGGAAATGCAAGCCTGGAGACCAGTGATGAAGGATATCCCGCAAGCGCCTGCCAATGCCGGGAAGTTTCGCGACCCGGTCTGGACGGCGAAGGGAGAGCGGCGTGCGACGGTGCAGTTAAGCCATCCCGAAACGCTCTGGTTCAACACCGGCACGCTGTGCAACATCGCGTGCGCGAATTGCTACATCGAAAGCTCGCCCTCCAACGACCGGCTGGTTTACATCACCGCCGCCGAGGTCGACGCGTATCTCGATCAGCTCGACGCGCGCGGCTGGGGCGTACGAGAGATCGGCTTTACCGGTGGCGAGCCCTTCATGAACCCCGAGATGGGCGAGATGGCGCGGCGCGCGCTGGAGCGGACCTACGACGTTCTCATTCTGACCAACGCAATGGCGCCGATGATGCGGCCCCGGGTCCAGGCCGAGCTGAAGGCGCTGCAACGCGATTTCGGTGACCGGCTGACCTTGCGTGTCTCGCTCGACCATTGGTCGGCCGAGCGGCACGACGCGGAGCGGGGCCGCACTGCCTTTGCCAAGACCCTGCGGGGTATGGATTGGCTGCGGGACGCCAAGATCCGCATGACCGTCGCCGGGCGCACCCTCTGGGACGAGACCGAGGCGTCCTCGCGCGCGGGCTACGCTGCGCTCTTTGCCGAGCATGGCTACGCGATTGACGCGGATGCGCCGGGCGAGACCGTGCTCTTTCCAGAGATGGACGAAACCGTCGAAGTCCCCGAGATCACAACCGCCTGCTGGGGGATCCTTGGCAAGCACCCGGACGACGTCATGTGCGCCTCTTCCCGGATGGTGGTCAAACGCCGCGGTGCAGAGCGGCCCGCGGTTCTTGCCTGCACGCTTTTGCCCTATGCGCCCGAGTTCGAGCTTGGAGAAACGCTGGCAGAGGCGGAGGGCGAGGTGTCCCTCAACCATCCCCATTGCGCAAAGTTCTGCGTTTTGGGCGGGGCGAGCTGCTCGGCGTAGGCGTCTGCGCCGGGGCGCCGCCCTGTGCTCTGGGCGCCGGTCCGGGGAACCGTTCCGGTCAGCCGCAGCAGCCGGAGCCGGAGCCAACCACCGCTGGCGTAGTCGGCGCTGCGACCGCAAAGACGTGCGGGTCGGCCTCCCTCGCCATCTGCCCGGCATGGGCGCCCGGCGCGGAGATGTCCACATGGGCAGCAAAGCGGCTCGAGGCCAGGAGCCGCGCGGTATTGCCTGAGACGGGGACAGCGTGGCCCACGGGTAGCGTGACGTTCGCGTCGACCGCGAGCGCCTCTGGCGCATCGGCAAGCGTGCCGCGATAGGTCGCCGTTTGTCCGTAATCCTCGCGTCCGGGCTCCAGATCCGAGGCCCGCACAAGCCGGAGCGTCACCGAGGCAAATCGGATCCCGCCGAGCCGCGCTTCGAGCTCGGGGTTTTCGATAGTGAGCGCGCGATGCTCGACCACACGCGGGTCGCCAAAGCCCGCCGCGCGCGCCATCGTCAGCGTATCGCTCCAATAGAGCGCGCCCGAAAGACACTCGCCATAGAGGACCTCGTCCCTTTGCAAGCTCTCGGGGATGCGGCGGTCGGCATAGACGTCGGAGAAATACATTTCGCCGCCCTCGCCGAGGAGGTGGTACGCCGCTTCGAAGACGGCCTGCTTGTCGGTGGCGAGATTGATCACGCAGTTCGAGACCATCACATCAAAGCTCTCGGGCGCGAAGGGCAGCTCGCGCAGCCGTTCGATATAGCCGTCGAGGAAGGTCGTCGTGGGCTCGGGGTGACCAAAGGCCTCGGCGTGATAGGCCCGGTGTGCGCGCGCGACCGCGAGCTGCTCGGGCGTCATGTCGACACCTGTCACTGCGCCGGTGGGCCCGGCAAGCGCGGCGAGCGCATAGACATCGCGCCCTGCGCCGCAGCCGAGATCGAGGATACGCGCGCCCTTGAGGCCCTGCGGCGCAAGGAGCCCGCAGCCATAGTAGCGTGCGCTGACATCGGGGTGGATCTTGCCCAAGATCTCTTTGAGTGGTGCCGGGATGTCAGCGGGCGTGCAGCAGGCATTGGTCTGTAGATCGGCCGAGCTTTGCAGGCGTTCGCCGTAATAGGCGCGCACCGCATCATGGGTGTCGCGTGGCTCGTTGCGCGCCGCAGTCGCGGCTTCGGTGGGAGCGGTGTCGGTCGTGGGCGTATCCTTCGGCGTCATCCCTTGTCCCTACTGTACGTGGCGGCGCGTAACGCCTAACGTCCAATGGCGCTCTTCGCAACGACCGGATGTGCAGAATGTCGCAGCGTTGACCCGCATCGCGTATGCGCCGGGCCCGACCCCGGTATGCAACCTCCTCTTTGTGGAACGGGATCAGGGGCAGCGGTGGCTCGACCATTCCGCGCAGGGCACAAGACGCCGCGACGGTGCACCTGTCGGTCGGGGCCCCGTTTGGCCCCTCATAGCGCATAGAGCCTTGCGATCGGACGCGCGGCCAAAGGCCAACCCCGTCGGGCGGCACGCCTGGCCTATCTGACGTTCGCCTCCGTCACGAGGCGGTAGTCCTCCAGTTCGTCAGGCAGGAGTACATAGATCTCGGCGGGCGGGGTCGACATCGCCGGGATCATCATCCGCGGGTCGACCCCCATCCCAACGAGATGGGCCAGCACCTCTGCCTGACCGCTCTGGATGTCCTCAATCGCGAGGAACGCGGGCAGATAGACGTTCTCACCGTGGAAATGTTGGTGCACGCCCAGCGCCGCGCCCGCACCCACGCGCCGCGCGATGCCGCCCGCAAAAATATAGGGACAGGCCGAAAGGCAGAGCCGGTTAGCAGCGACCTCGGTGTTGAGCGCCGCCGCGCGGAGCGCCCGGCCAATGGCCAGCGCATCCTGGACCGAGCCACCGGTCGAGTGCAGCTGCGCGACCTCCGCCCCGCCCGCTTGCGCCTCGAACCACTCGTCGAACCGGGCGCCATCGCCCGGCGCGATCTGACCCGTCAGGCGGATCGCATCCCCCTCTCGCTCAAAGAGCAGCCGCGAGGGCATGTCTCCGGCCGCTGGCAAATCGCGCAGATCGCTCGGCGCGAAACGGCGGGTCTGGTCGCCTGGGGCGACCGGCGCGTCCAGGCTCGGCGCGCGCAGGCCCGGCAAGCTGAAGGGCAGCGCTCCGGGCAAGCTGCCGGGCGCTGCCCCGCGCGAGAGATCCGCCGCAGCGAGCGCAACCGCGAGCCCAATCTGGAGGACCAGAACAAAGCGGAGGGCGGTGCGGGCGCCGATCATCGCCGCGCCTCAGGCGCCCCGGCCGGGATGGACGCTGCCGGCCTGCACGCCCCCAGGCGTCAGCGGGCGCACTCGGGCCCCATCGCCGCGCGTGCTCTCTTCTGCCACGGGCTCCCGTGCGTCCTCAGCCCTGATGGCGTCGCCGTGGCCCGCCCTTGGCGCCTCGGCGCGGTTCATCGCGACCTCGACCTCGCGCAAACCGTTAAGCGCCGCGCGCAACTCCCCCAGGGTCAGCACGTCTTCGGTGCCCGCAGTCTCTCGGCCAGCGCGGATCGCCGATTGCACGACCATCAGCACGACCACCAGCACGCCGGGCAAGAGATCGATCGCGATCGCCCCGGCCCAGCTTGGCACGAAATTGTCGGCATAGAGGATCACGGCGTCAGCCGCCGAGATCGGGACATAGGCAACGTCGGCTGCGGGCGGCATCGCCATCACCTGACGCGCCGCCTCCTCCAGCGTTTCCGCACGGGAGCCGAGCACCGTCAGCACCGCGCCGATGGTCGCCGATTGCTCGGCCCGTGCCGCCTCCGTCCCGCCGTCGAGTTCGGGCAGGACGACGGAGGCTTCGAGATCCGCCGCCGCGCGCGCGACGAGGGGCGCGACCGAGAGCTGGCGCAATTGTGTGATGATACCGGCAAGGCGCACCGCCTCTTCGGAAAACGTCACCGAGCGTGTCTCGACCGGCCCGCGCTCGACCGTCAGCGAGCGCATACGGCTGAGGATGGCGTTGCCCTCGGCAAACGCCCGGTCGATCAGCGGCCCCTGCCCCTCGATCTGCGCCTCCAGCGCTGTGAGCTCCCCCGATTTCTGCCGCAGCACGCGAAAGACGGCGCCGCGTCCGGCGAGGCCCGAGAGGTCTCCGGCCGCCTCGGCCTCTGAAAGATCCTCGAAGGTCTGCCGCGTGCGGGCCACGTCCTGCTCGAGCGCCTGTGCCGTGATCGCGATCTCATGGGCGCGTTCGAGGCTTTGCTGATAGTCTTGGACCGTCCGCGCCAAGTGCTGCTCGACCGCGGCCGCGCCTGCCAGGGCGGCGGCGTTCAGCCACGACGACATCGCGACAATTGCGAGCGCGCCCAAGGCCATCGAAAGCAGGAGCCCCAGCCGCGTCGCCGCCGTGCGCACCGCTGGCAGAAGGCGCAACATATAGGACCAGAAGACGAAGATGCCGACCGAGACGGCGATGGAGTACGAAAGCGCCGCGAAGAAACTGAGCGCGCCCGTGCTGTCGAGCAGAGAAGAGACCCCGAGATAGGTGTAGATCCCTGAGGCCGTTGCGAGCACACCGAGCGCCGTGGGCGTGATCGTCCCAAGGCCCGTGACATGGCCTTCAAGTTCCTTGGCGTGGCGCAGGCTCTGGGCTTCGGCGCGGGTCAGGGCCTCAGGGCGGGTCAGGGCCTCAGGGCGGGTCAGGGCCTCAGGGCGGGTCATAGCGTGCCTCCGACATTTGCGCGCAGCAGAGCAGGTGCAGTTTGATCCCGCAAGGGGCCCGCGCTTCACATCCCGTGCAGGCGATCAATCGGGCCTTGCGGCGGCGATTCGTGCGAAGGCAAGAACCATCGCGCGGGCAGTGCGCGCGACGTGGGCACGCCCGTATCCGGAGAGCGTGCCCCGCATAGTTCTGTGGCGGGGACCGTAGCGACCGTGGGGGCAATGCATTCCCGAGGACCTGTATATACAGGTGGGCGCCAGGTAAACGGGCCAGGACCCGAACAGAGCCAGCTCCCTCGGAGTTGCTTAAGGCCACCGGAATATGGCCCCGTAACGCGAAGAACAGATCCGCCGCCGCGAAAGGTAGGCGGCCAGGTATCGCACGACAAGGCCGGCGCGACGCCCGGCGCGCGGGATCGAGCGTGACGACCCCTCCCACGACGGCTGCGGGGTTTCACCGCGTTTGGCGGGTTATCGGGCGCCAATGGCGTCCGCACGACACGGGGCGCGTGTTTTGCTCTGCTTTGCGTGCTTTGGGCGACGGCCTAATGGCGTCCTCGTCCGAGCACATACAAGGCGTGCTTGCCTAATGTTCATCTTTCGTTCATCTCTTACCCATGCCCGAAGAGCATTCCAGCCTCACCGCATCGGCGCCCGCGTCCCTAGTGCATGCATCGCTTGTACCCGGGCGGCTCTTGGCGCGGGGCGTCTGCAGAGCGCTGGCGCTCGAGCATGACTTTGTCTGCGCCGAGGAATTGACGCTTGTAAGCGGGCTCCGGGTCGATGTGATGGCGGTGGGGCCTCGGGGCGAAATCTGGGTGATTGAGTGCAAGTCGAGCCGAGCAGACTTCACCTCGGATGGCAAGTGGCAAGGCTATCTGGAGTGGGCTGATCGGTTTTTCTGGGCCGTCGGGCCGGAGTTTCCAACCGAGCTTTTGCCGGACGAGACCGGGCTCATCCTCGCCGATGGCTACGGTGCCGAGATCGTCCGGATCGGGCCGGAGACCAAGCTCGCGGGCGCGCGCCGCCGGGCCCTGACGCTCCGCTTTGCGCGCCATGCCGCCCGCCGCGCCCAGGCCGCGCGCGACCCTGAGGCGCTGCTCGGCTGAGCCCACGTCACCCGGCCCTGTCGCGCCGCGTGCGTGGGGATATATCGCGCCGCGCGCGTGGGACCTCATCGCAGTGCGCGCCTGGGAGCTGCGCTCTCCTCAGATCAGCGTGAGACCGCGTGACAGGGGCGCATCAGCCCTGTATATAGGGGTCAACCGGTCGAGACAGGCCGGATCTGGCAGGCGGCCTCGATCACGGATCGGGGCCCAATTGAGACGACAGGCATCAGTAACCCGATCGAGGCAGATAATGGGCACCCTCCCACCTTCCGCGCGCCGTTCCCCGCGCACCCCGCCGCTCTCCCGCCGCGGCTTTCTCGCGCTCACCGGCGGCGGCGTGGCCGCAGCGCTTGCGGGCTGCTCCAACGGCATCGGCTCCAACGGCCCGGCGCGGATCGACCAGCGGGTCGACGCCACGCGCAACTTCCTCTTGTCGCGCTACCCCGGCACGCAGGAGCTCGAAACCAAGTCTTCCGGCCAGCTCTACATGCCGCTGATCACCGAGGCCGGCCTCGGGATTGGCGGAAGCTATGGCACCGGCGCCCTGCGGATCGGCGGCGCGACGGTAGACTACTACGCTGCCCTTTCAGCGACCGTGGGCTTTCAAGCCGGCGCTCAGCAATACGCGCACGCGCTGTTTTTCATGACGCCAAACGCTTTGCAGAACTTCCGCACCTCGGCGGGCTGGTCCATCGGCGGCGATGCCGAATACGCCGTGATCGACCGCGGCGGCAACGTCTCGGCCGAAACCCTCACAGCGCTCGATCCCGTCATCGCACTGATCTTCGGCCAGACCGGGCTTATTGCGGGAGCGACGCTCGAAGGGACGAAGTATCAACGGATTATTCCATAGGTCGGGCAGCGCGTCTCCTGCGGACGTAGAGGCTGGGGGGCCAGCCCCCCAGACCCCCCGGAGTATTTCTGCCAAGATGAGGGACTAGGCGAAAAGGAGCGTTGTCGGAGGCGGCTCTTTCAAGCTTGAACTTGGTTCGGGCGTCTTCGCATATTAGACGAGAAACACCTCCCAACCCTATGATTTTAATTAATAAGTTAAGGCATTCACTGTGTAAGCAGTGCTGGTTTCCATGATCATTCTTGCCCATCCGTGAGCATCCAGTCGCCGTCTGGAAAGAAGGCGTGGAAGGCGAAGGCGAACATCACGTCATGGGGCTGATCTCGGCCATCGGCATTGCGGACCCGGATCGTGCCGACCTCTTTGCCCTCGGAGATCTGCGATGTATCGAGCGCGCTGGCCTGTCCCTCGGTCCAGGACAGTGTGACACCGCGCTCGGTGATTTCACCCGCCGCGCGGACCCGCGAGACCGGCCAAGCAGCTTCCGCGACGCGTACGACCCGGGCCAAGGCGGGGATGCCATGGGGCGGCAATTCTCCGGAATAGAGAAAGGGGCGGTGCGCGCTGTCGTAGCTCACATACGGATTGCGCCCGTAGGCGCGATTGAACGCCGGTTCGTCCATAACCAGACCACTCGGATTGCGGCGGCGAAACTCCTCCCAGCTCTCCATCCAGATCGGCAACGCCGTCAGCGTGGCCCCGGTATGGGCCCCAACGATCCCCTGCCCGATTGCCTGCTGCCACCAGCTTTCGGTCTGGCGATCATACATCACCATGTCCGAGTTCCGCAGCTTACCCGAGACGCCGAACTCCAAAACGGCGTCGCCGACGCGCCGGTCGAAGGTGGGCGCCGAGTTGCACAAGGGACAGAAGGTCACCGCAATCGGGCGGCCGGCAACCGTGTCGTTCACGATCTCGTGCCAGGTGAGGTAGCGGATGGGGTAGGCCCGCGGCGTGGCCCCATCGAGCTCGACCGCGACAACCGGTTCGCGCGGAGAGAGGCGCGTTTCGTCGGCAACCGAGAGGAACATCGGATCGGTCAGCGCCGGAATGCCGTCCTTTGGTGGGCCGCCGGACAGGATCTCGGCCCAGTTTTCTATGCTGGTGGTGGTAAAGTCGGTGTCCGGCCATTCGTGACGCCAAAAGGACGGGTCGGCGGCAGCGGGGAGCGCGAGCGCGAGGCTCAGGGCGGCGGCAAGGCGCGGGAAACGGCGCATGGGGATCTCCGAAAGCCAGGTGCCGACGACCTTGCATGGAAGCGATCCCGTCGAGAAGGGGCGATAACGCACCATGCATCGGAGGCGCGCACCGGCCATCGACCTGTCGCAGGTTCTCGGGTGGCGGACCGAGCCCTGCCACTGAGCCCAGCCACTGAGCCCAGCCGCCGAGCCCTGCCACTGAGCCGAGCCACTGAGCCGAGCCACTGAGCCGAGCCGCCGAGCCGAGCCGCCGAGCCGAGCCGCCGAGCCCAGCCACCGAGCAGAGCCCACATCTGACGGTCAATCGGCGCGCACGCGACCAACGTCGCGCTCACCTCGGAGGCGCGCGAAGCCCGCCGTTAGGCGACTGGCACATGCGGGCGCATGGACGGCTCCGCGGATCGTCCGCCAGGCGCCCCACCGCGCCCGCCTCTGCGGGCGCCGGGCCCAACGGAGGGAGAGGCCGCCTCGGCCTTGACTGGAGGCGGGAGCGCCTCGGCCCTGACCGGAGACAGGAGCGCCTCGTGCCGCTATTCCGTGACGGTCACGCGCACCATCCGGTCGGGCTCGCCGACCACCGCGCCATTGCGCCCGGCGCCGCGCTTGATCGCGTCGACGATCTCCATCCCGCCTGTGACGCGTCCGACGACCGTGTACTGGCCGTTAAGGAAGTCGCCTGGCGCGAACATGATAAAGAATTGCGAATTGGCGCTGTTGGGATCCTGCGCCCGCGCCATTCCGACAACCCCGCGCTCGAACGGCACGTCGGAGAACTCTGCCGGCAGGTCCGGCAGGTCCGAGCCCCCCGTGCCCGCGCGCGCCATGTTACCGCCGAAAACGCCATGTTCGACGTCGCCCGTTTGCGCCATGAAGCCATCGATGACCCGGTGAAACACCACGTTGTCGTATTGCCCCGACGCTGCGATGGACGTGATCTGTTCAACATGCTGAGGCGCGACATCTTCGAGTAGATCGACGACGATGGTGCCGTTGGCCTCACCCGCGACCTCGATTTCGAGGCCGGTGGCGACGGCAGGGGCCCCAGCGAGGGAGCCGATGAGGCTGGAAACTGCGGCCAGAGAGAGACTACGCATCGGCGGCCACCTTCATCGAAACCATATGATCGGGGCTTGCCGGCGGCTCGCCCCGCGTGATCCCGTCGACATGCTCCATGCCCTCAATCACCCGGCCATAGACCGTGTATTGCTTGTTGAGGAAATGGTTGTCGGAGAAGTTGATAAAGAATTGAGAGTTTGCACTGTCCGGGTTCGACGACCGCGCGGCGCCGAGCGTGCCCCGGTCGTGGGGGATGCCGGAAAACTCTGCCGGGACATTCGGCAGGCTCGAGCCGCCCGTGCCCGCGCGGCGCAAATCGCCGCCCTTGACGCCGTGCTCGACATCGCCCGTTTGCGCCATGAAGCCTTCGATCACCCGATGAAAGACCACACCGTCATAGGCGCCCGCGCGCGCCAGCTCTTTGATTCGGTCGCAATGCTTCGGCGCAATGTCGGGCAGAAGCTCGATAGTGACCGTCCCGGCTTCGAGCTCGATCAGGAGCGTGTTTTCGGGGTCTTTGATCTCGGCCATGGGGCCTCCCTCCGTTTTCTGCTTGCCGCAGACCTAGGCGATCCGGGTCGGGGTGGAAAGGGCTGCCGCCGCCGACCTCCCCTCGATCGCCTGCCTGCGCCCTAGCCTGGCCAGACCCCAAGCCGCCCAGCGGCCACGACCACGCGCTTGCCAGAAAACGGTGCCCCCCGTAGACCTCTGCCGGTGGATGCGCGAAGAAGGGGCCTCGCCATGGCATGGAAAACGCTCGACGACCTGGACCTAGCCGGTCAAACCGTCCTGACACGGGTCGATATCAACGTGCCGGTCGATGCGGGGCACGTCACGGACGCCACACGGATCGAGCGGATCGCGCCCACGGTGAAGGACATTCTGGGCAAAGGCGGTCTGCCCGTTCTCATCGCCCATTTCGGCCGGCCAAAGGGCAAGGTCGTGCCGGAGATGTCGCTTGGCGTGACGATCCCTGCCCTAGAGGACGCGCTGGGGTCCAAGGTGCGTCTCTTCGGGCTTGAGGACGCGCCCGAAGTGGTCGGGCGGCAGGGCGCGGGCGAGGTCCTGCTCCTGGAAAACATCCGCTTTCATCCCGGCGAGGAAAAGAACGACCCAGTGCTTGCCTCGCAGCTCGCAGGGCTTGGCGACGTCTATGTCAACGATGCCTTTTCAGCGGCCCACCGGGCCCATGCCTCGACCGAGGCGATAGCGCATCTGATGCCTGCCTGTGCAGGACGGCTGATGGCGGCCGAACTCGGCGCACTCGAAAAGGCGCTCGGCGCGCCGGAGCGGCCGCTCTGCGCGGTGGTCGGGGGCGCGAAGGTCTCGACCAAGATCGACCTCTTGGCCAACCTCGTAACCCGCGTCGACCACCTCGTCATCGGCGGCGGAATGGCCAACACGTTCCTCTTTGCCCAGGGCCATGAGATCGGGACGTCGCTCGCAGAGCGCGAGATGGACGAAACGGCGCGCGAGATCTTGGCCAAAGCGGTGGAGGCGGGCTGTGCCGTCCACCTGCCAGGCGATGTGGTCGTCGCTGAGAGGTTTGAGGCAAACGCCCCGCACCGGATCGTCTACGCTGAAGACTGCCCCGCCGATGCCATGATCCTCGATGCCGGGCCCGAGACGGTCAAACATCTCGAAACGCTCTTTGAGGCCTGTAAGACGCTGATCTGGAACGGCCCCCTCGGCGCGTTCGAGCTCAAGCCCTTTGACGCCGCAACGGTCGCGGCTGCCCGCGCCGCGGCGGAGGCGACCGAAGCGGGGCTCATCAGCGTCGCAGGCGGAGGCGACACCGTCGCCGCGCTCCACGCCGCCGGTGTCGCTGACAGCTTCACTTATGTGTCGACCGCGGGAGGTGCTTTCCTCGAATGGATGGAGGGCAAAACCCTGCCGGGCGTCGCCGCGTTGGGCGGATAGACCGCCTCTCCCTAGACGACGCTCGGAAAGCGGTTATCTGGCGCCCAAACGGTTGTGAACGGCGCCGCGCTTGAACCGGACCCTATTGAGGAGAGACCCATGGACAGCTGGACCATCGTCACCGGCGCATCGTCGGGCATCGGAGCCGATTTTGCGCGCATCGCCGCCAAGGAAAAGCGCAACGTGGTTATCTCGGCCCGCCGCAAGGACCGGCTTGACGCCATGGCGGAGGAGCTGAAATCGCTCGGTGCGCCCCACGTCGAGACCGTCGTGGCGGATCTCGCCAAACCCGGCGCGGCGGATGACGTCTGGAACGCGGCGATCGCCAAGGGACGCGTCGACATTCTGGTCAACAATGCCGGTCTCGGCTCTCACGACGCGTTCGCGGTCTCCGATTGGGAGCGCGAGCATATGATGCTCGAGGTTAACATCACCGCGCTCACGCGGCTTATGAAGCTCGCCGTACCGCATATGCTCGAGGCGGGGAGCGGCAAGATCATCAACGTCGCCTCGATCGCAAGCTATATCCCGGGACCCAACATGGCCGCCTACAATGCGACCAAAGCCTATGTCCTGTCGCTCAGTGACGCGGTCCACGAGGAGCTGCAGGGCACGAAGGTTACCATTACGTCGCTCTGCCCTGGTGTGACGCAATCCGAGTTCTTCGAGAGCGCGGATATGGGCGCCGTTCCGATGATCGCAAAGGGCGGCTTACCCACCTCGATGTCGGTCGCGCGCGCGGGCTGGTCCGGGGCCAAGGCGGGCCAGCGCGTCGTCGTGCCAGGGGCGACCAACTGGATCCTGACGCAGTTGCCACGAGTGATGCCAAAGCCTTGGATGATGCGGATGATAAAGAGCGCGCTCTCTAAACCGGCATAGGCCATGGCAGACGGGTTTGACGGGCTCATCGACGACGCGCTGGCGTTCTTTGCAGAGCTTGAAGAGAACAACACCAAAGAGTGGTTCGAGCCGCGCAAGGACCACTACACCGACAAGATCCGCAAACCAGCGGAGTTCTTGGCCGGTCTCGTTGTCGAGGATCTGTCGCGGATCTGCGGGCGGAGCTTTAAGCCCAAGGTCTTCCGCATCTATCGCGACGTGCGCTTTTCCAAGGACAAGACGCCCTACAACGCGCATCTTCACCTCTCATGGTTCCCGCCCGAGGGAGAGGCGGCGCCCGGTTGGTTCTTCGGTGCGGCGCCCGACTATCTCTTTGTCGGCATGGGCATACCGGGAATGCAAGGCGCGGCGCTGACCCGCTTTCGCGCTGCAATCGACCGCGAGGGGGAGGCCCTTTCGGAAGCGCTGGAGGGAGCGGAGCAGGCCGTCGGCGCGACGATCTCCGATTGGGGGCCAGCACCGCTGAAGCGCGTGCCAAAGCCCTATGACCCTGATCATCCCCATGGCGACCTCTTGAAGCGAAAGGCGTTCACAATCGGCGCCGATCTGCCAAAGGGCTGGCGCAAGGACGGGCTCGTGAAGTCCATCCGCGGCCAGGCCGATGGCCTCTTGCCCGTATGGCGCTGGCTCGACGGCGCGATGGCGCAGAGAGTGCGATGAGCAAAGACGCCGCCCGGGTCACGGTTGCTTCGGCCGAGGCGCTGCGTGACTGGCTCGCGGCGCATCACGCGCAGGCGGAGCCCGTCTGGCTTGTCACCTGGAAGGCCCATGTGACGGAGAAATACGTCGGGCGCGAGGACGTGCTCGACGCGCTTGTTGCCTTCGGCTGGGTCGACGGGCGACGCATGAAGCTCGACGACGACCGCACGATGCAGCTGATCGCCCCGCGCAAACAGCAGGCTTGGGCCGACAGCTATAAGACCCGCGCGGCGCGGCTCGAAGCCGAAGGACAGATGGCAGCACCGGGGCGCGCCTCGGTCGCGGCAGGCAAAGCATCGGGGCTCTGGGACTTCTACGCCGATGTCGACGCGTTGATCGTGCCCGAAGACCTGGGCCAAGCGCTTGCTGCGCTCCCCCCCGCCGCAATGCATTTCGACGCCTTTGCGCCCTCGGCCAAGCGCAACATCCTGCGCTGGGTCAAGATCGCCAAGACCGCGCCCACGCGCGCCAAGCGGATTGCGGAGGTGGCGCGGCTTGCCGCGGAGAACCGCAAGCCGCCACAAATGTAGAGATCGCCCGCCGCGCCCGCGGCTGCGGCGGAATCCCTGTTGCCTCCGAGGGGCACCGGGCGCTAGGCCAATGCGCGACGGACAATCAGACAGGGACCGATCCGATGAAAGCCACCCGCACCGTTCAGAAGATCCTCGCCAACTACGAGGGCGAGAACCCGGGCGTGAAGGGCAAGCTCTGCCAGATGCTGATGCAGGGTAAGCTCGGCGGCACCGGCAAGATGATCATCCTGCCGGTCGACCAAGGCTTTGAGCACGGGCCCGCGCGGTCCTTCGCGCCGAACCCGGCCGGCTACGACCCGCACTACCACTATCAGCTCGCCATTGATGCGGGACTCAGCGCCTATGCCGCGCCCATTGGGCCGCTGGAGGCCGGAGCCGACACCTTTGCCGGCCAAATCCCGACAATCCTCAAAGTGAACTCGGCCAATTCGCTGATGGGTCCAGGCGCAGGCAAGAACCAGGCGGTCACCGCCGGTGTCGACGATGCGTTGCGCCTCGGCTGCGCGGCGATCGGGTTTACGATCTATCCGGGCTCGGACATGGCGCTCGATATGTTCGAGGAGATTGTCGAAATGCGGCGTGAGGCGGCGGCCTGCGGCGTGGCAACGGTGATCTGGTCGTATCCGCGGGGCGAGATCCTCTCGAAAGAGGGCGAGACGGCGGCCGATGTATCGGCCTACGCCGCCCACATCGCCGCGCTCCTCGGCGCACATGTCATCAAGGTGAAGCTCTCGACTGACCACCTGGAACAACCGGAAGCCAAAAAGGCGTTCGAGGCGGGCGGCATCGACATCTCGACACAGGCCGCGCGCGTCGCCGAATGCGTGCGCTCGTCCTTTGACGGGCGGCGGATCATCGTCTTTTCGGGTGGCGCAAAGAAGGGCGCCGATGGCGTTTACGATGACGCGCGCGCGATCCGCGACGGCGGCGGCAATGGCTCCATCATCGGGCGCAACAGCTTCCAGCGCGACCGGGGCGAAGCCATGGAGATGCTGGGCAAGCTGATCGACATCTATAAGGGGCGCGCATAGACGCGCCGCGGGGCGGGCGCCCGGCGATAAGGCTATGCGAAATCCCGCGCGCCCCGGTGCGCGTCTTCGCAGCGTGGCGCCGGGCAGTCGGGACAGGGGTAGCCCGGCAACAGCTCGAAGAGCCCGAGCGACACGGCATTTTGTAGGGATTAACAAATCGATTTGGCTGTGCCACGGTGCCTCTGGACGCCCGTAAGAGGCACCGCGATTGGCGACAAGCAGAGCAGGCGACGCACGCGCATGACCCCGCAATCTCAAACGCGCAGTCTTGGTGGCCTAGTCGTTTTTGCGATCTGCCTGACGCTTTCGGTCTATTTCACCTTTGCGGCGATGCAAGGGGATTACGGCCTCTTTCGGCGGATCGAGATCGAAGCCGAGATCCGCCGCCTCGATGCCGAACGCATGGGGCTCGACGACGAGGTTGCCCGGATGGAAAACCTCACACACCGCCTCTCTGACGCGTATCTCGACCTCGATCTCCTCGACGAGCGCGCGCGCGACGTGCTCGGCCTCCTGCGCTACAACGAGATCGTCATCGAGTAAGTCCGGCGCGCTGACTGCCCCGCGCCGACTGCCCCGCGTCGTTTTTTCCGCTTTCGCCGGGCGCGCGCTCTGCTACCAAACCGTTCAACATTAAACCATTTCCGGCATGGGAGGGCGGGGCATGGCGACACGCACGACGAAGCGCACGTCGAAAAAGCCTAACGTCTCGAAAGAGGAATTGCTCCACTATTACCGCGAGATGCTGCTCATCCGCCGGTTCGAAGAGAAAGCGGGACAGCTCTACGGCATGGGGCTCATCGGCGGTTTCTGCCACCTCTATATCGGCCAGGAGGCAGTGGTTGTCGGGCTCGAAGCCGCCGCCGACGAGGGCGACAAACGCATTACCTCCTACCGCGATCATGGGCACATGCTGGCCTGCGGCATGGACCCCAAAGGCGTCATGGCCGAGCTCACGGGCCGCGAGGGGGGTTATTCCAAGGGCAAGGGTGGCTCGATGCACATGTTCTCCAAGGAGAAGCATTTCTACGGCGGCCACGGCATCGTCGCCGCGCAAGTGCCGATTGGCGCAGGCCTCGCCTTCGCCGACAAGTACCTGGAGAACGATCGCGTGACCTTCGTCTATTTCGGCGACGGCGCGGCAAACCAGGGCCAAGTTGCCGAGACCTACAACATGGCCGAGCTGTGGAATCTGCCGGCCGTCTTCGTCATCGAGAACAACCAATACGCCATGGGAACGTCCGTCCAACGCGCCACGAAGTCTCCCGATTTCTGGGAGCGTGGCGCGGCCTACGGGATCAAAGGCGAGGCTGTCGATGGGATGGACGTGCTCGCGGTGAAGGCTGCGGGCGAAAAGGCTGTTGCCGCCTGCCGCGCGGGCGAGGGCCCCTACATCCTCGAGATCATGACCTATCGCTACCGCGGTCACTCGATGTCAGACCCCGCCAAATACCGAACGCGCGACGAAGTCCAAAAGATGCGGGAAGAGCGCGACGCCATCGAACATGTCCGCCAACTCCTCTTGACTGGGAAGCACGCGACCGAGGACGAGCTCAAAGCCGTCGACAAAGAGATCAAGGACATCATCAACGACGCGGCGGAGTTCTCCAAGGAAAGCCCCGAACCTGCGCTCGAGGAACTCTGGACCGACATCTATGCCGATGCGTGACCGGCAAGCGTGCGCCTCGGTCGAAGTGTCAAGCGAGTTTGGATCACGAGAGACCCGTCGTGCTGCTCGGCACGGCAATGATGCAATCCAAGACGCTCGAATGGCGCGGCCGTCGCGGACGCGGGAAGTGGCCGAGACGCCGCCGGAAGTAAGGGACTAAAGAAATGGCAACGGAAGTGCTCATGCCCGCGCTCTCGCCCACGATGGAGGAGGGGACGCTTGCGAAATGGATGGTAAAAGAAGGGGATAGCGTCTCTTCGGGCGACATCCTCGCCGAAATCGAGACCGACAAGGCCACGATGGAATTTGAGGCGGTCGATGACGGGATCATTGGCAAAATTCTGATCGCCGAGGGGACGGAGGGCGTCAGGGTCAACACCCCCATAGCGATCATCGGCGAAGACGGCGAAGACATGTCAGTGACCGCCGCCGAGCAGTCTCCGCCGAGCGTCGCCGTACCGGCTGTCCTTGAGGGGCACGAAGGAAAAATGGCATCGGCCCAAGCCTCGGCCCCCACTCCCATCGTCGATGAAACGCCCGACGTGCCCGAGGGCACCGAGATGAAGAGCCAGACCGTCCGTGAAGCTCTGCGCGATGCCATGGCCGAGGAGATGCGCGCAGATCCGACCGTTTTCGTGATGGGAGAAGAGGTCGCCGAGTACCAGGGCGCCTACAAGGTGACCCAAGGCCTGCTCGACGAGTTCGGCGCAAAGCGCGTCATCGACACGCCGATCACCGAGCACGGGTTTGCCGGTCTCGGCGTCGGCGCGGCATTTGGCGGGCTCAAGCCCATCGTCGAGTTCATGACGTTTAACTTCGCCATGCAGGCGATGGACCACATCGTCAACTCTGCGGCAAAGACGCTCTACATGTCCGGCGGGCAGATGGGCTGTCCGATGGTGTTTCGTGGGCCCAACGGCGCGGCCGCCCGCGTCGCCGCACAGCACAGTCAAGATTACGCTGCGTTCTATGCCTCAATCCCGGGCCTCAAGGTCGTTATGCCTTACTCAGCGGCCGATGCGAAGGGCCTCCTCAAGACCGCGATCCGAGACCCCAACCCGGTTGTGTTCCTCGAAAATGAGATCCTCTACGGGCGGAGTTTCGATGTCCCTGTCCTTGACGACTTCACTATTCCCTTCGGCAAAGCGCGGGTGGCACGACCAGGGGCCGACCTCACCATTGTGAGCTGGGGGATTGGAATGTCCCATGCGCTGACGGCGGCCGATGAATTGGCCAAGGACGGCATCGAAGCCGAAGTGATCGACCTTCGCAGCCTCCGCCCTATCGACTACGGCACAGTGATTGCTTCGATCCAAAAAACCAACCGTTGCATCACGGTGGAGGAGGGCTTTCCTGTCGCGTCGCTCTCCAATCATCTCTCGGCCCACATCATGACCCACGCCTTCGACTGGCTCGACGCGCCGGTCCTGAACTGCACGGGCAAAGACGTGCCTATGCCCTATGCGGCCAATCTCGAGAAGCTTGCTCTGATTACCGCGCCAGAGATTATCGAGGCCGCGAAATCGGTGTGTTACCGGTGAGCGTGCTCGAAGTGCGGGGGTGCGATATTCGACGTGGCGCCTATCGCGTACGCCTCGTCAAAGCTGGCCAGGACATCGACGGTATCGTTCCGACTTGCCTGATCGGCGAAAGCAATGCCCCCGGCGCACCGCGTCACCAGCATGCCAACGAATGGCTGGCCAACAACAAGTCCCGGATCGAAGCCGCGCTCTGCGCGAAGCGGGAGGGGCGCGCCATCCGCGCACCCTTCGACCGTGTCACGCTCGCGGAGGAGAAGTAGATGCCCACCGAAATCCTGATGCCCGCCCTGTCTCCGACGATGGAAGAGGGCACGCTCGCCAAGTGGCTCGTAAAGGAAGGGGATAACGTCTCTTCGGGAGATCTCCTCGCCGAGATCGAAACGGATAAGGCGACGATGGAATTCGAAGCCGTCGACGAAGGCACCGTCGGCAAGATCCTCGTCGCTGCGGGCACGGAGGGTGTCAAGGTTAACTCGCCCATCGCCGTGCTTCTCGGCGATGGCGAGAGCGCGGGCGACATATCAAGTCCCGCCCCCGCCGCAGCGCCCGAGCCGAAAGCGGTTGCGCCCGCCGAGGCCAAAGCGGAGCCGACAGCCCACCTTGCAGCCGCCCCCGCTCCCGCTGCTCCCAAGGCCGCCGATGGCGGGCGGATCTTCGTCTCCCCCCTCGCCCGGCGCATCGCCGCTGACAAGGGGCTCGACCTGGCGCATGTCAAAGGCTCTGGCCCTCACGGTCGGATTGTGAAGGCAGACGTCGAAGCCGCGACACCTCCGAATGTGGCCGCGTCGGCCCCTGCTGCAGCACCCGCCGCCACGCCCGCGCCCGCCCCACCGTCAGGGCCGGCAACGGAGATGGTGCTTCGCATGTATGAGGGCCGCGCCTTCGAGGAGATCTCCCTCGACGGTATGCGAAAAACGGTCGCTGCGCGTCTCACCGAGGCCAAGCAGACCATCCCGCATTTCTATCTCCGCCGGGACATCAAAATTGATGCACTTCTAAAGTTCCGCGCCGAGCTGAACGCGCAGCTTGCCGATCGCGGCGTGAAGCTCTCTGTGAACGACTTCATCATCAAGGCGTGCGCCATCGCCCTTCAAGCTGTGCCCGCCGCCAACGCTGTTTGGGCGGGGGATCGGATGCTGCAGCTCAAACCCTCCGATGTCGCCGTCGCGGTCGCGGTCGAAGGCGGCCTCTTCACACCCGTGCTGAAAGACGCCGAGATGAAATCGCTCTCGGCCCTTTCGACCGAGATGAAAGATCTCGCCACGCGCGCGCGAGACCGCAAGCTTGCACCGCACGAATATGTCGGCGGTACCTTCGCGATCTCGAATCTTGGCATGTTCGGCATCGACAATTTCGACGCCGTGATCAATCCGCCCCACGGCGCCATCCTTGCCGTGGGCGCTGGCGTCAAAAAGCCGGTCGTCGGCGCAGATGGCGAACTTGCGACCGCCACGGTTATGTCGGTGACGCTCTCCGTGGATCACAGGGTGATCGACGGCGCGCTCGGCGCGGAATTGCTCCAAGCCATCGTCGACAATCTCGAAAGCCCGATGGTGATGCTGGCCTAGCCGAGATCAGGCGCAACCGCCGAGACTCTTGCGTCTAGCGCGGTCGTGGTCCGCGCACGCCTACTCGCATCCCGCGGGAAACAAGTGATCCATCGAAAGAGACGGCTGCGGGCATCCGCTCTCGCCAACGACCTTCGCCGGGATCCCGGCCACCGTTTTGCGCGGCTCCACGTCCTGAAGCACAACCGATCCCGCAGCGATCCGGCTGCAGGCGCCGACTGAAATATTGCCCAAGACCTTCGCCCCCGCCCCAATCAAGACGCCGTCGCCGATCTTTGGGTGCCGGTCCCCGTGTTCCTTTCCAGTGCCGCCCAAGGTGACAGAGTGCAGCATCGACACGTTGTCGCCGACGCGTGCCGTCTCTCCGATGACGATGGAATGGGCATGATCGATCATGATCCCGCGTCCAATCCGGGCCGCCGGATGGACGTCGACGCCAAAGACCTCAGACACCCTTGCCTGTACGAACTGTGCCATGTCGCGCCGCCGCTCGGACCAGAGCCAATGGGCGATGCGATAGGCTTGCAAAGCCTGATACCCCTTAAAGTAAAGATGCGGCTCGATCAGCCGCTCGCAGGCCGGATCGCGGTCATGTGTGGCAACGAGATCCGCACGCGCCGCAGCGCCGATCTCAGGATCGGAGCCCAGCGCTTCATCCGCGATCTCTCGCAGGATCTGCTCGGACATCTCGCCCGAGGCCAGCTTGACGGAAATCCGATAGGAGAGCGCGCGCTCGAACGTCGGATGGTGGAGCACCGACAACTGCATCATACCGCCCAAAAGCGGCTCAGCCCCAATTGCAGCCTCCGCCTCCCGGCGGATACGGCTCCAGACAGGATCAATGGTCGCCAGGCCCGCGCCTTGGGGGTCTTTGGGGAGGGGCATGCTACGCTCCTGAAGGTCACCTTTCGCCACCGTTAGCGCACATAATCTATGCTTGTCACCGAACAAGCGCAAAGAAGAGACGCATTGCCGCCAAAGCAAGGCACCGCCTTTCGCGACAGGCTACTGCACATGCGCGCGGTCGCTGCCGGCAGCGCGCATACGAGCACCCGAGGCCAGCGCCGTGCGGAGCTTGCTCCGCGACCGATCAGCCGCATCCCGCGGGTGGACGCCCTTGAGATCGCGACCCTGGCGTCTGCCAATGACATAAACCGCGCGCGCGACGTGCAACGGATTGACGCCTCGCTGCGGCGCATCAACGGCGTCTTCGGTATCTTAGGCTTCTGTCATCGAAATCCCATCGGCGGACACAGTCTTTCCCTGATTTCCAAGGTGGCAATCTGCATCACCTGGGATACAGACTACGGGCGCTGGGGCTTGGCACCGCCATGCACTCCTCGGCCATCGGCCTTCTGCGCCCGGTGCCCTATCAATGCGCTGAGGACCTTGATCCAACACGCGCAGTACCGGTCGTCGTCGAAATCGGGCTCGGGCGCACGCGGCATCCGAGCCGCCGCCGCCATAAGGCTGCCGGTCCCATAGCGCGGATGAGCACAGCCCGACGTTCTGAGAAAGCTGTCCGCGGTTTCAGCCGCAGCCAGGAGCCGCGCCAGGCGATAAGGATGCTCCCGGTCGGGCAGCGCATAAAGCACGCGCGCCACAATTGCCACATCTCCGTGGAGAACGGGTCGCACCCCCTAGATCCCAGGGAGCGCGTAGGCGAGGTAGTGAAGCGCGATCCGCAGCTGCCCGCCGCTCAAATCCCCACCCTCGCCCGTAACAACGAGTGGCACGTCGGCGTAATACGCCTGCGGTTGGCCCAAGAGCCCGTCCGCATAACTCCCGGCGAGCAGCCCGAGCCCGCTGCCAAACCGGTCGGTTGCGCCCGCCTCGCCCAGACGCCACGACGCAGCCGTGCCAGTGACGTCGCTCACCACCCGCGCCGCGGCTGCAAAAAGCGTGACCTTTGCCGGGATGGTGATGGACATGACATTCTGCGGCCCCGGCACGATTTCATGGATCGCCTCCTCAGTGACAAATCGTGCTCCCGCGCCCGATGCGGACGCGCCAAAGCCATCGGCGACCCAGCCGGCCGCTCCGTGGGTGATGGCATGTCCGCCCGCGGCATCCCAAGCGCGCCAACCCTGCCTCGGGGCAAGGAACGTCCAGCCGCCATTATCGGCAACGGCGACTTCTCCCGCGTGCCCTGCCCAGTCTCCGCTCGGCGCATCGCCGATCGCGTAGCAGAACCCGTCCGAGATGTTCGCCGGCGGCGCGTCGCGACCGGTCTCCTGCAGGACAAGCTGCGCCGCCGCGTCCACGCGCACGAGGGCCTCGTTGACTGTCACATGCTTCTGCGCCTGGCTCGGCTGGATGAGCGGAAGGCTCAAATTCGGCGTCTCAGTCATCAATCATGATCCTTCTGTAAGGCCCCGCTCCATAGGCCTGGGAAATCTGCGCCACCTCAATCGCCACGGCGCCGCTATCTTCCGCGCGCTCAGCGGCCGTCCACGTCCATCGCGGGACGGTCACATCGGCGGTCCGCAGAACAGCGCCGTCCGAACCGAGGACATGCACACGATAGGCCTCGCTGTCCTCTCCGAGCGGCGCGTCTTCGCCGAGCCAACTGTCGCCACCGATCCGCGTCCGCCGGATCCAACTCAAATCGAGGCCGCCGTCGGCCCGGTTCTCCACCCTCAGATGCACCGGTGCATAGGGGCGGAGGCCGACGCCCTCGAAAGCCAGCACAAAGTGCCGCATCGCAGGATCGTCGATCGTCAGGCCAGACGGCCCCACTCGGTAGTGCCGCGCCAGGCCGCGATCCGAGAGTGCCATGTCAATCTGCGCGACAGACTCGTCAAGGAGAACGACGCGGGAGCCGACGGGCCAGTCCGCCGGCATCAGAGCGTCCGTTCCAAGTTGTCCCCGCAACCGCAGCGAGAGCGCATAGACGTCTTCGGAAACGAGCGTCGCCACCTCGGCTTGAAAGACTTCCCAAGTGCCGGTGCTACCGTCCCCGATCGCAAAGGCATTGCCGCCCGAGAGCAGCGCCTCCCGCTCGACCGACGCCAACGGCCCGCCGCTATAGATCTGGACACGGAGCGGCGCACCTCGATCCCAGCGCCCAGGGGCGGCCGCCGGAAGCGGATCGAGCGTAAGACCCAAAAGCCCGGGCACGTCCGAGATCTGATTGAGCGCATAACCCGCGTCCGTTGCCGACGCATAGGTCGCCACCGGGCCCGGCCACGGCTCCGCCGCCACCGAGAGGTAGGGGGCATGCGCGACATGCCCGTCCGAGAGGAGCGGCAGATCCATAAAGACCGGCTCCACGGGCACGGGCGGGCTCGGCGGCCGCACAGTCACGCTGTCCTCGACAATTGTCGCGCTCACATAGGCGCCCGGCTCGACGCGCACAGCATCGATGAGTTGCCCGGCGCCAAGCTCGACCCGGTCGACCCGAAAGAGCCCCTCCCCCTCGACCGACAGGACGTCGCCTGCCCCAAGGTCAATGGAGGAGGGCGGCAGTGCCAGCCGCAACGCATCGCGTGCGACCCGCCCTTCCGCAAGCCAACGTTCGGCCGTCGCGGTCGCCTCGCCTTCACTGAGGACAAGGGCCAGCTCGCTCGTCGCCGGGGTCCGCGCCTCGTCGCCCGGAAACGCAGCCTCTGTCGCCGCCGTCTCAAAGCCCGACAGTGCCCGGATGTATCCAAGCCGCACGCGCCCTGGGCTCTCTGCGGCCGGTGACCGCGCGCGCTCGATATCGCTCGTAAGCTCTTGGTGTCGTGCGAGATCTTCGCGATCTACGCTTGCATCGGCACGGCCCGTCCGCATCGTAAAGCGCAGCGTTCCCTCGCGTTCCGCAGCGTTAACGCCATAGCCCAAAAGGAGCGGCTGCAATGCGCCGCGCGCCCCCGCGCTCAGATCTCCTTCGTACCCTCGGACAAGGCCATAGGTCTGCGCGACATCGACAGCGCTCAACCCTGAGCGGTTGCATACATCGGCAATGACCGCCGCCAACGCCTCATGGCTGGTCCGCCCGTTCAGCCAATGCCCAAGTGCATAATTCTCGCCATCGGTCCAAAGGTCCATGCGCGTCGGAAAGGCCGGATAGGGTCGCGTATCCCACGCCCAGACATGCGCCTTCGAGAGATCGACCATTGGTCCGCCATAGACGCTGCTGACCGGATTGTTGGCGGCCTCCGCCCAATACCCTAGGACTGCACGCAGATACTGACCTTGGATCAGCTCATCGCGCGCGCCGTTCGAGTGATAGGGGAGTTGAGACTCAGAAGACTTTGGATCGATGAACTTGTTCGGCTGGTTTGTTGCCTTGTCGACCGCCGCACAGCCAAACTCCGTAAACCAGATCGGCTTTGATTGCGGCACCCAGACTGTCGGCGTCGCGGACCGGACCCCGCCAACCCGCTCATGGTGCGGGTTCTCCCACCAGCCGCGCAAGTCCTTGTAGCGGTAAATCCAATCCTCGCCATGCGCCCCATCGAAAATCGGCGAGCGCACTTGCGCCGCCCGATCCGTGTCCGACGCGTAGTACCAGTCATAGCCCTCGCCGCCGGCCACGCCAGACTTGAGATAGTCGATGTCATAGATCGACGAGACGCCGTCCAGCGCGTCCAGATGGTCGAGCCCTTCACGCCAATCCGAGAGCGGCATGTAATTATCGATCCCGATGAAATCGACACTCGCGTCCGACCAAAGAGGATCGAGGTGAAAAAACACATCGCCCGAGCCGTCTTGTGGCTGATAGCCAAAGTATTCTGACCAATCAGCTGCGTAGCCGATCTTCGCGTCATTGCCCAAAACGCCGCGCACGTCTCCTGCAAGCACGCGCAGCGCCTCGACCGCGGGAAACGCGTTTGCCGCGCCACGGATTTGCGTGAGGCTGCGCAGCTCCGATCCGACGCAGAACGCATCGACGCCGCCTGCTGCCGCGCAGAGCGTCGCATAGTGGAGGATAAAGCGCCGATAGCCCCAATCGGTCGATCCGGCATAGCTCACGACCGGTCTCGCATCTGGCAGCTCGGGCGCGTCCTCGTCTTCGCTTCCGGTCGGGAGCGGATAAAGGACCTTGGTGAACTGCCCCGCGTCGGCATGGCCAAAAAACGTGTCGACCTCACCCTCGGCCTGCGCCGTCCCATCCGTCGAGCCGGCCTGGCCGGGTGCAAACGATGTCGTGATCCGGCCGCGCCAGGGCAGAGCCGGTTGTCCCACCTGCCCGGTCCACGGATCGGTCAGCGTGTTGTCCCCCATTTGCTCCATCAGCAAGAACGGATAGAATGTGACGTGAAGCCCGCGCGCGCGAAGCTCTTTGATCGCCGCGACCACAGACTGGTCCGTCGGTGTCCCACCGTAAACGGGGCGCCCCTCTTGCATCGGGACGACCCCAGCATCTGCCCGCACGAGCCCGGAGACGTACCAGGGTACAGTCGTTGAATCCGCCTCCGTCTGCTCGACACGCGGATGGACGTCGCATTCCCCGCATCTCAGATCGGTGCCGAACCAGCAGACGACCAAGACGACCGATGTGCAGGTCGGCACCTCCTCCTGCAATTGCCGCATCGAGACGAGAAAGTCTGTCGTGCTGCCATAGGCATTGAGGTTGACGACCTTCGTCCGCCCTGGACCGTCCGTAAACTCCGCCCGTTCGGTATCGAGCACGTATTCGCCCGAGCCCGGGATCAGCGCCATACCCTGCACCAGGGTTGCAAGGCTCTCCGCGCCCTCCGGAACGACCTCGGGATCGGGCAGCCGCACGACCTCAAACGAAAGTTGCGGCACGCGGTTGCCGTAATCGCCAAGCGGCATGTTCTCGATCACAACATAGGCCGTGCCGCGATAGGCCGGCACGGTCCCCGCCCCTTCGACAGCTTCGATCAGCGGGTCTGGCTGTTGATCCTCGGTTCCATGATAAACCCGCATGTCGAGCTGGCTCGTATCGATCTCCATGCCGTCCGCCCAGACGCGGCCGACCCGCAAGATCGGGCCCTCGCCAAGAGCAACGGCCATGCTGACCGAATAGCTATAGGTTTTCGCGGTAGCGCCCCCACCGCCGCCCTTCCCCCCGACCTTCTTCTTGCTGACCTTCTCCTTAAATCGCGTCGACCAGACGACCTGACCTCCGATCCGTGTCCGGGCATAGACCCGACCCATGGGTGTGCCCTCGCTCGCCCCGGTGACGCGATAGCGCGAGAGTTTGCCCAGCTCCACGACATCGCTGCCCGCCCCCATGAGGCGCTGGTCGATCACCCGACCGAGTGTCGCGCCAATGGCCCGGCCAATGATGACACTGGACAGCCCCAGCACCGAACCACCGACCGCGCCACCAATGGCTGCACCGGCTACGCCGAGAAGAATGGTCGCCATCTGTCACTCCAGTTCGGGAAAGACGAAACGCGCCGCGATCCGGCGCGCCCAAGGGCGGCTGAGCGGGCTCTCAATCACGCCATATCCACTCATTGCATGGATAAAGCTTGGCCCTGTGGCCTGTGAGGCGGCGAGGCCCAGATGCTTGGCGATCGCGCCCTCGCGCAGCCGAAAGAGGAGGAGGTCCCCCTCCTCCCCCGCCTCGCCCCGGGGCCTTAGTCGCAAGTGCCGGGCGCAAGCCCGCCAGATAATCTCGGTCCGCGCGGGCTCTCCCCAGTCCGGGGTATAGGCGGGCAGATCCTCGGGTTCGCTTCCATAAAGCGTCCGCCACACGCCCCGGACGAGGCCCAGGCAATCCGCCCCAGCTCCCGCGGCCGACGCCTGATGGCAATAGGGCGTCCCGATCCAAGTCCGGGCAATCGTGATGACATGCGGTCCCGCTGCAGCCCCCATCAAAGATCCGCCTCCGGGAGCTTCAGATAGCTGCTCCCGTCATGGGTCTGCCCCTGGCGCGGATAGGAGGTGATCCAATCGTCGCCCGGAATGTGGGGAAAACCACGGAAGTTCTGGACGTTGGCGAATTTCGCGCGGCAGGTCGCCAGCCGTTTGTCGCAGCCGGCCTCAAGCCTGACGGTATCGCCCGGCACGATCTCACCGCGCAGTTCTTGCCAGAGTTCGAGCACGCGCATGCTCCCCTCGGCCCGGTCAAATTTGATCTGCCCGACGAGGCCAGCGCCAGCCCCGGTCAAGGCGACCAGACGCCCCCGCTCGAACCAATCGGCCTCGAAGGCATCGAGCCCCACAAAACCGAAACGCCGCCCGGCATCGACGCTCTGAACCACAACCTCCGCCGCATAGCGCGGGTCAGACAGGTCCACGCCGCAAGCCGCGTCGCCCAGAATGGCCGCACAGGGGCGCTGATAGACCTTCTCCCGCGGCTGGTTCAGCTCCTCCGAAAGCCCCCGCAAGTCGGCTCGAAACGCACCGCCCGCGCGCGTCACTTCGCCAATCGAGCCGCGAAAGAGGACAATGCGCTGCTCTGGGTCGCGCCAATTGACCATCCAGCAAGTCATCTGCGCCCCGTCATAGCGCCCTGCTGCGATATCCGCCTCGGTGATCGCCTCCGACGAGAGCGCGCCCTCGGCTTCGATGTTGTCAATCGAAAGACCCGTCGTTTGCGACAGCATCCCCGCCGTCAGTCCGGTTTCGGGGTGAAACGCCCAGCCTTCGAAGGCCAGTTCCTTGTCGTGATCCGTAAACCCTAATCGCGTGCCGTCTGCGCGCTCCACGCCCCAAGCCCGGCAGACTGTCGTCTCGCCCGTCCGCAAATGCGCCAGCAGCGCCGCCCGTGCCGCGCTCATACCCGGATCTCCACCACGGGAACGCTGGGCACGTCTCCTGCGGCAAAGGCCGAGTACGAGATATCCAAGCGGTCGGTGTCAAATCGCACTGGCACGTCGAATTCGCAGCCCGCTGTGACCGGCGCGCCCGCGACAGGCGCAATCGCAAAGGTGACCGTTCCGGTTGCCGCATCGAGCGTCCAGTCGACCTCTTCGACCGTCTCGCTTCCCCCGACGGCCACTTGCACGCTGCCGGTCACCGGTTTGTCGAGCAAACGCGTATAGCTCTCAGACCCAGACGCGTAGTGCTTGCAGAGCCGAAACATCGTCGTCGTGCCGTCGCCCGTCCCGATGCTCTGATCGACCGCTGAGATTGCGTGCGAAGTCGGGCAAGACCGCCAGTCGGCCCAGTCCTTCCAGCGAAATCCGTGGAGCCGCCCGCGCCGCGCCTCGAAGAATGCGATCAAAAGCTCAATATCGTCGAGCGATCGCACCCCAAGCCCGGCGTCGTAGCGCCGGCGAGAACTTTCCCAAGGGGAGTTCCGCTCCTCAAAGCCGTTGGCCAGTGTCACGATCTCGGTAAAGCGCTCCGGCCCACCGCTGGAGCCGCGGCTGAGATCGGTCGGGAAACGTACGTCATGAAACGCCATGGATTGCCCTCCTCAGCGGTTGCGCTGGCCACGGGCGAGCGCCCGGCCAACCTGGGCCGCGATCTGCCCTTGCCCGCGGCGGAAGCTTTCAACATCGGGTGTCGTGACATTCATCACGACCTGCACAGGCCGCCCGCCGCCCTGGGATTTGATGCCGAGCCGACCATCCGCGCCGCGCTCCAGCGGCAGAATGGCCTCGGGCCCCGCCTCGCCCATGAGGCCTGTCCCGCCGCGCATCGGAAACGCCGTCGGCGACGAAACAATCCCGCCTTGGGCAAAGGGCATAACCTTGCCCTGGCTAAACGCACCGCCCTGAGCAAATCCAAGCGCGCCGAGCCCTGCTCCAAGAAGACCGCCCAGATGGCTAGTGACCGGTCGAATGGCCGCCGAATAGGTCGCGTTCACGATCGACTGGCCAACGATTTGCAGCGCCTCCGACGCCTTCAATCCATCAAAGACCAGCCCATCGAAGGCCCGGCGCAAGCCGCCGCTGATGCTGCTCGAAAGGCTCGTGACGCTGCCCTGCGCCTGGCTCATGCTGACCCGCATCCGCGCCAATTCCGCATCGAATTGCGCAACCATCGTGCCAGCGCCGCCGAGCCCCTCTTCGAGCCGCTCAAGCTGGTCTTCGAGCGCCTCGGCCCGTCCCTGAAAGTCATCCGTCACTGCTTGGCTCTCCCCTGTCTGGATAGAGGCGCACCAGGGCCTCCAATGCGCTTTTCGTCATTGACCCGCCCCCGCCGCCGAGATCCCGGCCCGAAGCAAGCGCGAATTCCGCGGGCGTCATCGACCAAAACGCACTTGGGTTGAGCCGCAACTCTCCGAGGCCGATCCGCATCAGACCGGGCCAATCGATGCATCGCCGCGCGCTCATCTCAGGCCTCCGGCGCGAACGCGGCGACAAGCAGCGCCGCCGCCACGCGGCTCGCCTCCAGCGGCCCGCCCTCGATCTCTGACGACAGCAAGTCCTCCGCCGACCCGCGCCAGCCACCGCCGCGCAATCCCGCCACGATGAGCGCCAGCACATCCGACGCGCGGTGCTGCCCGGCCTCGAACCGTTCGACGAGTGCGATAAGGGTCTCGCCCTCCATCGCCCCTTCGAGTTCGGCCAAAGCGCCGAGCGTCAGCTTCGCAACACGCCGCTCGCCATCGACCACGAGCGCCACCTCTCCGGCCCAAGAATTGGCCATGGCTCAGGCGCCCGTGAACGTGATCTCGCCCGCCGATGCCATCGAGATCTCATAGGTCGCCTCGCCGTCATAGCTCCCGGCATATTCGATGGACGTGATCTGAAATGCGCCCTCCATCGTCCCGAAATCCGGCACGATCACCTGAAACCGCGGGACCTCCGCCGCAAAGAAGACCTCCCGCGCCCGCGCGTCCGACGCGCCGTCCTTGAATACGCCCGAGCCCGAAAGCGAGGCCGCGCGCACGCCTGCCCCGCCCAAAAGCTCGCGCCAGCCGCCGACGCTCTCCAGGGTCGTCACGTCGACCGTTTCCGCGTTTAGGCTGAACCGTGACGCGCGTAGCCCTGCAAGCGTCTCGAATGCCCCGCCTGTCGTCTCGATCTTAATCAGCAGGTCCTTGCCGGATTGAGCGCCCATGGCTCACCTCCAATGTCCAGATGTCCAAGTCGTGAGCGCGCCGCGCCTGCCCGAGGGCGGCAAGCGCCCGATCATTCGTCGGCGACAAGCGCGATAAAACGCAGGTCGATCCGCCGCCGCGTGCCACGCCCCGTCCGCTGGGCCGACGCGCGCCGAAAGTCCATGCGGACGACCCGCCCGCGTTCGAGCGGTGGACGGGTATCGACGAGCGCATCCGAGATCGCGACGGCCAGTTCCTTGGCCGCGAGAAAACCGCCCTGATCGGCCACAACACTCACGGTGAATTCGTGCCGCGCCATGTGGCCGGTGCCCTCGCCCCGGTCGCGCGCCTCCTCGGGGCCGAGCGTAACATAGAGATCGGGCACCTGGCCAACGGGGGCAGTGTCATAGATCCGCCCCGCGGCCAGCGCCTGCACGCCCGTGTGGCCCTCAAGAAGCGCAAAGACCGCTTTCTGCAGTGCCGCCGCCGCACCATAGCTCATGCCGACACCTCCTCCTCGATCGCGTGACAGATAAGAAACCGTCCCGCTCGGTCTGCCTCCGCAACGGCGAGGATGCGAAACGCGCGGAAACCCTCGCGAAATCGCTGGTCGGGGCGCGGACGCGACGCACGGCCGACCGGCACCGCGCGCAGCGTGATCTTCCACGGCACGCGGGCGACGGCGAGCGTGTCGCGGAGCACTTCGCGTCCGCTCCCCGCCACGACTTCTGCCCAATGGTCGCCCAGCGCGACCCATGTCTCGGCAAAGCCGCCCGCCCCATCGGCCACGCGCTCGCGCGCCTCCAGCGTCAGCCTGCGATTGAGCAGGGGCTCGCGCGCAGTCATCGCACATCCCTCCCGCCAAGACGGATCGGGCGCCAGCTTGAGATCAGACTCGACACGCCGTAGGGGATGCGCGCCGCGCCCATCCGCGCCTCATACCGGTACTCGTGGTAATAGGCGGCAAGCAGCAGCACCGCGTGGGCCAGATCCGCCGGCACCTCTGTCCAAGACGCGCCGAAGCCCGCTTGCAAGGTGATCCGGGCGACGCCACCGGTCGGAATGCTTGGCAACAGCGCACCCTTGCCCGCAAGCTCTGGCCGATGCGTATCGCGCACGACGCCGTAGCGCCCGGCATCGAGGAGCGTCTCTGCACCGTCCGCATCGACGAGCGTCAGCGCTGTGATCTCTTGCACAGGAGCAACCGGTAAAGCCTGCGCGGACGCCCCGGTCCAGCAGGACGCCTCATATACAAAGGACCGCGCAATCAGCGCTTTCCCAGTCCAGGCCTCCACCGCCGCAATCGCGGCGCGCAGATAGGTCTCCAGCAATCCGTCTTCGAGCCCGGTGTCGGTAAATCCCGTGCCCAGCCGCAGATGGTCGCGGAACTGGAACACCGGCAGCGCCGCCGCGGGCACCGCCGTCACTTCGGTCAGCATCATCAGCCTTCTCCGCTCGCCGTCCAACCCTGCCGGAGGGCGCCGATGCGCCCCCCGGTCCGAAAGATCAGCTCGCTGAGAAGCGCAGCACCTTGATCGCGGCAAAGTCCGTCACGTCCCCGCCGACACGCTTTGTCGCGTAAAAGAGAACGTTCGGCTTGGCCGAGAAGGGATCACGCAGCACGCGCACATCTGGGCGCTCGGCAATCGTGTAGCCCGCGCTAAAGTCGCCAAAGGCAATCGCAGCGGCGTTGTTGTCGATGTCCGGCATGTCCTCGGCGATCAGTACCGGATAGCCGAGCAGCATAGCAGGCTGACCGGCCGCAATCCCGTCGGCCCAGACAAAGCGGCCCTCGGCATCCTTGAACTTGCGCACCGAGCCGGCCGTCTTCGAGTTCATCACAAAGATCGCATTGGCGCGATAGGGTGCAGGCAATGCATAGACAAGGTCGATAAGTGGATCGACCGAACCGTTGAAGTTGCCGCTCGCGCCCGACGCGATGTAGCCGATCTGGCCCCATTGCCACGTCGCATTGTCGGCGATGGTGTGATTTAGAAAGCCCCGCGGCTTGTCGATGCCATCGCCGGTGACGAACGCCTTGCCTTCTGCCGTGGTAAATTTCTCGGCGATCCGGCCCGCAAGCCAAGCGTCGATGTCAAACGCGCTATCGTCGAGCAAACGCTGCGAGGCTTTCGGCATCGCCGACAATTCGTGGAGCTGGATCGCGATCCGCTCAAACGCTGGCGTGTTCGTCTCAGCCTGGTTGCCGGTCTCGCTCGACCAGCCGGTTTCCAGATCGCCGCGGTCGACAAGCACGTCGTAGCTGCCGGCCTCGACATTGACGACATTGGCGACGGCACGAATGGACGCCGTGTTGTCGAGCACTGCACGGATCGTCTCCGAGGTCACCGGGTCAACGAGATACCCGCCATCGCCCGCAACCGCCGTCGACATCGCCTTGCCCTCAAGCTCGAGGCCGCGCAGCGCGTCGTCCTCGCCCGAACGGAGATAGGCCTCGAACGCCTTGGCATGCGGCGCGGCAAGGTCCTCGTGCTGGGCGCCGGCAACAGCGGTCGAGAGGGCGGGGCGCCCGAGCGGGGCAGTTTTGCGGTCCAGCATGGTCAGTCGCTCTTCCTGTTTGGTGATCGTTTGGAGTGTGTCGGCGCGAAACGCCTTGAAATCGCTCAGGAAGCCCTGAAGCGCTGTCTTGATGTCACTGGCTGATGTGACGTCTTTGGGGGCACCGTCGCCGCCCGCCTGCTTTCGCGAAGGCGCACCGGTTCCGGGCCCGTCCGAATGCTCGGTCGTGCTCATGAGATCCTCATTTTGCTCAGGGTCGGAACGCTCCGAAGCCTGCCGCACCCCACCGGTCCAAGCGCTTGCCGCGCAACGCGGCGCATATGGGGTGGCGTGCGCCTGACTTCAGAGAGCGCCCATCTCGCGGCGTGCGGCCTCGATCGCCTCCGCCAGGTCGTGCAGGAGCAGGGGCTCGGGCGCTTCGCCCTTGGCCCCCACCCGTGCCTCAGCGAGCATCGGAAAGGTCACCAGCGACACTTCCCAAAGCTCCAATTCATGCAGCAGGCGCCGTCCGGCGCCATCGCGCTCCGCCCGCTTCGTACGATAGCCGATCGAAAGCCCGTCAACGGCTCCCGCTTCGATCAATGCCGCCGCCTCGCGCCCCCGCGCCACATCCACAAGGAGCCGCCCACGCACACGTAGCCCGCGCGCGTCCTCCACGACCTCATCCCAAACGCCGATCGGCTCCGTCGGGTCGTGCTGCCATAGCATCTTGACCTTGCGCCCCTCCGAGGCGAGCTGCGCCAACGACGCCGCATAAGCACCCGGCTGGACAACATCGCCGCCCCGATCCGCAAGCCCGTAGAGCGAAGCATAGCCCTCAACGCGGCACCCTTCCCCAAGGCTCAGCCCTGTCTCCGGCCCGCAAAACTTCGTCTCAAGCTCCAATGCATAGCCCATCACGCGTCTCCATCGATCTGGGCCGGAAGCCCAAGCAGCGCCCGCTTCTCCGCGGCAGACAGGAAGTCCGCCGATGCGATCCGGCGCCACGCCGCCTCGCGTTCCGGGCCAAGCGCGGGCACTTGGTCGAGATCGGGCTTCAACTCCACTGCGTCCTCTCCGAACTGCCGCAGCCAATGCGACAGCGCCGCCAAGACCCGGTACGCGAGCGGCAGCACCGTCAGACGGTAGAAAGCCCGGTTCGCCTCCTGGTAATTGGCGTAGGTCGCATCTCCAGGGATGCCGAGCATCATCGGCGGCACGCCAAAGGCTGTCGCAATCTCTCGCGCCGCCGCTTCCTTTGTCTTTTGAAACTCCATGTCAGAGGGCGAGAAGCCCATCGGCTTCCAGTCGAGCCCCCCTTCGAGCAGCATCGGGCGCCCCGCGTTGCGCGCGCCCTGGTGGTGTTGCTCCATCTCCGCCAAAAGCCTGTCGTATTGCTCCGGGGTGAGCGTCCCTGCCCCGTCTTCACCGCTATAGACGATGGCGCCCGAGGGCCGCGCCGCATTGTCCAAGAGCGCCTTCGACCATTTCGACGCGGCGTTGTGCACGTCGACCGCCTGCGCCGCCGCCTGAAACGGCGACAGCCCATAATGGTCGTCCTGCGGATGAAACTGCTTGAAATGGCAAATCGCCGGCGCCTCGACGCCAAGCATGAACCGATGCGTCTTCGATCCCACGGTATAGTCATAGGCGATCGGCCAGCCATCCGCCCCAGGCACGACGCTCATACGATCCGAGCGCAACACATGGAGCTCGCTCGGCAGCGGATCGTGCCCTACCGCCTCGACATAGCCGTTTCCGCTCAACAGCATCTGCGAATAGAGCGCCTCCAGCAGATCCGCTCGGCCTTGCGCGGCATTGGGCCTTGAGATCAGCGCCAGGATCGGGTGCACCTCGTAACGCCGCTCCGCGTCCTGACAGATAAGCGGCAGCGCCGCCGCGGCCTCCGCCACGAGCTTGACCGCCCGGTATCCAACCGGATTGCCCGCGAAACCCGCCCGGGTCAGCGCCCCCGTCTCTCGCGAAGACCAGACCGCACGCATCGGCACGCTGGGCACGCTCATTCCCCCAGTGGCAGAGGCCTTAAAGCCCGTTACCGGAACCGCGCGCACCGGTACCGGCGTTGCGGGCCGCGCCGCGTCGTCCGCAGCCTCCCCCGGGGGCGCGCCACGGCGCCACGGAAATGCAAATGCCATCCCGTCCTACTCCTTTCAGGCGGGCTCGACGGCCCGGTCTAGGGTCGAAAATCGGCCCGGCGCCCTGCGGGGTCGCAGAGCGCCGGGCAGGAAAGCAGGGAGGCGCGCCAATCGGGCCGCCCTCAACGCCGCTTTCGTCT
Organism: Pseudomonadota bacterium; assembly: GCA_038745585.1. GTDB lineage: Bacteria > Pseudomonadota > Alphaproteobacteria > Rhodobacterales > Rhodobacteraceae > HLUCCA09. The sequence goes on from JBCDLH010000002.1 coordinate 310,611, forward strand.
CAAACTCAGGGTTCGGGCGCGCCTGTCCCCAGGGCGTCACACCTTCAGCTACGACACCAAAGACCGGATCACAGGGTCGCGCCGCTGCACCGGCCGAAACATCAGCTCAGTCAGGGCCCAAACCAGCGCATCGACCCGGTCCGGGCTGCCAGACCCTTCAAAGCCCTGAAGCGTCATCTGACACATCTGCTCCTCCAAAGCGTGGAGCCCCGGCAAATGCCGCACCCGACCCTGCTCGTAGAGCGCGGCGACCGGCTCGGCCCGTTGGACCTTTGAGCGCGTCGCATGCACCGGCCGATAGGGCAGCGTCGGGTCGAACTGGTCGAGCACCTGCTTGACCATGTCGCCCCCTTGGTTGACCTCGGCCACCAGCCGGCTCGCATGGTGGCGGTCCACCGCCTGCACCGCTGCATGGGCCCAGGCCGAAGGCGAAGCGCCCGCAACGCTCGCATCCTCCAGCACCCAGGCTATCCAGTCTTGCGGCGGCCCGGTCATCTGCGCCCCGGCTACGATAATTCCGCACATGTCTGACGTGCGCTTGCCCGACGCCGGCGGGTCCACCGCGACCACAACGCGGTCAAGTCGCGGCGCCTCGGTCCGCCCCGCTTCGGCGAGCATCTGTGTTTTCCAAAGCGCCCCCTCGGCGTCCTCCAACAACACCCCGTCGAGCTCCTGCCGCCCGAGGCGAGTGCCGCCGTAGCGCCCCCGCATCTCCTCGAGAAAGCCCGGCGCGAGGTTCAGCCCGTTCGCTTCGGACGCGGCGTGTGTGACGACGGTAGACTTCGACGCGAGCAATCGTTTCAGCACCTTGCAGTTGCGCGGCGTCGTGGTGACACAAGCGCGCGGCGCCTCGCCCAAACGCAGACCAAACTGCAGCATGTCCCAGGCGTCCTCCGCCTTCGGCCATTTCGCGAGTTCGTCGACCCAGGCCCCATCGAATTGCGGCCCGCGAAAGCTCTCGGGATCATGGGCCGACAAAAGCTGCGCCGACGCGCCGTTGGGCCACACCAGGCGCTTGCGTGTCGCCTGCCATTGTGGCCGGCGGTCCGGCGGCGAGCATGCGAGGATGCCACTCTTGCCAAAGACCATGACCTCGCGCGCCTGATCCATCGTCTCGCCCACAAGAGCGATCTCGCGCAGCTGACCCGGATCCCCAGGCTCCGCCCCTTCAACGACGCTACGGACCCATTCGGCGCCCGCCCGCGTCTTGCCGGCACCGCGCCCCCCCATGACGATCCAAGTCCGCCACTCCCCCGCCGGGGGGACCTGATGCGGCAGCGCCCAGATCTCAAAGATCCAAGGCAGCGCCCGCATGGTCTCGACGCTCAACCCGTCGAGAAACGCCCGCTCATTGTCCTGCGTCCCGGCGCTTAGCCAGCCGGCGACACACCTCAGCCCGCGCTCGGGCAAGGTCGAGTGACACTTTGGCATGCGCGCGCCCCTTTTCGCCGGCTTGCTCTAGGATCTGCTCGAGCCGGACCCATTCATCCGCCATCCGGCTCACTCCGCGCGCAAGATCGGCGGCGGCGGGCGAGATCTTTTTGGCGCGCGCGGTCTCGCCATCACGGACTTCGCAAAGAAGCGCGTTAAGCTCATCGCGATACGTCTCGAAGGCCGCGAGCGCCGCCGCTACGTTTGCCTCTCCCCGCTCTACGGTCGGGTCGGGTCCCTGCGGTTCGGGAATGGGAGCCGTCTCGTCTGCCATGAAGGATGCCCCGCGCCCGATTTCAAAGGCTCAAGGTCCCCTCAAGCCAATGCAGTGGCGCGGCGAGGGCGCGTTCCCCTCTGCAACACCCCTGCTCGATCAAAACAAAAAAGGCGGCCAAGCCTTGCTTGCCGCCGTACCCACTATTCCCAGCATGCCCGACTTCTACCCAAGAGCGTTCTGGGAGTCAAGGGCTAAATCTAGAGTTGTGAAAACTGCGGCGCGCGCCTATTCCGTCGCGGCCTCGCGCTCGGCCTCAATCGCGCGCCACCGCGCCACGTTCTCGTTGTGCTCCGCAAGCGTCCGCGAAAACGCATGACCGCCGGTCCCGTCCGCCACGAAAAAGATATAGTCGCTGCCGTCGGGGTTCAGCGCGGCGGAAATGCTCTCACGGCCCGGATTGGCAATCGGTGTAGGCGGAAGCCCTTGAATAACATAAGTATTCCACGGCGTCGCCCGGCGTAGCTCACTCCGTAACAGGCCGCGCCCTAGCGTTCCCCGGCCCTCGGTTACGCCGTAGATCACCGTCGGATCGGTCTGGAGCCGCATCCCCTGGTTGAGCCGGTTCACAAAGACCGAGGCCACAGTCCGCCGCTCCTCGGGAACCGACGTTTCCTTCTCGATGATCGAGGCCAGGATCAGCGCCTCCTCCGCGGTTTCGAGCGGCAGACCGGCCGTCCGCGCGGCCCAAAGGTCGGCCAAAATTGCCTCCTGCCGGGCCTGCATGTTCTCGAGAAGCGCCAATTTCGAATCGCCCGGCCGAATCTCATAGCTGTCGGGCGCCAGGCTACCCTCGGGAGGGATATCCTCCACCTCACCCTCGAGGAGCGCCAGTGCCTTGAGGCTCTCGACGACCTGCCAACTCGTGACGCCTTCCGCGAGCGTCACGCGAAATCGCGTGCCCGCCTCGCCCAAGACCGCCTCATAGGCCGCCGGCGCCGCCTCTTCCGTCGGGTTGAACCGCGCAACCTCGCTAAACGCCTGCGTTGCCGGGTCGAGCTCGCGCACCAAGACTTCTGCCGTCGTCACCCCGATCCGAAAGTTGACCTCGGTCCCGCAGGTGCTGCGCCCGCTCTCCGTGATCGCCGTGACGATCTCTTCCATCGACGCCCGAGGCTCTACGATGAAACTACCAGCTTTGAGATCGTCTGACCGTTCGGTGTAGTCCGCACCAAGCCGAAAGATCGAAGAATTGGTGATCACGCCCTGATCGGCCAGCCGTTCAGAGACCGCATTCATCGTCGTACCGCGGGGGACCTCGACGCAAACCGCCTCCGACAGCGGCCCCGGATTGCGATACTGGCCCTGCGCCCAATAGAGCACGGCGACAAGCGCGATCAGAAGCGGGATCAGCAGCGTCAGCGCGTTGGAGGCAAGCGCCCGGGCCATCAGCCGTCCCACCGCCCCATGACTAGTGACGCGTTGGTGCCGCCAAAGCCAAAGCTGTTTGAGAGTGCGACGTCGATCTTCCGTTCCCGTGCCGCATTCGGTGCAAGGTCGAGCTTTGTATCGACAGCGGGGCTGTCGAGGTTGATCGTCGGCGGTGCAACCTGATCGCGCAGTGCCAAGATCGAAAAGATCGCCTCGACCGAGCCCGCAGCCCCTAAGAGATGCCCGATGGAGCTCTTGGTCGACGACATCGTTGCCGCCGCCGCAGCGTCGCCCATCATCCGTTCAACGGCAGCCAGCTCGATCGTATCGGCCATCGTGCTGGTGCCATGGGCATTGATATAGTCGACCTCCTCCGGGGCGCGCCCGGCCCGCATCAGCGCCGCCCGCATCGCGCGTTCGCCGCCTTCTCCGTCCTCGGACGGTGCGGTGATGTGATAGGCATCGCCCGAAAGGCCATAGCCGAGGATCTCAGCATAAATCGTGGCCCCACGCGCTTTGGCGTGTTCGAGTTCCTCCAAGATGACGATCCCGGCGCCCTCTCCCATGACAAACCCGTCTCGGTCTTCGTCATAGGGCCGGCTCGCCGTCTCCGGTGCGTTTCCGCGCTTGGTCGAGAGCGCTTTACAGGCATTGAAGCCCGCGATCCCGATTTCGCTGATCGCGCTTTCGGCCCCGCCGGCAACCATAACATCTGCGTCGTCGAGCATGATGAGCCGCGCGGCATCCCCAATCGCGTGCGCGCCGGTGGAACAGGCGGTGACGACGGCATGGTTCGGTCCTTTGAACCCGAAGCGGATGCTAACCTGCCCGCTCGCGAGGTTGATCAGCGAGCCCGGGATAAAGAAGGGAGAGACCCGCCGCGGCCCCTTTTCACGGATCAGAATGGCCGTGTCGGCAATAGAGTTGAGGCCACCGATCCCAGAGCCGATCATGACACCGGTGCGCAAGCGGCTCTCCTCGTCCTCCGGCAGCCAGCCCGCATCGTGGACCGCTTGGTCCGCTGCCGCGATGGCATATAGGATAAAGTCGTCGACTTTGCGGGCGTCTTTCGGCGTCATCCAATCGTCAGGGTTGAAGGTGCCGTCGGTGCCATCGCCCCAAAGGACCTCGCAGGCATAGGTCGTCGTAAGATGCGAGGCGTCGAACTTCGAGATCGTGCGCCCGCCGGATTGTCCGTCGAGGAGGCGTGACCAGGTCTCGCCGACCGTCGCCGCGAGCGGGGACACCATCCCCAGACCTGTCACAACAACGCGTCGCATGCCTGCCCCCTGCTCTCCGCCCGGCTTATGCCCAGGCCTGTGCCGTCTTGCCGGGGTGTTACACCCCCCCAAACGCACGCGCAACTCGGCCTACGGGCCCCTAAGCGCGCACAAGCCGACGCAGATCTGCCCCTTTGGCGTGCGATTCAAGTGAGAAAGCGCATTGCACAACAAAAGAAAAGGGCGCCGCTCCGTTCCCGAAGCGCCGCCCTCAGCGATGGTTCAGCAGAATGCTACTGGCGTTCCGTGATAAACTTGACCGCATCGCCAAAGGTCTGGATCGTCTCGGCGGCGTCGTCCGGGATCTCGATGCCGAATTCCTCTTCGAACGCCATCACCAGTTCAACGGTATCGAGGCTGTCAGCGCCCAGATCGTCGATGAAGGAGGCGGTGTCGGTGACCTTGTCCTCCTCAACGCTGAGATGTTCTACAACGATCTTCTTCACGCGATCCGCGATGTCGCTCATGTCCGTTCCTCACTTGCCGAGCGTTTTCCGCCCATAGTCTTGTCCCATGCCCACGCCGGGCGGCCTTACTTGCGGATATGCCCGCTGCGTCGGCGCCTGCCACCTCTGTTCGCGAGCCCGCGCGATGGTTTCGGCAATGCAAGTCATGCGTGCACCCCACCGAAAGCGAGGCCCCCTTATCATGGCCGTCTGCGAAAGCAAATCCTTTCACCCGGCGCCGCGCATGGCGCAATTCTGTAGCAAAAGGCCCGCTCAAATCATCGCCATACCGCCATTTACATGCAGCACTGCGCCGGTGACATAGGCCGCCTCCGCACTCGTCAGATAGAGGGCCGCTGCGCCGATTTCACCCGGTGTTCCCATCCGTCCGGCCGGGATCTGCGTGAGGATCTTGTCCTTCTGGTCGTCGCTCAGCTTGTCTGTCATCGCGGTCGCGATAAAGCCCGGCGCGACGACGTTCACAGTGATCCCGCGGCTTGCAACCTCATAAGCCAGGCTTTTCGACATGCCGACAAGACCGGCCTTGGCGGCGGCGTAGTTACCTTGGCCGGGATTGCCTGTTGCGCCGACGACTGAGCCGACATTGACGATCCGACCCCAGCGCGCCTTCATCATTCCGCGCAAGACGCCGCGGCAAAGCCGGAAGGACGACGTCAGATTGACGTCGAGCACCTGCTGCCATTCCGCGTCCGACATCCGCATAAAGAGGTTGTCCCGCGTAATGCCGGCATTGTTGACGAGAATATCGAGGCTGCCCATGGCGGACACGGCGGATTTGGGGAGCGCGTCGACCGCCGCGGGATCGCTAAGGTCGCACGGCAAGATGTGCGCGCGATCGCCGAGGTCCGCTGCAAGCGCCTCCAAGGGCTCGGTGCGGGTGCCTGAAAGCCCGACACGAGCCCCTGCTCCGTGGAGCGCGCGCGCGATCTCGCCGCCGATCCCCCCTGACGCCCCGGTGACCAAGGCCGCTTTTCCGCTCAAGTCGAACATCGCTGCGTTCCCCTCTGACGGCGCCTCGGAAACCGAAGGGCGCTCCCGCCTCCAATCGGCACCTTACGGTGCCTCTTTCCGTTGGGCCCGGCAGCTGCATAAGGCAGCTGCGGGCGCGCTCCCCGCGCGATACGCGCGCCGTTTGCCGCGTGTCAGGCGCGCAGCGCCCCAGCCGCCTCGCGCACTTGATCCACCGTCCCAATCGCGCGCGTCGCAAGCAACCGGTCGATGCGGCGGGCCATGCCCGACAGCGCCTTGCCGGCGCCGATCTCCCAGAATGTGTCGACCCCCTGTCCCGACATCCAAGCGACGCTCTCGCGCCAGCGCACCGGTGCCGTGACCTGCGCGACCAGAAGCGCGCGGATCTCCTCTGGATCTTCGACAGCCGCGGCGCGCACATTGGCAACGACAGGCACCTCGGGCGCCGCGATTGCAACCTCGCCGAGGGCCGTCTCCATCGCCTCCGCCGCGGGCTGCATCAGCGCGCAGTGAAAGGGTGCGGAGACCGGGAGCATCACCGCCCGCTTCGCACCCCGCGCCTGTGCGAGCGCCACGGCCCGCTCCACGGCCGCGGCGTGGCCGGAGACGACGACCTGGCCCGGATCATTGTCGTTGGCGGCTGTGCAGACCTCGCCGGCGGCCGCCTCGGCGGCCACCGCCTCGACAGCCGCGAGGTCGAGCCCGAGGATTGCGGCCATCGCCCCGACACCCACCGGCACCGCCGACTGCATCGCCTCCCCACGCAGCCGCAAGAGCCGCGCCGCATCGCCGATCTCGAACGCGCCAGCCGCGGCGAGTGCCGAGTATTCGCCGAGAGAATGCCCGGCGACGAAGGCCGCATCGCGGACAGTAACCCCCTCCTCGCGGAGCGCCGCCATCACCGCCATCGACATCGCCATCAGCGCGGGCTGTGCATTGGCCGTCAGGGTCAGCGTCTCCGCATCTCCCTCCCAGATGAGGGCAGAGAGGCTTTCGCCCAACGCCTCGTCGACGGCTGCAAAGACGTCGGCCGCTCCGCGCCACGCGACGGCGAGGTCCTTGCCCATCCCAATCGCTTGCGCCCCTTGCCCAGGAAAAACGAATGCGCAGCTCATCTGCCCCTTCCTCTTCGAACAGCCGCGTTGCTAAAGCCGTGCGGAGCGATCCACAACCCAACGCGGATCGCAGACTGGTGGGCGCGCGATTGGGGGCGCTGCCCCCGAGCTGCGCTTCCCCCGCGATATTTGCCAGCAAGAAGAAGCAGGACGTGGAGCAGGACGTGGAGTTGGGTGCGTCCCAGTTTGAGAGCGTGGTGATAGCGACGATTGGGCTGGAGCAGGCACGGGTTGGGGATGTCGTTCTGGTACCGGGCGTTTCGGGCGGTCGCCTGGTCGGATTTTGCGGTCGACGCTCTTGCTATTGAGCCCTGCACCGGTATAGCTGCGCCACTTCCACAGAACGCCATCGGTGCTGCCCCTCGTGGACGGGGTGTGGAGGGTTTGACCCGTCCTTTGAAGCGCACCCGAAAACTCAGGAGCTGTCATGCCGCTGTACGAGCATGTCTTTATCGCGCGTCAGGATCTGTCCAACGCGCAGGCCGAAGGGCTGATCGAGCACTTCGGAACCGTCCTCGCCGACAATGGCGGGAAGGTCGACCACCAGGAATACTGGGGCGTCAAGACCATGGCCTACAAGATCAACAAGAACCGCAAAGGTCATTACGCGTTCTTGCGCACCGACGCACCCGCAGCCGCCGTCCAGGAGATGGAGCGGCTGATGCGTCTCCACGACGACGTCATGCGCGTGCTGACGATCAAGGTCGACACCCATGTCGAGGGCCCCTCGATCCAGATGCAAAAGCGCGACGACCGCGACGGGCGTCGCGACCGCCGCTAAATCAGAGAAAGGAGAAAGACCATGGCCGCCAAACCGTTCTTCCGCCGTCGCAAAGTCTGCCCCTTCTCGGGCGACAACGCACCCAAGATCGACTACAAGGACACCCGCCTCTTGCAGCGCTACATTTCTGAGCGTGGCAAGATCGTGCCCTCCCGCATCACCGCCGTCTCAGCAAAAAAGCAGCGCGAACTGGCGCGCGCGATCAAGCGCGCCCGCTTCCTCGCGCTCCTGCCCTACGCCGTCAAATAAGGAGACCGACCCATGGACGTGATCCTGCTCGAACGCGTGGCCAAGCTCGGCCAGATGGGCGAAGTCGTCTCCGTCAAGGAGGGCTACGCTCGCAACTACCTGCTGCCGCAGGGCAAGGCGCTCCGCGCGAACGAAGCCAACAAGGCCCGTTTCGAGACTGAGAAAGCTCAGCTTGAGGCGCGTAACCTGGAGACCAAGAAAGAAGCCGAAAAGCTCGCCGACACGCTCGACGGCCAAGCTTTCGTGGTGATCCGCCAGGCGGCGGACTCGGGCGCGCTTTACGGCTCCGTCACCCCGCGTGACGCCGCCGATGCGGCAACCGCGGATGGCTTCTCGGTCGACAAAGGCCAGATCCGGCTCGAAAAACCGATCAAGGAGCTCGGGCTACACGACGTGACGGTTGTGCTGCACCCCGAGGTCGAGGTTGGCATCCGGCTTAACGTGGCGCGTTCGACCGAGGAAGCGGAGCTGCAAGCCTCCGGCAAGTCTATTCAGGAACTTGCCGCGGAGGAAGAGGCCCAAGCCGAGTTCGAGATCGCCGAGCTCTTTGACGAGATCGGCGGCGCGGCACTCGACGATCTCGCCGAAGACGCCCCAGCCTCTGCGGAAGCGATCGAGGGCAATTCGACCGACGGCGACGAGCAGCCGACGTGAGCCGCTGCAGCCACGCTTAAGAGGAGGCCGTCCAACAAGGGCGGTCTTTTTTTCGCGCGCGATGGCATGGCACAAAGCATGGAACGCATGGGCACAGAGTGGATTTGATGGGAGAGCGCTTTGACACGTGGCGCCTTGTCTGGACGGGTCCACGCCTGTGAAACCGCGCCATAGCGCGAAACACTTCTGTATGACAAAAGCGCCCTGCCCCCCGACCCCGGCGCAGCGAGCGGCCCCCGCACCGGAACGTAATCCCATCCGACACGGGGAAAGCCGCCCCTAAGCAGCGGCCGTGCCGACCGATCACAGGAGTGACGTCACTCCTCGTCGAGCTTCTCGACAGCCTCTTTAAGCGTGTCGGTATCGACGTCTTTTTCTTCGACATTCGCCATCTCGAAGATGAAATCGACCACCTTGTCTTCAAACAGAGGCGCACGGATCTGCTGCTGGGCTTGGGCGTTCTTCTGCACAAACTCAAAGAAGGCACGCTCCTGACCAGGATATTGCCGGGCCTGGGTCATCAGAGCCTGCGTCATCTCTTGGTCGGAGACTTCGATCTCTTTCAAACGGCCGAGTTCGGCCAGAAAAAGTCCGAGCTTGACGCGCCGCTCGGCAAGCTTGTTGTGCTCTTCGGTCGGCTCGATCTCGGGGTGGTCATGCCCTTCGACATCCGGGTTTTCCTCATGCCAGAGCTGGTGCGCGATCTGGTTGGCCTCGGCTTTGACGAGGCTTGGGGGGAGGTCGAAGCTCACGGTCTCATCGAGCCTGTCGAGCAGCATGCGTTTCATCACGGCGCGCGCCGCGTTGCTGTATTCGGCCTCAAGCCGTTCCTTGATCTGCGCTTTGAGGGCCTCGAGATCATCCGCGCCAAACTGCTTGGCCAGCTCGTCGTCGATCTCGGCCTTAGACGGCGCCTTTACGGCCTTGATGGTGCAGTCAAACACCGCAGCCTTTCCCTTGAGGTGCTCGGCGCCGTAATCCTCGGGGAAAGACACGTCGACCGTCTTCTCCTCCCCGACTTTGACGCCGACAAGCTGCTCTTCGAAACCGGGGATGAATTGGCCAGAGCCGAGCGTCAGAGGGAAGTCTTCGCCTGAGCCGCCTTCGAACGCTTCGCCGTCGATTTTGCCCACGAAATCCATCGTAACCTGATCGCCGTCCTCCGCGGCGCCGTCCTTGTCGGAAAAGCTCTGCGCCTGCTCGGCGAGCCCGTCGAGCGCCTCGTCGATCGCCGCGTCGTCGGCTTTCGCGACAAGCTTTTCGAGCGCGAGTGACGACAGGTCCGGCTCTTCGATCTCCGGCAGCTTTTCGTATTCCATCGACACAACGACGTCATCGCCGGCCTTCCACTGTTCGCCGATCATCTGCACGTTCGGCTGGAGAGCCGGCCGGTCGCCCGAGTCCTCCAGATGCTGGCTCATCGCCCCATCCACGGCTTCCTGCATGGCTTCGCCCAGAAGCCGAGTCCCGAATTGTTTTTTCAGGAGCGCCATCGGCACTTTGCCCTTACGGAAGCCCTTCATCTCAACCTCGGGCTGGGCTTCCTTGAGCTTTTCATCGACCTTCTCGTCGAGCTCGCTCGCCGGGATGGTGATGTGGTAGCCGCGTTTTAGGCCCTCGTTCAGGGTCTCCGTCACCTGCATCGCGTTGCATCCTCTTTGTCTTTGTCGGCGGATCGGTGGGAGGGCTTTGACGCCATGCTCCTCCGCGTCGACGTTCCGCGTGCGATTACCCGAAAACAGCAAGCGCCAACAAGGCCAAAAGGCGCTGACCGGGCGCAGATGCCGGTCGACCCTCCTGGGCTGCGCGCAAGACGATCTTCGGTCGCTCCTACCCGGGCGCACCTCTCGACAATGCGCAGGCCGGCATGCGCCTCCCCGACTTTCCAGGCGAAAGGGAGTGATGTCGCAGGCGGGGGTGCCGATGGATGACCCGATGCCTTGGGAGCGGCGGCACTGATCCCTCGGGCCCCTAAGCAGGCCCAAACTATCACGGCCCGCGCGTCTCGCAAGCTGACACCGCCTCTCACCGAACGGACGAGCACGACGTGCACACGTTCCGTTGGAGGCTCGCAAAGCCGAACAGATCTGTATCATTTGAGGATTCAAACCGAGCAGCTTGCACAATTTCGCTCAACTAATAGGCGAAGAATCGAACAGATCTGTATTTTCCTCTCAAGATCAGGGCTGGGAGTTGTCGGCCAGACGGTCCGAAAGACCTCCTGGAGACAGCGTGTGCGCGGCACCGCGACAGTCGCGCGCCACAGAGCGGAACCAACAGGTCGACCCCAACCGGCCGAGACCACCACGCGGAGGGATGCAAAGTGACCCATTTCAAGGACCCCTTTAACCCCAACATCGACGTTTGGAACGAGTGCGGCGAGGCCTCTGGGCAGCCGGCCGACCGTTATGCCGGGCTATCGGCCGAAGACGCCGACATTCTCAGACGCCGCGCGGCACAAGCTCTGAATTCTGAGATCGGTATGGCGCGGACGCTCGAAAGCGCGGTTATGCAGGGTCTGTTCAAAACGGACATGTCGCGCCGCGCCTTCCTGCGCAGCGCTGGCGTCACCGGCGCACTGGCCGCAGTGGCGAGTGTGTTCCCCCTCTCCTCGCTTCAGCTGATGGCCGAGGAGGCGATGAAGAACCTAGAGAAAACGAAGCTCACGCTCGGCTTCGTTCCGATCACCTGTGCCACGCCGATCATCGGCGGACACGCGCTCGGATTCTACGAGCGCTACGGGCTCGACGTCGATATAGTGAAAACGGCGGGCTGGGCCGTCTCGCGCGACAAATGCCTGAACGGTGAGTATGACGGCGCGCACCTCCTCTTTCCGATGCCGATCGCGATGTCGCTGGGCCTCGGCTCTACCGCGCAGCCCTGGCGCGTCGTGTCGAACGTCAACACCAATGGCCAGGCCATCGTGCTCGCGAACAAGCACAGGGAGAACCAGGATCCCGCCAATTGGAAGGGGTTCCGCTTCGCCGTGCCATTCGAATACTCGATGCACAACCTGCTGTTGCGCAACTACGTGGCAGATGCCGGGCTCGATCCGGATGTCGACATACAGATCCGCGTGACGCCGCCGCCCGAGATGGTCGCCAACCTGCGGGCCGACAATGTCGACGGCTATCTCGCGCCCGACCCGTTCTGCCAGCGTGCCGTCTACGATCAGGTCGGCTTCATCCACAAGTTGACCCTCGACCTCTGGAAACAGCACCCTTGCTGTGTGCTGGGCCTGTCGGAGACCTTCATCAACGAAAACCCGAACACCTATATCGCGCTCACGACGGCGATCCTTGAGGCAACAGCCTCGGCCGAAACGCCCGAGGGCCGCGTCGCCTTTGCCGAGTCGATGGCTCCGGCGAATTACCTCAATCAGCCGGTAGAGATCCTGCGCCAGATCCTCACGGGCGTGTTCCCCGATGGCCAGGGCAATATCAAGAACGTGCCAGACCGGATATCGTTTATGCCGCTGCCAACGCAGACGATGGGAACATGGGTCCTCTCGCAACTCCGGCGGTGGAACTACATCGACGCCGACACCCAATATGCCGATCTCGCCGAGGATCTCGTGCTGACGACGACGACCCGAGAGCGGATGCAGGCGATGATGGAGGCCGACGCCGCGCTGACCTTCTCGGATGTCGATCAGGACGTTTACGCGCCGGTCGAAATTCAGGGGCGCGAGTTCAACCCGACCGCGGCGCAAGAGTTCATCGACGGCCAGCCCTTCAGCCGCACCTAGGACACGTCGTGACCCCTCCTACGGGGCGAGCAGTCGCCCCGCATCCCTGCCCTTTTTCAGGACCGGACGAATGATCCGAAACTTCGATCTGCGCAGTACCGTTCTGTCTCTGCTGATCTTCGTCTTCGCCCTCTTCATCTGGCAGGTCACGACCCATGTGCCGGATACGGGGCCGGTGGGGGTCGAACTGTCCGCCGAGCAGCAGGACGCGCTCCTGGGTCAGAACATGACCGGAGAGGACATCGCCTATTACGCGAGTCAAGGCGTCGCGTTTCCGCAGCTCGAACAGATCGCCTCGCTCGGCCTCTCGCGCGATATGATCGAAGCCGCAGGCGGCATCCGCGCGCTCGGGATCAGCGTGCCGGACGAGAACTCGGCACCGGCCCCCGGCTCCCTTTTTCCGTCGCCGGGCCAGATCGGCACCGAGCTCTGGGCGACGATCACCGACCCGTTCTACGTTGCCGGGACCAACGACATGGGTTTCGGCATCCAGATGGGATACTCGCTCCTGCGCGTCGTGATCGGCTATGCGCTGGCTGCCGCCGTCGCCATACCTCTGGGCTTTCTCATCGGGATGTCGCCCGTCGCCTACAAAGCGCTCAATCCCTACATCCAGGTGCTCAAGCCGATCTCCCCCCTCGCCTGGATGCCCATCGCGCTTTTCACGATCGGCGATAGCGAACTGTCATCGATCTTCGTGATCTTCATCTGCTCGCTCTGGCCGATGCTGACAAACACAGCCTTCGGCGTCGCCAGCGTCCGCGAGGACTGGATCAACGTCGCGCGCACCCACGAGCTTGGATCGCTAAAGACCGCCTTCACGGTAATCCTGCCCGCTGCCGCGCCGACCATCGTGACGGGCATGCGCATCTCGATCGGGATCGCATGGCTCGTGATCGTCGCCGCCGAAATGCTCGTGGGCGGCACCGGCATTGGCTATGTCGTCTGGAACGAATGGAACGGGCTGCGGCTCGACCGGATGATCGTCGCGATCTTCTTTATCGGCGTGGTGGGCATGCTGCTCGACGGCCTGTTCGCGCGGCTGCAGCGCGCCGTGTCCTACGTGGAGTAAGCCCATGGCAAAGCCGTATCTCAGCGTCGACAATCTCACCCAGCGCTATCCAGACGGTGCCGGCGGGACGCTGACTGTCTTCGAGAATGCCAGCTTCGGCATCGAGGAGGGCGAGTTTGTCTGCATCCTCGGCCATTCGGGCTGCGGCAAGTCGACGATCATGAACATTCTCGCCGGTTTGGCAGAGCCGACCTCGGGCGGCGTCGTGATGGACGGCAAAGAAGTTGCTGGCCCAAGCCTCGACCGGGGCGTTGTCTTTCAGAACTACTCGCTCCTGCCCTGGCTGTCGGCGCTCAAGAACGTGACCTTCGCCGTCCAAGCCCGGCACAAGGACTGGACCAAGGAGCAAGTCCACGAGCATGCGATGAAGCACCTTGCGCAGGTGGGCATCAAGGACGGCGCAGAGCACCGGCGGCCCGCGCAGCTCTCCGGCGGCATGCGGCAGCGCGTCTCGATTGCCCGCGCTTTTGCCAATGAGCCAAAGCTTTTGCTGCTCGACGAGCCCTTTGGCGCACTCGACGCGCTAACGCGGGGCACGATCCAGGACGAATTGATCAAGGTCTGGTCCGGCACCAACCAGACCGTGTTTATGATCACCCACGATATCGACGAGGCGATGCTCCTAACCGACCGGATCCTTTTGATGTCGAACGGGCCTTATGCCCGCGTGGCCGAGAGCGTCGAGATCACCATTCCGCGGCCGCGCACGCGCGACGAGATCGTCGAGCACCCGAACTACTATGCGATCCGCAATCACCTCGTGCATTTCCTCGCCGCGCGCTCGGCAGATCTTGCCGGTCGCGAGGGCGAGCCGGTGCCGCCCATCGAGACCGTGCGCATCGACCGCACCACGCCACAGGCCATCGATAAGGCCGAAGTCACGCAGCCAGAAACGCTACGGGCCGTAAACCACTGACCACGAAAGGCCGCTTACCCGCTAATGGCCGAACGAGAGCGATCTTACCGGCTGCGAAGAAAGGATCGCAGACAGTCATGCGGAGCCAGAGACAAACCTACGACAAGCCCGACACAGCCATGCCGGACAGGGTCTTAACTGCCAGCACACCACCCAATAGAGAGGAGCAAAACGATGAAGGACGGCCTCGAAATGACGGAGATGATGACCAAAGAGGATGTCACGATGATGATCCTCTCGGCCAAGAAGCAAGCTGGGCTGACCTGGGAGGAGATCGCGGGGAAGGTCGGCATGAGCCCGGTCTGGACCCATTCCGCCGCGATGGGCATGAACGCCATGCCGATGGAGAAGGCCGAGCTGATGGTGTCGGTCATGGGCCTGCCACAGGAGGCGGCGAGCGTGTTGGCGGAGTACCCCACCAAGGTCTGGGAACAGGCGGTGCCGACCGACCCCTGCATCTACCGCTTCTACGAGATCGTCGGCGTCTACGGGCCGACGCTCAAGGCGCTGATCCAAGAAAAGTTCGGCGACGGCATAATGTCCGCCATCGACTTCGACATGAGCGTTACCCGCGTCGAGCATCCCAAAGGGGATCGCGTGAAGGTCGAGATGACAGGCAAGTTTCTCGGCTACAATAGCTGGTAGATGCGTGCGGCCAGGCGCTGGGAGACGGGCACGGACAGACGCCCGTCCTTTGCATCCCGCCGCAACATCACCACACCTCCGCCCGCGTGGGTCCCCCACCGGGGCCGCGCGGGTCCGAATTGGTATCGAAACGGCGCAAGACAGCCACGGTACCGAAGGTCATGCCTCTCGCCGGGTGAGCGCCTCCGACACAAACTCCAACCGGTCTTGCCCGAAGAACCGGACACCATCGATGATATAGGTTGGGGAGCCGAACACACCCGCCTCCCGCGCCGCTTCGGCGTAGCTCTGGAGGGCCGCGTTGACCTCCGGCGCCTTTGAACCGGCGAGGATCTCCGCCCCCGGCAAGCCCCGCTTGTCAAGGAGCGCCCCCAGTTCCGCCGGATCCGCGAGGTTCCGGTCCTCCGCCCAGATCCCAGCAAGAAACGCCTCGGAGGCGAGCCCCGCATCGTGCCCCAGCGCTGCAGCAGCGATGATCGCCTTGCAGGCCGGCACGGATGTCACAGGCCAGTGCGCCGGGACCGGGTTCAGCGGAAGACCGCGGCGCGCCGCCCAGCGCACCATGTCTTCCCGCCGGTAGCTCAGACGCAGGTCGCCCTGGATCGGCGGCGGCACGGTCCCTTGCGCGGTAAAGAGCGCTTGAATGTCAAAGGGGCGGAAAATGACCTCCGCCCCTGCCGCTGCCGCTATGTCGAGAATCGCGCGGTGGCCCAGATATGCAAAGCCGGAGACAGGCGCAAAGAAGTACTCAACTTGCTTCAAGGCCTCACTCGGCTGCGATCGCCACAGGCGACGGCGCGCCCTCCTCGATCGGAAGGGACGGGTCGCGCGACCATTCGTTCCACGAGCCGAAATACATCTTCACGTCCGTCACGCCCGCTTCCTTGAGCGCGAGATACGTGTTCGACGCGCGCGCGCCCTTAAAGCAGTAGAGATAGACAGGTGTTTCGGGCGTGATCCCAACCGAGGCGCATTCCGCGAGCACTTCGTCTTTGGATTTGAACATTGGGCCATCCGGCGAGGGCTTCATCATCCGGTACCATTCGATCCACACCGCGCCTGGGATGCGCCCCTTGCGCGGGCAGAAATCCTTGCCATAGGGCGAGGAGCTTTCGCCGATCCACTCATCGACGTCGCGGACGTCGAGGAGCGCCGTCTCGGACCCGAGCGCCGCCCTCACATCGTCTGCTGTCAGGATCAGACCAGCTGATGTGTCGACCGGGAAGGACGCGGCCGCGGGCGTGACAACGTCAGTCGTCACAGGAAGACCTGCCGCCTCCCACGCGGCGAGACCGCCATGGAGCACCTTCACGCTCGGATAGCCGAGATAGGATAGCAGAAAGTAGCCGCGGCAGGACTGACCGAACCCCGTATTCATCGAGGCCTCATAAAGCACGGCCGTCTTGCTGCCATCGAGCCCGGCCGCGCCGAACGCCGTCGCAAACTTGTCGGTTAGCTCCGCCATGCCCTCCGGCGTCGAGGTCGCCAGATACGTAAAGATGTCATGCAGGTTTACAGCCCCCGCAATGTGGCCCAACGCAAAGCTCTCAGGGTCGCGCGTGTCGATGATGACAGTGTCCTCTCCCATCATCGCTTGGAGGTCGGCAGGCGTGATCAAAACGCTGGTCATTGGACGTCTCCTCTGTTGGGGTGTGCCCTCTTGCCGGGGCGGGCTCGTGCGCGGCCAGCAGCGGAACGGGCCGCGATCCGTCAGGCGTCGGGGAGTTCGGCGAGCATTTTTTTCAGCTGCTTTGTCGCCGGCGTCACAATCCCGATGAAGTAGGCCTCGCGCAGCCGCCGTTGGGCCACGCCCTTGCCGACATAGCCGCGCGCCCCGCAATGGAGCATGGCGTAGTGCGCTGCGGCCATGGCGGCCTCGCCGCCGCGGAGCCGTGCGGTCACGACCCGTCGAAAGTAAGCCATTGAGGGGTCGAACGGCGTCTGCGCGAGCGTGTCGACCTCAGCCTGCAACTCCGCCAGCAGCGCCTCGTAATCCTCGGGCTGCTCATCGAGATACTTGTTCACGTGGCCGAGTTGCCCCTGCACCTGCTTCATCAGGTCGATACAGCTCTGGACCATGCCGAGCGCCATCCCGCACTGCATCAGAACGAAACCGGCGCGGATACGCTTCAGGTAAGGTTCGATCGGATCGGCCAGGATGAACTTGTCTTCGATGAGCGCCTCGCGGAATTGCACGGCGACAGTCGCTGTCCCGCCCATGGCGACGAAATCGTGGTCTTCCACGATTTTGACGCCCTCGGCGCTTGCATGGGCCACCGCCATCACGCGATGCGGGGGTTCGGCGCCCTCTACCTCGAAAACAATTCCGAAATACCCTTCGCGTTCGACGTTCGAGACCCATGGCAGCGCGCCCTTCACGACGTATCCGCCGTCTACGCGGCGCGCCTTCAAGCGCATCGTCTCGATGCCGAAGAACGTCTTCATCGGGTTCGAAAGCCCGGTACCGCCAAGGATCTCGCCAGCCGCCGCCTTGGCGCCGATCTCGTCCTTCAGCCACGCATTGTCCGAACAATAGACATACCACGCCAACGCATTCTGGCACCACATGCAGAACGCCGTTGAGGTGCAGTGCGCCCCGGCCGTCGCCATCAGAGACACCGTCTGGCGCAGGTCGGCAGCGTCGCCCTCGGGCAAATGCGTGCCGTAGGCGCCCACCGCCCCAAACGCGCGCATGACCTCGCGCGGGTAGAGGCCAGCATCGATCTCGCGCACCATCGGCGCGAGCGTATCCCGCGCGATGGCGGCCACGCTGTCGGCCACGTTCACGGGCGCAGCAGCACTCTTGTTGACTATCTCCTGCACGGTCATAGCAAGCCTCCTTTCTGGTCGTGAACCGAAGAAGCGGCCCGCCCTGATCCAGGCGAGCCGCGTGTGACCTTAAACGGCCTGGGCCACCATGTTCACCGGACGCGAGAACGTGTTGAAGACGGGCGACCACTGGATGACGTGCTGCACCAGCGCGTCGATCTCGGATTTCGGGCAATCCGCCTCCATCTTGACCTTGATGCGCACATCGGTGAAGCCGACGGGCTTTTCGCTCACATCGCCGGTGCCCCAGACGGCCGTGATGTTGAGGTCCCCCTCCATCTCGACTTCGAGACTGTTGACCGTGATCCCACGATGGACTGCGTTGGCATGGAGGCCCACCGCGATGCAGGAGCCGAGGGCGGCAAGCGAGGCCTCCGAGGGGTTTGGTGCGGTGTCGTCGCCCAGAAGGCCGGGGGGCTCGTCGACGATGTAAGGTTCAAGGTCGCGGATATAGTTGGCATGGCGGAATTTGCCTTCGGCGACCGTCCGGCAGGACAGGGTCTTGACCGCCTGCGGGTTCGCCTTGCCCTTTTCGATGAGGCCCTCAAGCCCGGTCTTGTCGATGGGCGCAAGGCACCCCGTCAACACGGTTGCTGGTTCAGACATGTCTCTCCTCCTTCAATGAGAGCGATTGCGGGCAGTCAGGACTGGTCCGAGCGGACCCAGTTCAGCCGCTGCACCACTTGTTGACAAAGAAAGTCGAGCGCGAAGCCGATCACGCCGATGATCACGACCGTCGCAGCCAGGCGCGCGTAATCGAGCGTGTCGCGCGCATCGTTGATGGCGTAGCCGAGCCCGGACGTGACCCCGAGATATTCGGCCGGCACGAGCACGATCCAGGCCACGCCGAGCGCGAGGCGAATGCCGGTGAGGATGTCGACGGATACCGCGGGCAGGATCACGGTGACGAGCATGTGCCAGGGCCGCGCGCCAAGGTTGCGCGCGACCTTGAGCCAGGCCGGATCGATCCGGCGCACGCCCGATGCGGTGGCAAAGACGATGGGCCAGACCGCAGCGACCGCGATAAGAAAGATGATCGCGCCATCCCACGTGGCAAAGGCCATCACGGCCATCGGCATCCACGAGAGCGGCGAGATCATCCGCAGAAACTGAAACGGGATGTTCGTGATCGCGCGAAGGACAGCGATCCGACCGATGGCGATGCCGAGCGGCACGCCGATGGCGATCGCGATGGCAAGCCCATAGCCCACGCGCATGAGCGACGGCGCTGTCATCGCCCAGGCCTCACCCGAAAGCACCATCTCCCAGAGCCGGGTCAGCGCGGGCTCGGGTGCAAAGCTCGCAAACGCGAACATGTCAGGGCTCGAAGCCACCATCCGCCCGCCGATCCACCAAAGCAAAAATAAGGCGCCCATTCCGATCAGCGCATGCACCAGACCAAGAAACGGGCCGAGCGACGGAACGCTTGGCCTTAGCGGTCGGGAGGCTTGGGTCTCGGCGAGGCTCAAAGGTCCAATACCTCTTCGCGGTTGAACGGATCGCCGGGATTGACCGAAGGGTCGTTCATCCAAGCGGGGTAGGCGTCGAGGGCGTTCTTAACGAAGGTGTAGTCGACCAGATCATCCGCCACGAATTGCGGATCGAGCCCATCGAGGAAGGCGGTGTCGCCCGAGACGACCGTCTCGCTCATGGTCTCGACCATGAGCTTTGTCGCCGAAGGATAAGGCCAGGGCTGAAAATCGATCCGCCCGTTCTGCCACGCCGCGCGGTTCCGCGTCGCACCGCTCTCGTCATAGCTCGGCTCGTCATAGGTGGTCATCGCGCGCTCGACGACGGGCGCAGGCGCCGGGAGATAGCCCGCGCCGTCCTTCGACAGCATATAGGCCACTTCCTTTTTGTTCTCAGAAGCGTAGATCGCGCCGCGAACGGCAGCCGTGACGACCTTTTGGGTCCATTCGGGCCGCGCCGTCGTTGCCTCCTCGTGCATGCAGACCACGCAGCAGGGATGGTTCTTCCAGATATCACCGGTAAACCGCAACATCCGCGCGCCGGCCATCATCTCGCCCAACGCGTTGAACGGCTCGGCCACGATGTAGGCGTCGAGCTTGCGCGCCGCGAGCGCGGGCGGCATCTCGGGCGGCGGCATGACCTGCAGGTTGCACTCGTTCGCGGCCAGCGCCTCGCCCTGCGGCTTGATCACCGGCGTGATGCCAGAGGCCCGCAGCGCATATTGCAACACGATATTGTGCATCGAGTACCAAAACGGCACGGCGACCTGCTTGCCGCCCAACTGGCTGAACTCGGTGATGTCGGTGTGCTTGCCGACGACGAGGCCCGAGCCATTCGTATGCGCCCAACTCATGACCTTGACGGGAAAGTTGTTGTTATAGCGCATCCAGACCGGGATCGGTTTAAGGAAGTGCACGAGGTTGAACTTGTTGGAGACAAATCCCTCGACGAGCGGCGACCATCCCCGGATCAACGTCGGCTGCTCGACCTCGAGTCCTTCGTCTTCGAAATACCCGTTGGCATGGGCGACGAGCAGAGCGGTGGCGTCCGTGATCGGGATATAGCCGATGCGGACGACTTCATCTTCCTGCGCATAGGATTGCGTCGGCAGCGTTGAGAGCAGACCGCCCAGTGCGGTGAAGAGCCCGCCCTTTCCGAGCATCCCGAGCGTGTCGCGGCGCGTGTAATCCTCGGCATAGGCCTCGCGGGCCCAAGCGGTTTCGTCCTTGAAACGGTCGGTCATGGTTGGGTCCTCACGTCGGTTCATGTGTCAATGGCGCGGCCTGTCCGGCGATCTCGGCATAGAGCCGCTCGATCCGCGCAACCTCGGCGGCAAAGGCTGGCCCACCCTCGTGGCGTTCGTCCTCGGCCAGGGCGATGGTGGTGTCGGCCGCGACACGCCCAGGGTCCGACTGAAAGAGCACCGTCCGGTCGGCCATCGCGACGGCCTCGGAAACGTCATGGGTGACGAGGACAACCGTAAGGCGCATCTCGCGCGCAATCCGACGGACATCGCGTTGCAGGCCGCGCCGCGTGAAGGCATCGAGCGCCGAAAATGGCTCGTCGAGGAAGAGAATGTCGGGCTCGGGCGCGAGGGAACGCGCGAGCGCCACCCGCTGTTGCTGCCCGCCGGAAAGATCTTGCACGTTGCGCTCCGCAAATGGCGACAGCTCAACCAGTTCGAGCACTTGCGGGATCCGCATCTTCGCCGTGTTGCGCCGCCCGCCAAAGCGAAGCCCGAGCTCGGCATTTTGCCAGACAGTCATCCAGGGAAAGAGAGAGGGCGACTGAAACATCACCACCCAGGCCGGCGACGGGCCGGTCACACGCTGTCCGCCGATGCGCACGCCGCCCGCCTTCGGGGTCGTCAGGCCGGAAAGGATGTGAAGCAATGTCGATTTACCGCAGCCCGAGCGCCCCACAAGCGCCACAACGGCGCCCCGCGGCACGTCCAGCGCAACGTCCGAGAGGACCGGCTGACCGCGCCGATAGGCGTGAGAGATCCCGTGCGCACTCAAGAACGGGGCCGCGTCGACCCCATGGTTGCCCTGCAGGGCGGCGGGCTCTGTGCCGGAAAGCGCATTCATCGGTGGGGGCATCCTCAGGCATCGAACAGATCTGTATGATGTTTGAGCGCAGCGCGGCCGATAGAAAGCGCCGCAGGGGCTTGCGCGTTGGCAAAACCGATCTGTTTGGCGTTTTGCAAAGGAAATCAGCGGCGAATTCTTGCAGCGACCACAAAAACGCCATCATATGCACCACGGGTGGCGTAGGTGCTGGACCCATCGGAACAGCTCTGTTCAGCTGCGCCCCATGATTGGGAAGAAGGACCGGTATGCTCGATTCGACACTTGAGAACGACAGGCAGCGCCGCCTCAGCCCCTGGAGCACGATAGGTCGCCCCGCCGGCTCGGCCCGAGAGAAGATCCTGTTGACCGCGACGGAGCTTTTCTGCCGCAACGGCTTTGAGGCGATCGGCGTGGATACGATCACGCAAAAATCCGGCGCCTCGAAATCGACGCTCTACAAGCACTTTGCCTCGAAGGAAAAGCTGATCGAGGCCGTTCTCGAAGCTGAGGGCGCAGCGTGGCGGCGGTGGTTCTATGGCGAGCTGTCTAAGATCCACGGCGGCCCACGGGCGCGGCTCTTGGGCGTCTTCGACGTTTTGCAGGCCTGGTTTTCCGACCCGAACTACTACGGCTGCCCTTACCTCAATGCCATCAGTGAAGCAGCGTGCGACGACGAGCGGTCACGCGCCCTTGCAGATGTGCATAAGTCGTACCTCTTGACATGGCTGCAGTCTCAAGCACTGGAGCTTGGTCGCGATCCGTCCGACCTGACCCGGTCGATGATCGTCCTCATCGACGGCTCGATCATGGCGGCGCACGCCTCCCGCGATGCCACCTTCGCCGCCGTCGCGCAGACGCTCGCGGCTGGCCATCTCGCCGAGGACTAGTCGGGACGCGACGCAGCGCGCCGGACGGAACTGGCAAGCACCTTGGCAGTGCAGGCGTCAACGCCTCAATGCTGAGCATCGGCCGCCCCGCCGCCTCATCCAAAGGCGCATAGATCCCCAGCGACGCCCAATTCGAACATAGATCACGTTGCGTTTGTTGCGCCCGCGCGCATGCGGCTCTCTGCGAACTTGACCCCAACACACACGTCATTCGAGTGTTTGACTGTGGTGGGACGCCCGTCGGGGTCCGTCTGCTTCGGGCTCATCGGCCTTCTGCTCTCTCAATAGGGCTCACGCTTTGCCGCACAACAACAGAACAGGGTTTCGTCATGTCGCTTCTAATGAACCGCCGCGGATTCTTGGCGGGCACCGCCAGCTTGGTCGCGCTGCATCCCTTCTCGGCCCTGGCATCCGCTAATCAGGCCCATCTTCGCATCATGGAGACGACCGACCTCCACGTGCATATCTGGCCCTACGATTATTACGCCGACCGCGAACGCGACACGATGGGCCTCGCCCGCACCGCGTCGATCGTGCGCGAGATCCGCGCCGAGGCCACCAATTCGGTGCTTTACGACAACGGTGACTTCCTCCAGGGCAATCCCATGGGCGACTACATGGCCTACGAGCGCGGGATGAAGGACGGGGACATGCACCCGATCATCACAGCGCTCAATGAGCTGGGCTTTGATGCAGCGACACTCGGCAATCACGAGTTCAATTACGGGCTTGAGTTCCTGATGAAATCCCTCGCCGGGGCCAACTTCCCAGTGATCTCTGCGAATGTGGCAAAGGAGCTCGGCGCCGACCCGACGAAGGACACGACCCTGGTGCCGCCTTTCGTGATCATGGACAACGAGCTTGTCGATGGCGCGGGCGGCACGCATCAGATCAAGATCGGTCTGATCGGCGTTGTGCCGCCGCAGATCATGAATTGGGATCGCCGCCATCTTGAGGGCAATGTCCACGCGCGCGACATTGTTGAAAGCGTCAAAGCCTATGTCCCGGTGATGAAGGAACAAGGTGCCGACATCATTATTGCGCTCAGCCATTCCGGGATCGCCGAGGCAAACCACACCGAGTTCATGGGCAATGCCGCCGTCCCGCTCGCGGCCATTGATGGGATCGATGCGGTGCTCTCGGGGCATCACCACAACGTCTTCCCCTCCTCGACCTATGAGGGGATGGCAGCCGTCGACGCCGCCAGTGGCACGATCCACGGCAAGCCTGCTGTGATGGGCGGGTTCTGGGGCTCGCATCTCGGCGTGATCGACCTGATGCTCGAGACATCGGGCGGCGAATGGCGCGTGGTCAGCCATAGCTCGGAGGCGCGGCCCATCTCTGTCCGCAACGAGGACCGCTCGATCACCGCGCTGGTTGAGAGCGATCAGGCGGTGCTCGAGAGTGTCGCCGATGTCCACGAGGCCACCCTTGCCTATGTCCGGCGTGCCGTCGGCAAGACGTCCGCGCCCTTGCACTCGTACTTCGCGCTCGTGGCCGACGATCCCTCCGTACAGATCGTCTCCAAGGCGCAAAGCTGGTACGTCGCCGAGATGCTGAAAGGCACCGAGTATGAAGCGCTCCCCCTGCTCTCGGCAGCGGCACCTTTTAAGGCCGGCGGCCGTGGCGGCCCCGAATATTACACCGACGTGCCAGTCGGCGATGTCGCGATCAAGAACGTCGCGGACCTCTATCTTTACCCGAACACCGTGCGCGCAGTGAAGGTGACTGGTCAGCAGGTAAAGGACTGGCTGGAGCGCTCTGCTGGCATGTTCAACCAAGTCGAGCCTGGAAAGGCCGATCAAATCCTCCTCAATCCGGATTTCCCATCCTACAATTTCGACGTGATCGACGGGGTGCAGTACAAGATCGACCTGAGCGCGCCATCAAAGTTTGACCCAAGCGGCGCGGTGATCAATCCCGACGCAAATCGCATCGTCGAGTTGACCTATAATGGCCAACCGCTCGACATGGAGGCGGAATTCGTGATCGCCACGAACAATTACCGTGCGGGAGGGGGCGGGAGCTTCCCAGGCGCCGACGGGACAACCACGATTTTCGAGGCGCCGGACACGAACCGCGACGTCATCGTGCGCTACATCGTCGAGCAAGGGACGATTAACCCGACCGCGGACGACAATTGGTCGTTCAAGCCTATGCCGGGCACGTCGGTCCTCTTCGACACTGGCCCCAAAGGCGTCGACGTCGTCGAGGATGTCAAAGGCGTCGATATCGAGCCTGCGGGGTCTGGCGACGACGGCTTCGCACGCTACCGGATCGGGCTGTAGCGTGGCGCCTCGAGCTCTGCCGGGACAAGTCCGCCTCTGACCCGGCAGGGAGCTTCAGCAGCCGTCTCACATCGCGCGCGTGGGCGCCCGGGCTGCGCTCTAAAGCAAGCTGGCCTTGGCGCCACGGATGCGGGTCAGACCGGGCGACCGAAGAGCCATGTCGACCCGCGACGGAGCGTGTGCGACCTTGATCGGCACGGTCGCCGCCGGGCGCGCGGTCACCAGCCAAGGGTTCGTTTCGCCCGAGCGGTGGCCTTGGTTTTCCGTTTGTCGTCACGTCCCGCGCCAGAACAGCGATGGGGCGCAGCTCGTGCCCGAAACAGGCGTTCCTTACACCGTAGCGTCCGAAGCATAACGGCACGATGGCGCCTCTCAAGGTGCCTGAACGGGCGCCGCACACCTCTGGCTACGCCATGAATGCGTTCAAACCCTTATGGACGCTGCACGGATGATTGTGTCATTTTTCTGTCATGCGTTCGTGCTAGCGCCCGCCATCGTCACAAAATCTTGGGGAGAACAATGAAAACCTTCGCAACTCTTGCGGCAGTATGCGCCCTCGCAATCGCCTTCCCGGCCCATGCAGACTTCGCTCTCGATGACCGCTACGTGGACAATGACGGCGATTTGATCGCCGACATCCCCGAAGATGCGGCCGATTGGGTGGATCCAAACACGCTGATCTTTGCCTACACGCCGGTAGAGGATCCGGCCGTTTACGCCGACGTGTGGGCAGGCTTTCTTGAGCACATGTCCGAGGTCACCGGAAAAGACGTGCAGTTCTTCCCCGTCCAGTCCAATGCCGCGCAGATTGAAGCGATGCGCGCCGGGCGCCTGCATGTCGCGGGCTTCAACACCGGCTCAAACCCGCTGGCCGTTGCCTGCGCCGGGTTTCGGCCCTTCGCTATGATGGCGGCTGCCGATGGCTCGTTTGGCTACGAGATGGAAATTATCACGCACCCCGGATCGGGCATCGAGAGCGTCGAGGACATCCGCGGTCAGACTCTCGCCTTCACCTCTGAGACGTCGAATTCGGGATTCAAAGCGCCGTCGGCGATCCTGATGGCAGAGTTCGGCATGGAGGCCGGCACGGATTTCGATCCGACTTTTTCCGGTGCGCACGACAACTCGATCCTTGGCGTTGCCAACCAAGACTATATCGCCGCCTCGATCGCGAACTCGGTCAAAGGCCGAATGATCGACCGCGAAGTGGTTTCGGAAGATCAACTGGTGACGATCTACACCTCGCAGACCTTCCCGACGACCGGCTACGGCACTGTCTACAACCTAACCCCGGAGCTTCAGGAGAGCATCCGCGAAGCATTCTTTAGCTTCGAATGGGAAGGCACGGCGTTGGCCGAAGAGTTTGGTCGCAACGGTGAGGACCAATTCATCGAGATCAGCTTTCAGGACGACTGGTCTGTGATCCGCACGATCGACGTGGCAAACGGCGTCGTCTACGAGTGCCAGTGACCTAGACTTTCTTGCTGGGTATGGGCACGGGCGGCTCTTGCCGCCCGTGCATCTTTGTGGAGCCCCCTATGTTGCGGATCGAAAGCCTGTCAAAGACGTACCGGACCGGTGACAAGGCGTTGTACGACGTATCGCTCACCGTGCCCGAAGGGCAGATCATGGGCTTGATCGGTCCGTCCGGCGCGGGAAAGTCGACGCTGATCCGCTGTATCAACCGGCTGGTGGCGCCGACCGAGGGCAGCGTGTATCTCGGAGACATGGATCTCGCGCGGGTCGGCAAAGCTGAGTTGCGCCGCCAGCGCCGCCGCATCGGCATGATATTCCAGGAGTATTCGCTGGTCGAGCGATTGACGGTGATGGAGAATGTGCTGTCGGGCCGTTTGGGCTATGTGCCGTTTTGGCGGAGCTGGCTGCGCCGCTTTCCGCCAGAAGACATCCGCCAGGCGTATCGCTTGCTCGACCGGGTCGGACTGATGGACCAGGCCGACAAGCGCGCCGATGCGCTTTCGGGCGGCCAGCGCCAGAGGGTGGGCATCGCCCGCGCGCTGGCTCAGGAGCCCGAGCTTTTATTGGTGGATGAACCGACCGCCAGTCTCGACCCCAAGACCAGCCGTCAGATCATGCGGCTTTTGACCGAGATCTGCGCCGAGCGCGGCTTGCCCGCCATCGTCAATATCCATGACGTGCCCCTTGCGCAGCAATTCATGCAGCGCATCGTCGGTCTGCGAGCAGGCCGCGTGGTGTTTGACGGCGCGCCGGCAGAGCTGACGGAGGCGGCACTCACCACGATTTACGGCGCAGAGGACTGGAACGCCATGCGCCGCGGCGACGAGGAACAGGCCGAAGCGGAAGCTGACGCCAACGCACGCATGACAGCACTGGCGCGATGAGCGAGGCCGCCTACCCCTCGACCTGGCGCCGCCCGCCGCAAATCGTCAGGGACCGGCGCTGGCGCGTTGCGCTGCAGATCGGCATCCTTGTCTACTTGGTGCTTGCGGTCGGCTCGCTCGAGGTCAACTGGGAGCGTGTCGCAATCGGGCTGGAGCGTGGCCAGCGCTTCGTCATGGGCTTCCTGCAGCCGGACTTTACCAGCCGGTGGAGCGACATCTCGCGTGGGCTGGTGGAGAGCCTGACGATGACACTGACCTCGACCGTGGTCGGCATTGCGATATCGGTTCCCATCGGGGTCGGCGCCGCCAGGAACCTCGCGCCGCGCGCCGTCTACCTGTTCTGTCGGGCGATCATCGCGGTCAGCCGGTCGCTGCAGGAGATCATCATCGCTATTTTTCTCGTCGCCATGTTCGGCTTTGGTCCCTTCGCAGGATTCCTGACCCTTTCGTTTGCGACGATCGGTTTTCTGGCCAAGCTTCTGGCCGACGACATCGAGGAGATCGACGAGACCCAGGCCGAGGCGATCAAGGCCACAGGCGCGTCCTGGCTCCAACTCGTGAACTATGCCGTGCAGCCGCAGGTCATGCCGCGATTGATCGGGCTGTCGCTTTACCGGCTCGACATCAACTTCCGCGAAAGCGCGGTGATCGGCATTGTGGGCGCAGGCGGCATTGGCGCAACGCTCAACACCGCCATCGACCGCTATGAATACGACAGCGCTGGAGCCGTGCTGCTGATCATCATCGCTATCGTGATGGTTGCCGAATATGGCTCGAGCTACCTGCGTAAGTTCCTGCAATGAGCGAAATCAGTCACTACAGCGAGGTCTGGCGCCACCGCACGCCGCGCAAGCGTTTCGCGATCTGGTTCGGCTGGCTGTCGCTGGTGGCGCTCTTTGTGTGGTGCTGGCGGCTGATGACCGAGAACACGATCTGGGTCTTCGTCTGGGACGCGCCGCGGCAGGCCGCAGATATCGGCAGCCGGATGGTGCCGCCGCGGTGGGAGTACCTGCCAGAGCTCATGGTCCCGCTCTGGGACACGCTCAACATCGCCACGCTCGGAACCATAGGCGGCGTGATCATGGCGGTACCGATCGCGTTCCTGGCCGCGCGCAATACGACGCCGTCGACCATGGTCCTTCGACCGATCGCGCTCTTCATCATCGTGGCGTCCCGTTCGATCAATTCGTTGATCTGGGCGTTGCTCCTCGTCGCCATAATCGGACCTGGCATACTTGCCGGCATCATCGCCATCGCGCTGCGCTCAATCGGTTTTGTGGGCAAACTGCTCTACGAAGCAATCGAGGAGACCGATGCGCGCCAAGTCGAGGCCATCGAGGCGACGGGGGCGAGCGCGGGACAGGTGCTGAACTACGGGATTGTACCGCAGGTTATGCCCGCCTTTTGGGGCATCTCCGTTTTTCGCTGGGACATCAACATCCGCGAAAGCACTATCCTCGGACTGGTCGGCGCGGGCGGCATCGGACTAAAGCTGCAGGCGTCGCTCAACGTCTTGGCATGGGGTCAGGTCACGGTGATCCTGCTTCTCATCCTTGCGACCGTGGTCTTGAGCGAGTGGGTATCGGCCCGGGTGCGACACGCCATCATCTGAGCAGAGCTCGGCGGGTTGTGCTCGTGGGGCCGTTCCGCGGGATACGGCGTTCCTTCCACCATTGCTTATGGATTGGTTGTACCTCGCCCGATCCTCAATCGGCACATGCGCAGCCAACCAAAGCCGCCAAGGATTGCGCTCTTCCGTCAAGCCGCCGTCCGGCATCCTTATGAGCATGGCCGACGTCTGCGACGCGGTCGTCCATCCGGCAACGCCAGCAGGCGGTGACGCAGGCACCCTCCCTCCGTGCAGCTCGAACAGGAAACGCGTCGCCGGATGGCGTCATGGACGACCCCTCGATCAGGTCCGTGACGAGGGACAGGCCACCCATGGGATCGTCGTTAATGACGCGACTGCTTGCCAATGGGTGGCCTTAACCACAGCTTTTAAACGGGCGTGAGAGGGTCGATACCTGCCCTTTGCATCAGATCCCTTAGACCAAGTTTCAGCTTTCACAGCAGTGTTACAGTTACCTGCGAGCCCTCCACGCGATGCGGGTCTTTTGCACGGGCGCGCGTGGAAGATAGAGGGGGTCAAGATGACTTATCGTGCGCTGACAATGACGTCAGCCCTTGCTCTTGTGGCGGCGCCAGCCCTGGCGCAGGACATGAATTTTAACCGCATCGCGTCGTTCCAAGTGGCCGACAACCTGCCGGAGGCCGAAGAAACCTCTGCCGAGATTATTGCGGCGACGGCGGATGGAATGACGCTTGTCTACACCGACAGCCCGGGCGGTGTCATCGGCTTCATCGACATCACAGACCCCATGAACCCGGCCGCGGCCGGTGTCTTTACGCCAGAAGGGGAACCGACATCCGTGGGCGTGATCGGGACCTATGCCCTGGCCGGTGTGAACACGTCCGAGAGCTTTACAGAGCCTTCCGGCTATCTGGTGGAGATCGATATCACCACCCAAGAAGAGGTCGGACGCTGCGACCTGCCCGGCCAGCCTGACAGTGTCGGGATCGCACCAGATGGTTCCTTCCTAGCCGTTGCGATCGAGAATGAGCGTGACGAGGACCTTGGCGACGGTCGTGTTGGCCAAGTGCCGGCCGGGTCGGTCTTTATGGTCGATCTGACCGCTGAAGGGTTGATCGCTTGTGATACGGCCCGTGTGGCCGACATTACCGGTCTCGCCGATGTTGCGCCCGAGGACCCCGAGCCCGAATTCGTTGCGATCAACGGCGAAAACGAAGTCGTCGTGACCCTGCAGGAAAACAATCACATCGTTGTTTTGTCTGCTGCGGGCGAGGTGCTCAGTCACTTCTCGGCCGGTGACGTGACGCTCGACGGCGTCGACACTGAGGAAGAAGGCGCGCTGGTCTTTGCAGACACCATCACCGTCCCGCGCGAGCCCGACAGCATCACCTGGATCGACGACACGCATTTCGCCATGGCCAACGAAGGCGACATGGACGGCGGATCACGCGGCTGGACGATCTTTAGCCAAGAGGGTGAGGTGGTCTACGAGTCCGGGACGAGCTTTGAGTATGCCATTGTCGAGATCGGGCATTACCCCGAAGAGCGTTCGGGCAATAAAGGCGTTGAACCTGAAAGCGTGACCTTTGACACGTTCGGCGGCACCCCGTTTGTCTTCGTTGGCGCCGAACGGTCGTCGGTCGTGGGGGTCTACGACATCACCGATCCTGCAAACCCGGTTCTGACGCAGCTTCTGCCCTCCGGCATCGGTCCGGAAGGCTATGTCACGATACCGGAACGCAATCTGCTGGTCTCTGCCAATGAGGTCGACGATGCCGGTGCGCGGGCCCATGTGATGCTCTTTGAGTATCAGGAGGCACCCGCACCCTATCCGCATCTCACGTCGGCCGGGATGGACGAATTGACGGGTTGGGGGGCAATCTCGGGCCAAGTGATGGCCGAGGACGGTACGATCTACGCCGTCTCCGACAGCTTCTACGGCATGCAGCCGACGATCTTTCAGATCGACGTGTCAGAAACGCCTGCGCGTATCGTCGACGCCATCCGCGTCACGCGTGAGGGCCAACCTGCGCAGCTGATGGATATGGAAGGGATCGCGCTCGACGGTGAGGGCGGGTTCTGGATTGCATCCGAAGGTCGGTCGGACCGGCTCGTGCCGCATGCGATCTATCATGTCGGCGCAGACGGCGCGATCGAAGACTATATCGCCCTGCCGGAAGCCCTGTTGAACGTCGAGCGCCGCTTTGGCTTTGAGGGGATCACGAAGGTGGGCGATATGCTCTATCTTGCGGTGCAGCGGGAATGGCGCGATGACCCGGACAACCACGCCAAGGTGCTCGGCTACAACTTGGACAGCGAGGAATGGTCCGTCATCCACTACCCTTTGACCGAGCCAGCGGCAGGCTGGGTCGGCCTTTCCGAGATCGTTGCCCATGACGGGTCGGTCTATTTCATCGAGCGCGACAACCAACACGATGCCCGCGCCGTGACCAAGCAGATCACGCGGGTCTCGCTCGACGCGATGGGTGGGATGGTCGCCCTAGGCGAGACGCCCGCGGTTCTGGAGCCAGAGCTCGTGGTCGATTTGCTGCCGTACCTGACCTCGACCGGCGGCTATGTGCTGGACAAGGTCGAAGGACTGGCGATCGCCATGGATGGCACGATGTGGGTCTCGACCGATAACGATGGTGTCGATGACCATTCCGGCGAAACGATGTTTTTCGCGGTCCAGGCTGACTGATCCCGAGCGACCATGGAAATCGCCCCTGCAACACCGCGTTGCGGGGGCGATTTTCTTCCACGGCGGCATTGGCCGATGGCCGTCGCGCCACATGCTCGCGTAGGCGCAGTGGAGCGTGTGACGCTTGTCCAGGTGATGGCGCCAGACCGCGCCCGCGAAAGCGACCCAGATTTCAAGCTCCTGAGTCAAATAAGGCGATGAAAGCCCTCTTCCCGCCCGTCAAGGGGATCGCCACGGTCGGAGCGTATTGAGCAGGCCGTCCGCCGAGCGGACGAAAGCCGCCAGAGCATTTTCGCTTGAGATTGCACAGACCAAAAGGAAGATCTCAAATGCCAAAAGTCGACCGCAACACAACGAAGCGCACCGAGCGGCAAGCCCATCCCGGCAGACTTGTGCACCGCACAGATGGGTGTTGGAAGACGCGTCTCGGCGATCCGATCGGGCTCACACAGAGGGGCGTTGGCGAGGTCGAACTCATGCCAGGCAGC
The DNA here is from genome assembly GCA_038745585.1 of Pseudomonadota bacterium. Classification (GTDB taxonomy): domain Bacteria; phylum Pseudomonadota; class Alphaproteobacteria; order Rhodobacterales; family Rhodobacteraceae; genus HLUCCA09. Next base: position 342,266 of record JBCDLH010000002.1, read on the forward strand.
GCGACCGGGCTCCTGCATTATCACCATGGCGCAGACGAGATGATTTACGTGCCTGAAGGCGAAGTGGTCCTTGTCGAGGAAGGCCGCGCGGACGAGGTGGTCAGGGTGGGAGACGCTACAGGATGGAAGGCAGGAGATGTGGTTGGTCATTCCATCGAAAACCGGAGTGACAAACCCGCGCGCCTGCTCGAAGTCGGCACGCGCCCTTCTGAGGATACCGCAATGTATATTGGGCTCGACCTGATGTATCGCGCCCGGCATGTCGTTGATATCACAATAAGATCTCGAGGCGGTCGTCCCTACGACACTGGCGAAGAAGTGCCTGAGATTGAGGAATTGCCGTTGGATGCGCGCCGTTAGTTGGCTGAGCGGCTTCCGCGTGGTGCTGCAGGCGCCAAGAGCAGCAGCAACGGCAGATCAGTGTGCGTTGCAGCGCGCAGAGACGGCGCCTTCGATCCCAAGCTCACAAATACCGACTGGCGCGGAGTACCGGCTTTTCCGGTCGCCCGGATACGTTCCCGAGCCACTGGCGGTCGAAACAGCTGTGAATTGAGCCGTCACGCGGCAACGGGTTTCATATGCCGTGAAAGAGGCAGGGCCACCGCCAAGACCATAACTTGGGCCGTCCGAAGGCGCGTCCTTTGATGCGGCCCTGCGAGCCATGCATAGCGACGCGCTGTTTCCCCGACAGGTGCCCAATGACACCTTGTAAGCACGCACCTATCGGTGTCCACTCAGGCTCGGTCGTAAACCCCGGGTCCGGCATCGGCAGGGACCGAAGAAACGTAAGGGCTTGAGCGCCGGAGGGTCTCATTCATCTAAGCGGCTATGGAGCGAAGATGAACATGAGACCCAGACCATCGAAGGCGGCCGCTGACAAGCTGGCCAGGGCGTCTGCATGGGCCATACGACACGGGCATAGTTGCTGTATCGCGGGGATCGCGGCGGCGTACCGCGGCGCGCAACGGCTGCGCATCGCCGCCTTGGCCGCCCTCCGCGACGCCGACAGCCAGATGACCGTCCCTGCCCGGCTGCAAAGTGGCGCATGCGTCCCGCAGGTCACAGACCGGTGGCCGGCCTGACCTGCGCAAGATACCGGGCGAAGGATGCAAAGGAGCCAAGCGCCATACGCCGCTTGACCGCCCCGTCGGACATGGATCGATCAAACGCCGCGCTGCCGACAGAAATACAACCCAAAATATAAACTCAATCAAAATCTTAAGTGGCGCGCAGGAGGAGAAGGTTCGAACTCTGGCAAAAAGTGTTCGAACCCGTCTAAAACGGTCTCTGACAACGCTTTCAGCTTTGGTTTCATTCAAAAAATGAAGTGGCGCACCCGAGAGGATTCGAACCTCTGGCCTCTGCCTTCGGAGGGCAGCGCTCTATCCAGCTGAGCTACGGGTGCATGCCGATCGCGATACGATTACAGCACGCTTACGCGATTTTTTAGTCGGCATGAAGAGCGAACCCGACATTCGCCCAAGCCGTTCTTTCGCAGGTCTTTCGTCCTGCACCCTAGGCCGTAGCCAGGCGCGACCTCACCCTTGGAAGGCCGACACTTTCCCCAACGGAGCTGTAAATGCCCCGCACGGCTATACCCCTGGCCGCATGCGCCCGCAACAATCCTCTGTCAGATCGCGTGGCTTTGGGATAGCTACTTGGCGCTTCGGAGACGGATCCTGCTGCGCGGCGCACTACGCGAGGCGACGAAAGGCGTCCCGGCACCGGAGCTAAGGAGCAAAAGCCATCCCCGGAGATGATCAAATGGCGCCGACATCCGCCCCGAAAGCGACGGAGACTGCGCCGCGCCTGTCGCCTGACGAGCAGGACCGGCTATTGCGGCTCCATGCGGCCATGCGCCCGCAGAATGTCGCACGTATGGCCATGTCGTCGGTCTCGCTGGCGGCCTCGGCCGTTCTGGTTCCGGTGTGGCTCGCAGCTCTTGCTGTCTTCGTCGACCACATGGGCGACCGTCTTTTCCTGCGCGTCCTCGCCAAGGCGGGCCAGACCGGATCTCGTGCGGCGTACCGCGGCACGATCGGGATAATGCTCGTCGGCCACCTCGCGTATTTGCTTCCCGCACTCTTCCTGATCGCGTCGGGTGGGCCGATGCATGCCCTTGTTGCCGTTCTCTATGGCGCCGGCGTCCTTCTGCACATTACCTCCGTGCTCGCCGTACACCCAACCCTTGCCTACATCGCGCTGCTCTCGATTTTGGGGCCTCTGGCCGGTGTCAACGCGATCTCCCTCGCCATTGAGGGAGCGTATTTTTACCTTAGCCTCACCAGCATTGCGTTCCTCTTGCTCGGTGTCTTCGCCGCCTCTGTGATCCACTCAAATCACCGGCTGAACGCGGCGCTGGCCAAAGCGCAGCATGACAGTGACGCAGCGACAAAGGCGCGCGAGCGGTTGCTGGCCGTCATGAGCCACGAGATGCGTACGCCGCTCAACGCCGTCAGCGGGATCACCGAAGCCCTGCGCACCGCGCCAGACACCGCTCCGACCCGGGAACATCTCGACGTGTTGGGCGCCGCCGCCGAGGATATGCGCGGGCTCGTCGACGACCTCCTCGACTTGGCCGCCATCGACGCGGGAGGCCTGCGCATCGTAACCGAGCCAGGCAACCCGCGGATTGAGATCTCGCGTGCGATCGCCGCGCATCAGGGCGCCGCCGATGCAAAGGGGCTCGACTTCAGCGTCCGCTTTGCCGATGACTTGCCCGAGACCGCAGCGCTCTGCCCGCTTCGCCTGCGCCAAAGCGTGAGCAATCTTCTATCGAATGCGATCAAATACACCGAGACGGGGCATATCGCTGTCACTGTTGCGCCAGAGGCGGCCGAACGCCTTTCGATCACTGTGGATGATACCGGGCCGGGCATCCCCGAAGCTGCCCGTTCTCGGATCTTTGAGCCCTTCGCCCGTCTTGACGATACGCCCGGTGAGAAGACGTTGGGCGTGGGCCTCGGCCTGCCGATCACGCGTGAGCTCGCGCGGCGGATGGGGGGCAACCTCATGGTCGACACGGCGCCAAACGGCGGCGCCCGGTTTCGCCTGACGATCTGTGCCCCGCCCTGTGCGCCGGCGGCCGCCACCCCGACCCGCAGCCCGTCCCCGCTTCCCGAGCGCCCGCGCGTACTGGTGGTCGACGATCTGGCGACGAACCGCCTCGTCGCAAAGCTCTACCTCGAACGCCTGGGCGCAGAGACGACTGAGGCTGCCGACGGCGCCGCTGCGCTTGTTGCGCTTCGCGCAGCGCCTTTTGACGCGGTCCTTCTCGATATGCGGATGCCCGAGATCGACGGGGCCGAGACGCTGGCCCGAATCCGCGCGTCCGGCGCGCCCTGGTCCGGCATATATGTGATCGCGATGACCGCCGATGCCCGCGAGGAGGATTGCCAGCGCGCCCTCAGCCTCGGCTTTAACGATTACCTCGCAAAGCCGATCGACGGCGCGCGGCTCCGGCACGCGCTCGCGGCGGCGGCAATCTCCCGCAATCCTCGCCCAGCCACAACGCCGACCCAAAGGATCGCATGAGCGCACTCTGGTTTGCGAGCTGGTTCACCCCCCAGAGCGTCCCGCATCCGGGCCCGGAAGCCGCCTCGAATTCCGTGGAGCGTAAGGCTCCAGAAAGGTTTACCCCGTACCCAATTCCGGGCGCCGCCTTGCTCTGCCGGCCCACCCTCGCACCGAAACGAACGAGACCGTCTGAGAGCCCCATGAGCTACACCCTCATCCTCTCCACCCAGGCGACAGCCTCCATCCGTGAGGTCTCACCCGAGAATGCCCTCGCCGAAGCGCGCGCCGCATGGGAGGGCGGAGAATATGTCGGTGTGCGGGTGCTGACCGAGACCGGCCTGCTCTACTGGAAGCGCAGCGCCGCGCCCGGCTGCACCGACGACGCGGCAGACCAGGCCGCACTGACCGCAGCAGCCGGGCTCACCCAACTGGCGCTCGCCTGTCCCGAGATTAGCGGCCTCGCCGATCTTCACGCACCGCTCGACCCCGGCGCGACGTCGTTTGAGGTGATTGCGGGCCCTCTCGCCCCTGGGCACCTCTTCACGGCCGAGACGGCCCGGCCCAAGGTGCGCGATTTGCTGCGCTTTCTTGACGCTCAACTTTCCGGCCCGGCAACGCTCGAAGGCTGGACGGTGTCCGAGGGGCCCTGGCCCAACCCCGCGCATTGCCAGCTTTCGGTTTCGCTCGTTGCGAGAGAGGCCGTCTAGCCCCCCCCTGCCTCGCGCAAGAGCGCGCTGATCGCTTCGAGCTTCTCCGCGACGAGTGCCGCGTCCCCCTCCGCTTCGATGTTCAGCCGCAGCACCGGCTCGGTATTCGACAGCCGCACATTCGCGCGCCAGCCCGCAAAGCGGAGCGAGAGCCCGTCGAGCCGGTCCACATCCTTGGCCAGGGGCGCATAGGCCGCCTCGAAAGCCGTAAGCGCGGCACCGGTGTCGCGCAGGCGAAAGTTAACCTCTCCAGACGAGGGAAACGCTGCGCGCGCCCGCGCCAGGAGGGCGCCCAAGCTGTGCGCGGTGGTCGAGATATGCTCTGCGACGAGGAGCCAGGGGATCATCCCGCTATCGCAATACATGAAGTCGCGAAAATAGTGGTGCGCCGACATCTCTCCGCCATAGATCGCGTCGACCTCCCGCATCCGCGCCTTGAGATGCGCGTGCCCCGTGCGTGAGACGACCGCCTCGCCCCGCGCCGCGTCGATCACCGCTTGGGTGTTTAGCACAACGCGCGGGTCGTGGACGATCCTAGCCCCCGGGCTCTGCGCGAGAAACGCGCCCGCGAGGAGGCCCACCACGTATTCGCCCGGCACGAAGGCCCCGGTCTCGTCAAAGAAAAAACAGCGGTCAAAGTCGCCGTCCCAGGCCACCCCGAAATCCGCCCCAGCGGCGCGAACGGCCGCCGCGGTCGGCGGCTGGTTCTCCGGCAAGAGTGGGTTTGGGATCCCGTTGGGAAAGCGCGAGTCCGGGACATGGTGCATCCGCTCAAAGGCTACCGGCGCGCCGACACGGGAGAGGGCGGCGGCCAGGGCATCGAAGGTCGGCCCCGCCGCGCCGTTCCCGCAATTGACCAAGATCTTCATCTCGCGCCACGTCTCGGGACGCACAAAGGAGAGGCACCGCGCCACGAAGGCGTCCCGCGGGTCTTCGTGGCGGAGCACGCCCCGCGCACGCACGTCTTCCCAATCGCCGGCCTCCGCCGCGCGCTGGACCGCGCCAAGCCCCGCATCGGCCGAAAGCGGCGTCGCGCCCGGACCTACAAGCTTCATCCCGTTGTAGTCGATCGGATTGTGCGAGGCCGTGACCATGATCCCGCCACCCGCGCCAAAATGGTCGGTCGCAAAGTAGACCTCTTCGGTTCCGCACAGACCGATTTCGATCACATCCGCCCCGCCATCGCGCAGCCCATCATTGACCGCCTGCTGCAGCACCGGAGAACTCTCCCGCGCATCCCGTCCGGTCACGACCGCGCCCGGCCGCAGCGCCTGGGCAAAGCCGCGCCCAACCCGATAGGCTATGTCGGCATCGAGGGTCTCGCCCAAGCGGCCACGGATGTCGTAGCTTTTAAAGCAACCGAGCGCCGTCAAACCCCGCCCCCCTGAACTTGGTGAAAATACTCCGGGGGTCTGGGGGGTTGGCCCCCCAGCCTTGCTCCCCAGCGTGCACCCGCCAGCGTGGCCCCCCGCCTGGCTCCCTCGGCCTGCTTCCCAGCCCGGCCATGGCCGATCCGCCGCGGCTCCGCCCGCCACAGACCCAAGGGCGCAAAAGGCTCAGACGCTGGCATAGATCTCTGCCACCCGTGCGACAGCCGCCTCGGGGCTCATCTCTTCACTTTCGCCCGTCCGGCGTGATGTCAGTTCGACGACGCCAGACTTTAGGCCGCGCGGCCCCACCGTGATCCGCCAGGGCAGGCCGATCAGGTCCATTGTGGCAAACTTGCCGCCCGCGCGCTCGTCCCGGTCGTCATAGAGCGGTGCGAGACCGCGGTCGGTCAGCGCGGCATAGAGCGCCTCGCACGCAGCATCGGCGGCGCTGTCGCCCTGTTTGAGGTTGACGATGCCCGCGTGAAACGGGGTCACCCCCTCGGGCCAAATGATCCCGTTCTCGTCGTGGCTCGCTTCGATGATCGCGCCCAAAAGGCGTGACACACCGATCCCATGAGAACCCATATGGACGGGCACACGGGTGCCTTCCTGGTCGGTGACAACCGCGCCCATGGGCTCGGAATACTTCGTGCCGAAGTAAAAAATCTGGCCCACCTCAATGCCGCGCGCCCGGCGCTGCTGCGCCGCGGGCACCGCCTGAAAGGCGGCCTCGTCATGGGTCTCGTCGGTGCGGGCGTAGAGCGCGGTAAACTCCTCCATGACCGCTTGGCACTGGGCGACGTCGTCATAGTCGATCTCGCGCGCGCCAAGCCGGATGTCGGTCACGGCACTGTCGTAAAAGACCTCTGACTCGCCAGTCTCGGCCAGGACAAGAAACTCATGCGTATCGTCGCCGCCGATCGGGCCGCTATCGGCGCGCATCGGGATCGCTTGAAGCCCCATCCGCTCGTAGGTCCTCAGATAGCTGACCAGATGCCGGTTGTAGGCGTGCAGCGCGTCCGCCTTCGTCAGATCGAAATTGTAGCCGTCCTTCATCAAAAACTCGCGGCCCCGCATGACGCCGAAGCGCGGGCGCACCTCGTCCCGGAACTTCCACTGGATGTGATAGAGCGTCAGGGGCAATTCACGATAACTGCCGACATGGGCCCGAAAGATGTCGGTAATCATCTCTTCATTCGTCGGCCCATAGAGCATGTCCCGGTCGTGCCGATCCCGGATACGCAACATCTCGGGACCATACGCATCGTAGCGTTCGCTTTCCCGCCAAAGCTCGGCGGGCTGCACCGTGGGCATGAGCATCGGGATATGCCCGGCGCGCATTTGCTCGGCATGCACGATCTCTTCGATGCGTCTGAGCACGCGGTAGCCGAGCGGAAGCCAGGAATAGATCCCGGCGGCCTGCTGGCGGATCATGCCTGCGCGCAGCATCAGGCGGTGCGAGACGATCTGCGCCTCGGACGGCGTCTCCTTTAACACAGGCAAAAAATAGCGAGAGAGGCGCATTGTCGTCTCCAAATGGCGGTAGAGCCCGGTTACTGCGTCGTCCGTCCAGGGACAAGCGAGCATGCGCTTCGCGTGGTCCTCGGGACCAGGTGGTGTGGCTTGCGCTCAGTTTGTGCCACGACGGGGCAACCGGCGGGAGGGCGGCGAGGCTGGGGGGCCGTCTGCCCCCCAGACCCCCCGAGAGTAGTTCTGCCAAGATGAGGGCAACAAATGACCGAGTTGAAGGGTGCGGAGGCGCGTTGTGGCGTTTCTTGATTTAAAGCAGAGCGATGCGAGCCTTCTATCGGAGGTGCTGCGGCTCAATGCCGAGCATGAGGCGGCAACGTCACCGTTGGACCAGGACGGGCTCGTCGCGCTCATCGACCAGTGCCGCTTCGCGCTCGCGCGGGCCGATGGGCGGGCGTGCCTCTTGGCGTTGGCGCCAGGCGTAGCCTATGGCAGCGCAAATTACGCTTGGTTTGCGGCACGTTACCAGCGGTTTTTCTATATCGACCGGGTGATCGTCGGCGCGGAGTTGCGCGGTCGGGGGGTCGGGAGAGCGCTCTACGAGCGCGTCTTCGCCGAAGCGCAGTCGGAGGACGTACCAGTCCTCTGCGAGGTCAACCGCGTGCCGCCAAATCCAGTCTCGGACGCCTTTCACGCGGCCATGGGCTTTGGCGAAGTCGGGCGCGGCGTATCTGCACCGGGAAAAGCCGTCCGTTACCTCTGCCGCAATGCGTCTCTTACGGGACCCAGGGGTTGAAATGCCGCCGACCCTGCGCGACATCCCACCCAAAGGAGCATCCATGGCCCTGCCCGCGCGCACGCAGTTTCAGTATTGGTCCATCGCCGTGGCGGTGCTCTTTGTGGTGCTGTGGTACCTCGGCAATGTGATCCTTCCCTTCGTGTTGGGTGCGGTGATCGCCTATTGCCTCGATCCGATGGCTGACAAACTGGAGCGATGGGGCCTCGCCCGGGCATTGGCAGTCACGATCATCATGGTTTTTGGCGTGATGATCTTTGTGTTGCTGATCCTCCTTATCATTCCAAGCCTTGTCGGCCAGGCGACCGCACTCTTCGCCGCCGCCCCGAGCTTTGCGCGCGAGCTTTATGCCACGTTCGTCGAGCGCTTCCCGGCGCTCAACGACGAGACGAGCACCCTGCGCCAATCGCTCGATCAGCTGGCAAGCATCATACAGTCGAAGGGGGCCGAGCTCGTCCAGGCGGCGCTCGGGTCGGTCTCCTCGCTCCTTGGAATCGTGACGCTGCTGGTGATTACTCCGGTCGTCTCATTCTACCTGCTCCTCGATTGGGACCGGCTCGTCGCCCGGGTCGACAGCTTGCTGCCGCGCGACCACGCGCCGACCGTCCGCCAGATCGTGCGCGACATCGATCGGACGCTGGCGGGCTTTGTCCGGGGTCAGGGCACGGTCTGTCTGATCTTGGGGACGTATTACTCGGTCGCGCTGATGGCGGTCGGCCTCGATTTTGGGCTCGTCGTCGGGGCGGTCGCGGGGATTTTGACGTTTATCCCCTATATCGGAGCCCTCGTCGGCGGGGCCCTCGCCATCGGGCTCGCACTCTTTCAGTTCTGGGGCGAGTGGCACTGGATCGTGCTTGTTGCGGCAATCTTCTTTTCCGGTCAGTTCGTGGAAGGCAATTTTCTCACGCCGAAGCTTGTCGGTGACAGCGTCGGGCTGCACCCGGTCTGGCTGCTCTTCGCGCTCTCTGTCTTCGGGGCGCTCTTTGGCTTTGTTGGCATGCTGGTCGCTGTGCCGATTGCCGCGGTGATCGGGGTCTTTGTGCGGTTTGGGATCTCGGAATACCTCGGTGGCCGGCTTTACCAGGGCCTCGAACACCCTGCAGCCATGCGCGATGTGGGCGAGACGACCCACGATGCGCGCCGGCTGGAGACAGACGGGTCGGAGAACCCGGCAGAGTAATGTCTGAGCAGCTCGCCTTTGCGCTTCCCCTCCGCGCCGCGATGGGGCGGGACGCGTTTTTCGTCTCGCCAGCCAATGCGCTTGCGCTGGCCGAAATCGACCGGTGGCGCGACTGGCCCTCGGGAAAGCTGGTGCTCTACGGGCCCAAAGGCGCGGGCAAGAGCCACTTGGCCGCCGTTTGGGCGACCGAGGCGGGGGCGCAGATCCTGACAATCGCGGATATCGCTGCCGCGCGCCCCGCGCCCGGCGCTCGGCTTGTCGTCGAGGGCGCCGATGGGGCTGCGGGAAACGAGAGCGCGGAGCGAGCGCTCCTGCACCTCCACAACCGCGTTTTAGAACTCGACGGGCGTCTCCTGCTGACCGGGCGGAATGCGCCGTCGCGCTGGCCCGTGACGCTGCCGGACCTTGCCAGCCGCCTCGCCGCGACCCCCGCCGCGCGCTTGGCGTCGCCCGACGACGCCTTGCTGGCCGCACTCCTGGCCAAACTCTTTGCCGACCGTCAGATCGCCATCACACCCGACTTCATCCGTTGGTGCGTGCCGCGGATGGAGCGGTCCTTTGCCGCCGCGCAGAACCTGGTTGCCGCACTCGATGCGCGCGCCCTTGCGACGCGGCGACCGATCGGGCCAAAGCTTGCCGCCGAACTGCTGGACGCCGCCGCTGCAGACGGGCATGAGACCTGAGTGTACCCCAAACGCAAGACGATGCCCCGCGCCATGTCCGAAGCCGACTTTCTGACCGCTGACCTACCCCTGCCCGTCGAGGTGCCACAGGCGCATCTGACCGGCCCGAAACGCTTTTTCAATCGCGAGCTCTCTTGGCTGGCCTTTAACTGGCGGGTGCTGGAAGAGGCGGAAAACCCGGACGTGCCGCTCCTTGAACGGGTGCGCTTCGTCTCGATCTCGGCGACCAATCTCGACGAGTTTTACACCGTGCGCGTCGCAGGCCTGCGCGAGCTGGAGCGCGAGGGCAATCAGACACCGGCTGCAGACGGGCTCACCCCGTCCGAACAACTCGAACTGATCAACGCGGATGCGCGCAAGCTCTTGCAAAAACAGCAGGTCATCTGGAACCGTCTCAAGAAGGAGCTGGAGCGCGAACGGGTTTGTCTCGTGGCGCCGAGCAGGCTTACAAAGAAAGACCGCACATTCCTCAACGAGCATTTTCTCGAACATGTCTTTCCCGTCCTGTCCCCGCTCGCGATCGACCCCGCGCATCCCTTCCCGTTCATCCCAAATGGCGGGCTGTCGCTCGCGCTAATGCTGCGCCGCTGTTCCGACGGCGCGGCCCTTGAGGCGCTTCTGCCGATCCCCGCACAGATCGATCGCTTCACGCCGCTGCCGGGTGCGGCGGGCGAGCACCGGGTGATCCGCCTTGAGGACAATCTGCTGTTGCATCTCGGCGCGATTTTTCCGGGCTACGACTTGGTCGACCACTGCGCCTTCCGCGTCCTGCGCGACAGCGATCTCGAAGTCGAGGAAGAGGCCGAAGACTTGGTGCGAGAGTTCGAGACCGCGCTGAAACGGCGGCGGCGGGGTGAGGTCATCCGGCTGACGATCACAGAAAAACCGCCCGAAGACCTTAAGCGCCTGATCATGGAAGAGCTCCACATCACCGAACGAGATGTGGTGGAACTCAAAGGTCTGATCGGCCCGTCGGCCCTGAAGGATCTGGTGATCGACACGCGGCCAGACCTCCTGTGGTCGTCCTTTACGCCGCGCGTGCCGGAGCGCGTGCAGGACCATGAGGGCGACATGTTCGCTGCCATCCGGCAAAAAGACATGCTCCTGCATCACCCCTACGAGACCTTCGACATGGTCGTGCGCTTTCTCGAACAGGCCGCGCGGGACCCCGACGTGCTCGCCATTAAGCAGACGCTTTACCGGACCTCGAAGAACTCGCCCATCGTTGAGGCACTCTGCGAGGCGGCCGAAGACGGCAAGTCCGTCACCGCCCTTGTCGAGCTGAAAGCTCGCTTCGACGAGGCCGCCAACATTCGACAATCCCGCAGGCTCGAACGCTCTGGGGCGCATGTTGTCTACGGCTTCATCCACCTCAAGACGCATGCCAAAATCAGCACCGTCGTCCGTCGCGAAGGCAACCGTCTGGTGACCTACACGCATTACGGAACCGGCAATTACCATCCGATTACGGCGAAGATTTACACCGATCTAAGCTTCTTTACCTGCGATGCCGACCTTGGGCGCGATGCGACCAAAGTGATGAATTATCTCTCCGGCTACGTCGAACCGGACGGGCTCGAAAATCTCGCGATCTCGCCCGACGGGCTGAAGCCGCGCCTTTTAGAGCGAATCGCGGCCGAAGCTGCCCATGCCAAAGCCGGCCGCCCGGCGCAAATTTGGGCGAAGATGAACTCGCTGATTGAGCCCGACATCATCGACGCGCTCTATGCGGCAAGCCAAGCGGGCGTGCGGATCGATCTCGTCATCCGCGGGATCTGCGGCCTACGTCCCGGCGTCAAGGGGCTGAGCGAGAACATCCGCGTCAAGAGCATCGTCGGGCGCTTTTTGGAGCATTCGCGCATCGTTTGCTTCGGAAATGGCGCGGGGCTTCCGTCCGAGGCATGCCGCGTCTTCATTTCCTCGGCGGACTGGATGGGACGAAACCTCAATCGCCGGATCGAGACCCTCGTTGAGACCCTGAACCCGACGGTGAAGGCGCAGATCGTGGGTCAGATCATGTCTGCCAACCTCGCCGACACCGAGCAAAGCTGGATCCTGCGCCCGAACGGCGCGTCGGAACGCGCCAAGCCCGAGCCGGGCGAGAAGGGGTTCAACTGCCACCGCTTCTTCATGGCCTACCCCTCGCTTTCTGGGCGCGGCTCGGCCGGCGCAGCCGACGTCCCCGATCTGACGCAGGCGCGCCATTGAGACCGGCCGCCGCCGTGCGGCCCCGCCCTGGCCATGGCAGATCGCCGCAAGCTCTTGACCTTGCGCGCTGCGCCTAGGCAGGTTGCCGCAGAGCTTTCAGAGGATGCGCCCGCCGATGGATGGCAAGCCCGACACCGACCCGTCCCCCTGGCCCGGCCTTCCTGCATCGTCCGTTGATCCCGCCGGGCATGGCGCGCACCGGGTCGGGGTCGTAGATGTCGGGTCAAACTCGGTGCGCCTCGTGGTCTTTGACGGTGCCGCGCGCAGCCCCGCCTACTTCTACAACGAAAAGCTGATGGCGGGCCTCGGCGCCGGAATGACCGAAACCGGAATGCTAAACCCCGAGGGACGGCGCCGCGCGCGCGCCGCGATCCACCGCTTCGTCGCCCTGGCCGAGGGGATCGGGATCGCGCCGCTCACGGCCGTGGCCACCGCCGCTGTGCGGCGCGCCGAGGATGGGCCCGAGTTTGCCGCCGAGATCGAACGCGAGACTGGCCTCCACCTCCAGGTCATTGACGGAGAAGAGGAAGCGCGGCTTTCAGCCCAAGGCGTCTTGCTCGGCTGGCCCGACGGCGCCGGGCTCGTCTGCGACATCGGCGGTTCCTCGATGGAACTGGCCCGTATCGGCGACGGTAGAGTGCACGAATGCGCGACGTCCGATCTCGGTCCGCTCCGCCTCGAAGGGATCAAGGGCAATGCCAAGGCCCGCGCGCGCGAGATCGACGCGACCCTCACCAAGCTCCGCAAACGCATCGACAAACACGCCCAGCTATATCTGGTCGGTGGGTCCTGGCGGGCGATTGGCCGGCTCGACATGGCCCGCCGCGGCTATCCGCTTTCGGTCCTGCACGACTATCGCATGACGCCGGTAAGCGTGGGCAAAACGCTCGATTGGATCGCCGGGCAGGATCTCGACACGCTGCGCCGCAAGCTGAGTATCTCGTCGGCTCGGATCAGCCTGGTGCCCATCGCCGGTGAAGTCCTCCGCCGGCTGATCAAAGTGTTTGGGTCCGAGACGATCACAGTCTCGGGCTATGGCATTCGCGAGGGCCTGCTTTACGAACAGATGCCGCCCCGCCTGCGCAGCCGCGATCCGCTGATCGAAGCCGCGCGCCATGCCGAGGCGCTAGCGGCCCGGCTCCCCGGCTTCGGCGATAAGCTCTATGGCTTTATCGCGCCGCTTCTTGCCGAGAGCCCTCGGGACCCCCGCCTGCACCATGCCGCCTGCCTCCTCCACGACGTCTCCTGGCGCGCGCATCCCGACTACCGGGCCGAGATCGTCTTTGACACCGCGACCCGGGGCAACCTGAGCGGGATCGACCATGCGGGCCGCGTCTTCCTCGGCCTCTCCCTCCTCCACCGGTACCGCAACGCCCGACCGGGCAACCGGTTCGAGCCGCTTCTCGGGCTGCTGTCGGAAGAGGAGATCGCAGAGGCCGAAATCCTGGGACGTGCCATGCGCTTTGGCGCGATGTTCTCCGTTGCGGCACCGGACAGGCTTGGACAACTCGATTGGTCGCCCAAGGAGCGGATCCTGGGGCTACGGTTGCCGCCCCGGGCCGCAACCCTCTATGGCGAGGTGGCCGCCGCACGCTTTGCCTCGCTCGCCAAGGCGATGCGCGCCGAGATCCGCGTTCAAGAAACCCCGAGCTAGTGCGGGGCGAACGCGCTCAAATATCGACCTCGCCCTCGGCGGGCGGGTCGAGCGGGCGGCGCGGCATCTCCGAGGGCTCCTTCCGGCGCAAGATGATGTCACCATTCGGTAACCGCTCCGGCGCGTGATAGGCGTCGACCTCGTCGATAAGCTCGGCCAGACGCGCGATCACGGGCCCCATGCCTTCGGTGAGGTCGCGCAGGCGTGGCTCGAGCTTTTCCAGCTCCGGCGCGATCTCCTCCATCAGCCCGCGCAAGAAAAGCTCCGCCCCCCGCTCGAACAAGTTCAACCCTTCGCTCAACGGGTCTTCGGGCGCTGTGTCCTGTGCCGCGACGGGCGCCGCAAGGCTAAGCGCAAGGAACGCCATAGTCAGGGTGGGCAGCATGCGTGTCATAGCGCTTTCATACGTGGGCAAGCGATTCGCGCCAATACTGCGCTACCCTTCCGCGCGCTCTGTGATGATCTCCTCCCACGCGCGGTTGACGTCGATCAGCCGCCTTTCTGCGATCTTCATCGCCTCCTCGGGCACGCCCCGCGCCATCATCACGTCAGGGTGGCTCTCGCGCACGGCCTTGCGCCACGCCGCGCGCACCTCCTCCAAGGGCGCGTCCGGCGGCACCCCGAGCACCACGTAGGGGTCTTGCGTCGCATCCTCGACAAAGCGCGCGCGGAGCGAGCGAAATTCGCGCTCCTCGATCCCAAAGATCCCGGCAACCTGAGCCAGGAAATCATCCTCGTTCGGGTGATACGTCCCATCTGCGAGCGCGATGTGAAAAAGACCTTCCATCAGGTCCACCAGCGTCGAATGCCCCGCCCCAAACATCGCCGCGATCCGGCGGGCATAGGCGTCATAGCCCGCAACATCTTGCCGCGCGAGATCGAAGACACGCGCCGCGTTCGGGGCGTCGGCCGGCGGGATCGTAAAGACCTCTCGGAAGGCGGTCACCTCGTCCCGCGTGACCCGCCCATCGGCCTTTGCCATTTTCGCGCCGAGCGCGATTACCGCAATGGTAAAGCCGACGCTGCGTTCGGGCGGCGTACGCAGCCGGTCAAAAACCGTGGTCAGGCTCTCGCCCGCGGCGAGCGCCGAGACGGCATCTGCAATGCGCGACCAGATCGACATGCGCTGAGATCTTATAGCCCGGTCTCGGGCGCGGACAGGAATTTCTGCATTAAGACAAGGTCGTGCCAGCGCCCGAACTTCCAGCCGACCTCCCGCAATCGCGCAACCTCGACAAAGCCAAGCCGAGCATGAAAGGCGACCCCGGCAGCGTTCTCGGCCGAGACCCCGGCCATGAGGGAATGCCCGCCCGCGGCGCGCGCGCCCGCTTCCACCGCGTGCATCAGTGCTCGGCCGCTGCCCTGCCCGCGCGTGCCAGGCTCGACAATAATCGTGTGCTCGAAGGTATGGGCATAGCCCGGCCCCTGACGAAACGGAAAGATCGTCGCAAAGCCCGCAACACAGCCCGCCGCCTCCGCGACCCAAAAATGCGCCCCCCCAGCGAGCCGGGCGTCGAGGGCGGCGCCCGTCCTCTCGTCGGTCGTAAAGGTGATCACCGTGTCGCGGATGATCCCGTTATGGATTTCGGCGATCCGCGCCCCGTCCCCGACACGGGCCGGGCGGATCGTCAGAGCCATCGGTCCCCCGCGGGGCCTGTCAGCCGCGCCGATAGCGCCGGCAAGCCGCGCTCGACCGTAACACGCGGATCGTTTCGCCCGGGGATGGCGGCCAGACCTCCAGGCTCGGGATGGCGGAGGCAGAGCTCCTTGAGCCGCACCCCCCGGTCGGGCAAGGCCGCCGCGGGATGGGGTCCTTCCCAGGCGATCACAGCCGGGTGCATGCCCTCAAGCGGCAAGATGCCGTCCTCGGGAACGCCCATGCGCCAGCGATAGGCCCCGCGCTCTAGCGACAACACCACGCCGGGCACCCGCCCCTGGGCCTGGCTGGCGTCGAGATCGCTCACACGCACGACCCAGGTCGTCAGCCGCGGCGCGCCCGAAAACCGATCGAGATCATACCAGCGGACCCGCCCCGGTGCAGGCGCCCCCGGATCGACGGCAATCACTTCGAGATAGGCCTCTGCCCCGAGCGAGAGCAGCCGGTTATGTGTGCCGAACGAGGGGTGTTTTCCGCCGGGCTCCAACGGCACGCCGAGCACGGTTTCGACCGCACCAGCGCCCGTCTCCAGCTGCTCGCAGGCCACCACCAGATGGTCAAACACGCCCCGCGCCGAAGCGCCCCCTTCCCCCATCATCTTGGCAAAAATACTCCCTTAGGCCGCGCGCCCAATGCCCCGCGCAAGCCACTGGCACGCCGCGCTCTGCCCTGGCTCTCACGCATCCACCGGCCGTGCTGCCCGGATCAGGCCCAAAATGTCTTGCGCCGCCTCGGGAATGTTGGTTCCGGGCCCGAAGATCGCTTTCACCCCTGCCGCCTTCAGAAAGGCATAATCTTGCTGCGGAATGACGCCGCCGCAAATCACGATGATATCGCCCGCGCCTTCGGCCCGGAGTGCCTCGATGAGGCGCGGCGCGAGCGTGCGGTGCCCCGCGGCTTGGCTCGAAATCCCAACCACATGGACGTCGTTGTCGATCGCGTCTTGCGCGGCCTCTTCGGGGGTCTGAAAGAGCGGGCCCACATCGACGTCAAAGCCGATATCGGCAAAGGCCGTGGCGATGACCTTCGCGCCGCGATCATGCCCATCCTGGCCCATTTTGACGACGAGCATGCGCGGCCGTCGGCCCTCCTCTTCGGCAAAGGCTTCGACCGCGTGCTGGATCGCGGCAAAGCCGTCATCGCCATCAAAGGCCGCGCCGTAGACGCCCGAGAGGGTTTTGACCTCGGCGCGGTGGCGACCAAAGACCTCCTCCATCGCCATCGAGATCTCGCCAACGCTGGCGCGCGCCCGGGCTGCCTCGACGGCGCCTTCGAGCAGGTTCCCCCCCTCTTTTGCGCGGCGCGCAAGCTCTCCAAGCGCTGCCGCGCAGGCCGCCTCGTCGCGTGTGGTGCGGATCTGTTCGAGCCGCGCCACCTGTGCTGCGCGCACCTTGTCGTTGTCGATATCGAGGATGTCGATCTCATCCTCTTGCTCGAGGCGGTACTTGTTGACCCCAACAATGACCTCCTCGCCGCGGTCGATCATCGCCTGGCGCCGCGCAGCGGTCTCCTCGATCCGGAGCTTCGGCATACCGGAGGCGACGGCCTTGGTCATGCCGCCCATCTCCTCGACCTCCTGCATCAGCGCCCAGGCCTTGTCGGCCAGTTCCGCCGTCAAACTCTCGACGTAGTAGGAGCCCGCCAGCGGGTCGACGACATTGGTGATGCCGGTCTCTTCCTGCAGGATCAGCTGGGTGTTGCGCGCGATCCGCGCGGCAAACTCGGTCGGCAGCGCAATCGCTTCATCGAGCGCATTGGTGTGGAGCGATTGCGTCCCGCCGAGGGCCGCAGACATCGCCTCATAGGCCGTGCGGACCACGTTGTTGTAGGGGTCTTGCTCCTGCAGGCTCACCCCGCTCGTTTGGCAATGAGTGCGCAGCATCTTCGACTTCGGGTTTTTCGGCTCGAACTCGTCCATGACGCGGGCCCAGAGCATCCGCGCCGCGCGGAGCTTTGCCGCCTCCATGAAAAAGTTCATGCCGATGGCAAAAAAGAACGAGAGGCGCCCCGCAAAGGCGTCGACATCCATACCCCGCCCGATCGCCGCGCGGACATATTCGCGCCCGTCCGCCAGCGTGAAGGCGAGCTCCTGCACGAGGTCCGCGCCTGCTTCCTGCATGTGATAGCCGGAGATCGAGATCGAGTTGAATTTCGGCATCTCGGCGGAGGTGTATTCGATGATATCCGCGATGATCCGCATCGAGGGCTCGGGCGGATAGATATAGGTGTTACGGACCATGAACTCCTTTAGAATATCGTTCTGAATGGTGCCCGAGAGCTTGTCTCGGCCGACGCCCTGCTCCTCGCCCGTCACGATGAAATTCGCCAGGACCGGGATCACCGCGCCGTTCATCGTCATCGAAACGCTGATCTTTTCGAGCGGGATACCGTCGAAGAGAACCTTCATGTCCTCGACCGAGTCGATGGCCACACCCGCCTTGCCCACGTCGCCTTCGACGCGTGCGTGATCGCTGTCATAGCCGCGATGCGTTGCGAGATCGAAGGCGACGGAGACCCCTTGCTGCCCGGCGGCCAGCGCCTTGCGATAGAACGCGTTTGATTCCTCGGCCGTCGAGAAGCCCGCATATTGCCGGATCGTCCAGGGTCGTCCGGCATACATCGTGGCCTTCACGCCCCGGGTGAAGGGCGCGAAACCCGGCAACTCGCCGATCTGCGGCAAGCCGGCGACGTCATCGGCGGTGTAAAGCGGCTTGACCCGGATGCCCTCGAGCGTCTCCCACTCAAGATCTTCAAGGGCACGGCCGCGCAACTCGGACCGGGCAAGCGCTTCCCACTCGGCGCGGGTCAGTCTCGGGCTTTCGTCGCTCATCTTGCCCTTCTCCTTTCGTCTCCCAGGGTGGACCAAGCGCGGCCCCATGGCCCAGGCGGATGGCCTGCCAGTCTGTTATGCCGCGCGCGTTTCAATCCGGCACAGCGCTTTGCGCGCACCATGCCCCAGCCGCAGGGCAGAGCGCCAGCCGGCCCGCTGTCGCGCCATCGCCCGAGCGCAGTGCCAAGGCTCTTGCCGCGCCGCGCACGACCCGGCATCTTTCGAGCCACAGAGACGCGAGCGGCGGCGTTTTGCCCTTAGCTTTCGGCACGGGGCCGCCTATATCGGAGCGGACAGGAGAGACAATGATCCGCCCACACATACGCAGTTTAAACGACCTTTGCCGTGCCCTGCCCGCCGCGCTTACGGCGGGCGTTGTGGCGCTTTTGCCTGTTATCCCGGGGCTCGCGCAAGAGACCGCCGTCGCCGCCGAGGCACCAGAGCCCATGCTGCAGATCATGGATGTGGGAGAGTTCACGATCCAGGACTTTCAGTGGCAGAACAGGCTTATCGTCGTTTTTGCCGACACGCCGGCCGATCCGCGCTTCAATGAACAGATTGAGTTGCTGACAGCCCGGCCGAGCGAGCTCGTCGAGCGCGACGTCGTCGTTCTGACCGATACCGATCCCGAAGCCCGCTCGCCGATCCGCATTCAGCTGCGTCCGCGCGGCTTTCAGACGACGCTGATCGGCAAGGATGGCGAGGTTGAGCTGCGCAAACCCGCCCCCTGGTCCTCGCGAGAGTTCTCGCGCTCAATCGACAAGATGCCCCTGCGCCAACAGGAGATCCGCGAGCAGAAGGCGGAAGCCGGCTAGCCGCGCCGATTGAACGCAAGCATGCGATGGCCTATCTAAGCGTCAGGAGGACGTCGTATGTTCGATCAGCCCATCGGCGAAGGGCCGCCCAACCCCTACACGCCGATCCCCGTCAACGGTCGGACGGGGCCCAAGCCCGGCTACTGAGCCGCTTGGCTTCCGCTTCGGCGGTGCTCTTGCCGTCGCGGGCGTAGGCGGTGATCACTGCGAGGCAGTAATTGCCGTAATCGAGCGCCAGCGCTTTCATCGACACGTAATCCTGATAAATCGCGATCCGCCTGGCTTGCGGCAGCGCCCGATATCGCTCGGCGCGCATATCCTCCGCCAAGGCTTCGATCGCGTGGATATAGGCGTAGTAGGTCACGACCGGGTCGATGGTCACGCGGGGAAGGATGTGGATCTCGCCGAGAAGCGAGGCAAAGACGCGATCGGCCCGTTCCCGAGGGATAAACGGCACAAAGGTGTCGTCCGCCTCCATCCGCTGGGTCAGCGTCTCGCCGTAGCGGTGCAGCTCCTCTCTGCTCACCAATTGCGAGAGGTAAGCAGCGATCTCCGCATAGAGCGCCCGATGCGCGTCGCGCAGCTTTTCGGCCCGTTCGGCACGGCGTTCGCGCCGGTTCTGCCAGCCATTGACGAGCCACCCCGCCGCGACAACCGTCCCAGCGACGATGGCCTGCCAGATCCGGGTGTCGACCCCAAGGAGCGTGGTCGCGCTCTCGTTCACCTTTGCAGCACCCCTCTCCGGTTCGACAGGCGCCTGAAGAAGCTCACTCGAACTCCATAATCACATCGTCGACGGCAAGGCTGTCGCCGGGGGCCGCGTTGATCTTCGACACGACGCCCCGCTTCTCGGCGCGCAGGATGTTCTCCATCTTCATCGCTTCGACGGTGCAGAGCGATTGCCCCTCCTGCACCTCCTCGCCAACCGCGACGTCGAGCTTTACCACCAGCCCCGGCATCGGGCATAGGAGCATCTTCGAGGTGTCCGGGGCGACCTTCTCGGGCATGTGCAGGGCCAATTCCGCTTGGCGGGGCGACCAGACATGGACCTTGAGGTCCGCGCCGCGGGTGCGGATCCGAAAGCCCGATGTGATGTCGCCGACCTTCAGTGCCAGCGGCGCGCCGTTGACCTCGAGCAGCGCAAGCGGCTGCCCCGGCGTCCAGTCGGAGACGACGCGATACGCGGTTTCCCCGATCCGCACGGTCGCGCCCGCCCGGTCGGCTTCGATGGCTGCGTCACGGCGCACTCCGTCGATCGCGACGACCCAATCCGAGCCCACCATACGTTCGTGGTTGCCCAGCGTCCCTGAGATCCGCGCCCGCCGGATCTCGGTCACACGAAACATCGCAGCGGCCGCCGCTGCGATTTCATCGAGGCTCGCCTCCGAAAGCTCCGCCCCGTGGAACCCATCGGGGTATTCCTCGGCAATGAAGGCCGTCGTGATGTCGCCCGAGACAAAGCGCGGGTGGTCCATCACGGCCGACAGAAACGGCAGGTTGTGTCCAATCCCCTCGACCTCGAACATGTCGAGCGCTTGGCGCATCCCTTCGATGGCTGCGCCCCGGGTCGGCGCCCAGCTACAGAGCTTAGCGATCATCGGGTCGTAATACATCGAGATCTCGCCACCCTCGAAGACGCCGGTATCGTTGCGCACGGCAAAGCCCGGACCGTCCTCTGGATTTGCCGCAGCCGACGCGTCGGGCCACGTCCCCGCCTCGGCCATCGGTCCGCCCGCGATCTCTACCGGCGGGCGATAGCGTGTCAGCCGCCCGATGGAGGGCAGGAAGTTGCGGTAGGGATCTTCGGCATAGAGCCGGCTTTCCATCGCCCAGCCCGTCAGCGTAACCTCGTCTTGCGTCAGCGACAGCGGCTCGCCCGCCGCCACGCGGATCATCTGTTCGACGAGATCGACCCCGGTGATGAGCTCCGTGACCGGATGCTCGACCTGGAGCCGCGTGTTCATTTCGAGAAAATAGAAGTTCTTCTCCGCGTCGACGATGAACTCCACCGTGCCTGCGCTTTGATAGCCGACCGCGAGCGCCAGCGCACACGCTTGCTCGCCCATCGCGCGTCGAGTCTCCGTGTCGAGGAACGGCGAGGGCGCCTCCTCGATCACCTTTTGGTTGCGCCGCTGGATCGAGCATTCCCGCTCGCCGAGGTAGACGCAATTGCCGTGTTTGTCAGCCAGCACCTGGATTTCGATGTGCCGCGGCTGGGTGACGAACTTCTCGATGAAGATCCGGTCGTCGCCGAAGGAGTTCGCCGCCTCGTTCTTTGAACTCTGAAATCCTTCGCGCGCTTCTGCGTCGGACCATGCGATGCGCATGCCTTTGCCACCGCCGCCGGCGCTTGCTTTGATCATCACCGGATAGCCGATCTCCTGGCTGATCCGCACCGCCTCGTCGGCGTCCTCGATCAGGCCCATCACGCCTGGCACGGTGCTCACACCCGCCTCCTGCGCGATCTTTTTCGAGGTGATCTTGTCGCCCATCGCCTCAATCGCGCCCTTGGGCGGCCCGACAAAGGCAATGCCCGCCGCCTCTAGCGCGTCGGCAAATTTGGGGTTCTCGCTCAGAAAACCGTATCCGGGATGGACCGCCTGTGCGCCGCTCGTCTTGATGGCGTCCATAACCTTGTCGATCACGATGTAAGACTGGTTCGCCGGCGGCGGCCCGATATGGATTGCCTCGTCGGCCATCTCGACATGGAGCGCGTGCCGGTCTGCATCCGAAAAGATCGCGACCGTGCCGATCCCCATCTTGCGCGCCGTCTTGATAACCCGGCAGGCAATCTCGCCCCGGTTTGCAATCAAGAGCTTAGCGAAAAGCGGTGTGGGAGAAGCGGCGTCAGTCACAGGGCGGTCCTTTACGTACTTTAGCGGTGTTTTGGGCAGGACATCGTTCGGCCTGCTGGGCGTCTGGAAAGACAAAAAAAGAGCGCCCTCTTCCGGCGAAGAGGACGCTCAGCATGGATGTGAACTGCGCGCGCGGGGCGCGCGGAAAGGGGTGCTACGAACCGAGGTTTACCGGCTTCGGCAGACGCCCGCGTCGTCACAGATGACGCCCGCCGCGCCGCCGATGAGCGCGCCGGCGACCACGTCGGACCCGGTGAGTTCGGCCACTGCCGCGCCGCCAGCGGCGCCCAGCGCGCCGCGTTCCAAATCGGTGCCGACGCAGGCTGTGAGCCCGGCCAGAGCCAAAACGCACACGCCGGTGCGGATGATGAGAGCCATGGGTAATCTCCTTTTGGTATCAGCCTGCTCGGTGACGATGTTGCTCGGCGCGCCCGATCAAGAAAAGTCACACCCGCGAGCGCCGTGCAAATCGGCCTAACCGCGCCGGCGCACAGCGAAAATCCGCCTATTGCTCGGCTCATTGCAGCGTGTCGAGAGCGGAGCTTGCGTACAAGCTGGAAGGCGGGTGGCCGGGGGATCAGGGGGATCGGCCACCCGCCAGGGGAAGGGGTACGGTCTTCTACTGTGCGGACTTCCCATCCACACGGCGGTAACATGGCAGACGTCGCAAAACGCGCATAGCGCTTCCTGTTCACAACCTCAGGGCGAGCCAAATCCCGCCGATAGGCCATGGGCATCGGCGACTTTACGCCCATTGCCCATCCCAGCCGTCGCCGCCTGCTCCGCCGTCACGCGTCGTATCCCCCTCCTCTTCCGCGAAAAGCTGTGGAAAGCTCCGCTCGGCGGCAGCCAGGTCAACCCGCAACTCCGCGTCGTAGTCCTCCGGATCAAAGGCGCCGCTCACGGCAAGAACCTCCCGCCCAAACAGCCACGAGAGCCGCCCGGCATCGAGGTTGCCCCTGGGAAAGGGCGCCTCGCCGAAATGCGCGATCAGCGCAGCCAGAAACGCCTCATCGGCGCGCCGATCCGCCGGCCGACGGTCAGCAAAGCGCGCGCGGGCGACCAGTTTGGTCGCGCCGGTTTTTGCCGCACGGCGGATGGTGAATTGATAATCCGTCCCCGGCAGCCGCCCGGGAAAGCCGCGGTGTTTGATCATCCGGCCGCCCTCCGGCCTGCCTTTGCCCCGCGCGCCCTCATTGGAACGCACACTCTTCGGGCCCTACCGTATAGGCCGCGATGAACGTTGTCGCTGTTGGGTCCGCCTCCCCGCGCGGCACGGCGCGGTCCATCAGGATGAGCACGACCTGGTCGACCGCCCCGCCCCGATCCACGATGTCGGCAGCCGCTGCGCGCCCGGGCCCGTGGCAGAGCGCATCGAAATCGGCAATCACGTCGTCATAGCCGAGATCCCCGCCATCGCGCGCGATCCGCGGCGCAAGGTAGCGCATCACCAGCCAGACTTGTCCGTCGAGCTGTTCTTCGAGAAACCAATCGTGGGAGGCGATCTCCTGCCCCGATGGCAAGGCGGCCTCGGGGGTGGGCGGGCCGGCAAGCACGGGCACAAGCCCGATCCCTACACCGAGCGCCGCCCCAAACAGGAACACGCGCGGGAGCCTCCTCTCCCCCGCGCGTGCCAGACAGGCGCGCACGCCTGAGGGACCCCTTCGCACCAGCGTCATACGCCGCCTCCGGCATGGCGGACCCAACGCGCCCGCGCCAGGTCATCGGCCAAGAGAACGGCGATGCGCGCTTCCAAAGTACATCGGTTGAAGGGCCCTTCGATACGGCCGCCGGCGCGCACGCAGATGCGCGGGCCCGCACGGCGCACTTCGACCGCAGGCGAAAAGCCCCGCTGTCGGCGGAGCGCCCGCCAGAGATCCTGACGGATTTGGTCGGCAAGCCGCAGCCGCCGCCGCGCGCCGGGAAGGTCGGTCTCGCCCGCCACGTCCCAACGCAAGGGCAGGCGCCGCGAAACGGTCAAGCTCTCCCCGTCGCGCAAGATGTGCCAGGTTTGTCGTGCCACGTTTCGGTCCTTTCCCGCGCCGATCCACTCTACGTCGTGCTCGAGATATCGTCGGGGGGAGCGCAAGCGGCGCGGGGGGCAGACACAGCCCCTCCCCCGGTCGCTCACAACGGAATGTTGTCGTGTTTCTTCCACGGCATTTTCTTTTCCTTCGAACGCAGGCTCGCAAAGGCCCGTGCCACGCGGCGCCGGGTCGACCGCGGTTGGATCACCTCGTCGATGAAGCCGCGCTCCGCTGCCACGAAAGGATTGGCGAAGCGGTCTTCGTATTCCGAGGTGTGCGCCGCGATCTTCTTTGCGTCCTCAAGATCGGCGCGGTGCAGGATCTCAACCGCCCCCTTCGCGCCCATCACCGCAATCTCGGAGGTGGGCCAGGCATAGTTGAAATCCGCGCGCAAGTGCTTGGCGGACATCACGACATAGGCCCCGCCATAGGCCTTGCGCGTGATGACCGTCACCTTCGGCACCGTCGCCTCGCCATAAGCGAACAGGAGCTTCGCGCCGTGCTTGATGACGCCATTATATTCCTGGCTTGTCCCGGGCAGGAAGCCGGGCACGTCCACAAGCGTCAAAAGCGGGATCTCGAAACAATCGCAGAACCGGACAAAGCGCCCCGCCTTCCGCGCACTGTCGATATCCAGAACGCCGGCGAGCACCATCGGCTGGTTGGCGACAACGCCCACCGTCTGCCCTTCGAGCCGGATGAACCCGGTGATGATGTTGCCCGCGAAATCGGCCTGGATCTCAAAGAAGTCGCCCTCATCGGCAATCTTCAGGATCAGCTCCTTCATGTCGTAGGGCAGGTTGGGGTTGTCAGGCACGAGCGTGTCGAGCGAGGGCTCCACCCTGTCCACATCGTCAAAGAACGGCCGCACGGGGGGCTTTGCTCGGTTGTTGAGCGGCAGGAAATCCACCAGCCGGCGCACCTCCGCGATCGCCTCGACGTCGTTCTCGAAGGCGCCATCGGCGACGGAGGATTTGCGTGTATGGGTGGTGGCGCCGCCAAGCTCTTCGGCCGTGACGTGCTCATTCGTCACCGTCTTCACCACGTCGGGCCCGGTGACAAACATGTAAGAGCTGTCTTTAACCATGAAGATAAAGTCGGTCATCGCCGGAGAATAGACTGCGCCGCCGGCGCAGGGCCCCATGATCATCGAGATCTGCGGGATCACGCCCGAACCCTCGATATTGCGCTGAAAGACCTCGCCATAGGCGGCCAGCGAGCCCACGCCTTCCTGAATACGCGCGCCGCCTGAATCGTTCATGCCGATCACGGGGGCGCCGTTCTGCATCGCCATGTCCATGATCTTGCAGATCTTCGCGGCGTGGGTCTCGGACACCGAGCCGCCGAGCACGGTGAAGTCCTGCGCGAAGACATAGACCATGCGGCCGTTGATCGTCCCCCAGCCGGTGATCACGCCGTCGCCGGGATACCTGCTCTCGCCCATCCCGAAATCGTGGCAGCGATGGGCGACGAACATGTCGAACTCTTCGAAGGACCCTTCATCGAGCAAAAGCTCGATCCGTTCTCGCGCCGTGAGCTTTCCCTTGGCGTGTTGTGCGGCGACGCGCTTTTCTCCGCCGCCCGCCCGCGCCTGATCTCGCCGATGTTCCAGCTCCGCGAGGATGTCCTTCATGCGCCCCTCCGACCGTTCCGTCTTTTCGTGTGCAAAGGGCTCTAACGTGGCGCGCAGGCGGGGTGAAGCGGATTTGCAAAGAATTCGACGTAGCAACGCCGCAGCGCTTTCGCCATCGGAGCGCGAACATGCTCGGGGCCGCAGACGCGGCACGGGGCAGTTGCCCGTCCATGGACACCGCGGCGTCCCGGGCTTACCTCCCTGTCATGACCTCCGTGCCGATGGTCCGGTTTCTCGACCGGACGACACCACCCCACATCGTAACGCTGACGCTCATGTCCGGCATCGCGGCGATGAACATGAGCGTGTTCCTCCCCTCGCTGCCGGTGATGGCGGCGCATTTCGGCACGGATTATGCCGTGATGCAGCTCTCGGTCTCGCTCTATCTCGCAGCGACAGCGGTGCTGCAGATCGTCATCGGCCCCCTGTCGGACCGCTACGGGCGCCGCCCGGTGACGCTGATCTCGATGGCGATCTTTCTCGTGGCCACGCTCGGCTGCCTTTTCGCCCCCAATGTGACGGTCTTTCTCATCTGCCGTATGATCCAGGCCAGCGTCGCCGTCGGGATCGTGCTCAGCCGCGCCATTGTGCGCGACATGGTCCCGCAAAACGAAGCGGCCTCGATGATCGGCTATGTGACGATGGGCATGGCGCTTGTGCCGATGGTCGCCCCGATGATCGGCGGCGGACTCGACGAGCTTTTCGGCTGGCAGGCTGTCTTTGTCTTTCTGCTCCTGTCGGGGGGGGCGGTGACATGGCTCATTTGGAGCGATCAGGGCGAAACGGCCCAACACACAGCGGCCACCTTGGACGCCCAGCTCCGCGACTATCCCGAGCTTTTCGCGTCGCCACGATTTTGGGGCTACTCGCTCGCCGCCGCCTTTGCCTCGGGGGCCTTCTTTGCGTTTCTGGGCGGCGGGCCCTATGCGGCAGTGGAAATCTACGGCATGTCGCCGTTCTGGGCGGGCCTCGCCTTTGGCGCCCCGGCTATCGGATACGCCACCGGCAACGGCCTCTCGGGCCGATTTTCGATCCGGGTCGGCATCGACCGGATGATGACGATCGGCGTGCTCGTCTTGTGTGGCGGGATGACCGTGATGGTGTTGATTGCGCTCACCGGGGCCTCGCACCCCGCCCTCTTTTTCGGGTTCGTGACCTTTGTGGGCCTCGGCAATGGGATGATCATGCCGAATGCGACCGCCGGCATGCTCTCGGTCCGCCCGCATATCGCAGGCACCGCAAGCGGCATCGGCGGCGCCATCATGATCGGCGGCGGCGCGGCGCTCTCGGTGCTGGCAGGCGTCGTCCTCGAAGATGCGGCGACCAGCCTGCCGCTGCAGCTCTTGATGCTCGCGACATCCTACATCTGTCTGCTCTGCGTCCTCTACGTGCTCTATCGCGCCCGCCAAATCGCGCGGCGCTAGGGGGCCGCTCGGCCGCTCGGCCGCGCGCCCCGACAGCTGCCGCGCCCCGGCGCTTAGGCCTGCTCACGCAGCATTTGGCAGATCTCGTCCTTCAGTTGCATCCGCTGCTTGCGCAGCCCCTGCTGAGTGAGATCGTCCATCGGCTCGATATCAGTCTCCGCGCGGTGCACTTGCCTATTCACGTCGTGATAGGCATCCGCCAGGCGCGCGAAATGCGCGTTTTGCTGGCGGAGTTGCGAGATCAGCTCGGCATGTTCGGGAAAGTCTGCTGCAAGCTCGTGCGGCACATGTGACATCGCGGTCTCCCTTGTCTGACGCGGGGTATCGAGATCACCCTCGGCGCGCGGCGCCGGACCGTCCTTGACGCAGGTCAAGCCGCCGGGCGCTTTGGCCTAGACCGCTTGCGCGGCCGGGCGCCCCGCATGTGCTTCGCGCTGTGCGCGTTGCCAGTCGGGCGCCGCCCACCAGCCTTGGTTGTCCCGCGCCAGGGGCGCGCGCCCAAGGACATGGTCGGCGATCTTTTCACCCACCATGATCGACGGCGCATTCAGGTTGCCATTGGTGATTTGCGGGAAGAGTGAACTGTCCGCGACGCGCAGCCCCTCGACCCCGATCACCCGGCCCTCGGGATCTACCACTGCCATCGGGTCGTCCGGTGCGCCCATCTTGGCGGTGCCGCACGGGTGATAGGCGCTCTCGGCCTCCTCCCGAATTACGGCGTCGAGGGCCGCGTCGCTGTCGGCCCGAACCCCGGGCTGGATCTCGGCCCCGCGCAGCCCGTCGAATGCCGGTTGCGCCACGATCTCTCGCGTGAGCCGGATCGCCGCGCGAAAATCGCGCCAATCCTCTTCGGTCGACATGTAGTTGAACAAAATCGACGGCGCCGCGGCTGGGTTCTTGGAGGTCAGCCGCACCCGTCCGCGCGAGGGCGAGCGCATCGGTCCGCAATGGATCTGAAAGCCATGCCCCTTCGCCGCCGCTTGCCCGTCATAGCGCACGGCGATCGGCAGAAAGTGAAACTGGATGTCGGGATAGGGCACGCCGGCCCGGCTCCGGATAAAGCCCGCGCTCTCGAACTGGTTCGACGCGCCCGGGCCCTGGCGCGCAAGAAGCCATTGCAGCCCGACCCAGGCTTTGCCCGCGAGCGACCAATAGCGATAGAGCGACACGGGCCGTGTCGCCAGATACTGGACATAAAGCTCGAGGTGGTCCTGCAGGTTGGCGCCGACGCCCGCCCGGTCGACGACAACGTCGATCCCGTGCTCTGCCAAATGCGCGGCCGGGCCAATCCCCGACAGCATCAAAAGCTTGGGCGTGTTAAAGGCCGAGGCCGCGAGGACGATCTCCGCCCGCGCCCGCACGATCTCTCCGCTCGAGAGGACGACCCCCCGGGCGCGCCCCTCCGAGATCTCGATCCGCGCGGCTTCGCGGCGCAAAAGCCCGACATTGCCGCGCCGCAAGGCGGGCTTGAGATAGGCCGAGGCCGCCGACCAGCGCTTGCCCCTGTAGATGGTCGCGTCGAACGGGCCAAACCCTTCCTGCCGCGCGCCGTTATAGTCGTCCGTCCGGCCGTAGCCCGCTTCGGCCCCTGCTTTGACGAACGCCTGCACCAGCGGGTTCTCTCGCCGCCCGCGCGAGACATGGAGCGGCCCGTCCATGCCGCGCCGGTCCGGGTCGCCCCCATGCCCGCCATGGTCCCAGCGCTCCATGCGACGAAAGTAGGGCGCGACATCGGCCCAGGCCCAGCCCCGCGCGCCATGCGCGGCCCAGTGCTCGTAGTCGAGCGGGTGCCCGCGAACGTAGATCATCCCGTTGATCGAGGACGACCCGCCGATCACGCGCCCCCGGGGGGCAGCCAGTTGCCGCCCGCGGAGATGGGGCTCGGGCTCGGTGCGATAGCCCCAATCGTAGCGCTTCATGTTCATCGGAAAGGAAAGCGCGCCCGGCATATTGATAAAGGGCCCCCAATCGGTGCCCCCGGCCTCAATCACAAGGACGCTCCGCCCCGCCTCGCCGAGCCGATAGGCAAGCGCCGAGCCGCCGGAACCGGCCCCGACCACAACGTAATCAGCCTCCACGCGCGCACTCCCCGACCCAAACCGCCCCGCTCCGCCACATGCGGCGCCCAGCGCGCTGCGGTTTCCTGGCGGACCACGGCCCAAGCTTCTTTGGGCTCCAAATATCCACAGCGCGCCCGCCGAGCCAGGGCGTCAATCGAAGCAAAGCGCCAGCCTCAAAACGGTGCATCGACACCCCCTGACCCCACATAGACGGACTTTATCCGACTGTAATGCTCGATGGCCGCAAACCCGTTTTCGCGTCCAAAGCCCGAGGCTTTGACACCGCCAAAGGGCATTTCTACGGGCGTGAGGTTGTACTGGTTGATCCAGCAGGTCCCCGCTTCCAACAGGGCCACGACGCGGTGCGCGCGGGCGATGTCTTTGGTAAAGACACCGGCGGCGAGTCCAAACTCTGTCGCATTGGCGCGGGCGACGACCTCCGCCTCGGTCTCGAAGGGCAAAACGCACATGACGGGACCAAAGATCTCTTCCCGCGCGATGGTCATGGCGTCTGTGACATCGGCAAATACAGTGGGTGCGACCCACCAGCCCGGGCGGTCGAGCCGCGCCCCGCCGGTCACAAGCCGTGCGCCCTCCGACCGCCCGGTCTCGATATAGCCCAGAACCCGGTCAAGTTGCGCGGCACTGACAAGCGGGCCGAGCGTCGTCGCCTCATCGAGCGGGTCGCCCGCGCGCGCCGCAGCGGTCCGCTCAGCGAGCCGCGCCAGGAAGGCCGCATAGAGCCCGGCCTGCACAAAGACCCGGGTCCCGTTCGAGCAGACCTGCCCTGAAGAGTAAAAGTTCGCGTTGATCGCTGCCGATACCGCGTTCTCCAAATCGGCGTCATCAAAGATGAGGAGGGGCGACTTACCGCCAAGCTCCATCGTCGCGAGCTTCATCTGCCGCGCCGCCGCCTCGTAGACGCGCCGTCCGGTGGGCACCGAGCCCGTAAGCGAGACCTTGGCCACACGTGGATCGGCAACAAGCGCGGCGCCGACATCGCCCAATCCCTGGACCACAGTGAACAGCCCCGGCGGCAGGCCCGCCTCGACATAGATCTCGGCCAGTTTCAGCGCTGTGAGCGGCGTAACCTCGGAGGGTTTGAAGACCATCGAGTTGCCACAGGCCAGCGCCGGCGCGGATTTCCAACAGGCGATCTGGATCGGATAATTCCACGCTCCGATCCCAACGCAGAGACCCAGCGCCTCGCGCCGCGTGTAAAAGAAATCGCCCCCCAGATCGGTGTGCTGCCCGCCGAGGCCCGCGGCGAGCCCCGCAAACCATTCGAGCGCGTCCGCGCCCGAGGCCGCATCGGCCACCAGCGTCTCCGAAAGCGGTTTGCCGGTGTCGAGGGTCTCGAGCTCCGAAAGCTCGCGGTTGCGGGCGCGCAGAAGGTCCGCCGCGCGCCGCAAAACCCGACCGCGCTCGACGCCGGACCGGGCGGCCCATGCCGCCTGGGCCTCGGCCGCTGAGGCAAGCGCCGCCTCGACGATGGCGGGTGTCGCGGCGTGCACCTGGGCAATCTCAGCACCCGTCGCAGGGTAGAGCACGGGGATTGCTGCGCCGCCCGCGTCCTCGCGCGGGGCGCCATCTACAAAGTGGCTCGCCTGGGGCGCCGCGGCGATCGTCATGCGCTGTCCTCTATGTCGCCCTCTCGCCGGGGCCTTACGCGGGAGGCGGGGCCGGCGCGACGCTCTGCGGCGCCGGAGAGGCCCATCGCCGCTTTCACCCCCGTCTCCCTACCGTTAGGGTTTCGTCGGACCGTGCGCGGCTGCCCTTACTCCGATCTCATCCGGGCAGCGGTAGCCACACTTCACGGACCCCGTCAATCAAGAACCAGGGAGCCCCTATGAAACGCCTCGCCCTCAGCACCGCCGCAGTGGCCCTCGCCACCGGCCCCGCCTTCGCCGATTGCGGCACCGTCGTCTTTTCCGATGTCGGCTGGACGGACATCACGGCGACGACCGCCGCCACGACCCTCGTCCTCGAAGCGCTCGGCTATGAGACCGATATCAAGGTGCTCTCGGTGCCGGTGACCTATACCTCGATGGCCGAAGGCGATATCGACGTCTTTCTCGGCAATTGGATGCCGACGATGGAGGCCGATATCGCGCCTTACCGCGCGGCGGGCACGGTTGAAACCGTGCGCGCCAACTTGGAAGGAGCGAAATACACCCTCGCAACCAATTCGGCAGGTGCAGCCCTTGGCATCACGAGCTTTGAAGCAATCGCCGCACAGGCCGATGCGCTGGACGCCAAGATTTATGGCATCGAGCCGGGCAATGACGGCAATCGCCTGATCATGGAGATGATCGGCCAGGACGCTTTCGGCCTCGGGGGCGCAGAGTTCGAGGTGGTCGAGAGCTCCGAGCAAGGGATGCTGGCGCAGGTCGCGCGGGCGGATCGGCGCGAGGAGCCCGTGGTGTTCCTCGGATGGGAGCCGCATCCGATGAACGCAAATTTCGAGCTGACCTATCTCGAAGGCGGCGACGACTTTTTTGGGCCCAATCTCGGCGGGGCGACCGTCTTTACCAACACCCGCGCCGGCCTCTCGGAGGAGTGCCCCAATCTGGGCGCCTTCCTGGAAAACCTCGAATTCACGCTGGCGATGGAGAATGAGATCATGGGCGCGATCCTCGACGACGGCGAGGACCCGCGCGATGCAGCGATGGCCTGGCTTGAGGCGAATGCTGCCGAGGCCATCGCCTGGGTCAAGGGGGTGACGACGGTCGACGGCGAGGACGCGGCGGCGGCCCTAGAGGCAATGCTCAGCGAATGAGCATCGGCAACGGGGGGCGCGATGCCCCCCGCAACCAGGCGGCGCATCGGGACGGCAGGCTTCGGGGCCGCTTAACTGCCCGCCGACGCACCGCCCGGCTGCTCCGGCATCAGCGCGTTGTCGATCTCGCGCGCGCGGATCGCGGCAGGACGAGACTGCGCCCGGTCGACGAAGGTCTTGAACGCGTCGCGCGAGGAGATGAGATCGAACTGCATCAGGAAGCCAAGTTGTGCCGCGAGGTAGAGATCGGCGGCCGTGAACGCCGCGCCCGCCAGCCAACCTTCCCCTTTGAGCACCTGTTCCAGAGTGTCTTCGACCCGCCCCAGCGAGCCATAGCCGAGTGCTCCCTCCTGCTTGGCGTCCTTTGCGACCCAGCCGAAGGCCGCGTTCGTCGCCGCTGTCTCCAGCGGTCCGGCGGCGTAGAACATCCAGCGATAATACGCGGCCCGCTCCGGTGCGCCGTGGGCCGGCGCAAGCCCCGCAGCGGGAAAGGCATCGGCAAGATAGGCGCAGATCGCAGCGCCTTCCGTTACCGGCACCCCGCGATGCACGATGGCGGGCACCTTTCCCATCGGGTTAATCGCGAGGAACTGGGACGACTTCATCTCCGGCCCGAAGGTCATCACCACCGTCTCGTAGGGCGCGCCCACTTCCTCCAGCATCCAGCGCACGGTCCGCGCACGGCTCATCGGATTGGTGTAGAAGATAAGGTCGGCCATTGCGGTGTTCCAATTGCTGCTTGGCGCGTTTCACACCGCCATCCCTAACACGAAAGGCCCCTCCTCCCCATGCTAAGCTGGTTGACCGAGACCAAGATCCCCGTGGGCGACGGCGCCGCGGCCCTCTTTGACTGGCTGCAGGTGGCGGGCGCGGGCTTTTTCGATGCGCTGTCCATCGGGCTCGAGGCGGTCATCGAGGCGATCCTGGTGCTGTTTTTGGAGCCCCCGCGCATCGGCTGGGCCACCGGTGTCGAAGGGGCCACGCTCTGGCCCGAGGCGTTGCACCCCATCATCGTGATCGCGGTCTTCACCGGCATCACCTGGGCGTTGCAGCGCTCCTGGAAGCTCTGCCTCCTGACGGCTCTCGGCTTTCTCTTCATCGTCAATCAGGGCTATTGGGAGGAGACCGCCGAGAGCCTGACCCTCGTCCTTTCGGCCTGTCTCGTCTGTATGGGGCTCGGCGTGCCCATCGGGATCTGGGCTGCGCATCGCCCCCGCGTCTATGCCGCGATGCGGCCCGTCTTGGATCTGATGCAGACGCTGCCGACCTTCGTTTACCTCATCCCCGCGATCGTGCTTTTCGGGATCGGGATGGTGCCAGGGTTGATCGCGACGGTGATCTTCGTGCTGCCCGCCCCGATCCGGCTGACCTATCTCGGCATCTCGGCAACGCCGACCCCGCTTCTGGAAGCCGCCGATAGCTTCGGCGCAACGCCGATGCAGAAGCTCTGGAAGGTCGAACTGCCCTCCGCCTTCCCGCAGATTATGGCGGGGCTCAACCAGACGATCATGCTCTCGCTCTCGATGGTCGTCATCGCGGCGCTGGTGGGCGCAGACGGGCTGGGCGTGCCCGTGGTGCGTGCGCTCAACCAAGTCAACACCTCGCTTGGCTTTGAAAGCGGGCTCGTGATCGTCGTCGTCGCCATCGTGCTCGACCGCATGCTGAGGGTCGAACGATGAGCACGGCCGTCGCGTTTCGCGACGTTACGATCATCTTCGGCGCCCAAGCCGCGGCCGCTTTGCCGCTCGCCGATGCGGGCCAGTCCCGTGCCGAGATCCAGGCCGCGACCGGCCAGGTCCTCGGCGTCCACGATTGCTCGCTCGACGTGGCCGAGGGGGAGATTGTCGTGCTGATGGGCCTTTCGGGCTCCGGCAAGTCGACCCTTTTGCGCGCGGTTAATGGGCTCAACCCCGTGACCCGTGGGGCAGTCGAGGTAAAGGG
Organism: Pseudomonadota bacterium; assembly: GCA_038745585.1. Classification (GTDB taxonomy): domain Bacteria; phylum Pseudomonadota; class Alphaproteobacteria; order Rhodobacterales; family Rhodobacteraceae; genus HLUCCA09. The sequence goes on from JBCDLH010000002.1 coordinate 375,871, forward strand.
TGCGGAGGGCATGACCGACGTCGCCACCTGCGCGGCGGCTGCGTTGCGGGAGATCCGGCGCAACCGCGTGGCGATGGTCTTTCAGCAATTCGGGCTCCTGCCGTGGCGCACCGTTGCCGAGAATGTGGGCTTTGGGCTTGAGGTTTCGGGGCTCTCTCGCACGGAACGGGCGGACCGTGTCGCGCGGCAGCTCGATCTCGTCGGCCTATCAGATTGGGGCGCACGCAAGGTCGCCGAGCTCTCGGGCGGCATGCAGCAGCGGGTGGGCCTTGCCCGCGCGTTCGCCACCGATGCCCCGATCCTTCTCATGGATGAGCCGTTTTCGGCGCTCGACCCGCTCATCCGCACTCGCCTGCAGGACGAATTGCTGGAACTTCAGGAAAAGCTCCAGCGCACGATCCTCTTTGTCAGCCACGACCTCGACGAGGCGTTCAAACTCGGCGACCGGATCGCGATCATGGAGGGCGGGCGGATCGTGCAACAGGGCAGACCCCGCGACATTTATACAGCACCGAAGGACGGTTACGTGGCAGACTTCGTTGCACACATGAACCCGCTCGGTGTTCTGACCGCACGCGATGTGATGGAGCCCGGCCACGCCGGCGGCCCAGTCTTTAACCCCGAGACGCCTGTGCGTGTGGTCATGGCGGCGCTCGAGACGATCGATGTGCTGACCGTCGGCGAAGAGGGCACCCCCATCGGGCGGATTACGCGGCAAAGCGTGCTGAAGCGGCTCCATGGGGAGGGGGCTGGGTAACGTCCGCATCCATCCTCCCGCAGAACGAAGTGCCAGGGGCGCGGAGCAAAGGCCCTAGGCCGCTGTGCCAGCGCCGTCCCGTCCCGTCGCACCGAAGGTGCGCCGATTTCTGGGTGGCTCGCCTTTGGCGAGATAGGATCGCGCTTTGTCTCCGTTCGTCCCTAGCGCAGGACGAGGAGGGACTTGGCTGGGATAAAGTGCGCAGTCCAACCGTTGCAGCGCCAACCCACGGGACGGCGCTGGCACGGCTCCGCGCTTCAACCGAAGGTGGGTCCGGGCGTGTTGCAGCCATTGCGCTTACGTGTCATTGCTCCCACCCTTCCGCCCCTCCCCGCGACACCCCCTCCCCTTGCACGCCCCTCACCGCTGGCCTATCCCGCGCCCGGCCGAAGGCATGGCCACAGGAAGGGACGGCGATGTCGCGTCTTGTCATGAAGTTCGGCGGCACGTCGGTCGCGACGCTGGACCGGATCCGGCGCGCCGCCAAACGCGTCGGTCGCGAGGTCGCCGCAGGCCACGAGGTCATCGTGATCGTCTCGGCCATGTCGGGCAAAACAAATGAGCTCGTCGGCTGGGTCTCCGAGACCTCGCCGCTCTTTGACGCCCGCGAGTACGACGCCGTCGTCTCCTCCGGCGAGAACGTAACCGCAGGCCTGATGGCGCTGACGCTGCAGGAGATGGATATCCCGGCGCGCTCCTGGCAGGGCTGGCAGGTCCCGGTGCGCACGACCTCGGCCCATGCCGCAGCGCGCATCCTCGAGATCCCGGCCGAGAACATCGCTACCAAATTCGACGAGGGCATGAAAGTTGCCGTCGTGGCCGGTTTTCAGGGGATCAGCCCCGAGGGGCGGACGACGACGCTGGGGCGCGGAGGCTCTGACACCACCGCCGTCGCCTTCGCCGCCGCCTTCGCCGCCGAACGCTGCGATATCTACACCGATGTCGATGGCGTCTACACGACCGACCCGCGGATCACGACCAAGGCGCGCAAGCTCGACAAGATCGCCTTTGAGGAGATGCTAGAACTGGCCTCGCTCGGCGCCAAGGTCTTGCAGACCCGGTCCGTCGAGCTTGCGATGCGCTACAAGGTACGTCTCAGGGTCCTGTCGAGCTTTGATGAAGGCGGCGACAATGCCGGCACGCTGGTCTGCGACGAGGAGGATATCATGGAAACCAATGTGGTCTCGGGCGTCGCCTATAGTCGGGACGAGGCGAAGATGACGCTGCTATCGGTCGCCGACCGGCCGGGCATCGCCGCGGCAATCTTCGGCCCCCTCGCCGAGGCCGGGGTCAATGTCGACATGATTGTGCAGAACATTTCCGAGGATGGCCGCACCGACATGACCTTTTCCTGCCCGACCGATCAGGTCCTGCGCGCCGAACGGGCGCTGACCGAGGCGCAAGAGCATGAGGCGATCACCTTCTCACAGCTCGTGACCGACACCGATGTCTGCAAGATCTCGGTCGTCGGGATCGGCATGCGCAGCCATGCCGGCGTCGCCAGCCAGATGTTCAAAGCGCTCTCGGACGAAGGCATCAACATCAAAGTCATCACGACCTCAGAAATCAAAGTCTCTGTCCTGATCGATCGAAAGTATCTCGAACTCGCCATTCAAGCCCTGCATGACAGCTTTGGGCTGGAGCGCCCTTCGGGCGGTATCGGCGGCTAAAGCTCCGCCCGCGGGGAGGCAGGTGCAGGACGCGGACTGGACCAAAACTGTGCGCGTTATGCTGAAGCAACGCCTGAAATATTAATTGCAATGCGTTGTAAATATATAGAAATCTGTATTTGCATGACAATCGTAAAACCAAGCGGGATCGCCCGGGCGGGAGGGCCGATGCCGCAGGCGACGTCGGCGCCCCGGGCACCACGTTAGACCGAGCGTGTCAGCCCGCCGTCGATCCGCAGATTCTGCCCGGTCATATAGGCCCCGTCGTCGGATACGAGCCACGCGATCAGCGACGAAACCTCCGCCGCACGCCCATAGCGCCCCATCGGGATCCGTGCGCGGCGGTCATGCTTCTCGGGCAGGCTGTCGATAAAGCCGGGCAGCACGTTGTTCATACGCACGCCATCGGCGGCGAACTTGTCCGAAAAGAGCTTGGTAAAGGCGGCGAGACCCGCGCGAAACACGCCCGAGGTCGGAAAGAGCGGGTCTGGCTCAAAGGCTGCGAAGGTCGAAATGTTGACGATCGCGCCGCCGCCCTCTTGCGCCGCCATCACCGGCGCGACACGGCGCACGGGACGGATCACGTTCATCAGGTAGACATCCATCCCCTGGTGCCAGTCTTCGTCCGACATGGCCAGGATGTCGCCCTTCGGCCCGTGCCCGGCCGAGTTGACCAGCGCATCGATCCGGCCCCAGCGCGCCATCGCCCCGTCGATGAGCTCATTGAGCGCGCCCGCATCGAGATTGGAGCCGGTTACGCCAAAGCCACCGAGCTCGGCGGCTAGCGCCTCGCCTTTCCCCGAAGAGGACAGGATTGCGACCGTAAAGCCGTCTGCTGCGAGCCGCCGCGCCGCATCGGCGCCCATCCCGCTGCCCCCCGCCGTCACCAGCGCCACCTTTTGCTCTGTCATCGCCCGCATGCCTCTCTCTGCCCCACCGCTCCCATGCTCTGCCCGCCTTTCTTGCCCAAGAAAACCCCGACCTGCCCAAGCCTGCGCCGCCCCCCGCTCCAAAGCCGCGCCGGCGCCGCGATTTGCTGCACCTGCATGGTGAGGTTCTTTCCACCGAAGCGCGGCTGTGGTCTAACCGGGTGCGCGTTTTGCAATGAGCAGGTGACCCGACACGACCATGGCCGACGGAAACACCTCCGAGCCCGGCAGCCGCAAGCTGCTTGGGCGGCTGAAGGAAAGCCTCTCCGAACCGGGCGAAGGCCAGGCGCGGCTCGACCGGATCGTAAAGCTGATCGCCGAAGAGATGCAGACGCCGGTCTGCTCGATTTACTTGTTCCGCGACAGCGAGACGCTAGAGCTCTGCGCCACCGAGGGCCTAAACCCAGAAGCCGTGCACCAGACGCGCATGCGGCTTGGCGAGGGCCTCGTGGGCCGGGTCGCGGCAAAGGCAAAGCCGATCAACACGCCGGACGCCCCCGCCGAAAAGGGCTTTCGCTACATGCCCGAGACCGGCGAAGAGATCTATTCGTCGTTCCTCGGCGTGCCGATCCAGCGGATTGGCGAGCGTCTCGGCGTGCTCGTCGTCCAGTCCCGCGAGGCGCGTGGCTACTCTGAGGACGAGCTTTACGCGCTCGAAGTCGTCGCCATGGTCCTGGCCGAGATGGCCGAGCTGGGCGCCTTTGTCGGCGATAGCGCGGCGCTGCGCCCGCTGCACCAGCGCGCCTCCATGAGCCGTGGGACGGTGGCGCAGGAGGGCGCCGCGATGGGCCATGTCTGGCTGCATGAGCCGCGCGTCCTAGTGACCAACCCGTTCGCCGAGGATGCCACCACCGAGACGAACCGGTTGCGCGACGCGGTCGACCGGCTCCGCATCTCGGTCGATGAGATGCTCGGCGCGACGGGCCCCGGCACCGCTGGGAAGGGCGAGGCCGGCTCAGGCGCCAAAGAGAGCGAGACCGACGCCGATCATCGCCAGGTGCTCGAAGCCTACCGGATGTTCGCCAATTCCAAAGGCTGGATGCGGCGCATGGAGGAGAGCATCGCGCAAGGCCTCTCGGCCGAGGCGGCAGTCGAGCGCGAGCAGACCCGCGCGCGCACCCGCATGGAGCAATCGACCGACGCCTACCTGCGCGAACGTTTGCACGATCTCGACGATCTGTCGAACCGGCTCCTGCGCCTGCTCACGGGACAGGGCGAGGATACCGGCGCCGAACTGCCCGACAATCCGATCCTCGTTGCCCGCAATATCGGCCCGGGCGAGCTCTTGGCCTATGGCAAATCGCTCAAAGGCATCGTGCTCGAGAACGGCTCGGTCGGCTCCCATGCTGCGGTCGTTGCGCGGGCTTTCGCCATCCCGCTTATCGTCAACGTCCCCTCGATCACCGCGGACGCGCTCAACGGAGACGTGATCCTGGTCGATGGCGAGCAGGGCATTGTCCATCTGCGCCCCGAGGAGACCGTCACCAAGGCGTTTCGCGACAAGATGGCGATGCAGGCCAAGGCGCAGGAGCGCTATGCCTCGATCCGCCGCGTGCCCGCGACGACCGTTTATGGCCCGACGATTGCGCTCCATATGAACGCGGGCCTGATGGCCGATCTGCCGTCGCTGCGCGACTCAGGTGCCGAAGGCGTGGGCCTTTTCCGGACCGAGCTGCAGTTTCTGGTGCGCGACAAGGTCCCCCGCCGGGGCGAGCTGGCCGCGCTTTACAAGCGCGTGATGGATGCCGCCGACGGCAAGCGCGTCTGCTTTCGCACGCTCGACATCGGCTCCGACAAGGTCTTGCCATACATGAAGCCGACCGATGAGCCCAACCCCGCCCTCGGCTGGCGCGCGATCCGGGTCGGGCTCGACAAGCCGGGCGTGATGCGGATGCAGCTTCAGGCTCTGATCCGCGCTGCGGCTGGCCGCCCACTGACTGTGATGTTCCCGTTCATCGCGCAGCTCGACGAATTTCTGCGCGCCCGTGACATGGTCTTCAAAGAGATCGAACGGGAGGACAAGCTCGGTCGCCCCTTGCCCTCGAAGGTCGACGTCGGCGCAATGCTGGAGACACCCTCGCTCGCCTTCTCACCGAAAAAGTTCTTTGAGACAGCCGATTTCGTCTCGGTCGGCGGGAACGATCTCAAGCAGTTTTTCTTTGCCGCCGACCGCGAGAACGAGCGGGTGCGGCGGCGCTATGACACGCTCAACGTCTCGTTCCTGACGTTTCTGGAGTGGATTGTGCGGCGGTGCGAAGAGGTCGGCACCCCGCTCAGCTTTTGCGGTGAGGATGCGGGGCGCCCGATCGAGGCGATGTGTTTCGCCGCAATGGGCTTTCGCACGCTCTCGATGCGGCCCGCCTCGATTGGCCCGGTCAAACACCTCTTGCGCCGGACCAATATCGCCGAGGTGCGCGAGGTCATCGACACGGCACGTGCGAGTGGCGTTCAATCGGTGCGCCCGGCGGTGATGGACTGGCTCCGCGCGCAAGGGTGAGTGAGCATCGTCGGCATCTCGGCACCACGACCGATGCGGCAGACCTGTGCGAAGAGGGCTCTCGGCAGTCTCCGACCCACGACCTAACCTTGCGTCCAGGCAAAAGAGCACGGCCCAGGCTCGACGCGCCAGCGTCGTCGCGCCCGACGAGGAGGGCGCCTGCTCTGAGCTTGTGCTAAGCTCGGAGGGAGCAAAGGCGCCCCCGACAAAGCGCATGGCAAAGTCGGGCCACGACGCAGGGCGCCACTGGCCCACTGGCGCAGCTTGCGCCGCGTCTCAGGCGTCGGGCGGCTTGGTCGGGGCTCCACCGGGGCTCCACCGGGGCTTGTCGGGCACCATCGGGATCGGTCAGAGCGTAGGTGCCGCCGAGGGTCCCGCGCTTCACCGACCACGCTCTTTCAGAGGCAAGCCCTAGCCGTCGTCCCACCGCGCAACGGCGCCCGTGACACCCTCCCACGGGCCGAGGCCCAAGATCCGCTCGGGGTTCGTCGGCGGCGGCATCGCCACGCCCATGAGCGTTCGGTACCCGAACCGCCCGTAATAGGGCAGGTCGCCGACAAGCAGCAGACGCGTCCAACCGAGCATCTCTCCGCGCTCAGCGAGCTCGCCCAGAATCTCGGCACCGAGCCCCTCGCCTTGGCGCGTCGGGTGCACCGCAACAGGGCCCACCAGCGCCGCCGCCGCCGCCTCGGCGCCCACGCGCACCGGCCAGGCCCGGATCGCGCACGCCAGAACGCCGTCCTCCCGGCCGACCCTGCACAGCTCGGCAATCGGATCGATCCCGTCGCGCAGCCGGTAAGACGACAAGGCTTCCCGGCCTGGCGCAAAGCAGAGGTCGAAGAGCGCCTCGACCTCCCACCAATCCTCTGGCCCCTCCGGCCTTAGTTCGACCACGCGCCCCGTCCTTCTTTGCCCGCGTCCCTGCCCTGCCCATGCCCTGCCCTGCCCATGCCCAGCACATTGCCCAGCACATTGCCCTGTACATTGCCCTGCGCGGCGCCATGTGCCCTGATCGGGATGAGCCCCTTTCGGCTGGCGCGCCCGGTAGCACGGGGGTAGGCCGGGCGCAAAGGAGACGCGCATGTTCTACCGCCCCGAGGACGGCCACGGCCTGCCCCACAACCCGTTCAACGCCGTCGTGACCCCGCGCCCCATCGGCTGGATCTCGACCCGCGGGGCGGACGGCGCCGAGAATCTCGCGCCCTACTCTTTCTTCAACGCTGTGGCCTACGTCCCGCCCCAGGTGATGTTCGCCTCGACCTCGACCAAGCCCGATCGGGACGGCACCAAGGACAGCGTCGCCAACATTGCCGAAACCCGCGTTTTCTGTGTCAACATCGTCGCTTACGCGATGCGCGATGTCATGAATCGGACTTCGGGCGCCTGGCCGCGCGAGGTCGACGAGTTCGCCGATGCCGGGATCGCGCGCGCGCCCTGCGAGACGATCCCCTGCTCGCGCGTCGCCGCCGCGCCCGCGGCGCTCGAATGCGCGTTGACAGAGATCGTTGATCTGCCAGGAGAGGCCAACAAGCTCGTCCTCGGCAAAGTCACAGGCGTGCATCTGAACGATGCCTGCCTCAAGGACGGGCAGTTCGACATCACCGCGTTTCAGCCCATCGCCCGCTGCGGCTACCGCGATTACGCCGTCGTCCGCGAGGTGTTCTCGCTCGCCCGTCCCGGCGAGTGAACGGGTCTTTGGCGCTCTGTGTCAGCGCATGCGCCTGCCCTGGCAGGCGCATGCCGGGCCCAACGGAGAGAGACGCCCCCCGGGCGTCGACCGGAGGCGGGAGCCCCGCCAAGGAGGGCGAAACGCTCTTTTCAACACCGCTGCGGCACGGCACGGTGCGGATGGACGACGGCGCTGAGGTCGCAATTGCGACAGTGCCCGGAAAGGACGGGGCATGCAGAAGACCAAAATCGGCATCATCGGCGGCAGCGGCCTTTATGAGATCGACGGTCTCGACGACGCCACCTGGCGCGCGGTCGAAACGCCATGGGGCGCGCCCTCCGACGAGATCCTGACCGGCACGCTCGACGGCGTGCCAATGGCGTTCCTGCCCCGCCACGGCCGCGGCCATGTCCACACGCCGACCTCGGTGCCCTACCGCGCCAATATCGACGCGCTAAAGCGGATCGGCGTGACCGATGTGATCTCCGTCTCCGCCTGCGGCTCGTTCCGCGAGGCGATGGCGCCGGGCGATTTCGTTGTCGTCGATCAGTTCATCGACCGGACCTTTGCGCGCGAGAAGTCCTTCTTCGGACCGGGTTGCGTCGCCCATGTCTCGGTCGCGCACCCGACCTGCCCACGCCTCGGAGAAGCCTGCGCAGAGGCCGCGCGCGACGCAGGCGTCACCCTCCATGCGGGCGGAACCTATCTTGCGATGGAGGGGCCGCAGTTTTCCTCTTTGGCGGAGTCAAAGATGTACCGCGAGGTTTGGGGCGCGGACGTCATCGGTATGACGAACATGCCCGAGGCCAAGCTCGCCCGCGAAGCCGAGCTCTGCTACGCGACCGTTGCCATGGTCACCGATTACGACAGTTGGCACCCCCAGCATGGCGAGGTCGATATCTCCGACATCATCGCGGTGCTCACCAACAATGCCGAGAAAGCGCGGGCCGTGGTGGGCAGATTACCGGCCCTTCTCGGTCCCGACCGCGCGCCTTGCCCCCATGGCTGCGACCGCGCCCTCGAATTTGCCCTCCTGACCGCCCCCGAAAAGCGCGACACCGCCCTTTTGGCAAAGCTCGACGCTGTCGCCGGCCGTGTGCTCGGCTGAGCCAGCGCGCGCCGCGACCCGTGATCGGAGCATGCCGATGTCCCTAAGCGCCGTATCGATGAGCGTCACGGGCCGCGACCGCGATGCCTCGCCAAAACGATAGCACGCCCGAAGCATACCGCGCCCAAACCATGCCCCGCTGAGCCCATGCCGCCCCCCAAACCGCGCCCCGACCCAAACGCATCCCGTCTGAACCCTCCCGCGACAGAGAACACCCCGCCCGACCCTTTCCTTGCCCTCCTGCGAAAGCGAGCCCCATGGACGTCTCCCTTTGGCTGACCTTCGTCGCCGCCTCGACCGCTCTCCTCCTTATTCCCGGCCCGACTGTGCTGTTGGTTCTGTCCTATGCCGTCAGCCAGGGCCGTCGCGTGGCGGTGGCGACAGCACTCGGCGTTGCCTTCGGCGACCTGATCGCGTTGACCGCCGCCCTGGCGGGTCTCGGCGCCTTGATCGCAGCCTCCGCCACCGCCTTTACGATCCTGAAATGGATCGCGGCGGTCTATCTGCTTTGGCTCGGCTGGGGGATGTTGCGGCGCGCTGGCGAAAGCCCGGCGCTGATGCCTGGCAGCGCGCCCCCAGACGGTGTCTCCGCCCGCGCCGTCTTTCGCCATGCGGCAATCGTGACCGCGCTCAACCCCAAGACCGTCGGCTTTTTCGTGGCCTTCGTGCCGCAATTCATTCGACCGGACGCGCCCGTCTTACCCCAGGGCGCGGTGATCGTTGCGACCTTCGTTGGCCTCGCCGCGGCCAATGCACTCGCCTACGCACTTCTAGCCGACCGCTTGCGCGTCCGCCTTGCCCGCCCCTCGGTGATCCGCTGGCTGATGCGAGGCGGTGGCGTAGCACTTATGGGCATGGGTGCGGCTACTGCGCTGATGCGCCGCGCAACCTGAGGGACCCCGCACGATGACAGTCAACCGCAAATCCGTCCGCGACTATATCCGGACCATCGCCGATTTCCCGAAAGAGGGGATCATGTTCCGCGATGTGACGACGCTTTTTGCCGATCCACGGGGCATGCGCCTCGCGGTCGACCAATTGCTGCACCCATATTCGGGCGAAGATATCGACGTGGTCGCCGGGCTCGAAGCGCGCGGCTTTATCCTCGGCGGCGCCGTGGCGCATCAGCTCGGCCTGGGCTTCGTGCCCGTGCGCAAAAAGGGCAAACTGCCCGGCACCACGATCTCAGAGGCCTATACGCTCGAATACGGCGAAGCGGTGATGGAGGTCCACGACGACGCGATTTCCTCGGGCGCGCGCGTCCTTCTGGTCGACGATCTTCTTGCGACAGGGGGGACGGCGGTGGCCGGGATCAGCCTCATCGAGCGGCTGGGTGCCGCAGTCGTCGGCTGCGCGTTCGTCATCGACCTGCCCGATCTCGGGGGGCGCGGGAAACTCGAAGCGCTCGGTCACGACGTCCACGCGCTTTGCGCCTTCGACGGCGATTGACGCGCGGCGCGGCGCGGCCTTGCCGGGCGCTACACCCGCAGCACAGCGCCTGGGTTCATGATCCCTGCCGGGTCGAGCGCTGCTTTGATCGCGCGCATCGCCGCGAGCTTGGTCGGGTCACCATAGCGTTCCAGGTCGTCGACCTTGAGCCGTCCGATCCCGTGCTCGGCCGAGACCGAGCCGCCGACCGCGTCCACGATATCGTGCACCGTGCGTTGGATGACCGGTCGTGCCCCGTCGACATCGCCGCGAGATTTGCCGGGCGGCGGAAAGACGTTGTAGTGGAGGTTGCCATCCCCGACATGGCCGAAGCAATTCACACGGAAGGGTCCGAGCGCGGCGAGTGCGGCGTTGCCGCGTTCGATGAAGTCGGGGATCGCCTGGAGCGGCACCGAGATGTCGTGCGACGACACCGACCCGACCTTGCGGTTGGCTTCGGGGATCGACTCGCGCAGCTGCCAAAGTGCATGCCGCTGCGCCTCGGATTGCGCGATGACCCCGTCCGTCACGAGCCCCGCCTCGTAGGCCTCCTCGACGAGCCCTTCGAGCGCTTCGGCCGGCGCGAGCCCGCGCGCGAGGCCCACATCAATGAGCACCGTCCAATCGGGCGTCCCGGCAAAGGGCTGACGCAGCTCTGGCAGATGCTCGGCCAGAAAATCAAAGCCCGTCGCGCCCATCAGCTCAAAGGCCGAAACGCCCTCGCCCATCCTGTCGCGCGCCATCGCGAGCAGATCCAGCGCAGCGCGCGGCGAGGGCACGGCAAGCATAGCAGCCCCTTCGCCCGCTGGGCGCGGCGCAAGGCGCAGTGTGGCCGCCGTGATTACGCCAAGCGTGCCCTCCGCCCCGATCAGCAGGTTTTTGAGGTCATAGCCGGTATTGTCCTTCCGCAGACGCTTTAGCCCGCGCAGGATCGCGCCATCGGGCAAGACCGCCTCCACCCCGAGGCAAAGATCGCGGGCATTGCCGTAACGCAGGACATTCACACCGCCCGCATTGGTCGACAGGAGTCCGCCGATCCGCGCCGTACCTTCGGACGCAAGGGAAAGCGGGAAGAGCCCGCCCGCGCGCGCGGCGGCCGCCTGGACCTCGGCCAACACCACCCCCGCCTCGACCACGATCACGTTCTCATCGGCGTAAACTCCGCGGATCGCGCGCATCCGCTCCAGCGACAAGAGAATGGGCCGCGGCCCCTCGGGCGCGATCTGTCCGCCGACGAGCCCTGTGCCGCCGCCGAGCGGGACGACAGGGACGGCTGCCGCCGAGGCGGCGCGCAGGATCTCAGAGACCTCGTCGACCATTGCAGGCGCCAGAACGAGCGCATCGGCCGTCCGCCAGCGCCCGCGCGGCTCCTCAGTGTAGCGCGGCTCCAGCGGCCGGAAGACCGCGTGCGGCAGCCTTGCGCGCAAGTCGGCCTCGAAACGGTCGTTCACCGGGTTCAGCATCGGGAGTTACTCCGTCGCGCGCGGCTGCGGCGCCGCACCGCCGCCCGTGCTCGACCCGGTGTTTCCGCTAGCCCCTGCGCCCGTCCCATCGTTGAAGCCCAAGAATTGCGGCCGCAGCACCACCACCGTCGGCTCGGACGGCAGCGTCCGCAGTGAGACCTCAAGCGCGCGCTCGTCGCGAATTTCGACGCGGAACTCGTCTTGGATCCCTTCCAGGAACGTGTTGAGCGAGAAGAGCGAGAACCAATGCATCGGGATGACGATAGAGGAGCGCAGCCGCTCCAGCGTCTCGATCATCTCCGGCAAGCTCAGCGTGAGCCCGCCATCGACCGGGGCCATCACCACGTCGATCCGTCCCAGAGCCGCGAACTGCGCGTCGGAGGGGACATGGTGAAGATGGCCCAGATGCCCGATGCAGAGGCCCTCGACCTCGAAGACGAAGATCGAGTTGCCGCCCACCATCGTCTCGCCGCCAAAGCGGCCGCGGATGTTGGTCGAGACGTTGCGCACGACCATCTCGCCAAGATCGACGTAGTGATCGACCGGGCCCGGCCCTTCGGTGTTCCAGCCAGGCAGGACATGGGGAATGGCCGGGTCGGGGCTGGCCGTCCAATGGGTGGAGTGGGCCCGGTTCATCGTAACGACGTCGGGCACGAAATCTGTCGGCCCGATGTAGCCGTTGTAATCCGTGACCGCCGAAAGCCCGCCATGGGTTTGGAGCAAAAACATCGCGTGATCGATATAGCTGAGGCGAACCGAGAACGCCTCGACCGGCTCGGTATAGGACGCTTTGTGAATGTACTCGATCCCCGGGGTATTGTTCGCCAGCGCGATACAGTGGGAGGCCCGCCGCTCCGCGACGGGCGGCGATTCCGCCTGGGCGCGCACCGGCGGCTGACCGCCGACAGCGCCCTCCCCATAGCCGTGGTTGTGGTCAGCATGGGTACCGTGCGCCATACTTTGTGTAGAGGCAACTGCCATCCCCGCACAGAAGATGGCGACAAAACGGCAGCAACACGACAGCAGGCGCGGTCGCGCCGAAGCTTCGGTGGACAATGGCATGGAGCGTCTCCTGCGTTTTCTTAAAACCAAGTTAGAACCGGATCGAAACGCGACAAAGTTCACAAAGTGTGACCATTTTCCTGCCCGAAAGTTAAGGCACTCCCTTCGGCAATCGACTTCGACGTCCGCTTTCTTGCTCGCGGACGCTGCCAACGTTCCGAAGATGTGAGTGTAAATGTCTGTCAACATTTATTCTGATACCCGTGAAGACAGTATCGATGCGGCCGAATACGAGCTCTATCTCGATATCATGGCCTATCGCGCCGAGTTCGGCCTGCCGGAGATCCCGCTCAGCAAAGGGCTGACGATCACCGCCAGCCGCCACGCGCTCGACACGGTCTACAATATCGGTGACTTTCTGATGGGTCCGGGTGAGGCGCATAGCTGGTCTGATGCACCCTTCTCGAGCAATGATCCCAGCACGTATTCCGCGATGTGGGATGCCCCCTCGCGCCTCGGCACCGGCTATAGCGGGGACGGGTTCGAGATCTCGGTGGGCTATATCGGCAATGTCGCGACCGCCGACATGACACCCGAGGTGGCCCTCGACGGGTGGATCAACTCGCCGAGCCACGAGGAGGTGATTTCTAACTCCGGGCAGTGGAGCCAGGAGTGGAACGCCATTGGCGTCAGCATCCACAAAGGCGTCTCCCACGTTTGGTTCGGTCACGAGGCTGACCCAACCGGTATGCCCGACTTCGACCCCGGCGTCGGACCTCAGATCGACGACGACCTGTCCCCCGGCAACGATGATTGGACAGGGACGAACGGCGCCGATCTCATGCATGGTCTTGGGGGCAACGACACGCTCCGCGGCGGCGACGGCAACGACACGCTTGATGGCGGGGCAGGCAACGACGTGCTCCATGGCGGCGGCGGATCGGACATCCTCCGCGGCGGCGCTGGCCAGGACCGGGCGATCTACGACACGTCCGATCTCGGCATCGTCATTCACGACGACTTGGTCCGGGTCGAGACGCCTTCGGGCGCTGTCGACACGCTCAACGCGGTCGAAACGCTCAGCGCTGGAGGGACAGCCTGGGGTCTCTTCAGTGGCGCCACGGACCTTTCCGTCAGAGAGCTGACCGACCTCGCGGAGATCTATCTGGCGTACTTTAACCGTGCGCCGGATGCCGAGGGCCTGCTGTACTGGGCCGACCAATATGAGGGCGGCAAGAGCCTGCAGGCGATTGCGGCAAGCTTCTCGGTCCAACCCGAGACACAGGCTCTCTATCCTGCCGGCGCGAGCGACGCCGCGCTTGTTGAGGCGGTGTATCAGAACGTGCTCGGGCGCGCGCCCGATGCCGAGGGTGCGGCTTATTGGGAGGGTGAGCTTGCGTCGGGCGACGTGGCGCGCTCGGAGTTCATCCTCGCGATCCTTCGGGGCGCAAAGGGCGAGACCGGCAGCGCCGAAGACGCCGCCTACCTCGCGGCCAAGACCGAGATCGGGCTCCACTTCGCCCTCGGCCATGGCCTGAATGACCTCGAGGACGGGCGCGATGTCATGGCGCTCTTCGACGGCTCGGCGGCAAGCCTTGCGGAGGCCCATGACGAGATCGACGACCTTGGGGGCGAAGCTGGCCTCACGATCACGGTCGCAGGGCTCTATGATGATCCGGCCTTTTCGATGTTTTAAGGGGTCGGCCGCCGTTCTGGCGCACAGTCGATCTTGGCACCGGCGCTACAACTTCGTTGACGACCGTGCCCAAGCCACCCCGCCTTTGCGGCGGCGGCGCGCGGCGGTCTTCATCGCAGGCCTCAGAGCAATCGGTGCGCTTGGCAAAGCAAATCGCATGTCGTCAACGGTCCTGGCGGCACCCGGCCGGGCGGCGCAGGCATAGCTCGCTTGCCCGCCCACATTGCCGCCGTCGTCCGATATACATGGCAGGCCGCAAGCAAGCTCGCGTCTTCCACGGATCAGGAATAACGGTCCTGGCCTCTGACCGTTCGGAGCGTGCGTCGGCTCTAAGAGCCGCGTACGCTCCAACCCCATTTAGCGGTGTGAACTCACCTCTGCACCGGCGCGCGCCGGAGTATCCAAACAACGCGGCATCCGTCGACCCCACGTCAACGACGAGATCTGCTGCGTCTGTCAAACGTGCTTGCGGATCGGATCGGCACCAACAGTTTGACATGGTCGGGGCGGCAGGATTCGAACCTACGACCTACGGTACCCAAAACCGTCGCGCTACCAGGCTGCGCCACGCCCCGATGCTCTCCGCATCCGGCATTTGGGTGGCGAATGCAAGGCCGCTCTGGCCCCAGTCGGACACCCTTAACCGGCGTCCGACGCTTCGGCCTCGCACGGCCAAGCCGCCTCCGCGCCAAAGGCGGGGTGACGCATTTCCGTGCCGGGCTCGATCCCCAGCCGCTCGGCCAGCCCACCGTTGATCTCGAGCACCGCAAGGACGCCGTCCCCACCGGAGATCCGCGTCCGCTCGTCGAGGGGAACCGCTTCGGCATGCACGTGCTGCACGACGCCGTCCGGTCGGACAAAGATCATGTCGAGCGGGATGAGCGTGTTGCGCATCCAAAAGGACGGGTTTGCGGCACGGTCATAGACAAACAGCATGCCAGAGCTGAAGGGCAGGCTCTCGCGATGCATGAGGCCGAGCGCGCGCCTGGCATCGGTATCGGCGATCTCGACGCTAAAGCTCGCCTGTCCCCACGCCCCGCGAAGGTCCACCCGATCCGCCGCGCAGAGGGCCAGCGCGACACTCGGCAAGATCGCGCCGATGAGTCCTAAAAGACACGATCTAAGCACGTCGCGCCAGCCGCGCCGCATGGCCTAGCCCTCCTGCAGCGCTTTTTCCCAGGCTGCGACATGGAGCGCCATGCGCCCGCGATTGCCCTCCGTCACCCGGATGCCGATCGCCTCGCCCGGCTGAAGATCGGCGAGCCCCGACCGACGTAAGACCTCGATATGCACAAACACGTCCTCGGCCCGGCCAAACACATTGGCAAACCCAAAGCCCTTGCCTTTATCGAACCATTTGACCCGCGCCGGCTCCAGCGGCAGCCGTGCCAATTCCTCGGCCGACAGCATATCGACATCCGAAAAGCTGCTTTCCGCTGGGGGCGGCGTGATCTCAAACACCTCGACCGCCTGCATCCCGCGCGCGGTCTCCTGAACGTCGATCACGACGCGCGCGTCATCGGCGACAGAGCTCTGCCCAAAATTGCGCAACACATTGGCGTGCAACAGGATATCGGGCCCACCCGCATCGGCGACGACAAAGCCGAAGCCCTTGGCGGGATCGAACCATTTCACCCGTCCCGCAACCCGCCTTTGTGATGCGTCGCGATCTTCGCCGCTTGCTTCACTCACGTTCCGTCACCTTCTCGTCTCCGCGATCCCATTCACAATAACTCAAAAAAATCGCGACAGACCAGACAGTTAAAAAAAGCTGATATACTCCCG
The DNA here is from genome assembly GCA_038745585.1 of Pseudomonadota bacterium. Lineage (GTDB taxonomy): Bacteria > Pseudomonadota > Alphaproteobacteria > Rhodobacterales > Rhodobacteraceae > HLUCCA09. The sequence goes on from JBCDLH010000002.1 coordinate 391,875, forward strand.
ATCGGTCGGCAACATTATGTCGGCGTCTGGGGAACAGAAATACAACCGAGAGTTAAATCTCGCCAGCCCATGGTTATCGTGTGTTGGTAATCACTTCGGTTTCTTTTGATTGTTACCACCTTACGCCCGTTGCCTCGCGAGGTCGATGACCGCTTGAAAGAATTGTAACGCGGTTCGGGGCGGCCCGGCCTGTCCGATCACGGGCTCAGGCGCGTGACCGACCAGTCTGCGCCGCCGCCTGCCTTCTGGGTCTTCCAGCGAAAGCGGTCGTGCAGCCGAAAGTCGCCATCTGCCCAAAACTCGACCTCGACCGGTTTGATCCGAATGCCGCCCCAAAAAGGCGGGCGCGCCGGGGCCGGCCCCTTGGCCGCTGTCACTTTTGCCACCTCTGCCATCAGCGCCGTGCGCGAACTGAGCGGTTGGCTCTGTGCCGAAGCCCAAGCCCCAAGCCGCGACTTGAGCGAGCGCGAAGCGTAATAGGCGTCGGCCTGCGGCCCTTCCTCGCGCTCGGTGAGCCCGCGAACGCGGATCTGCCGGCGGATCGACTTCCAATGGAGCACGAAGGCCGCCTTGCCGCTCGCCTCGATCTCGCGGCCCTTGGCCGAGCCGTAATTCGTATAAAAGACAAAGGCGCCCGACCCGTCACCCGCCGCTTCGATCTCTTTGAGGAGGACCATGCGCACATTGGGCAGCCCCTCCGGGTCAACCGTTGCCAGCGCAATGGCGTTGGGGTCGTTCAACTCTTGCGCCTCGGCCTCGGCCAGCCAATCGCGGGCCAAAAGGAACGGATCGTCGCCCGCAAAGGGGCCTGTGCGGTCGGTCATATCTGGTATTCGTCCTTCTTCGTCTCACGCGCGCTGCGTGCCATCCCTAGGTTGCCCGGCAGAGCGCCCGGCACTGGCGTCACTGGTGGACCTCTGGCGACCCCGTGGTCCCTTGCACCGGCGCGGCCCCGTGGCCTACACCGAGCGACACGCAGACCAAGAGGCGGCGGTAATGACATCAGAGCTGATGGCAGGCAAGCGGGGACTTATCATGGGCCTTGCCAACGACAAATCAATCGCTTGGGGCATCGCCCAGGCGCTCCACGCCGCCGGGGCCGAGATCGCGCTCACCTATCAGGGCGAGCAACTGAAGAAGCGGGTGCTGCCCCTGGCCGAGCAGATTGGGGTGACCCAGCTTGCCGAGTGCGATGTGGGAGACGCTGCGTCGGTCGACGCGGCCTTTGCGCAGATCGGCGCGGCTTGGGGCAGCCTCGATTTTTACGTCCACGCGATCGGTTTTTCGGACAAGTCCGAGCTGCGCGGCCGCTACGTTGACACTTCGCGCGACAACTTCCTGCAGTCGATGGACATCTCCGTCTACTCCTTCACCGCGTGCACAAAGCATGCGGCCGCGCTGATGCCCGCGGGCGGGTCCTGCCTCACGCTGACCTATTACGGGGCCGAAAAGGTCATGCCCCATTACAACGTCATGGGCGTCGCCAAAGCCGCACTCGAAGCCTCGGTCCGCTACATGGCCGAGGATCTCGGCAGGGACGGCGTGCGCGTTAATGCCATCAGCGCGGGCCCGATCAAGACGCTTGCGGCGTCGGGCATCGGCGATTTCCGCTATATCCTAAAGTGGAACGAGTTGAACGCGCCGCTCCGGAGGACCGTCACGCCGACCGATGTCGGCCGGTCGGCGCTCTATCTGCTCTCGGATCTCGGCTCAGGCGTGACGGGCGAAGTGCATCACGTCGACGCCGGCTATCACGCGGTGGGCATGAAGGCGGTGGACGCGCCCGATCTCGGGGCCCTGTGATGCCGGGCTGTGCCCAGCTTCAGAACTGCGCGAACCGTCGCGGGGGCGTCTGCCCAACCGAGCCTTCGATTGCCGAGGCAGACGCGTCCCGCCGCCCGACATGCCAACCCCACGTGTCCCGCCCTGTCGCCCTGCCAGACCCGAGGAGCCTCCAATGACCGAACGACTGCCCCACGAAAAAGGGTTTCACGTGAGTTGGGACCAGATCCACCGCGACAGCCGTGCGCTGGCCTGGCGGCTCGAAAGCGTTGGCCCGCCGGGGGGATGGCGCGCTGTGGTCGCCGTCACCCGGGGCGGCATGGCACCCGCAATGGTCGTCAGCCGCGAGCTCGATATCCGCACGGTCGATACGATCTCTGTTAAATCCTACGACCATCAGACCCAGACCGACGCCATCGTCCTCAAGGCGCCCGATGCCGCGTTGATGGGTGATGGGAGCGGGATCCTGATCGTCGACGATCTGGTGGACAGCGGCAAAACCTTGGAGCTTGTGCGCGCGCTCTATCCGAAGGCTCATCTCGCCACCGTTTACGCCAAGCCAAAGGGGCGCCCGATGGTCGAGACCTTCATCACCGAAGTTAGCCAGGACACATGGATCTTCTTTCCCTGGGACATGGCGCTGCAATACGTGAAGCCCTATCGCGGGACGGATTGAGAGCGGCCCGGTATCCTATGGTTGGTGCGGGTTCTCTGGCCCAGGGCGGTGGACTCTATGATGCGGCTGGGGGGCCGTCTGCCCCCCAGACCCCCCGAGAGTATTTTCGCCAAGATGAGGGGGAAGCGGGCGTTCATTTGGCAGTGGGTGCGGCGCTCGACAGAAAGTGCAGGGAGGCCCTGGCCCTTTGCGTGTGGGGACGGTAGCAGCGGGCCGACGCTGAGGAGAGGCCCATGGACCTGCGTAACATCGCGATCATCGCCCACGTGGACCACGGCAAGACGACGCTGGTCGATGAGCTCTTGAAGCAATCGGGCGCGTTTCGCGAGAACCAGGCGGTGGCCGAGCGGGCGATGGATTCGAACGAGTTGGAGCGCGAGCGCGGCATCACGATCCTGGCCAAGGCGACCTCGGTCGAGTGGCACGGCACGCGGATCAACATCGTCGACACGCCGGGGCACGCAGATTTTGGCGGCGAGGTCGAACGGATCCTGTCGATGGTCGACGGGGTCGTGCTGCTGGTCGATGCCGCTGAGGGGCCGATGCCGCAGACGAAGTTTGTGACCTCGAAGGCGCTGGCGCTCGGGCTCCGACCCATCGTCGTGTTGAACAAGGTCGACAAGCCAGATGCGGAGCCCGACCGGGCGCTCGACGAGGTTTTCGATCTCTTCTCCGCGCTCGATGCCGAAGAGGATCAACTCGACTTCCCGCATCTTTACGCCTCCGGCAGATCCGGCTGGGCGGATGCGGAGCTCGACGGGCCTCGGCGCGACCTCGACGCCCTCTTTCGCCTGATCGTCAACCACGTGCCGCGCCCTAGGCAGCTTGCCAGAGCGGAGGAGGATTTCCGCATGCTGGTGACCACACTCGGCGCAGATCCCTTCATCGGGCGGATGCTGACGGGGCGTATCGAGGCGGGGCGGGTGAAGACCGGCCAGAGCGTCCAAGCGCTCAGCCGCATCGGGCAGAAGATCGAACAGTTTCGCGTGACGAAGGTGCAGGCGTTCCGCGGCCTCGCGCTCAAGGAGATCGACGAAGGCGCGGCGGGCGACATCGTCACGCTTGCAGGGATGGCCAAGGCCACCGTTGCCGACACGATCGCCGCCCTCGCTGTCGAGGAGCCCCTACCCGCCCAGCCGATCGACCCGCCGACGATCTCGGTCACCTTTGGCATCAACGACAGCCCGCTCGCCGGGCGCGATGGCAAAAAGGTCCAGAGCCGGGTGATCCGCGAGCGGCTGCTCAAAGAGGCAGAGACCAACGTCGCAATCCGCGTGACCGACACGCCAGGCGGCGAAGCCTTCGAGGTCGCCGGGCGGGGCGAGCTGCAGATGGGGGTCCTCATAGAGAACATGCGGCGCGAAGGCTTCGAGCTCTCGATCTCGCGCCCCCGTGTCCTCATGCGCGAAGAGGACGGGCACCGGCTCGAACCCATTGAAGAGGTCACAATCGATGTCGACGACCAATATTCCGGCGCCGTCATCGAAAAGCTGACCGGGGCGCGCAAGGGCGATCTCGTCGAGATGCGCCAGCAGAGCGGCAAGACGCGCATCATCGCGCATGTCCCGTCGCGCGGGCTGATCGGCTATCAGGGCGAGTTCCTAACCGATACGCGCGGCACGGGCGTCCTCAACCGGGTGTTTCAAGCCTGGGCGCCGTTTAAGGGCGCGATCCCCGGTCGCCGCGCCGGCGTGCTGATCTCGATGGAGAGCGGGCAATCGGTGGCTTACGCGCTCTTCAACCTCGAGGATCGCGGACGGCTCTTTATCGGCGCGCAGGAGGAGATCTACGAGGGCATGATCATCGGCGAGCATAGCCGGGATAACGACCTCGAAGTGAACCCGCTGAAGGGCAAGAAGCTTACGAATGTGCGGGCGAGCGGAAAGGACGACGCCGTGGTGCTGACCCCGCCCGTCAAGATGAGCCTCGAGGAGGCCATCGCTTACATTGACGATGATGAGCTTGTGGAGGTGACACCGGGCGCGGTGCGCCTGCGCAAACGGTTCCTCGACCCGCATGAGCGCAAGCGGCAAGCGCGGGCGGCCGGCTGAGGCTCAATCGGGGCTGAGAGCGTCGCCAACTCGGAGCTCACCCGGGGCAAGCACGCGCGCACACCAGCCGCCATGGCCCCGCATCGCCGTATAGCCGCCATGGCCAAGCGCTGCCTCCATGCGGGAGCAGGGCGCGCACGGGCCGGTGATCTCGATCCGCGCGGTGCCCAGGCGCAGGGCCTTGCCGCGCAGCACGGCGAGGTTGAGCCGGGATATGACGAGGTTGCGGCGCAGCAGTTCGGGTGCGACCTCAGCGCGTCCCACCAAAGCTGCGATCGCCGGCAGATGCTCGGCTTGGACCAGCGTAAGCGCGCGCTTGCCCGGGCGCGCGTGATCGCCGTCAAGACCGGTCTCCGTCAGCGGGGCCGCCTCGACCCGCATGGGCTCGGCGAGCCGTGCGGGCCGCAGCAGGATCGCCTCGATGCGACCCGCTTGAGCATAGCGCGCGGTCAGCTCCGCAAGCGGGATCACACCCCTTCGACGATCATCAAGTCCCGTTCCGACGCGTCGACCGCATGGCTCAGCGCCTGCTGATACGCTTCCGAGCGATAGCAGGTCTCCGCCGCCTCCATCGAGGGGAACCGCGCGACGACATTGCGCGCGCGGGGCGCGCCCTCGAACCACGTGTTGCGGCCGCCGCGCGCGAGAAACTCTCCGCCATGGGCGGCAATCGCCTCGGTCGCCAGCGCAGCGTAGCGGCCATAGGCCGCCTCGTCGGTGACGGTGACATGGGCGATCCAGTAGGCCGGTCTCATGCGGCGACCCCTTCGAGCAGGCGCGTGGCCGCCGCGATAGCCCCTTCGGCGTTCGTGGCGTCCTTGCCGCCGCCCTGGGCCATGTCCGCGCGTCCGCCGCCGCCCTTGCCGCCAAGCTCGGCCACGGCGGCGCGCACGAGATCGACGGCCGAGACGCGGCCCGTGAGATCGTCCGTCACGCCCGCGGCCACCGCGGTTTTGCCGCCCGCATCGGCGATGAGGAGGATCGCACCCGATCCGAGGCGCTCCTTATGGGCGTCGATGAGGCCGGGCAGGTCCTTGCCCGTCACGCCGGTCAAGACCTGCGCGAGGAAGGGCACGCCGGCGATCTCCCTGGCCACAGGTTCCGCCGCGCCGCTGCCACCCGAGAGGGCAAGTTGCCGCCGGAGATCGGCGACCTCGGCGCTCAGCGCCTTTCGCTCATCGAGAAGCGCCTGCACCCGGCCCACGACCTCTGCCGCTGGCGCCTTGACCGCGAGCGCCACCTGCGCGAGGCGATGGTCTTGCTCGCGCAGATAGGCGTGCGCTGCCTCGCCGGTGAGCGCTTCGATCCGGCGCACACCGGCAGAGGACGCGCTGTCACCCAATGTCACGAAAAGACCGATATCGCCGGTCTGGCGGACATGGGTGCCGCCGCAGAGCTCGATAGACCAGGTGTCGCCATCGCTGCCCTTGCCGGTGGGCGCCCGGCCCATGGAGACGACGCGGACCTCCTCGCCATACTTTTCGCCAAAGAGTGCCTGGGCGCCAATGGCCCGCGCGTCATCCGGCGTCATGATCCGCGTCTCGACGGCGCTATTCTGGCGCACGAAGGCGTTCACCTCGGTCTCGACAGCCGCAATGTCGTCGAGGCTCAGCGCGGCGTTGTGCGAGAAATCAAAGCGCAAGCGGTCTGGCGCATTCAGCGAGCCGCGCTGCGCGACATGCGCGCCGAGCCGCTGGCGCAGGGCCTCATGGAGGAGGTGCGTCGCCGAATGGTTGGCCCGGATTGCCGCGCGGCGGGCATGGTCGACCTCGAGCTTTGCCGCCTCGCCGAGCGCGAGCGTGCCCTCCTCAACGATGGCCACGTGGATCGAGATCCCGGCGACCTTCTTGGTGTCGGTGATGCGTGCGCGGCCGCGATCCGTCGAGAGGCGGCCCGTATCGCCGACCTGCCCACCCGCCTCCGCGTAAAACGGCGTCTGGTTCAGTACGATTTGCACCGCATCGCCGAGAACGGCGGCGTCGACCCGCGCGCCGTCCTTGACCAAGGCGACGACTTGGCCCTCGGCAATCTCCGTGTCGTAGCCCAGGAAATCTGTCGCGCCCTCGGCATCGGCGATGTCGAACCAAACGCTCGCATCGGCAACCTCGCCCGTGCCGGCCCAAGCGGCGCGCGCTTTTGCTTTCTGCTCGGCCATGGCGGCATCGAAACCGTCAGTATCCACACTCCGCCCTTTCTCGCGAAGCGCGTCCTGGGTGAGATCGAGCGGGAAGCCATAGGTGTCGTAGAGCTTGAACGCGGTCTGTCCCGGCAATTCCGCCGCCTCGGGCAGGGTCGACAGCTCCTCGTCGAGAAGCTTGAGCCCCCGCTCGAGCGTCTGGCGAAAGCGCGTCTCCTCGGTGCGCAGGGTCTCTGCGATCAGCGCCTGCGCGGTGTAAAGTTCCGGATAGGCCCCGCCCATCCGGCTGACAAGCTCCGGCACCAGGCGGTGCATGAGCGGATCTTTTGTGCCGAGAAGATGCGCGTGCCGCATGGCCCGGCGCATAATCCGACGCAGGACATAGCCGCGCCCCTCGCCCGAGGGGAGCACGCCATCGGCGATCAGGAACGACACCGAGCGCAGGTGATCGGCGATCACGCGGTGATGGGTGCGGCCCGGGCCGTCGGGGTCGGTCGAGCTCTCCTGGGCCGAGGCTTCGATCAGACCGCGCATCAGGTCGGTGGCGTAATTGTCGTTCGTGCCCTGCAGGAGGGCGGCGACCCGCTCGATCCCCATGCCGGTGTCGATCGACTGCGCGGCAAGCGGGCGCCGCGAGCCGTCCTCGAATTGCTCGTATTGCATGAAGACGAGGTTCCAGATCTCCACGAAGCGGTCACCATCCTCCTCGGGGCTGCCCGGGGGCCCGCCCCAGATGTGATCCCCATGATCGTAGAAGATCTCCGAGCAAGGGCCGCAAGGGCCGGTCGGCCCCATCATCCAAAAGTTGTCATCGGTCGCAATGCGCAGGATCCGGTCATCGGGAAGGCCCGCGACCTTCTTCCAGAGGTCAGCGGCTTCATCATCCGTGTGATAAACGGTGACCAAGAGCTTCGAGGCATCGATCCCGAGTTCTTTCGTGACGACCTCCCAAGCGAAGGGGATTGCCTGCTCTTTGAAATAGTCTCCAAACGAGAAGTTGCCGAGCATCTCGAAGAAGGTGTGATGCCGGTTGGTGTAGCCCACGTTGTCGAGATCGTTGTGCTTGCCGCCCGCGCGCACGCATTTCTGCGAGGTGGTGGCCCGGGCATAGTCCCGCGTTTCGACCCCGGTGAAGAGGTTTTTGAACTGCACCATGCCGGAATTGGCAAACATCAGCGTGGGATCGTTGCGCGGCACGAGCGGCGAACTCGCAACCACCGCGTGCCCCTGCCGCGCGAAGTAATCGAGGAACGTCGACCGGATGTCGGCGAGGCTCTGGGCAGTCTTGGCAGGGCTGGACATGGCTCGGGGCTCTCAGCGGGTGTGGGTATGGGGCGCAATCGCCGTCGCGCAGAAATAGAGAGACGCGCCCTCTCTGTCTACCGATGCCAGGCCGCGCTGACACATCCAAGTGCCCGGCATTGCCGCATTCGGCAGAGGTCGGGAGCCTTCGGCGAGGATATTTCAAGCCCAAAGAACACCAAGATGCGCCCCAGCCCAAGGGACCGCGCTCTCGTAACGCGGCCACGCGCGCGGGCCGGGGCGTCTTCTTCGGGCGCGGCCATCGGCGTCCCCGCCTGTACCGCAATCCTGTCTTGGCGGGTTAACCTTAACGGAGCGTTATCTGCGTCTTCTTGGGTCTGCAAATCTTTCTTTGGGCCTGCACATATCCCGGGGAGGCGCCGCAGGCGACGGGGCAGCGCCCCACCACAAGTCAAAGAACAAGGCGGCTCCCTGAGCCGCCTTGCCGCTGGATCACACTCCGCTGAGAAGCCTTATCGCTCGACGACGTCATCGGTCTCCGCCGGGCCGCCTTCGACGTCAAAGTCGAGACCGTGGGCGGCGCGGATCTTGTCTTCGATGGCGAGCGCCACGTCACGGTTTTCGCGCAAGAATGTCTTGGCATTTTCCCGCCCTTGGCCGATCCGCTCGTCGCCATAGGAGTACCACGCACCGGACTTTTCGACGACGCCCGCTTTCACGCCGAGGTCGATCAACTCGCCGGTCTTCGAGATCCCTTCGCCGTACATGATGTCGAACTCGACCTGCTTGAAAGGCGGCGCGACCTTGTTCTTGACGACCTTCACCCGCGTCGTGTTGCCGACGACCTCGTCGCGATCCTTGATCGCGCCGATGCGGCGGATGTCGAGGCGCACAGAGGAGTAGAACTTCAGTGCGTTGCCGCCCGTCGTCGTCTCGGGCGAGCCGAACATGACGCCAATCTTCATCCGGATCTGGTTGATGAAAATCACCATGCAATTTGACCGCGCAATGGACCCTGTAAGCTTGCGCATCGCCTGGCTCATCAGCCGCGCGTGCACGCCCACGGACGAATCGCCCATATCGCCCTCGAGCTCGGATTTCGGCGTGAGGGCGGCGACCGAATCGACGACGACCATGCTCACCGCGCCGGAGCGCACGAGCGTATCGGTGATCTCAAGCGCCTGTTCGCCGGTATCGGGCTGCGAGATCAAGAGCTCATCGAGATCCACGCCCAGCTTGCGCGCATACATCGGGTCTAGCGCGTGTTCGGCATCGACAAAGGCGCAGACGCCGCCCTTTTTTTGCTCTTCGGCGACGCAATGGAGCGTCAGGGTTGTCTTGCCCGAGCTTTCCGGCCCGTAGATCTCGACGATCCGGCCCTTGGGCAGCCCGCCGATCCCAAGCGCGATGTCGAGGCCCAGCGAGCCGGTCGACGTCGCCTCGATCTCGGGCATGGCATTGTCGCCGCCGAGCTTCATGATCGAGCCCTTGCCGAACTGCCGCTCGATCTGGGCCAGCGCCGAGTCGAGCGCCTTTTGTTTATCGGCGCTCTTTTTGTCCACCATGTCCAGCAGGGTCCCTGTCGCCATCTCCTGGCTCCTTTTTTCATAGGCCCCAAGCCGCGGCAACGGGGCCGCGTGCGACGGGCGATAACTGCTCATGTTCACCTCTTGTTCCCGGCTGTATGCGGGTGGCTCACGAGCATTTCAAGCAAATTCTTCCCAAAACCCTATGGCGCGACATGGTTAAGGAGTGGTTAGCGCAGACGCGCAACGGCGCCGATTACACGCCCTCAGACCGGCAACGCCGCCAAAGCCACACGCCGCCCCTCCGAAAGCGTGACATTATAGCTGCGACAGGCGGTGGGCGACGCCATCGCTTCGACGCCGATCCCGGCGGCTTCGAGCGCCGCGCGCAAACCGGCCGGCGGATGTGCGATCTCGGCCCCAGTGCCAAAGAAAAGCACGTCGACCGCCCCCGCCAACGCCATCAGCGGCGCGTGATCCCCGGCGCCGGACCAGGGCACCACGCCCTCTGGCCCAACCAGCAACGCGCCCTCGCGGACCTCGCCACCGATGCGGAAAAAGCCGGGGCCGTAGCCTTCGACGGGGCGCGCGTCCGGAAAGGTCATCTCGCTCATACGCATGAAAGCTGACTAGCGAAGCCGGCACGCGCGCTCAAGTCGCCCGTGCGACAGCGCGCTCAGCTCCAAAGGGGCAGGCCCAGCACGATCGCCGCCCCGATCACGGCATAGGCCACGCTGCGGTAGAGCCGCTCCCGGGCGGGGTCAAAGAGTGCGCGGCCGAGAAGCGTGCCGGCCCCATAGGGCACGGCAAGAAGCAGACCCAAGGCAAGGGCGGCCGCGTCAAAGAGCCCCAGCAGCATCATCGCGGGTAACACGGCGAGCCCCGTCACCGAAAGAAACACGATTGTGTTGGCCCGCATCGTCTCGACGCGCATCCGACCCGAGAGCTGAAAGAGGACGAGGATCGGCCCGTTGAGCCCGACCGCGCCGCCGCAAAAGCCCGACGCGCCTGCCACGGCGAGCCGTGCGGGCACGGTGTCCTCTCCGGTCCGCCGCCAACCCGAGAGCAGCGCGGCAAGGGTCGCCGCGGCTAGGGCGATCACAGCCCATCGCAGCATGTCAGGATCTGCCACGCGCAAGACGGCGACGCCAAGCGGGATCGTACAGAGCGCGACGCCAACCATCGTGAGAACGACGCCCTTATCGGCCTTTCGCCACGCCCGTGGCACGACCGTGACCATCGAGGAGAGCGCAATCAGCGCCATCGAGGAGATAGCAAGCTGTGCAGGGACGAACGCGGTCGCAACCGGCATAAAGATCAGCGCCGCGCCAAAGCCCGCAAAGCCGTAAACCGCACCCGCGGCGACTGTCGTTGCGATGATCCAGACGAGGCCGGGCGTGGCGAGCGCCGCGGCCAGCGCCTCAGGCATCGGCTTCGCCGAATTGCGTGCCCGCGCCGGCATCGGGCTTTGACCAGTCGCGCTTAACGCCGAGCCAAAGCAAGATCGCCGAAGCCACAAAGACCGAGGAATAGGTGCCCACGATCACGCCCCAGATCATCGCAAAAACAAAGCCGCGGATCACGTCGCCGCCGAGCACATAGAGCGATATCAGCGCCAGGAGCGTCGTGACCGAGGTCATGATCGTGCGCGATAGCGTCTCATTGATTGAGAGGTTCAAGACGCCCGCGAGCTCCATCTGCTTATATTTGCGCAGGTTTTCGCGCACCCGGTCGAAGACGACGACGGTATCGTTGAGCGAATAGCCGACGATGGTCAGTAGCGCGGCAATAATCGCGAGATCAAAGCGGATCTGCAGGATCGAGAAGATGCCGATGGTCAGCACCACGTCGTGGACGAGGGCGGCAACCGCCCCGAGCGAGAACTGCCACTCAAAACGCAGCCAAATATAGATAAGCACCGCCGCAATCGCGAGCGCCACCGCCAGGATCGCGGTGCGCACCAACTCGCCCGAAACCTCTGGCCCGACCGACTCGACAGACGGAAACGTGATGTTGGGGTCGATCGCAACAAGGGCCGCTTCGATGGCGGCGATGGTGGCGGGCGAGACGCTCTCTTCGCCGGGCTGGGCTTGGATGCGGACCTGCGCGACATTCTGATCGGCGGTAAAGGTCGGGTCGAACACCTCGGTGATCGAGACATCGCCAAGCCCGAGCGGTGTAAGCGCGTCGCGGTAGGCGCCGACATCGACGGCATTTACGCTCTGTGTCCGGATCGTGGAGCCGCCGAGGAAGTCGATCCCGAAGTTCAGCCCCACGACGACGAAGAGCACGATGGCGGCGACCATCGCGAGCATGGAGGCCCCAAACGTCATCTGCCAGCCGCGGAAGAAGTTGATCGACGTCTCGGAGGGGACGAGTTTCAGGCGCACGCTCAGACCTCGATCTTTCTGGGGCGGCGGCGCTCAAACCAGAGCACGATCAGGAACCGCGTGACGTAGATTGCCGTGAAGACGGAGGTGAGGATGCCGAGCGCCAGCGTCACCGAAAAGCCGCGCACCGGGCCGGAGCCCAGCGTGAAGAGGATCGCGGCGGTCAGGAACGTCGTGATGTTGGCGTCGATGATCGCCGAGAGCGCTTTTTCGTAGCCAAGCTCGATGGCCCGTGCCGGGCCCTTGGCGGTCTTAAGCTCCTCCCGGATGCGTTCGAAGACGAGCACGTTGGCGTCGACCGCCATCCCGACCGTCAGCACGATCCCCGCGATGCCGGGCAGCGTCAGCGTCGCCCCGATAAGCGACAGAAGGCCAAAGATCATCGCCACATTGATGATGAGCGCAACGTTCGCGAAGAGCCCAAACATCCCGTAGCTGAGGAACATGAAGACAAGGACGGCGGCAAAGGCCACCAGCGTCGCGATCTGCCCCGCGGCGATGCTATCGGCGCCGAGTTCTGGCCCGATCGTTCGCTCCTGGAGGAACACCATTTCTGCCGGGAGGGCCCCGGCTCGCAGAAGGACCGCAAGGTTTGCGCTCTCCTCCACCGTGAAATTGCCGGTGATGATGCCCGAGCCGCCCGGGATATGATCCTGGATCACAGGCGCCGAGATCACCTCGCCATCTAGGACGATGGCAAAGGGCGAGCCGATGTTTTCCAGCGTGTAATCGCCAAACTTCCGCGCGCCCTGCGGATTAAACCGAAAGTTCACGGCCGGTTGCCCGTTCTGATCAAAGCTTGGCTGCGCATCGGTGAGTTGTTCACCGGTCACAACCGGCCGCCGCTCCAACACGTAAAATGCACCGGGCTCGTCGACCGAGGGATAGATCACCTCGCCCGAGCCGACAGACGCGCCCGCATCGGATGTGCGCGAGATCACCGGGTTGAATGTCAGCTGCGCGGTCGTCCCGATCAGCGCCTTCAGCTCATCGGCCGAGCCGATGCCCGGCACCTGTATCACGATCCGATCCTCGCCCTGGCGCTGGATCGACGGCTCCCGCGTGCCGACTTCGTCGACCCGCCGCCGGACAATTTCCAGCGATTGCTGGATGGTCCGGTCATCGCTCGCCTGCTTTTCGGCCTCCGTCAGGCCGACGATCAGGAGATCGCCCTCGCCGCGCACCTCGATGTCGTCGCGCCCGACGCCGGTGAGCGACACGATGGGCTGCGCGAGCCCGCGCGCGATCTCGAGCGCGGTGCCCATCGCCTCGGGGTTGGCGATCCGGATATGGAGCTCCTCTGGCGCCTCTGGCGGCCCTTCGACGCGGCGAATGCCGCCGACCGTCGCTCTCTCGGCGCGCAGCGCGTCGCGCAACTCGGGCCAAAGCGCCTCCATCCGCTCGGCATAGACTTGTTCGACCTGCACTTCGGCCAGAAGATACGCCCCACCGCGGAGATCGAGCCCGAGATTAACCAACCCCGATGGCAGGAACCCGGGCCAACCCGCCTCATCGGCAAGCCGCTCCTCCGTCGCCCCAAGCGCCTCGATCTCGGCCACCGCATCGTTGTGGCGTTCGACGCGATCGTAAAAGAGGTTTGGCGCGGCGAGCGACAAGCCCACAAGCACGATCCCCGCGATGACGATCCGGCTCCAGAGGGAGAAATGCAGCATGCGCGCGGGCTCAGTTCTCGGCCGGTTCGGTCTTCGACATGACTTGTGCGATGGTGTTGCGCACCACGCGGACCTTCACGCCATCTGCGAGCTCCACCTCGATCTCAGCATCGTCTTTGACTTTCGTAACCTTCGCAATCAGCCCGCCTTGCGTCACGACCTGATCGCCCCGGCGCAGGGCCGCGACCATGGCGGCGTGTTGCTTCATCTTCTTCTGCTGCGGTCGGATGAGCAGGAAATACATGATCGCAAAGATGAGGATCAGGGGCACGAATTGCAGGAATGCGCCTCCCGCGCCTCCCGCTCCGGCGGCCTGGGCATAGGCTGGTGTAGCGAACATCGTCTTTCCTGTCTGTCTGGGACCGCGTGGGCGCTCCCCCTCGCGGCCGCGCCCCTGCAATTGGCCGGCAACCTAGGGTCGGCCCCGGGGAAGCGCAAGGCTCGGAGGCCGCAAGAGCGCGCGGGACTCCGACCCATACTACGCCGACCTGCCGGATATTCGTGGCCGAGCGTCCGCCCCTTCCGACGCATGTCCTGCACCGAAGCGACGTTGGCCGAACTGTAATCCGCCGCTGGCTGACTTTGGGCGGGCACCCCGAGTGGCCGAAGCGCCATGCCCGTTTTGGCCAACGGATCTCGATCGAGAATGCCGGCACTGCGCTTCAGCCGTCGACCCATCTCAAATGCACCACCCGCTCCACCCAAACCGGCAGGAGCAAGGGCCCCGCCCTTCGCCGCCCCGCCAAGGTCTTGGCCTCTCCGCACTCCTGCGCTAGGCCGCCTCTATGCCTCGCCTCGCCACCCTATTGCTCGGCCTTGTTCTCTCGTCGACCGCCATCGCCGAGCCTGTCACCGAGATCTTGCCTGCGCGCGAGCAACAGGCGTGGAACGCTGTCGGCCGCATAAACATCGCGGGCTACAAGACCCGGCGGATGTGCAGCGGCGCCCTTATCGCACCGGCCCTTGTGCTGACCGCGGCCCATTGCGTCCTCCAGGGCTCTCGCGTGCCGGACGCGCAGGAGGTGATCTTTGTCGCGGGCTGGCGCTCGGGCGCTGCCGCTGGATCGGCCGAAGGCGCGCGGCTTCGCCTCCATCCGCGTTTCCTTGCGGGCCTGACGGCGGAACGGATCGCCATCGGCAGCGATCTGGCCCTGATCGACCTCGCCGAGCCACTTTCTGGCGTCGTGCCGCTCCCGCTTGCGGGGTCTCTGCCCAACGAGCGCGCTCTTATAATCCTGGGCTACCGCGCGGACCGGCCGCATATCGCGACGCGCCATGACGGCTGCCGCGTGCTTCGGCACGCCGCCGAGGCCTTCGTCACCGATTGCGCCGTCGCGCCCGGCACGTCCGGCGCCCCGGTCATCGCAACGACGGATCGCGGCCCTGAACTCGTCGGCGTCGTCGCCGCCACGAGCCCGTCGGGCACGCTCGTCGCGCGCCCCGGCGCCCTCGATTGGGCAAGCGAGTAACGCCGCGCAACCCGACACACACGCCTGGTCGCGCGATCCACCTTTTGGACGGCGGGCCCAAGTCGAGGCAAACGCCGCCTTGCCGCCGCATCACAGCGAAGGGCCCCGGCGCACGTCCTGCTTTCCGGACCCAGGGTCGCTCTCCATGTTGCGATCTCCCAAAACCGTCTCCTTCGCGCGTTCCGACTATGCCTCCAAACGCCTCGCCAGGGCCGGGACGCGCGCCGAACCGACCCCCCAAAAGGCTTGCCACAGCGGCCACTGCCCGGCACTTTGCCGTTAGGGAAGCAGAGCTGCGGCATCCCAGTGCGATTGGGGCGCCACGTGCGATCCGCAAGGTGTGACGCGAGTTGGGCTAGGGAAAGCAAGCAACATGGCAAAGAAGAAAACCCCCGCAGAGCTAAAGTCGGAAGGTGTCGAGCTGGGCGAGCAGATCACGCTGGCACGCAAGCGGCCGGTGAATTTCGCGCTCCAGATCGGCAAAGAAGGCCTCGTTCTAGAAACGGACATAAAGAAAGGTCCCGATATCCTTTGGCGAAATGCCAAGAAGAACGGGGGTGGGCCTAAGGGGGCGATGGGCACCATGACTGTGAAAGGCAAGGTCATCGAATTGACCTGCGCCGATGACAGCGCGCCCAACCAATTGCCGAAGCTCGCCAAGAAGTGGCTTAACGAACGCGGACAGGCTTACAAAGTCATTATGATCACGCCTTCGGGTGAGGTCGGAGACGAGGACGAAGACGACGAGGCGCTGCAAGAAGGTGCGGTCGCCGAAGCTGGCGCGCACGAGGAAACACTGGCGGAGGACGCGGCGGACGACAAAGCGCCGGCAGATCCGACCGGCGACGCAGAGGAGGAGACCAGCGGCTCTGGCGCCGAGACAGCCAGCGGTGACAGAGGCGGCGCGGCAGAAGACGACCCTGTCCGCGCCGAAGTCAGCCAAGAGTTTGAGGATCTGGCCGAACAGATCGAGTTGGCCAAGCGCAGCGTCCACAAAGGGGCGGCCAAGAAGGCGACGACCCTGTCGGAAACGGTCGGAAAGCTCATCGAAGAGAACCCCAAGAAGGCAGCAGGCATGATAAAGCTGCTAAAAAAGACGGTCGAAGACGCGGTCGAATTTGGGGTGACCCCTTCGGCTGGCGTGGAGGCCGCAGGGGAAGCGGCCGGGAGCCCTGCGGGCCCTGATGTTGCCGCCCAACGCAAGCGTGCAAAAGCGCTCGGCGGGTTGAGCAACAAAGTCAGCCGCCTGCTCGCGGAGTTAGCCTGAGCGCCGCGCCCCGTCGTGCTTTTGCATGCCTACGGCGACGATAGGCGGCCGCTGTGCACAGGCCGCTGGCGCGTTTCCGCACATAGCTTGCGGGAGGGGCGCCCCAGCACGCCGCGTCGGCGCGCGGAGCGGCTTCGGCCGCCTGGCGACGCAACGGGAGAGACACTGCAAAATGGGATTGCGCAGTGCTCTTGGCCCCTCGTTGCAAGGCCACGATACCCATCGGCCGCGACCGCGCGGTTGTTTCAACAAAAAATGGCGCGCACAAACTCCTTTTGCCGCCTGCAAGTGACGGAATTAAAATGACAGAAGAAAATCCGCTCCTCGTTAAGATCCGAAAAGCTAAAAGCCAATTGCCCGTGCTACGAAACGCACTTGCCGATCAAGAGAAAGCAGCAGATGCGGACGATCACCGGACAAAAGAAGAAAAAGAGGACATCCAGGACACGAAGGAGCTTATAGATCAGCTCGAACAACGGGTCAAAGAGCATGAAGCCGAGTTCGAAAAGAACGGCAACGCCTGGAACGCGCTCGAAGCGAAATTCACCGAGTACTACATAAAAGCCAGGGACATGAGCCATTTTGGCTATGAAAGTGGCGACCCGCTTCTCCAGGAGCATCAGGACATCCGGGCGCGCGCCGACGCGCAATTCTTTCTCGAAGCAACGGACAGGTTCAATGTTCTCGTGCCTCGGATCGATCACGCGTATCAGCTTTACCTAGGGCAAAAGGCGCTAGCGGAAGGCTATATTCGAACGCAGAACGATTACAGAAACCGGATGGAAAAGCTCGCAGAGGAAGACTTGGGCAGCGACGTCACGCTCAGACTAAAGGCGCAGATCGAGCAAAACATTCAAGGTGCGCAGTCCCAGTACGACCAGCGGAATTATGACGGCGCCGTTGGAACAATGCTCGATCTTGCCCCGCTGGTCGGAGAATACGAGTCCGAGGTGTTCGACCTGAGCGACACTGCAAAGCGCGTGGATCAAATGTACGGTCCCATGCTGACCGGATATCAAAGCCTAAAACCTCGCGCAGAAGAGTTTGATGAAACGCAGCCGGGCATCACGCAAATCGGCGATACGATTGAAAACATTGACGTTGCCATAGGCGCGCGAGACTACCATTCCGCAGAATCCTCGATCACCGCCGTGGAGGGAGAACTCCAACTTCTGGAAACGGAAGTGATGAGGCTTCTTGCCGTCCGCGAGGAGGAGGAACGGCGCCGTCAGGCCGAGAAGGAGGAGTGGGAAGGGAAAGCGAGCCGGTGGCAATCCTTCGGCGCGCGGGTTGTTCAGCTTCGAGATTGGCACGCGCCCGAAGCGCCCGATTTGGAAGCGGCTCTGGCCGATATCGAGGCCATGGTTGCCGGGGAGGATCACGCCGGCGCGTGCGCGGCATTTGACCCGGCAGAGGCGATCCTCGACGCGATCTGGCCCGCGCATCTGGCGCAGGTGGCCGCCGAAAAGGCCTATGCCGAGGCGCGCGGGACCATCGAGCAACGGCTTGCGCCGCTTGTACCCCTCGTTTCGGAGGAGCTGCAGCCCCCCTACGACGCGATCCAGGCCGCGTTGGAAAGCGCCGAAGTTGCCGCGACGGGCTACGGTTTTGTGGCCGCGGAGAGCACCCTGGCTGACGTTACCCCTGAGGTGGACAGGCTGGAGCAGCTCGCAGCGGAGCATACCCTGCGCCTCTCGGTGGCCGACGAGATGGGAGTTGGGCCAGACACGAGTTCACCGGATGTCGAGGCCGAAGTCGACCGGCGCTTGTTCGAAACAGAGTATGAGAAGGAAGACACCCGCATTCGCCTGATCGCGGACACGCTCATGTCCAACCCCCTCGGGGAGACACTTCCAGACGAGGTGGAGCAGGCGCGTGCCGACCTTGATGCCTGCCAAGCCCTGGCGGACGGGGGAGATTACACAGGCGCGCTTCAGAGCCTGCGCAGCCTGGCCCAGAGCGCCACGTCGATCGAAGGACGGATGCGCAAGATGGAGCACCACAAGCAGGTTTTTGAAGGGTTGGATGAGACAGTGAGGGAGGACCTCGATCGCCTGGCCGGGTCTGTGCACGAGCCGGTGCGAAAGGCCGTTAAAGATTTTTACGTTAAAGGCAAGGGCCCGCGCTATTCCGACCTCCTCCTCGGTTTTGGGGAATACGAGAAGCTGACCAGACTGGCCCAGGAATGGATGGCAAAGGCGGCTGGCGTGCAAACCCTGGAGGACGCCTATGACGATATCGCCTCCAAGGTCGCACCGCGCTTCGCTGCACTTCAGCGTCGGATAGAGTTGGCGGAACAAAACATGTTGCCAGAGGCAAAGGACGCCGCAGCGGTCGTCATGACAGAGGCCGCTGCCGTGGAGGAAGGCATGGCACAGGGCGACATCAACCTTGCGGAGCGTTCCCTGTCTGCGCTGACGAGCCGCCTGACCGAGTTCGAGGACGCAGCCCAAAGCGGGCGCGACAGGATCCGCTACGAGGCGAAGATGGCTGGTCTCAGCATCGAGCTCAATTTGAGTGCTATGGAGGACACGCCCTCCTTTCCTGAATCCGAAGAGCAGCGCCAAGCGGCAAAAGCAGCGGACGACGCCCGCGTCAGCGCGGTCGGTGCCGAGGATTGGGATACCGCGATCTCCGCCGTAGAAACGCTCGATGAGGCGCTCAAGGCCTTCACGACGCGTGCCCAGGACATCAACAAGAGCAAGATCTCTTACGACACGCAGCAGCGCGGCATTGTCGAAGGCGTGACAACCGCCCTCGACGGCGCACCGCCCGATTATCCGGAGGTCGCAAAAGTGCAGCAAACCCTCGCGGCGGAGCAGCAAAAGATGGAAACCGCCGCGGGCGAGCAACGCTGGATCGCGGCGCTTGAGCATCTCAATGGCCTGCGGGCGGCCACCGCTGCAGCGCGCGTCGCCCTCCGGGATCACTACCAGGCCCATCCCGATTTTATCATCGGAACGCTGCGAAATGCGCTCCAAGCCTCTGCGACGGTCATCTTTGCGGCCAGCGACAGCGCGATTGACGACTTCGAAGAATATGTGAACAAGCTAAATTCCGACGAGCGCGGATTTCAGAAAGGCATTCGGTACGGAAACTATATGTTGGACTTCGCAGCTGCCATTGCGGGCGCGTGCTCCGGCCCGGCCGCGCCGATGTGGGCGGCGGGCTTTGGTGTGGTGAAAATCGTTTTGGAGGCCGGCGCGACGAAGGTGGATGAATCGCTCGACGAATTCAACACGCGCCTGTGCACGACGCTTGTCACAGCTCTAAAGCGGGAAGTGGCAGCACTTAAGTCTGCCTACAAACCAAAGGTCGTGGCGGATCGCATCCGAGACCGGGAGAAGGATCTCTTCAAGCAGCTTGGCAACGCGCTTCACGGTGACAGGCTCTCCGAGTTCCAATCCATTTTAGAGGCAAACGGGTACGAACTCTTTATCGAAGGCGACGCCTTGAAAAAGGAATTTGTGACCAAGATGCGAAAGGCGTTCGATGACATGCTAAAGGGGTAAGCGCTAGGGATTGGCCGAAGCGGCCGCCACGATCAGCTTTAGCCTCAACAATCTGCGCGGGATATTGCGCTGCGAGGATAAGCGGTGGAGCTGGCCAGGGTGGGCGTCTTTGTCTCGCAGACGCATCGTGCCGCCCAGCTTGCATCGGTGGCGAGATCGGGCCTCGGAAGGCCCGATTCTAGCGCAACCCGCTCGCGTCAGACGAAGGTCAACACGCCATCGTCGACGAGATTGCCCAGGCCTTGAACGACGGCAGCTTCGTTAGCGATTTCGAGAATCGCTTCACCGCGGCTCGTCCGACCCGCCGCGATATCCTGTAGGAGGTCATCGCGGAACATTTGGCCGAGCCCGCCTGGGAGCGCGTTCCCAATAAGAGTGTCAACAAACTCGGCGTTCGTCAGGCCGCCATTGGCGTCTTGCCACTCGGAGGAGGCGAGGAAGGAGTTGCCGATTTGCTCGAGCGTCTCGGCACCCGTGACCAATTGCTCGAACCAATAGGACATCCCGGCAATGTCATAGAAGCGATCGAACGCGACCTCATAGGCGCGTGCGAGCGTGGCTGCTTCTGCATCGTCGACGATCTCCACGGTTTCATCCGAGAAGGAAATCGTCTCGGCTCCGAGGACCGAGAGCGTTGCGCCATCCGATGAGAACGTATGCCCACCCCGGACCGGAGCAAAGGTCGCATCCGCCACATCGCCCTCAAGGGTCACGTCGACGGCTGCAAAGGTGCCGCCGGATCCGAGCGCCCCTTGGGCCGTGTCGCGAATGAGCAGGAGATCGTTGATCGCCATGCGGTGGTCAGAGGTCGGGAAGTTGGTGACCGATGAGAACGGATCGTCGTTGCCTGGCCAAACGACCGTGCCGCCTTCAATTTCGAGCCCGTAATGCGACGGCAGCACGTAGTCGACGCGCGAGTTACCCGGCGAGTTATCCGTGGACGGATCGCCGGAATTGAAGCCGAAATCCGCGGTGTCAAAGGTAGGATTGCCGCCATGGATGTCGTTAAAGCCGCCCGAGCCTTTGTCGATCCCGCCCTGCCCGGCGGGCGCCTCGGTGACGGAGCCGTTGATCAGCGGGTGGGTCAGAAGCTGTTGCGCGGCGCCCGGCACGCTGTCGCCGTCAAACGGATCGACGTTGTAGTCGCCCACGATCACGAAGCGGCTGTCCTCGGCGAGGCCGCCCGCGACACCATTATCGTCGACGATGTAGCCTTCGCCCGCCACGTAATCGGCCCAAAAGCGCACCTCGTCGTGGTTGCGCTTGCCGTTCCGGTCCTCGACCCCGTCGAAGACGGGCGGCGTCGGGTGCGCCGCCAGCAGGTGGATCGTTTCGGCATCGACAAGGATCGGCACGTCCACGTGGTTCTTCGAGGAGAGGCGCAGAGCGTCGATCTCCTCCTGAGTATAATAGCTTGTGTTGGTGTCGTTGGGGTTATCCGGGTCGAACGGACGATCCGGATCGAAGAGCGGACGGCCCGTATCGTCGAAGAGGAGCGCGTCTGGCATGTCCTTCCACAGGAACTCTTGGAAGGTGCGGATGTTGGCGGTGTCGATCTCGTATTGCGAGTAGATCACGAAGGCGAACAGGCCCGGGAAGGAGCCGAAGCCCTGGCTGTCATTGGCCCAAGTGGAGAAGCCGCGATCCGCCTACCCTGCAACCGTGCCGTCGTTGTTAAGGTCGAAGCCAGAGACGACGCCAGTGTTGCTGTCGACGACGTAGCTGAACGCGTAGTCGATGGCCTCGGCGCCATTCTGCGACACGCTGAGATAATTGTCCTGGAACAGCTCGGCGGCGTCGCCGTCGGCGTCAAAGTCGAACTCGTTTAGGAGCAGGATATCGGGCGCGTTGCGCTGGATGATCTCGGCAATGTTCTGCGCCTGCGCGTCGTCACCGTCCGAAAGGTCGGCAACAAGCTCGCCCTCTGTCCCGCGGTTCATCGAGACGTTGAAGGTCGCGACGCTCAGCTCGACGGGCGGCACGTCTTCCACCGGCGCTTCGCCCGGACGGACGTTAACGATGCGCGTGTCGAATTCCTGCGGCACGTCTGCTTCGGTGATGGTCCGATCGCCCTCGGGGCCGAATTCGCCAAAGAGGTACTCGGCGAGCGCGTCCTGCTCGCTGCCGTTGGCGAAGGTGTCGATCGCGTTGAACTCGTCCGACGGCTCAAGGTTGCCGAGGTCGATGTCGATGCGGTCGGTTCCGATGCCGCCAAAGATATTGTCTTCGCGGGCGAGGAAGTCGAGCGTGATGATCCTATGCGTTGCGTCGGCTTTCACGACCTCGCCATCGACCACGAGCTCGGCCAGAACCTCGCCGTTATTCGTCTCGTCAACGATCGCCGCATCAACGACACGCGAACCGGGATCGAGCTGCCGGTCAAAGCTGAAGCGGATCCCAGCAAAGTGGAGGAAGCCGCCTGCCGAAGTATCGACGTCGGTGAAGTTGGAGACGCCGACCTCGAGGATGCCGACCAACTCTTCCGTGGTAAGCGTCAAAAGGACCAGACCGTTGTTGAACGCCAGCACATTGCCAACATCGTTGGAGGAAATCCCGCCCAGGGGCTTCACGCCGGGGATCTCCTCGGGCGGCAGACGCTCGGGCTCCGTTGCGCCGCCGCCGGGGATGATCTGCGTCCCGATGGAGGCGCGGATGCCGCCGCCGTTTTTAACAGAGACGACGACGCTGTCGTCATAGGCCTGACCGTAGGCGAGGTTGGCGTCCCCAGTGGGGTTGGCGAGGTTCGTCTCTTGCGAGCGGACGCCGTCGCGGCCCTGGCCGCCACCGGCACGGTTGCCGTTCAGAAACACCTCGGTGATCGCATAGAACTCCGACTCTCCCTCAGCGATGACATCGCGCACGCCGTCTGTGATCGCGATGATCTCCGGATCGGCCCAGGTGTCAAAATCGATGCCAAGCCGGTCGAGATTGGCTTGATCGGTGGCAGAGGCGCCGCTGACCGTCGGGTCGTAGCTTTCGGGGATGATGTTGCCGTCTTCGTCGAACTAGATGACGAGGCGGCCGACATATTTGTAAAGCTGCTCGGTGTTGACGAGGGCGATGGCTGAGAGGGGCACCTTGAACAGCGGTCAGAGCGGGTTGCCACGCGTCTCCAGTCGTGCAGCCCGTGGAGGTCGCTCATGCCACCGCTCCGTTTTGCGAGCCATTGATCACGCTGAGCAGCGATGATCAATGCGTCCTGGCCCCAATCCAGAAACGCGGACTCATTGGGGAGCCCGTCAGGCGGCCCGAACCGGGCGATTACCTCGTTCCTCTTCCAGGGAGCGCCAGTCGGTCACAACGCGGAACATCCGGTGACACTCCTAATCGCCACGGCGAGGTGGGCTGCTATTGCCCGTCCAGGCTTCAGCCGCCATCGTCTGCCTACCGCGTGGCCGGTATGGACAGCGATGTCGATTTCGCTCGACCGCAGATTTACGACGCGGACGGGTACTATGCGGACAGGTACTATGCGGACGGGCTGATCGAATGAAATGCGCGTCTGAATAACCGCACTTTTGGGAAAAAGGACGGCACCGCCAACACCGTAGGGCACATGGTTCCGAATGAGGCCATTAATAGGCGGTTTCGGCGCCTCGCTGAGAAGGAAACCCTCTTAGGGACCATCATGAGCCCTCACCGGTGTCGTTTGAACGTGAAGTTGGCAAGCGATAGGGGTGATTGCGCCACGACCTTGCCCCGGCTTGCCGCCGCCACCGGTATTTGCCGGTGATCAGAATGCGGGCCCATCCACGCGGGGAGATAATCGCCAGCAGGGCGGGGTCGCCATTCAACCCGGCCCTTTGACGTGGGAAAATGGCCCCACAGAAGTGCTTGGTGCTCCACTAACGGAGAGCTCCGGGACACGTGTAGGCGCGTCCTGGCCAGCCAACGTGCGTTCCTGCACTCAGCCGTACCTGACCCCTCATTGTCCCAGGGGAGGAACCGGAATGCCGTAGGGACGGTCCGCTCAACGCAGCGCCCTTTAGCACGGCAAATGCACGCTTCGCCTCGACGGCGCAAGGGGACGGCCCCTCGCGCTCTTGCGGGCCACGTCTGCCATGCTTCGGCGTATGCGACCGAGATCTCCGCTCAGGCGATCATCATGCCGCCATAGGCGTCTGTGTTGGCAAGGAAGTACTCGACCGCCGCGTCGCCATCGGCGACGTAGTAGCCGTCCGCCTCTGGCGCATCCACAACCGCATCGCCCGACGCCCGAAGGATCTCCAGGAATTCCTCGTCGGTCAGCGGTGCGCCGATCGTTGCGAGCGCGGCCTCCTGGAGCCGCGCCGCGATGCCGGCGATCTCCGGCGCGGCGAAGCTCGTCCCGGACACCTCGTACTGGGTGCCCGAAACCGTCTCGACCGGAACGTCGACGCCCAGCGCCGCGATGTCAGTCAGGCTCTCGCTGGTCTGGCTGAACGCCGCGAATGCGCCCGCCTCGTCGACGGCAGAGACGCCGATCACATTGGGATCGGCGGCGAGGACGTTCACGCCGTCACCATAGGTCTCTCCGGCATTGCCCGCCGCAACGATCGAGAAGATGCCGAGGTCGTCGAGCGCGGCGAACTCGTCGGACAGGATCGAGTATGTCTCGTCGGTCGCGTTGCCGTAGCCGAGGCTCAGGTTGACGGCCGCAATGTCGAACGCCCCGGCGGTTGCGATCACGAAGTCCAGCGCCTCTTCCACGTCCCGCAGCTGGGCAGTGCCGCCATAATCGGAAAATACCTTGAGATGGACGATCTCGACGCCCGAGGCGGCGTCGATGGCGGTCTGTGCCACCCAGGAGCCGTGGCTCGCGCTCCCTGCGGTCTGGGCCGACGCGTCGTTGCGCCAGCCGGCGAAGTCGTACTCGAAGACGGTCGCGGATTGGTCGTAGGCAAGCGAATAGCCGTCATCGATGATCACGATGGTCTGCCCGGCGCCGGTGAAGTCCTCGGCGGAAAGTTCGGGGGCGCTGTCCATCCAGGAAACGAGCGCGGCCTCCGACGCGGTCGTCTCGGGGTCGCTGGCCCCGCGAAGGTCTGCAAGCCGGTCGCGCAGCGTCCAGTCGAACGCTGTGGCCTCCAACTCGGTTTCGGGGTCGAATGCGTCAAACGGGCGCCACTCCTCCAGTGTCGCGCGCACCTTGTCGGCCCAGTCGACAAAACTGTCGGTGTCCTCCGCGTAGACGATCTCGGTCTCGTGGCTCGCCTTGGGGGTGGTGATGACGACCGTCCCGGTCTCCGAGGCGGTGATGGTGAAGTCCTCCGACGCGTCGAGATCGGAGGCTTCGAGCTTCTCGGGATCGCCCGAAAGCGCCTTGAGCGCGTCGACGGCGTCCCGCGTCGCTTCCGCGCGCGCCTTGGCCTGGGCGATGAGGTCCTCGAAGCTGTCGGTGTCGTCAGAGAACACGATTTCGGTCTCGCGGCTCTCCATCGGCGTGGTCATGACGACGGTGCCGTCCTCCGACGCCGTGATCGTGAAGTCCTCGGAGGCATCGAGATCGGAGGCTTCGAGCTGGTCGGGGTCGCCCGAAAGCGCCTTGAGGTCTTCCAGGGCAGCCCAACGGTCCTCGCGGGCCTCCCGTCGTTCTTCAATGGGCATCTTCGCCCCGTCGAGGTGATCGCCCAGTTTCCCTAGCGGCGCGACATCGGACGGGCTTCCCGGCCCATTGGAGACGGGAAGCGGCGGAATGGCCGCATCGCGGTTGAACAGTTTGAGGCGCATCTGGATCTCCAAAAAATGGGTAAATGACCCATGTTTCCCCACAAGGAGCTGATGCCCGAGCGTAGCCCATACCGTCAAGCTAAAAATGGGCAAAAAGCACATTTATACGGAAGCCCGCCGGACCAAAGCCGGCACGCCGGCGGTTCGGCGCAGCGCTGCCCGCGTGTGCGGGGCCGGGGTCAAGGAGCAGAGCCTCAGGGAACGCGGGGCATGGCCGATGCGGGGCGGCGCTGTCTGCGGCGGACCCTGCCCGAAAAGACAGGGCCCGCCGCATCGGCGTCCGACATCGACATCGCAGCCCGACCCGGACGCACGGGGGGTGCATGCGCCCGGTGCCCGAAACGGGCGGGGAAATGGTCTGCGCGGGGCATGCCGATGACCGTCCGCACACAAGAATGGGCAAATTGCCCACGTAACCTCGGGTGCCAGAGGGCTTCGCTTGCTGTCAAGGATAAAATGGGCTACTTGCCCAGCTCGAATTGGGGAGCCGGACCGTGCCGAAGCGCACCTTCAAGGGAGCCATAACGCGTGTTTTGCGCCCCTTGGTGCGGGCTATGATCGGCCGTGGCCTCGGGTTCCCGGAGCTCTCGCAGCTTCTCAAGGAACTCTATGTGGAGGAAGCCCAGCGCTCCTTCCGGCTGGAACGCACGCGGGTGACAGACAGCCGGATCAGCCTGCTGACCGGTCTCCAGCGACGGGACGTCAAGGCGATCCGCGAGGATGTCCAGCGCCCCCGCGAGATCGCGCGCGCGCCCGGCCCCGTGTCCCGCGTGCTGGCGCTCTGGTCCGGCGACGATGCCTATCTCGACGAGACCGGCGCGCCGCGCCCCTTGCCCCGCACCGGCGAAGCGTCCTCCTTCGAGTCGCTCGTGGCAGAGATCGGGCGCGACATCCATGCGCGCACGGTCCTCGACGAATTCCTGCGCCTCGAACTGGCCGAGATCGACCCGGCCGGTCGGGTCGCGCTTCGGGTCGACGCGCTGATACCCAGCCCCGACGAAACCATGCTCATTGCGTATTTCGCAAACAACCTCGGGGATCATGCAGAGGCCGCGGCCGCCAACATTCTTGCCGCCCCCGAACCCGGCCCGTTCTTCGAGCGCGCCGTCCATTACAACCGCCTCACGCAGGCCTCGGTCGACGCGCTGGACGAGATGGCGCGAGCCCGCGCCATGGAGATGCTAAATGCCATGAATGCGGCGGCACTGGCCCGGCAGAAAGCCGATGCCGGCAATCCCGAGGCGCACATGCGGTTCCGGTCCGGAGCCTTCGTATACATTTCTGCGATGGACAGCGAAACCAAGCCATGAGCCTTCTCCGCATCGCCCGGCGCATCGGCGTCCTGATCGTCCTCGCGATAGCGTCGGCCTGCGCACCGATCGCACGGCCGACGGGCACCGCCCCGTCCGCCCTCCAAACGGTCGCGCCTCAGGCCTTGGCCTATTGCCGCGCACTCCGGGGCGACGACAAAGAAACGGATGGCGGCCTCGGCGGCACGGGCATCCGCGGGACAGACATCTATGGCACCGTGACCGCGCTAAACCTCCTCGCGCTTGACGGCCAGAGGCTCTACCTCCCGAGCCAAGCGCAGATCGCGTCCGTCCTCGGGCCGACCGATCCGTCCGCCCTACGCCTGGGCGAGATCCTCCTGGTCCGGGCGGTCCCCGCCCGCGACGGGCTTTGCGCTCTCAGCGCCGCCCGGTTCCTTCCGATCGTCGGCCAAGTGGGCGAGGTGGACGTTCTCGCCGGCGCGCTGTTCGTCCTTGGCACCGAAGTGACCGTCGACAGCGCGACAATCCTAGAAAGCGACGATGGCAGGGATCTGGAGCTTGACGATTTGGCGTCGGGCACCGCCCTCGCTGTCTCGGGAACGTGGGACGGTACGCGCGTGGTCGCGAGCCATCTGCGCGTGCTGAGCGGCGTGGAGAGCGATGTCGCAA
Organism: Pseudomonadota bacterium; assembly: GCA_038745585.1. GTDB lineage: Bacteria > Pseudomonadota > Alphaproteobacteria > Rhodobacterales > Rhodobacteraceae > HLUCCA09. Next base: position 419,270 of record JBCDLH010000002.1, read on the forward strand.
GCGTCACCGGTCGGGTCAGGCGCAGCGCGAACGGTCAGATGGTGATCGGGGGGACGCCGGTCTCCCCCACAGCCGACATGCGGGCCAACCAGATCGTCGCCGCCATCGGCCGTATCCAGGACGGGGTCCTGCAGGTCGAGGCGCTCAGGCCCGACCTCGCAGGCTCGCCAGGCATCCCGCAACGCGGCGGCCACGTGCCGGTGGATCGCATCCTTGCAGGGACAGGGGAGGGCGGCGCCCTCGCATCCGAGATCGCGGGCACGCGCGCGGCGTTCGAGCAAGCGGTCGAGCAACGGTCCGCCGGCACCGCCGCCGCTAGTGCTTCGGGGCGTCAGCGGATCTTCGGTGACGAGGCCATCCGCCCCGATCCGGCGGCACCGTCCGACGCGCGCCCGCGCGGAGCCGCCGCCACGGCGCGCAGTCTGCAGGCCGATCGCGCGGAACGTTCCGGCGGTGCCGTGCCGTCCTCTGAAGGCGGCGCGGTCTCCTCCCGTATCGCCGATGCCGTAGAGAGCCGGCGCGCGGACGATGTCGGAGCGACGGGCTTGAGCGATGTGGGACAGCCGCGTAGCGGAGCACGATGACCAGACCCGAGCGCATTTGGTCCTTCCGAACAAGCCCCGAGATCATCCATTTCGCCGTGATGCAGGATGGTGAGAGTACGGCTCCACGCTGAGCTTTCTCGAGCGAGAAGCGACCATGAGGCAAGAAAAGTGGCGGAGGGGACGGGCCTGATATCCAACCTTCTCCACAATTAAATTAACGACTTCGTTTACTTTTTTCTTCGTGCCTATCAGCAGGTTCAGATTAAAGTGCATTGTTACCTGCGAAGACCACCCGGCAGACAAATGCGCGGGCCCCACATCATTGCGGAATTTGCCTACGCGCACTCATGGCTGTTCGCTGTCGCGACAAACAGATGTGGTGTCTGTGAAATCGCGCCGGCCAGTAACGCTATGTACCATCTTAGCTCACTGCTTGTGTTCATTAGGTTTCAATCGCTTTGAGGTAGCTGAGCCCGTCAATGCAGGCAAAGTCGTAGGTCGGCAGATCCGTCACAATTGGCTTATCCTCCAACATCTCGACCATACCCGACGACTGGATTCGAAATGCAGATTCGAAGATAGAATGAGAGTAGAGCAAAGTTTGCCGGGCCCACCAAGTGTTATTCGCTTCTGAAAAAATAGCGTCGTTTTCAAGTGACTTATGGATGTCCCTTCGTAGGCTGGTGGGCAGCGCAGAATCTGAAGCAATATCTTCTACCTTCGTAATGATCTTGAACGGACCGGCATCGCCATGAACTGCGTTGCAGAAGAAAGACAAATAGGTGCGAGCGTCCTCTTCATCCTTTAACCTTAGCTTATTTGATGAGTTGAACTGGTGAATTTGAGGGCTCTTCCCATCAACTTCAAAAAGCACCCGACCACCACGATCACAGACCTTGGCCGCCACGCCAATTGAATGGTCACTGCGGCGAAACCAGGTCTCAACAAGCCGTACTACACTCGAATAAGGAAGTTGCGAACTGCGTCGGTGTACAGGCGTCCAGCGACCAACATGCTTAAAGGACATGTCTGATCTGTCAAACTCTAATGTCACTCGAGGAACTGCTTCAGCTAACTTCTCCTCAAGCCATATCTTTGGCCAAGCAAGGTGCTGTAGATAAGAAAACTCGCGCTCTGTTGGCGGCTTTGGTGTGGCATCACCCGGCTCCGCACTACGGACTATAACACGGTGACGGGTAGAGAGATTGCTTGCCAGCTCTTCATGCCCTTTAGCGTTCGCGATGTCCAAGGGCGTCAAGCCGTCGGCATTTCGATGTGCTAGGCTCTCGGGAGCGGGATCGGCAAGAGCGTTGACGGCTGCGATTTCCCCCGTAGCGGCAGCGATGTGGATTGGTAGATTTCCTGATTTGCTACTGCGCATTGGGTCTGCCCCGAGCTTAAGGAGCATTTGCCAAGGCGTCACACCATCACCTTTTCCAGGTAGCGAGACAGCATAGTGAAGCGCCGTCGCTCCCCGATCGTCGCAAGAGTTGATATCCAGATTCGGTAGACTGAGTAGCTCCGCGAGCCCCTCGCCCAGCACGAAGTACCCCTGCAAGGCTCGAAGCGTGTTCAGGAAGCTCACTGGTTCTCCCCTATCTCGCAATGCCTTTAAGAAGGCATGCTGCTCCGGGCACAACTTTTCTGTGTCGGCGATGCGCAAAAGGGGAGGCTGATTAGTACGGTCATGGTCAAGGCCGGCGTCTAGAAGAGCAGTTGCAATGGCTTTGGCGATTTCTGGCCGCACGCCGGGTTCGATGCCCTTCGCTGTCAATGGATAGTCCGGTGGAGGATCTCCGGCATTGGGATCAGCGCCCAATTTCAATAGCGCTTCAGTGGCTGCGAGGTGGCCACGTCTTACCGCGTGGTACAATGGACTAAAACCATCACCACTTCGGTTTGGGTCGCCTTGATTGGAGACCAGCACACGGATCGCCTGGACGTGCCCGAAGTAAGCGGCAGCAGCCAACGCCGTGAATCCATCATCACCCGAATGATGAACATCGTTGCCGGCGTCAATAGCTTGCTCGACGAACTCCGGCTCACCTCGTGCTGAAGCGGAGATCAAACATGTCTGTCCAGTCGTGTTTCCATGATGTTCGAAGCGAGCGCCCCTTGCGATCAGCTTCCGGATTATTTCGCGAGGGTAGTTCTTAGCACCGTCTCTAGGGAAAAGCGCAGGTGCTAGACAGCCAATCCTGGTGTTCCTGTAAGTCCCAAAAAGTGCTGGGTCGCCCCCGGCCGCCAGCAGAATCTCCGCGCAGCGGCCACCATCGTCTCGAAAGCATGCGTAGTAAAGCGGCGAACGTCCCCAATCATCGCACAGGTTTACGTCAGCACCGTTCGCAAGAAGCACGGTTACATCGTCGGTGGTGGTTTCCCCAAGGCACGAAAGTATTAGAGGCGTAAGGCCAGACATGGGAAGTCGTAAGTTCACATTGGCACCACGCTCCAGTTCAACTTCAATGAAGCGTGATGGAGATCGGTTTAGGACCGACCAAACGAGTCCCGCGTTGGCTGTGCCCTTGCCCAAATGCTTCTCCACACGCTCAAGCGGCAGACTGGTATTGCTTTGCAAAAGCGTACGAATTCGTGCGACAGAATCTCTATCGATGGGCAAGCGAAAAAGGAGGTCTTCTAATACATTCTTCTCAAAGGCTCCGTCTCCAAAGGGTGACCAGGTCCGCTGATACACATCATTGAGGGCTGGGGTGATCTTTCCAGCGCCTTGCTCTTGCTGGGCATCGAACTCGCCTCTTGCGCCAGCTTCCTGCGGCGTTTGCTCGGTCATGGGCGCGAAGAGGTAAAGTGAAATTGTCTTATCTGTTTGACGCTCAGCGGCTGCAATATAGCCAGTTTCATTAATCGCAAGTCCCATGAGTGACAGTCTATTTATCGGAATTCGACCGTAAAGAATTGGTGAAACTTCGGGCCTATTTGCACCCTTCGCATCGTCGCCTGCGCTCGCGTGTGGGTATAGGACAAGGTCTGTTTCCCCGTCGCCGCGACGATATGCAAGCAGGACACCTGCATCCGAACAGGCGCCTTGGAAAAGTGCGCAGTTTCCGATGCCGGAATACCGAGTGATATTAACTGTGCCGCTAACTCCAGAGACCGCCCAAAGGTCTTCTTGCCCGAGGGCGGCCGCAGCAGTTGGCGAGCGGCTCACCACTGCGCCGCGCCCTTCATTGCTGTAACCTGGTAGCAAAACCGCCGAGGGTGCGCCGTGTGCGCCCTCCTCAGAGTTGATGATTAGGTGACCCGCCGGTGTAGTGGCTGCAACAAGCGCATTCTCGAGAGTACGACGCTTCTCACTCAGTCCTTTGTCAACACCGCTTTCGAGGAAGCGTCCGGGAACATACGGCTCTCCGTGTTCAATGTACGTCAGACCAACGGCATCGAACACCTTCCCGCCAACCGTTATCTCGTTTCCACGAAAGAAGAGCGCATCGTCGTCGCTGAAGTTTAGATCCCTAATCGGTTCAAAAAGCCGGGCTGGAGTGCTGTCGTTTTGGAGTCCCACAATGGTTTCTCGGGCGCCTTGACGGATCACGAGCGTATTCGGCAGAGCAACGCCTGTGCTGCTAGGTTGAACAGCTAACTCCACAGGAAGTTGCTCAACGCTATGTACCTCAGGAGATTGATCTTTGCCGCTCCAAATTTCGAATGTGGCATCTAACCTGCCATTGCGAGATGACAGGAGAACGCGCTGACCCGAGTAAAGAGCGTAGCGGGACTCGACCGCATACAGTGCTGACCTTGACAAATTGCCGTGGTCTTTGCCGGCGACAACGCCAGCGAGGCTGATCGTTACAGAAGTGGGTTCCTGCAACTCTCGTTCGGCATCTTCCAGACTGGATAGTGGAGGCGCCAACCCGAACTGCCCTTCAACGTAGCGAAGCACCGCAACGGGTAAGCAATCTGCTGAAGATTTCTCCGACGCAGAGAGCGCCGCCATCCGTTGCCGTGCCGCAGCACCTTCGGGCGATGTTTCCCGCCTCAGGAGAATTTCATCTGCGAGCAGGTAGTTTACTGGCAACACCGCGCGCATTCGCAGCATCACTTCGCGCGCTAGCGCAAGGTGCTCCCTGACATGTTCGACATCGGCCTCATGCTGGGCGAGAAGGTGCGAGATTCTGGCCACATCGTAGGTCCAGCGTGTCTCACGGGTCGTGAAAAACGGTTCCGCCCAAGCCCGGTACTCCGTCAACGTGGAAACCTCAGAAATGGGCCGAGGGCGGGTCCCTGCGGAGCTATTTGGAGGCCGAATCCATGCTGGCCAAGTAGATGTTGCATATAGCCAGTCGGGAGCGCCAAGCACGAGCCGCATCGCACGAAGGATCCGCGGCTCACCATCACCGACGCGAGTCAAAAGCCGAAGCAATAGGCGTACCGCGCGCGCCTCTGCAAGAACGCGAAAATTCAGTTTGTTCTCTCGGGTATGATCATTGTCCCAGACTGGTTCACACAGACTGAACCAAAATGGGTGCCGCTGCCGCCGCGCTCGGCGCACAATTTGACCACTGAGGCCAAAATCGAGGGGAGCCACATGCACGCCTCCAGACTTCTGAATTGCGTCGCGGCATGCGCGTGATGGATGAACCACCTCGCCGGTACGCGACGAGCCGGGAGACAAGAAGAAAACGGACATCTCCAACCGCAAAGCATGCGAGAACAGCCTCCGCCATGCTCTGTAGGATGGCGCGGGCAGGCCGCGCTCTTCAAACATAGCGAAACCGTCGCTAATAATTACAAGCGCTCGCCCTCTGTCCCCTGGCTTAAGTGCGGCGAAGGAGCTTTCCCCCCGTCTGGGAAGCTCAGCGAGTCTGAACCGCACAGAACCCAAAAGATCCCTAAATGCGCCTGCGACTTCTTCTGCGTCGCGGGCAAACGGCACCATACCAATACCCCGGTCAACCATGACAGTGATGCCGCGCGTAGGTCGTCGCTCTCTTCGATAAGGTAGCCTTCGTAGTGGACGTCCGGCAAAGATAGCCTCCAGCACGCCGCCCAAGTCTATCTCGTGTCCTTCGACGATTTGGGCCGCCATCTCTTCGGCAAGGCCTCGTGTGACGTCTCGTGGCACAAGCGAAAAATGCGGTGGAAATGTCCCCATATCGACCGCATGGGCCGTGTCTTTGTTCCGAAAGGGTTCGTATTCTTTAAGGAGTTTCCTAAGGTCGAATGTGAGTTTCCTTTCACGGCCGCCATTGGTGCCAATTGCGGTAGCAGGGAGATCCTGCAAAGGCCGTTGGTCCAAGTGTTTCCTAGCTGCCTTAGTTGCCTTAGCCGCCTTAGCTGCCTTAGCTGCCTTAGCTGCCTCAGCAACATCGCCGTCCTCGCTAGATGGAAAAAATGCGTCAAGCACTGTCTCCGCTGACAAATCAGGCCGACTCCGTAACGTTGCGGCTGATGCGGCAAGACAATGAGAAATCACAAATGACCGCATCGTTCTATCCTAGCGTATGGACGTTTGCCGACGGCGCTCTTTGACAATTCCTTCAATTTTCTGTGAAAGCCCTACTAAATCAAAAGGTGACGAACCAGCGCTTTCCCGCGCAGCATCAAGAAAAGCTAGCACGGCATCCAACGTGTCAATGAATTCGGCGGTGTTGACGTTGTCGTAATCACCTTCCACTTTCCAAGCATCACACAGTTTCTCAACAGACTCCAGGTCGAGAGCTGATCTTGTTGCCCCTTCAGCCTTCCGTCGCTTCTGATGAACTAGACCTATGTCGACGCATTGCTCCTTGGTGGGTGCTAAAAGCTCGTGTGCGATGCACCGACGCGTGAATGCATCCGGCAATTCGCTTTCACTATTTGACGTGATGACCGGTAAAAATGGAGTGCCGTCCCAAGAAACCGTCTTGCTGAAGCGATCGATGCGGAAGCCTTCTCGCCGGTCATCAAATAGATCAAGCAAGTCATTGGCAAACGCGAGGTCGCCTTTATCAATTTCGTCGATCAGAACTACACGGCCCGCAGCATTCCCGAGTTCCGCGATCTGCGATGCGTCAAGATTGGAAGCTTCGAAAGTTCCTTCCGCGTCCCGAGGAGCCGTAGCGAGCCACATCACACCAGGCTTCGAGTAGGCTAGCTCGCTTCCAACTTCTTGCCTGGCTTGCGCGTCGGAAAACCGGCGCAGTGCATCAAAACGAAATAGTAAGTCCTCAGCTACGGAGCGCGAAGTAACTACAGTCTTCAAGCCCCGTGCCGTCCACCTGGGTATCGTGTCGGCGATACCGCGCGCAACAGATGACTTTCCAAGTCCGGGCTCACCAAGCAAAAGGAGTGGTCGCTCGCAGGCGCGAGCGACGTTTATGGCTTCAACTAAGTGATCGTCATAGAATGCGTACGGCGGGAGCTGGTCGGCAGGTAACCTGCGATCAACCGGTAGGGGGTCAAAGAAAGTGCGAATAGGTGATACTTCATTCATTGTGCGCATCTCTACCTGATGATTTCGCCGACTTTTTGGGACACGATCGCCTGAGCTTCGTTTATGATACCATATAGCGGAGCAAGGTCCGATTTTGTAAGGTGAAGCTTGCCGCTCATAGCATCCGCAGACGTACGTGAGATTGTAATTCGGCTTTGATTCTTCTCTCTAGTGACCTGCTTTTGAGGTGCCGCACTATCAGCGAGGTCAAACTCAAAGCCAAAATCCGCCCGAGGTGAGCTAAATCGATTTTCACTCATTACCACCTCAACGTCATCCTCATGAATGAGCCAGCCGAGGAGAGACAGCAGAGCCTTCTTCAATTGTATCTCGTCAGTACTGTAGTCGTCGGTTAATAGTAAACAATCCTCATTTGCCAACGAACTAACCGCGGTTGAGATGGCCGCCTCTCGGTCACGCACTGCCTCACTCCCGGCCATCAGTTCAAGAGCGCCGGCATTGGTCTCGAGAAAGGCGCGCATGCGGGGACCAAGAGATACATCTTGCCCAGCGGCCAATGCATCGACAATTGCAGCCAAAAGCCCTGATCGAAGGAAACAGGAATGAGCGCTTGCCCACTCGTTGCACCAGGTCTCCGAACCAAGCGGCTTGGGCGGCTCCGGGTAGATAGGCAGGTTGTTGATTGAGACTCTGTGGAAGGAGACAGCGTCACTGGTTACAAATGCGACGTCCTCTGGCAACTGTGCCGGCCGCTCGTCAAAAGGTTCTAGCTTGCTGGTGAATTCAAGTGCATCCAAGCAACTTTCAGCGTGCTTCCATCGCCGTTGCAGGCCTTTTCCTTGTTCGCCCAAGAGAACGGTCGCGCAACCGGCAAGCTCGCCAACGACAGCAACGCGCACACCCGTTTCGAGTGCTAAGAGCACGTTCAACGTGTGACTTCGCCGGTCGGGGTCGGTGAGGTCGCCAAGTCCTTCCGCTACTGCAATCATACCGTCAATTACGGACAGCCGACGAAGCAAGTAGCGTGAACGAAAGGTGCAGTCCGTCCCGACGAGCGCAATGGGGTAGTATGCCCTGCCTTGCTGGTTCAACGTACCCACACTAGACGGCGCATGTCCGCGGACAGCTGCATTGTGATGCTCGACCTCGTCGCGCAAGTCGGTAAAGTGCTTACAGTCGTCTTCCGGAGTCGAGAAGGCTACAATCATGCTGTGACGGCGCATACGAGCAGGCATCCCTATGGCGGTTCCAGGTAACATCTCTGATCGGCACCTTGACGACCTTGATGGACTTTTCAACGACCAACTGCAACACGCCCCCTTTGCGCGTCGGCTCGCGGTGGGTCTGACCTCCGGAGCAGTTGACGTCTCAAATGGGCTGGTCATCGCGCTTGACGGGAAGTGGGGGAGCGGCAAGTCCACTGTCGCTGCCTACTGCAAGACCTTGATCGAAAAAGCGGCAGTCCTGCTTGAGAACGAAGACGGATCAGATGGAATGGGCGTTGAGGACCGGGCCAAGATCTCGAAGATCCTGAGTAATCTGGAAGACAGCTCGCAAGTCGAAGCGCATTCCCTTGTGTTAGAAGATCTCAAGACCCTGCGTGAGTGCCGAGACCACGTTATCGTTGACTCCATCCAACCGTGGCTCGACGATTCGCCACTGGGGCTCAAGAACATGATCAGGGACAAGATCCAAGGTCATGTCACAGAGAGGTTCCACAGCATCAGAGACAATGACGATATCGTTGCTGATTCCTATTGGTCGCGCTTGAAAAAAAGTCTCAGTACTACTGGCCAAAACATTGAGAGCCAATTTCCGCGCATCGCTAACGCTGTGGATGATCTCGCAAATGCTGCGAAAAATGTCGACGGTTTAAATGTTGGGTTCATTGGAGCTTCCAGGTCGATAAATGAGGAACGAGATTACGCCAGAAAGCAGGAAAAGCTGCGTAGTGCAATCCGCAATCTCTATAATGAATTTTTCTGTTCGGACCTTAGAGCGTGGCGGCTTGTGCTTTTTATTGATGATATAGATCGCTTGCTACCCCAAGCTATATACGATCTTGTAGTTGCAGTACGCGCCAATCTTAATATGCCAGGCTTAGTGATTGTTTTGCTCTACGATGAAGAACGTGTACATCGCGCTCTCGCCGAGTTTTTCCAGCACGAAACAGAACAACCGCCGCATGACGCGGCAGCTGAGTTTATGCAAAAGATTGTAGAGATCACTTATCATTTGCGCAAACCGATGCCTGAGGAGTTTGTTCGCCTTTTCAACGGTTTCGTTTTCAATAGTGAGTTGAACAAATTCCGCCTGCCAAGAGGGCGTGACACCGGCGCAGTCATACCTCCACCTTTCGATGAACAGATTACAAGCCCCAGTCACTGGGAAAACGTCGAGAAGCACATTCTTCAAAAAACACTGGATTCACCTCGTGACGCCAAGAGGTTGTTCAATAACGTTGCTTTTAATTGGCAAATGGTCCGAGATGACCTTTGCGTTGAGGATTTTATTGCGATACACGCCCTGAGACTTTTTCTTCCGAAAGAGTATCGAGCAATGGTTATGAGCCTGCGGGAACTTGTGGAGGCCAAAGAGCCTCCAGATGCGCAGTATGATACACCCGTATTCAGGACGCTGTTTCGGGGTTGGGCAGGTGTTTCCGATCTTGATGAGATAAAGGCTTTCGGGCATCCTGATTTTGCTCACCTTTACATCGATAATAGTCTAAGTGCGGATGAGTGGATACACTATTCACTTGATCGGTTGGTCGACAGAACAGTGACGGCCGAGGATGTTGAGAAGAGACTGCATGACCTCGAGCGGCGAGGACAACTGAGATCGAGGATTATGACTATCACTGAGCGGCTCCAGAGCCTGCCGGAAGGAAAGCGCGAGATAGTACTCGCTGCATGGAGTGAGGCAATAGAACGTCTTATGAACGAGAATGGGCCAATTTCGGACGCAGCAGAGTTGTTGGCCGACAGACTACCCGCTTGTTGAGTCCGGCCGATACATTAAGTTCTAGACGAACAGATTCAAGGCGGCTGTTCAATGCTCTTGGGCCACGGTGGTGGTTTTGCGACAAAGCGTCAGGATCGCCTCAAACTCGGCGTCGGGCATCCGCACGAAGCCGTCGGATCGGGGTGGTGTCATCGGATCCTCCTTCCGCCGCTCAACCGACCTTGCAGCCCCAGAACGAAGTGTGATCGGCTGCGAAGTAGCCGTCCGCGACCCGGAAATACCCCTGCAGTTCGACGGTATCCCCCGCGGTCAGCGACACCATAGTCTGCAGCCAGATCGCGGTGGCGAGCGAGACGTGGGTGGCGGAGATTTCGCCGAGGGTGCCTCGGATTTCGGTGGTGCCGTTGAGGACGAGCCGCGCGCTCATGCGAGCAGACGTGCTTGCTTTGATCTTGAAGAGCAGCGTCGCGCCGAAGAGGTAGGTGCCGTCGACCGGGGCCACGAAATGGTTGTTCGCGGCGTCGAATACCCCTTGGTCATTGTAGTCGGTGTTGTTCAGGCCGATCTTGGTCCAGGTCCCGACGCCCACGTAGTTGTCGTAGTTTGTATACGCCTTGAACCGGGGCAGCCTTGGCTGGTCGACGATGCCGTTCGCGTTGTCGACGCTGAGCCCGTCGAAGAAGGTGCTGCCGTCGGCCGAGACCGCGAGGCGGAACCTGTCCGAGCCGAAGAGCCCCACCAGCGCCTTGGTCACGAAGCCAGTCTGCAGCGTCAGCCCGAGATCGCCTCCGGCCGCCTCCTTGTTCATGGTGTAGAACAGGTCGCCCGTGCCGCCCTCGGCCACGGTCTTCGCCGTCCAGAGCGCGGCGTTCAGCTTGGCCGAGAACGGGTTTGCTGCATCCGCAGTCGTGCCGAGCCCGAGGAGCGCCATGTTCTGCAGCGCCGCCGGTGTGGTGCCGACCCAGCCGGCGCCATCGTAGACGAGCAGCAGGCCCTCGTCCTCGACCCATGCGCGCCAGCCGGTTCGGGGTGGCAAGCGCAGCCAGGCGCCGTCGGTCCAGAGCGCGACGTTCAGGTCCCAGCCTGCCCAGTCGCCGGTTGCGCCCGTGCCGACAATGTAGCGGTCGCCATCGTCAGGGTTGCCGGGCGGCGCGGTCAGGTTGCGGTCCAGAACAGAGAGCTGGACGAGCCCGTCGAGCAGCCGCAGCGCCTCGTTATGGGTGACGTGCTTCTGGGCCTGCGCCGCCAGGATGTAGGGCAGCAGGAGATGGGTCGTGGCGTCGGACATGGCGGTCTCCGGAACGAAGAACGCCACCTGCATGGCAGGCGGCGAGCAATGGCGCGGCGATGGGCGGTGGCGGGCTACCCGTGTTCGGGCGTCTCCCCTGGGATGGCCGAGAGGAGCGGATCGCGCTTCGGCGCATCCCACTTCGCGGTCATTGCGGCCCAGCGATCAATCTCCGCCCGGAATGCCGGATCGTCGATTCGCAGATGGAAGGTGTAGAGCCGGTCCACGATCTCGCGCATCAGAGCACCCATTTCGTCGTCATTGATCCGCGAGACCTCGGACCACGGAGTGCGTCTGCCTGCAGCGTCCACGACGACAATGTCGCTTCCGTCACCAGCCTGCGAGACCGGCGTCAGGCCAGCATGCAGGGTCTCGAGCTGCGTGTTGCGCACGCAGGCCACGGCCATCACTCTGGCAAGCTGGGCGGCAATCCGGTCTTGGTCTTCGGGGCGCATGTCCCGAGCCTACGCCGGAGAGTGCGCGACCGGCCAGAACTCATTGCGCCACCTCAGAAGCTCAGCGTCACTGTCTTGGGCGCGCCTCGCCCGATGAGGGCCGAGAGTTGATAGATGCGAGTGTCGAGCGTGTCGCCGGCATGTAGCGGCGCGCGCCAGTCGGCGGTCTGATCGGCGGCCGTGTAGATCGCGCTGGTGGTGGTCGTGCTCAGCACCCGTTTCACGGTCGAGCCGTCGAGGATCTCGACCTCGTAGGCTTCAAGCTCCTCGGCGAGCGGCACCTCCAACCCGCCCCAGTTGTCGGCGGCGAGCGCGCGAGACCGGCGCGTCCAGCGAATGGTCAAATCGCCCGGCGTTCGCGGCGTGCGCCATGGCTGTTCAATATGGGTAACGGAGAACGGCCGCAGCCCCACACCCGCGGGCGTGAAGGTCTGCGCGACATAGGTCTCGTCGCTGACCGGGCGGCTGGCCGGGCCGATGCGCCAGTTCCACGGGATGCCGAGATCGGCCTCGGCGATCGGCAGAGAGGCGAGGCTGTCGTCGAGCACCACGACGCGGGCACCGGCAGGCGTCGGGTTACCCATCGCACCCTCAGTGCCGCGCTGGCCACGCAGCAAGCGGGTCAGCCGATACCGGCCGGGCGCGATCAGCTCGCCCACGCCCGCCTGGACGATCTCCCAAACGCCCGACGCGGTTTCCACTGCCAGTGCGTTGGCCCCGCCGAACAGCGCCAGGTCGGTGACGCTCTCCAGCGTGCCGGTGAGCAGATCGACGACTAGTACATTGCCGAGGTCGAACCGCGAGGTGGGGCCCGGGTAGAAGTCCGAGACCAGCGCGCCGATCCGGGCGCGGGACTGAGCCGTGGTCAGCAGCTCGAACCCATCCGTTGAAGGACTGCGGAACACCGCCATCTCGCCCGGCCAGGGAACGGCGTGCGCGGCGACCAGCGGCCGGTGCGCGGGCTGGTCCTCGGTCAGCTGCGGCAGGTCCATTAGCACGGCATCCGGCGCGCCGAACACAACGGCCCGCGTCAACGATGCCGCGCGGGGATCGCCGGGCGGCAGGTCGTAGGTCGCGCGATCCTGGCGCACCGCCTCGATCCCGCGCGCTTCGGCGTCGGCGATGGAGACGAGCCGCAGGTCGACCAACCGCCCGTCATGCGCGAGCCGGATCGCATCAGCCGGATCGAGCGCGAGGCGCGAGGGCGGCAGACGGAACGCCGCCGTCTCGCGGCCCACGCATGCCTCCATCAACGCGCGGCGGCAGCGCCGCTCGGCCTCCTCGGGCGGCACCGCCATCGGGAAGGACTCGGACGCGATGCGCGTCGTGTCCACGGTGATGCGCCGCGCCTCGACGAGAGCGGCATCGTAATCCTCGTCCGCCCGCGCGACCTGCCATTTCAGCGCCTGCGGCAGTTCGGTCTCCTGGCCGCGCGTGAGTTCGAGAATGTCGCCCACGCGGGGCGCGACAAGATCGTCTGGCGAGACGGTTGCGACAGCTGCGCGCCCACGCATGACAAAACGGATCATGCCCTCGGTCTCGACAGCGTCGAAGCCAAAGTGCCGCGACAACGTGGTGATCGAGGCGCGCGGGCTTTCCAGCGCGCCAATGGCGTAGCCCTCGACCGCGCCCCAGAGGCCGGTGACATCGATGCGATCTTCGGGCAGCCCGGCGCGCAGGCAGAGATGCCGGACCAGAGCCGCCAGCGACACCGCGCCGAGCCGCCCCGTCAGCCAGTGACCGAGCCGCCAGTTCGCGCCGTCCGTCCAGACGTCGGTCAGCGCGGGGAAGAACGGGTACGGCCGCCCGTCCCATGTCCAGGCGGCGCATTCCGGCACATGCACCATGCGGCCGCCGTAGACCGAAGACAGCGGATTGTTCGCGGCCTCGCCCCACCAAAGGTACGTCGCCTCGAGATAGGCGCGCTGGATGGCGTCGTCTCGCCAGCCCCGCGAGAAATGCGGCGTGAAGCTCTCCGACGATTTCGGGTCGAAGAAGACGTTCGGCTGGTTCGTGCCCCGGTCGATGGCGGGGCAGCCGAGCTCGGTGAACCAGATCGGCTTGGATTGCGGCGCCCATGCGGTCGGTGTGCCGCTCTCCACCCCGCCCGGACGGTCGTAGTGCGGGTTCGACCACCAGCTGCGAAGATCCTTGTAGCGGAAGACCCACGGCTTGCTGGCGGCGCCATCCGTGATCGGCGTACGGATCTGCGCGGAGCGGTCGGCTGCGCTGGCGTAGAACCAATCGAAGCCTTCCCCGCCCGCGATGTTCGCCTGCAGATAGGCGCGGTCATAGATCGCTGGCCAGCCTTCGGCCGCGTCCGCATGCTCGAACCCGTCGCGCCAGTCGGAAAGCGGCATGTAATTGTCGATGCCGACGAAATCGATCTCCGGATCGGCCCAAAGCGGATCGAGATGGAAGTACACGTCGCCCGAGCCGTCGCCCGGCTGGTGCCCGAAGTATTCTGACCAGTCGGCCGCATAGCTGATCTTGGTCCCCGACCCGAGGATCGACCGCACATCCGCGAGAAGGTCCCGATACGCCTGCACGGCGGGATAGGTGCTGGCGCCGGAGCGGATCGTCGTCAGCCCCGGCATCTCGGTGCCGATCAGGAATGCGTCTACCCCACCCGCCGCCGCGCAGAGATGGGCGTAGTGCAGCACCATTCGGCGCAGGCCCCAGTCGCTCGTAGCGCCAGTCCACGAGACAGACTGACCTGAAACACTGAAGCTTGCCGGCGTTGCCGCGCCGAACAGCGCCGACACCTGCGTGGCGGCCGTGACAGTCTTGTCGACCGTTCCTGCGTAGCCTGCCGCCGGTGAGCAGGTGATCCGCCCTCGCCAGGGGAACGCGGGCTGACCCGTGTCGGCGGCGTTGTCCGAATATGGGTTCGGCAAGGTGTTCCCGGGCGGTACGTCCATCAGGATGAACGGATAGAAGGTGACGCGCAGACCTCGGGCCTTCATCTCCTGTATCGCCTGCACAACGGAAAAGTCGGCGGGCGTTCCGCCATAGACCGGACGATCCTGATCGTCGCGGCTGACCAGAAAGGCGTTGGCCCGGCTAACGCCATTCACGGACCATGTCGACGGCGTGGTCGATTTCGCGGTGACCTCGACGCCGGGCCGTACCTTGCAGTTCCCAGCGCGCAGATCGTTGCCGAACCAGGCCACGACAAGCGACACGCTTTCGACCTTCGGAGCCATGGCCTGCAGACGGTCCAGTGCCACCACCATGTCGGCGGTGTCGGTCAGGGCATTGAGGTTCTCGGGCTCGGACGATCCGCCTCCGCCTTTCCGAATGCCCTGCGTGGCATAGGCGAACTCGCCAGACGCCGGGATCATGGTCACCGCCTGCGTCAGGCCCTCGGCGGTATCCGGGTCGGCCAGAGGACGAAACACCTCGAAACTCAACTGCGGGATGCGGTTGCCATAGTCCCCGAGCGGCAGGTCCTCGAAAACGACATAGGCCGTGCCGCGATAGGCTGGCGTATTGGCCGCGCCCATCTTCGCGGACATAAACGGATCGGTCGTCTGGCTTTCATCTCCCGGATACCAGCGCCACGTGATCCCGGCGGTGTCCAACAGCTTCCCGTCGGCCCAGATGCGGCCGATGCCGGTGATCGGCCCCTCGCAGAGCGCGACGGCAAAGCTGGCATAGTAGAAGTATTCGGTCGTCTTGACCTTGCCGCGCCCGCCACCACCCTTGCCGCCGCCCTGTGTGGTGGTCTTAGACTCCTCGCGGAAATCCGTGGCCCAGATGATGTTGCCGCCGATCCGCATGCGGCCATAGAGGCGCGGGATCACCGCACCTTCGGTGGCTGAGGTTATGCGCAGATTGTCCATCCGCGCGCCTTCGATCCGCTGGGTCGGCGCCAGTGACGAGATGATCCAGCTGTCGACAACCGAGCCAATGGTGGACCCGATGAAACCACCGATGGTGGCGGCGCTGACGCCAAGGATCGCGCCGCCGATGCTGCCGCCAATGGCAGCGCCTGCGGCACCAAGAACGAGCGTTGCCATGATCGGGTCTCAGCGTTGCGGGAACAGAAAGGCGAAGGCGATGCGCCGCCGCCAAGATTGCGTGAGCGGTTCCTCGATGACACCGAGCCGCTCATAGGAGTGGAGGAAGCTGTCGGGCTCGGTCACGATCCCAACATGCTTGGCGATAGCGCGGGGCCTCATGCGGAACAGTATCAGCGCGCCGGGAGCGGCCTCGGCAGGCAACACCTCGATCATCATGCTTCGAGCGCCATCGGCCAGAACTTCACGAGGCCCGGTTTCGCCCCAGTCGCGGCTATAGGGCGGGATCGGGAACGGCTCGGGGCCCACCACCTCGCGCCAGACGCCCCGGGCCAGCCCAAGGCAGTCGCAGCCAACGCCGCGCAGGCTGGCCTGATCATGATAAGGCGTGCCGAGCCAGGACCGAGAAACAGATATGATCTTGCTGGAGCAGGCTGCTTCATGATTTTGTACAGGAGGTGGTACTCGCTGCAAACTCCGAGGGAGGTTGATAATGAATCCAGTCATTTCGCCAGAACGTTTTTTTGAGTCGGAAGATTTAATTGACAGGTACCAGGGGCTCACTTGCTGGCTGCTTTATTCAGACATGCATAAGACACTTTGGAAGTTTATTCGCGAAAACTGGCACGCAATCGACGAGATGTCTGGGTACACATGCTTGATTTGTGTAATCGACAGTCCATCATCTTGGGGTGATCCGTTTTGGAGTAAGGCGAACATCGAACCGGAATTTGGTGATCTTCTCAATTCCAAGCCCTTCAACAGGAACGACCACCTCAAGATCGCGAGAAGCCTTGGTGTGAAATACAATGACATGCCTGCGTTTGTTTTCTTTCCATCGGTTAGGTCGACTGAGAAGGTTCTGGTCAAGATTGACAAATACAGCAGCTACGATGATCTGACCGGAACCTTTTCCAGCATGATGGACTGTGTGAAATCGATATTCGACGAAAGCCGCTTCCGATCAGAAACGACTTACGACCGAAATGCTGCCATTCGCGAACGCGAGCAGTGTCTCTTGCGATTGCAGCCCGAGATTAATAGACGGCGATTGACAAGCGTCTTGAAGCGGATTGTCACGCCTACTTCCGTTCTCGGGGCGGCTCAGGTCGCCGCATCGCTGTAGAAGCTACATTCACAGCACCGCCCCCTGATGTCCACCTTCCCTTGTGGCGTAGCGGAGCACCGCGTCCTGGCCGGGGATGTGAGGGAAACCGCGAAAGTTGGCGGTATTCGCGAACTTCGCCGCGCAGGTCTCCATCCGCTTGTTACAGCCCGCCCGGATGGCGAAAGCGTCGCCCTCGGCGATACCGCGCACTGGTGCTTCGAGCAGCGTCAGCACGGCAATGCCGTCCGTTACGTCATGGCCGAGCACCTCGGTGCGCCGCCCCGCGTTCGCGCCGCTGGACCACTCGAGCGTGCCGAAGGTGAACCAGCTGGAGGCGAAGCCGCCGAGGCCCGAGGTGGTGAAGGCCCGGTCGCGCAGGAGATCGACGACGGCGCCCGCACCCTTGTAGGCCGGATCCTCGAGATCGACGCCGCATCGCGGATCCCCGAGCGCCGCGTCGCAGGCCGCCTGAAAGGTCCGCCCGACTGTCTGACCGAGCACATGCGCTAGCGAGCGGACCTCCGCGATGAAGGCGAGCCGCCCGCGCCGGATCTGGCCGATGGCTCCCCGCCGCATCAGCACGCGCTGGCCGGTGTCGGCCCAGTTAACGCGCCAAACCTCGACCTCGGCGTTGTCCCAGCGGCCATCGAGGATATCGGTCTCGGTGATCCGGTCCGAGGTCAGCACACCCTCGGCATCCTGCGCGTCGACGGACAGGTCCGAGCCCGAGCGCACCTCGGACGCCGTCAGGCCGCTTTCCGGCTCGAAATCCGTGCCGTCGAACCTCAGCGTCCGGTCATGGTCGGTGAAGCCGAAGGTGACGCCGTCGGCGCGGGTGATCCGCCAGCACCAGGCGAGCGTCGTCGTGCCCTCGTCGAGATGAGACTGAAGCGCGGGTGAGAGGGATTTCATCGGCAGGTTCCCGTCATGCGGTCGTCGAGATCGGCAACCCAGTCCGCCCAGTCCGGCGGCACGGTGGCGGCCGTCTCGGCGGGTGGTCGGGCGAGCCGCGCCTCGGCGTAGGATGCACAGCCGGCATCACCAGCGCCCATCGTTGCTCCGCAGCCGGTCAGCGGGAACGCCAGCGCCGCGGCCGTCACGAACCGCGTCGCGCCCGCGCTCCAAGCGCTTGTTCTTGTCTTCCATCGCATCGCGTTCCGCCTCCCGTTTGCCTGCACGTTCCCCTTCCACTCGGCCCCAGACCCGGCCGAGCACGACGCCCCCGACCGCGCCCAGAGCCGCGACCAGCCAGATCAGAAAATCAGCCATCGTCCCGCTCCCCGCGCGCAGCGGCCACGCAGAGCGCGATGACGAAGACGCCGAGGCAGCCGCCCACGAACAGACCGACGAGGAACTCAAGCATCGCCGCGGAACCCGCGCTCGATCCGGTCACGCAGGCCGATTAGGCCCAGACCGAGGAACATGAGACCCGCAGGCGAGGCATCGCCGGAGCCGGCGAGCAGCGCGACGAGGCGGGAGAGTTCCCCGAGCGCCCCGGTGGCGGGCAGCGCGAGGGAGGCGATGCCGGTGAGCATGGCGAGAAGTCCCGCCCACCAGGTGAGCGAGTTGGGTCGGACATAGCGCATGAGTCAGTCCCTCCGGATCAGGGTGGAGAAGAAGGCGGCCAGCCGGGCGAGCCAGCCGGTCGGTGCGTTGGGTGAAGGAGCGAGGACCGGCGGCGACGGCGACGGCCCGCGAGCCAAGGCCAGAGCCTCATCCTCGGTCAGGCGACGGATCGGTCGCGAGAAGTCCACGCGGCCCGTGCGGTCCACGGACCAGACCGGGATCGTGCCGCCGGGATAACGGCCATGGCGGAACAGGTCGCGCTCGGCTTCGCGGCGCGGAATGATCGAGGCCGGTCGCCGCCAGTTCAGAAACGCGTCGGCGGCTGCAACGCGATTGCCGGCGTTGAGGTGCCGAGTCAGCGCGGCCTTGGCGATCCCGCCGGTGTTGTAGTGAAAGCTGACCAGCGCATCGAATTCGTTTGGCTCAAGCGGCACCTTCACGGCCCGCAGGACGGCGGCCTCGTAAGCCGCCAGGTCGGCCCGAAAGACCCCGAACGCCTCCCGGATCCCGTCGTCTAGATCGGCGGGCATGCCGCGCGGCATCTTGGCCGGATTGGGCGGGCCGGCCGCAGCCGTGTGGCCGATGCCGAAGGTCCAGACCTGTTTCACATCGAGATAGGGTCCGGGCACGAGTCCTTCGTGCCGGACAAGGGCCAGGAGGCCCCGGTCGGTCATTTTCATGGGATTACCTCAGGAGCGAGAGAACGAGGATGAGCGCGGCGACGGCAAGGCCGACGCGCATGCGGTGGGCGAAGGCCAGTCGCGGGTCAGTCGGGTCGCAGCGCAGGGCACGCGCCAAGCGAAGAAGCTCATTCATCGCTGTCGCCTCTTTTGGCTGCGCGAAGACGCGCCAAGATGACTTCGATGAAGGCTGGTCCGAAAACACCGACAAGATAGGCGGCCGACCCCGCCGCCCCGCCTGCCCGGATGGCTTCTATTGGCAGGTTGAGCCACGAGGTCACGAGCGCCATGGACAGGCTCCCCATCCCGGCTGCGATCAGGCCGCCGAGAAGGATGTGCCGCAGCGCCTCGCGCAATCGCATTTTCGTGGTCAGGGCGTTTGTAGCGCCTCCGAGCGCGCCCCAAATAGCGAGGATTACGGCCGTGGAAGCGCCGAGTTCTCGGAGAACCGCTGCTAGGAGTCCGGTCTCTTCGTTCATCGCCGGATCTCCAGAAGCGGGATGGAGGTGATTGAACCGAGCCGCTCGAGATCGAGCGTCACGTCGAGTACGTCGGTGTCGAAGCGGACTGGCACATCGAATGCGAAGCCCACGGTGATCGCGACGCCCTCGGCGGGCGCGGCGCTGAAGGTGACAACGCCGGTCGTGGTGTCGACGGACCAGCCGCTCGGTTGTTCCGTGCCATCCAGGGCGACGCGAACCGTGCCCGAGACGGGTTTGGTAATCGTCCGCACCCAAGTCTGGCTGCCGGAGGCGTAGCGCTTCACCAGCTGGAAAGCGGTCGTCGTACCGTCTCCGGTGCCAATCGCCTGGTCGGCTGGCGACGGCGTGCCCGAAGGCAGGCAGGACTTGTGGTCGCCCCAGTCCTTGAAGCGGAAGCCGTGGAGCCGCCCGTTTCGCGCCTCGAAGAAGGCAACCACTGCCGACAGATCGTCCGCGCGGCGGATGCCGTAGGCGACATCGTAGCGGCGGCGCGAGTTGGCCCAGCTGGCGTTGCGCTCCTCGTCGCCCGAGGCAAGCTCGACGATCTGGGTGCGCCGTTCCGGCCCGCCCCGCGCACCCCGGCTGATGCTATCGGGAAACCGGACGTCCTGAAACGCCATCACATCCCCCTCCGCCCGAGCGAGACCGCCCGGGCGATGTCCGCCGCGACCTGTGTGCGGGATTGCCGGAAGCTCTCGGCGTCGCGCGCCATGATGGTGACATTGATCCCGCCGCCCGCGCCGTAACTTTGGGCCTCGCGGCGCGAGAGTACCCGCTCGCCGCGTTGCAGGATGGCCGGGACCTTGTCGTGGCGAAGGCCTGCCACGCCGCCCGAATGCATCCGGGGCGCGGCGGCGAAGGCCATGACCGGGACCATCCGCGAGGGTCCGGCCGCGCCGACTATGCCGCCCGAATGCAGGACGTTGGCGAAGATCCCGCCAGCACCGGAGAACACGCCGGAGAGCGCGTTGGCGATGGGTCCGAGGATGAACCGACGTGCCGCTAGTTTGGCGAGGTCAGCGATCAGCGAGGTCACGAGATCGCGGAAATTCAGCTTGCCAGTCTTCACGAACTCGCCCACGGCGTTCTCGGCGGACTGGAAGGCGCCGACGAGGCTCTGGCTGATGTCACCACCGATGTCGCGGGCCTTGCTGGCGTAGTCTGACAGCGCCGCCGTGACCGCCTGCCAGCCGGTGACGGCCGTCTCTACGTTGGGCTCGGCCGCAGCAGCCGCAGCAACGGCGGCCGCACCGGCATCGGTCGCCGCCTGTCCTGCACCATCAAGCGCGGTCTCGAACCGCTCCGCCGCGGTTGTGGCCTCGGTCAGAGCATCTGCCCCGTCCTCGTCGGTGCCACGCACCGCATCGCGCAGCGCCTGCCAGCTTTCGAGGGGCGCGCGGGCGCCTTCGGCCAGATCGCGCGCGGCGCCCCGGTAGACATTCGCGGACTCGAGCGCGCGGTTGGCCGCGTCCGTCAGTCCGAGGTCTGGTGCGGTGAGCGGGTTGTCCTCGAATGCCCGGTCGAACGCCGCCTGCGCAGCCGTCGTCGCAGCGCTGGCCGCACCCTCGAAGCGGTTCTCGATCTCGCCGAGGTCGAGGTCGGGCAGCAGCGAGATGCGCCGCTCCGATCCGAGTGCTTCGAGACCCTGGTTGATGCCGCCGATGAAGCCGTTGATCCGCGAGACCACGCCGTTCAGCATCGCCTCGACGCCGTCGATCAGGCTGTTGGCCGCCTGGAACGCCAGATCGCCGATGGCGGCGGGCAACAGACCCCAGATCGCCTTGATCGCCTGGTAGGCGCCCTCAAACGTGTTCGCGGCGGCGTTGCCGAAGCCCACCACGCTCTCGATGGCGCTCTGCATTCCGGATGCGGCGTCGGCCTTCAGGTCGAAGAACATCGCCGTGGCGGCTGCGCCCGCCGCGGCAGCGCCCATCCTGATCCGCTCCCACACCTCGACCGCGAGGTCCTTCAGGAGCGACATGGCCTCACCGAACCCGCCCGCACCCGAGACGAGGCGCGTGAACTGGTAGACGAGCTCGCCGGCGCCGACGATCAGCGCGCCGATGCCGGTCCTGATAAGCGCGCCGCGCAGGAGGACCAGCGCCGTGGCGAGGCCACGGACCGTAAGCGCGGCGGCGGCCATTCCGGCGACCCAGCGTCCCGCGAGGAACGCCGCGAAGGTCGCGGCATAGGTCGTCAGGCGGCCGATGTTGTCGAAGAGACCGCGGATCGCGATACCGAGCGGGCCGCTGCGGCTGGCGACCGCCGCCAGGGCGTCGGCGACGGCTTCGAGCGCGGGCGCCGCGGCGACGGCCAGCTGGTTCGACAGCCCGCGCCAGATCAGCCCGAGCCGGGAGATCGCATCGTTCGTCCGCTCGATCTGGTCGGCATCCTGCTCCGAGACGACAACCCCGAAGGCGAGGACGTCCTCGGTCGCCTGGCGCAGCGTCGCGGTGTCGATCCGCGACATCGCGATGGAGCCTTCCTCACCGAAGAGCTGGCCCGCTACTGCAGCGCGTTCGGCGGCGGGCACGAAGCTCTCGATGGCGGCGTTGATCGCGCCGACCCGCTGGTCCAGCGGCAGGGCGATCAGGTCGGAGGCGGAAAGCCCCAGCCGGTCCAGCGCATCGGCGGCGGGGCCGGTCCCGGCAGCCGCCTGGCTGAGACGGCGCGTCAGATCCTTGGTGGCCTGCTCGATGCCGGACATCGACACGCCCGCCAACTCGCCCGCACGCTCCAGCCTCTGGATCGAGGCGACGGTTGTGCCGAGCGACTGCGCGAGTTTCGCCTGTGCATCGACGGTCTGGAGGCCGGATCGGACCATGGCGACACCGGCGGCCGTGGCAGCGGCGACGGCAGCGGCTGCGGCCACGCGCACCCGCCGCGAGAAGGCCGCGAGCCGGGCGTTGGCCGCTTCCATCTCCCGGCTCAGCCGTCCGAAGCCGCGCGCCCCGGCTTCGCCCACGCCTTCCAGTTCGGCGCGCACCTGTCGCCCGCCGACCGCGGCGAGGCGGACGGACACACGCTTTTCAGCCATCGGGACGTTCCATCTGTTCGTTGAGCTTGGAGACCATCACCGCTTCGATGACGGGCAGCAGTTCGGCCATGGCGAGCGGCGGCACGCCGAGCGCGTCACCGAGCGCCAGCGCGGCCGACATGTCCCAGCCGATCACCGCGCCCGGCAGGACACGCAGCTGGCCGCCGAGGCGACCGACGAGGTCCCAGACCTGCCAACCCTCCGGAGTTTCCGGCCGGTTCAGCTGCGCCGGGCAGTCTTCGCACGCTTGCGTGCAGGCTTCGCAGTAGCGCTCGCCCCCGCCGAAGGACCAGTCGGCGAGAGCGCGGAGGCGTTTTTTTCCTGTTCCAGAAGCAGGCCTTTGGAGACGTAGGTCAGCTGGAAGGCCTCGAAGATCGGCCAGACGTCGAGCAGCGCGTCGATGGCCTCGGGACCCGGGTCGATAGGATTGCCGTCGGCATCGCCCACGCCCTCCCAGTAGAGCACCGCCCGGCGCGCCAGCGCCTTGGCGAAAGTGACGGCACGTTCCTCGTCGGAGGCCTCTTCGGGCACCGCCTCAACGGCCGGATCGCTGCGGGTCGCCACCATCAACGCGGTGGTCAGCGGGCGCAGCTGTACCCGGACGCCGGGCACGAGGTCGTGCCAGCGCGGTTCATTCGTCAGGTTGAGCGTCAGCATCAATAAACCTCGACGTCGTTGATCAGCGTTGCGGTGCACATCCGCCCAACCACGCTGTCGCGGGCGGCCTGCCAGTCGAAGGTGGCCTGCACGCCCTGCGGCCCGGAAATCTCGATCCGCGGGCGCGGCAGGTAGACGGCGTGCACGGTGAAGGTGAAGCTCTCGCCGGACGGCAGGACGTAGGCGAATTCCATCTCGCAGGCCTCGCCGTTGATCGCCTGCGTCACCAGCGTCTGGTCGGCGAAGCGCACCTCGATCCGGCCGGTGAGCGCCGCGATGGACGGGTCGGCCCCGTCAATGCGGCCGTCGTTTCGGATCGTCTCGATGCGGTCGAGGTTGTTGGCGTAGGTGATCTCGGCCGAGACCACGTTGCCGAGAGCGGTCCCGTTCCGCGTGATCGCCCCGTTGAAATGGCCGAAGCGCTTCAGCTCCAGCGCGGCGGGCGTGCCGGCGCTGGTGGTCGTGCCGACCGTCTCGCCCTGCGCCACCAGCCGTGCGGTAGCCGTGAGCAAGCCCGAGCGCTGCATCTGCCAGGTGATCTGGTCGAGCACGCAGCCTGAATACATCGCGTAGCGCGGCACCTCGGGCATACCGGTCTCGATCGACATGCTGGGCAGCGTCCAGGACCCCGACTGGAACTCGTGGGTGTAGGGCGCTTCCGCCCCCGTGGTTGTGGGCGTGCCGAAGGCTGCCTTCAGCCAGAAACCGAAGGCTTCGGCGTCGAGCGGCACGACGACATCGCCATCGGCCGTCACCGCGTCCTTGATCGGCGCCAGCGGATCGCGGCCGTAGCCGAGAAGCTCCGAGTTCAGCAGCGGTTGCTCTGCGCCGAGCGAGGTGCTGGCGAAGGGCATCTTCGTGAAGCCGCCTGCCGGCGGCGTGCCATAGGTCGTTTCGAACGCAAGCGCCATCTGCGCCCGCGCCCCCTGGGCTCGTGCCATGGTGATCTCCTGTTTTCGTTTGGGTCAGGCCAGCGGGTCGGCCGTGGTGTAGTGCAGCACCACCGGGATCACGGCGGCCTTCAGGCTGGCCGCGCCGTCGACCGGCAGATCGACCGGGCGCGGCGCTTCCGCCTCGACCCAGTCGCAGAGCCCGCCCAACGTCCGGTCGGCGGCGAGCGCCGTGCCGATGCTGGCGGTCAGTATGTCGAAGGCGGCGTCACGGTCGGAGCCCTGAACGACCGCCTCGATCTCGGCCCGGTGCTGGTAATGGTAGGCCAGCGGCGACAGCGTCACCTCCGGCTCACCGGGCTCCCCGTCGCGCAGGATCAGCAGGCCCTCGGCCGGCACACGCTCGGGCAGCACCTCACCGCGGAGCGCGGTGGCAGGCAACGGCAAGAGCCGCGCGTGCAGCGCGGCGAGGATGGTTTCGCGGGAGGTGGGCATCACTCACTCACATGGACGGGTGCAGCACGGGTCCTGTCCGGACACTATCCGCTACAGCCAGAGTGCTCGAGGGCGCGGGATCAGACCGAGTGGTCGGTCAGACACTCCGCATGGTCCCGAAGCACTTCAAGCACCCGGCACTCGGAAACCCGCCCCGCGCCGCATTCCGCAAGCATCCGGTCAAGCTCCAGCCGCAAGGTCTCCAGACGGGCGATGCGGCGCTCGACGTCCTGAAGATGGCGCCGAGCGATCTCGTCGACATCCGAGCAAGGTCGGTCGGGGCGGTCAGAAAGATCGAGCAACTCTCGGATCGCGTCGAGCCCGAAGCCGAGATTACGCGCATGCCGAATGAATCCCAGCCGGTCGAGCGAAGCCGCACCGTAGCGTCGCTGCCCGCCTTCCGTACGCTCGGGTGACGGCATCAAGCCGATGTCCTCGTAGTAGCGGATCGTCTGAACCTTCGTGCCGGTCTTTTTCGCCAGAGCGCCGATCGTGAGCATTCCCCGCCTCCCTTCCTACATGAACTGTAGGTTTCGGCCATGTTCCCCGCAAGTCCGCGCAGGTCCATACCTCATGGAAGCTCTGGAAAAGTCTCGCGAAAGGGCTTGAACCTACAGTGGCTGGAGGATGTATCTCGTGAGTCGGATAGGAGACCGACTGCATGACCGACCAAACTTGCCAGGACACCACGACCCCCGATTTCGATCTTCCGAGCGACCCGTCACCACGGCTGGCTTCCGCGAAGGCGGCTTCGTGCTGCGGTGGAAGCGGCGAGACACAAGCCGCGTCCTGCTGTGCTCCGGCGTCAGTGGATGCGCCGAGATGGCGCCGCATCGACTGGCTGCTCTGGGGGTCCGGGACGATCATCGCGGTCTCCTACATCGCAGGGTTCTTTCTGGCCCATGATGCGCCCCTAGGCCTTGGCGTCTTCACGCATGGTGTCCAGGAGATGATGAACCTCATGTGGTGGGGCATCCTCGTCGGCATGCTTTCCGTCGGTCTCATCGACCGCGTGCCGCGGGAGTTCGTGATCGGGATCATCGGGCGCGACCAGGGAGCCAAGAGCCTCGTGCGGGCGGTCCTCGCGGGCGTGCTTCTCGACCTCTGCAACCATGGTGTGCTGATGGTCGGCGCAAAGCTCTACGAGCGCGGCGCGAGCCTCGGCCAGGTCTTCGCCCTCCTGATCGCAAGCCCGTGGAATTCGCTGTCGCTCACGATCATCATCGGCGTTCTGATGGGTTGGCAATGGATGGTCGTCTTCCTCGTGGCCTCGCTGGTCATCGCGCTACTCACTGGCCTCGTGGTCGAGGCGTTGGAACGCGCGGGGCGGGTCAAGCCCAATCCCAACCGCGTGGACCTGCCCGCCGATTTCCATGTCTGGCGCGAGGCGAAGGCTGGGCTTCGGGCGACGCGCTTCGATGTGGCCTTCGCAAAGGACATCGCGGTGCGTGCCTTCCCCGCCAGCCGCATGGTCCTGCGCTGGCTGTTTTTCGGCGTGGTGCTCGCTGCGCTGATCCAGGCGACCGTGCCGACCGAGATCTTTGCAACATGGTTCGGAGCGACACTGCTCGGCCTCTTCACCACGCTCGTCGCTGCCACGATCATCGAGGTCTGCTCGGAAGGCTCCGTGCCGCTCGCGGCGGACCTGATGACCCGCGCCGCGGCGCCGGGCAATGCCTTCACCTTCCTGATGGCGGGTGCGGCCACCGACTACACAGAGATCTTGGTGCTGCGCGAGGTCACGGGGCGGCTGAAGGCGGCGCTCCTGCTGCCGCTCCTTACGGTGCCTCAGGTCCTTGTGATCGGATGGGCGCTCAACGCTGCCGGGTAGGCCACCGCTGACCGCGGTATTCATGGTCGCGCCGATGGCGGACGCCATAGGGCTCGAAACGATCAGCACTAGAGCCTCCCCTCCACCCAATTCGCCACGATCAGCCCCGGCACGCCGTCCAACGCCCGGTCCGCATCCCGCGCCAGGTCCAGTCGCTTCGGCAGCTTGACCTGCGGCACCAGAAGGAAGATCGGCGCGGTGACCTTGCCTCGCCCGGTCTTCGAGCGCGACACCACTGCCTGGCCCTTGGTGTTCAGCCGCCCCTCCGCCACCAGCAGGCTCGGTCCCGTGCGGCGGTACACGAAGCGCAGGCGCAGGCCACGGCGGCGCTCCCATTCGCCGGGCGTGATCCGGCCGCCGCGTAGAGACTTGCCCGCGGCGGGCAGCGGGATCGCCAGCCAGAACCCGTCCTTCGAGCGGATCACCGGGCCGGTGTCATGCGCGCCGACGATGACCGGAGCCTTCGACCAGACCAGAGCCGCGGCATCGAGGCTTTCGCCGGACCTCGGGAAGTTCTGGCTCCGGATCGAATTGGCGAGCCGGGTGCCGAGCCCCGCGCCGGTGATCTGCAACCGCCATGCCGTCTTCAGGCCGGTTCCGGCCTCGCGCATGGCGGCCGTGACGGCGCGTTCGCCCGCAGCGATCTCGGCCGCCATCATCGCGACGATGTCGGGATCGATGTCGAGCTTCAGTTTCATGGCCATCACGTGGGCCTCAGATCGACGGTCCAGACCAGCCGCTCGCGGTCGCGGACAGGCTCTCCCTGAATAATGAAGGCGTCGCCGTCGATCTCGATGCGGTCGCCCGGTCGCGGGCTCGGCACCTCGGCGACGCGCAAATCTATCCTCGTGGTTTCGGACCAGAGCCGCGCATCGCCGAAGTCGGATACGGCGTCAGCGCGACGGGCGACGACCCGCACCAGCAGGGGCGCGCCGCCGTCGGCAATGTAGACCGCATCCCGGCCGATGTTCGGATCGGCGAAGAGCGCGCCGACGGCAGCGGCGAAGGCGCTCATCAGAAGGCCGCGTTCAGGCGCACCCGACCGATGGTGTCACCAGCTCCGCCTGCCACGGCTTCGGTCGCCACTCCGATCAACGTGTTGGACGTAGCCACGCTCGTCGTGTGCTTATTGGTGTCGTCCCAATAGACCTTGGCGCCGACGGTCCAGGCCTGCGAGCCGACCTTGGTGAGGTCGAATACGCCGGTGAGCGCGGTCTCAATGGGATCGTTTTGGGCAGCGCCCCCGGAGGCGATGCCGAAAATGGAGCCAACAAGCAGGCCATCGCCGGAGGTCACGGCATAGGGCGCGGTCAAGGTGATGGTGTTTCCGGGCTGGACAAAGTTCTTGGCCATGGGAGGTTTCCTTTCTCATGGGTGCCGAGTGGCTCTGAGGTGTTTTCGAATGCGGCCGGTTTTCAGCGCGGCCACATGCGCGACGCTGACGCCAAAAGCCCCGGCGACCTCTCGCCGGGAATAGCCAACGTCCAGGCAATCAAGCATGCGCAGACATTGGTGGTCGGTCATGCGGGACAGATGCGAGCGATCTCCGCACAGCATCGTGCCGTGTTCACGCTTGTGTTCGATGTTCTCGCGCTGCGAAACATAGGCGAGGTTCTGGGCGCAGTTGTTCGACTTGTCGCCATCGAGGTGAGCGACGACCAGCCCGTCTGGACGCGGCCCCAGAAAGGCAGCCGCGACGAGAATATGCAGAGCAATCCGCTGCCGGGCACCTCTGCCGCCACGCACCAGTGTGTGGTGCAGATAGCCTTCGGGGTCACACCACGGCTGTCGAACAGTCCAGTCTTTCTGGTCCAACCAGCGAGAGCGCGCATCGCGTGGGATCCTACCCTTGCGATGCGCGCTCCAGACCTGACCGGTGCGGTTGATGTGATATCCGGGGAAGCCCGGTACCCGCACCGCGCCCTGTCGATCATCGATCGTCATGGGACCGCGGTTCCTATGCCCCAGGATTTTTGTAGAGGCCGCGCCAGTCGATGGCCTTGGCGCCGAAGTCGAGGCGGCACTTGATCTCGACGCCGTCGACGTCAAAGCCGTTGCGCGTCTCAATGTAGGCGCCCTGCTGGCCCTCGAGATAGGCGTATTCGATGGTGTCGATCTGGTTCGGGCTGGCCGCCAGATACCAAGCGGTCTCGCTGGCCGCATCAAGCCGGGGTTCGCTGATCGGCGAAAGCGTTCGGATCGATTGCGGCACCACGTTGCCGCTCTGGGCAGGCACGAGGTTTTGAGCGACCAACTGCTCGGCCCTCAGTTCCAGCGAGGCGGGCACGATCAGGAAGGCCGGCCTGACATTGAGCACCGTCTTCTTGTCGAGCCCTGTCTGCTTGGCCATGGCGGCGCGGGCCGCGCCGACGCTGGTCACATCAAGCGCGGCGCCGGTGCCGGCCAGGTTCTTGTGCGTGCTGTGGAACAGCGCGTTGCCGTCGGCCATGGCCGGGTTGGCGGTAATGATACCCCAGACCACGTCCGACTCCAGCTGCGCGATGGAGTTGCCGTACATCGCCGGGATGCGCGTGAAGGCGTCGAGATCGTCGTTGATCAGCGTCTGGCGCGTGATGGCGACCACCCGACCATAGGTCTTGACCTTGTAGCTCTCCTTGCTTTCACCGAGCGTCCCGCGCTTGAACTCGCCGCTTTCGCTCACCTCCAGAAGTTGCGGGGCCTCGCCGAGCTGGACGCGGTGCATCGCCTTGAAGTCGGTGGCCAGCACCTGACGGCAGAACAGCATGAAGGTCCGGGGATAGGCCTCGTAGGCCTGCCGGAGGGTCTTGTTGGTGACGGCGGACAGGATCTCGGGGAAATCCGAAGTCGAGTGTAGCGCCCGCGTCGCCACCTCGTCACGCGACAGGCCACGGGTGTTCACGCCCGCATTGCCGAGGCTTTCGCGGGCCAGTTCCATGAGCGTCATGCCGCGGTACTGGCGCGCGGCGTCCTCTAGCTGGAACAGCGTCGGGCTGTAGCGGTGCAGCAGCGCGTTTGCGACGGCATCGCGGCGAGTGACTTGTTCATCGCGGCCACCGAGAGGGATCGACACCTGGCTGAAGGTCCGCGTTTCCTCGGATTTTGCGGCAACCTGATCGAGGATCAGGCGTCGGGCCTCATCGACGTCGGTGCCCCGTTTCACAAGATCTTCGGCGAAGCTGCGCTCGAGGTTCAGGCGACCGGCCAGATCGTAAATTGTCGAGACGCGATCACGCTCCGTCTCGCGCGCGCGGGTCGCAACCGCTTCGGTGTCGGGTGCTGCGACAGTGTCAGCCTTCTTCGGTTGAGGCTGCGCGCGGGTCTGGGCGGCAGCGGCAATCGGTTCTGTCGCAGCCGGTTTCGGTTCAGTCATCGTGGTGTCCTCGGTTTCAACCGGCTCGGTCGGCTTTTGCGCTTGGGTTTCGGCGTCGCTCGCCGGATCATTGGATTTCTCCGTCATCGGGATGGCTCCTGTAGTTGGGGGTGGGACGTCCCGGCGATGGAGGACGCAGTCGTGAAGGGGGGATTGGGAACGAAAGCCTGCAGCGGGGTCGGCGCCAACGGGCACGGCGGAAACCTCAAAGGGCGTCCAGTCCACCGCGCGCCAAAGCTCGCGGGCTGCCTCGGGTTTGGAGACCTCAAAGCGGTGGACCTGGTAGCCGATGGAGACCGCGCGGATGTGGCCCGCCTGAATATCGCGCCAGATCGGTTCGACATCGGCGCGCTCGCTGATCCGGACCTGCGCAATGCCGCGGCCGTTTTCGATGCGCGCCGAGCCTGGGACGACGGAGCCGATCACGGCATCCAGCGTGTCGACCTCGTGCACCTTCAGAAACGGCGCGCCCGCGTTCAGACGGTCGAGCCGCACATGGTCAGGATCGAGGCTCAGTTCCTCGTCGTAGGGTTCGCCGAACAGGGTCGACCGGCGGACCCGAGCGCCTGCCGACCAGATCACTTCGACGGTGCGGGCCTCGGTATCGGCTGAGTTCGGCGCAAGCTCCGCCATCCGGCGCAAGGCCGGGATTTCGATCATCGTGTCCATATGGGTCAGTCCTGTTGGTCGGGCTCGGCCTGCGCCGGGTCATTTTCCGGATCGGCGGTGGGCTCGTCGTCAGCCGGTTCGTTTGTCGGATCGCTTGTTTGTGCGCTACCGGTCTTGGTGACGCGGCGCGGGTCGCTGTCGAGCACCAGCCCGAGGTCATCAAGTTTAGCGTTCGTGGCCGCGATCTCGGCCAGCACGGCGTCCGGGTTGCGGCCCTGCCGGGCGATCACCTCTGCGAGCGTCATCGTCCCCGAGCGGATCGACAATAGGTTCGCCATTGCGTCCTTCTGCGGATCGACCGCCTCGAACTTCGGCGGCGACCATTCGACCGGAACTTCTGGCGTCGGGATCTGGCCTGCCGCCCACGCAGCCTCGGTGAACCAGCGCCAGGTGGGCGCGCAGAACATCGGGATGAACAGCTGCCATTGGACGGCATCGATCATCCGGCGGAACTCCACCAGCCCGGCGCGGATGGACGAGTAATTCACCTGGCTGAGATCGCCTGTCAGTAATTCATAGGGAACCCGGAACCCGGCCGAGATGGTGTGCAGGCTGGCCCGCTTGTATTCTGCATAGCCGCCCGTCGCGGACGGCTGATTGAACCGGATGTCCTTGCCGCCGCGCGCATAGGCAATCAGCCCCGGCTCGAACTGCTCGACCCGGTTGCCATCAGCATCCACCACGGAAGGCGCGATGCCCTGCTGGGCCTCATCATCGCCGAACACGATGGCGGTGACGCAGGCCTCGGTCTTCTTGCGGACCAGTTCGGCAACCTCATAGTCGTCGAGATCGCGCAAGCTGCGGATCACCGGCGCGCCCCAAGGCACCCCACGCGCCTGCGTGCGCTGCTTCTCGTAGACATGGGCGATCTCGGTCGCCGGGACGGGGCGGCTCTGCAACCCGTTCTGCAAAGCCCCATAGGCGTCGCCCGGATGCTCGGCGTGCAGCCAATAGGCGCGGCGCTTGCCAACCGGGTCAAACTCGATCCCTTGGACGAGCCGACCTGTGCCAATGGCGCCGGATTTCGTGGCGTCGAGAAAGTCGGCCTCGAGCACCTGCACTTGCAGCGGCACTGGAAGGCTATCGGAAGATCGGCGCAGACGCCGGCGCACCAGGACCTCTCCCGCCTCGACCATCTCGCGGCAGATCAGGGTTTGCAGACCATAGAAGTCGAGCTGGCCGTCGGCATCGGCGGCGTCCGACCACCGCGCAAAGAGTGCATCTACCTTTCGATCCAGTTTGTCATTGCCGCTGGCGGCGCGCGGCATGATTCCTGCACCGATGATGTTGTTGACCAGCACCGCCACGGCCTTGGCCGCATGCGGATTGTTGCGGACCAGATCGCGCATCCGGTCGCGCAAGAGCGCCCCGGCCACGCCAACCTCGGTGTCGGCGGAGGATCCGGGCGCACGCCAGCCTTCGGTCCGCCGCCCCTTGGCCGCGCCGTCATAGCCACGCGTCAGGGTCTCGAATGCATGACGGGCCAGCACCCGGCGGGCTGCCGCGCGCGGTGCCACCGAGGCTATGGCGTGATCAAACCAGTTCGCCGACATCAGCGATCCCCGCGCGAGAAGCTGGCGAGCCCAGCGACCGGCAGTGGCCGTGTCGTCCCGGCGATAGCGTGCTCGATAGTTCGGATGCGGGCAAGCAGATCTTCGGCTGAGCCGTAATCCACCGACTTCCCGTCATAGCTGACCCGGGTCGTGCCGCTGGCGTAGGCACGGCGCAGCGCCGAGAGCTCAGTTTCCGTCCAATCGGTCATCAAAACCATCCTCCGCGCCGTCCGAGCCAATCGGATTGGCGTTTGCCTTGCGACGTCTGCACCTGCCTGTTGATCTGCCCCGCGGGATCCGCTGAGGCGTCGGCGACCCCGAGTTGATCCTCGAGGTTGCGCCATTTCTCATCCGTCCAGCGATCTGCACCCGCGATCCAGGCGGCGGCTCGCGCATAGACGCGGCAGTCCAGCGCCTCGTTGCGTTCGCGCAGTTTTTGCCATTCCAGGCGGGCGAAGCCGCGCTTGGTGCGCACGGTGACCAGCTGTTCGGCCACGAACTGCTTCAGCCACTCGTTCTCGACCCAATGCGGCAGATGCACCGTGCCGGGCGAGAACGCCGCGCCATTGGCCATATCCTCTTCGGTCGGCCGTTCAAGCCGCAGGAACCGGTAGGTCTCGGCCTTGAAGGTCGAGACCGCCACGGTCCAGAGGCGCGCGCCGCGCCGCAGGCGTTTGCCGCCCTCGGTCGCGTCCACATACGTGGGCCCCGACACCGGGCTCGCCCGGTTGAACCCCTCCACGCCCTTCACGGGTGAAACTTGCGCGAACCCTTGAGCGCGTGCCCAGCCATAGACTGCTGGGGCTTCGTAGCCCGTGTCGATGGCAAGCCGCGCGATCTGCAGATGTGCGCCGCGATCATGCGGCCACGTTTGACCGAGCAGGTCTGTCAGCTCGCCCCAAGCCTCATGCCGGTCGGGCCCGCCTTCGATCACGATGTGATCGACGAGCCAGCTTTCGAGGCCACGGCCCCAAGCCCAGACATCGACCTCGATCCGGTCCTTTTGGACATCGGCCCCGGCGGTCAGGAACAACCCGCCTGCGGGGACATTGCTCGGCTTCCAGCGTTCCCGCTGATCATAGAGCCGCTGCCAGTCAGGGGCTTCGCCTGTCTCGACCCATGTCTCGCCGAGGATCGTGTTGCGGAACGCCTTGATCGCCTCGTCGGACCCTTGTGCCGCGTCCCACGCCCGCACGATCCGCTCCCAGCTCAGCCAGCCGATGGGCGAATAGAGCGCCGAGAGGTGGTAGCCGACGGTATTGGGATCTGCCGCCTCGGCCGTCGCCCGCCATTCGCCCGCTTCCAGCATCGCCGTCTTGTGATGCTCCGCGATGGGCGCCTCGCAGCCCTCGCAGTGATATTCCGCCGTCTCCGGCTGCCCTTTTTCCCAACGCAGCCGTTCGACCTTCAGCCACTGCATCGCTCCGCAATGCGGACAGGGCACGAAGAACCGGCGCTGATCGCTGGCATCAAAGTCCCGTTCGATCCGGCTCATCCCCCGAATGGTCGGGGTCGAGACCAGGAACACCTTGCGCCTGTGGGCGAAGGTCAATGACCTGGCCTCTGCCAGCGTGACCGGGTCGCCTTCCTCGTCGGCCGAGGCTGGATAGGCGTCGACCTCGTCCAGAAAGATGTACCGCGCAGGCGTCGAGCGCAGCCCGACCGCCGAGTTCGCCCCGGTCATGATCAGGATGCCGCCCGCGAATTCCTTGGACAACATGGTGTTGCCCGCGTCGCGCGAGCGCGCCGGTTTGACCCGCTCCCGCAGCTCCGGGCTTTCGTCGATAAGCGGATCAATCCGCTGCCGCGAGTTCCGTTTCGCCAGTTCCACCGTGGGCTGGACGGCGAGCATCGGCCCTGGTGCCTGGTGGATCGCGAAGCCGATCCAGTTGTTACCCGCTTCGGTCGCGCCGACCTGAGCGGCCTTCATGAACACAATCCGCTCCGTCGGATCCCCGGGCGACAGCCGATCCATTATCTCACCCATGTAGGGCGTGCGCGCGGTGCGATACCGCCCGGGCTCAGCCGACGCGCGGCCAGACAGCATCCGGTGCCGATCGGCCCATTCGGACACGGTCAGATCCGGATCCGGCGTGAGGCCTTCGCTCCAGGCGCGCAGGATTTCGGCGGCGCCCTCGAAATCATCATCTGAGATCGGGTTTGACGTCGGCGAGATCGTCGAGCTGGGCACGGACACGTTTCTCCAGAACCTTTTGCATTGCAGCGGGCTCAACCACGATGTCTTGGCCTACCGCTTCACTGCATGAGGCCGAGAGCTCAGCCGCCATCAGCGCCGCCGCCCGCGCAGGCCAGTTGACCCAGACATCGCGCTCCTGACGCGCCAGCCGAAACACCAGCGACAACGCACGGGCGCGGTCGATCAACTCGCCTTTCAGCTTTTGCAGGCGCAAACGGCGCTCTTGTGCCTTCAAAACCTCGTTAGCCGTCTTGGCCTGCAGGAATGTGGTGCCGCTGCCCACCGACGGTGTCGCCATTCCCTGTTCGCGCAGGGTCTCGCCCACGGCCGAGACCGCCGCCTCCGGGACGGGTTTTAGCTTCGGGGTCGGTGCCTTGCGGGTTTTTGACGGATCGGTCGCCTGCGCACGCAGCGCATCGCTCTTCTCCGCGTCGATGCTGCCATCGGAAAACAGAACCACGCGTCCCGTTGCCTTGGCCTTCTGGATGGCACCGCGAGAAAGGCCGACGCGGGCGGCGTATTGGCGCTCGCTCAGCCCCTCCATGACGCGCTCCGATTATCATTCAAAATCATGTGCTTATGTAGTTGATAAGCCTCCCCGCAAGAGCGAACGTGGTCCTGCGAAAGCGACGCAACTCACCACGGAGCCGCCACGATGACCCGCCTGAACCCGCAGACAACGCCGCGCCACGAGCTTCGCGCCGAGAAGGCACGCCGCAACAAGGAGGCCGCTTTGAACGCCTTCATCGGCAAGAAGGCCGAGATCGACGAGATGCTCGCCCGGCTGCAAGGCCTCAGCGACGAACACTTCAACGCCCACCCCGACGAGATCAACTGGGGCCATGTCGGCACCCTTGAGCATTACGCCAGCCTCCTGAAGCGCATCACCGACAGCGCTTTCAGTGAAGGCGAGCACGCGGAGTGACAGGAGCCAAGGCCATGGAAACCACCACCATCCGACTGCCGCTTCGAAAGTTGCCCGACCACTTCGACCTAAGCCGCATCACCACAGTCCTTGACGAGATCGAAGGCACCCTGATGGACGACGGCGGCGTCTATGTCCGCGCCTACGCTGACAGCATGACGATCACCATCGAATTGCCGACCGATCAGCTGATCGAAGCGGCCGCCAGTCTGAAAGACCTCGGCCTGATCTAAGCCGCACGGCAAAGCAGACCTGCCCCACATCTGTGGGGCTCGTCCCGGTAGAAGGGCCGCATACCGCGGGCCCCGACAATCGGAGACAACCATGTCTAAGAATTCCCGCCCCAAAACAACCGATGCAGCCCCGCGCCAGACCAAGCAGCAGATCATGATCGATCTCCTGCGTCGGCCCGAAGGCGCGACCATAGAAGAGATCACCGCTGCCACCGTGTGGCAGTCGCATACGGTGCGCGGCGCAATGTCCGGCGCGCTCAAGAAAAAACTCGGGCTCGAGATCACCTCAGAAAAGCTGGAGGAACGTGGACGCGTCTATCGTATCGAAGACTGATCCCGCCCCGCTGTGCCGCTGAAGTCTCGGCGTTAGGGAAGCCGTCGCCGCGTAAGCGGCGGCTTCCTTGTTCTAACCCGGATTCCCTCGAATAGCCGCCGAAGGGCGAAGGACCGAGCTATCGATACCACCGTGAAGATCGCGCCCATTTTCAGGTTCTGCGCCAGCGTCGTGTGCAATCCGAAGATTGGAAAGATCAGGATTTGCGTGAGCACCGCCACCCCGTAGCCAACCGCCACATTGGCTATAGCCTCGACCAGCGACATAAGGCGCGACTGTTTCATCCCGCCACCTCATCCATCGGCCAGCAATTGAGTTGCGAGAGTTCTGAGCGCATGCGCGGCAACCAGTGGGACCACGCCGTTGCCGCAGAGCCGAAGCCGGTCCACCCGGTGGGCCAGCCCATCAGCGCCTCGACGAAGGCTGGGTTCAGCGTCCGACGTGGTTCGGAGGTATCGCTCCCAGCCGTCGGCGTCACCAGGACCTGGCGGCCAAGCAGGCCGTTCACCGGGGTGTTCGCCAATGTCGTCGCGCCGTCCTTGTGATCGCGCGCCGTCGGCGTCATCCACATCTGGCTGGCGCGGGTCAGGTCGGCAGACTTGCGGTTTCCCGCGCTCGGTTTGTTGCCGTCCGTCGCCATCGGCGTCGGCCAGTCCCGGGCCATGCCATCGAGACCCTTCTCGTGTTTCCGGGCACCGCCCCGGCTGCGGAAGCTGTCGGTCTGCGGCGTTGGCCACATCACGGCGCTCGTTGCAAGGTTCATCCCGTGCTTGCCTGCTTCCTGCGATGGGGTCGGTTTCGTCTGCCGGTTCTCGTTCGCGCTCGCCCGGGGTGTCGGCCAAAGCCGCAGCATCTCCGTCCGGTTCCCACCGCTCGAGCGGGTCCCGGAGCAGGCGCGCGGGGTCGGCCAATTGGTCGTGCTCGCGGTGCGCGAGGATGAAGAGCCGTTCGCGCTTGTG
The DNA here is from genome assembly GCA_038745585.1 of Pseudomonadota bacterium. Lineage (GTDB taxonomy): Bacteria > Pseudomonadota > Alphaproteobacteria > Rhodobacterales > Rhodobacteraceae > HLUCCA09. The sequence goes on from JBCDLH010000002.1 coordinate 455,909, forward strand.
GGGCGCGCCGACTTCCGCCGCCGTGAAGAGGCCCGCCGCAAGGCGGTAGCCCATGCCGACCAGTCCTTCGACGACTTCTGGGAAGCCGAGGTGGAGATGATGGGCGACGTTTTCGAGGAAGACGAAGGGTGGCTCGACCTCACCGATGATGCGGGCGACATGGGGCCATAGGTGGCGCGGGTCGTCCGCGCCCTGGCGCTTGCCCGCGACGGAGAACGGCTGGCACGGATAGCCCGCAGTGACGATGTCCACCGCGCCGCGCCACGGGCGGCCATCGAAAGTGGCAACGTCGTCCCAGACAGGCGCGAGATCCAGGGCCGCCTCTTCCATCCGTGCCACGAGAATGGCCGCGGCGTAGGTTTCCCGTTCGACATGGCCCACAGTTCGATATCCGGGGATGGCGATGGTGAGCCCGAGGTCGAGCCCGCCTGCGCCGGAGCAGAGCGAGAGGCCGAACAGGTCTCTGGCTCCGGAAGCGCGTCCGGAGGGATGTAAAGCCAGGTCATGCATTGCCTCAGCGTGGGTTGGCCGTCAGGTCGGCGAAGCTCTCGCCGGTTCCGTCCAGCACGGCCGCATGGCCAGTGAACTGCTGCCAGCGCTGCACTGCGACATCGACATAGGCCGGGTTGAGTTCGATCCCGAGGCAGACGCGGCCCGTGGTCTCTGCCGCGATCAGCGTGGTGCCCGATCCCATGAAAGGCTCGTAGACCGCCTGACCAGGACTGGAATTGTTGAGGATTGGCCGGCGCATGCATTCAACGGGCTTCTGCGTCCCATGCACGGTTTCAGCATCCTGATCCTTGTTTGGGATCTGCCAGAGCGTCGTCTGCTTGCGGTCGCCGGCCCAATGGCCCTTGCCGGTTTTCTTCACGGCATAGAGGCAGGGTTCGTGCTGCCAATGATAATCGCCGCGGCTCAACACCAGGCGATCCTTGGCCCAGATGATCTGGGATCGGATGTTGAAGCCAGAGGCTTCGAGGCTCTCGGCAACGGTCGTCGCATGCAGCGCGCCATGCCAGACATAGGCCACATCGCCCGGGAACAGCGCCCAGGCCTCGCGCCAATCCGCGCGGTCGTCATTCAGCACCTTGCCGGTCCGCTTGGTGGCGGCAGCTCCTGCCTTGTTGCGCCAGCCAGGATCATATTCGACGCCATAGGGCGGATCGGTCACCATCAGCAGCGGTGTCACATCGCCGAGCAGATGGTCCACGTCGGTGGCCACTGTCGCGTCGCCGCAAAGCAACCGATGCTTGCCCAGCAGCCAGAGATCGCCCGGGCGGCTGATCGGGGTCTCGGGTGCCTCCGGAACATCGTCCTCGCCCTCACGGAACGCGGCCTCGGGGTCGACCTCTCCGGCCAACAAAGCCTCGAGTTCCGCATCATCGAAGCCGATCAGCGAAATGTCGTAGTCCTCGGCCAGCAAGTCGTTCAGCTCGGCCGACAGCAGCGCCTCGTCCCAGGTCCCAAGTTCCGTCAGCTTGTTGTCCGCAATCCGGTAAGCTCGGCGTTGCGCCTCGGTCAGATGCCCGAGCACGATCACTGGGGCCTCCGTCAGGCCAAGCTGCGTCGCGGCCAGCACCCGACCGTGGCCCGCGATCAGCTCGCCGTCCTCGCCAACGAGACAGGGCACGGTCCAGCCGAACTCGGCCATGCTCGCAGCGATCTTCGCGACCTGGTCGGCCCCGTGCACCTTCGCATTCTTCGCATAGGGCTGGAGCCTGGCCAGCGGCCACATCTCGATCGCGTCCGGGGCAAAGCTCAGGGTCATGCGGGTCGGTTCGCCTCAATCGGGTGGACTCCGGACACCGGTAGCCAGCCTGGACTCCACGAGGGGTCCAGCGGCCACCAGGCATGCCCGGTGCCAAGGGTTTGTTTTGTAGTGGTTTTCAGCGGATCGCGGGTGGATGCCAGCCGGGGTGGCTTCCCAAAAAACACGCCCTGTCCCTAGCGATATTGCGCGCTTCGCCCGCCCGTATACGTTTTGGGCCAGGAAGGACCCGCGAATTCAGTGGGTTAGCGATGTGGACCCCAGTTGGACCCTTTGGTGGACCCCTGAAGCCAGCTGCGAGGCCTCTGCCTGCGCGCTCCTCTCCCGAGCATATCCAATTTGTAGCGTCATTCTCGGAATGTGTAAGGCCCTGCGATGTACACCCGAAAATTTCCTCACAGGACGATTTTTCTTGACAGGCAGTTGGCGTTTTCAGTGACGAACCGCTGCGAGCGCCGAGCCGGAGGCACCCGCCCATGCAGCCGCCATGTGATCACCGCGAGCCCGAAATGCCAGCGTTTGGTCGCGGCCGTCCGGCTCAACCCCATCTCCCAGCAGATCGGCTTCCACGGCGTGCGCTCGGCCCGCAGCCAGACGATCCGGGCATCGTCCCGTTCCAGCCAGCGCAGCCAGAGCAATGCCTCCTCAGCTTCAGAGATCTGGCGCGGGCCCGGTCGGGGGCGGAGCATCTGCGGCTCCTGACCGACTTTGTCCGCGAAGCTGTGGAAATACTCGGGCCAGGCGTTGAAGAACCCCTGCGGCATGACGCCGGGCAATGTGCGAAAGACATCGGCCGCGCTCTCGAGCCGGTCCTCCACCCGCGCTGTGGTCCACTCAGTCATGGCGCGCCTCCGGTTCCCGCTTGCCATAGAGGCGCTCGCCCAGCTGGCGGACCAACTCGCGCTCTGGCCATGTGAGGCGATTGTCATCGACGGAGACAGCCAGAACGCCTTGTTCCTTCCAGCCATCCTTTTTGACCTGATCGGAGCTGCGGCGGGTGCCCCCAAAGCCGCGTGGGGCAAAGCTCATACGGTTCATGCTACGCCTCCTGCGGTCTCAATCGCCCAATGCAAGATGGCGATTGCATCAGCCTCGTTGTCATCAGCTGGGCTGAAGCCGCGTGCCTCCGCGGCGGCGATCATGGCCGCCTTGTTGGCGTTGCCCTTGCCAGTTGCGTGACGCTTGATCGTCCCGACAGGCACGCCCTGATACGGCACGCCGCGCATCTCGGCCCATGCCGTCAGCGTGGCCATCAGGCCGCCATAGACATGCGCCGCATCGGTCCCGGCGTGGCGGCGAACCTCTTCGAACCAGATCGCAGCCACAGGACCGGACAAACGCTGCAACTCGCCCAGCCAGTTCGTGAACCGCAGGTATCGCATCCCCCCACCGTCATAGCGCCCGGGTTTGAACGAAGCCGTCCCGCTGGTGATGAGGCCGTCCGAGGACCGTAGCGCCCAGCCCGTTGTGGTCCCGAGATCCAGGGCCAGGATGGTCGCTGACAAAGCTACCGTCTCGTGCTCGCCCACGGGTTCAATTTGCCTGTTCGACATTGTCATCTCCATTGCTGCTCGAAAGGTGAAAGGTGCGGGGCAGATCGGCCCGCGCGCGGATACCCCACGACGTATGGGATGGGGCCAAACCTGCTGGTTGGCCCCCCATACGTAGTATGGGGGCTTTCATTGTTCGTCCTCCAATCAGTGTAAAATGCTGAATTTACTTGGGTTTCGAGGACGAACAGAGGTCGTACAAGAGGACAAACATGTTCGACCTCTTTTTGCTCCAAGTGATTGAGTTCATTGGATTGAGGTCGAACAACGGCGGAGGACGAATATGTTCGACCTGAGGTCGTACAGAGGACGTACAAGTCAAGATCAGGCATTTTCATCCTCCCAGATCGACCAATCGGAAGGGTCTTCCAGGTCCATGCACTGCCCGTTGGAGGGCGATTTGTAGTGGCTCGGGACGACCGGAATGACGCTGTCCAGGACCTCTCCGGTCTCCGGATCGATGCGGCCCTCACGGCCGAACACCATGCCTTCCGCGCAGAGGTACCCGAAGCGCGACCGAACGACGGAGTGACCGAACTGCGTACCCTCTCGCAGGAAGCGAATGTGGCCCTTGGTGGCCAGGACATTGATGCGGTCGCGGATTGTGAACTGGCTGCCGAGGCCGCGCTGGTTCTCAAACGCCTCGCGGAACTGGGTCGAGGTGTAGAGTTTACCGTCGGCAGCCTCGTCGATCAGGATCGACAGGATCACGTCGCGCTTACGATCGCGCTCCGCATCATGCTTTGCGCCGACCTCTTTGCGCACCAGCCGCTCGTTCATCGGGTTGATCTCGACCCATTGACTGTTGACTTTGTCGATCAGCTTTGAGGGCAGTGCAGGTCCGTTCCGAAGCTCGATCTCCAGCTTGCGCTCAGGGGCCTCTTCGTCGGGTCGGTGGAGGATCAAGCCGGAAGTGTAGAAGCTGCGCAGGGCGCTGGCACCGGAGAGCGCGAGGAAGGGATCGTCTTTCACCTGCTGTTTGCTGAGCTTCTTGGTGTGGTGGATCAGGATCACCCCGCAGTCGGGGTCGATGTGATCGCGCAGGACCTCGATGCGCTCCTTGAGGAAGAACATCATGGCCGTGTTGTCGTTCTCGCCGCCGCCATCGGGCCCGCCGTCGAACAGGTTTCGGATCGGGTCGACACAGAGGATGTCTGGCGGCGCATCAGGGAACGCCGTCTGGACAGCACGCGCCACGCGCACACTGCCCTCATTGTCGAGCAGCATTTTCAGCTTCGGGGTCGCGACGAAGGTATCGCGCGCGGCCGCCAACACCTCCGGCGGCAGGGCAATCTGCTTCAGCCGCTCGCGAAGATAGTGATACTGGATCTCGGCTTGCAGATAAAAGATCCGCAGTGGCCGCGGCGGTGTGAAGCCGAGGAACGGCACGCCTGCCGCCATGTGGACGAGCCAGGAGATCAGCAGGTCGCTCTTGCCAACCTTGGGCGCGCCACCCAGCACCAAGAGCCCGCCCGGCGTCAGCACGCGCGGCGCGATAATGTCCTCCGGCATGGGGCTCTGGTCATCCAGCAACGCGCCGAGCGTGAAGGCAGGCATGTCCTCTGGCCCCAGTGCACCATTGGTCAGCCGGATTAGGGGCGGACCGTATTTCTCGACATGCCGGTTCCAGAGCCGCTCGGACTCGCGCTTGAGCCGCTCGACGGGCCACTGGGGCCGGAGCATCGCGGCGTTGTAGCCACAAATGCCTTCCCAGCCTTCGTCCTTTGTCATCCGGCCCTCGTGGACCATGCGGATGAAATGGCCGATCGCGGCACTGGCACCCTCGAAGCGGGACCAGTCGTCCTGTGCCCCCTCGCGCACCGGCGTGACCAGCACATTGTCGATGGCGGGCTTGTCGGGGTGGCTGAATTCGGGATGCAGCGACACGCCCGGGGCGAGCGGCATGTCGGTGACCGCCTCGATGAACTCGGCCAGATCACGCTCGTGGGCGGCGTTCAGCTCGACAATGCGCACCTGCGTTTTCAGGCTGTTCTTGTAGTAGACCGAACCTGCCACGCGGATCGGTTGGTGGGCCGAGCGGAAATGCATATCCCCGCCGACCTTGGCGGCAATGTCGCCGCGCAGACGGCAGACACGGGTAATGTCATCCCCCTCGGCAGGCTCGGTCAGCGCCCACCAGACATGGCACTTTCGCTGTCCCTCCGGCGTCACGCCACCGCTTTCCACCACCATGGTCGGCGAACCAAGATGGCGCTCCAGATGGGCACGCTTTGCGGCTATGTCGCCCGTGTCGAGGTCGACGACCACGGTTTGCATTTGCAGGATTTCCGCAGCCTTGGCCTGGCCGGACGCGGCAACGGTGCCGGGGATCACATAGACCGCTGCGCCCTCACGCGACGCCCAAGTGGCGAAGGTCGCCATCTTCTCGGGGGCGGCCTGATCCGCCGCGAGCCAGATGTTATGCGGGCGGCCATCGATGCCCTGACCTTTGTCGATGAAACTGCGTACCGGGATCAGCCCGTCGCAATAGCCAAAGACGACCTGCATGAACTGGGCGATCTGCTCGGGGTCAGGTTCGTCGCCGAATTCATCAATCTGCGGGGCCGCATCGTTGAAGTCGCGCCATGGGTTGAAATGGACGATGTTCTCTTTGGGCGCATCGGGCACCGTGTCGTCACGCATGGATGTGTCCTCGCCGGGATCGGCTGGCTCGTCGGTCATGTGGCGAGCCTCCAGCACCGCTCCGCATGGGCGCAGAACCGGCATTCGAAGAATGCGCGACTGATGGCGATGCGGGGCAGCAACTCGCCCGCGTCGGTGGCCTGCAGGATCCGCACCGCGCGGTCGGACATGCGCTGCGCCAGATCGGCGTCGAAGGGGACAAGCTCGTGGTGAAGTTCGGCCGTGTCCTTGTTGATCGCGGTGAAGAGCGCCGGTGCGGCCGAAATCCCCGGCGCCGAGGGCTCCATATAGGCCTGATAGATCGCGATCTGGGCGGCATAGACGGGCTTGGAAACCGTCACGCCGTCCTTGACGCAGGCGCGCCAGTTCTTCGCGTTCATGGTCTTGCATTCCCAGAGCGCAGGGGCGCGCAGACCAAGGGCGGCCGGGGCATCAACGATGATCCCATCGACATGGCCTCGGATACGACCGCCCGCGACGGAAAAGCCGAACTGACCGCCATCGCGTTTTTGGGTGACAAGATCGATCCCAGCAGCCCGCAGCCAGCGGATCGCCAGATCCTCGAGCTGGTGGCCGATGGAGAAGATCCGCAACGTTTGGCCGCTGAAATCAGCGCCGTCATCCTTGGGCGCACCGGCAAACTCGAACTGCAGCGCCCGTTCGCAGGCATGACCCAAGCGGGAGGCGCCGAGATAGGTCCGCGGCGGCGCAGCCTCGCGCTCGGCGATAAGGGCGGCATCGACCAGCGCGTTGATCCTCTCTGCCGTGGACGGGCGGTGATTGAAGTCCAATGTCAAAACAGGATCTCCGGCGTGTTCGCTTTTGCGATGTCGGACATGGCCTCGCGGAAACCCTCGACGGCTTCCTCGATCAGGGCCCGCACCTGCGCCTCGGTCAGATCGGCGAAGGCGGTCTGCCAGCCGATCTCATCCATCAGCAGGGCGACGCGTTTCATGGTGGCAGTGATGGCAGCGCGTTCCTCTTCGGTCAGATCAACCATGGCAAACCGCTCCCGCGCCAAACGCGTCCAGAAGCCTTGGCAGGGCATCGAGCAGAACCAGGCCGATGGCCGGGGCCGCTTCGACCGGTGTGGATCGCGCCAGCCAAAACCACGCGTGGGTTGCCGGCAGACAGCACAGAGCATGCCATGCGGATGCCAGAGTCGCCGCCGCTCCTCGGCCGTTATGGGGGTTGAAGATGTCATGGGTCATGCCGCCCTCCGTTCGGATCCGGCCACCGCGTTCACGGCGGCCTGGATGGCGCGTTTGTTGAAGCCGAAGGTCATCAGGGCAGACGCGCGATAGCGCGTGAGGCCGAAGTCGTGACGGCACTCGGGCGGCAAATATTTCAGCTGCTTGTCGGTCGGTGGCTGGCGCAGCCACGCCTTGGTTTTGAAGGCGCTTTCATCGCTCTCGTGAGTGTTCAGCCAGTCGTCGGCCTGCGCGAGACAGACGGTGCGTTCGCCGACGCCCAGCAAGCGTGGCCGCGCGCCCTTGGCCCCGCCGATTGCGTACCAGACGCCGTCCATCCAGAAGATGCCGCCCCAGGCCGTGAAGCCGGTGGCCATCAGCGCGTCATCTGCGCCAAACAGATCGACCCATGCGAAGCTCGAGCGTTTCAACAGATCGATCTCTGTCATGACAAAACCCGAGAGTGGCACTGCGTCCGTCCCGGCCTCGCCTTCGTCCTGCGGCAACACTTCACCGCAGAGCGGGCATTCGGTGGCGGCGAGCGGGATCTCCGCGGCGCAGGCCGGGCACGATTTTGTAGGGGCCTCGCCGGTGCCGATCTTGCCATCCAGATCGACGTCCTGTTCCAGCGTGCCGTGGATCAGGCTTGATGTCCCGAAGTCCAGCACGACGCAGTCGGTCTTCACGATGCTGGGGTGTTCGTCGGGATCGACCGTGCGCAACCCGCGCCCGACCATCTGAATCATTGTGGATTTGTAGGAACTGGGCCGCAGGAGGACGACGCAAGACGTGGGTGGGTGATCCCAACCTTCCGTCAGCACGGCGACATTTACGACTACGCGGATGTCGCCCGCGGCGTAATCGGCGAGGATCGCCTTGCGGGTCTCGGCCGGCAGGTCGCCATGGATCAGCGCGGCCGTGATCCCCGCGGCACGGAACGCTTCGGTCACATGGTCTGCGTGGGCGACCGTGGAGCAGAACACGACGGTCTGCCGGTCGCCAGCCTTCTCACGCCAATGGCGGATCACCTCGTCGGTGACAGGCGCGCGGTCCATGATGTCCGCCACCTCTGTCATGTCGAAATCCGCGCTGGTCTTGCGGACGGATTTCAATTCCTCCTGCACGCCCACATCGATCACGAAGGTGCGCGGCGGCACGAGGTGACCCGAAGCGATCAACTCGCCCAAACGCACCTGGTCGGCGACATTGTCAAAGACCTCGCGCAGCCCTTTCTTGTCTCCCCGGGTCGGTGTTGCCGTCACCCCGAAGATCCGCGCCTCCGGGTTGGCGTCGCGCACGCGATCAATGATGCGCCGGTAGCTGGCCGCCACCGCGTGATGCGCTTCATCGATGACCAACAGATCAAGCCGCGGAATGTCGGCGTGGTTCGAGGCCCGAGCCAGCGTCGGCACCATGGCGAAGGTGACGTCGCCGCCCCAGGACTTTTCGGTGGCGTCGATCACCGAGGTGGCGACATCCGGCACGACGCGGTGGAACTTGGCGCGGTTCTGCGCAGTCAGCTCGTCGCGATGCGCCAACACGCAGGCCTTCGCCCCGTCGCCGATCATCTCGCCCGTGACCGCCGAGAGCATGATGGTCTTGCCCGCGCCGGTGGGTGCCACGCCGAGCGTGTTGCCGTGTTGGCCGAGCGCAGCGACACTGCGCTCGACAAAGGTTTTCTGGCGGGGACGCAGGCGCATGACCGATCCCCCTTACTGCGCCCAGCTCGGCCGCCCGGGGGCACCCGGGTTGGCTGCTGACTGGTTGGATTGGGGCGCGGCGGCGGTATCCTGCTGCGGGGCATTGCCGCTGAACTGAAGCGGCGCCGTGCCCATGATCTGCGCATAGTCACGGTGATCCGGCGTGACCGCGCTGCGGATCTCGTTCTTGTCGTCGCCGCTGGCATCGGTGCCGATGTCGATGCGCGCGATGAACTCGATCCCGTCGAGATCGGCGAAACCACTGATACGCCGAGCAGCCTGTGCCTCGGGAGACATATCCTTGTCGGAAATCCCGCGCGCCGAGTTCAGCATGCCGCGTACGAGGCTGCGGCCCATGTTGGTCCAGTCCGGACCCTTGGGGCTGTAGAGCCCGATCAGGGTGAAAATCTTGCGGCGGGCATATTGCCCTTCGGTCACGGTGAACTCGCCGTTGAGATACACCGCGCCGGTGGAGCCGCGCGTGGCATAGCCGCCGGTCCAGCCCTGCGAGGGATCGTCGAAACCGCCGGGGCGGATCGTCAGACGCACCTTGGCCAGCGTGCCCTTGGGGATGAGATTGCTGTTGCTTTGCGCGTCGTTGAAATCGTTCCAGGAACCCATAGGGAACCTCCTTCTATGTTCAGGATTGCGGTTGGGATTGGTCGTTGGCCGCCGGTTCGGCAGGTGGCGGCGCGTAGGTCAGGCGATCCGTCGCCGGGGTCGCGGGTGTTCTGATCTTCGTCATCAGGCGGCCGAGATGGGGTTCTTCGACTTGAGCCAAGCGGCCGGAGCGGTCCTTGGCTGGGAACCCCCAAGGATTGATCGTCTGGCAAACAAAGGCGCGGTAGGGATCGCCACCCTCGGACGGCAACTCGGCCATTGTGATCACCTCATCGACGATCCCCGGCAGCTCGAGCCCGGTCTTTGAGCCGTCGATCTGCGGCTGGAAGACCTTACGATTGAAGTCGTCGAGCTTCTCGTCGAGGATCCCGACGAACCAGACATTCTTGGCGCGCGTGTGCTGCAGATGGGTGAGCCAGCCGATCATCTCGCGGCCATGGAGCCCGTAGGCCCCGCGCACATCCGGCTTACCGGTTTTCTCCGACAGCGCCTCGGGTTGGCTCTTGCACCATCCGAAACACAGCCGCCCAGCCACGGTGATCGAGTCCACAAAGATGGTGTCGTAGGGATCGAGTGCGACCGGGTCACCGAAGCGCTCGCAGACGGCGGCATAATGCGCCGTGCTGTAAGGCTGTTCATCGCGCAGCGCCGGGTTGGGCCCACCAATGAACACCGCGAAATCCCGGCATTCCGTCCATGTGCGCGGCCGGATGCTGTCACCCGCCCAGCCTTCAATGGCGAGATCGCCCGCTTCAAGATCCATGAACAGCGTGCGGGCGGGATCGAGGGTCCAGAGCAGCGAGGTTTTCCCAATGCCGGATTTCCCGAAGATGCAACCCTTGATGCCGCGTTGCTCCGCCAGGCGTTCGTCGGCGCTGATGATCGGGAGGCTCATTCGTCGGCCCCCTGCGCCTTCAGCGTGACCTTCAAGGCGCCAACGCGGACCGTGCGTGCAGGCTCGAAACTGGCGCGAATGCCATCCGGCCAAGCGCTGTATTTCCGCTCCGGGACCTTGATCGCGATGTCGACATACTGCGCGGGGTCATCACCCGAAGCGCGGATGCGCTCGACCACGTCAGCAAGCTGCGCCTGATCCCAATCCACCCGCTTCGGCAGATCGGCGACCACGGTGAAATCACCATCGTCGAAGCGAACCGTACCGGTGTCTTTGCCAGCCGCCTTGCGTTCCTCGGCGGCCCGGGTGGCGTAGCGGACGGCCAGTCCGGCATCGAAGCGGGTTTTGGCCGCCTTGTCGCGCTTCAGGCGCTCGTCAATCTCGCACTGCAGGACTGCCAGCAACTCGACCGGCAGCGCGGCTATCTCGGCTGCGCTGAGGGACGGCAGATCGTCGGGCATGGGGGTGTTCTCGGGGAACGGCATGAACGGGTCTCCGTGATCGGTGAAAAATGATTGCAAGGCGGGCATCACGCGGCCTCCGGCTCGGCGAGCAGCAACTCGGACAGCGAGGCAGCGGCGGCTTTTGGCTTGGGGCGCGCAACGGCGATGTAGGCGAACTGGTCCGGAGCGATCCGCTGTTGCACCAGATGCACGAGGCCCTGTTCGGCAGCCCAAAAGGCGCGCGATCCAAGCTTTGCGAGTTCGGTTCGGCCCCGGTCGTCAAGCTTGGTGAAAAGCGCAAACGTATCGAGAACCAGAAAGCCGCGATGGTATTCGAGCCGGTCACCGGGCACGGCCTGCGCGACCCAAGCGGCAAACTCGATCTCCGTAAGCGGGCGGATTGAGCGAACGGTGGTGAATGGCGGGTGTTGCATGAACATGGTCTCCTCCTCTGGCCTCTACTCACGCTGCGGCGAGATCGTCCCAGCAGGGCGTGAAGCTGCTTCGGTGTCCGTGGTTGAGGCGTTGTGCTGGTCGTCTTGCCGGCCTGCATCGGCGTCGGCGTAGACCGCCACGAGAGGCGTGCCATCTTGGTGGGCACCGGCATTTTCGATGCGATAGGCGCGCTGGTCCTTCAGGATTTCCGGCAGTTCCCAGCGGCGATAGAGGCCGGGGATGCGCTTGAGGTCTGCGGACAAGAGGTCGGCTTTGCGGATCATGCGGGTCGACTTTCGGTTTGTGTGGGACGCGCGGTGGCGTCTGAATGGGAAAAGCCACCGCGCTGCAGGGATCGGGACATCGGCTCAGCAAAATTCTTGCAGCGCGTCGCGCAGCCGCCGGGTCGCCCGCTGATAGCGTTTGCGTGTCGCCGCCTCGGACAGCCCTAACTCGGTCGCGACCTCGGCCTGGGAGAATCCGTCGACAGCCACACGGATCACCAGATCGGAATCCTTGCCGACGATGCGGACGAGATCGCGGTGGAGCAGTGCGAGGCTAGCGTTGGCTGGCGCTTCGCCGTCAGACGGGATTTCATCGGGATCAGCGTCGGTAAGCTGGTTCTGGTGCCTGTCCTCGTGTTGACGCGTTCTGATCAGGTCGCGCTCGATGTTTCGGAGGATTGTTGCCGCGATCCAATTGACCCGCTGCAGATCCAGACAGCGAATGGTCTCAGAGGCCCGTGCCAGGATTTCGGATGCAACCTCGTCGCCGGTGCCAACCCTGCGCCAGATCGATCTGCGCCGAACGGCATCCAGCCCCGGCCAGAGCACCAGAAGCATCAACGTCAGGGCACAATCGGCGGTTTCGCCATCAGACTGCGCGACCCTGACCAGCGCTACCAGCAGCCGGTTCTTCTCATCTGGCCCGCTGCCACCGGTGTGCAGCGTGTCCAGCAACGCAGCCGGATCAGCGAAATGCGCGAGCGGTTCGCTGATGCGCCGAAGACCTTCGAAGTTCCTTTGGAAATTGAGAGTTGAAGATGACAACATGAGGTGATCACGGATCTCGTGCCACGCGATGGACATTGGACGCCTGCCTTGCGGCCAGGCGTCCAGCGCCTTCTCGTGGCCAGGTCAGGACGTCGTGCGTCTCTGCGATTTCGGGGAATTGGGTGGATGCGCGCCTCAGAGCGCGGGAGATTGCGCCTGGTTCAGCGTGCCGCAGCCGCGGCAGGTGGCCTGAACCGGAAAGCCCACGAGATATTCGTGGCCCCGTGCAAAACGCAGGTGCGTGCGGCCGTTCCGGCAGACGCCGAGCAGCTTGTCACAACGCGTGCAGCGCCATTCCGATTTTGAGGTGATGAGCTTGGTGTTCGCGGTACCGGACAAGCTCGTCTGGGCCGCCTGGCGCGAGGGGAAGGGAGTCGGCATGGAAGTGCTCCTCTGACTGAGTGAGCACCCCTAGTGGCGGTCCGAATCGGAGATGGTCAGACCTCCCAAAGGGAGATCAAACGGAGATGGGTTCCTCGCAAATGGCCCAGTGGCCGCGTCGTGGCGAATACAGGTATCGGTTGTTGACCTCACCCCATGCATCGCCAAACAACTGAGGCAGCTGGGAAAATCCGGCATACTTCTTAAGTACAGCGAGCTTCACGCCGTCTTCGCGATCGCGATGAGCCATGTACAGTCGCTCAAACAGCTTCACCTTTTTCGCGCCGGTGACGATCCACGGATCCTGACCGGGCACGGTGACCTGAGCGGCGTCATCACCTTGCCTGCGGAAGTGTACAGCGGCACCGCGCGCAGCTGGATCGATCGCAGCCTCATAGGAGGAGCGGACCGCATCCGCGTCGATCATGCCGGTATCGGCATCGACATGATCCCTGAGGCTCAGGACGACATGGCAACCGAAATAGGGAAAGCGCACGTCCTGTGGCACGAAGACGATCCCGCGAATTCGGTTGCCTTCGCCCCGGACGAGGCGGTCAGACGCCTCGAGCACTTTGTCGACCGATATCGCCCTTGCGAGGTAGATCGGCGCTTCGGCCAGACCGATGCTTGCAACACCCAACTGATGTAGATGATCGGAAAGTTCGCGCACGCGTCCTTTCAACCCCATCGGCTTGAGCAAGTCGCGCAGCGCGTCTCGCAGGTAATCGAAACGGATCTCGTACTCGGAAACATCCTCTGCAGGGACCGTCGACCCTGTTCCGCCTTCGATTAGAGTTAGCGTCGCCTCGTCGCTCGTGCCGTCGCGCTCGACGTCGTGAACGATTTCGCCAAGCTCATCGTCCTCGAACAGGATGACATCCGACCATCCCTTGCGCGTCAGGAAACCGGCACCAGTCAACTCGTCGGCGGCAACACCAAGTTCTTCGAGGTTCTGGCCGGACGCCTTCTCGGACGCAAGGTCGTAGAGCGTCAACAGTTGCGGAAGCTTCTCCTTGCGCTGCGGCTTCGAAAGATCGCCTATGCGTTCTAGCACTCCCCAGGCTTCGAGGAGATCGTAGCCCAACTCTCGCTTGGCGGGATCACGTTCGCTCTGGATGTTCGACTTGTTCCTTCCGAAGACGTCGAACTGAAGGACACCTTTTCGGCCACGCCCGTCCACATGCTCTACCCGGAAGCGGACCTTCGTGACATAGCCGCCGCCCGCTTTTGGGATGATCGCCCCGAAAACGCTCCTGGCGATTGCGTCGATGTCGTCCTCCGGTGCGACACTCAGGTTCACCTTCCGAGACCAGTCGCCCAGCGCGACCTGAACTTCGATGATGCCTGCCTTCTTGACCCGATGCGCTTCTTCATCGGGTATCGGAAGCTTGAGCGAGTTTCGGAAGCGAGAGAGGTTGTAAGTCTTCTGGGTCAGGGGCTTGTTCGAAATGTCGTGCTTCAAAGTATCTGCGGCGAACAGATTGGCGACGATCTTGCGTTCCACCCTGTCACGCGAACACACCTCGATCCGTCGCCGAGCATGTGAATACACCAGCAGCATCTCATCAGGTGGGCGGAAATAGAGAAGCTTCGTCGACTTGTCCGGCTGGACCGTTTTCTGGCTCGCATAGGCGCCGAAGAAGGTGACAGCCAGCAAGACGTCCTGACTCTCACCGTTTTCGGCGGGTAGGTCGACAGCCTCCACTTTGCAGCCATCGTCATGCTGCAAGCGCTCCGCGATCTCTTTCGAGAGGGCATCATGGTCAACACCTGCCGCCGCGAGGGGAATTGAGGCATCTATCGACCACGCCTCGTACAGCGTTCCGTGCTCGCGGTAGACCCGTACTTGCATTGCACGCTCAGCGGCATCGAACAGTGCTATGGCATGAAGGTAAGCCCAAAGGCTTCTGGCGACTGCGTCGCGCTGCTGCTTCAACCCTTCGTTCGCAGCGAACCGCGGGTCTTCGGCGAGCCTACGCAGCATCGCATCAGGTGTCTTGTCGGTCATCAGCATGACGCGACGGGCCTCGATCTCGATCAAGTTAATTCTGTCGCTCTTCAGAGCTTTCAGAGCTTCCGCCATTCTTTCGGTGCGGATCTGATCTTCAGTATCGGCGGGAACCGCGGCCATTGCATCGCTTAGGAACACCGAAAACTGCGCATGCGAGAGAAATTCTCCGGTCAATTCAATCGGAGCCTCTGCAAACAAGCGTGAAAGCTCTGGTGCACCTTTGAACAATGACCTCGCCACAATGGTTCTCCTAATTTTCCGTTCAATTTGAAAAGCATGACAATCATCTCATGACCAAAGGGAACAAAACAAGATCATCAGTCAGGCAAGAGTTGTATTTCCGTGAAGGAGAGCGTCTCAAGGCTGCTGTCCCGATATGGCCTGCGGGGTGGCTTTTGGTTGGTAACGCCACAATCAAGCAAGGCCGCTCAGAACATGAAACGACCCAACCCTCTGCCACCCGACAAGATGACAGCCGCAGAGCGCCGCGCTGAACTTTGCGGCCTGTTGGCCGTGGGATTGGTTCGGTTGCGGATGCGGGATCGAGCGGAAGTATCTGACGATACTGGAGAAAGGGGACTACACTGTCCGGCCAACGAATGGCGTCATGCAACTCCAACTCAACGGAGAAATGCATGACGACCCACGATCCGATCCCCGCGCGCCTGGCCGCGCTCAAGACCACCTCGACGCCAGACCTGAAGGCGCAATGGCGCGATCTATTCGACAGTGAACCGCCGCCGTTCAACCGCCGCTACCTTGAGAGCCGCCTCGCATACCGCATCCAGGAACTCGCCTATGGCGGCCTGAAGCCGGAGACCGTGAAAAGGCTGGAGGCCCTTGGCGAACAACTCGACGGCGGCGATCGTAACAAGAGCCGCGTCCGCACCGACCAAATGCCCATCTTGGGCGCGCGGCTGATCCGTGAATGGCAGGGCGCCGAATACGTTGTCACCGTCACTGCTGACGGTTTTGAATGGCAGGGGCGGCCATACAAATCGCTCTCCGCCATTGCTCGCGCCATCACCGGCACGCGCTGGAACGGCTGGGTGTTCTTCGGCTTGAAAAACCACCGGAGGCGCGCATGACCAAGCCGATCGCCCGGAAACTGCGCTGCGCGATCTACACGCGTAAATCCTCCGAGGAAGGCCTCGAGCAGGAATTCAACAGCCTCCACGCTCAACGAGAAGCCTGCGAAGCGTACATCGCCAGTCAGAGGTCGGAGGGCTGGGTGCTTGTCCGCGATCAATATGACGACGGTGGTGTTTCCGGCGGCACGCTCGAACGCCCCGGGCTGCAGCAATTGATGACCGACATTGAGGACGGGTTGGTCGATGTCGTCGTGGTCTACAAGATCGACCGTCTCAGTCGCTCGCTCGCTGACTTCGCCAAACTGGTCGACGTCTTCGACCGCAATGACGTGACTTTCGTGTCGGTGACGCAGTCCTTCAACACGACCACCTCCATGGGGCGGCTGACACTTAACATCTTGCTCAGCTTCGCCCAATTCGAACGAGAGGTGACGGCTGAACGCATCCGCGACAAGGTCGCCGCCTCGCGCCGGAAGGGCATGTGGATGGGCGGGGTACCGCCCTACGGCTACCGCGTGGAAAATCGGAAGCTGCTGATCGACGACGAGCGCGCGGACCATGTCTGCTGGATCTTCGCCCGCTTCATTGAGATCGGCTCAGGAACGGAACTGGCCCGAGAGGTCGCGAAGAGAGGCATCCGAACCCCGCGCGGCAACCGGATCGACAAGAAGTACCTCTACAGGATGCTCAACAACCGCGCCTATATCGGAGAGGCGGTCCACAAGGGCGAAAGTTATCCGGGCGAGCATGAAGCGATCATCGACAAAGCAATCTGGGACAAAGTCCACGCCATCCTGCAAGAAAGCCCCCGCAAGCGTGCCGCCCGCACACGTGCCGACACCCCCGCGCTCCTGAAGGGTTTACTGTTCGGGCCGGACGGCGCAGCGTTCTCGCCGACCCATACCCGGAAAGGCGGCAAGCTCTACCGCTACTATGTCAGCCAGACGGTTTTGAAGCATGGTGCCGGATCTTGTACCATCGGCCGCGTCCCGGCGGGCGAGATCGAAGCCGCCGTGATCGACCAACTACGCGTGGTGTTCCGCCAGCCCGAGATCATTGCGGGGACGTGGAAGGCGGCACGCCTCAGTGCCGACGACATCACAGAGGCTGACGCCCGTTCAGCTCTGCAACAACTCGACCCGATGTGGGATGAACTCTTTCCCGCCGAGCAAGCCCGCATCGTGGCGTTGCTGGTCGAGCGCGTGGACATCGGCACGGACGGTCTCAACTTGCGCCTTCGCATCGACGGGCTAAGCGGTCTGGCCCGCGAGATGCTTGCAGGCGGCATCGAGGCGGCGGCATGATCAGCAGGACGCAGATCCCGGATACTGTCACGCTCCACATCCCGTTCCGCGTCGTAAAGTGCGGAGGGCGGAAGGAAATGCAGCTGCCCCAGGGCGCAGCGCAATCGCGAAGAACTGATAACACGCTGGTCAAGGCGCTCGCGCGCGCGTTCCGGTGGAAGCGCATGCTGGAAACAGGTGATTTCGTGACCATCGCCGAACTGGCGGAACACGAAGGGATCGCGCCGTCCTACATGACCCGCGTCCTGCGTCTCAGCCTGCTAGCACCCGATATCATCGAGGCGATCCTGTATGCCACGCAGGGGCCGGAGTTGACGCTGGCCAGGGTGTTGGAGCCTTTCCCAATTGATTGGACAAATCAGTCGGGCCACTTCCTTCAGATCAACTGAAGCGGTCGATCGTGAACGGCAGAGTAATTGAGCTTTTCTTGTAGCACCCGCTGCGCGCAGGAGTGCATTAGCTCAATCCGCACTACTTTTGAGGTATCTCCCTCGGCCCCACGATCGGCGGAGTGCGCCGATTGCATATTATATGGTCTTTCCGGCGACTTATGCCGACCCCATAGTGACTTTTTCGCTCAAAGAAACACAGTTCACAGTTTCCCCAAGGGTAGCCTCAGCGATTTCCACGAGATGTTGATGGTGTGTGAAGAACATTACCTGTGTCTTCTCGGCCAGCTGTCCCAATAGCCGAAATCCAGCAGCCGCCCTGGCGTTGTCAAAGTTTATGAACAGGTCGTCGGCGACAAACGGCAGCGCCTGCGCACGCTCGAGATAGTCTTCAATCGAGGCGACCCGCAGCGCCAGGTAAAGCTGATCGGCGGTGCCGGTGCTCATGCCGGACACCGGCACAACGCTCTCATCCGGCCGCACCCCGGTGAGGTGGGCGTTGTCCTGGTCGTCAAAGTCCACGCGCAGGCTGGTGAACGAGCCCGCGGTCATGACCTGAAATAGCTGTCCTGCGCGCTTGAGCAGCGGCGCCTGCTTCTCCCGACGGTAGCGATCGATGGCCCATTGCAGCAGGATAGTGGACGTTTTCAACCGAATGTACCGCTCGGCCACTTCGCCCATTTCAGTCAGCGCCTCTTCCCGGGCTGCCCCAGCCTGTGCGGCCGCATCATAGCCGCCGACGGCCTGGTACGCTTGGCGTGCCTGCGAGCGAACATCTCCTGCCTCGCCCTGCTGCTTTCTCAAGTCCTCCAGTTCCGCCTGAAGGGACTCCTCCCGGGCTGCCACTTCATCGATGGCCAGCCCCTCGCACTCGGCATCCAGTTCATCAACGGTCTTGCCGTCACCGTCCTGCTGAAGCTTTTCTGTGATCTTCTGCCGTTCCTCCCAAAGCGCCCGCTGATTGTCGGACCGCTCGATCGCGGTCTTCAGCTTGTCGTTGTTATCGACGCCTGCGGTCTGCTTAAGGTGGGATATGGAAGCTGCCAACTCCCGCCGCTGAACTTCAAGGGTCTCGATCTGCTCTTTCAGGCCTTCAACGTCCTCGTCCTGCTTCTCCCGCAGTCCCTGAATCCGCTCGGCCTCGTTGAGCCGCGTCTCCAGCGCCGCAACAGCATCGTCCGCCACCTCATCAGCAAGGTCCGGTGCAACAACCTGCACAAGCTGACTGACAACATTTTCGAAGTCGGCAACGTCCCTTTGAATCTTCTCGATGCGGTCGTGTCGCAGCGAATTGATCCGACTGGCCGTTTCCCGCATCTGATCGATAATGCCAATCTGGGCATCAACGGCTTCGGCAGCAGTATCGGCGGCAAGGCCAAGATCCCCGAGCGCAGCAGCCCAATTCTCCTGCCACTCGGCCAGCACCTTCTTTGCCGCCTCAAGGTCTCGCTGACGCCGCGCTACGAGCTTGCCGGCTTCCGCGACATCCTCTTCCAGCTGCGACTTCTTGTCGGCCGCGGCCTCGCGAACCCGCAGCTCTTCCGCTGCCCGTTCGACGACGATGGTCAGGCCGTCCGCTTCCAGCGTGCAGACATCGGCACCCAGCGCAGCCAGTTCACCAATCAGCGGCTGCCTTGCCGCCTGCTCTTCTCCACGAGCGGCCTTCAGCGCGCTTTCAGCTTCGTTCCGATTCTCAATGGCCGCCAGCACCTCGTCACGGTCGTCCAACCATTCCAGCATGGCCTCAGGCGCTTCCGGCTCCACTGGCGCCCCGTTCCACAGCGCGATCCAGTCGGATGTCAGCTGATCGCCTTCCTCCACAAGCTTCTTCTCATTGTCCTGCACCTGACCGAGGAGGGTCTCCTGCTCGCCGATCTTGCGCTTGATTTCGGCGATGCGACCGGCGGCTTCGGCATGGTCGAAGCGCCGGTCGGCCAGCTCGTCGGCCTTGATGACGGCTGGCTCGAAGGCGCCGGCCAGGTCCTCGATCTCGCTCTCATATTGCTCAGCCTGAGCCGGAGGGATCGGCTGACCCACAATGTGCTTGAGCTTCACCAGCTGCCAAATTGCATCCCGGCGAACGCGGGCGTCCTTCAGTTCTTCGGGGGTGACCACCTGCTCATCGCGTATCGCCCGCTCAAGGGCTGCAACGGTACCGTCCAGCTCCTGCTTAACGGACGCGGCTTGCTGCTGCGTCTCTTTCAGCCGTCGCTGCCAGTCATCCTGGGCTTTCCGCTGCGCCTCTACCTTCGCCCTTACCGGCACACGCTTGCCGGTCAGTGCCCCTTCATCTGCAACACCGGGGTAAAGTGCACCAAGCCGCCGGGCAACTCCGCTCCTGGCGTTATTGAGACCCTCTTCCGCAGCGCGCACCCGACCGGCGATGTCTCCCTGTTCGCGGACGCTTTTGAGCGCAATGGCCAGCCGGGACGTGTCAACAAGCTCGCCAGCCTCGGCAAGCTCATCCTTCAGCCCAGCATGCTCTTCCTTCGCTTCGTCAAGCAGCCGTTCCTTGCCGGAGACGTCGCCCTCCAGCTCACCCTTCTTATTGAGCAGCGATCGCACGACACTGACCTTCGGCCGCGGCGGAATGCGCTCGATCAGCGCCGCTGAATCCTCATCCCGCCAGCCAAGCTCGACGGCAGCGCCCTGCAGTTCCTTCTCGGCCGCTTGCAGCTCGGCCTCCCGCTTAGGAAGGGCGGCTTTCTCAGCACGAACCTCGATGCGACGTTCGCAGGCCTGGCGGACATCCGCCGACCGCTGGATCATCGTCTCATCGTATGTCAGCTTTTCCTGCGCCTCTTCGGCGCGCTTAAGCTGCTCCGTTAGCGTGCCGATTCGAGCAGCCGCCTCGGCATCCTTGCGCTCGGCCTCGGCGGCAAGCCTGGCCGCATCCTCCGGCAGGGCAATCACGTCGCCAAGTTCCTCCAGAAGCCGGTCCACCTCCTGCTTCCTGCGAATATCCCGCGATACGCGTCGTATCCGGCTCAGCCGGTTCCTATCGACTGTTGCTTTGCTGATTGCTTGATCGAGGTTGCCGTAGGCATCTTCGGCGTCTTCATACGCCTTCTTCAGCTCGCGCCATCTTGCGGCGCTGAGCGTCTGCTCGCGCAGTTCCTTGGTAGCCTCGGTAAACTTGTCTTCGGCAATGTAGAACTTGCGGTGTTTGGCCCGCCGTGCGCTCCAAAGGTCATCGGCCTCGCCGACAAGATGAGTCAACCGCTCCCGCAGACCTCCTATACCGGCACCGGCGGAGAACAGCATCTGACCGACGTGGTCCTTGGCCTCCAGGATTTCCCGGCCGCCGGCTTCAAGGCGAGTGTGGTCAAGGCTGAACATGCGCTCGAAAAACGTCCGGTCCGCGCCGGCAAGGTAGGGGCGAAGCACTGCTTCCCCACCGGGCACCGGCGAACCTTCCGGTCCCAGCAGCGTGTCCTTGTTGCCTTTTCTCCGCAGCACCTCCAGTACCTCGATGCCGTTCTCCAGAACGGCACCAATCCGCATGCTGCCGTAGTCATGCAGAAACCCGTACGGCGTCTGGCCTTGGATACCGAACAGAAGATCCTCGATGGCGGACAGCGCCGTGGACTTACCGGCCTCATTCGGGCCGAAGATGATGTGGAAGTCCGACCTGCCGGCAGGCAGCTCAAGCGACCTCTCGGTGAAGTGGCCGTAGCGCAGCAGATCAAGTCGTTGTATCCGCACGCTCAATCCCCCTGTGCCGTGAGCCGCGCGGAGAGATAGGGGGAAACCTCGCCGATCAGCGCGGCATAATCGCCGTCAACTGCGGCCTTCAGCACACTGTCGTCGATGTCACCGCGCACCTCGTGGGGCAGCTGGCGCACCAGCTTGCCGATATCGTCCTCGATCTGCGCCAGCAGGGCATCGTCCCCGGTGGCTTCCTGCAATAGTCGCTGAAGCTCGCCAATGGCGTCTTCGCGCTCGGCCAGCGTCTCAGCATCGACCTCCGGCTGGGTATTGATGACCACCTTCTCCACCCAAGCGACTTCGTCGCCGAGTCCAAGTGCGCCGGCGCGGGCTTCGGCTAGCGTCCGGACCTCGGAAGCAATAAGCTGATCGTGAACAGCGGTGCGCCCTTGAAGGACAATGCGGCAGGCCAGAAGCCGCCCGTCAGCCTCAGTCACGGCAGCTTCCACGGCATCATGAATGCGATCAATCACGTCGCCGAAGCGCTCCGCATCGGCCAACGATACGGGCAACACTGCCCAGCGCACCACATCACAGGGGACTGTCGTCAGCTCGACGATGTCACCGTCTTCAACGGTGACGAGGCTTGCGCCCTTGGCACCGGTCTCGCGGGCATGGCGGCCCTGAAGGTTGCCGGGGAAGACGACGTGGGGTTTTTCGCGAAGCACGCCTGCCTGATGTACGTGGCCGAGCGCCCAGTAGTCGTAGCCCTTGTTGGTGAGGTCTTCGATGGCGCACGGGGCATAGTTCTCATGGCCGCCCATGCCGCCAAGGCCCGTGTGCAACACGCCGATGTTAAAGGTGCCGGAAACGGGTGCCGGGTAGTCGGGGACAAGGTTGTCGGTGATGTCGCGCTGGCGGAAGCTCTGCCCGTGAAGCACGACCTGCAGCTCGTCGAGTACATATGTCTCCGGCCTGCGTGTGCCGAAGACATGCACGTTATCGGGCAGTTCGAGCCGCCGGGTGATCTGGCTTTCGGCATCGTGGTTGCCGTGGAGCAGGTAGACCGGAATACCTTCCTTGTTCAGCCGCCCCATCTGCGCGGCGAAGAACAGCCCGGTCTTGTAGTCCCGCCAGTCGCCATCATACAGGTCCCCAGCGATAATAAGGAAATCGACCCTTTCCTCGACGGCCAACCCAACCAGCGTATCAAGTGCCTCACGAGTCGCGGTGCGCACCCGGGCGACAGCGTTACCTTCTTGGCCTGAAAGGCCTCGTAGCGGGCTGTCGAGATGAATGTCGGCAGAATGCAAAAATCGAAAGGACGTCATTGGGGCCTGTCTGCTGCCAGATTTCTCATTTTAATAACGCAGTACTAACCTGCACGGTAAAATTGTGGCGGGCGGGAAGTCCACCAGAAACATCGGCTTCGTCGGAATGCAAAAAAGTTAGCTTCGCTCAAGACGCCTCAGGTTTTTTGCTTCTTCAAGCAATACCACGGTAATGGCGCATCGACTCAGGCGATGCATCCCTTTTTCAGAAGAGACTGGAATGGTGGATAGTTGCTTTCGAGGAATCCGATGCCGCGCAAATCGTCGTTCAACAGACCCAAAAGCACGCGCAGGCCACCTTTCTCGATTGACCACAGAGCGGAGTTCATCGGACAAAGCCAAGCAGAGAACATAGGTTCCGCGACGATTATGCCAACCGATAGCAATACTGCCGACAACGACATTTCCCCCGAAGACCGCCGGAAGCTCTCCGGGCTTCTTGGGTTCGCCCAAGGAGTTCTGACCGCGCGGTCCAAAGTCCAGATGGCGATGCAATCCGGCCTTGGCGTGTTTCATGAAGGCGATCTCGACGGCCTCCAAGGACTCCACTTCGACTGCGATGATGGCGCTTGGCTCAGGATCGAAAGACAGAGGGAAACGAGGCCGCCCGAACCGGACGAGCATATCACACAGTTTCTCACCTCAACACCTTCCGATCCCAACAGGCGCCCCCAGATAAAACCCGCGATAGCCGTCGAAGTTACGATCGAGGAAGCATCCGATCTTGCCGAAGGCGAACTGCTGAAACCTGAAGACGTGCATGCAATCGTCGAGGACGGTATTGAGGTTGAAAACCGAGTGCGGGTGGTTCTCCATGCCGAGACCTTGGTCGAGATGCGGCGCGACTACGAGCATTACGCGGGCGGGGCCTGGTCGGACTGGGCCCGGCAGGAGCGCCCCGTCCGGCTTGCGATCTCAATCTACAATGATCTCTTCAAGATCCATTCCGCGATCCACACCTCCGAAGGCACGCCGCCAGAGCTGGTCTGGGGCATTGGAATTGGCCGCTGGGTTCGCGGCACAGAGCGGGTCGACATGCCGCTCATTGAGCAACTGGTCGATATCGAGGTCGAAGATGGCGGCGCCATCGCTATCCGTCCGCGCGATCTCGCGCCGCACCTTTCGCTGAAACCCTATCTCGAACTCGACATCGACGGGTCTCCAAAGCTCCAGAGCGAGCTCCAGGACCGGCTCGCACAGTTTCTCAAAGGCGATGTCGAGTTCTCCCCCTTTACTACAGTTTGGGAGCCGCTCCTCGACACAGCAGCTAACAACCTTGCCAGCAGCGCGACGCATATCAGCCGCGACAATCTAAAAGCTGGTGAAAGCCTCACTGCCGCCGGAGACGATCTTAGGATTACGTCCAGCTGGGCCATCTTTGGGCGGCCTCGATCGAGCGAGGCGCGCGTCCAGGATCTCAACGCACTGCGCGCCCGCGTCAACGACGAAACGACGGACGTGCCTGCGTCGATTAAGGGCTATGCCGCGCCTCCGCCGGACCAGCCGCGGTCCGATGTCTCCGCCTTCGGACTCGACAACGCCGTTCTCGGCGGCGTCACGGCCCAGGGCTGGGAGCCCTCCGCCTCCGGAGCGCCACGCCAGGGCTTTAGCCCAGGTGGGGGCACCCCCTCGGACGGCGATGCAGCATCGCTCGATCCTTTCGCCATAGGCCGGAAGGTCCATTTCTTTCCTCTCCCGTTCAACGAGGAGCAGGGCAAGATCTCCGACATGATCGATGACACCAAGATGCATGTCGTCGGTGTCTCCGGCCCGCCGGGCACCGGCAAGTCGCACTCGATCGCCAACATCATCAGTCACCAGATGGCCATGGGCAAGCGCGTCCTCGTTACCGCCCGGACCCCCGAGGCCATTGCCGCTGTTCGAGAGAAGCTCCCTGAGGTCCTTCAGCCGCTTGTCATCGCCTCGGTCGGCACCGACCGCGAGAGCGCCCAGCAGCTCCAAGAAGCCGTTTCCGAGCTTTCCCGCGAAGTGGTGGGCCTCGACACCGACGAGGCGCTTGCGCGCAAAGCCCATCTCGAGCGACAAATCGTCGAATGCGACCGCCTTGCTGAAAAGGCGGACGACGCTCTTGCCGAGATCGCCCGCGCGAACCTCGCTCAGCTGACGTGGGATGGCGCGGACCACACGCCAATGGAGCTCGTTGACATCCTGGCCGACAGCGCCGAGGCGCATGACTGGTTCACCGACAGGCCGGGAAAAGCGCCGCCGGCCCAGCTCGACGAGCTCCTCGATCGGCTCCGCACCACAATGCCCGCGCTCACCGCCGACATCGTCTATGCTGGCGCCAACCTCCCGAAGCCTGATGACCTGCCGACTACTGCTGAGATCATCGCAGCGCACGAGACGGAGCTTGCCTGGAACGCGCGCGAGATAGTGGACTACAACGCGGCGCCCACTATGGCCCTCGACAGCGCAAGCGCCGAGGCGCAAGCGCGCGCGGTGCTCGCTGAGCTAGAGGCCCTGGATGTTCTGATTGAGGCGGCTACGACCACAGTCAAGGGCCTTGCTTTACGGGCACTTGAGCCGGCCGGCTCGATCGACCGCGCAGCCATCGCAACTACGTTAGCCTTCATCGCCCGGAAGCGTGCGCTGGACCACATTGCCGAAGTCCGCTTCGACCGAGGCACCTGCGGGGAGAAGGATTTTCAACAGGCCGCCGCGCGCGGCGCCTCTGGGCAGAAACCCGTTGGGTTCGGACTTTTCAACGGTGCACTTAAATCGGCAATCGGCTCGGTGCGCTTAAACGGTGCTCCGCCTGCCTCCAGCGAGGAGTGGCAGGTTGTTCTCGAGGCCTGCCGGCTCGAGCGCGAAGCGGCTACTATCGGCGAGGCACTCCGACCCTTCGTCTCCGAAAAGCTCATGCCAGCGGTTCCAGCACACGTCTGGGAACTTGCACAACACCTGAAAGATAGGCAGGCTGAGATCGAGGACGCCCTCGAGATCGCCGACCGGGTAAGGCCCGTAGTGGAAGCGCTGGTGGCGCTCTTTCCGTATGGCCTTGATTTCGATGCGATACGCGTAGAGCTGGATTGCGGCCCCGCAATATTCGCCATCCGCGGCAACCTTCCCGACGACTACGTCGCCCCCAAAGCTCTGACCCGGCTACGCGAAATCGCCGGCAAGAGCATGCTCCCCATGCTCGGAGAGTTACGGAATCTCGCTGATGCGCTCGGGCAGGATGAAACCGACCCCCGTGACATCGTCGCGGCACGCGGAGAGATCACACGCGAGCTCAAACGCCTCGCCAAGGTCACCAAGCGTCTGGACGCGCTTGGATGTGATCTCGACACCCTCGCCGAGGCCGGGGCACCGGACTGGGTGGCAAGGCTTCGCGATACTCCCGAGCGAGCTCCCAATCTCATCCCCGCGACTTGGGCCGCATCCTGGGCCTGGGCGCAAACGCAGGCCAACGTCGAACGCATTGTCGCGCTTGGCAATGGCGACGATCATCGTCGCACAAAATCCGAGGCAATGGCCCGCCGCCGCAAGCTCTTCGAGGAACTCATCCGCACCCGCACCCTTCTAGGTCTCAAGGGCCGCATGACGGGTTCCATCCGCAGCGCCATGGAGGCCTTCACTCAAGCCATCTCTAAGATCGGGACCGGCAAGGGCAAACGAGCGCCTCGCTTCATTCGCGCCGCGCAGGAGGCCGCCAAGAAGGCTTCACCGGCGGCGCCGGTCTGGATCATGCCGGAATATAAGATCCCAGAGCAGCTGCCTCCGGAGTTCGGCGATTTCGACCTCGTGATCCTCGATGAGGCCTCACAGAGCGACATCACCGCGCTCGCTGCATTGGCAAGGGGAAAGAAAATCCTTGTAGTGGGAGATGAGGAGCAAGTTAGCCCATCTGTGGTCGGTATCGCAGACCAAAAGATCAACGCGCTGCGCGCCGAATTTCTCGATGGGCTTCCTAACGCGAGCCTCATCGACCAGAACTCCTCGATCTTCGAAATTACCAAGCGAATGCATCCCGACAGCCATGTTATGTTGCGCGAACATTTCCGCTGCGTGGCACCGATCATTCAGTTCTCGACCCGTTACTACAACAACGCTCTTGTGCCTTTGCGCGTGCCAAAAACGTCCGAGCGCTTCGATCCCCCACTCGCGGACATTTACATTCCCGGCGCCACCCGTCACGGGAAAACGAACGCCTCTGAAGCGCGCTGGATCGTCGACGAGATCGCGCGGCTTATCCATGACCCTGCACACGTCGGGCGCGACATCGGGGTTATCTCCCTCATCGGCGGCGAACAGGCCGACAAGATCGGCCGGATGCTTGTCGAGGACGAGCGCATTGGCCCGGAGAAGATCGAGCAGCGGCGCATCATCTACGGCGATGCCCGCACAATGCAGGGCCAGGAACGCTCGATCGTGTTTCTTTCCATGGTCGCAACCCCAGGGCATGCTCATGCGCAAACCACCAAGGCGGATCAGCAACGCATCAACGTGGCAATGAGCCGGGCTCGCGACAGGCTTTACCTAGTGCGCTCAGTCTCGCTCGAGGACCTGCGCCCGACCGACATTAAGGCTGAGATTCTGCATCACTTCGCGGACCCAATGCCTGAGGGCCGCGGGGCGACCGGCAAGGAGGCAGCCGGCCTTCTAGAGCGCTGCGACAGCGGCTTCGAGCGTGAGGTGCTTCAACGACTTATGGAGGCAAATTACCGTGTCCGACCACAAGTTGCCGCGGGCGGATTCAGGATCGATCTTGTCGTAGAAGGACTCGAAGATCGTCGCCTCGCCATCGAGTTAGACGGCGACCAGTATCACGGTCCGGATGTGTGGGAACGCGACATGGCCCGGCAGGCAGCTCTTGAGCGCGCGGGCTGGGTGTTCTGGCGGGTCTTCGGCAGCCAGTGGAAATCGAACAAGGAGTTCTGGTGGCGCAATCTGGAGGATACGCTGAAACGTCTCGGGATCGAGCCGATCGGTGCCGCCGCAGTCGACGAGCGCTTCACCGAAACGATCATTATCGATCCCTGGGGTGCCACGTCAGCCGATGATGAAGGGACACCTACGCCGGATAATGGGGGTGAGGCAGTACCGATACAGCAAGACAGTGCGTCAGACTGGACTGTCATTTCAGAAGTCAAGCCAGACGCCGCGTCGGCCAGCGACGCTCCCAGCCCCGCAGAGTCGAAAGAAGATGCCGCGGCCAAAGAAGCAGACACCACCGCGGACACGGATCCGGGAAACAAGAAAGCCTCCCCAAAGGCGAAGGCCGAAGAGCCGTCTACGCCAGCCAACCGCGCGCCGGAGCCCCGGCGTGCACGCCAGGAAGCCCTACCTCTCGAGGACGACCTCTTCACGCATCTCGCCAAGCGAGAAGGGGTCGCACCCGAACCTCTCAAAACCATCGCGGACGGCGCTGTAACCTCTTCGACGCCCGAGGCGAATTCCGGACAGCGGGAAACCGAGGATCGCGTGCTGGGCGCGACCCCGATCCAGGTGGGCCATACGGTGCGGCTCGAAAAGCTTGGAGACGGCGGCAGCAAGCTCGAGATCACGCTCGTAGAGGACGGGCACGACCCAGAGCGTGGCATGATCGGTATCCACACGCCGCTCGGTCAGGCGCTACTAGATGCGGAAGTCGGGGACGAAGTCGAGTATCGCGCCGGCGCGTATATCCGGGAGATGCGCATCCTCGAGGTAAGTTGACGCAGCTGCCTGAAGCGGTCGCGTCCATTGCCCAACATTTGCGGCCTACGACCGGTTCGCAACCGCTGTGCTCACTGAGACTGAAAGCAGCACCAAGCCTCGCCGATGGGCAAGAGTGAGGCTCTTCAATAAATACTAGAGTCGCGCACTCTGACACCACGGGATAGGCTGAAACCCTGTGCCGGCGATAGTTCGACCGCTGTTCCATTTGAATGAATACGACTAAAATCGAAGTGTTCAGGTTTCTCAGCGAGCAATCTCTTTTATTTCAGACACTTGCAAATAATTCACCAAACCGACGCAGTCATGAGGTCGAAAGAAAGTCGGCCCTGAGAGACCTCTTCCGGGCTTCTCGGGGCCAGGGCCGGTGTTTAGCCTCTCCCGCATAACCCTCGAAAACAACGGAAAAATCCGGCCGCAGCCGGATCGGGAGAACGCTTTCGCTGGGGCAAGTGGCGGAGACGAAGGGATTCGAACCCTCGAGACGGTTTCCCGCCTACTCCCTTAGCAGGGGAGCGCCTTCGACCACTCGGCCACGTCTCCGCCGACGCGCATACCAGGGAACGCTATTGGTAAACAAGGCGAAACGGTCCTTGACCCGAGACCGCCACAGGCGCGCACGCTTTGTGCGTCGGCGTGACGCGACGGGGACACAAAACAATGGTCCCGCAAGAGGATTGAACCTGCGTGGTTTGGCGGCCCAAAAGCGCTTCGGCCCACGCGCGGCCGCGTATAGCTCCGCTCCCGAGAGCCCATGCGCGTTGCCCCGTGTCCGGGGGCGGTCAAGTGTCCTGGAAAGGCGCGCAGGGCCGCTAGCCCCCGAGGATTTTCCGCACATAGTTCCGTGTTTCGCGGAACGGCGGTACGCCGCCGTGCTGCTCGACCGCACCGGGCCCGGCATTATACGCGGCGAGGGCGAGGCGCCAGGACCCGAACTTGTCGTACATCATCCGAAGGTAGCGCGCACCGCCGTCTAGGTTTTGGCGCGGATCATGCGGGTCGACGCGGAGAAGCGCGGCTGTCCCCGGCATCAACTGCGCAAGCCCAATTGCGCCCTTGTGCGAGCGGGCCTGCGGCTGCCAATTGCTCTCGGCTTGCACCAAGCGCAGAAAGAGATCCTCAGGCACGGCATGTTTGCGCGCGGCGGATTTCGCGAGGGGCAGATACTGACCGCGGTAGCGCCCGTCGTAGCGCGGCACGACGGCAAAGCTCGTTGCCGTCGCTGAGTCCGGGCGCAGACGCGACGAGTTCTCGTATTGCCGCGCAGCACGCGTGTCGAGAAGGCGCGTCTGAGAGGCAAAGAGCGAGGCGCGCGACTTTGACGAGACCGACGTCTCGGCTGACGCCGGCGCGACGCCCGCGACCGTCCCGAGGCTCACGGCCAGCATCGCCGCAAAAGCACTGTGAAGGCACAAGGTTCTCATCCCGCGACCCCTCTCCCACGACCCCCACGGGCTATAGCGCAGAAGCCGCGCGGCTGCACCCCCCTCCGCAGCACGACTGCGAAGCTTCGATTCAACGTGTTGGCGGAAGCTGGTATAGCCTTCCAGACAAGGCCGGAATCGGGCGAAAAAACAGCATACAGGGAGTAGGGGCATATGGCCGGATCGGTGAACAAAGTGATCCTGGTGGGCAATCTCGGGCGCGACCCCGAAGTGCGCACGTTTCAGAACGGCGGCAAGGTTTGCAACCTACGGATCGCTACCTCGGAGAACTGGAAAGACCGCAATACCGGCGAGCGCCGCGAGAAGACCGAGTGGCACTCGGTTGCGATCTTTTCGGAGCCGCTCGCGCGTATCGCCGAGCAGTACTTGCGCAAGGGCTCGAAGGTCTATCTCGAGGGCCAGCTTGAGACGCGCAAGTGGCAGGATCAATCGGGACAAGACAGATATTCTACCGAGGTCGTGCTGCGGCCCTACAAGAGCGAGCTGACGCTGCTCGACAGCCGGGGCGAAGGCGGCGGCGGGGGCGGCGGCTATGGTGGCGGCGGCGGCGGATATGTCGAGGACCGCTCAAGCGGTGGTTATGGCGGCGGCACACCGGCCGGTGGCGACATCGAGGACGAGATCCCCTTTTAGACGCCCGGCTTTAGACAAGATCGCCCGGTCACTGACGCACGGCACCCGCCGGGCATCGCGTGCTCAGCGCATCCTTCAGCAGGCGCAGGACCTCCGCTTCGGGGACGTCCGCGCTGACAAACGCCGCGCCTATGGCGCGGGCGAGGATGAAGCGGAGCTTGCCGTCGAGGACTTTTTTGTCCTGCATCATCAGCGCCATGAGCCCCTCCGCATCGGGCAAACTCCCGGGCACATCGGAGAGCGTGCGCGGCATCCCCATCTCCGCGAGATGGGCGCGCAAGCGCGACGGCTCCTCTTGCGCACATAGCCCAAGCCATGCCGAGAGGTCGAAGGCGAGGGCCATCCCGAGCGCGACACCCTCGCCGTGGAGCAGCCGTTCGGAATAGCCCGTGGCCGCCTCAAGGGCATGGCCAAACGTGTGCCCGAGATTGAGAAGCGCGCGGTCCCCTTGCTCGGTCTCGTCGCGCACCACGATCTCGGCCTTCATCTCACAGGACCGGCGGACCGCATGGGCCCGTGCGGTCCGGTCCCCCCTGGCGATCGCGGCGCCGTTTTCCTCTAACCAAGCGAAGAATTCGGCATCGCCGAGCGCGCCATATTTGACGACCTCGGCATAACCCGAGAGGAGATCGCGGCCAGGCAGCGTGTCGAGGAGCGCAATATCCGCCAAGACGCGCGCGGGCTGGTGGAACGCACCAATCAGGTTCTTGCCGTGCACCGAGTTGATACCGGTCTTACCGCCGACCGAACTGTCGACCTGCGCGAGAAGCGTCGTGGGGATCTGCACAAAGCCTACACCGCGCCGCAGAACCGCAGCCGCAAACCCTGCGAGATCCCCGATCACGCCGCCGCCGAAGGCAATGACGATATCGCGCCGCTCGATCTTTTCTTCCAAAAGCCAATCGACAGCGCGCTTGAACGGCGCCCAGCCCTTCGTTGTCTCGCCGGGCGGCAGCGCGAGCGCGGTGCTGGCGATCCCCTCGGCGCGAAGCGCCGCCTCCAGCGGGCCAAGATGCGCCGCGGCGACCCGCTCTTCGGTCAAGATGGCGACGCGGGGCCGGTGAAGAAGCGGCAAAAGCTCGGCCCCTGCCCGCTCCAAAAGACCCGCACCGATCCGAATGTCGTAGGCGCGCTGCCCGAGCGGGACATGGACCGTGTGAGTGACCGCTGCGTCTGCGGCTTCTGCCATGGGCGATGCGCTCATCGCTCCTCC
Organism: Pseudomonadota bacterium; assembly: GCA_038745585.1. GTDB lineage: Bacteria > Pseudomonadota > Alphaproteobacteria > Rhodobacterales > Rhodobacteraceae > HLUCCA09. The sequence goes on from JBCDLH010000002.1 coordinate 487,331, forward strand.
CCATCCAAAACGTCGGGCCGTCGCTGTAGCGTCTCCACGACCCGCTCGACCATATCGGCCACCGAAACCTGCGCATCCGAGCGCACTGTCAGATCCGCAAGCGCATAATTTGGGCGGCGCTCATCATAAAGGACTGCCAAAGTCCCGCGCGGATCGTCGGTCTTCAAGAGCGGGCGGGTCGATTTGTGGCGGACGCGGTTCCAGAGCACATCGAGCTCGGCATCGAGCCAGACGGCCACGCCGTGCCCCGAGATCAGCGCGCGGTTCTCCGGCTTCAGCCACGCGCCACCTCCCGTCGAGAGGATGCCTGCCGGGCCCTGCATCAGACGCGCAATGACCTCGGCCTCGCGGTCGCGAAAAAATGCTTCGCCATCGCGCTCAAAGATCTCGGCGATGCTCATGCGGGCGGCCTCCTCGATTTCGGCGTCGCTGTCGAGAAAAGGCACGCCGAGCCGCCGCGCCAGCGCGGTCCCCACGGCGGTCTTGCCCGCCCCCATCATGCCGACCAACACGACAGTTTTGCGCAGCCGGAGGCCCATCGGCGCGGTCCCCTCGTCTCTCCCAATGATGTCGGAGCTTTGCCCGATGACACCCCGATGTCTCGTCGGAGCACTTCTGGCCTTGAATGACGTGAAATCGGGCGCAAGGCCATATATAACCTGCGCAGAACAGGCGAGCGCCCGACAGAGGCGCGAGGCATCGCGCGCGAGCGACGAGTCGTAAAGGCCTGGAAACTCGATCAAAGGCGGGCCGACACAAAGGCAGGAACGCAGGCAGGAGACGGGGCACATGGTCGGGAAACTCGTTAGGTTTCTATTCGTGATCTTCATTCTCGCCGCCATCGGCTTTGTCATCTTCGCCTATATCGGCGATCTCGACCCGACGCAGGAGCGCGTGACGGAGCCTGTCGAGTTGGAGTTCTCCAGATGAGAGTGTGGAGCGATTTTCAGGCACGTGCAAAGACCGCCCTGTCAGGCGTCCTGCGGCAGACCTGCGCCATTGCTGTCTTGGTTCCAACCTCGCTTGCCGCGCAAGACCAACAGCCCTTGTCCTCGATCGACTGGCTCTCGGACAGTCTCGCCGAAGAGGCCGCGCTCCGCCCGCAACGCCGCGCGCAGGACGGCAGCCCGCGGGGCGTATCGGTCGCCCCGGTCACAGTGACGACGCTTGACGTCGCTGCGCCCGACGGCGCGGGGCTTGCGGGCTCTGGCGAAACTGGGCTTGCGGCAACGCTTTGGGGCCCGACGACGACCGACGCTATTGCCCGCCGCCTCGCCGCGTGGCCGAACGAGTCTCTGCCCGCGGCGCGCGCTGCGCTCGAAAGGCTGATCCTGGCGCGGCTCAACCCGCCGCTCGACGGCGGTACGCCCGGCGCGCTCATCGTTGCCCGGATCGACACGCTCTTGCGCCTGGGCGCGCTCGATCAGGCCGCAGCACTTCTCCGCGAGGCGGGGACAGAGCGGCCCGAGCTCTTCCGCCGCGCCTTTGATGTCGCGCTCCTCCAGGGCCGCGAGAATGAGGGCTGCGCGCAGCTCCAGGCGAGCCCCGGGATCGCGCCCTCGTTGCCCGTACGGATCTTCTGTCTCGCGCGGTCCGGCGATTGGTCGGCTGCGGCACTGACGCTGGAGACCGCGGATGCACTGGGGCAGCTTTCGCCGCTCGAAGACGCGCTGCTGGCCCGGTTCCTCGAGCCCGAGATCGCCGAGCTTGCGCCGCCGCTGCCGCGGATTTCGATGCCGACACCGCTCGAATGGCGTATGCTTGAGGCGATCGGCGAGCGGCAATCGACGGCTGGGTTGCCGCGGGCCTTTGCCCATGCCGATCTGCGTGAGACCGCCGGTTGGAAGAGCCGGATCGAGGCAACTGAACGGCTCGTGCGCTCCGGCGCGCTCCCGCCCGAGCGACTGAACACGGTCTATCGTGAGCGCTCGGCCGCCGCCTCGGGCGGTGTGTGGGACCGCGTCGCACTCGTCGAGGACCTGCGCCTTGCGCTCGAGGCGGACCGCCCGCGCGCGGTCGCCCGCGCTCTGCCCGAGGCATGGGCGGCCATGCAAGCTGGCGGGCTCGCCGTGCCCTTCGCCGAGGCCCTCGCGCCGTGTCTTGTGCCTGTTGCGCTCGACGGAGAGGCAGCCCTTCTTGCCCACCGGATCGCGCTTCTTTCGGAGCGTTACGAGGACGCGGCACTCACCCCGCCCGACGGCGCGGACGCCCTGTCGCTTGCGCTCGCGCGCGGCCTACCACCCGAGCCGGGGAGCTGGGACCAGCGCGACCCGCTTGCCGCCGCGCTCGCCGCCGCCTTTGCCCCAACCCCGCCAGCGCCGACCCCGCGCATCGCCGGGCTGGCGGAGACCGGGCGGATCGGCGAGGCGCTGATCGAAGCACTGTTGATCGCGGCGCGCGGCGCCGAAGCGGACCCGGGGGATCTCGCCGCAGCACTGGCCTTTCTACGGGGCGCCGGGATGGAGGAGACCGCGCGCCGGGCCGCGCTCCAGATCCACCTTTTGCGGGGTCGGGCGTGACTGGCGCGCCGGAGGGGTCGGGGCGCTGGATCTCGCTTTTTCTCGACGCCCAAGCCGCAGAACTCGACGCCGCGCGGAACACGCTCCTCGCCTATGGGCGGGACCTTTTGGCCTTTGACGCATGGGCGGGCGGGCGCGGGCGGGCGTTCGCCCAGGTCTCGCGGGACGATATCGAGGCCTATCTCATCGCATGCGAGGCCGAAGGGCTCGCTCGGGCGACGCGCGCCCGGCGGCTCTCGGCGATCCGTCAGCTCTTTCGCTTTGCCCATGCCGAAGGCTGGCGCGCCGACGATCCGGCGCAGCGGATCGTAGGGCCGGGCAAATCGAAGGCGCTGCCAAAGACGCTCTCGGTCGAGGAGGTCGACGCGCTCCTCGACGCCGCCCGACACTATGGGCGGACCGCCAAAGACCGCGCGCGCGGGCATTGCCTGATGCAGGTGCTCTACGCCACCGGGCTGCGCGTCAGCGAACTGGTGTCGCTCCCGCTTTCGGCCGCGCGCGGCGATCCGGCCATGCTGCTGGTGACCGGCAAAAGCGGCCGGGACCGGATGGTGCCGCTCTCGCCGCCGGCGCGGGACGCACTCAAGGCCTGGGTCGCGCTGCGCGACGCCGAGGATGGCGAGGCGCGCGCCACGGGCCGCCCACCCGCGCGCGCGCTTTTCCCCTCTCGCGGTGCAGCAGGGCACATCACGCGGCAGGCCTTTTTCGTCTTGGTAAAGAACCTTGCCGCCATGGCCGGGATCCCACCGGCAAAGGTCACGCCCCATGCGCTGCGACACGCCTTTGCGACGCATCTGCTGGAAGGCGGCGCGGATTTGCGCGCGATCCAGACGCTGCTAGGGCATGCCGATATCTCAACAACCGAGATCTACACCCACGTGGTGGACGACCGGCTGCGCGCCCTTGTCGAGACCCACCATCCCCTGATGCGGGACGGATAGACGGGGTGGGGGCGCTACCCCCGTCGCGCGCGGCGCGCCTCCCCCGGCATATTTTATGCCCAAAGAAGCGTGTGAAAGGGGGACGATCTGCAGGGTGCGGCGGGCGACATTGCGTCACGCAAACTCCGGCAGAGTGCGTCAGGCTTCGAGCTCTGCGTCCCAATAGAGGAAGTCGAGCCAGCTTTCGTGCAAGTAGTTCGGAGGGAATTTGCGACCCATATTGCGCAGCTCCTCCGCGCCGGGCTGACGCGGGGGCTTGCGCAGGCTGAGGCCGGCTTGACGCAGGGAGCGCGAGCCCTTGCGCAGGTTGCACGACGAACAGGCGGCGACGACATTCTCCCAACTCGTCGACCCGCCACGGGCGCGTGGCACCACGTGGTCGAACGTGAGATCGCCTTTCGCCCCGCAATACTGGCAGGTGAACTCATCCCGCAGAAAGAGGTTGAAGCGCGTAAAGGCCACACGTTTTTGCGGTTTGACGTAATCGCGGAGCACCACGACCGAAGGGATTCGGATTTCCGTCGACGGGGAGCGGACCACCTCGTCATACTCTGCGACGATCTGGACCCGGTCGAGCCAGGCGGCCTTGATCGCCTCCTGCCAGGGCCAAAGGGAAAGGGGATAGTAGGAAAGGGGCCTGTAATCGGCGTTGAGAACGAGCGCCGGGTGGTGTTTCAGGCTGCTCTGCTCGCGTACGAACTGGGTCCTGAACTCCGCGTTCATCGCCGTCGCTCTGCCTCCGTACTGCCGATCTTGCGCGTCATCGCCGCTCCACCTTTCGCTTGCAGGGACATCGGAGGCGAACCTCTGGGCCTCCGGCACCCCTATCTTTCCTAGGACGCACTATATATGGCGTTTTGATTCCCTCAACCCCCGCTAAATGCGGTGTTGGCGGGGGAGTACAAAGGGGATGTGACACCGCGATGACGTCGGCGCGTTCCGGCGCGCCCGAGTAAGCCCACCTGCGCCCTGGCGCGCCCGAGCAAGCCCACCTGCGCCCCGGCGCGCCCGAGCAAGCCCACGCGCGCCGTGGCTCTTGTGGCTGATGCGCGTAAAGAGGCCCCTCCAGAATACGGGCGCCTACTGAATGTAGTCGTTCGGGTCGACAGCCGCGTTGCCATCGCGGACCTGAAACTGGAAGACTTGCGGTTCGGCATCGCCGATCTCGGCGAACGTCTCCCCTTGGGTGACGCGCCCGCCCTGACCAACGGCAAGATTGCGGACATTCACATAGACGGTGTTGAGCCCATCCTCATGTGCGATCAGCACGACGCGCGCTTCGCCGGCATCGCCCTCGACCGTGTCCTCCGAAATATAGCGGACGCGGCCGGCGCCGGCGGCGCGCACGGTGTCGCCCGGTGCGGCCGAGAACGCGATGCCTTCGCGTTCGCCCGCCTCAAAATCGGCAACGATCGGCGCGTCGACCGGCAAAAGAAAGCGACCCTCTCCGACTGAGGCTTGCGTGCGCTCTTGGCCGAGGTTGGGCGAGGCCGGCAGATCTTGCGCCGCCGCGGCCGAGCTCTCGGTCCCGCCCCCGGCGGAGGCGACCGAGGGCGTATCGGGAGGGAGCGGCTGCGCCGCAGAGGGGGGCGTGGGCGTGGGCGAGCCCGTGCCCGGGGCGGTCGTCGCGGCGGGCGGCGGCGCACTGGCGACCTGGGCAGCGGCGGGGGGGATCAAAAGATACTGCCCGGTCCGCACCGTGAACTCCCGGTCGAGCCCGTTCCACTCGGCAAGCGCGGCGAGGGGCACGTCGTAGCGGCGGGCGATCGAAAAGGCGGTGTCGCCGGCGGCGACCTGGTGCCGGATCGGCTGCTCCCCCGATGAGCGCGCGGCCCCGCTGCGTTCGATCGTTTGCGTCCCCTCGGCCCGGTCAATGGCGTCGCCCGCAAGCGTCGCCACATCGACCTCGCCGGCCGGGCGGATCGGGCCGGTTGTGGCGGCACCGGTCGCGGGCGACGGCTCGGACACGCGGCGCGGAAGGGCCAGCACCTCGCCATTATTGAGAACGGCATTGGCGGGTGCGCCGTTGAAGCGGGCAAGTTCTTCGGCCGGAAGGCCGATGCGCTCGGCCACGTCGGTCACCGTGTCGCCCCGGCGTGCGACGGCCACCTGATAGCCTGGATAGGAGATAATGCCCCGATCGTCGGGCGCGGGCCGTGCAGCCGTCGCCGAAAGGGCCGCATCGCTTGTGTCAAAGCCGTTGCCGAGATCGCGCAGATCGAGATCCAAATCTGCGCAGCCCGACAGGAGCGCGAGGCTCGCGGCCCCGGCCCAAAGGAGGCGCGCCCGTGGCCGGCCTGCGTGTCGCGGTGCCTCACGCGCCCGCTGCATCGATACCGCGCCTGCACTTGCCAACGATCCCGTCCCCGTCATCGCTCTACTCCTCGATCGCGGCGCCCTCTTGCCGGGGTCTGCCGCCTGATGCCTCACGCTCAAGCCGCGCCGCAACCGGCGCCGCGTCAGCTTTGTCCCAACCCCTCTAGCAGGGGCACAAACCGTACCGGGATCAGCTCTTCGTATTCGAGCCCGCCTGCCCCGCGCCGCACCTTGATCAAGCGCTGCACGGCGTCGGACCGCCCCACCGGCACGACCATGATACCGCCCTCGCGCAATTGGGCCAAGAGGGGGCCGGGCGGGTCTTCGGCGGCGGCGGTGACGAGGATCCGGTCGAAGGGAGCCTGATCGCTGATCCCGAGCGCGCCGTCGCCTGTCAGCGCAATGACGTTGGTCAGTGCCAGCGCGTCGAAGGCCTCTTGGGCGGTGAGCGTCAGGTCGCGAAACCGCTCAACGGTGTACACCCGGCGCGCGAGCTGCGACAAGATCGCGGCTTGATAGCCCGAGCCCGTCCCCACTTCGAGGACCTTGTCGCGTGGGCCGATCTCGAGCGCCTGGCTCATCCGGCCGACAACCGAAGGTTGGCTGATCGTCTGGCCGCAGGGGATCGGCAGCGGCATGTCCTCATAGGCGTGATCGGCGAAATGCCCTTTCACGAAGAGACCGCGGTCGATCTTCTCCATCGCGTGAAGCACACGGCTATCCGTGACGCCATTGGAGCGGAGCGCGAAGAGAAACCGCATCTTGCGCTCGGCGAGATCCTCGGAGCTGAGCGCGTCCGACGGCGCTGCTTTGGGGGCCGCGTCCCCATCGCCGTCATCCGCTGCGTCGCCGTTCTGGGGCATTGCCGTTACTCCAATACGGTCTTGAGCTCCGCTAGCCTGTCATGCGCGGTAAGATCCGCGCGCATCGGTGTGATCGAGATATAGCCTTCGAGATTGACCGCGGCATCGGTGCCGGGCGCGGTGGGCACGTCCTGCCGCCCGCCCGTGACCCACAAAAACCGCCGCCCCGAGGGCGCAGTATGCGGGGCGACGGCAAAGCCTGGCCCGTCGCGCCAGCCCTGGGGGACGACACGCCGCCCCAGAACGTCGACCGCGGCAACGGGGGGAAAGTTGACATTGTAGAACAGGCGATAGCCCCCGGCGCTGCCCCAATGTCCCTTTTCGAGCAGATCGCGCACCAGGGCGGCCCCATGCCGACGGGAGGCTTCGAACGGGTCCTCAGCCTGCGCAATGCGCGGGCCATAGTATTGCGAGAGCGCGATCGCGCGCATGCCCTGGAGCGCCCCCTCCATCGCGCCGCCAAGCGTGCCGGAATAAACGGCGTTCTCGGCCGAGTTGTTGCCGCGATTGACGCCGGAGAGCACAAGATCGGGCGGGCTCTCCTTTAGGACATCGTGGATGCCCGCGAGAACGCAATCGGCGGGCGAGCCCTCGGCGGCGAAGCGGCGCGGGCCCATCTCCGCGATCATCGTCGGATGGGTATAGGAGATCATGTGGCCGACGCCCGATTGCTCAAAGGCGGGCGCCACGATCCAGACCTCGCCGTCGGGCCCGGCGATCTCGGTCGCGATCTCATGGAGCACGCCCAGCCCCGGCGCATTAATCCCGTCGTCATTGGTGATGAGGATGCGCATTTGCCCCGCCCTGCCCTGGCTTGCCCTGCCCGCTTTGACGTTGAGTAGACGAGTGCCGCGGGGATGTGAAGCGGGGGGCGCGTTCCCGCGTGCTGCCCCGGTTGCGCGCCAGCCTGGCCAGAGGACGTGAGGCAACGTCGCGTACCGACATTTGCCAGCAAGAAGAAGAGGCAGCCTTGCGCTGGAAACCGATCTAAGGCGTTCGAGGGGGAGCCGCGTTGAGCCGCTCCAACAGGGCTTCTGCCTCTGCCTTGGGCGTGCCAAGGGCCGACCGGTCCTCCCCCGGATAGAACCGTGCGCGCAGCGCCGTGGGCATCGGATCCGGCGATGCGATGATCACCCTCGGCCCGGTCTTTGCCGTCTCCGCCTGCCAGGAGCGCACAAGGGCGATCTGCGCGGCCTTGGTGGCGCCATAGCTGCCATAGAAGGGCGCGCCCGCTTGGCTATCGTCGAAAAACAGGGCCGTGCCCGCTTTCCGCGCCTGCAAAAGCGGAGCCACATAGGCGATCAGTCGGCGTGTCGCCTCGACATTGATCTCCCAGCTTTTGGCCCAGTCCTTGGTCGCGATCATCGGTGCGGGCGTGAGCGGAGCGCCGTGGATGGCCGCGTGGGCCCAGAGATCTGCACCGCCCCAGCGCTCAAAAGCAGACCGGCAAAGGTGTTGCATCGCCGCGTCATCGGTGATGTCGAGCGGGGCGAGCGTCGCCGCGCCGCCCGCCGCTTTGATCCGGTCGTCCAGCTCTTCGAGCGCCCCGGTCGTCCGCGCCACGGCGAGGATGTGATGGGTCGGCGCGAGCGCCACGGCGAGGGCCGCGCCCAGGCCACGGGATGCGCCGGTGATGAGGGCAAGCTTGGTCACGGGCGCGGTGTGGTCTCGGCGCCCGGCGCCGTCAAGCCCCGGGAACGCCTACTCGGCCGCCGTCTTAAAGACATGACCGCGCTCGATCATGTCCGACGGGGCGACCGGATACTCCCCCGAAAAGCAGGCATCGCAATAGCGGGGCTGGGCTGGGTCCCGCCCCTTTGCCTCGCCCACCGCCCGGTAGAGCCCATCGAGCGTGATAAAGCGCAGGGACGTCACGCCGAGGTGGTCGCGCATCTCCTCCTCGCTCATGGTCGCGGCCAAGAGCTTTTCGCGTCGCGGCGTGTCGACCCCGTAAAAGCAGGGCCAGGCCGTCGGCGGGCTTGCGATCCTGAAATGGACCTCCGCCGCGCCGGCATCGAGGATCATCTCCTTGATCTTACGGCTCGTCGTCCCCCGCACGACCGAATCGTCGACCAGGATCACCCGCTTGCCCCGAATGAGCGCCCGATTGACGTTGAGCTTGAGCCGCACGCCCATGTTGCGGATCTGCTCGGTCGGCTCGATAAAGGTTCGCCCCATATATTGGTTGCGGATGATCCCCATTGCATAGGGGATCCCCGATTCCTGGCTATAGCCGATGGCGGCGGGCGTCCCGCTGTCGGGCACGGGGCAAACAAGGTCGGCCGCAACGCCCGTCTCGCGCGCCAATTCCACCCCGATCTGGCGCCGCGTCTCATAGACAGAGCGACCGCCCAAGATCGAGTCAGGGCGCGAGAAATAGACATGTTCGAAGATGCAAAATCGGGGTTGGCGCGGCTCGAACGGGCGCGCGGAATGGAGCCCCGCACTGGTGCAGACGACCATCTCGCCGGGCTCCACCTCGCGGACGAACTCCGCCCCAATGATGTCGAGCGCACAGGTCTCCGAGCTCAAGACCCAACCTTCGCCTACCCGGCCGAGCACGAGCGGGCGCACGCCGAGCGGATCGCGCACGCCGATGAGCTTCGTCCGTGTCATCGCGACGACGGAAAACGCCCCTTCGACGCGCCGAAGCGCATCCTTCATCCGCTCGGGCACATCGCGCTGCAGCGAGCGGGCCATCAGATGGATGATGCACTCGCTGTCCGATGAGGACTGAAAGATCGAGCCGCGGTCGATCAACTCGCGCCGCAGCGCATCAGCATTGGTGATGTTGCCATTGTGTGCAATCGCCGCGCCGCCCATGGAAAACTCGCCAAAGAAAGGCTGGACGTCCCGGATCGCCGTCTGCCCCTTCGAGCCGGCGGTCGAATAGCGCACATGCCCGATCGAAAGGCTGCCGGGCAGGCTCTGCATGACGGTCGGGTTGGTGAAGTTGTCGCGCACATAGCCGAAGCGGTGCGCAAGCTGGAACCCGCCCTCCGGCGTATAGGCTGCGATCCCACCCGCCTCCTGCCCACGGTGCTGGAGCGCATGGAGCCCAAGGGCGACGAAGTTCGCGGCATCGGACACGCCGATGACGCCGAAGATGCCGCATTCCTCGCGCAGTTTATCGTCGTCGAACGGATGCGCGGGCCAGTCGGCGGGCCACGCGGGGCTAAAGACATCGGCGGACGCGGATCGGGAGCCGTCGGCGGTCATCAAAAGCCCTGACTGAGAAAGCGCAGCGTCGGCTGCATAGCCTATCCGCCGCCCCCTGTCACCCTGTCCTTCGGGGCGCCGCGCCGCCCGCCCGTATGCGATGCGGCGCGCTCTTTTTGGCAGCGCCGTGCCGCGCGCGCGCTGCCCCCGACAGCACCCGTCAGCCACAAAGCATAGGGCGCTCTTCCCACGCTACCCCATCATCTTGGCAAAAATACTCTCGGGGGGTCTGGGGGGCTGACGGCCCCCCCCAGCCTTTCGGCCCCGCGCCCCGGCCGACAGCCGCGCCGCGACAATTTACCAGTTAACCAGCTTGTCGAGGAAGTTCGTCAGATACGCCGGCCGCTTGTTGCGGAAATCGATGTAATAGGAGTGCTCCCAGACATCGCAGCCGAGCAGAGCGGTCTGGCCAAAGCAGAGCGGGTTCACGCCGTTTTCGGTCTTGGTGACCTTGAGCGAGCCATCGGTGTCCTTGACAAGCCACGCCCAGCCGGAGCCGAACTGGCCCGCGCCGGCAGCCGCGAACTCTTCTTTGAACTTTTCGACCGAGCCGAACGCCTCGGTGAGCGCGCTCTCAAGGGCGCCTGGCATTCCGGTCGACCCCATCATCTCCCAAAACTGGACGTGGTTCCAATGTTGGGAGGCATTGTTGAAGATTCCGGACTGCGCGACCGAGCCCGCCTGGTAGGTCCCGACGACGATCTCCTCGACCGACTTACCCTCCCATTCGGTCCCCGCGATCAGCTTGTTGCCGTTGTCGACATAGGCCTTGTGGTGAATGTCGTGATGGAATTCGAGGGTTTCCTGGCTCATGCCATGCGCGGCGAGGGCGTCGTGCGCATAGGGTAGATCGGGAAGGGTGAAAGACATGGGGGCTCTCCCGTTGTGGTCGTCTTTGGTTCGCGTCTCGGCCGCTATCTGACGCCCGCCCTTGCTGGCGTCAAGCCGCCGGGCCATTCGGAGCCGCCGCCGCCGAGTGCATTTCCGTTCGTGCTTTTGCTCGCCAAGGGCGCCCGATCGCCGGCCGCGCGGCATCGCGGGGGGAACGGCCCTGTGCCGCTCCGGGCACGCCCGCACCGCCCACACCGTCGCCGCCCGCACCGCCGCCCGCACCGCCGCCCGTACCGCCGCCCGCACCGCGGCCGCGGTTGACGCGGGCTGGATTTAGCGGCACCCCCAACTCGCAGCGGTCGCTCCCTGATGGCTCCGCAGCAACGCGACACCAAGCCAAAGCAGCCGCACCGATGGCCCCACCGACCAAACGCCAAACAGAGCGTCAACCCGCTGCCAAAGGGACGCCTGAGGCGCAGCACGGCGTGACGCTCGTCTCCTATGTTGAGAACGAGGCGCCCTACCTGCTCGAATGGATCGCTTGGCACGTTCTTCTCGGCGCGGATCGCTTCGTCCTCGTCTCCCATGGCGGGCGCGACGGCAGCGATGCGATGCTGGCGCGTCTGGCAGAGCTTGGGCCGCTGGAAACGGTGGCGCTCGAAGCCGGTGAGGTCGGGACGTTTCCCTTTGCCGATGCGCTCGACAAGGCCTTTGAACACCCAACCGTTCAGGCCTCTCGGTGGGTCTTGCCGCTCGCCATAGACGAGTTTCTCGACATCAGCGCGGGCCAAGGCACCTTCGCCGACCTCATCTCCGCAACGGCGGGCGAGAGGGCGGGGGGCGGGGCGGGCGCTGCCGATGCGATTGCGATCCCCTGGCGCATGATGGGAAGCAACGGCGCCCGTGACTTCGACCCCGGGCCCGTCACCGCGCGGTGTACCCGCGGCTCTCAGATCCATCCGCCCGAGGCGCACAATCTCCACGGCTACCGCACCCTCTTTCGGCCCTCCGCTTTTGCCCGGCTGAGTCCGCGGCGGCCCCTGAGTGCCGCCGATCTTGCCCCCGCCAAGGCGCGCAAGGGCGCGGCCAAAGCCGCCAAACACCCGCGCTGGCTGAACGCGTCAGGACAAGACATCACCGCCCAAATGGATGAGCGGGCAAAGCGCCCGGCGGCCCCGCTCGTCTTTTCTGCGCTTGGCTACGCCCATGCCACGATCCGGCGCTATGCCCTAAAGTCACGGACGGAGTTCCTCTTTCGTCAGCTCCACGACAGCCCGTCGAGCGAAGGCCCGGACGCGCCCAAAGGCTGGGACGCCTGGACCCAGCGTGACATCAATTCCCGCCCGTTTCCGCCCCTCGGCCCTGGCGTTCTCAACGCGGCCATCGCCGAACTCGCCTCTGACGCAAAGCTTGCCGCCCTGCAGCGCGCCGCGGAGGCGGAGGTGCCCCGCAAGGTGCTCGCGCTTGCCAATGCCGAGCCCGCCGCAGCGCGCTTTCTCGACAGTGCAGACACCCGCGCCGCGGCGCCCGACATCCCGGCCGCACGGCTCCTTTGTATCGCCACCCATCCCCGCGCAGCCTCGCTCTGGATGCGCCGCACCTTCCGAGAGGCGGCTCGCGCCCATAACGCGCCATTTGTGGAAATTGAGCACCCGAACCTGATGCGCGACATCCCCAACACGGGCCCCGCGATCGTCGTCAACTGGCAGTCACGGTTTCCGCGCGCGATCTTTGCCCACGCCGAGGCGCGCATCCTCCACATCGTCCGCGACCCGCGCGACATGCTGCTCTCTGCAGTGCACTATCATCGCAGAGCGTCCGCCAAGGACGAACCCGACCTGCACCTGCCCCGCCCGGATCTCGACGGCTTCACCTATGCCGCCTTCCTCGCGGCCCTACCGGACGAGGCCACGCGCCTGCGCTTTGAGATGGATCACCGCCACGGCGAGACCGCCGAGGACATGCTCGCCTGGGCGCTCGGGCGCTCGAACACCATCGAGCTCCGCTACGAAGACCTCGTCTCGGAGCCCGATTGCGCCACGATGCGCGGAGCCCTCGAGCGCTGCGCGATTTCGGGGCTCGACACCGAGACGATCCTTGCGAGTTTTTGGAAGCACGCGCTCTTTGGCGGGCTGGCGGACCCAAAGCGCGCCGACGGGCGGATCCGCCGGCACGTGACCCATGCCCAGCCCGGACGCTGGCGTGTCGCGCTGCCACGCGATGTGGCGGTCGAGTACGAAGCACGCTTCGGGCGGCTTCTGCGGGTGCTCGGCTATGCCGAAGATTCAAGCTGGGTCGAGGAATGCCCCGAAACAACGCCCATGGCGGCCCCGAGCCCGGTTACACTTCCCTAAAGTACCCGACCCGTGCATCCGCAGCGGCCGCGCCCTTTAGGACGTCGAAGGCATAGCGCGCGACCGAGCGGAAGCAGACGAGCGTGAAGCCGTTCTCTTCGATCCAGAAGGCCGCGGGAACTTGCGCCAGCCGGGTGCGGCGGATCTCCCCCGCCGCAAACACGCCCGGTGCCAGATCGACCGGACAAAGCTTGGCCAGCGTCTCTCGCGCTGCGCGCCCGGCCTCGATACGAAATACAGCGCGCATATCAGAGACGTCGGCCACAAGCGCATGCTCCCCGGCAAGGCCGTCCGTAAGCGTCGCAAGGCTCGCCGCGACATCGGCCCTCGGCACGAGAAGCAGCAGCTCGTCGGGCGCCATCCAGGCGACGCGGGCGTCGCGCTCCCGGACGATCCGCCGCGTCTGCGGCACGGCAGCGCCGGTCGCCGCCCGCAGGCACTCGGCCAGGGCCGCGCTGGCGAGCTCCGCCTTGACTGTGATCATCCCGGGCGCCTCCACCTCGCGCACAGTCGCGGCGCCAACACACTCTGCCTCTTTCAGCACGCGCGCGTCAGACATCCTGCTTCGCCCCCTCTGGGTCGTAGAAGACCGGATCGACGATGCGCGCGCGGTAAAGCGTCCCGTCCGTGCCGGGAAACTCCAGCACCTCGCCCATCCGCTCGGGCCCATGCTCGACGAGCCCCATGGCAATGCCGCGGGCCAAAGTCGGCGAGTGATAGCTCGACGTCACGCGCCCGATCATCCGCCGCTGGCCCAGTGCATTCTCCCCTTCGCCGACCGCATAGGCCCCGTCGGGCAACACCGTCCCGTCCACGGTCTGCAGGCCCACGAGCTTCCACCGCTCCGGATCGCGCATATGGGGCCGCTGTTGCGCCCGCTTGCCGAGGTAGTCGTCCTTTTTCTTCGAGATCGCCCAGTCGAGCCCGAGATCCTGCGGAATGACTGTCCCATCGGTCTCATCCCCGATCATGATAAAGCCCTTCTCGGCCCGCATGATATGGAGCGCCTCCGTGCCATAGGGCATCACGCCGAGATCGGCGCCGACCGCCAGCAGCGCCTCCCACAGCTCCAGCGCCCGGTGGGCGGGCACGGCAATTTCATAGGACAGCTCGCCCGAGAACGAGATCCGGTAGACCCGCACAGGCACGCCGCCGAGCGTCCCTTCGACCCAGCCCATGAACGGCAGCGCGGCTTTCGATACGTCAATCCCGCCGAGACGCTCCAGCGCCACCCGCGCCTGTGGGCCGACGACGGCGATCTGGCCGTACTGCTCGGTCACGTTGAGGGTGTGGACCTGCCAGTCCCACCACTCGCATTGCAGCCAATCCTCCATCCAGGCGTGGATGCGGTCGGCCCCGCCCGTCGTCGTATGGCAAAGCCAGGTGTCGTCGCTCAACCGCGCCACGACGCCATCATCCGACAGAAAGCCGTTCTCGGAGCACATCAGGCCATAGCGGCAGCGCCCGACCTTCAGCTTCGAAAAGCTGTTGGTGTAGAGCATGTCGAGGAAACGGCCGGCATCGGGACCCTTGACGAGGATCTTGCCGAGCGTGGATGCGTCAAGCAGGCCAAGCGCTTGGCGGGTGTTTTTCACCTCACGTGCGACAGCCTGCGCAACGCTTTCGCCGGCGCGCATATAGGCATAGGGCCGCCGCCACTGCCCGACCGGCTCCCAATGCGCGCCATGCGCGGCGTGCCAAGCGTGCATCGGCGTGCACCGCAGCGGCTGAAACGTCTCGCCCCGTGCCTCGCCCGCAATCGCGCCCATCGAAATCGGCGTATAGGGCGGGCGAAAGGTCGTCGTTCCGACGCGCGGGATCTCTTCGTTTAAAGCTTGAGAAAGAATTGCAAGGCCATTGATATTGCTTAACTTCCCCTGATCGGTCGCCATACCCAGCGTCGTGTAGCGCTTCGTGTGCTCGACGCTCTCGAAGCCTTCGCGCGCCGCCAGCTGCACGTCCGAGACCTTCACGTCGTTCTGAAAGTCGAGCCACATCTTCTCGCGCAAACCGATATCCGCGTCCTCCGGCATCAGCCAAACCGGGCGCATGGGCGCTTCATCTGGGGTTTCGAGGGGGGTGGCCACGATTTCTGGCGCGTCAAACCCGGCTTCTGCCGCCGCGGCTTGCCCTTGGGCCGCGCCATCCGATGCCGCCTCATGGGCGCGCATGACGCCGTTGGCAGTACCTGCCGCACGGACAAAGGCCGCGCCGTCGCGCCCGGTAGGAGGCAAGGCGGGGTCGGGGTAGAAATGGGCATGGGCGTCGGACCAGAGCAGCTTGCCGCCGCAATGGGACCACAGATGCACGACCGGCGACCAGCCGCCCGACATGGCGACCGCATCGCAGGCGAGCGTCTCGCTCACCTCCCCACCGGTCACTGCGCCGATCTCGACCGCATCGACCCGTGTGCGCCCCTTGGCCTTGTGGATTGCAGCGCCGAGCTGCACGCGGATCCCAGCGGCGCGCGCCTCCTCCAGCAACGGCCCAGCGCCCCCTTGCCGCGCGTCGACGACCGCCGGGACGTCGATCCCGTGCGCGCGAAGCGTGAGCGCAGTCCGGTAAGCGTCGTCATTATTGGTGACGACCACCACGCGTCGGCCGGGCGCGACGGCAAAGTTCTCGACATAGTCCCGCGCGGCAGCGGCGAGCATCACGCCGGGAAGGTCGTTGCCCGCAAAAGAAAGCGGCCGCTCGATGGCGCCGGTCGCGGTCACGACCTGTTTCGCGCGGATCTTCCAAAGCCGGTGCCGTGGCCCTGCCGCCTCCGGCCGATGGTCGGTCAACTGTTCGTAGCAGAGGACAAAGCCGTGGTCGTAGACCCCTGCCCCCATCATCCGCGTCCGCTGTGTGACGTTCGGCATCGCATCGAGCTCGGCCAAGAGCGCCGCGACCGCCTCCGCGCCGCCCGCGATGTCGACCGGCGTGCGGCCGCCCCACTGGGCCGTTTGCTCGACCAGCAACACGCGCGCGCCCGCTGCCCCGGCGGCCCGCGCCGCTTCGAGCCCAGCGATCCCGCCGCCAACGACAAGGACGTCGACAAAGGCGTAAAAGTGCTCGTAGCGGTCCGCGTCTGCCGCCGTCGGAGCTTTGCCAAGCCCGGCCGTTTGGCGGATGAAGGGCTCGAAAACGTGCTTCCAGAAGGGGCGCGGGTGAATGAACGTCTTATAGTAGAAGCCCGCAGGCAGGAACCGCGCGAGAAGGCCGTTGACCGCTCCGATATCGGTCTTGAGCGAGGGCCAGTGGTTCTGGCTCTCGGCGCGGAGGCCGTCGTAAAGCTCGGTGGTCGTTGCACGCTGATTCGGCTCGTGCCCGGCCCCCGCGCCGAGACCCACAAGCGCGTTGGGCTCTTCGGCGCCCGCGGCGACGATGCCCCGCGGACGGTGATACTTAAACGATCGGCCGACGACGCTCTGCCCCTTGGCCATCAGCGCCGAGGCCAGCGTATCGCCGCGATAGCCCTTGCCCTTAATCCCGTTGAAGAAAAACGTGCGCGGGGCGCTCCGGTCGACAAAGCGACCGCCCGTCTTGAGCCGGTGTTTCATGCAACGCCCTCTGCTTTGGACCAGGCCGAGATCACGCCCGGCCGCCGCGCTCGGATCGCGTCGAGGATGTGTGCGGGCGGGGCCTTGCACGGTGCTTTGTACGTGCCGAAGACCTCAAGCGTCACGGTACAGCGGGCCGCGATGAACCACTTGCCGCAGCCATACGTGTGACGCCAGCGCTCAAAATGCACGCCTTTCGGGTTGTCGCGCAGAAAGAGATAAGCCTCGAACGCGTCGTCGTTGGACTCTGGACCAAACCGCGTCAGATGCGCCGCCCCACCGGGGGTCAGCTCGGTCTCGTCGACATCGACCCCGCAATAGGGGCAATGGAGCATTAGCATGGGTGGGGCTCCCAGAGCGGCAGCGGCGCGCATTCGGAGCGCGGGGCGCCGATTTGAGTATTTGAACCAAGATGATGGGGGGCGGGCGCGCGAGATTGCGCGGGGCGGGGCTTTGGCGCTAGGTTGAGGCGATGCAACAAGCGTTTGAGTTTTTCTTTGCCGCGTGGCCCCTTGTCGTGGTCGGAGTGCTGGCATTCGTGATGATCCGGGCGGCGCGCGGGCCAAAGCGGCACGATGTGCGCACGGGCGGCGATTATGCCGACACGCCGGGCCCGTCTGGGCGGCGGGGACATGGCCGGGAGGGCCGCGACGCTGCAGGCGCGAGCTCTGCAGGCGGGGGCGAGGCCGGCGGCGATTAACGGCCCGTGGGGCGGCCCCGCGAAGAGCGGGTTTCTGCCACGCCGAGGTCTCAATTCGCGCCGACGCTGCGATCGCACCGAAACCGTCGATGGGATGCAGCCATGTCCGACGTTATCGTGATTGGGCTCGGAGCCGTCTCCGGGCTTGTCGTTCTTGCATGGATCGACCGCTGGCGTGGTCGCCGGCCCGCCCGCCGCGGTCAGATGGACCGCAATGGCGGCGGCGGCGGAGGCGGCGACGGCTTTTGGGATGGGTTTGGCGATGGCGGCTGTGGCGATGGCGGCGGCGGGGGCGATTGATCGCGCGCATCGGCTGGCGACCCGAACATAGCCGGTAGACGCACCGGCCCGCTCCTGCCGCGCTTGCGCCTTGGCAGGGCCATCATTGCGCGCCAAGCGTGCAGTGTTGACATGCCTAGCCCTAAGAGAGGAGGCCCCCTTATGCCCGAATGGATGGTAATCGGACTTGCGCTTGTGGTCGTTGCGACCTCGGTGCTGGTGCTCAACCGCTTCCTTGCTGCCCGGCGCAGCGACGACAGCGAGAAGTAAGGCACAGGACGGGCGACAGGGCGCCGCTCCGAGCGCGCCCCGCCCACCCACAGCCACGCGATCCGCGGCGGGCACGCGCGGACCCTCGGCGGAAGGCCAGAATGGCTGCGCCGCGCCCCTCAGCTTCAATGCGCCACCCCCGCGGCCACGCTTTCGTCGATAAAACGGCCCTCGCGAAACCGGTCGAGCGAGAACGCGTCGGCCAGCGGTGCGCCGCCCTTGGCCATCATCTCGGCCATCGCCCAGCCCGAGCCCGGGATCGCCTTGAAGCCGCCGGTGCCCCAGCCGCAATTGATAAAGCAATTGCCGAGCGGGGTCTTTGAGATGATCGGCGAGCGGTCCCCCGTCATGTCGACGATCCCGCCCCATTGGCGCAGCATCTTCAGCCGCGAGATGATCGGGAAAGTCTCGATGAGGGCGCGCACCGTCTCTTCGATGTGATGAAACGACCCGCGCTGGGTGTAGTTGTTGTAGCCATCCGCGCCGCCGCCGATCACCATCTCGCCCTTGTCGGACTGGCTCATATAGCCATGGACGGTGTTGGCCATCACAACGACATCCATGCAGGGCTTGATCGGCTCGCTCACCAGCGCCTGGAGCGCGACGCTCTCAATTGGCAAGCGGAACCCGGCCATGTCGGCCAGGTGCCCCGAATGGCCGGCCACGACGATGCCAAGCTTGTCGCAGTCGATCGGGCCTTTCGTAGTGTCGATGCCCATCACCTCACCATTCGAGGAGCGCACGCCCGTCACCTCGCATTTCTGGATGATGTCCATCCCCATATCCGAGCACGCGCGGGCATAGCCCCAGGCCACCGCGTCGTGCCGCGCGGTGCCGCCGCGGGGCTGCCAGAGCGCGCCGAGGACGGGATAGCGCGGCCCGCGCGTCTCGATTATCGGGCAAAGCTCTTTTGCGCGCGCGGGCCCGACATATTCGGTCTCGACGCCCTGAAGCGCGTTGGCATGGGCGGTGCGCTGGTAGCCGCGCACCTCATGCTCCGTCTGGGCCAGCATCATGACGCCACGGGGGCTGAACATGAGGTTGTAGTTGAGGTCCTGGCTCAGCGTCTCGTAGAGCGCTCGGGCCTTCTCGTAGATCGCCGCCGACGGATCCTGCAGGTAGTTCGAACGGATGATCGTGGTGTTGCGCCCGGTGTTGCCTCCGCCAAGCCAGCCTTTTTCGACGACAGCGACGTTTTTGAGCCCGTGGTTCTTGCCGAGATAATAGGCGGTGGCGAGGCCATGACCGCCGGCGCCGACGATGACCGCGTCATAGCGCTTCTTTGGCTCGGGCGAGGCCCAGGCGCGCGCCCAGCCCTGGTGATGGCGGGCCGCTTCGCGGACGATGGCGGCGGCGGAATAGCGGCGCATGGGGCCCTCCCCTGGCTGGACGTGTAAGGTCTCACGGATCGTGCGACCCTACACCGTTTGCAACCCGCGCGAAACGTCGCCGCGCCCGCAAGCGGCAGGTTCGCGCCAGATTGCGACGTGCGGGGCGCGCAGGCGCCGCGCCGGCCCATAGCCACATCCGGACCGGGAGCGCCGATTGCGCGCGGGGTCTTTCCGCCCAGCCGCACGTCGACTACATCAACGGGGCGAAATTGAAGGAACATGGATGACGTTCTGGCTCGTCGCATTCGCGCTCTCCGCCGCAATCGTTGTACCGATTGCGGTGTCCCTTCTGCGTGCGCGGGCGGCAGAAGCCGAGATGCAGGCCTTCGACGTCCAGATCTATCGAGATCAACTAAGCGCCGTCGACAAGGACCTCGCCCGAGGCATCGTGACCGAGGACGAAGCCGAACGGCTGCGCACCGAGATCAAACGCCGGATCCTTGACGCCGACCGCGCCCATCGCCGCGCCGGCGGCACCGGGCAGGCACCCGAAGGGTTGACCGTCGCGGCGGCATTTGTCTCGGGGATCGTGGTGATCGGCGGCTCTTTCGCGCTCTACCAGGGGCTCGGCGCGCCCGGCTATCCGGATCTACCGCTTGCCGGCCGGATCGAGGCTGCCGAGATCGCCCGAGCGACCCGCCCGACGCAGCTCGAGGCGGAGGCGTCCGTCCCGCGCCTGCCACCCTCGAACGCGACACCGGAATTCCTCGACCTGATGGAGCAGCTCCGCACCGCCGTGACGGATCGGCCGGGCGACTTGCAAGGTCTCCTGCTCTTGGCGCGCAACGAGGCCGCACTCGGCAACTTTGCCGCCGCCTATGCCGCCCAGGCGCAGATCATCGAGACCAAGGGCGAAGACGCCGTCGCGCGCGACTTTGCCGATTACGGCGATCTGCTGGTCTTGGCGGCGGGCGGCTATGTCTCGCCCGAGGCCGAGGCAGCCTTTGCCGAGGCGCTGACGCGGGACCCCACCAACGGTGCGGCGCTCTACTATATGGGGGTCATGCATTTGCAGACTGGCCGGCCCGACCAGGCCTTCAACATTTGGGAGGCGCAGCTCCGGCGCGGCCCGGCGGGCGCGCCCTGGATCGGCCCAATCCGCGCGCAGATCGCACAGGCTGCGGCGCGCGCGGGCGTGGACTATGTGCTGCCGCCGCTGACCCCCGATAGCGGGCTCGGCGGCCCGTCGGCGGCGGATGTGTCGGCCGCCGAGGATATGAGCCCGCTTGAACGCATGGAGATGATCGAGGGCATGGTGACGGGCCTGTCGCAGCGGCTCGCGACCGAGGGCGGCCCGCCCGAGGAGTGGGCGCGCCTCATCCGCGCCTACGGCGTCTTGGGGCGGCGCGATGCGGCGGCGGCGATTTGGGCCGAGGCCCAGAACGTCTTCGTCGACGAGGTCGCGATTATCCCGATCCTGCGCGCGGCGCGCGATGCCGGGGTGGCCCCATGACCGCGCGAGAGGCGAGCTTGCATGCGGGGATCGAGCGCTTTGTGGCGTCCGTCCCTCCGGGCCGGGCGATCGCGGGGCTCGATCTCGGCACCAAGACGATCGGGATCGCCCTGTCGGACCGGCTCTGGGCGACCGCGACGCCGCTTCGTACGCTCCGGCGCAAAAAGTTCGGCGTCGATGCGGACGCTCTCCTTCACCTCCTCGACGCGCGCGAGGCGGGCGGCATTGTCCTTGGTCTGCCGCTCAACATGGACGGCACCGAGGGCCCCCGCGCGCAATCGACCCGCAGCTTCGCCCGCAACCTCGCGCAGCGCACCGACCTGCCCATTGTCTTTTGGGACGAGCGGCTGAGCACGGTTGCGGCCGAACGCGCCCTGCTCGAAGCCGATACGAGCCGCGCCAAGCGCGCTGAGGTGATCGATCACGTGGCCGCTTCGTATATCCTGCAAGGCGCGCTCGACCGGATGGCGCATCTCAAGCGAGAAGAGGCAGCCAAGATATGAGTGACGACGTCTGGCGGCGCGACGAGGTCGAAAGCCCGTGCATCAAGGTTTGCCAGATCCACCCGACCGAGCGGATCTGCATTGGCTGTTACCGTTCGATCCAGGAGATCGGTATGTGGTCTGTCATGAGTGACGAGGAACGGCGCGCCGTCTTGGCCGAACTGCCGGACCGCGCCAGCCGGGTGTCGCGGCGGCGCGGCGGGCGGCGGGCCCGCAAGGGCGCAGGTCAGGGGGCTGTACCGAAACTCTGACGCGGCCCAGCCCGACGTTTCGGCAACGCCCGCATATGGCGAGGCCGCACGAAGTGAAGCCCGCAAGCCGACCGGTTTCACCACCAAAGCAGCACGCGCGTGGCAGTCGTATGCTTCAAAACAGATTTAGGTGAACGCGACCACCAGACGGCGGTCAAGAGCCGCAAAGGCGGGGAAGACAGCGGTGGCGCGGTTGACGGGGCTCGAACCCGCGACCCCCGGCGTGACAGGCCGGTACTCTAACCAACTGAGCTACAACCGCCCGCTGCACGCCGCGCGCGACAGACATGCCGCATGGCGTGGAGGGCTTCTAGGCTGCGCGTCTTGGCCCGTCAAGGAGCCAAATCCCGTGCTCCTGAGATTTCGCCGACCGCCCGCCCGGGCGAAGGCCAAGACCTCAGAGCCGGCGCTGTGGCCGGGCGCTGGCCAGCGGCTCCGACCGCTGCCGCTCACGCAGAAACACATAGAGCCCCGCCCCGACAATCAGCGCGATCCCAAGCATCGTCCGCGGGCTCGGCACCTCCCCCCAGATCGACCAGCCCCAGAACACCGCGAGCGGCAGCGCGACGTATTCGTAGCTCGCAATCGTCGACGCCCGCCCGAGCCGGTAGGCCGAGCTGAGCAGGTATCCGATCCCACCGCCCATAAGCCCCATCAGCAGAAAGAGCGGCCAGTCGTCCGCCGTGGGCCATGTCCAAGCGCGCAGCAAAAAGACCAGCGCAGGGTTTTCCACATCTGCGGCGAGCCGCCCATCACCGACGGCCACAAAAAAGCAGGCCGAAACCAAAAGAAACATCGACTGGATGTAGATCGCCATGGCCGAGGCGCGGCTCGTCACGCCGAGCTTGCGCGTCAGGACCTGCATGCCCGCATAGCAGATCGCGGCGAGCAGCGGCAGCGCAAGCGCCCAGACAGGCGGCGTGTCCGCCTCTGCGCTTGCGCTTGCGCCGGGCCCGACCATGACAAGCACGCCCAGAAATCCGACAAGGATCGCGGCGAGACGTCGGGGGCCGAAACGCTCTCCGAGAACCGGGACCCCAAGAAGCGTGATCACAAGCGGCGCGATGAAGAAAAGCGCCGTGTTGTCGGCGAGCGGGAGGATCGCGAGCCCGGAGAAAAAGAGCATATTTGCAACGACGATGAGGCTGGCGCGGAGGGCGTGCAGGGCGGGATGAGATGTCCGCAGCAGATGCAACCCCCCTTCGAGGCGCAGAAAAGCGAGGGAGAAGATCAGGCCGATGGCGGACCGGATGAACACCATCTGGTGCAGCGGATAGTCGCCCGAAAGAAACTTGATCGTCGCGTCGTTGACCGAGATCGCAAACATGCCCGCCAGGATGAACAGGATCGCGCGAAACTCCGCATTTGGATACGGTGCCGCGTCTGCCGCCTGCGCTGCGTCTGCCGCCTTCGCCGCGTCTGCTGCGTGGCCATCGCCCGTTGCGTAGACGCGACGCGCCGCCGCCGGATCCAGCGCATCTGAAGCGCTTTTGGTCGGCGCAGGTTTGGCTGGGCCGTGCGTTTCGGCCGCCTCCTTTGCCTTTGCGCGGTCGGACGCGTCACCAGCGACGGTGTTGCTCGTTGGTGGCGTGCGCCCGCGCCGCGCCATGCGCTCCTCCTCGCCCTTGGTCGCCCTCGTTGCTTAGGGCTGGCCTATCGCGCGCCTGCGCCGCGCGCCAGGGCCAAGGCCGAGCAAATGACCAAGGCGGAGACGCTACCAGTCGGTCAGCTTGCCGGACGGCCCGCGCGGCAGGTTCGGGCCGAAGCGATAGCTCTGCGGGCGCGCAGCGGCGGTCAAGCTCCGAGCGATCTCAGTGCGCAGTTCTGCTTCGAGGACGCTTGCGTCGGCACCAGCGTCGGACGGCACCACGAAGGCTTTCAGGCGGCCGCGCTCCGTGTCAAGCCGCACGGCCACATCGGCGCATCCGGCGCAGGCGAGAAGTGCGTTGCGGACAGAGGAAAGCGAGACATTCACGCCCGCCACTTGCACGATCCGGTCCCGTCGGGCGCCCAATGTAAAATGCCGCGCGTCGTCCCAGGTCACTTCGTCTTGCAACGCCAGCGCTTGGCCCTTGACGAAGAGACCGTCGCTGCGCCGTGCGACATGACTTAGGAGGCGGAAGGGCGCTTCCGCCTCTGTGCGCCAGCCGATCCCACCGGTCTGCGTCGCCCCATAGACCTCGACCATCCGCAGGCCGAGATCGCCCGCGCGCCGCCAGAGCGCGGCGGGCGCGGCGGCGCCCGAGACGATGGCCGCAACGCCGTCGGGGAGGTCCGGTCGGGCATGGGCGTCGAGCGCGAGGCTAAGATGGTGCGGTGTCGCGACGATGACGTCACCAAGTTTCAGCGTCGCCAGCAGCCGTCCCGGCCCAGCATGGGAGAGGTCGGCCACGGGCGTGCCCGTCGCGTCGGGCCAAAGGGCAGAGAAGAGAAAACCAAAAATGTGTTGGGGCGGAACGAGGGACACAACCCGCCCCGTTGGGTCGAGCGGTCGTGGCGCTCCGCCTCTGGCTCGGACGTTGCGCGGACGGGTCTGCCCGGTGGAAGACGGGTCTAAGAGATCCCGCGACAGGGCGGCGACCTCGGCCATGAGGCGGGCGACGCCGTGGGCGACGTGCTCAGGGTCGCCCTCAGAGCCCGAGGTCGAGAACGTGATGTCCGCTTCGGTGCCCAGCAGCCGCAGGTGCTCGGCGAGAAGCTCGCCCCAGCGGTCGAGCGTCGGGTCGATCAGAAGGTAGTCTTCGATCCCGGTCCGGTGCAGACCGAAGCGGCGATTGAGCTCGGTCACGAGCTCGAGCATTTCGAGGCTGTCCAAACCGAGGCCGTCATCACGAAGCGACATGTCGGGCGCAACGTCACCCAGCTCACGCCCGCGCCACGCCCGCCAAAGGCTGGCCAAAGCGCCGCGGCAGATCCGCCCCAACGTGTCCGCCCGGAGCGGGAGCGACGTCTCTTCCGTGGGCGGCTGCCGCGTGACCGTCTCCGCCCTCATGGCAGATCTCGCCATAAAGCACTCGGCACGGGGCGGCCGACATGCCGCCCATGCGCGCCGCCCGGGGCGCTCATCGCAGAGACCTGCCCCAGCGCGATCGCGCGACGGCTCGACCGCAGAAACGCAGCCCGGTGACGCCCCGCCGACGGCACGACGCCGTCAAGCTCCGTCCATACCGTGGAAGAATTCGCCAACGAGCGTCTTGTAATGTGTGCGCGCATGCTCCACCTGCGCCTGCAGATCGAATGCGGCAGCCTCCATTTCGGCGGCGCTCATGTCCGAGCCGAGCAGGGAAAGGCTGACCGGCACGTCATGGGCAGGATCGAAGTTTTCCACGATCTCCAACGCTTCGTCGAGCGTCGGCGCGACCCAGGCGCGGGCGAGATCCTTTTCCTCAGACGATTGATAGAACTGCTTGATGGAGACCGGAAACGTACCGTCTGAGGCACGGTAAAGGTTGATCTCGAACCAATAGGGCAAAGCAGAGGTATAGCTCATCGCCATGCCAAGCTCGATCCCGGCAAAGGCGAGCGGGCGCGCGCCAAGCCGGCGCAGGCGGTATTGCCCGCCCATCAGCGCCCCGGTGGCATCGTTCCCCCCCATGCCGGCTCCGCCAGAGCGGGCAACGGGATGGTCAGCTTGCGGGGCGTCGGTCATATAGGTCATTGGAAGGCTCCGATAAGCGTGCTGCGCGCTTTACGATCGCGCATCGTTGGGCGGTGTGGCGCAGGGCGGCACGTGGATGGCAGCGGACAGAAGCAATCGGCAAGCCGAGCGGCGGCGGCGGCGGCGGCGGGGCGCCGGGCGCGGCGCGCGGGCGCGCCGATCTGTCCCCGATCCATCAGGCGCGCTTGACGAACATCCAGCAATGCTGGCCGTCCGGCTGCGACTTGAGGTGGATCTTTACGCCGACATTGGCGCCCTTATAGGCGAACTTGTAGTCGAACATGACGTTGACCGACCCGGTCTGGTGGAACTTGAGGAATTCGCCGTGAAACCGCTTGCCTTTGGCGCAAGGCGCGATCTCGTTGAAGAAGTCCTTGCCGACGACCTCGGAGGGGTCACGCCCGGCGATCATGCCCTCGGCTTTGTTGTACTTGACGATCTTGCCGCTTCGATCGAGGAGCACTGCACCGAAGGCAAGGCTCTCGGCGCGCTGCGGCTCGCGGGCGAGGATGTTGTCGACATCCTGGCTACCAAACGGGATGATTTCCATAGTCTTCGTCCTTTGCAAAAGGGTCTGCCGGACTGCTCCGGTCAGGTTGGCCAGGTTTAGTGCGTCTCGCCGGAGGACGGGGGAACGCCGGGTTCATTTTTGAGGAAGCTGTCGTTGCGGGTCAGCGACATATCGTGGACACGCTTGACGGGGTGCCCGTCGAACTCGCCCTTGCGCAGCTCTTCGGCATCGGGGGCGACCCAGCGATAATCGATGTTACCCATCGTGACGCTACATTGGGGCAGGATCTCAAAGCGCGCCTTGTGGGCCCAGCGCGCGCTGTCGACCTCCATCGGGCTGCACTCGCCAAACTCGGCCAGCGTCTCCATCTCTTCGATCTTGCCGTTCATCTCGCGCTTGGCGATATCGCCGAGCATTTCGGCCGCCGCCGCCAGGACCCATTCGACAAAATCCCCCCGGACAACGAGGCCGGTGCGCGGGCATTCATATACGATGCGGCCGCCCTCCTCGGTCAGTTTTCCTACGATCTCCATGCCCGATATACTCCTTTCGGCCATTCGGGGACGCAGCCGGTGCGCGTCCGGATGCCGCTTGCCTAGCCGCGGGGCTCTGAAGAAAACGTAAAGTGAAATCGGTGCGTGCCGCCCAAGCGAGCACTTAAGCCTGTTGGTGCGCCGCTCGCGTTACGATCGCCGGTAAAAATCGCTATAACGCATTGCTTAAAAATACAATTTTGGAATCGTGCGGGAATTCACCGGGCATTTACCACCGCGTCAGATTAATGAGGAAAATCAGCGGAGAAGCGTCATGCGGGCTGGATCATACCCATTGAAGGCGAGGATTTCACGCGCAGCCGCGAGACGATCCTGCTCAACCGAACCGGTGCGCTCGAGGATCCAGCCAAAGCTGCCATCCGGCGTGCCGATCACCGCGGTGCGAAAACCCTCGTCGACCCAGAGAACCCAAAGCGGTGGGCCGCTCCCCTGCGTGAGTCGGCCGAGCGGATCCACCGCGTAGAACTCTCCACGCCCGGTGCCGCAGAGGGCGACGCGCAGGCCCGCCCCCTCGCGCACGAAGCGGATGGAGGGACAGGCCGGCGCCAGAAAGGACGCCGAAAACGCAGCGACACGGCGCCATTCGCCTTCGAACCTGTCCGCATCAAAGCGGGTCGTCGAGGCAATCGCACCCTCGGGATTGCGCCACCGAGCCTCGGGCGTTGCCACGCAGGACGCAACGAGCCCGGTCAACACCAGCGCCCGCACGACACAGGTGGCGCGCGCAATAGGCCGTACGACGCAGGTGGCGCGCGCCATAGCCCGCACGACGCAGGTGGCGCGCGCCATAGCCCGCACGACACAGGTGGCGCGCGCCATAGCCCGCACGACACAGGTGGCGCGCGCCATAGCCGTCACGGGGCGGGTGGCTGCCGCTCGCCGCGGTCGAACGCCTCCCAGCCCTCGCCGCCAAAGACGTCATGCCCAAGCTGCGACAGCACGCCGGGAAAGTCGACCATCACCCAATTGTCGACAATCTTGCCGTCCACGACTTTCCAAAAGTCCATATAGCGGATCTCGATGCGCTTGCCCGTCGGCGCAAGCCCCATGAACGGGCCCGAATGCGTCGCCTCCTGACGGCCAAAGGCCGCCGCCCACTCGCCCATATAGATGCGCGCTTCGTCGACGCAGACTTTGTCCGAAAACGCGGCCTGGAACGGCTGCTGCCAGTTCTTCTGAAACGCGGCAAGTCCGTCTTTGGTGCCGCAGCCCTGATTGCCGAACCAGCGAAAGCCCTCCGCAAAAAACTCGCCGATGTCGTGGATGCGGTGGTCGTTGAGGCCGTCGACCATGTCTTCGATCACGCGCTTTGTTTCGTCGGTCTTGGCCATGTCTGTGTCACGGGTGAGCACGGCTTGCTCGGGGCGGCTGCCTTTCATTATCGTCTCCTGTCGGTTCATTCTGGTCTAAACGCGGGGCTGCATTTCCGCATTCCGGAAAGTCTTCTCGTGGCGCAGGTGCTGCGCTGCGCAGCGTCGTCTAGCGCGTCCTTAAGGCGTAACGTCAGCGCGGCAGAAGATCGAGCCAGGCTTCAACCCGGGCCGCGTTGACCCCCATGTCCGACTGTCCGAACCGCAGCCGCGCATGGAGCACGAGCCGGGCGCCCGTCCCATCCGCCTCTGCGGCCACGGTGGTGTAGTCGGGGAAACCCCAAAGCCGCGAACGCGTGACATAGGTGATCCGCCCCTCTTCCACCGATCCGGCGAGGACCTCCGTCCTCGGAGTGGCGCGTACGATGGCGTCAAACGCCGCGAGCGCCTCCGCCGGCGAAAGCGGGACGAGCGGGCCCGCACTGTCCCCACCCTCGGGTCGAACAACATAGCGGCCCATCCCGGGCGTTGCCGCGCCGGGGTCGGTGTGCCACGTGGCCGGATCCGACGGGGCCAGGCGGACATAGGCGGCCAGCGCGACAATCGCGAAAACCACCAAAACAAGCAGTGTCGTAAAGAGGCGCATACCGAGCGATGTGGCGCCTCAGCCGCGGCGTGTCCAGCCCCAAAGGCTGAGCAGTTCGGTCGCGATGTGGGCGCCTGCGATGGCGGTCGCGCCCGTCGGATCGAAGGGCGGGGAGACCTCGACGATATCCCCTCCAAGCAGCGGCAACCCGGCCAGATCGCGCAGGATCGCCGCCGCCTGCCAGCTCGCAAGCCCGCCCCAGACAGGCGTGCCGGTGCCTGGCGCGAAAGCCGGGTCGAGCGCGTCGATATCGAAGCTAAGGTAACAGGGTTTGCCGGCCACGATCTCGCGGATCTGCGCCGCAACCCAAGCCGGGCCCCGCTCGTGAACCGCACGCGCCCCGATCTGCGCGATGCCGAGCGGGTCTTCGTTGGTTGTCCGAATGCCGATCTGCACCGAACGCAGCGGATCGACCAGCCCGCGCTTTACGGCTTTGTAGACAAAAGTGCCGTGGTCGATCCGGTCCGCTGCGTCATCGGGCCAGGAATCCGAATGCGCGTCGAACTGCACGAGTGGCAGCGGCCCGAACGCAGCGGCGTAGGCTTCGAGGATCGGATAGGTGATGAAATGGTCCCCGCCGAGGGCAATCGTCCCAACACCCTGCGACAAGAGCCCCGCGAAATGGTGGCGCAGCGCGGCGGGAAAATCCGCAACACGGGCATAGTCGAACGCGACATCGCCGGTATCGGCGATCGCGACCTCGCTCAGCACGTCATAATCCCAGCCATAGGGCGGGTCGCAGGGCTGCAAGAGGCTCGCCTCGCGCAGCGCGCGGGGGCCAAGGCGCGTGCCCGGCCGGTTGGTCACCGCTTGGTCGAACGGGACGCCGACAATGGCCAGGTCGATCCCGGTCAGATCCTTGGTGTAGCGGCGGCGCAGGAACGAGGGCGCGCCGGCAAAGACGTTTTCAAAGGCGAGCCCTGTATCCGAGGCCGCGGTAAAGGCCCGATCGACCTCGGACTTGGCATCTTCCAGGGCCATCTGAGGCTCCTTTCCTCGGGCGCGGCCCGGCACTTTGTCAGATCGGCTGCGCCCGCTCCACGAGCCGGGCCAAGAACGACGCGCCAATGGGCGCAATCGCGTCGTTGAAGTCGAACTCCGGGTGGTGCAGCGCCGGGCCCGGCCCCTGCCCGATCCGAAGATACGCCCCAGGGCGCTCCCGCAGAAGATAGGCGAAGTCCTCCGACCCCATTTCCCGCTGGCCCGCGGGATCGACCGCGTCGACGAGCTCGCGCGCCACCTCTGCGGCAAAGGCTGCCTTGTCTGCGTCGTTGATCATGGGCGGGTAGTCGCGCACATATTCGAGCTTCGCGTCGACCGCGAAGGCCGCGCCATGCCCGGCCACGATCTCGGTCATGCGCGCCTCGACCATGTCGATCACTGCGTCCGAATAGGCGCGCACTGTCCCGTTGATATAGACCTGGTCGGGGATGATGTTCTCGGCCGTTCCGGCATGGATCTGCGTGACCGAGATCACGAGGTCGGCAAAGGCGTTTCGGTTGCGCGACACGATGCTCGGCATGGCTTGCGCAATGGCGAGCGCTGGCGGGATCGGATCGCGCGCTTCGTCGGGCCGCGCGGCATGGCCGCCATGCCCGCGCACGTGGATGTGAAAAGTGGCGTTGCCCGCGCACATCGCGCCCGGCATCGTCACAAAGCTCCCCTCCGCCTGCCCGGGCGCGGTATGGAGCGCATAGACTGCACTGATGCCGAACCGCTCGAGCATGCCCTCTTGGGCCATGACGCGGGCGCCGCCGCCCTCCTCCTCGGCCGGTTGAAAGATCAGCGCGACCCGTCCGGAGAATGCTCGGGTCTCGGCAAGGTAACGCGCGGCGCCCAAAAGCATGGTTGTATGCCCGTCATGGCCGCATGCGTGCATCACGCCATCGGCTGTCGATGCGTAGGGCGCGCCCGTATGTTCCGTGATCGGAAGCGCATCCATATCTGCGCGCAGTCCGATCGTCGCGCCCGGCCCCTGCCCTTCGATCAGCGCGACAAGGCCTGACTCGGCAAACCCGCCGTGGATCTCGTCGACGCCAAACGCGCGCAGACGCGCGGCGACAAACGCGGCCGTTTCGTGACAGGCAAAGCCCAGCTCCGGATGCGCATGCAGGTGCTGGCGCCAGGCCCGCATGTCCCCAGCAAAAGCAGCAATACGATTAATCACAGCCATAGCGCGCGTTCCCAAAAACGCCCCTCGGGGCGCGGAAGCCTTGCGTTTGGCCGAGCGGGCCCGCAGAAGAGCCGCACGGCGCCGCATGCGCCCGCACCGACACCCAGGACACAACACGGAACCAACGAGAGCGCAATGACTTCCCCCCGTTCCCAGGTCGCCCCACAGCCCGCGCCCGAGGGCCCGCCCCTGGCGCGGCTTCTTGAGATCATGGCTCGGCTGCGCGATCCCGAGACGGGCTGCCCTTGGGATATAGAACAGACGTGGGAGACCATCGCCCCCTACACGATTGAAGAGGCCTATGAGGTCGCCGACGCCATCGCACGCGAGGCGTGGGATGAGCTTGAAGGGGAGTTGGGCGATCTCCTCCTCCAGGTCGTCTACTTTGCGCAATTAGGGCGCGAGGCCGGGCTTTTCGATTTTGATAAAATCGCGGCGAAGATCGGCGACAAGATGGTCGCCCGCCACCTCCATGTTTTCGGCGACGAAAGCCGAGAAAAGACCGCCGATGATCAAGTGCGGGACTGGGAGAAGGTCAAAGCCGCCGAGCGCGCAGCCAAGGGCGAGGCCCGGGTGCTCGACGGCGTCGCGCTTGGCCTGCCGGCGCTGACGCGGGCGCTGAAGCTGCAAAAGCGCGCCGCGCGCGTGGGGTTCGACTGGGCCGATCCGCGCGCCGTGCTCGACAAGGTCGCCGAGGAGGCCGCGGAACTCACCGAAGCCGCAGAGCATCGCGATGCGGACGCGGTCGAGGACGAGCTTGGCGACCTGCTTTTCGTCCTCGTCAATCTTGCGCGTCATTTGCAGGTCGACCCCGAAGCCGCCCTGCGCCGCACCAACGCAAAGTTCGAACGCCGCTTCGCGGCCGTCGAAGACGGCTTGGCGGAGGACGGCAAGACCCCGGCCCAGGCCCGCCTGGCCGAGATGGACGCGCTCTGGCAAAGCGCCAAACGCGCCGAGCCCGCAGGTTAAACGATCCTTCTAGAAGGATCGCCCACCCCCGATTTTTCTAGAAAAATCGGCTCTCAGCTGTTTTTTCTAGAAAAAACAGGCTACCCCCCATCGCATAGCGCGCAAAACACCGTGGGCAATTGCTCGGGCAGATCCTCAGCGATGAGCCCCGGACCAAAGCTCCGCGCCGCTTCGGAGTGGAGCCAGGCTGCGACTTCGACGGCCGGATGCGGGCTGTCAAAGACCGTGCCAGGCGCCAAAAGCCCACCGATCATCCCGGCCAACACATCCCCAGCCCCCGCCGTTCCCAGCCACGGCACGGCCCGGTCATAGGCGGCTGAATGGAGCGCGGCCGCTCCGCCGGGGCTCGCGATCACCGTATCAGGTCCCTTGAGCAGAATGGTGCAGCCCGCACGGTCGGCGGCCAGTCGCACGGCATCGACCTTGGAGCGCTTCCGCGCCTCCCGACCCTTTGCGTCGAGGTCCGGAAAGAGCCGTTTGAACTCACCCTCATGGGGCGTGAGCACGCAAAGCGGGTGGAGCAATTCGAAGAGCGCGTCCGGCGCGTCCTCAAAGCTCGTGAGCGCGTCCGCATCGAGGACCACTTTGCGCGCTTGATGGGGGCCATCCGCGGGCCCGCACGCCACCGCCACCAGTCCCCGCGTCCGGTCTCCCAATCCGAGGCCCGGGCCGAGGACCAGCGATGACAGGCGGCCGTCGTCGAGCAGCGCGGCGAGGGCGTCCGCATCCGCCACAGCGCGCAGCATGATGGCATCGAGCCGGGCCGCGTTCTCTTGCAGCGCGGCGGGAGGACAAGCAAGGGTGACGAGCCCAGCCCCGATCCGCAGAGCCGCGCGGGCCGCAAGTCGCGCGGCGCCGCCGCGCCCGACGCCACCGGCGAGCACCAGAACGTGGCCGCGGTCATATTTGTGGCCGCCCGGATTGAACGGGGGCAGCATGTGTCCGGGCCAGAGACGGCCTTTGCTCTGGCGGCCGAGGAGGCGCCCATCGACCAGACGGATGCGGTCGGGCGAAGGCGGCGCGATAAGGATAGTGTCGGTCTCGTCCCACGCCGTGATGCCGATATCGTGGAGGACGAGCTTTCCGCAAGCGTCCGGTCCCTGCGCCAGATAGTGGCCGGGCTTGGCGGCGTGGAAGGTCACGGTCAGATCGGCGAGGCCAATCCACTTCGATGCATGGTCCCACCAGGCCGACCATGCGTCACGACCGGCATCGCTGTCTTCTTCTGCCAGCGCCGGCATCTGGGGCAGATGCCAAGCGCCCGTGTCGCAATCGAGCCCAGAGGGCGCATCGATGGCGACCGTCTTTGTGAGGAGACCCCACCTCTCCCGCTTGCGCACCGCCTGCAGCGCATCGACAACCTGTTCCGGTATTGCGCGGGACAGGCCGGTGCCAAAGAGCGCGTCGACGAGGATGTGAGGCGTGTCGCCTTGTCTGACCGTCTCCGCGTCGAGCGGATGGATGTCCCCGAGGGCGGCCCAGCGGTGGTGGTTGACCTTCGCGTCGGGGGGCAGCTTGCCCGGATACCCCATCGCAAAGACCTCGACCGCCCAGCCGCGCCCGTGAAGGAGCCGTGCGATGACATACCCGTCGCCGCCATTGTTGCCGGGCCCACAGAAGACGACTGCATGGCCTGGCGTCTCGGCCAGCTGCGGCCATTCCGCTAGGATCGCGCCCACGACACCCGCCCCGGCCCGCTCCATCAGCTCCAGCCCGGTGACAGAGCCGCTCGCCATGGCGGCCTCTTCAACGGCGCGCATTTGGGCACTTGTCAGAAGTTCGGACATTGCCATCGCCTCACTTTTTTACGAAAGGCGCTTATTCGGGGCGCAGTGCACAAAAATTCATCACGACCTCGGATTCGCACCGTAGAGCCCAAAGCGCACCGGGCTGTGCCCTTTCGCCCCCTGCGCGCGCATGATCTCACCCCACCCGGGACGGAAGAGAGGGAGTCGGCCAACAATGAAGAAAATCGAGGCCATCATCAAACCCTTCAAGCTCGACGAGGTCAAAGAAGCGCTGCAGGAAATCGGCGTTCAGGGCCTGAGCGTCATCGAAGTCAAAGGCTTCGGCCGCCAGAAAGGGCATACCGAGCTCTATCGCGGCGCCGAATATGTGGTGGACTTCCTGCCCAAAGTGAAAATCGAAGTCGTTTTGTCGGACGATCAGATTGACACCGCGCTCGAGGCCATCGTCCGCGCCGCCAAAACCGACAAGATTGGCGACGGCAAGATTTTCGTGACCGATGTCGGCCAGGCGATCCGCATCCGGACCGGCGAAGAGGGCGACGAGGCGCTCTGAGCCACCGAACGGGGCCGCCAACGCCGCCGGACCACCCCCCCATAACGGCGCTCCCTCCCGCGTTCATTCACCCATAATTCAAGGCGAAACAGAGGAAGACACGTCTCATGAGCAAAGCTGACGTTCTCAAGACGATCAAGGACGAGGAAGTCGACTACGTCGACATCCGCTTCACCGACCCGCGCGGCAAGCTGCAGCATGTCACGGTCATGTCCGATCAGGTGGACGAAGACTTCCTCGATGAAGGCTTCATGTTCGACGGCTCCTCGATTGCCGGCTGGAAATCGATCGACCAGTCCGACATGAAGCTCATGCCCGACACCGAGAGCGCCTATATGGACCCGTTCTATGCGGAGAAAACGCTCTGCGTGCATTGCACGGTGCTCGAGCCCGATACTGGCGAGCCCTATAACCGCGACCCGCGCGGCACGGCGCTTCTCGCAGAGGCCTATCTCAAGGCCTCTGGCATCGGCGACACTGCGTTTTTCGGCCCCGAGGCAGAGTTTTTCCTCTTCGACAACGTAAAGTTCAGCCTTGAGATGAACAAAGTGTCCTATGAGGTCGACGCGCAGGACGCCTCCTGGAACACCGACACCGACTACGAGATGGGCAATATGGGTCACCGCCCGGGCGTCAAAGGCGGCTACTTCCCCGTGAACCCGGTCGACGATGCGATGGACCTGCGCTCCGAGATGCTCTCGACGATGAAGCGCATCGGCATGACCGTCGATAAGCACCACCACGAGGTGGCGTCGTGCCAGCACGAGCTGGGCCTCATCTTCGCGCCGCTCACGAAGCAGGCCGACGAGCTGCAGAAGTACAAATACGTCATCCACAATGTGGCCCATGCCTATGGCAAGTCGGCGACCTTCATGCCCAAGCCTATTGCCGGCGACAACGGCACCGGGATGCACGTAAACCAGTCGATCTGGAAGGACGGCAAGCCGCTCTTTGCGGGCGACAAATATGCCGATCTCTCCCAAGAGGCGCTTTGGTATATCGGCGGCCTCCTGAAGCACGCCAAGACGCTCAACGCCTTCACCAACCCGTCGACGAACTCCTACAAGCGCTTGATCCCGGGCTTTGAGGCGCCCGTGCTGCGCGCTTATTCCGCGCGCAACCGCTCGGGCTGCGTCCGCATCCCCTGGGCCGAGAGCCCCAAGGCCAAACGCGTCGAGGCCCGCTTCCCCGACCCGTCCGCCAACCCCTATCTTTGCTTCGCCGCGCTCCTGATGGCCGGGCTCGACGGGATCCAGAACAAGATCGACCCGGGCGAAGCGATGGACAAGGATCTCTACGACCTGCCGCCCGAGGAGCTCGAAGGCATCCCCACGGTCTGCGCGAGCTTGCGCGAAGCGATGGAGAGCCTGGAGGCCGACCACGACTTCCTGCTCACCGGCGACGTCTTCACCAAAGACCAGCTCGAAGGCTACATGGAGCTGAAGTGGGAAGAGATCTACGCCTACGAGCACACGCCCCACCCGATGGAGTTCAAGCTCTACTACAGCTGCTAGCGGGCCGGCGGGATAACCCCCCGCTGTGTCTGCACCGAAAGGGCGTCCTCCGCGGCGCCCTTTCTCGTCAGGCAGGACCAGTTCGCGGGACGGAACTTTCGTTAAGAAGCACTTCAACGGTTGTCCGCTCGATCTGATCGAGTGCAGCGCCTTCTTTGGCCGCGACCACACGAAAGACGAGGTCGAAATCGGTGTCGGCGATCCGGAGGTCTGACACGCACGGCAAGGGCATGAGCGCGTAGGGTCCGCCTGCCAAATCCGTCGAGCGCCGCAGATCTACACGTGCGGCGCGCCTGCAAGCGGAGGTGGTGAGCCGAGACCTGCGGGCCGCCCGGCTGAAACCTCCCTCACCACGCATACAAGACCCGAAAGTCCTCGTAAGGATGGGCGCCCATGCAAACGATTGATCCATCGATGCCGGGCAAATGAATGTCGCAGGTGTGGCGGTCGTGTCGAGCGACATAAACGCATGTAGCCATGCCACTATCGCGCGATATGTTGCGCAACGTTTAGTCGCTCGCCCGCAAGAAACGATGTATCTCGTCAAAAGGACCATCTGATGCGGCTATAAAGGCCGGTGTGACGGGTTTATCGAGCCCTTCGCTGCATGCGTCTTCACAGGTCATTTTCGGCCGACTTTGTCGATCAGGCATATGCAAGCCGATGGCAAACATCGCGCTGAAAAGCTGGGAAAGCGCAAGGACTGCGTACTAGATCATAATGCGCTACGTTGCGCCGCTCACCCACAAGCCTGTCCCACGCCGCACCGTCGTTTGCACCTCAGAAAGCAGTGCACGCCGCAGGTCGCCGATCACGCACGTAGAGGGACGGCATGCCCGATCAGCAGCTTGACGAACAATACGGGCACAAACCATTCGAGCCCCGGCGTCGGTCCTAGGGCATAGAGCGAAAGACCTAGCGCAACTGCAAAGAGTAAGGTCGCAAGGGGACTGCGCAGTGCGGCAGGCGCATAAAGGACGATGACGGCTGACGCGATAAGCCAACTGCTTATGGACATCGCATAAATCAGGTCGAACCCGTCTCCCCGAAATGCCCATGCAACGACGATGATATGGATAACATGCACTGCGATGAAGCCGAGGTGGTCCCGTGGGCGTTGCTCGGACCGGTGATACCACCGCTTCGTCGTTTCGGTCATGTTACAGACGGCTCCGCCGATGACATCGGCCGCGATGAGGGCACCGAGCGCAACCAGCGGCCAAGTCAGCCCGAGCACGTGAAGATGAAAGGCGACCAGCGACCCACTCACAACCATCGAGCCGAGCAGCAACAGGGTCTCGCCCTTGGTCATTCCGGGGCCGACAAACCGGTCCCATGAGCCGAGAAATCCGGGGCGAGGTTGGGGCACGCACATGCCGAGCAATCCTGTTGACCTACGCTCTAGGTCGGAGGTCAGCGCGGCGTTTTCAAGCGCTCTCACTTCAAGCGCTCTCACTTCAAGTGCTCTTGCAAGGCGAAGTTCCGGACAGCAGCCCATTGTCCGGTCTATGGCGTTCGGACTTGAGGGCGCACAAGCCGCATGAGCGCCCGTGGAGCACGTGCAGGTCGGCGGCGCTCGGTCGGTTTGGCGCGCGCGGCCTTGACCTGCCCCTAGCCGAGGAGCTCGTGGCACAGCTCCAGCGCGTCGACGAGGGTGTCGACCTCGTCTTTCGTGTTGTAGAGGCCAAAGGAGGCGCGGCAGGTCGCGGCGACGCCGAGGTGGTCCATGAGCGGGCCGGTGCAATGCTGTCCTGCGCGCACCGCGACGCCCTTTTTGTCGAGGATCGTCGAGATGTCGTGCGGATGGGCCGATCCGTTCATCGTAAAGGAGAAGATCGCGCCTTTGCCCGGAGCGTCGCCCTGGACCGAGAGCCAGTTCAGGCCGTGGAGCCGGTCGCGCGCATAGTCGCGCAGCTCCGCCTCGTGGGCCGCGATGTTCTCCATCCCGAGCGCCGTCATGTAATCGAGAGCGACACCGAGCCCGATTTGCTGGACGATGCCGGGCGTGCCCGCCTCAAACTTCATCGGCGGCTCGGCATAGAGGACGGCGTCGCGGTGAACCTCGCGGATCATGTCGCCGCCGCCGATAAAGGGCACCATTTCGACCATCCGCTCGGGCCGGATATGGATCGCGCCCGAGCCCGAAGGCCCATAGAGCTTGTGCCCTGTAATCGCATAGAAATCGGCGCCAATGTCGCGCACATCGACGGGCATGTGCACCGCCGCCTGGCTGCCGTCGATCACCGTGGCCACGCCGCGCTCGCGCGCCGCCTCGGCGATGGTCTTTACGTCGACGACGGTGCCCAGCACGTTCGACATATGCGTCACGGCAACAAGCTTGGTCCGCGGGCCGATGGCGGCGATGACCTTTTCGGGGTCGAGCGCGCCGTCAAGCTCGGGCTCCACCCATTTCAGGACAACCCCCTGGCGTTCGCGCAGGAAATGCCACGGGACGATGTTGGCGTGGTGTTCCATGACCGAGAGCACGATCTCGTCCCCGGCCTCCATCCGCGGCATGGCCCAGCCATAGGCGACAAGGTTCAGCCCCTCGGTCGTGCCCGAGGTAAACACGATCTCGTTCTCATCGGCGGCGCCCAGAAAGCGTGCGATCTTGCCCCGCACGGCCTCATACTTCTCGGTCGCGAGGTTCGAGAGGGTGTGCAACCCACGATGAACGTTGGCGTATTCCTCGGAATACGCGCGCCCAATCGCGTCGATGACGATCTGGGGCTTTTGCGCCGAGGCGCCATTGTCGAGATAGGTCAGCGGCTTGCCGTTGACCTCGCGGGCCAGGATCGGGAAATCCTGCCGCACTTCCATCACGTCATACATCGGGCACCTCCCCGACGACCACGGCCACACCCAAGAGCGTCAGCACCATCGAGAGCGCGAAGACGAGCGCGAGCATTGAAACCACGATCATCACAAAGACCATCGCCGCACTTTGAAACCCGTGCAGCACGAGGACGAATTGCGTGAGCAGCCAAAAGAACGCGACGACGCCTATGAGCCCGATAAAGCCGCTCAGCGCGGGCGACAGCATGCCCATAAAGGCCTGCGCCACCTGGAGACAGACAAGCAGAAACTGCAACCAGACAATAAGCGCAATCGCACCCTCCAGATGCCCGATCCCGCCGAAACTGCGCCCAATAAGGTGCACGGCATAGATCATCACGACGAGGATCACGCCCTGAATAAAGGTCATCAAAAGCGGGTTGGTGAGAAACGCAGGCACGCCCTGCGTGGTCTCTTCGCCCGCGGCGATCCCGCTTTGGGCGAACATCATCGACGTGATCTGCGCGGTAATCACCGACATCACGACGACGAGCGCCAGCGCCTCCCACAAGATATTGCCGGGAAGCTCAAGCCGGATGATCCGGCCCGCCGCGCCGCGCGGATCGGAAAAGGTCTGACGGATCAGATCCGGGATGAGCGCC
This sequence comes from Pseudomonadota bacterium, assembly GCA_038745585.1. Classification (GTDB taxonomy): domain Bacteria; phylum Pseudomonadota; class Alphaproteobacteria; order Rhodobacterales; family Rhodobacteraceae; genus HLUCCA09. The sequence goes on from JBCDLH010000002.1 coordinate 525,839, forward strand.
GTCTGCTCAGACATCGGGTTAGGCCTCTCTCTCGGCGCCGCTGCCCGAAGACGGGCTACGCTCTGCCTCCACGAGCGATATGCCCCAGATCCAAAAGAACGCAAGGGTGGTCAGAAGCCACGTCACTTGGAGTTGCAACCCCTCGCCGATAAAGCCTTCGACCAGTCCGTTAAGCAGCATAAGTGGCGAGATCGCCAGGAGCGACCAAAAGAGCGCGATCCGCGCGCCCCACCATGCCCCCCGCCCGCCGAGCAGCCCAGCGATGATGTGAGAGAGCGCCGCGACGCCATAGGCAAAGAGCGGGACGATGAAGATCCAGCCAAAGAGTGCAGCTGAGATGAGCGCTTCGAGTGGTGGGCCGTCGGGGTCGAGCATCGCCTCGCGTTGGAGGCGCGGCCATTGGGCGACGAAGATCAGCGCGCACGCCCCCATCAGGTAGGCGATCGCACGATCCTCACGCTGACCAGCCGCAAGCAGGCGCCGCATGACATCGCGCGGCGCCCAATAGCTGCGGAAAATCTCGGTGGTGATGGCCATTGCGTGCGCGCCCTGCCCTCTCTTGCCCTATGCTCTGCCGCTCTGCCCGAGCCGTGCCGCCCTAGCCGCGCCGCCGTGAGAGCCATTGCTCCAGCCGGCTGACAATATCGGCCGCGATGTCTTCGTTCTCGATCTCGTCGATGGCTTCGGCGAGAAAGGCAAGCACCATCAGGTCGGTTGCCGGGCCTTCTGGGATGCCGCGGGACCGCAAGTAGAAAAGCCCCTCCTCGTCGATCGCGCCCGAGGTGGAGCCGTGCGAGCACGCCACGTCATCGGCATAGATCTCAAGCTCGGGCTTGGCCAAAAACTGACTGTCGTCGTCGAGCAGAAGCGATTGCGAGATCTGGTAGCCGTCGGTCTTTTGCGCGCCCTCCTTGACCAGGATCTTCCCCTGAAACACGCCCACGGCGCCATTCCGAAGGACCTTCTTAAAGACCTGCCGGCTTTCGCAGCGCTCGGCGTCATGGGTCACGAACACCGTGTCGTCGTGGTGAAAATCGCCGTCGCCGAGGCAAGCGCCCGCGACATGGGCCACCGCGTCGTCGCCGATCAGCTCGATCACCGCGTCGTTGCGCGTCATCACGCCGTTCATCGTCAGCGTGAACGACTTGAACGACGCCTCCGCCGCGACACGGGCAAAGATATGCGTGGCCGCGCGGCGCTCATGGTCGCGTCCTTGAACGCGGACATGGTGGAACGCGCCGCCATTGGCGACGTCGACCTCCATCACCTTGTTAAAGCGCGCGGCCGCCGGTCCCTTTTCAAGAACGGTCAGGTCGGCCCCCTCTTCGACCTTGATGCAATGGTGGAGGATCGCATCAGATGTCTCTGATTTATGGTGATAAACCAAGCTCACGGCCTTGTCTGCGCGGGCCGTCACCCGGATCAGCAGCCCGTCGGTGGCATAGGCGGTGTTGAGCGCGGCAAGCGGACGCTGGACCGGGTCCTGTCCCCGTGCCTCAAGCACGCCGTAAAGCTCGCGCGCCCAGTGCAGATCCGCCCTCTGTGCCTCGGCCAGACGAACGATCTCCACGCCCGCAAGGCTCAGATCGTCCGACTCGTCCGGGTCGAATACGCCGTCGACAAAGACAACGCGCACCCGGTCGATCTCCGAAAAGACAGGCACTTCCTGGGGATCGAAGAGGGCGGCAGCCGACGCAGAGGGCGCAACGAACCCGGCAGGGTCCGTGTACTTCCAGTATTCGTCGCGCCGATGCGGCAGGCCCATCTCTTGCAGCCGGGCCAGCGCGTCGTTTCGCGCCGTGGTCGACCACGCCCCGCCCGCTGGCAGCGTGAGCCCGGCCAAGCGCGCGTCGAGCGCGTCGCGTTTTGCCTGCGGAACCGCCATCACACCGTCTCCTTCAAGAGATCGCCGTACCCCTCCGTCTCGACCTGGAGCGCCAGTTCCGGCCCGCCGGATTTCACGATGCGCCCATCCGCCATGATATGCACGACATCGGGCTTAATGTGATCCAAAAGCCGCTGGTAATGGGTAATCACAAGAAAGGCGCGGCCAGCATCGCGCAGCGCATTCACGCCGTCCGAGACGAGCTTCATCGCGTCGACATCGAGCCCGCTATCGGTCTCGTCGAGGATACACATCTTCGGCTCCAGCATGGCCATCTGCAGGATCTCGTTGCGCTTTTTTTCGCCGCCCGAGAAGCCGACATTGACGGGCCGCTTCAACATTTCGGGGTCGATCTGTAGGGTCTTGGCCTTGGCGCGGATCTCCTTGAGAAATTCGGCCGCGCTCATTTCCTCCTGCCCGCGCGCTTTGCGCTGCGCGTTCACGGCCGTCCGCAGGAATGTCATGTTGCCGACGCCGGGGATCTCGATCGGATACTGGAAGGCAAGGAAAAGCCCAGCCGCCGCGCGCTCCTCCGGCTCCAGCTCCAGAATGTCTTCGCCCTCAAGCGTCGCTGCGCCCTCGGTCACCTCATAACCATCGCGGCCCGACAGGACATAGGACAGCGTCGACTTGCCCGAGCCGTTCGGCCCCATGATCGCATGGACCTTGCCGGCCTCCACCGTGAGGTCGACGCCCTTGAGGATCTGCTTGTCCTCCTCTTCGAGTTTAACGTGCAGGTTCTTGATCTCGAGCATGGGTCAGCCTCCAAAGCCAAAGGCCCCGTGCAGCTTTGCTGCCGGGGACATGTCGATTTGAGATTTGCGGTTACGTGTCGTCTGGGGCGCCCACTCTGCGCCGATACGCGGCCCGTTCAGGGCGCCGAGATGCCGGCAAAGACGCTCATCTGATTGAGAGAGGCAATCGCCGCCTCCGTCGTCGGTGCGCTGAAAAAGCCCAGGATCGGATCGGGCACTTGCGGCTGGAAATAGATCCCCGCCGCGGCAATCGCGATCACGACCGAGAGTTTCTGTCCGCCCTTTTTGCGGGCCTTGGCCCGCGCCGCCGCGCGCCGCATCTCCTTGGCGCTGATCACGCCCTCCGGCTCCCACTGACACCCGCGCTCGATCCGGGAAATCCGCTCGTAAAACCGCGCATCTGCTGGCACCGCACAACCTCCTATCGCACACCCTCAACCAGTTCCGGTCTAGGCGCGATTCGAGGCCTAATCTTGACGCGCGGACGGCGCTTCCAGTGCGCATCGGGGCGCGGATATGGCGGACAGTGCGGCTCACTCGATGGTGACCGCAGTGCCCGAAACAGACACCATCAGCATGTTGTTGATCACCTCATAGTCGAGATCGACCCCGACCACCGCGTTCGCGCCGAGCTGCGCCGCGCGCTGCTGCAGCTCCTGCATTGCGGTGTCCCGCGCTTCGGCGAGGCTCGCCTCATAGGCGCCCGAGCGACCGCCGATGATGTCTGTGATCCCAGCAAAGATATCGCGAAATACATTCGCCCCGAGGATCGCCTCGCCCACCGTCACCCCGTGATAGCCCTTGATTTCGCGCCCCTCTATTGTGGGCGTTGTCGTTACGATCATGTCGTCAAACCTCGTTGCGCGCAGAGTTGTAGACCGACGGGCCCCGGCGCCGCATATGCCAGCCCTCGACCGCGCATGGCGCGTAAAGATCCACGTCTGTCCGATAAAAGCGTCTCATTCCGACAGGCTCGCGTTCGAGGTCTCAAGGGCCGCCGCCTCCGCCCGAAGCGCTGGGGGAAACGCCGCCAGTACACGGTCGGCGACCCTGTCGATATTCTCAAAATGCCGCGTGTTAAACGCACCGCGCGCGGCAGACTCCACCGCGTCCTCCAGCGGAAGCGGGCCCGGTTCAATCCGTCCGATTGAGGCGAAATGATCGAAAAACTTAAAGCTCCCGCTACCGTTCAGCCAAACCTCGTCGCTGACCCAGATACTCGGAACCCGATACGCATCCGCCACGATCAACCCGTGCAGGGAGACCGACAAGACGGCGGATGCACTGGCAATCTCCCGAACCGCGTTCCAAGGATCGGCCTGCCGGACATCGACAATCCGCAAGCCAGTTGCCACTGCGCGTTCAATGAATTCGGGCTGCTTTTTATACTGTTCGTGGTGCGGCACGAGCACAGTGTCGCCCCGCTCCGCCGGTGCCGGGACGAGCCGCGGACAGAGAAGTGCCGGGTCGCCCATCGCCCCGCGAAAGCCGCGGAAGTAATGCGCCGTGAACGGGCCGCGTACCGCCGAGACCCTCTCTAGGCGGGCCGCTTTAAAAAGCCACTTGCCGTTGGCCATCATCAGGCCGGAGCCCCAGAGATAGGGCCAGCTCTCCGGTCCCTTTTCCAGCCTGTCTTGCGCAAAGCCAATGATGCTGCCGACGGCGAAAAGCTCCGCGTCTTCCAAGCGTGTCCAAGTCACCGGCCGTTGCGCTGCAAACTGCACGAGATCGGCGCTAATGTGATCCCCGAAATTCTGCGGTCGCGCATTGTAAAAGAGCTTGATCGGCGTCACGGCGAGTCCTCTTCGGACGGTGTTTGGCCGTGTCGACCTTTGCAGATTGGGCTCTTCACGACACGACCCCCGCTGGCCCAAGCCCGCGGAAGGGCCCGAGGCGCGCATGTGCGGTGTGAGGCGCGTACGCCATGCTGAGGGCCGATCGCAGCGGCACTGGGCAGAAGTCCGGCTTTCATCGGGTCAGCGGCCTCCGACGAGCCCCGTCATCTCGGCTGTGCCGCCCTCTTCCCGGACGCGCCCGCCGACCATGCCCGTGATCCGCGCCACAGCCCCGGCCTGAACGATGACGTCGCCGCCGACCATCCCAACGACATCGACGCGTCCGGCCCGAACGGTCAGCGTGCCGCCAACCATAGCGGGCACGCCGTCGCCCTCGGCCACCGATAGGTCGCCGGGATGCATCGCACCGGCGGGCATTAGCCCACGGACCCCTCAAGCGAGATCGCCACCAATTGCTGCGCTTCCATCGCAAACTCCATCGGCAGCGCCTGGAGGACCTCCTTGGCAAAGCCGTTGACGATCAGCGCAACCGCTTCCTCTTCGTCCATGCCACGTTGGCGGCAATAGAACATCTGGTCGTCATCGACCTTCGAGGTCGTGGCCTCGTGCTCGACGCGCGACGAGTTGTTCTTCACCTCGATATACGGAACTGTATGCGCCCCGCATTTGTCGCCGATGAGCAGGCTGTCGCACTGGGTGTAGTTGCGCCCATTCTTGGCCCGCGGGTGCATCGACACGAGCCCGCGATAGGTGTTCTGAGCAAAGCCCGCGCTGATCCCCTTGGAGACGATCCGGCTCCGCGTGTCGCGCCCGAGATGCACCATCTTCGTGCCGGTATCGGCCTGCTGATGGTTGTTGGTGATCGCAATCGAGTAGAACTCGCCCTGGCTTTCGTTCCCGCGCAGAATGCAGGACGGGTATTTCCACGTGATGGCAGAGCCGGTCTCGACCTGCGTCCACATCACCTTGGAGCGGTCGCCCCGGCAATCGGCGCGCTTGGTGACAAAGTTGTAAATCCCGCCTTTGCCATCCTCATCGCCGGGATACCAGTTCTGCACCGTGGAGTACTTGATCTCGGCATCGTCAAGCGCGACGAGTTCGACCACCGCTGCGTGGAGCTGCGAGGTGTCTCGCTGCGGCGCGGTGCAGCCTTCGAGATAGGAGACGTAGCTTTCCTTGTCGGCGATGATCAGCGTCCGCTCGAACTGGCCGGTATTCTCCGCATTGATTCGGAAATAGGTGCTGAGCTCCATCGGGCAGCGCACGCCCTTCGGAATATAGACGAAGGAACCGTCCGAGAAGACGGCCGAGTTCAACGTCGCAAAGAAGTTGTCCGATTGCGGCACAACCGAACCGAGATACTTCTTTACCAGCTCGGGATGCTTCTGGATCGCCTCAGAGATCGGGCAGAAGATGACGCCCGCCTCTTCCAGCTCTCTCTTGAAGGTCGTGCCGACCGATACGCTGTCGAATACCGCATCTACGGCCACCTTACGTCCCTCGACCGGCGCGTCGCCCGCGCCCTCGACACCCGCCAGGATCATCTGTTCCTTCAGCGGGATACCGAGCTTTTCGTAGGTCGCGAGCAGTTTCGGGTCGACCTCATCGAGCGATCTCGGCTTTTCCGTCATGCTCTTCGGTTTGGCGTAGTAATATTGCTCTTGATACGGGATCGGCTCGATGTTGAGCATCGCCCAATCGGGCTCCGTCATCTCGACCCACCGGCGATAGGCCGCAAGGCGCCAGTCGAGCATCCATTCGGGCTCGTTGTTGCGCTCCGAGATAAGCCGCACGATGTCCTCACTGAGGCCCTTCGGTGCAAACTCCATCTCGATCTCGGTTTCCCAACCGTATTTGTACTTGCCCATATTGGCCACGGTTTCGACCGTTTCCCGGTCGACCTCGTCACGCACCTTGAGGCCGCCGATCGTGTCTTGCGCCTCTGCGCCCGCAGCCGTCGTCTCGTCGAGTGCCGTCATCGTGCCTATCCTCTCCTCATGGGCTCCGGTCGTCCTCGCCTGTCCCGGAGTTGGGGTGACGCGCCGTGGCCGCTTACGCTGCGCGCGCTCTGTATTTCGCAAGTCGCGCTCGCCATGTCTCGGCAAAGCGCAGCACGTCGTCTTCTGTCGTCGTCGGCCCCAGCGAGATGCGAACCGCACCCGCCGCCGCCTCGGGCCCATGGCCCATCGCCTCCAACACGCCCGAAGGCCGCGCTTTCCCCGACGAGCACGCCGATCCCGCCGAGATCGCAAACCCAGCCAGATCGAGCTGCATCACCTGGGTCTCTCCCTTCCATCCGGATACGGCGGCGCATGTCGTATTGGGCAGTCGGTCCGCGTCTTGCCCGATTAAAATAATGTGGTTTTCGGAAGGGTCCAGACTTATTTCTAGAATACTTCTAAGTCCGGCCACCCGCTCCCAAACGCCACCCGCCAAGTCTTGCGCGGCCGCCTCCGCCGCCGCGCCAAAGCCCGCGATCCCGACGATGTTTTCCGTCCCCGAGCGGCGGCCCATCTCTTGCCCGCCGCCGCGGATCTGGGCGGCGAGCTCGGTGCCCCGACGCAGAACGAGCGCGCCCACCCCTTTTGGCCCGCCGATCTTGTGGGCCGAGACAAAGCCCATCTCGATCCCGAGCCCATCGAAGGCAAAAGGGATCTTGCCAAAGCCCTGGGTCAGGTCCGAGACGGCCAGCCCTTCGGGTAGGCTCTGAATCACGCCCGTCTCCGAATTTGCCAGCTGCAGCGTCGCACGCCGGGGCTCGGGGACGGTGACGCGGCCCTGCGCGTCGACGGCGAGTGCCGCCCTGGCCCAGGCCTTGACGGCATCGTGCTCGATGCCCGATCCGTAGAGGTCGCGCCCCGCGAGCGCGAGCGCCGCAGCCTCCGTTGCGCCCGAGGTAAAGACGATGTCGGCCCCCTCGGCGCCGAGCGCCGCGGCCACCTGCCCGCGTGCCCGCTCGACGAGCGCTTTCGCCGACCGACCCTCGGCATGGACCGAAGACGGATTGCCGACCACGTCCATCGCCGCGACCATCGCCGCCCGCGCTTCTGTCCGGAGTGGCGCCGTTGCGTTCCAATCGAGATAGACCCGTTCGGCCATCGCCTCCCTGCCGGAAGGAGCGCACCCCCTTCCCCTTCTTCTTGCTTCAAATATCGCCAGCCGGAGGCGTCCCCCGCCCAGACACCCGCCCAGACACCCGCGCCCAAGCGCCCTTAGTCGTCGACGACCTCAAAGAGCGAGGGCACCGCTGGGCACGGGGCAAGCTCATTGCCCACGATGTCCGAAAGCCGCGCCTGGTGCAGAAAGACATAGACATGGGCCGAGAGCCCTTCCCAGAGCCGGTTCGTCAGCGATTGCGCCTTCGAGCCCGATTGCGCGCCCTTGGCGCCGGCGCCCTTGTGCAGCGCGCTCACGGTCTCGTCTACCGCCTCCAAGACCTCAGTCACGCGGATCTGGGTGGCCGGGCGCGCCAAGCGATAGCCGCCGCCCGGCCCGCGAACGCTGTCCACCAGGCCCGCTCGGCGCAGCCGCACGAAGAGCTGTTCGAGATAATGAAGCGAAATGCTCTGGCGCTGGCTGACATCAGCGAGGGTGACGAGCCCTGCCTTGTCGCCCTCGCGCGGCGCGAGCGCGAGATCGACGAGCGCGACCATCGCGTAGCGCCCCTTTGTGCTGAGTTTCATGCGCTGCTCTCCCTTGCCTCTCTCGCTGGCCCCACGCGGCCCCGTACACCCCCGTGCGCTCTCGCAGCCCCGTGCGGCTCTCGCAGCCCCGTGCGGCTCTCGCGGCCCTCCGGCCGCGGTTGCCTTCCGCATAACGCGTGCCCCGGTGCGGGCAACCTCGCCGCGCGACGGGCCAGACCTCCGACGGCGGCGGAGGCGGCCGCCCCACAGACCCGTCCAACAACACGACACGGGCTTCCGATGCGGGCCGGCAACGCTTTGCGCGGCCTGGCATTGACGGCGGAAGACGAGGCGCTTAACTGCGACGGGCTGCGGATCGGACGTGGCGCACTTTAGAATTGTTCTAGATCGTCCGGGCGATGCGGTCAATACGCCTTTGCCCATTCAGCCTCCGGACGCGCACGCAGACAGGACCGACGATGCCCGAGGTGATCTTCCCCGGACCGGAGGGGCGGCTCGAGGGTCGCTACCATCCCCAAAAAACAGCCGATGCCCCGATCGCGATCATCTTGCACCCGCATCCGCAATTCGGGGGCACAATGAACAACAAGGTCGTCTACAACCTGCACTATTGCTTTTATGATATGGGCTTTACCGTCCTGCGGTTTAACTTTCGCGGCGTCGGCCGCAGCCAGGGCGAGTACGATCAGGGGATCGGCGAGCTTTCGGACGCGGCCTCCGCCCTCGATTACCTGCAATCGATGAACCAGAACGCCAAGCATTGCTGGGTCGCCGGCTTTTCCTTTGGCGCCTGGATCGGCATGCAGCTCTTGATGCGCCGCCCCGAGATCACGGGTTTTATTTCGGTCTCGCCGCCCGCCAATATGTACGACTTTTCGTTTCTCGCGCCCTGCCCCTCTTCGGGGTTGATCCTGAACGGCACGTCCGACCGCGTGGCGCCGCCAAAAGACACCCATGCGCTCGTCAACAAGTTGCATGAGCAAAAGGGGATCACGATCACACACCATGAGATCGACGGCGCCGATCACTTCTTTAAGGAGCCCTATATGGCGCCCATGCTTGAGACGGTCGACGGCTATGTCCGCCGGCGCCTGACGGAAACAACACGGTAAGCCGATGGCCTTTCTCGATACCGTCGCCGAGCGCCTGGCCGCCGAGGCCTTTGCCAAGGCCGAAGAGATCGGCGATCCCGATCTCGTGGATCAGGTCAGTCGAATGGTCGGCGAATCCTCCCCGACGCTGCAGGAAGCCTACAATACGGCGATCCGCTACCTGAGGGCGGAGGCGCGGGCCAAAGCGTTTCTGCAATCGAAAACCGGCGGATAGACGCATCTGGCACGGGCTGGTTTTTCCATTTGGGGGCGGTCCGTTTGACGCGGCCGTGCGCCTCCGGCGGGGATATTTGTTGGCCCAAAGAAGGGGGGCGCGCGCATCGGGCTATCCCTGGGGCGCGTGAGCAGCGGGGAACACCAAATGGAGCGAGCGGGCGACGGAACGGCAGACTTGGCAGAGCAGCTCGCGTTTCTGACCGAGATCGACCGGCTGAAGGGTGTGGTGCGGGCCTCGCCGGTGCTCGAAGGGGCGCGGCCCGAGAATTCGGGCGAGCACAGCTGGCACATCGCGATGTTCGCGCTTGTCCTCGGGCCCCATGCGGCAGCGGGCGTTTCGGTGGATCGCGCGATCCGGATGCTGCTTCTCCACGACATCGTCGAGATCGATGCGGGCGACGTGCCGATCCACATGGAGGTGGATGCCGCGGCCCAGGCGGCCAAGGAGCGCGCGGCGGCGGACCGGATCTTTGGCCTGCTCCCGGCGGCGCAAGCAGTCGCATTTCGCGCGCTCTGGGAGGAGTTCGAGGCCGGAGAGAGCCCGGATGCGCGCTTTGCGAGGGCCGTCGACCGGATCCAACCCTTGCTCCTGAACCTCGCGGGCGGGGGCGGATCTTGGGTCGATTACGACGTGACGCTCAAACATATCGACGACCGGATCGGCGCAAAAGTCATCCGCGGCCTGCCCGGCCTCTGGCCCGAGATCCGCGCGATGATCGCACCTTGGTTCGAGGCGCGCGGCAAGGCGTAACCGGACCGCGCTCCGCTCGGCGTTGAGACGCGTCTGCCAAGACCGCGCGGGCTGACCGGGCATGCTGCACCTGCGGCATATCGGTGTACAATCGCATACGTTTGTTCCCGAAACGCCCCAATCGCGTTATGCGAGCCGGAGCCAAATGCCATACCGGGGGACGCGGGATAGATGACGAAGATCAAGGTCGAGAACCCGGTTGTCGAGCTCGACGGCGACGAGATGACCCGCATCATGTGGGACTTCATCAAGCAAAAACTGATCCTGCCGTATCTCGATATCGACCTGCGCTACTACGATCTCGGGATCGAGTCGCGCGACGCCACGGACGATCAGATCACCGTCGACGCGGCAGAGGCGATCAAGGCGCACGGTGTTGGCGTCAAATGCGCCACGATCACGCCCGATGAGGCGCGGGTCGAGGAGTTTGGGCTCAAGCGCATGTACCGCTCCCCCAACGGCACGATCCGCAACATCCTCGGCGGGGTGATTTTTCGCCAACCGATCATTTGCCGAAATGTGCCGCGCCTCGTGCCGGGCTGGACGAAGCCCATCGTCGTGGGGCGGCACGCATTCGGCGACCAGTACCGGGCGACCGATTTTCGCTTTCCGGGGCCGGGCAAGCTCACGATCCGGTTTGAGGGCGAGGACGGCGAGGTGATCGAGCGGGAGGTCTTCGATGCGCCGTCGGCGGGCGTCACAGTCGCCATGTACAACCTCGACGATTCGATCCGCGACTTCGCCCGCGCCTCTTTGAACTATGGGCTGAACCTTGGCTGGCCCGTCTACCTCTCCACGAAGAACACGATCATGAAAGCCTATGACGGGCGGTTTAAGGACCTGTTTCAGGAGGTGTTCGAAGCGGAGTTCGAAGCGCAATTCAAGGAATTGGGGATTTGGTACGAGCACCGGCTGATCGATGATATGGTGGCTTCGTCGCTCAAATGGTCGGGCGGCTATGTTTGGGCCTGCAAGAATTACGACGGGGATGTGCAGTCGGATACGGTCGCGCAGGGCTTCGGGTCGCTTGGGCTGATGGCGTCGGTGCTGATGACGCCCGATGGTAGGATCGTGGAATCTGAGGCGGCGCATGGGACCGTGACGCGGCATTACCGGCAGCACCAGGCGGGGCAAGCGACCTCCACCAATTCCATCGCGTCGATCTATGCCTGGACCGGCGGGCTGAAGCACCGGGCGAAGCTCGACGGGAACGCGCCGTTGCAGAGCTTTGCGGAGACGCTGGAGCAGGTGGTGGTCGACACGGTCGAGGCGGGGTCGATGACGAAGGATCTCGCGCTTTTGGTCGGGCCGGAGCAGGGCTGGCTGACGACGATGGGGTTCTTGGAGAAGATCGACGAGAACCTGAACAAGGCGCTGCCAGGGTGAGGCAGACCTTCCCCGTGGGGAAGGTTTTCTTGTTGAAATCGTTTCGTAATTCTTAATTGGTACCCGTCTTCTGCCTAGACGATGCACAAGGGAAATTGCGCGACGTTCCAGTGAATGCCCTCCAGTTTCGAAGCTCTGTGCTTCTTGAAGATCGTCGGAGCGTCGATGGCCGACGTCCTAAAGGGTCATCCCAAAAAACTTGAACCAACTCTCCACCGGATGGCCGAAGCGCGGAGCCGTGACAGCGCCGTTCCGTGGGTTGGCGCTGCAACGGTTGGGCTGCAGCGCTTTATCCCGGCCACGTCCCTCCCCGTTCCAAGCTCAGCGATAACTGAGACGAAGCGCCGACCCGTGGGGACGGGACGGCGCTGGCACGGCGGCCTATCGGCCTTAATTCCGTGCCGGGGGGTGCTGAGCTCTAGTGCCGTTACGGTCTTTGGGACGATGGTATGGATTCTATTCTGCCGCTTGGGTTTGGCACAGCGCTTCTTCCCTCTCGGCGGCGACACCTCATAGTGTTTACAAGGGCTCCGCCTTCCGCCGGATCGAAAAGCGCACTGAGCCTACGCAGGCGATCCAGCGCGATGAGTTCGGTCAAACCGTAGCATCCGAGTGCCGTTGGAACGTCTCGCCGAGCCGCGCGCAACCGGCTCAAATGTCGGTATCTGAACACGAAAAGGCCGTGCAGTGTGAACGGCGCCCTCCGCGAGCTTCGAGCCGTCTCGAGGAAGGTTGCGCATCAATGGGATGCTCAGGGGGTGGCCGTGGATGCTTGTGAATTGGGCACTCTTGTGGGGTCGCATGATCCGCATCGACCCGCATTTCTTGGGGAGCACCGTGAGAGCTTGGCGCCCCGTTTCGGGTCGACTATCCCCACGCCATGCCATCCCCGCTCCAGACCGTCGAGATCGATCCCGATGCCGTGCGCCACACGGCGACCGAGGACATTCAGGGCCTCTCGGCGGGCATCATGCTCTGCGGCGTCGGCGTGACGCTGCTGGCGCATCTGGGCTTTGTCACGGGGCAGACGGCGGGGCTCGCGCTCGTCATCGCCTATGCAATGGAGTGGTCTTTCGGCGTGGTGTTCTTCGTCATCAACCTGCCCTTTTACGCCTTCGCCTGGGCGCGGCTCGGCACCGAATTTACGCTCAAATCGCTGGCATGCGTGACGGCGCTGTCGGTCCTGACCGAGCTTATCCCCGGCTGGATGCCGCTCGGCGACGTCAACCCGCTCTTCGGCGTTCTGGCCTTTGGCGCGCTCACGGGCGTGGGCCTTTTGGCGGTCTTTCGGCACAAGGGGAGCTTGGGCGGGCTCGGCGTTGTCGCGCTTTATGCGCAAGACCGCTTCGGGATCAAAGCCGGCTATGTGCAGCTCGGTTTCGATGTTGCGCTTTTTGCTGTCGCCTTCGCGCTCTTTCCGGCCGAGGTCGTGGCGTATTCGCTCCTCGGTGCCGTTGTCCTCAACGGTCTTATCGCCTTCAATCACCGGCGCGACCGCTATATCGCACCCTGATCGAGCGCGTTTGCAGGGGGCCCCATGCCGGTGCACTACGTCTATCTCATCATCGCCGTTGCCTTTGAGACAATCGGCACGAGCGCTCTGAAGGCAAGCGACGGGTTTACCCGGCTTGGGCCGTCACTCCTCGTTGCGGGCGGCTATGCTGTCTCGTTCTACTTTTTGTCGCTGACGCTCCGGGCGATGCCCGTCGGCGTGGCCTATGCGATCTGGTCGGCGCTCGGCATCTTCTTTATCACGCTGATCGGCTGGCTCGTCTTTAAGCAGCGGCTCGATGCGCCGGCGCTTCTCGGCATGGCGATGATCGTGGCGGGCGTCGTCGTGATCCAGGTCTTCTCAAAGACCGCCGGGCACTGAGCGCCTGCCCTCCGGCCCCGCTTGAAGGCCCGGTGCCCGCGCCCCATAACCACGTCACGCCCCTTGCCGCGTCCCGGTTTTTCGCTTCGGAGCCCCCATGGACACCGCCGCCCTCGACTTTGCCTTCTGGATCACCTCCGGCTCGATCCTGCTGCTCCTAGTCTGCTCTGGCTTCTTTTCGGGCTCGGAGACGGCGCTCACAGCCGCCTCCCGGGGCAAGCTCCGCTCGATGGCCGATCGCGCCGAGCGCGGGGCGGACACCGCTCTCAGCCTCAAGGAAGACAATGAGCGCTTGATCGGGGGCATCTTGCTCGGCAACAACCTCGCCAACATTCTGGCAACCTCGCTCGCCACGGCGATGTTCACCCGGCTTTTGGGCGATAGCGGGGTGGCGGCGGCGACCCTTGTGATGACGCTCCTGGTGCTGATCTTCGCCGAGGTCCTGCCCAAGACCTACGCGATCACCGACCCCGAGCGCTCGGCCTCGCGCGCGGCGCCTCTGGTGCGCGTCGTGATCGGCGCGCTCTCCCCCGCGGTCGCGGCCGTGCGCGTGATCGTGCGCGGCGTGCTGCGGCTCTTTGGCCTGCGTATCGAGCCCGGGGACCAGATGCTGAGCGTGCGCGAGGAGATCGTCGGCGCGCTTCAGATCGGCCATGCCGAGGGCGCCGTCGAAAAGGAGGACCGCGACCGCCTGCTCGGCGCGCTCGATCTCGGCGACCGGACGGTCGAGGAGATCATGCTGCACCGCTCGAAGATCGAAATGATCGACGCCGATGCCGCGCCCGAGGACATCCTGAGCCAGGCCCTCGCCTCGCCCCATACGCGGCTGCCGGTCTACCGCGGCGAGCCAGAAAACATCGTCGGCGTGATCCACGCCAAGGATCTCCTCCGCGGGATGGACCGGGTGATGCGCGGGCCCGAAGCCAAGCCCGAGGGGATCGATGCGTTTCGGATCCTCGACATCGCGATGGAGCCCTATTTCGTCCCCGAAACGACGACGCTCGACGACCAGATGCGCGAGTTCTTGCGCCGCCACACCCACTTTGCCCTGGTGGTCGACGAATACGGCGCGCTCCAGGGCCTGATCACCCTCGAAGACATCCTTGAGGAAATCGTGGGCGAGATCACCGACGAGTTCGATGTCGACAGCGAGCACCCGGTGCGCCGGACCGAGGGCGGCGACTTCCTGGTCGACGGCGCGATGACGATCCGCGACCTCAATCGCTCCTGCGAATGGAACTTGCCCGACCAGGAAGCCAACACGATCGCCGGCCTCGTCATCCATGAAGCGCAATCGATCCCAACGCAGGGCCAGGTGTTTTCCTTCCACGGCTTTCGCTTCGAGGTGGTCGCCCGCCAAGCCAACCGCCTCACGCGGCTCCGCATCCGCCCGCTCTGACACCATTGCGACGGCGCGGGCCCCGCCGGACGGCCGGCCTTCGGCGAGGATATTTGCGGCCCAAAGAAGACGCCCAAAGAAGCGGGGGCGCGCCCTCCCCATCATCTTGGCAAAAATACTCAGTCCTTGGAGCGCCATCTCCACGCGCGGCACGTTGCGGGGTGAGGCTCAGCCGGTTCACCGCCCCTTAAAGAGCCCGCCCAGGACGCCGCGCACCAGCGCACGGCCCGATTGCGTGCCGAGCTGGCGGGCGAAGCTTTTGGCGAAAGCCTCGGTCACGCTGTCGGAGCGGGAGGAACGGCGAAGGGGGGCGGAGGTCGACCGAGAGACGCGGGTGCCGGAATAGCGGCGCGCGGCGTTGAATTCGCGCGCGGCGGGCGCGCCGGTTTCGGCTGCGGCTTCGGCTGCGGCTTCGGCGGCCTCGGCCTCGCGCGACGCGCGCGCGGCGCGGGCGGCGAGGATCTCGGCGGCGCTGTCGCGATCCCGGGGGGTGTCGTATTTACCTCGGAGCGGCGACGCGGCGAGGTGCGCGGCGCGCTCGGTGTCCGTAAGCGGGCCGAGCTGTGAGCCCGGCGGCCGGATGAGCGTCCGCTCCGCGACGCCAGGCAGGCCTTTGCGTTCGAGAAACGATGTGACGGCCTCGCCCGTCCCCACTTCGCGGATCGCCGTTTCGATGTCGAAGCGGGGATTGTCGCGATAGGTCTCGGCCGCCGCGCGCAGCGCCTTGCGATCGCGCGCCGTGAAGGCGCGGAGCGCGTGCTGAACGCGGTTCCCGAGTTGGCCAAGAATGTCATCGGGCACATCGTCGGGGTTTTGCGTGCAGAAGTAGACGCCCACGCCTTTGGAGCGGATCAGGCGGGCCACCTGTTCGACCTTGTCGATCAGCGCCTTTGGCGCGTCCTCAAAGAGCAGATGCGCCTCGTCGAAAACGACGACGAGGCGAGGCTTCTCGGGGTCGCCGATTTCAGGCAGCTCTTCGAAGAGCTCCGACAGCAGCCAAAGAAAGAACGTGGCATAGAGCCGGGGGGCCTGCATGAGCTGATCTGCAGCCAGCACGCTGACGCGCCCCCGCCCATCAGCCTCACAGGCGATGATGTCGGAAAGCTCAAGCGCCGGCTCGCCAAAGAGCGCCGCGCCCCCCTCCCCTTCGAGGACGAGAAGCCGCCGCTGGATCGCACCGATCGAGGCGGTGGAGATATTTCCGTAGCGCAACCCAAGGGCGCGCCGGTTTTCGCCAACCCAGACGAGAAGGGCGCGCAGGTCGGCAAGATCGAGCAGCAAAAGCCCTTGTTCGTCGGCGACGCGAAACGCGATGTTGAGGATCCCCTCCTGCGCCTCGCTGAGCTCGAGAAGCCGCGCGAGGAGGAGCGGGCCGAGTTCGGCCACGGTCGTGCGGACGGGGTGGCCCTTTTGGCCAAAGACATCCCAGAAGGTGACAGGGCACGCGGCATAGGAGAGGTCGAGCCCGATGGTCGCGGCACGCTCCATAAAGGGCTTGTGGAGTTTGCCCGCCGGATCGCCCGCCTTGGCAAGGCCGGACAGATCGCCCTTTACGTCCGGCACGAGAACGGGCACGCCGGCGGCCGAGAACCCCTCTGCGAGGATCTGTACCGTGACGGTCTTGCCCGTCCCGGTTGCGCCTGCGATCAGACCATGGCGATTGGCCTGGTCCAATCGGAGGGACTGAGCCACCCCGTAATCCGCGCCGCCACCGCCCACGAAAAGGCCGCCCGACCTGCTCTGTTCCGCCACTGCCCGTTCCCCCGTCCCGCTGCGCAACGTACGGTGCGACAATACAAAATTAACCTTTTTCCACCAGCCTTCCGGCATGCGTTGCCTTGGGGCGCTGTCCTCGGGTGATGTGTTTCCTCCCTGTCAGACTGGGCCGGCCCCCGGGTCGGCCCCTTTTTCTGCGGCCCGTTTTTCTGTGGCCCGTTTTTCTGCGGCGGCTTTTGCGGCAGCGCGCGATCATAGGCGTGTCGCATGCATTGCGCTTCGCGCTGCGTGGGAACTCCGGCCGTTAACGCGCGCGTAACCCTCAATTTTTCGCCATGGGCAGATTACCCGGTTGACGCCTTGTCGCACACACCCTAGCGTTCGGCACAAGTCGGCCCGTCCGACAGGGAGAAAGCGCGCAAGCGCATCAGGTGCCGGGCAACTGGCCCCTGCAGGGGAAATTACCTCGGGGAAGGGTCCGCTTGGGCCCTTTCTTCGTTTGTGCGCATTGCGCTTTGTGCCAGGCCGGTCGCGTCGACGCGCGAGATGGCCCGACCCGTGCGATCGAAGACACTTCAAAGATCCGCGATCCTTCGCCCATCTCGCCCGGTTAAGGGCCTGACACTCTTCCAAGGCCGTGATACGCCGCCCCAAAGAGACGCGCCGTGCCGCGGCTCGCTCGGATCGAGCGGCCGCAGCAAACGAGCAATCGCGAAACACTTGAGCAGAGACCGACCGACATGATGGATCCAAGCCTTTCCCGCCCGCTTTGCACCTTGACCCGCGCCGCTGCAACGACCGTGTTGGCCTTGGCCTGTGCCGCACCAAGCGCGGCGCAGCAGACCGATACGACGACGGGCGTCGAGCTCGACATGGGCACGCCAACGGATAGCGCCGAGGACGGCTTGGGCGAGACCTACATCCTCGAGGTCACGGGTGACTGGGCCGTAAGCTGTGTGCGCACGACGCTCGAGCACGACCCCTGCGGCCTCATTCAGCAGCTCAACGACCAGAGCGACAACCCGGTTGCGCGGATTCGCCTCGTCAACCTACCGGGCGATGGCCAGGCCGCCGCCGGCGCCAATATCGTGACGCCGCTTGAGACGCTTCTGAGCCGTCAGATCACGCTGTCGGTCGATGGCGGAGTAGAGCGCCGCTATGGGTTCACCTATTGCACGCAAGCCTCCTGCGTCGCCAATGTCGGGTTCACCGAAGCCGAGGTCGACCAGTTTCGCCGGGGCAGCGCTGCACAGCTCACGATCTTTTCGCTCCAGGCGCCTGATCAGCCGGTGACGCTCTCGGCCTCGCTTTCGGGCTTTACTGCGGGATATGCCCGGATCACCGAGCTCAACGCGCTCAATGCCGAGGCGGTCGCCGCGGCCCGCGCAGCCCAAGCCGAAGAGGGTGCCGACGGCGTCGAAGAGGGCGCGGCGACCGAGTAGGCGCGCGTTCAGACCCGTTTGAGCACGAGCACGGCGTTGAAGCCGCCGAACGCGAAGGCGTTCGACATGGCGACCTCAATTTCGGCCTCGCGCGCGACATTCGGCACGATGTCGAGCGCGCATTCGGGGTCTGGCTCGTCATAGCCTATGGTGGGGGCGATCACGCCGTCGCGCAGCGCCATCACGCAGGCCAGAAGCTCGACCGCGCCGGTGCCGCCGATTAGGTGGCCGTGCATCGATTTCGTCGACGAGATCATCAGCCGGTCGGCATGGGCGCCGAACGTATCCGCGACTGCGGCGCATTCCGTCTTGTCGTTGGCGGCGGTGCCGGTGCCGTGGGCATTGATATAGCCGACGCGGTCGGGGCTGGTCTTGGCGTCGCGCAGGGCTTGGGACATGGTCCGCGCCGCGCCCTTCATCGAGGGCATGACGATGTCAGAGGCGTCCGACGTCATGGCAAAGCCGATGATCTCGGCCAGGATGTCGGCCCCCCGCGCGCGGGCGTGGTCGTACTCCTCGAAGACAAAGACCGCCGCGCCCTCGCCCTGCACCATGCCGTTGCGATTGGCCGAGAAGGGACGGCAGGCGTCCTTGGACATCACGCGCAGCCCCTCCCACGCCTTGACCCCGCCAAAGGTCAGCATCGCCTCGCACCCGCCGGTGACGACGACGCGCGCCCCGCCGCCGCGGATAAGATGGAACGCCTGACCCATGGCGTGGTTCGAGGAGGCGCAGGCCGTCGACACGCTGTAGGACGGCCCTTTGAGGTTGTACTCCATCGAAATGTGCGAGGCGGCGGCGTTGTTCATCAGCTTCGGGACGACAAAGGGATGGACGCGGTTCTTGCCGTCCTCATAGACCGAGCGAAAGTTGTCGTCCCAGGTCTGCATCCCGCCGGCAGCGGTGCCGAGGACGACGCCCGCCTCGGCCGAAAGGTCGCCCGCGAAGGTCAGCCCGGATTGCTCGATCGCCTGGCGCGCGCAGATCAGAGTGAATTGCGTGAACCGGTCATAGAGCGCGATCTGCTGGCGGTTGAACTCGGCCTCGACGTCATAGCCTTTGACCTGCGCACCGATCTGCACCGCAAGCCGGTCCACATCGCGGATCTCGAGGGGGCCGATGCCACAGACGCCATCGGCCATGGCGCGGGTTGTCTCGACGGCGCTGCGTCCAAGCGCATTGATCGAGCCCTGCCCGGTGAGAACGACGCGCTTCACGCGCGTTTCTGATCGGCGATCAGGCCCTCGACCGCGGCGACGATCGCGGCGACGGAGGAAATGTCGAAATCGCTCTCCTGGGGCTCGTTGGCGTTAAAGGGGACGGAGATGTCGAACGCCTCTTCGATGGAAAAGATCGACTCGACGAGACCGAGACTGTCGATCCCCAAATCTTCGAGGGTGGCGTCGAGGGTCACGTCCGTGGGTTCGAGCACGGCTTGGTCGGCGATGATCTCGATCACCTTGTCGCGCACATCCGTGTCCATCCTCGCCCCTTCCGCTGCACCGACCTGAGACCGCGCCGGCCGCTTGCCGCGCTCATTTAGTCGCTGGCCCCGTCCTTTGGAAGGTGCTTTCGCAGGGCCGCCACGTCACGGGCGAGGCGCGGCAAACGGCGGAGCGCCTTGAAGACTTCGATCCCCGTCTGCATCGGCATCGCCGGGTCGCCGAGGAGGACGCGGCCCGATGGCTGACTGGTCCGCACGACGGTCGCCCCCGACACGATGACGTCGTCACCGATGGTGATGTTGTCGACCGCCGCCGCTTTGCCGGCAAAGACACACCGGTCGCCAATCCGCGTCGAGCCCGCGATGCCCGCATGACCGCAGATCAAGCAATCGCGACCGGTCTCGACGTTGTGGGCGATCTGCACGAGGTTGTCGATTTTCGTGCCGTCGCCGATGACCGTGTCCGCCAGGGTGGCCCGGTCGATCGTCGTGTTGGCGCCGATCTCAACATCGTCGCCGAGGCGCACCGAACCAAGGGAGTGGATGCGGGCATAGGCCTGTTGGGTGCGGCCCTGCGCGTCGCCAAGGGTGGCACGCACGGTCTCGACGGCCGACGCCTCGGGCGTGACGAAGGAAAACCCATCCCCGCCAATGACAGCCCCGGGCTGCACGATCAGCCGATCGCCCGCGCGGACCCGTTCGCCGAGGGTCGCGCGCGGGTAAAGGAGCGCGTCGTCGCCGAGGACGGCACCGCGCCCAAGGATCGAATGCGCGCCGATCCGGGCATTGGCGCCGATCCGCGCCCCCGCACCGATGACGACGAAGGGCCCGATGGCGGGCTGCGCGCCGATCTCGGCCGAGGCGTCGATCACGGCGGTGGGGTGAATGCCCGGAGCGATGTCGGGACCGGCATCCATCATCCGCGAGAGACCAGCGAGGGAGAAGCGCGGCCGCGGAGCAAAGATCGCGGCAGCAAGACCGTAGGCCGCTGGGTCCGCCTCCGACCAAAGGAGCGCCGCGCGGGCATCGCCCTGCGCCAGGGCATCAGCATAGGCGGGCGTGGCGGCGAGCGCGATGGCATCGGGACCGGCCTGGTGCGGCGCGGCGGCGCGGGAGACCGCAAGACCCGTTTCACCCCAGGCTTCGAGCCCGAGCGCGGCGGCGATCTCCGCTATGGTGTGCGTGGTGTCACGCGGCATGGGGTCCCCCCGGGACGGAGCGCCTCGGCGCGAGGCATAGCGGGCAGCGGCAGCATGGAAAAGCCGCATCGCAGGGACGGCGCTTTGGCGCTGCACCTATGGTGTCCCGCGGTCCGCGCCTTTCCCCTGCCCTAACGCACAGACCCGTCGGCCCGCCGCAGATCAGCGGGGAGCGGCGCGGCGGAGACCTCGTCTAGCTCTGCGCGCCTCCCAGCGTCACGCCGGCGTTCTGCAGCGCGCGCCAGAGCTTTGCATCGCGATTGTAGATGTCCTCGCGGTAGTTCATCCGCCCTTTCGCCGTGCCAAAGACCGTCCGGTAGACGAGATGCACCGGCACGGTTTTCTCCAGGTTGATCCGCGAGATCGCCCCCGTCCTGAGCGTCGACTGGAAGAGACCTTCGGGGTCGTCCGACTGCCGCTCAAGTAAGTGATACGCGAATTCGTGCGGGTCGTTGAGGCGGATGCAGCCCGAGGAATAGGTGCGCCGATCGCGCGAGAAGAGGTGCTTGTCCGGCGTGTCGTGCAGATAGATCGCATGCTTGTTGGGGAACATGAACTTGACGGTGCCGAGCGCGTTGCGCGGTCCTGGAGGCTGCACCAGATTGAACGGAAAGCTCTTTGCGGTGTAATTCGCGAAGTTGACATTCGCCCGGCTCACGACGCGACCGCGCCGATCGATCAGGCGCAAGTAGCTCGCGGCGTTCGGATTGCGCTTTAGCTTTGGCAGGTAATCGCGCGCGATGATGCCTCGCGGCACCGTCCAAGTCGGGTTCAGCTCCATATACTCCATTTCGTCGGAGAACTCGGGCGTCACCTTTCCATCCGCTTCGTCGCCGACGACCGCGCGGGTCGAAAACGTGACTTTGCCGTCGTCGATGACCTTGGCGTGGAAGTCGGTCAGGTTGACCCAGATGTGGCGCTCCCCCAGCCCCTCGGGCAGGTTCAGCCACCGCTCGCGTTCGAGCGCAACAAAGATCTGGCCCAGGCGTTGCTCGACGCTGGCATTGACGTGGCGCAGCGTGTCGCGCCCGGCGACGCCGTCGGCCTCGAGCCCGTGGTCGAGTTGGAAGGTCTGCACCGCTTTGGCGATGGCTGCATCGTAGGACACGCTCGCCGTCCGCGGCAGATAGCCTTTCGCGATAAGCCGGTTGCGCAACTGCAGCACGGCGCGGCCGGTATCGCCGGGCTCAAGCCGCTCGGCAGAGACGGCCTCCCCCCAGCCGCCATGGGCGCGGGTTTCTTCGAGGCGCATGCGCTCGGCCATCAGGCGGTTGTATTCGAGCGAGCGCGGGGGAAGGCTTGCGAGGAAAGCGCGGGGCGCGTCGCCGGCAAAGCCACGCAAGAGATCGGACGGATCCCGGCGGGGCAGCTCGCGCACGATCTCATGGTCGACCCGTCCAGGCTCTAGAATGCCGGACTGGACGTCATGGGCGTAGGAGATAAAAATCCGCGCCGCGGCCACTTCCGCCTCGCCCCGGGCGCGGATGCTGTTGGCCTGGGCGAACACGTCGCGCAGGAGCGCCGGGTCGTGCTTTGCCGCCGGCAGCCCGTGGGCCCCGGCACGCGACAACGCTTCAAAGAGCGCGGCACGGCGGACGCGGTCGCCCTGGTCGCGCCCGGTGAAAATCGGGCGGTACCCGGTCTCGCGGTAAAAGGTGGCGATGGCCTCGTCGCCGAAAGCCGCCTCGGCGACGGCTTGGCGAAACGCCAGGTCGCTCTCGGCGGCCGAGCCGGTCGTGGGCACGGACAGCGTCAGGGATGCGACCGTCGCGAGGAGGACGAGGGATTCGCGAAGCGGCATGCGGACTGGTCCCGGGCAAGTTGCGTGAGCGTCATCGCCACGGTGTGAGAGCGCCCGCCCCATGTCCAGTCACGATTGCCCGACTTCTGCAGACAATCCTGCCCGCGGGGACGCAAAGGCCACGAATTGCCCCTTTTGTTTACGCTGGGTGCGACAGGTTTACGGCGCTGCACCCCAGCCCTCTTCCATTTGGCCAATGTGGCGGTTCGGGCACAGCGGCCCGAAAAGGGATGCAACACCTGCAGGCCGGTGCATTAAGCAGTTTTTTGCCTATTGACTGTAAGTCCCCGACGCGCGGTCCGATCCATCCTTGGAGCGAGAATCGAATTGTTTTATGCCCTTTCGCGTCGGGGACGAGCATGAAACGCCGTGTAAACGCGGCATATAGGGGCAACGGACAGGCATACGCATGACGAAAGAAGTCGGCTCGCAGGGCGTTTCGCGGCGCTCCCTCCTTCGCGCGTTTGCGGCTACGGCGGTTGTCGCCGCGCCGGTCACGGCAAACGCGTTCGGTCTCCTCCGCGGCGCGGGAGATATCCGACGCCTCAAGATGTATAGCGGGCGGACCGGAGAGCGCATCGATACGATCTACTGGATCGAAGGCGATTACATCAAAGACGCCAAGCTTGAGATCGACTACTTCATGCGCGATTGGCGCAACAACAAGCGTACCGAGATCGACTTCCGCACGATCGACATCCTCGCGGCGGCCCATAACATGCTCGACGTCAGCGAACCCTACATGCTGCTCTCGGGGTATCGCTCGGCCGCGACCAACGCGATGCTGCGCGCGCGCGGGCACGGCGTTGCGCGGAACTCCCTCCACATCCAGGGTGAGGCGGCGGATGTGCGTCTCGCATCGCGCTCGGTCAACCAGCTTGCCCGCTCAGCAGCGGCCTGCAAGGCCGGTGGCGTCGGCCGCTACTCCGGTTCGAACTTTGTGCATATGGATTGCGGCCCGATCCGCACCTGGGGTCGCTGAGCGGGCTTTGCGGCCCGGGACTCCGACGATTGTTACCGCATTGCAACATTTCGTGAGGCCCTTGGCCGCTGCGCCCGGCGCCCTCTGATGTGGCGTCAGAACCACGCCGCTAAGCTGTCCAAATGCGGGCGGAAGTAGGCGATGGCCCGCCCTTCGGATGCGGGCGGGGCGCGCCATGGCGCAATACCGTGGAGCATGTGGCGGTGAAGCAGGATCGCGGCGCCGCGCGCGAGCGGCACGGGACGGCGGGTGTGACGGTCGAACACCGCGCGCCGGGCGGAGGTGTAGGCGTCGGTTAGATCGAACGCGCAAGTGTCAGACGACGCCTCGGTTTGGGCCGCAGCGAATGCCGCTCCCATCGTGCGGTGGCTCTCGGGCCAAACGACGAGGGGCGCCGCGTCCGGGTCATTCTCCGTCAAGGCGATACCGAGGATAAAGGCGTGTGGCTCGCGCAGAATTCGCCGCCGCGCCGAACCCTCGAGCAAGAGCCCGTCCACATGCGCCGCATCCCGCGTCATCCGGTAGCGGGCCGCCCCCGCGCTCTCGCCCTCTTTGGGGCGGGGATAGCCAGGATACGTGACCGAAACCTGGGCGGCGTGCCAGACGGCCGGGGTCAGCCCTAGCGCGGCGACAAGATCTGGCGCCGGACCGGCGAACGGGACGCCTTGGACGGACCCGTTTGGCGCATTGTCCAAAAGATCCACCCCGGCGAACCATGTCCCCTCGCAGCGCAGCCACGCCGCGCGCACGACTGGATCGGCCATGCGCTCTTGCGCGCGCGCCCACGCGGCGTCCGCCCAATCGCGGGACCCGGCATTGGCCGCAAGGCGCACATAGCCGTCGCGACCAAAGGCTTGGGCCGGAACGGAGTGCGCCCTGCTACTCTGCTGCATACCGCGTTGCACGACCGACCTCGGCCAAGGCGGCGTCGAGGAGTTCGAGCCCGGCGCCCGGCCGCGTCGCGCCCTCACTCAGAACGCGGCGCCAATGGCGCGCGCCGGGGCGGCCGGCAAAGAGGCCAAGCATGTGGCGGGTGATCGCGTGGAGGCGTGTTCCCTGTTCAAGTGCGCGCGCGATGTAGGGGCGCATTGCAGCGACGGCGCCCTCGGGCCCCGCGAGCCGGTCTTTGCCGCCGAAGATCCGGCTGTCGGCGTGGAGCAAGAGATCGGCGGGCCGGTGATAGGCCGCGCGCCCGATCATCACGCCATCGAGCGCCGTGCCACCGGCGCCGGGAGCCAGATGCGCGCGTGCCGCGTCGAGGCTCTCGATCCCACCATTGATCGAGATGTGAAGGTCGGGAAAAGCGCGTTTCATAGCGTAGACAAGCGCATAATCGAGCGGCGGAACCTCCCGGTTTTCCTTGGGCGAGAGGCCCTGCAGCCACGCTTTTCGGGCATGGACGATCACGCGCTTGACCCCTGCCTGCGATAGTCGCGCAAGGAAATCGGGCAACACCGTCTCGGGGTTTTGGTCGTCGACCCCGATCCGGCACTTTACGGTGACCGGCAGCCGCGTGGCCGCGCCCATCTCGGCCACGCAATCGGCGACACGTGCCGGCCGCTCCATAAGGACGGCGCCAAAGCAGCCCGACTGCACCCGGTCCGACGGGCAACCGACATTCAGGTTGACCTCGACATAGCCCTCCTCCTCGGCGAGCCGCGCAGCCAACGCGAGCTCCTTGGGGTCGGCCCCGCCAAGCTGAAGCGCGACGGGGTGCTCCGCCGGACAAAACGCCAAAGGGTGCCGCGCCCCGCCGCGCACGAGCGCAGCCGATGTGACCATCTCGGTGTAAAGCAGCGCGCGGCGTGACAGAACTCGATGAAAGCTACGGCAATGCCGATCGGTCCAGTCCATCATCGGGGCGACCGACAAGCGGGACGCGTTGAGAACATTATATTTTATTTTTTTATCAGCCATTTACCGCTTATCCATCCACCCCGTTACTGTCTCATATGTTGTAATTCTCCCTTATTTTTGGCATGATTTACAACAAATGTTGTAACTTGGGCCAAATGTTGTAACCCCATGGGTACCATCATCAAGCGAAAGCGGAAAGACGGCTCTGCCGCCTGGCTTGCCCAGATCGCCGTTCGGCGGGCTGGAAAAACTGTCTGGCGCGAGAACCGGACCTTCGAACTGCGCTCGACCGCCGCGGCCTGGATCGAGAAGCGCGAGAAGGACCTCGCCAAGCCCGGCGCCCTCGAAAACCTGCCCATCGGAGAGACCCGCCGCCGCGAAGTGACCCTCGGCGACGCAATCGACAAATATGTGGAAGACAGCGCGAAGGCAATCGGTCGGACCAAGGCGCAGGTGCTGAAAAGCATCAAGGAATTCGACATCTCGAACAAGCTCTGTGCCCAGATCGACAGCGCCGACATCGTGGCCTTCGCTCAGGAGAAGCTGAAGACGGGTGTCTCGCCGCAGACCGTGTCTAACTACCTGTCACATCTCAGCGCGGTCTTCACAGTGGCCGGCCCGGCCTGGAACTATCCGCTAGACGAGCGTGCGATGCGCAATGCGATGATCGTCGCCAAGAAGCTGGGCCTGACCCAGAAGAGCCGTCACCGCGATCGGCGGCCAACACTGGACGAACTCGAGCAGTTGATGGCGCATTTCCTCGACCGCTCGATCCGCCGCCCCTCCTCTGTCCCCATGCATCGCGTCATCGCCTTTGCGATCTTCTCGACCCGGCGGCAGGAGGAGATCACCCGGATCACGTGGGCGGACCTCGACAAGGACGGCAAACGGGTCCTCGTACGCGACATGAAGAACCCCGGCGAGAAGATCGGCAATGACGTCTGGTGCGACCTGCCCGATCCAGCGCTGGCGATCATCGAGGCGATGCCCAAACACGCGAGCCAGATCTTCCCCTACTCCACCGATGCGATCAGCGCGGCCTTTACGCGGGCGACGCAGTTTCTGGGGATCGAGGATCTGCGGTTTCACGATCTGCGGCACGACGGCGTCTCGCGCCTGTTCGAGATCGGCTACAACGTCCCGCATGCTGCGGCGGTCTCTGGCCATCGGTCATGGACATCGTTGAAGCGCTACACCCATCTGCGCCAGACCGGCGACAAATTCGGAGCCTGGGCGTGGATTGCGGAAGTCACCACTCCAGACCCGAGGCAGCGCAAGAGACGACCGGCGCGGCCAGGTTCTGTGACGCGGGTCAGGATGAAACCGGTTCGACGCTCGGGCTGAAAAGGCACGAATTTTTCAATCAGACAAATCGTACTTTGCCTCTTTCGTTAGGTGTCGGAGAACCAACTAGCTTGGAGACAGTGTCGTCGGTGGCGTTCAAGCGTTGAACATCTTGCTAAAGGCAACCTGCTGATAAAACACGGCTGAACGTTGTTGGCGTACCAGCAATCTTTTTTGGTTGCGGGGGCTCGCAGCTCACGATTTCTGCGGTTGGTCGAGAGCGTAGTGCCGCGGGTTGTGGCGTAGAATTGGCAGGCGCAGCGGGCAAAGGGCCATTGGCGTCTTTCCAGCTCTGGCGCCTGAAAAGGTGCGAGAGTCATCCCGTGCACACGGGCCGCACATCCGAGCTGCCCAACCGCCTCGTATCACTACTGCTTCGGTCCGATCCTCCAAAAGGCTGTTTGCTCCGGTCTTGGCTTTTACGCGCCTATTCTCGACGTGGTCACAACATATGCTCAAGGAGAAAGCAGACTATTCTTGGAGGTTAAGTTTGTAGCCCCCATAACTCGCCGCTCCTGCCTTCCGGTGTCGCCGAGTACGCGCCGGTTTCGACGCTCGATCCCTCATCGACCCTTTTCTGGGATGGCGCTGCGCTGGGCTGCTCCGATAATCAAACCGTAACACTCACATCAGGCTCCGCAGAGTGCCAATCAGCGGTAGCTTGTTTCGTATCAGATCGACCGATATACTTGAACCGAGGGCTTCGAAGCGCAAATTCCGCAAGCGTCTGATGGATTGATCATCTTGAATAATTCCTTCGCCATACTTCTCGGTGCCGCGTGTCTGTCAATGATTGCTACCGCGGCCGCGGCGCAGCCGACCCTCCCCGGAGGCGGGGTTGTCGTACGGGTCGCGGAGGATCCTGGTCAGCGTTGCATAGACGTCCGCAACGATCGAATCTCCGCGGTGGTTCGGCGCTTCACGACCCCCCGGACGAAGTCGTGGCTGCGTGAGGATACCGCCGTCGCCCTTGTAGTCGGGACTGCGCTTGAGGGACGCACTGGCGGTTCCGCTGAACGGGTAAGTTTTCAGCGAACCTATGTCACTAGCGTGCGGAGTTTCGAAAACGTAGACGGAATCGTTTCCATTCCGATTGAGCCGCGGCTCTTCACCGGGTTCCCGCTTACACAAAACCAAAATACATACGAAGTAGCCGAAATCGACTTTCGGGTTACCAACATAACGCGTCCCACTACGTTGACGCTTGTCGTGGAAAGCCTGGCAGAGTTGACCGACAGCCTGCCACTGCCAACGAATCCCTTCACTGACGGGTTCAAGTACTTCGCCAACTACAGCAACGACCTGATCCGGCGCGCAACGGAGGAAAATCCTGACGACACTGCCGGCGCCGGGCAATTCACGCTACAATTTGCAATCGATGGCCAGTGCACCGGTGATCTAGAAACTACGGGCACGAAAGTGATCGTCTATGGCGGAGCGGGCGACGGAATGGTCGATATCACTCGAATCAATGACTACTGCTTCGTCGCCGACCTGACGCCCGCCTTTGTGTTGCGACATGCTGTACGCGCCACAGACGGAAGCTGCCCCGAGACAGGTTATTCAGTGATGCGCAATGCCCACATTGCAGTCTATCTAAACGCAGTGCCGCGCAATCTGTCTCGAAGCGGTCCTGAAGTCCTGGCCTTAGCACGAGACCGCGACCAATCTGACGATCCGACAATAAACGATGCAATACGCGCGCTTGATTTATGTCGGTCGAATGGGATTGCAGCCATCGATTGCTTTTAGGACTAAAAGTTCGCTTTGACCTCGGCAATCCAGTTTAAGTAGTTAGCAGCGTTAGTATAAACGCCGAATAGTTCGGGGCGAGCACATCCAATGCCCCAGCTGACAACGCCCAGCTGTATCCATTCTGGATCGCCATCTTCCGCCGCTGAAAGGCCGATAAACCCGCCACTGTCGCCTTGGCAGCTGTCGACACCTCCCGCCGGTCGGCCCGCACAGAACATATTGTCTGTTACGATAGGGGCACCACCGGGCATTGCGCTCAACGCTTCGCGATAATTCTCTTCGCAGGTTTCGCTGGGTTGCACACCAACGACGACCTCTTGCAGGACTGGCGTGCTCTGCCCACCTTCCGACGTTCGGCCCCATCCGATTACAGTTAACTCGGCACCATTGTCGTATGCCGCTCTGAACTCACTGGTATCAGCAGGCCTCGTAGCTTCGATGTCAATCGGACGATCAAGTTTTAAGAGAGCAATGTCATTGTCCTTGGATTGAGGGTCGTAAAGCTGGTGTGAGATGATCCTCTCAAGGGCCACACGTTCCCCGGATTGCTCACCGCCCCCAGTCGGAAGAACTTGCGCCCCAGCAAAAATGTCGACCTCTTCGGGTTGAGTATTCGGCACACAGTGGGCGGCAGTCAGAACCCACTGATCGGCGATAAGGGATCCGCCGCAAAACTGTCCAAAGGCTTCTGAACCCTCTGGCGTGCGCGACGCTATGAGTGCAACCTGAAAGGGGAATGCACCAGGCTCCGCTGCCTCTCCTCCTACAATCTTGGGTTCAGGGCTCTCTGCCGCCTCTACATCAACTCTGTCCACCGGACGAAGCTGCTGCGCTACGGTGGATTGAGGCAGTAGTGCGATGAACGAAGCACCTGTGAAAATGGCTGCAAAGCGCAGGAAACCGTCCATGTCTCAACCTCCAATGGAAAATAGCAGTGTGATATAAACTAGTGGACGCACGCGATTCGAGGAAGATCTACATGCCTCTCCGACCTGCACACGTTCTTCTCGCCACAGCTCTGGCAGCCCATCAGGTTGCCGCCCAACCAGTCGAAGAGGTGGCTGAACGCGTAGCCGAAGCTCAAAACTTGTTACGCGACCGCTTCGCCGAGGGTGACGTTCGAGGGCGCTTTCTTGAAAGATTGGAAGGCCAGTACGCGTTCTCGCCCGATGCGCGTGAGTTACCTATCGCTGATGTTGTGAACCCTGAAAGTGTCAGTGCGATGGCCGTTGGCGCGCATCTTGAGGTTGCAGGCAGTATAGATGACGAATGGCGCCTCATTGTCCAAAGCTACCAAGTCTTCGACCCGCTCCCTGACATCAGTCCGGACCCTAGAGAAGTTGGTAATGATGTTTCTGCCGGGCTGCCCGGACCAAGGGATGTTGCGGGTGCAGTACGCGGGATCGTTCAGGGGCTCGATGAGGCGCTGCAGCCAGGAGCAATGAACGTTGAGACAAGGAGTTTCGACGAAAACACGGAACTCGGTTCTTTAGTACTCAACAACGCCGAGGAGATCGTTGCAGCCTATGCTACCGCTGACCCAGTGGAACAGGCGCAATTGGCGCGAACGTGGCGAGAACTGCGATACACCTTGGCCGACGTGTTCACTGACGAAACCCAGTACAAGGCCATCTACGGCCAGATCAGCAATTACCCGACCTGGACCTATGATCGGATCTTCGAGCAAGCTACCTCGGTCGTTGCAATCGCCCCGGCCGGAAGCAACAGGTCAGTATGCTCCGGCGTTCTGGTGACGACCGATATCGTGCTGACCGCGGGCCATTGCTTTGAGGGGCCGCTTCAGCAATACGAAGTCTGGTTTGGCTACATGCAATACCCTAACCTCGGTCAAGCCCCGATCGTGAAACGTATGCTCGAAGCTGAGCCTATAGCGCCCGCAGCCGGTCTATGGCCGGATCTCTTGGCCCGCAACTTCAGCGCCTCGCTTCTCGACTATGCTATGGTGCGGATCGCCCCGCCGTCTGAGGGCACCCTCCTACCGGACGTTCCGGCACTGCCGGGGCGCAACGTGTCGCCGAGGCCCCAGTGTTTGCGCAAAAACAATCCCCAGCGCGGCGATGCGCTTTATGTCGTTGGCTACCCACAGGCGAGGCACGCGACAGTACATGACAATGCGCGTGTCGAATTCCCTTTCCGGATCCTGGCCAGCGGCAATAACTTCGACTTACTGCGGCTCGACGTGGAGGCCGATTTCGTCGGTACACCAGAACATGCCGCGATACTTGAAGAATTTGATCGCAGCTATCTGCGCGAGCCGGTCCCCGGTTCCATTTTTCTGTCCTGGCGAAGCTTCTACGACATCCGGGACCGTGGCCAGCCGCGAATGGGGATCGTCGCCGACACGTTTCGCGGCAATTCCGGAGGCCCTGTCTTCGACCGGGAAAACGAACAATGCGTCGTCGGCATTCTGAACAAGGGTATGCCAGATACCGGACTGCGCCGCTCGGCCAATTGGAAGGTACATGAACGTGTGCTCCCCGTCACGGCGATCCTCCAGGACCTCGAACGGCATGAATTCGGGGCCGAGCTTCTCGCTTCTGGTGCGCTGGAGATCCGATGATGATCCGATCAATTCTCATATTCTTGCTTGTCACTATTGCAACAACGGGAATTTCTGCGGCCGAGCCACGGCTCCTCGTCTTCGCAGCGGGTCTCGAGAACTACGATCATCCGGAACTGAACAAGCTTGAGTTTGCGGCCAACGACGCGCAAGACATCTTCGATCGGCTCGGCGTAGTCGCAAACCGCGACGATGAAAGAAGCAAGCTTCTCTTGGCTGACGATGACGACGAGACGCGTCGCACGGAGCAGGACCTCAGGAACGAACTACGCCAATTTACTCGCAGGATCAGCAACAACGATACCGTCGTTGTTTATCTTGGCGGTCATGGGACGCTGTCGCGCGGTGGGGATCTCCTCATTCTGCCCAGCGACTACGATCCTGAAGAAGAGTTGAACTTCGTTGAGTTCGATTGGATTCGCGAGGAGTTTGAAGGATGGATCGCGAGCGAAGACCTTGCTGGCGTGAAGGTCGCCTTCATCGTGAATGTCTGCGGCGCTGGAAACGCTTCCGAAGAAGGTGCGGTAGCGATGAGTGTTCCTACCGATGACAGCATCATCGAAGAGGTAGCGCGCCTCGCGCGTGAACTGAGCATAGGTGAGGCGGAAGTTGCGGTGATCCCCGCAACCCCGCGCGGGCGCAACACCTTCGAGAGGGCCGAATACGGCCGAAGCGTTTTTGCCAAACACTTGATCGACGCTCTGGATGGTGCCGCCGCAGGAGCCGACGACGTCCTGACGACCGGTGAGATCATCGGGCATATCGAGGTCGCTCTGGGTGAGGACTTGCCGCGGAACGCCGGTTTTGCCTCCAACATCGTCCTGGGCGAGACCAAAAGGACGCGCGGCCGGGACCACCTGACCATGGGAACGGCCCTCATCGGGGCCTCGCGCGCAGTGCCCGATTCAGACATTGCACAGATCCTGCGTGATCTTGCGTTGTTTCACGTCAACGAGGTGCAGGGCCGCAACCCTGATCTCGCCCCCCGTGCGCAATTTCGGGCCCTACAAGCCCGCGCACTCGCTCGAACAATTGGTAGCGACGACTTGGCGTCCCGAGCGGCAACGCTCCCGTCAAACAGCCTCTCTACGGCCGAACGCGCCTTGGTTGCGGAGTTCAAGGATGGTCGAAGTCCCGCATACCCGAACTTCGCGGACTACCTGAAAGCGCTCGAAAACGATCCTGATGCGCGGATCCTAGTCGTAGAACAAGGCTTCGGAACACCGGAACCAACCGTAATCGACGACATTCTGGCTCTACGCTTCGGTCGCGAAAAAGTCTGGTCCAGCAAGATCAACGTCGATGTTGAAGGGGTCATGGGAAGCACGTTCATGCTTGAGGCGGCGTCTTATCTCAGTAAGCCAAGTACAACAACTCCCCCACTTGTAGTGTATTCAGGCCAAGAAAACGTACGCGGCTGCGGTGCCAATGAGCAAAAGGGGTGCCGATTAATGCACGATTGGCCGGTCATCTTGAGCGCTCTGAAAGAAGCCAACGGTGCGCCATTTGTTTTCCTTTACGACGCGCCCTACGGCGGTGTGCTCGAGAAGCTCGCTCCAAAAGATCTGATGCTCCTGCTGACCGCGAGCCAGGAAAATGGCATGACGTTCGTAGCTACGTCTGATGGGAGGCGAGTTTCACCTAGTGACCCTGAATGGCTGGCTGCCGATGGGACCTCGTCAATCTTGTTTAATGGCATCCTCAATCGGAGGAACGATTCTGAGATCTTTGCGCGAGTTCGCAGCTATCACAATAAATATGAGAGGGGAGAAGATTGGTCACTTGGTGAGCCCGTGTGGCGTGTGGTGGGGGGGAATGACATGCTTTCCGCAGTCGACGCCGCATTGCTGCCGCTTGATGATCTTTCCACTCTCGTCGCGAAAGGCTGTTTGCACCGTGATTTAGTCAGCTGCGCCAACACGGCGGCTTTGGAAGAAACGCCGGTGTTCGCTGCTCTAGAAGAGGCCGCGATCAAAGACATGGAGGGGGATGCACACGCAGCGGCGGCGCTCTATACAACGTCACTTGAAGCCATCGATGCGCTGCCGGACACGCCCGAGGCACTTGGGGCTGCGGCAGTGCACTTCGCCTTTGACGCACTCGCCAATTCAATCCGCGTTCGGTTGCTGGATCTTACCGACCCTGCCGGGCGGCGCATAGTGATCGCGCCGATAGGGGTCGAGGTTTATTTGTCACCACTGGTTGGCGACGTTCCATACGCGCTACGCGATCTTGAAGCATACGCGGCCGGGTTCACTGAAGCCGCAGGGGACATGGTTGGCGGTGATGCCGGATTAGGGGCCAGCATCCACGTAATGCCTAACTTTGTTCCTCGCACGTCTGAAGAACTGCGCAAGCATCTTGAAGAACTTTCGGAGCAGACGGGAACCCGAGAAAAGAATGTTACTGTGCTGATCTGGAGCGGGCGTGGTGACGAGTTCGATGGTCGTCGCTACCTCGTGACCGCAGGGCAAGAGTACGTGCCCTCTGATCCCGATTTGGTCGACTATACGCAGTTCGGCACTCGGTTGCGCGATCCGCTCGGCCACCGATTTGATCTGGCGGAGCTTTCTGAAATCTTCGGTGATCGTTGGCTTTTTGCAATCTACGACACGCAGTTCGATCGGTCAGACCTCTCCGACCGACGCGACCTGCTTCTAGATAAACAACTCTATTCTTCTCTGCCTCTCGAACCTCAACCCATATCCGAGTTAACTACATCACGTGTCGTTCCAGCCGAAGCGCTCACACGTCGTCAGGTGCACCTCTGGGTCGACGGTCGAGTTACCCAGGCTATGGTTCCGCGGCAGACCTGCGGACCCGGTGTTGAAGTTGCAGAAGTCGCTTCGCCGCTCGCAGCAGGCATTCTCAGGACCCTCGGGCAATCGCAAGTTGGAACTTACCGTGAATTTCTGCGTGCGCTGGAGAATGATGTGTGCATGTCGTCCGACGGACTCTCTGGCAATCCTGTTATGCAGGGCGAAGTCGATCTACCGCTCTTTGCGAGTGGCGACGGTGCCCGTTTCGTGGAGTACTTCCGTAGTGGAGAGGCTCGGCGAAGCAGTATACTTCACGCGGCGGCGTTGATCGCAAAGGAGATGCTAACCCGATACCCAGAGCCAGAGATGGAACTCACTGCCATGGCACTCGACCTTGCGAACGCAAATGCCTTAGCCTCGACGGGCGAGATCCCGGGGCTTTCCTCCCCAGATTGGCTTCGAGAGGGCCGATCGCGCAATGTTTCAATATCGAAGCTAGGTAACGATTTGCACGCATTGCACCTAGAGACAGACGCACGACTAATCGCTGAGAGCGGCGAATTCGAACAAGCGCGTGAACGATTGCGTAGCGCACCGCCGCATGTTCTGGCACAGCGAGAATTGTCAGGTCTTTTGGTCGAGTTCGCGGATCGCTCGTTGCGCACGCAACCGTTGGAAGTCCTCGCCATGATCGAGGCAAAGCTCAGGGAGGTCGAGACTGTAGGGGAGACCTCGGGGCTTTCTATTGCCTCTGATCGGCTCAACGCGCTAGCTCTCGCAGAACAGGAGCGGCTGTCCGAAGGCTACCGTATCCGGCGTTGACCCGCGGTTTGTAACTCGTGACCCAGCCGTCTGATGCGGGCTGTTTGGATGTAGAGTCCGTTGCTGGTTTGCACTGCTCACAAACCTTGGACCGCCGGAAGCTGGATTTTCCCGGCCGTCGACGTGATTATCACGTTTGCGCAGTAAGCAGACGCCCAGACTATCTTTGTTAAGGAACGACTGGCAGGAGTCAGGTCAGCAACGCTGTTCGCGCAAATCAAGGGCCGCTATGGTCTGGCCCTGGATTACAGCAGGCCTTGGCAATGGCGAGCGATCCCCTGAGTCGTGTCGGCACGATGCGGTCAATATCGGCGAGGTCGATTTCCTCCCTCCGATCGCTATTGGCGAACTCCACTCGGATTCGAGCCGCAGGTATCTTGCATTCGTTGTCCGTACTGGTCACGCCGCCCCTGTCGTCGTGCCAGATCCGCGCCTTGTTCTCGCCGGTACGAGACCAAAGGTGTAACCTTGCCGGGTCAATCCAACCATCCGGCGCTGCGAGCGTCGAAAAACCGGAGTCGCAAAGCCTGATAACTGGGTTGTCCGAGTCATCGCGCGTTGGAAGAATGCGGACGCGCTCGGGTCGCGTAGCGTCACGCAACCATATCAAGTCAGTGAAAATGTCGAGCGCGACGGCGAGATCCAAAACGCGGCCATCGCGAACGTTCGTTGCGACACTGGGGTCAACCCTTGCAGTCGCAAGTATCCGGCGCCGGACCTCAGCTGGCGTAGCGTACCCTAAAGAATAGAGTACCCCAGCCGCAAAACTAACCTGTGGAGCGGCGACTGAGGTCCCAGAGAAGCAGGCTGGGTTCGCTTCGCCGTCCAACGATAGAATATCGGCCGAGGGTGCTGCAATATCTACGAGGCGGTTGGAAAAGCTCGATTGTGGCCAAGGTTCGATCGCGTCGATGCCGGGAGTTGGGCGGTGTAACCCGCCCACCACGATCAGGCCATCATTATCGCCCTGTGCGTCGGCAATGGCGGCAGGGAATGTCTGAGAGCCTGCCAAGAGTTCACCGCCGCTATTGCCTGCCGCCGCAATGACGAGGCCCTTGTCGCGGAATGCGGCGAAGGCCGGAGTGAAGGTCTCAATTCCGCGTTCAGTCGCGCGGAGCGAGGCATTGATAACTGCAAAACCATCATCGGCGGCGAACTTGACCGCACGGCTAATGTCGGCAGGGAGTGCCACGACGCGATCACCGTTCGTCTGCATGATGCGTGCGAAGCGGATACCGATCATCTGATCAAGCTCTGGCACCTCCGAGATGAGATCCGGCCCACCCGCGGCGACCACGGCGACGAGGCCGCCGTGCTCAGGGATGTATGCGGGCGACGCTTGGCTAGCAGGTGGCGGCGAAAGTGCGCCCAAGGGTTCTCGGGCCACGCAGGTATCTGCATCCTCAATCATCGGAAAGAAGCCGAAGCGTGACTGGCCGAGAGCTGCTCGGCCGATGCAGGTAGGCCCGCCATTCTTCTTCTGCCAGACATAGTCGCGGCGCAGTGTCTGGTCGGCTCCGGCAGTCAGGAAGCGCCCGAAGTCTTCATGCTGCGCAAGACCTCCCGGCAGACCGCTATCGATCACAAGGATGCGGGCGCGGCGGAACTCTCCAACTCCGGCTGCGGCCAAGACGTCAATGTTGTGGCGGATCACCGCGGCCACGAGGCTGGAGGCAAATGGCCAGTTGTTGAGTTCTGGATTGCAGGAACCTCCAACCGCGGTTTGGACCACTGCGTTCTCCGGGATTTCTTGGAGGACAGAGCTACTCACACTTGTAGCGTTGACCGTTGTCTCCTCGGCCTCTGACAGAGTCGCTAAGATACGAAAGCGATCGGCAGCGGAAAGGTGTTCTGGTATTTGAAGCACCCTGACCGAAGTGCCGACATCTTCAAGATCATCTTCTATTCCAGCTAGTTCGCGTACCACCGACACCTCGAAACCGACGTGCCGTCGCGAAGAATTGATACTTGACGCTGAGTCAGTAGTTTGGAGCTCCACGAGTTCTTCAGCCTGTATCGGGACTGCGATGCTAGCTTCGGGAGTCCCTATCGGCACACGCGGCAAACCGAATGCGCGTGCGATTGCTGAATTAAGCTCAACAAATACGAAGTCTTGTGCGCCGACTCCCGGTTCAACAGGCCTCACAGAATCTGGCAGTCGGGCGATAACGTTGGGATCAGTTATCCGCGCAGCCGGGGCGTCAAGGTAGCCGTCGGCAAGACCTTCTTCGTCGCCGACGGCTGACTCGAAAGGCCAAAAAGGCGGAAATGGATCACCGACCGGGGTAGAACCGCCGGCATTCGACCAGACAGGTGTGCCGTCACCATCCAACTCGTCGGGAGCCAATACCGTCTCGGCTGAAACCCCCGCCTGAAAAGCCTCGACAAGCGCTCTGTGGTCGCGGCGGGGCTCGATCAAATCAGCAATAGCCGCGCGCGTTTCAGGGCTGAGGGGGCCGGTAACGGCAATCTCAACGAATTCTTGCGCCGCTGAGGGCAGCGCCAGCCAAAGCGCCAAAACCCCTTGGTAGAGCCACGCACTACTTACAGCCAATTTCACGGTTCACTCCGCAGATTTCCTGATTGTTGACTTCGGACCATCCCCGGATGAATGCCGCGCCTTCGGGCGAGGCAGTGGCAGAAAAAATGGACACTCCGTGCGAGTAGGTGGTTCGCGAGTTCACACCGACAATCTGGCGCGCTGAATCGATCGCATCACCGGTGCGGAACAAGGGCCCGCCGCTGTCGCCGGGACACAGCACTGCCTCGCCAGCGCTGATTGCCGAATGGGTGAAGATAGCGCTTGGTTCCCGCCGAAAACCACTGGGCCGATTGACAACATCAGAGAAACCCACACGCAGACGACCGTCGAGCGGCCCATCCTCGAACGTGCAACCAAATCCCGACAGCATTACCCGCTCGCCTGATCCGGGCTTTGTATCGACATCGACGGTTTCGAAGATAATGCCGCTCGCCGGGCGTTCGAGAAGACACAGCGCCCAGTCCTGATGGTGGGTCGTCGGATTGTAACCGGGTGCCTTCTGACAAATTCCGCGCACTGTTGTACCGGCTGCGCGAAAGTTGATCCTGACGTTGTTTCCCAAGCAATGCGCGGCAAATAGAACCGTCGCCGGACCGATCAGTGCCGCGGTGCAAGTGCCCCCTGTCGTCATCCGCAGGACGCCTGGGAAATTCTTGGAACTGACAACCATACCGTTGATTAGCAATTGATCGACATCGTCGTCGCCATCTTCAGGCAAGAGCTCGAGCGTAATATCTTCTTCGGCAGCCAAGGCTGCAAATTCAGGGATCGGGTCATCGCCGAAGGTAAGTTCGGCGGCGGCGTCTCCTGTGGCAAGTCCCAAGGTTGATACCGCAACGACGGCACATAGCGAAAGCTTCTGTATCATACTCCTATCCTTCAGTTTTATTGGTTAAGTGGGGACGTTGTGAATGTTTCCCTTGGAGTTGAGCGAGTTAACCTGTCTTTGGAACTCTTTTAGAGTAGTCCCTTGAAAACTACTGACTGCCCACCGTCTGAGCACAGTTCAAAGTTGCGTCTAGGATCATGTCTTCCGTTATTCTGACGCAACTCTGAGCAACCAGATCAGCATTAAACCAACGACGCCCGCCACCGGGACCAGACCCACGACATGAAACAGCGATACTGACGTTCTCTCTCAATGCATCGAACTCAAAGTTTCCCCTACTCCCCCCATTGTCACTTACGTTTCGAACTTCAGGCAATGAACCTGGGCAAATTACCCTTCCTGCCCCAGCAGAAACGGCTATCCGCCCCGATCTGTCGTGCTTTCTGGTTCTGGGAGGAAAGCCTACAATGTCACCCTGAGGACAGGTAACTCCACCGGAACCAATGACCTCACGAGCCGACTCCGCCTGCAGTCTCGATGTCGTTTCTGAAACGCATTGTCGAACAAGTGCGCGCCGGTCGTTTTGGGCGAACGCAGGAACTGTGAATAATGAAGCAAGAAGAACCAAAATTATGACGCGCATTATGAATATCCTTTCTAATTAACACAGTTGATAATTGCTTCAGGATCTCTCGAAAGATACGCAAGAGAGAGGCATTGATCAAAATTCTCTTCTGCGTTCTTCGGCTCAGATGTCGCGGATGCCAATATCTCTTCGCCGTCAACTTGAATTTCACTACCGTCCATTTGTGCGACATCAGCCACCTCTTTGATCGGAAGGTTGCTACCCGCGTGTTCGGCAATTTTGGAAAGCAGCTTTCCTTCGTTGAAGGCATTTCTTCCGGTTGCCTGCGTCCCGCAACAATGAATTGCAACAAGCTCATTTCGGTCCGAAAAAATTGGAGCTCCTGAGCTTCCCGGCAGCGTGTCACACTTATGAGAAAGTGAACCACGAGGGGCACTCGTCACCCTACCGGCCCTACAGCGACCGCGTGTCGCATGCTTTATTCGACCACCT
Organism: Pseudomonadota bacterium; assembly: GCA_038745585.1. Classification (GTDB taxonomy): domain Bacteria; phylum Pseudomonadota; class Alphaproteobacteria; order Rhodobacterales; family Rhodobacteraceae; genus HLUCCA09. Next base: position 564,807 of record JBCDLH010000002.1, read on the forward strand.
GGATGATGAATTACGAGAAGCTGCTCGGCGTTTTCCGGCTGCCGAATACCAAGACGCACCGTCCCAAAAATGGCGCCCGGTTCATCCTCAACCCTCAGAAGAGAATAGTCTAGTTGAATTGAAGTACTTATAGGATCAGTATTCACTTCAAATGACATGAATTCAGAGTTGTTTCCCTCATCACTGTAATAACCCATCTCCAATTTTGCTGCTTGCACCACACCATGACGACCCGTACCAGGAACACAGTGATTATTTGTTATGATCAAATCGTCGGCGACCAACGATGCAGTGCACGTCGTAAACTTCCCCGAAGGATACTGAATTTTCAGTCGACCAACTGGCCTCGCAAGGGTTCGGATGAGGCTGTTTTCATGATACACAACTAACGGCTCAAAGTTAATGTTATCAGCAAGTATCGACTCAATAAAGTTATCAGACGATTCATTCAAAAATAGACTTTCGTCATTCCAATACTGAGGTTCGTACAAAATGTCCTCGGCAAAGGTCGGTGTACTTAAAGATACTAAGGCCATAATGCACAAAAAACGCATCGCATCCACTCCTGCTAATTTCGGATGACTTTCTCAAATTCAAACATCCAGAGTCCTAACAAGAAAGCCAATTGTTCTAAAACCTCACCAACGCAACTGCACGTGTATCATTGAAAACGGCTGTCTCTTCTAGGGTGCCTTCCGAGACCCTTTCACCAAACCGCGCAATGTAGTCGTCCACTTTCGCTTGGTGATCGGCTGACAAACGGTTCTTGGCACAACCTCCTTTTTGAAACCAAATACTCCGTGATATCGGACCGGCAACGGCTGCCGAGATCATCTCTGGCGCAACATCGTTGGGTTTCACTCTTTTAGCTTCAATAAGCCCCTTGATCGCTTCTCCGAGAATCTCCGCGCTTTCAATGAAATCCATCCGACCGATTGGCACCTCGTCTGGCGTTGCGGCACCATCCGTGACGCATTTCTTTGCGACGAATAGCCAATCATGGACCATATAAGCGGGAGCATATCCCCAAGGCGAAAAGCCTTTGAAGACCTGCGCGGCGCGTGGAATAGATCCTCCATCTGTATAGATCGCGCCGGGCTTAATTATTGAAACAGTGGCGTTTGGGTTGCGCCTTTGAAGCGTTAGTTCGTCTCCTGGCACTGGCACGTAAATGAACTTGCCGTCGCCGAAACCACCGTCATTCTCGCCAACCCACAAGACTAGCACCGACCCAGAAAACTCGCCCGGTTCGAGAGCGTCGTAGGCTACACTCCCGCATCCCGCTGGAAGTCCGAGCGCTGCAGCAAGAGCTGCAGCTCTGGCGATCCTTCTAAACATAAGAACGAGAATAGCAGAAATGACAGCGCAAATCACTTCAAGGTTGAATCTTGCTGGTACCATGCATCAGGCTGACCTACTCGCCTTTCACTGGCCCGACCGAAATCGCCGCGACTTAGCGCGACATAGAGCGATCAAAACATGAACATACGCTGCACATGAAGCACTACAAGTAACTGATATTCAGAAATAATAGCCCCGTTCCATCAACCAGACCGATTTCTACGATCTCCTGCAGCGCGACCCGGTTCTCCTCGGAGCGCGGAGCAACTGATCAAGGTGTTCGCTTCGCCGACTCAGGTGTGAGGCGCGATCGGCGCGCCTTCGCAAACCCGCGATCCGTCGCGATGAACCGCTCAAGCATGGGAACAACCAGCTTTGCCGGCTCGATCGGCCCCTGTCCTCCTTCCCGGCCGAGAATTTCACCATATACGATCAGGTCGCGATGAAGCTCGGCGGGCAGCTCTACAGTCAGTTTCACAGGCTTGTCGTCCGGGATAGGTCCGAGTTTCAGCTTGGTCATGTCAGCCTCCGGGTGGCGCGAAAACAAGATCTCGCGTGACGATCACGCGGACCGGGAAACCTGGCCGGATGGTGAGGGTCGGCGGAACCTCGAGCTGGCGCTGAACGATGCGCTGGCCAGCCTCGTTGACCGTGTCGAGGGCCCCATCGCGGAGCGCACGGGCGAGGCGTTCTTCCTCGTCGAGGGAAAGCTCCGCGCCGACGGCGAGCAGGGTCGAGAGCCCTGCTGCACGCAGAATGCTGCCCCAGTGATTATCGACGCCGTCCTCGAGACCGGCAGAGCCCGCGGTGTCGGCCCCGGGCTGGCGTTCGAGCACGAGAGATCGCCCATCGGGAAATATCAGTCGGTTCCAGACCAGGAGCACGCGGCGCTGGCCGAACGTGACGCTGTCGTCGTAGGCGCCGATCAGGCGGGTGCCTTGCGGGATCAGGAGCAGGCTTCCCGTGGGGCTGTCATAGACGTTCTGGGTGACCTGCGCGGTGATCTGGCCCGGCAGGTCGGAGCGGATACCGGTGATCAGCGCGGCCGGGATGACGGATCCGGCCTGCAGCAGCCAGGGCGAGGCCGGTGGCTGGACGCGGTCGGGCGCGACGGTCCGGCGGTCGGTCGGCCCGATCAGGAAAGCCTGGCGTGGATCGGTTTCCGGGGTAGCGGCCAAACCGCCGCCCGGTGCCGCAGGCGGCATCTGGAACCCCGGTGAAACCGGGGCCGCCCCGGGTCGCGTCTGGAAGAAAAGATCACTGACCCGGGCGGCCTCCACTTCCGCGAGGCGCTGCTGTTCCGCAGGGTCCATGGTCGGGGGCGCGAGGCTAGGAGCTGCGACGGGCTGGCCGCGTTGCTGGGCGTCGAGGATGGCGCCGCCGAGATCGCCCGGGAGGGGCGGACCCAGCCGCGGGATCGCGTCGTAGCTGCCCGGCAGATCGCGGAGGCCATCGGCCGGTTGGCGGCGGTCCGTGGTGATCATTTCCTCCGGTGCGGCGGTCCGGTCCGGGCGTTGCAGGCCGTAGATCAGCGCGATACCGATGCCGAGTCCCGCGACCACACCGAGGCCGACAATCACTTTTCGGGAAATCCGCGTCACCCGGGGCGGATCAGCGCGCAGGCGCATGGCGGCGGCGGTATCGGTCGATGTCTCGCTCATGTCCCCCGCTCCGCATCGTGCTGGACCACGGTCGCCTCGGTCTGGGGTTCGATCCTCACAATGCGGACCACCTCCTGCCGGGGACCGCGGCCGAGGCGCAGTTCTGCCGCACCAAACAGCCGGTCGACGATCAGGACATTGCCGTGGATGCGGGAGTTGACGATTTCCAACTCGCCATCGGCGCCGAGGACGAAGAGAGGCGGCATTTCGCCCTGGGCGATGCCGCGCGGCAAGACGACGTAGACCCGGCGCCCGTCGTCAAAGACAGAAACCGGCCGCCAAGGCGGGTTGTCGCCCTGCAGCCCATACCGGTGATTGCGGGCATGCGCGGGCGGGATGCGCGGCGTGGTCGGCGCGGCGCGTGGGGCGTCGGGCGCACGCGGATAAGCCCAGGAGATGGCGGGCATCCAGGTTTCTTCGCTGGCGTTGAGCTCGATCAGGTAGGTCCGCCGGTCGGTGGAGATCACGAGGTTCGTGCGGATATCCGGCCTTGTGGGTTTTACGAGGACGAGGACGCGGGTGTCGCGGCCCGCGCCGCTTTCGGTGTCGCCGATGATCCAGCGCGCCGTGTCGCCCGCCGCGATCGGGCCGGTTCCGGCCAGACGTTCGCCGGGATCGAGGGCGATCGTCGTGATCTGGCCCGGAGCGGCGTAGACCTGATAGAGCGCGCCCTCGGACCAGGGGTAGATCTGGATCGCGTTGAAATACCCCGCCTGTCGCGGTTCGACGCGCGCAGCCGCATTGGCATTGCCGACCTGTACGACGGGAGTGGCGGCCGCGTCGCCGCCCCGGCTCGGGGTCCAGGCGGGCGGGACATGGAGCGGACGCGGCAGGTCGTCGGGAGCGGTCACGGGGGGAGACGGCAAAGGCGGGACCGCGTCGTCATAGGCGAAGTCGGGCGGGCGGTCGCTGGCGCAGCCGGCCAGAAGCGTGGTGACCAGAAGAACGGTGGGCAGGATCGGTCGGCTCATTGGCTCATCTCCCGCGACCAGTTGATCGCGTTCACATAGATTCCGAGGGGGTTGGCCCGCAGGCGGTCCGCCGTGCGCGGCGGGTCGATCACGATGGTCAGGATCGCGGTCCAGCGCTCAGAGCGGGCGAGCTGGCCGTTTTCGTAATGCCGCTCGGACCAGGCCACACGGAAGCTGTCGGGCGAGGCGCGGATGACGCTCGAGACCTCGACCGAGACCTGGTCCTCGCCGACCCGCGTGAAGGGGTCATTGGCCCGTGCATGGTCGTTCAGCGCCAGAGCGCCGCGGTCGGTGGTGAACTCATAGGCGCGAAGCCAGTTCTGCCGCACGACGATCGGATCGGCGGGCAGGCCCCGGACCTCCTCGATGAACCGGGCGAGATGCCAGGCGATCTGCGGGTCGCTCGGGCGGTACCCTGCGCTTGCGGCTTCGACGGCGCGGGCCTCGCCATGCCGGTCGATCTCGACGACATAGGGCACCACGGTGCCGCGGGCCGATTGCCAGACCAGCGCGGTCGCGAAGCCGCCCGCGAGGATCAGGCAGCCGAAGGCCATGAGGCGCCAGTTCTTCGCCTACACCCGGGCGGCGCCGATGCGCTCGTCCCAGACCTGCGCGGCCTTCTGGTAGGGGGTCTCGGGTGCCGGGGTTTTGCCGTAATGGGCGGCGGCGCGTTTGAAGAGGCTCATGGGCGGTCGCTTTCGGAGAGGGAAACGGAGGCGCCGGAGCCGGGACTGTCCCCGGCGCGCAGCGCATGGGTGGCGGCGGAGACGCCATGGTTCATGGCCTGGCTGCGCCGCATCGAGCGCGCCCAGGCCGGTGGACTGCCTGCGGTCGCGGTGGTGGCAGTCGAAGCGCCTGTCGCACTGCCGAGCGACGAGGCGCCGCCGGTGGCGGCGAAGCCCGCGCGGGCTCCCTCTGCATGACTCGCCTTGACGGTGTCGGACGCAGAGGTGGCGGCGCGGCGGAGAGGCGATGCGGCGGCGGATCCCGCGGCCCGGGCCACACCGCCGAGACCGGAGGCCACACCGGCGGCTCCGGTCTGGCCCATGGATCCGAGGCTGTAGGCGGTGGACGCGGCCCCGGAGGCGGAGGCGGCTCCGCGCGTGGCGGCGGACCCGCCCGAGGCGAGCGCCCCGGCCCCGCGGGCGCCGAGCATGGCCGCGCCGCCGGCCACGACGGTGGCGCCGCCCACCGCAAGCCCGGTGCCGACGGCTGCGCCTGCACCCAGTTGCGGCCCGCCGGAGACGAGGCCGGTGGCGATGCCGGGGCCGAAAATGCCGAGACCAAGCAGCGAGAGCGCGGCCAGGACGATCGCCATGGCCTCGTCGATGGTGGGCGTCACGCCCCCGAACCCGGCGGTGAACTGGCCGAAGAGCGTCGAGCCGATGCCGATGATCACCGCGAGCACCAGCACCTTGATGCCGGAGGAGACGACATTGCCCAGCACCCGCTCGGCCATGAAGGCGGTCTTGCCGAAAAGGCCGAAGGGGATCAGTACGAAGCCCGCGAGGGTCGTCAGCTTGAACTCGATCAACGTGACGAAGAGCTGGACGGCGAGGAGGAAAAAGGCCAGCAGCACCAGCGCCCAGGCGAAGAGCAGGCAGGCAATCTGGATGAAGTTCTCGAAGAAGGCGACGAAGCCCATGAGATCGGCGGTGGAGTCCAGAAGCGGCTGCCCGGCATCGAGGCCGGTCTGCGCCACGCGACCGGGGCGCAGGAGATCGGCGGGCGAGAAGCCGGTGCCAGAAGCGAGCAGCCCCAGCCCTGCAAAGCTGTCGAAGACGATGGCGGCGAGGCTGTTCCAGTTGGAGATGAGCCAGGCGAAGACCCCGACGAAGAGGGTCTTTTTCACGAGACGGGCGATGATGTCGTCATCGGCGCCCCAGGCCCAGAAGAGGGCGGCCAGCGTCACGTCAATCACGATGAGCGTGCTGGCGATGAAGGCGACCTCGCCGCCCAGAAGCCCGAAGCCGCTGTCGATATAGGAGGTGAAGACCCCGAGGAAGGTATCGATGACGCCGGTGCCGCCCATGGCTCACTCGCCCCCGGTCTGGTCGCGGCCGAGAAAGCGGTCGCGGGTTTCGGCCCAGACGGCGAGGCAGTCGGGATCGGAAGCCGCGGCCTCGCCCAATTCCTGACAGCGCCGTTGTTCGGCCCGGAGCGGATCGACCTCCGGCAAAGGTAAAACCGCCGGACGCGCGCCCTGCCCTTCCTCGTCCCGGCCCATCTCCACCAGGGCCGCGGTGATCGTGATGGCGACGAAGACGATGGCGGCGATGCGCGCGAGAACCGATCCCTCCATGGATCACCTCCCTTCAGTTGTTGAACATCCGGACATTGCCGGGCTGGTAACCCGCGCCCGGGGTGAGGAAGCGCTCGCGCTGGACCCGGCCCTGTTCGGCCGCCGCGGACCGCTCGGCCTCGACCAGCGCGCTCGCGCGGCCATTGGCGGCCACGACCGCGATCAGGTCGGCGATCTGCTGGGATTGCAGCGCGAGGAGCTGGTTGCCCGCCTGGGTCGCCTGCAGGGCGCCCACGGCGGACTGGCTTTCGCCGACAAGCGCGGAGAGCTCGGCGCGTTGACCATCGAGATTGCCGACGACCCCGGCCTGCACGAGCAGCGCATCCTGCAGCCCGCCGACGGTGTTTTCCCAGCGGGAGCGTGCATCGGCCAGAAGCTGCGCCTCGGGCGCGGCCATGGGGATGTTGGCATAGTCCTGCTGGAAGACCTGGTCGATCTGCGCGACGTCGAAGGCGATGTTCTGCGCCTGGGACAGAAGCTGCCGGGTCCGGTCGACATTCTGCTGCAGCGCCTGGAGTGAGGAGTACGGCAGGCTCGCGAGATTGCGGGCCTGGTTCATCAGCATCTGCGTCTCGTTCTGCAGCTGGGTGATCTGGTTGTTGATCTGCTCGAGCGCACGGGCGGCGGAGAGGATGTTCTCGGCGTGGTTGCGCGGGTCGTAGACGATGCGCCCGCCCCCGCCGAAGAGGAAGGCTTGCGCGGGCGTCGCGAAGATCGGCGAAAGGCCGACGGGGGCGGCGAGCGCCAGGGCGAGCGCGGAGGCGCTGGCGAGACGGGACAGGCGATGGGCGGCATGGGTCATGGGATGGTCTCCTTCGCGGGCTCGGGGGCTTGGGGGATCAGTGCATCCGGAACCTCAGGCTCCGGCGCGAGATTGGTGAGCTCGGGGATCAGGTCGGCGGCCCAAGCAACCCCACGGGCTTCGAGCCAGGCAGCCAGGAAACCGTCCCGACCATGTTCCGCGAGGATCTCCGAGATCAGCGTCTGGTCGGACTTGGACGAGGCGGCGCAGAGGGCGAGGCCGACCTCGGAGAGGCCGAGCTCGAAGAGCCGGTTGCCGCGCCGCGACTGGCAATAGTAGTCGCGCTTGGGCGTGGCGCGGGCGAGGATCTCTATCTGCCGGTCATTGAGGCCGAAGCGGCGGTAGATCGCGGTGATCTGGGGCTCGATCACACGTTCATTGGGTAGGAGCAGCCGGGTCGGACAGCTTTCGATGATCGCGGGCGCGATGGCGGAGGCGTCGATATCCGAGAGCGACTGGGTCGCGAAGATCACCGAGGCGTTCTTCTTGCGCAGCGTCTTCAGCCATTCGCGGAGCTGGCCCGCGAAGCCCTCGTCATCGAGCGCGAGCCAGCCCTCGTCGATGATCAGCAGCGTCGGCCGCCCGTCAAGCCGGTCGCCGATGCGGTGGAAGAGATAGGAGAGGACGGCGGGCGCCGCGGCGGTGCCCACGAGCCCCTCGATCTCGAAGGCCTGGACCGAAGCCGCGCCGAGCTCTTCGGCCTCGGCATCGAGCAGCCGCCCATGGGCCCCGCCCAGGCAATAGGGGCGCAGGGCCTGTTTCAGGTCGGAGGATTGCAGCAGGACCGCGAGACCGGTGATCGTGCGTTCGCCCACCGGGGCCGAGGCCAGCGAGGTCAGCGCGGACCAGAGATGCTCCTTCACCTCTGGGGTGATCGTGATGCCCTCGCGGGCGAGGATCGCTCCGATCCAGCCCGCGGCCCAGCTGCGTTCGGCGGGGTCGTCGATCCGGGCAAGTGGCTGGAGGAAGACCGTGGCCTCCGCGCCTTTGGTCAGCTCACCACCCAGATCATGCCAGTCGCCGCCCATGGCCAGCGTGGCGGCGCGGATCGAACCCCCGAAATCGAAGGCGAAGACCTGTGCGCCCGGATAGCGGCGGAACTGCAGCGCGATGAGCGCGAGGAGCACCGATTTGCCGGCCCCGGTGGGACCGACGACCAGCGTATGGCCGACATCGCCAACGTGGAGCGAAAGACGAAACGGCGTCGCGCCTTCGGTCTTGCCATAGAGCAGCGGCGGACCGTCGAAATGCGTATCGCGCTCCTCTCCCGCCCAGACGGCGGAGAGCGGGATCATATGGGCAAGGTTCAGGGTGGAGATCGGCGGCTGGCGGACATTGGCGTAAGCCTGCCCCGGCAGCGAGCCGAGCCAGGCATCGACGGCATTGACCGTCTCGACCATGGCGGTGAAATCCCGGCTCTGCACCACCTTCTCGACGAGGCGCAGTTTCTCGTCGGCGCGGCGCGGGTCCTCGTCCCAGACGATGAGCGTTGCCGTGACATAGGCCTCGCCCGCGATATCGGCGCCGAGCTCCTGCAGGGCCATGTCGGCATCCGCGGCCTTGTTGGCGGCGTCGGTGTCGACCAGCGCGGATTGCTCGTTGGTCATCACCTCCTTCAGGATCGCGGCGATGGATTTGCGCTTGGCGAACCATTGGCGGCGGATGCGCGCGACCATCCGCGCGGCCTCCATCTTGTCCATCAGGATCGCGCGGGTCGCCCAGCGATAGGGAAAGGCCAACCGGTTGAGATCGTCGAGGATCCCGGGCGTGGTGGCGGTCGGGAAGCCCGAGAGGGTCAGGACGCGCAGATGGGCGGTCCCCAGCCGGGGCTCGAGCCCCGCGGTGAGCGGCTGGTCGGCCAGGAGCGCGTCGAGATAGGCCGGGGTTTCCGGCACGCGGACGCGGTTGGCCTGCGTCGAGATGGTGGAATGCAGATAGGTCAGCATCTCGCCGTCATTCATCCAGCGGCATTCGGGCATGATCCCGTCGAAGAGCGCCAGCACCCTATCGGTGCGGTCGATGAACCCGCGCAACACCTCGCCCGCATCGATGCCGGTCTTGTTGCGACCTTCATAGAGCCAGGTCTCGGCCCGCGCGGCCTCCTCGGCGGGCGGCAGGTAGAGGAAGGTCAGCAGATACTCCGACTGGAAATGCGCCCCCTGCTCGGCGAACCCCGCACGGCGTTCGGCATCCAGAAGCGCCGAGGCCGGATCGGGAAAGCGGCTGTCGGGATAGTCGGCCGCCGCCACGCGCTGCGCCTCGACGAAGATCGCCCAGCCCGAGCCGAGGCGGCGAAAGGCGTTGTTGATGCGCCCCGCCACGGCGACGAGTTCCGCCGCGACCGCGCTATCGAAATCCGGGCCGCGGAACCGGGCCGAGCGCTGCAGGCTGCCATCCTTGTTCAGCACAACGCCGGGGGCCACCAGCGCCGCCCAGGGCAGGTAATCCGCCAACTGCGCTCCTTTCCGGCGATATTCCGCGAGGTTCATCATGGGCGCTGTCTCAAACCTCGAGATGACCGGGAAGCCGCAGATGCCGGCGTCCGACCTCGACGAAGAGCGGATCGCGCCGCGCGGCCCAGACCGCCACGACGTGGCCCAGAAGGCCGATGACGATCCCGGCGACCCAGAGCTGCAGCCCGAGCCCGATGGCCCCGGCCAGCGTCCCGTTCAGGATCGCGAAGGCCCGCGGCGCACCGGCCAGCAGGATCGGCTCGGTCAGCGCCCGGTGGACCGGGACAGTGAAGCCCGGCACGTCCGCCAGCTGCTCGGACGTGGTGTCCATCAGATCAGCGCCCCGCCGCCGAAGCTGAAGAAGCTCAGGAAGAAGGAACTGGCCGCGAAGGCGATGGAGATCCCGAAGACGATCTGGATCAGGCGTCGGAAGCCCCCGGAGGTGTCACCGAAGGCCAAAGTCAGGCCGGTGACGATGATGATGATCACCGCGATGATCTTGGCGACCGGCCCTTCGATCGACTCGAGGATCGATTGCAGCGGTGCTTCCCAGGGCATGGAAGAGCCTGCCGCCCGGGCGGGTCTGGCCAGCATCAGGGTGACGGTGGCGTAGGTGACGGCATGGGCGGTCAGCGCGCCGAGCCGGTGAAGGGGTTGGGTCATGAAAGTTCTCCTGTGTCGGTATCCATCCCGGTCGGCAGCGCCGCCGGGGTGATGCGGTAATCGCCATCCGGTCCCAGCCCGTCGACGCGGGCGAGTTCGGCGAGGTGGCGGCTGGCCCCACGCCCGGAGAGGACGGCGATGAGATCGATGGTCTCGGCGATGAGGGCGCGCGGCACGGTGACCACCGCCTCCTGGATGAGCTGCTCCATCCGGCGCAGAGCCCCGAGCGCCGAACCCGCATGGATCGTGCCGATCCCGCCGGGATGGCCGGTGCCCCAGGCCTTCAACAGGTCCAGCGCCTCGGCCCCGCGCACCTCGCCGATGGGAATGCGGTCGGGGCGGAGGCGGAGCGAGGAGCGGACGAGATCGGAAAGAGATGCGACGCCGTCCTTGGTGCGCAGGGCGACGAGGTTGGGTGCTGTGCATTGCAGCTCGCGCGTGTCCTCGATGATCACCACGCGGTCGGACGATCCGGCAACTTCCGCCAGGAGCGCGTTGGTCAGCGTCGTCTTGCCGGTAGAGGTGCCGCCCGCCACGAGGATATTGGCCCGCGTGGCAACACCTTCCCGCAACAGGACCGCCTGGGTCTCGGTCATGATCCCGGACGCAACGTAATCGGCGAGCGTGAAGACCGCGACGGCAGGCTTGCGGATCGCGAAACAGGGCGCGGTGACCACGGGTGGCAGGAGCCCTTCGAAGCGCTCCCCGGTTTCCGGCAGTTCGGCCGAGACGCGCGGCCGCGCGGCATGCACCTCGGCCCCGACGTGATGAGCTACGAGGCGCACGATCCGCTCGCCATCGGCGGGGGACAGCGTGGCGCCGGTATCGGAGAGCCCTTCGGACAGCCGGTCGATCCAGAGCCGCCCGTCGGGATTGAGCATGACCTCGACGGTCGTCGGGTCTTCCAGAAACCCGGCGATGGCGGGCCCAAGCGCCGTGCGCAGCATCCGCGCGCCGCGGGTCATCGCCTCCGGTTTCCGAACTGCCTCTGCCATGTTGTCCCCGTTCCGTGGGTGGCGGCCGACGGGCGGCCCTGGATCGGGTCCATCAAGAAAACCGGAAACCGGCCGCGCTCAACAGGTCTTCAAGGGGCGTAGGGCTCTGGCGCGCAAAGACAGGGAAAACGGTTAGAGGCGACCAACGCTACACCGCACGACCCACCTTGCCTTTTGGCACATATTATCTATATTGATGCCAAAGGAGAATGCCATGCAGTTCGCCACGGTCCAGCCCGTCCTCGCCCGCACCGATCTTCCCGTCATCACCGACGAGGAGGCCGCGGCGCTGGCACGCACAACGGTCAACCTGTTCCGCGCGTGGGAGCTGACCGATGCCGAAGCCCGCACGTTGCTGGGCGACATGGCGCAGCGGACGTGGGCCCGCTGGAAGGCCGGCGATATCGGCCGGATCGACCGCGACCTGCGCGCGCGCATGGCGATCCTGATGGGGATCCACAAGGCGCTGCGCTATCTCTTCACCGACCCTGCCCGGGGCTATGCCTGGATCCGCAAGCCGAACGCCGCCTTCGCGGGCCGGAGCGCACTGGACGTGATGCTGCGGGGCGAGATCACCGACCTGATCGACCTGCGCGCCTATCTCGATGCCGAACGGGGCGGCTGGTGAATGTGCCCGTCCGTCGCGTGACCTGGCCGCGCACGGTCCGCATCATCCGCTCGATCCACCCGCCCATCGACCTCTTCGAGGACATCGCCGATCCTGCCGATTGGGAGGCGCTGGCCTCGGCCGAAGCCAAGTTCAACCCGCGCATCCGCGAGAGCATCGGCGATCTGTCCAAGGTCCCGGTGGCCCGCCGCGTGACTGGCCCCGGCGCCAGCTGGGTGATGGCGCCTTTCGTGCATTGCTCGCCACTCAGGCCCGGACGGTTCTCGGATGGCAGCTTCGGCCTCTACTACGCGGGCGACCGAACCGAGGTAGCGATTGCCGAGACCATCCACCACCACGGCCGCTTCATGCGCGCTACAGAAGAAACCCCCGGCTGGACCTCGCAGTTCCGCGAGCTGATTGGGTCGATCGACGCCGATCTCGATGATGCCACGGGCCGCACCGATCTGCTGGATCCGCGGGACTACCGCCCCTCGCAACTCTTCGGGGCCGAACGGCGCGCGGCCGGCTCGAACGGCCTCACCTGGCCCAGCGTCCGCTTTCCCGAGGGCCAGTGCATTGCCGTCTTCTGGCCCGACGTGATCCCGATCCCGACCCAAGGGGCTCATTTCGCGTACCACTGGGATGGCAAAGCAGTCGATTACGTGAAGCGGCTGGATGATGGGGAGGTGATGGCCGTGATTTGATGGTACGAGCAACAGCATCGCCCATGGCTATTCATTGGCCTAATAGTACTCTCGGATGTAGCCATAGGCCTTCTCAAACAGCTCTCCATCTTGGTGGAGCTTGTACTTGAAGAGGGTCTGACGAAGCGCCTTCTTCACCTCACGCTCACCCGCGTGAGTAGCCTGCCACCCATCGAAGCGCACAGTGCGCACGATCTCGTCGATGTCGTCCACGACGCGTTTGACCATGATCGGTGTGTCTCCGGTCTTTGCATCCTCGAAGAGCTCGGTGAGCGCTGCTTTGCCACGATCGATGTCCTCCTCGACCGGGGTCTCGCGTTCCATCTTCACGACGTCCTTTGCGAGCGCGAGCAGCTCTTTCAGGAAGTCGATGCTGAGCAGCAGTCCCTGCTGGTGACGGTTCTTGAGGTCTTCCAGGCGCTCGGCCAGCGCCTTGTATTTCGGGATCCCCGCGTGCTTGCGCAGCCGGCCCGTCAGCTTGACCGAGATCTCCTTCGCTTTCTTCTCGGGGTCCGGGTTGCCGAGAACGGCCTCGAGCAGTTCCGCGTCCATCACCAGGGTGTCGAGGTCGTCTCGCACAGCATCGACGTGGACGTTCTCGTGGATCAGCTCGATGGTCTTGGCGCCCAGCCTGTGCCAGAGAAGCCGCCCAGTGCCTGTTGACGGCTTGAGCGACTCGTAGACCTGCGCCAGCCAGCGATAGTCCTTCTCGTGGGGCGTCAGCACCGGGTCCGGCGATAGCGCCTCCCAGATGCGGCTCAACACGCTGAAGTCCGATGCGAAGGCGTCACGGCGCTCGTCGTTCGGCAGGCAGTCCTGTGCCGCGATGAGGCCCTCGTAGCCGGTAAGGTTGCGGTCCACGCCAGCGAAGTACTCGAGGCACTTCTGGATCGCGGACGGCAGCATTGCGGCCAGCTCGGCGATGTTGGACACCGCCTTCTGGACGCCCTTCTCGTCGAACTTCACCGCCTGCGCGACGTCGTCGAAGATCCCGAGGTAGTCGACTATCAATCCGTGGGTCTTCTGCTCGCCATACGGGCGGTTCGTCCGGCAGATCGCCTGCAGCAGCGTGTGGTCGCGCAGCGGCTTGTCCAGGTACATCGTCTGCAGGATCGGGGCGTCGAAGCCGGTCAGCAGCTTCGACGTCACGATGATAATCTTCAGCGGATCCTTCGGATCGCGGAAACGGTCGAGAAGCTTTTCCTCTGCATCCCGATCGCGCTTGTAGGCCGCATATTCCGGCTCGCCGCTGTTGACCGAGATGACGATGTCAGAGGTTTCCGGCGCAAGGTGCTTGTCGAGCTCCTTCTTGTAGAGAACGCAACTTTCGCGGTCGAAGGTCACCACCTGCGCGCCGAAGCCGTTCGGCTGTACCTTTGCCTGGAAGTGCTGCGCGATGTCGGCGCAGATCGCGCTGATGCGCTCTGGCGCCTTTACCAGTATCGACATCTTCGCGGCGGCGCGGCCGAGCTTGTCTCTGTCTTCGTCGGTGAGGCCCTCGGTCAGCTCGGCATAGGCCGCCTCGATCGCCTGCTGGTCGATGTGCAGGTCCACAAGCCGCGGCTCGAAATGCAGCTCCTTGGTCGCGCCGTCGCGGATCGAATCGTTGAGCCCGTAGCGGCTCATGTAGCCGTTCTCGTCGATCTCGGCGCCGAAGGCGTAGAAGGTGTTGCGGTCGGCGCGGTTGATTGGGGTGCCGGTCAGGCCGAACAGGAACGCCTTCGGCAGCGCCTCCCGCATCTTCCGGCCAAGGTCGCCCTCCTGCGTGCGGTGCGCCTCGTCGACCATGACGATGATGTTGTCGCGGTCGTTCAGCACGCCGTCCGCCTCGGCGAACTTGTGGATCGTGGTGATGACGACCTTGCGCACGTCCTTGGCCAGCAGCTCGGACAACTCCTTGCGGCTGTCGGTGCGTACAAGGTTGGCCATATCGGCGGCGTAGAAGGTGCCGGCGATCTGGCTGTCGAGGTCGATGCGGTCGACCACCACCAACACCGTGGGGTTCTTCAGCGCCGGGTGCAGACGCAGCTTCTTTGAGGCGAAAAGCATCAGCAGCGACTTGCCGGAACCCTGGAAATGCCAGATCAGCCCCTTGCGCACCTGACCGGCGACGACGCGCTCGACGATCTTGTTGACGCCTTCGACCTGCTGGTAGCGGGCGATGGTCTTGATGCGCTGCTTGCCCTTCTGCGTGGCGAAGGCGGTGAAGTTGGCGAGCAGGTCCAGCACCATCGCCGGACGCAGCATGTCGGTGACGGCCTTTTCGACCTCACCCATCGATTGCAACACATCTTCATCCGTCCGCCAGGGACCCCAGAGATCGACGGGCATGCGGACAGAGCCGTAGCGGTATTCCTTGCCCTCGGTGGCGACCGAGAAGACGTTCGGCACGAACAGCTCCGGCACGTTCTGTTCGTAGTCGTCATGGACCTGGAGCGCGGCGTCGAGCCAGCTCTGGCTGGAGCGGACCGGCGTCTTTGCCTCGATCAGGACGAGCGGCAGGCCGTTGACCAGCAGCACCAGATCGGCGCGCTTTTCGGTCTTGCCGGCGCGGAAGGTGAACTGCTGGGTGACGACGAAGCTGTTCTGCTCGATGTCGTCGAAGTCGATCAGGCGGATGGTGACATGTTGGCCGTCCGCGCCAAAGGGCATGGAGCGTTCGCCGAGCATCCAGGCGGCGAATTCCTCGTTGGCCTTCACCAGCCCGTCCGAGCGCGCGCTCATGACGATGGCGCGCAGGCGGTAGAGCACGTCGTCCACGCGGGACGGGTTGGCGGCGATGTCGGGGTTCAGGCGGATCAGGGCGTCGCGCAGATAGGGTTCGACCAGCGCCTCTTGCGCCTGTCGCGGCAGGTCGGCGGGGCCCACGAAATGCCAGCCGAGGCCGGAGATCGCGCCGCCCTGCCGGGCGAGGCCGGGCGCGACGGAGGGAAAACTGGTGCTGCCCGCGAGGCGGTCGCGAATGAAGGCTTCGACGGTATTGGCTTCGTTGAACGTCATGTAGCCACCGTGGCGGAGAATGCTTGCTCGTTGAGTTTGGAAAGGATTTGGCGCAGTTGCCTCTGGCGCTCTTGGATTGACTGCAGACGATTCTGGAAATGCGAAAGGCTTGCGACCACCTCTTTTTGCTCATCAATGGACGGCGCAGTCAATTTGTGCGCTTTAATATCCTGACCATTGATCTTCCAGATCCCGTTGGATGATTTCGCACGCGCAGCAAGGCGCGCATGGACAGGCGGATGGTTCCACTGTGCGACCGCAAATTTCTTGAGAATGATGGACCCGTCAAATCGGAGTCGGATTAGGAGGTCGGGATAAATGAGATCATCGTATGACTCACTGCTTAGGCCGACTTTCCCCATGAGATTCCGGTTTCCATTGCCGCGAACCGCAAAGGCATCGCCAGCCTGCACCAAGAATGGCTTTGCTTCGTCAGCATCTATACTGATGTATTTCTCACAACCCTTCGGATCGAACAGACCGTTGGATACAGCGCTTAAGCTGACGCTCCGGAGTCCTTCTTCGTTTTCAGCTGCTGACGGTGATTTACCGTTACGAGGGCCTTCTGTAAGCAGATCCTTCACCGGCAAGACCGGCGAGTTTTTGAAGCGCTCGTATAGGAGGTTCTCTACGTAAGCGGCTTGCACATCGGCAAGTCGATCTTCGGCTTCTTGGAGGCTCTCGTATGCGGCTCGATAAGCAGAAAACGCCTCCACCAACCGTGCCTGCTCCTGGATCGGCGGCAGCAGAAATTCCTCTTTTGCCAAAGCCTTCCAGTTGATGGTGGGCGAGAGCGAGCCGACCGAGATGCTCAGTGCCCGCTCCATAAACAAATCGCTCTGCATGAAGAACGGCAGAAACTCCGGCAGCACGGTCTCGGGCTTGGCCCGCAGCACCATGGCGTGCGCCGAGCAGATCCCTTCGAAATCCGCCACCGCCACCTTGCGTTGATAGACCCGGCGCTTGCCAAAGATGATATCGCCCGGCTGGAACAGCAGTTTAGTGGATTCGACCTCGCTGGTGTCGCCCCACCGGCGGATGCGTAGGCTGTCAGGATCAAGGTGTTCCAGCCCGACATAACGCTCCACGTCCGCCTCATCCGGCATGACACGCTTGTTGATCTGATCCGCCAGTTGATCGAAGCGGTAGGAGACGAGTTTCGACGGGCGCTCAAGCATCGGCGTCCTCCGCCGGGGCAAGCCCGTCGAGCATATCGACCAGCGAATCCATGCCGGTCCAGAACTCCCGCCCTTCGGCATCGAAATTGCCCCAGGCCAAAGCCAGCGAGACAGCATCCTCTGCGGCGACTTCCGCCTTTGGTTTTTTCACGTAGCGGGCGATGGACAGGTTCCCCTCAGCTGCCAGCACATCGGCATTGCTGACCACGGCGGCAAAGCCGGGCTCGTCCGCGAAGGCCTGATAGGCCGCGAAGATGCGTTCCTGATGCGCGTCGCGCAGGAAGCTCTGCGCCCGCTCGCGCGCGATCTCGGCCACCGCGTCGATGAACAGGATGCGTCCCTTCCGCTCGGCCGGTTTGCGGCTGCGGCAGATGATGACGCAGGCCTCCATCGGCGAGTTGTAGAACAGCCCCGGCCCGAGCCCGAGCACGCATTCCACCAGATCGGCCTCGATCAGCTTGCGCCGCATCTCGGCCTCTTCATTGCGGAAGAGCACGCCATGCGGGAACAGGATCGCGCAGCGCCCCGTCTCGGGGTCCATGCTGTGCAGGATGTGCTGGAAGAAGGCGTAATCCGCGCGCCCCTGCGGCGGGGTGCCGAGGAAGTTGCGACCCCAGACATCCTTTTCCCACGCGCCGCGGTTCCATTTCTTGATGGAATAGGGTGGATTGGCGAGGACCACGTCGAAGGTGCGCAGTTTGTCGCCCTGCGCGAAGGCGGGGGCGGCCAGCGTGTTGCCGCTGGGGATCTGGAAGTCCGACACGCCGTGGATGACGAGGTTCATCCGGGCGATGGCGGCGGTGATGGTGATGAGCTCTTGCCCGTAAAGGCCCATGGTGCGCGTATCGCCGCCGCGCCGCTTCACCTCGGCCAGGCAGGAGATCAGCATGCCGCCGGTGCCGCAGGTCGGGTCATAGATGCTCTCGCCCGATTTCGGCTGCAGCATCTGCGCCATGAGGTGGACCAGCGTGCGGTTCGTGTAGAACTCCTGCGCGGTGTGGCCGCTATCGTCGGCGAACTTCTTGATGAGGTATTCGTAGCCGTTGCCGAGTTCGTCCTCGGGGACGGCGGCGAGCGTCAGGTCGTGCTTCGAGAAGTGCTCGATCAGGTTTTTGAGCGTGGCGTCTGGCATCTGGCCCTTGTCGGTCCAGGGCGCGTTGCCGAAGACGCCCTGCAGCCGCTCGGGATTGGCCGCCTCGATGGCAAGGAAGGCCGAGAGCAACGCCCGCCCCACATCCTTTGGCGCGCTGCGCACGTCGTTCCAGTGCGCGCCCTCGGGAATGACGAAGCGGTCGTTCGCCGTGGCGGTCGCGTAGCCCTCGTCGCTGGTTTCGTCGAGCGCCTCCTGGTAATCCTCGTCCCAGACGTCGGAGAGGCGTTTGAAGAACATCAGCGGGAAGATGTACTGCTTGTAGTCGCTGGCATCGACGAGGCCGCGGAGCAGCGTCGCCGCGCCCCAGAGATAGCTTTCGAGTTCGCGTTGAGAGAGGTGTTCGGTCATTGTAGCCAGCCTCCCTCGGTCAGCACCTTGCGCAGGTGATCCTCGGCCGCGCGCGCGTCGGCAAGGGCGGTCTTGAAGGCATCGACAGCCTCGGGCAGCGGCGGAATGTCTTCGCCGATGGGCGGCAGCACGTAGCGGGAGATGTTGAGCGTCCAGCCTTCCTTCTTGATCTCGTCGATGGTGGCGACCTTGGCGCGATCCTCGATATCCTCAAAGGCGCGGTACCAGGCGACGATCTGGTCGCTGTGCTCCTGGTCGAGGAAGTTCTGTGCGCGGCCTTTGCGGAACAGGCTGGACGCGTCGATGATCAGGACCTTGTTCTTGCGTTCGGCCGGCTTCTTGCGCCGAAGCACGACCACGCAGCCGGCGAGCTGCGTGCCGTAGAACAGGTTCGGAGCCAGGCCGATGACTGCCTCGATCATGTCGTTCTCAAGGAGCGCCTGACGGATCGTCCCCTCGGCCGACTTCCGGAACAGGGCGCCCTGCGGCAGGACGACGGCCATCCGGCTGTTTCCGGTCGGTGCCATCGACGAGATCATGTGCTGGACGAAGGCATAGTCGCCGTAGCTCTCGGGCGGGATGCCATACTTGGCACGACCCCACGGATCGGCCTCCCACAGTTCGCGCCCCCATTCCTTCAACGAGAATGGTGGGTTCGCAATGACACAGTCGAAAGTGGCGATGCCGCTCGTGCTCGAGTCCGTGAAGGCGGGGCTGCGGAGGGTATCCTCACGCGCGATCTGAAAGTCTTCGATCCCGTGCAGGACCAAGTTCATGCGCGCGATGGCGGAGGTGGTGAGGTTCTTCTCCTGGCCGTAGATCTTGCCATAGAAGGTCCGCGGATCGCCGCCCTTGCGCATGACGTGCTCAATTGCGCCAAGCAGCATGCCGCCGGTACCGCACGCGGGGTCGTAGATGCTTTCGCCTTCCTGGGGATTGAGGATCTCAATCATCATCCGCACGACGCTGCGCGGCGTGTAGAACTCGCCGGCCTTATTGCGCCGGGTTACGTCGGCGAACTTGCCGATCAGGTACTCGTAGGCGTCACCGAGGATATCTGTGCTGACCGCTCGGTTGCCGAGCCCGATGTCCGAGAACCCCTCGATCAGATCCTTGAGCAGCTCGTCCGAGAACTTCTCCTTGTTGCCCCAGTCGGCGGTGCCGAAAACGCGGAAGAGCGTGTCCGGGTTGGCCCGCTCGATCTCCTGCATCGCGCGATGGAGCGCGGCCCCGACATTCGTCGCGGTCTCACGAACGTCGTTCCAGTGGCAGCCTTCGGGAACGACAAAGCGGTGGATCTCGGGGAATAGTGAAGGGTCGGCCTCGCCATAGATCTCCTGCGCCTCGGCGGTCTCTTCATCCCAAACATCAGAGATGCGTTTAAAGAACAGGAGTGGGAGGATGTACCCCTTCCAGTCGGTCCGATCGACAGCCGAACCCCGGAGCGTATTCGCTGCGTTCCAAAGGCCAGATTTGAGTTGCAAACTATCACTCAAGAAATTGCTCACTATTTTTCGTTGTCACTACAATTTGTTTTCATGACGATATCTGCCTCCAGCGCCTTCAACTTCTCATACTCTTCAATTGAGAGTACGACCACGACCGTTCGCCCGTGCTTCGAAACTGCAACAGGCTCAGCTCGTGCAAGATCAATCAACCGTCCAAAGCCGTACTTTGCGTCCTTTGCACTGAGAGTTCGCATGTGGCATCACCCATTGCTGCTCAAACAGTTCTGGCCATTTTGGCCCAAAATGCAATGCTTCGAGTAAGTATTTGAGCCTTATGGAGGTGTTATCCCATGTCTCCGTTGATCTCATCCGCAAACCACCGCCCTTTCTGCACCCGCTTGCCCAAGGTCTCGACAAATCCGTCGAACCGTTCCCGGCCTTTGGCCTGCGCCGCCGCTTGCTGATCTGGCGCAATCGGCGGGGTGATGGTGAGCCAGAAGCGCACGAAGAGTGCGACGGTCTCGGTCGTGATCCGCTGATCGCGCTCCATACGGGCGACCTGGCGCGAGAGGCGGTCGAGGCGGCGCGTCAGGGCGGCCTCCTGCATGTCGGCATGATCGGGCGAGAGGAAGGATTCGACCGCCGCCTCGACGATTGCCGATCGGGTCACGCGTTTCCGGTCGGCGATGTCGTTGATCCGGCCGATCAACTCAGCTGGCAAGGACACGTTGAGACGGTCGCGCATGGGTCAGTCCTCAGAGATCGATACCGTCATTGCGGTCCATAGTGGCCTGCCGGGCCACCTGCCCCATCTGCTTACGCAGGGCCTGCCGTCGCCGTGCAGCCTCCTCCGGTTCGTCGTCGAGCATCATCTCGAACTCGCGCGCTGGTTCTGTCGTCTTTTCTGGGGCTACGGTCACATGCTCAGCCAAGTCGGGTTCCCGACGCAGGCCTGCATTCGCTTCATCGGCATTGGTCGATGGCACCGACATGCCCGCCGGTGTATCGGCTTCGATGGCCGGAAGCGATGACCATGGATCATCCTGCAGGACCGGATCTCCTTTCCGCGGTTCTGGCGGCGGCACTACGCGATCGACGAACCGCTTGTCCTCGAAATACCGCGCCTTCTTCGCGCGGACCGGCGGCGTTCCTGCGACCATGACGATCTCATCGTCGGGCGGGAGCTGCATGATCTCGCCCGGCGTCAGCAACTGGCGCGCTGTCTCGGAGCGCGAGACCATGAGGTGACCCAGCCAGGGCGCCAACCGGTGGCCGGCGTAGTTCCGCATCGCCTTCATCTCGGTTGCCGTGCCAAGGGCATCCGAGACACGCTTGGCGGTCCGTTCATCATTGGTCGCGAAGCTCACCCGGACGTGGCAGTTGTCCAAGATGGCGTTGTTCTGGCCATAGGCCTTCTCGATCTGATTGAGCGACTGCGCGATCAGAAAACTCTTGATTCCATAGCCCGCCATAAAGGCCAGCGCGCTTTCAAAGAAGTCGAGCCGCCCGAGCGCCGGGAATTCGTCGAGCATCATCAGCACGCGATAGCGGCGACGTGTGTCCTTCAGGTCCTCCGTCAATCGGCGTCCGATTTGGTTCAGCACCAACCGGATGAGCGGCTTGGTGCGCGAGATGTCCGAGGGCGGTACCACGAGGTAGAGGGTCGTCGGGTGTTCTGCACCGATAAGATCCTCGATCCGCCAGTCACAGCGCCGAGTCGCATGGGCGACGACGGGGTCGCGGTAGAGGCCAAGGAAGGACATAGCCGTCGAGAGAACGCCCGAGCGTTCATTGTCGGATTTGTTCAGCAGTTCGCGCGCGGTCGAGGCAATGACCGGATGCGGACCGGCCTCTCGCAGGTGACGCGCCGCCATCATCGCTTCGAGGGTCTGCTCGATCGGACGGCGCGGGTCGGACAGGAAAGCGGCAACGCCGGCCAGGGTCTTGTCTCGTTCGGCATAGAGCACGTGCAAGATCGCGCCGACCAGCAACGAGTGTGAGGTCTTTTCCCAATGGTTGCGTTTCTCGAGGGAGCCTTCGGGATCGACGAGAACATCGGCCACGTTCTGGACATCGCGCACCTCCCACTCTCCCCGGCGGACTTCGAGCAACGGGTTGTAGGCGGCCGAGGTCATGCTGGTCGGATCGAATCGCAGCACCCGGCCATGGCGCGCGCGGAACCCGGCCGTCAGGTCCCAGTTCTCGCCCTTGATGTCGTGGACGATGGCAGAGCCCGGCCAGGTCAGAAGCGACGGGACCACGAGGCCCACACCCTTGCCCGACCGGGTGGGCGCAAAGCAAAGGACATGCTCAGGCCCGTCATGGCGCAAGTAATCCTGATCCAGCTTGCCGAGCAGAACGCCATCGGAGCCGAGCAGTCTTGCGGCCTCAACCTCGGACCGGTTCGCCCAACGGGCCGACCCATAGGTATGGACATCGGCAGCCTCGCGCGCCCGGATCACGGACATGGTGATGGCCACGGCGATGGAGATGAAACCGCCCGAGGCCGCGATCGCGCCGCCCTCCCAGAACACCGTGCGCGCATAGGCGTCGTAGAAGTACCACCACCAGAAGAAGGCGGGCGGCGGGTAGATCGGCATGCCGAAGGC